>NZ_AWFD01000032.1 GCF_000682735.1 Hyphomonas sp. CY54-11-8 | reverse complement strand
GGTCTGGTGGTGCGGCCTTGGCGTTAAAATCCAGTGGCGATTTTGACCTTGCCACCATGGCATAGGCCGGCGTTACGGGCAAACTCGTCGGGAGATTGCCCATTGTGAGCCATGTGAAGCCGGCTCTCATTGGAGTCGCGCCTCCACGCCTCGATCAGCCGCCTTGCCTCGGCCAAGGAGGCGAACCAGTTGATGTTGAGGCACTCGTCCCGGAGCGATCCATTGAAG
>NZ_AWFD01000031.1 GCF_000682735.1 Hyphomonas sp. CY54-11-8 | reverse complement strand
ACCTTCCGACATCTTCTGGCGCCAATTGTGGCCGGAGTGCTGCCTTCAGGTCGTCGATGCCTCTGGCCTGCAGATCGTCGTTGAAGTCGGCGTTCTGCGGCGACAAGGCAAGCGCTTCGATGCCTGCCATGGCGGCGCGCTCGGTCAGGGTCGCGACGGCTCGGTCGCCTGCGGCGTCGGCATCGCGGGCGATGTAGAGCCGGAGCAGGGTCGACGGCAGTTCGAGCGCGGCCAGATGGGCTGCCGACAGCGC
>NZ_AWFD01000030.1 GCF_000682735.1 Hyphomonas sp. CY54-11-8 | reverse complement strand
ATGCGGTTTTCCAGCGTCAGGTCGGCAACGACCTCCTTCAGATCGCGCATCTCACGCTTCAGGCCACTCACCTCGCCGGATGTCGCCTGCCGCTCCGTGTCGCCCGACAAGCGCTTCTTGCCAGCTTCGAGAAACTCCTTCGACCAGGTGTAGTACAGCCCCTGAGCGATCCCCTCACGCCGACACAGTTCGGCAATCGAATACTCGCCGCGCAGGCCTTCCAGTACGATGCGGATCTTCTCTTCGGCGGAGAATTTACGCCGGGTCTTGCGGCGGATTTCCTTCACATGTTTTTCGGCCGATCCCTCCGGCCCGGATTTCTGTCTCATCTTCGTCCCCTTGGCAGGCTACGATGTGCCAGAAATCCTCCTTAAGCAATTTTCCCGATCTGTCTCATGGTCGCTGACGGGGGACA
>NZ_AWFD01000029.1 GCF_000682735.1 Hyphomonas sp. CY54-11-8 | reverse complement strand
AGATTCCTGATTTTGGCTGGGATCAACCTCTATTGGGTACCGGCCAGTCTCGCAGCGCCTCGATCAGCTGGACGGTGAGCCCGCCCGAGACGAAGGCCACGGCGCGGTGCATGGCATGCGTTCCGGGGACGAGCACGATGTAGGGCTTCGGCTCGCCATTCGCTTTCCGGCGCTGGATCGTGCGGGCCAGGCATTTGGCGCGGCGGTTGGCATGTTTCAGCGTGTCCAGCATGGCCTGCCAGCGGGCGATCAGGGACGCAGCGAGGCTGGGCTCGCGCTCCGGGACCGTGACCGGCCCGCGTAGGAAGTCCGGCGTTTCGTCTGCCTGTGTTGGGACAAGCGAGAAGGTGTACTTCGACTGCGTCTCGCCCTCCGCTTTCTCGAAATGGTTCGACCCAGGCCGCGGCGTCACTGGCGCCAACTCCACCCGAAAAGTCATCAGGAAGATCAGACGGCGGAGCAGCACGCCGAGCCGCTTCAGCTCTGCCGAGACGCGCCGCTTCACCGTTTTCGGAACCGTTTCCGGCGCCTTGAACAGGTCCGCATTCACGCCGGTTTCGGCGATGACGCGGGCAAGGGTCTTCCAGGTATGGGTGAGGA
>NZ_AWFD01000028.1 GCF_000682735.1 Hyphomonas sp. CY54-11-8 | reverse complement strand
CGCGGATATGACGGGCATGTTGGGCAATGCCATGCGCACGGAGAGCGTGCTTTCCAGCCCTTCGCCAGCAGCGAGGATATCGCTCGCGGTTCCGATCCGCACGCCATGGCCGAGCAGGTTCCCCATCGCCTTGCGTGAGGGATCGAGGGGCGCCTTGCGAGCCGTCGCCGGATCGAGCCAGGTGCGATGGACGCCGGTCAGATTGCCGTTCACGTCCGTGACCTTGGCGAGCAATGCGGGCCAGGTCTCCGGTGGGGTGTCTTTGGGCTGACCTTCGCGCCAATAGTAGCAGCAAGGATGAAATCGCAGCGCTGTCTCAGCGCTAAATCCGATGAGATCGCGTCGGTGAAGATAGCGCTCGGCAAGCGTTCCACCGACCGGACTTCCCATGGCGAAGAGGCGCCGTGAAGCCTCTGGTGATCCGGTTGAGGCAACCACGCGTTCGCGAGTTGGCGGTTCAGGTCGTGGGAGGCTCAGGAACAGCCGCGCCTCATCAAGCGTCTCGCCGAAGGTGCGAAGTTGCCGGGCGCCGGCAATGAGATCTAGCAGGTCGCCATGTTCGCCCGTGGCGGCGTCGGTCTTATGTTGAACTCCACATAAGACGGAACATGTTGCGTTGCGGTTTATGTTGCGGCTGGGGGCTGCTCCCTTGTTC
>NZ_AWFD01000027.1 GCF_000682735.1 Hyphomonas sp. CY54-11-8 | reverse complement strand
TCCACGCCAAGCCTCCAGCTTTTCCCTCGCATCGGCGAGGCTCATGAACCAGTGCTGGTTCACAGCGCGGCACCATGCCAAGATGGACTTCGACAATCAGGGGCAAACGCCCCACGCGCGCGCCCGGTGGAAGCAGGAGGCAGGAGGCGACGTCTTGAAGATCGCTAAAAGAACGCGCAAGTGACCGGATACGGTCGTCCACACATTTCCGAGCGAGAAACCGTTCCAACAGCGCCCCGGAGTCTTTGCGGAAGAGCACGGCCGCACATTCCCGGCTTCGCGCAACCGCGCCCCGTACAGGAAACATAGAGGAGAAGGTCTCCGGCAAGCCACCTGTGGCCGAACCGGCCAGGATGGCTACCGAATTCCTGCGTCGGTACCAGGATCTGACTTTCCCGCCCTTCGGATATCGGATCCGCAGCAGCCATATTCAGAGCGAAAATCGGCGCAAACGAGAGTAACGCAGCGCCAAGAAGCGCGCAGTTGAACGAATGTGTGTTTTGCATGATCTCCTGTGGATCTGACCCTGAGCCTGGTCATGGGCTCAAGGACCGGACCGCTCAGTGAGTTCATTAAGTCAGTGACAGGATCAGCCGGTGGCCGGGTACGATTCGCCCTCGTCCCACTACGCCCCGCCTCTGGCTTCGGGTGGCGTTTCCCGCGCAGAAAAGACCAGATGCTCTTTCAGGCTATTGGGTACGGAGCTCCAGTGCTGGCTCTCAGCAAACGTGACACAGAATCGGTCAATGGCCTCGGGTCCCGTGATCTGACAGGATAAGCAAAATCTCAAGGCCCTGCCGAGAGACGAGGCAGGGCTGTCCGTCGTCAGGTAATTTGAGACTTCAGGCTGCCTGACTTAA
>NZ_AWFD01000026.1 GCF_000682735.1 Hyphomonas sp. CY54-11-8 | reverse complement strand
GAGCAGGGTCGACGGCAGTTCGAGCGCGGCCAGATGGGCTGCCGACAGCGCAGCAGCCATCGGCATCTCCGGCAGCGCCAGTCGCAAGGACAGCACCGTCTCGATGCCTTCGCCGGCAACCATCACATCACGCGCAATGCCGAAGCGGACGGCATGACCCAGAAGATCGCCCATGGCCCGGCGCGGCGTGGCGACCGCCGCCTTGCCCGACCCGTCCGGCGCGAGCCATGTGCGGTGCGCGCCGGTGATCCTGCCCTTGAGATCGGTGACCATGGCGATCATCGCCGGGCGCTTCTGGACCGGCGCACCATCCCCAGGACGATAGTAGCAGCGCGGGTGATACCGCAGCGTCCCCGCATCGTGGAGGATCCCGATGCCGCGACCGGTCAGATAGGTCTCGACCGGGGTGCCCCGGATCGGCTTTGCCATTGCGATCAGTCGGCGTGCCGCCTCCGGCGATCCGACCGGCGCGGGCGAACGATCGACATCCGGCGTCGCACAGGGCTCCTCGCGCGGCAGGCTCAGGAACCGTCGCGCCTCCTCGGCGACATCGCCGAACGCCGTGAGGCCACAACTCTCCCGGATCACGTCGAGCAGATCGCCGTGCTCGGCAGTTGCCGCATCCGTCCAACGACCGGCCGCTCCGGGACCGGCCTCCGGTCCCCTCAACCGCACATACATCGACCGACCAGGCGTGTTGCGCGCATCGCCGACGGTCCAGTACCGGCCTTCCTGCCGACCGTTCGACAGATAGTGCCGGCACACCGCCTCCGCATCCCGGGCAAGCCGGCGCGACAGTTCCGATGCGTCGCGAGGCATCACCCGATCCCCCGCTATGTACTGACATTATGTTGCGCAGGTTCTCGGATAATCCCCCAGAACAAGGGAGCAGCCCCCAGCCGCAACATAAACCGCAACGCAACATGTTC
>NZ_AWFD01000025.1 GCF_000682735.1 Hyphomonas sp. CY54-11-8 | reverse complement strand
TGGCTTGCCCAATCGGACTAGTCCAACCGTAGAGTTAGAGTCGGCGGTTGGTCCGTAGCGGCGCTCATGCCGCCTCCAACCTATAAGGCGGCATGAGCGCCGCGGGCAAGATGGCTGCTGGGGCGGGTGGACGATAGTTCAGCGAAGAGTGCGGTCTCTGCGTGTTGTAATGGCATCTCCATCCCTCGATCAGCACCTTGGCTTCGCGGAGATCGTAGAAGATTTCCCTGGCCAGCAACTCGTCTCTGAGCTTGGAGTTGAAGCTTTCGCAGTAGCCATTTTCCCATGGGCTGCCCGGTTCGATGTAGAGCGTCTTCACCCCGATCCGCTCCAGCCAGTCACGCAGAGCGGTGGCGACGAACTCGGGGCCGTTATCTGAACGTATGTGCTCAGGCGGTCCATGTGCGACGAACAGTTCGCCCAGCACATCCAGAACGTCCCGGGAGTTGAGCCTGCGTTCGACACGAATGGCGAGGCATTCTCTTGTATACTCATCGATCACGCACAGCATACGGAACACCTTGCCATCATGCGTACGGTCCTGGACGAAGTCATACGACCAGACATGGCCCTTGTGCATCGGCCTTAGCCGGATACAGGAACCGTCATTCAGCCAGAGACGGCCGCGTTTTGGTTGTTTCATCGGGACTTTCAGCCCTTCACACCGCCAGATGCGATACACCCGGCCCGCACTCACCTGCCATCCACTCGCGTTCAAGAGTGCCGTCACCCGCCGGTAACCATACCGGCCAAACCGTTCTGCAAGATGGATGATGGCTGCCGTTAGGGCCGCCTCATCGGCGCGGCGAGTCGGTGAGCGACGTTGGGTGGCGCGATGCTGGCCGACCACGCGGCAGGCCCGGCGTTCCGAAACGCCAAGCTCTTCTACCACATGATCGACCGCACTGCGTTTGCGTGAAGGGCTCAGTACTTTCCCGAAAGAACCTCTTTCAGGATCTGATTGTCCAGGGTGAGATCGGAGATTGCCTTGCGCAGGCGCCGGTTCTCCATCTCCATGTCCTTCATCCGCTTGGCCTGGCCGACCTGAAGGCCGCCATACTCCTTTCGCCACCTGTAATACGTCTGCTCGGTTACCCCGATCGCACGCACGGCCTGTCCGGTCGTCTCACCCTGGCTCAGTCGGACTTCCACCTCCCGCAGCTTCGCGATGATCTCTTCAGGCTTCGCTCTCTTGCCCATTCTCAACTCCATATTCGAAGCCGACTCTCACTCAATTACCGGACCAGTTTTCATGTGGCAGACCA
>NZ_AWFD01000024.1 GCF_000682735.1 Hyphomonas sp. CY54-11-8 | reverse complement strand
GGGCTCGGGCAGCGAGAGGACCCAGTCGTCTTGCTCGGCCAGTTCGTCGAGATCCCATATTGCAGCGCTTGTTGTACCATCCTTGCGCGTCACGACCGTCAGCCGGCGCCCCTGAGAGAACGATGCTGTCTTCAGGCCGAGGCCGAACCGTCCCAGGTCCCCGGCCTCGCGCGTTTCCATCGGACTCGTTGACCCCGGACGCATGGCGGCAATCAACTCGTCCTCGGTCATTCCATGACCATCGTCGACAACTGCCAGCGCCAACGGCTCGACATCCACCGCGCACCAGATGTCCACGTGGGTCGCGTCTGCCGAAATACTGTTGTCTATAATATCCGCGATGGCCGTCTCGAGAGAGTATCCGAGATCCCTGAGCGACTCGATCAGCGAGGCGGCACGAGGGGGCAGTCTTTTCTGTCTGATCTTGGTCGCCTTTCGCAGGAATCTGGATGGATCGCATCCAAATCCGCTTTGCGAATAGGTTCAACCTTGAATCGCGAGCCCGCGACGTTGCGGAAATGCTACGAGAGCGTCGCCAACCCGTCATCGAAATGATGCTCGTAGTGCTTTACAGGCTTGGTAGCAGCGACTCAGACTGGAATCGCCCGCAGAAGCAGGTTCAACCAGCACCGTCGCTCTTTGAAAATCTCTAGCTAAGCCTTTACCGCCATCAGGTTTCGCTGGGCACTGGCAACAAGTTCATAGACGTCCATGTTCCCCACCAAGCAAAGGACATCTGCGACAACATCAAGCTTGAGCGCAACACCTTCAACGGTAGTTGCATCTACATGAGGCAGAGACTTGAACAGCTCCTGCCTTTCTTCGTCTAGCGCATTCAGGAGGATATCGATTGCCTCCATCTCCTTTACTTCGGGTATCTCGGCGCAAACCTCTAGAGAATGGTCGCCCCAGTAATCCTTTTCGATTAGCCAGGTCTCAAGCTCCTGCCAGCGGTCGATCAGGGCGCGTTGCTGAGCTTCCAGCTTGAACCAAACCTGACAAACGCCAACCGCTGGATCGCTATTCGCAGTGATGTCGGGTATGATTGAGACCGCAGCGGACCCGGCGATGAGTTGCCGGCGAGAAATCTTCGGACTGGCGCATAGTTCGGCATTCGCCGCGCCCAAGGGCGGTCGGGACATCGGTTTACCTTTATGGTACACATGAGTCGTTTGATATCATGCACCATAATCGCATGATCCTTTTATGTAAATATGATCTTAAAAAGAAAATGACTCAACTCACTGCAGCTCAATTACGCGCCGCCCGAGCCCTACTCGATTGGACGCAGCCCAAGCTGGCCGAAGTCGCGAAG
>NZ_AWFD01000023.1 GCF_000682735.1 Hyphomonas sp. CY54-11-8 | reverse complement strand
GGGCGCGCGCACCGCCGGCTGACGGACTTCCGGCGCACGGCGGACCGGGGTTGCCGGACGGCTTTGCGGCTCGATCCGGCGCATGCCCGGCGGGCGGGTGTCACGCGTTGGCGCAGCACGCACATCCGGGGCTTTTGGTGTCAGGCTGCGCGGCGTTCCCCGACGCTCAGGCGCGCTGATGCGCGGCTGTTCGATCCGGGCGCGGTTCGGTGCAGGCGTTGCGCGAACGCCTGTTCCGCTGCGCCCCGCCGGGCCACCCGACAGGCTCCGCTCAATCCGGCGTTCTTCCACGCGCTCACCCGGCCGGCGGACCGGTTGGGACGTCACTGCACGCGGGGGAGGCGCGGCCGATTGTGCAGCGGCGGCTTCAGATTGCATGTTCCGGATTCCCGGCGGCAGGCGGCCTGCCTTTGGCGGCGTACGGGCGGCGGAATCATAGGTGCCGGCGCTCACACCCGCCTGCGGCGTATCGCGTCTTGCGCGGTCCCTATCCCTATCGCCTCTGTCTCTGCGGTCACCACCTGTCCAGTCGCCCCGGCGTCCATCCCGGCCGTCCCGTTCATGGCGGTCCCAACGGTCATGACCGGTGCTGCCGACCGGGCGGATGGAGGAGATATTATCGTTCAGGCGCAGGCCGTTCAGCTTGTCGACCGAGGCATCGACGATCTGGCAGCGGCCCTGGAAATTGGCGTGCTCGCACACTTCCCATTTGCCGGACCGGATCTGGATTGACGACACATTGTCATTGAACCGGTACCGGCTGAGATCGCGGATGCCGCGATTGATGCCCAACGAAGCGCCGCGGTCATAGGAGTCGGTATACAGCGTGACCGCCGCATCGCGCGCGCCATAGTGCCCGCGCAGCGGCGGACGTTCCCGCCGGTAATGGGTCGAGGAATAATAAGGCTGGGAGTAGCCATACCAGCCAAACCCGTACGGGTCGTAGCCAAGGCGCGGATCGTAATAGCCATAGCGCCGGTAATCGGGCGAATAACCATAATGGTAGACCTGGATCGAGGTCGAGGCGCCGTAGCCATAGCTGTAGGTGTCATAGCCATACTGCTCGTCATCGACATAGCGGATGTAGCCATTCTCATCGCGCACGAACATCAGGCCATGCTCGGCATCTGTATATTCATATACAGGACGCACCGATGAAATCTCTGCGTCCATGCCATACCAGGCAAGATCCGGAACGTCATAGCGCAGGAAGACGCAGCGGCCGGTAAAGTCGCTGTGCTGGCAGACTTCCCACTGTCCAGACAGCACCGCGATGGAGCGGGCCCGGTCGTTGAACTGCAGGTTCGGCAAGGCGTAGATCGGGTCGTATATTTCGCGGGCTTCACCGGAATAATTGGCACCGCTGTAGAGGATCAGCGTTGGCGGTCCCTCTTCCATCGCGGGGTCATAGTCATAGGTTTCTGTCTGGGCCTGTGCCCCCGCAGCCATTGCGATTGGCGCGGCGAGCACTGCCAGGAGGCGGAGGAACCTTGTCATCATCGGCCATACTTTCACTCAGTCTGGCAGAAAGTATGGCAAATCCTGTCTGAACAACCCGCAACAAACTGTGTCAGGCCCCGGGCGGGGGTTCTTCCTCTTCCGGCTCAGCCATCCATTCGTCCAGCGTCGCCACCACGACGCGGCGCGCGGCGAGGTCCACAACCGGCACATCCGCGAGGGTAAAAGGCACGAACACGCTGCCGCCGCCAGTGAGGTCTATCTCCAGCAGATCCCCTGCCCCGAAATCCTGAACGGCGCGCACGCGGCCGGCCCGATCGCTGCCGCCCGCATAGACATCGAGACCAACGAGATCCTCGATATAGAATTCGTCCTCGTCCGCTTCCGGCAGGCTGGCGCGGGGCACGTACAGCAGGGTGCCGCGCATGGCGTCCCACGCTTCCTTCTGCTTCTGCTCTTTCGGGCGGACGATGAAATGCTCCTTTCCCGGACGGGCAGATTTCGGCGTCAGGATCACTTTGCCGGACTCATCCAGCAGGGGGCCGAAATCGAACACGGCGTCAGGATCGGCGGTGAAGCTTCTCACCCGTACATCGCCGCGAACGCCATGGGCGCCCTTCAGGACGCCCACCACGATCAGCCTGTTGTCTGCTGTCTTGTTCATGACGCCTGTGTAGCGGCGCGCGCGCCAAGGGCAAGCGGCAGCTACCGTCGCCTTAGCGCCACCCGCTGTACCGGCGGATGGACGAGATATTGTCGTTCATCCGGATTGGGCCGAGGTCGCCGGCCGTCAGGATCGCACAGCGGCCGCGATAGTTCGCGTGTTCGCACACCTGCCAGGTGCCGCCGCTGACATAGAAGGAGCTGGCCTTGTCGTTGAACCGGTACTGGCTGAGATCGGCGACATCCCGGCTGATCTCCATCGCGTAGCCGCGCTGATTGGAATCCGGGAACAGGACAACACCCTGTCTGCCACCCCAATCGCCCCGACGGCCATCGCGCCGGCCATCCCCGCCGTCGTCCCAACGGTCATGACGTCCACCCCGGTCATACCCGGCCGGGCGGATTGAGGAGATAGTGTCGTTCAGGCGGTAGGCATTCAGATGCCTTTTGCTGGCATCGATGATTTCACACCGGCCACGGAAGTTCGCGTCCACGCAGACTTCCCACACGCCGCGATTGATCGCGATGGATGAGGCCCGGTCGTTGAAGCCGATACGGCCAAGACTGGGCACCGCGCCGTCAATCCGGACGGCTTCTCCACGGAAACCGGCATTGGAATACAGGACGGCCCCGCCCTGGCGGCCCTGATAGTCCCCGCCGCGCCAGCTATCCCGGTCACCGCGATGATCGGCACTCGCAGGCAAGGCCAGGGCAGCAAGACCCGCCGCAAAGGCGAGCGCGGAAACAAGCGTCTTCTTCATAACAGGCTCCTTTTCGGACAGACCGCTTTTAGGTGAAGCGATCTGAACCCGATCAGGATTCCCCGTTATCCTGTGTTCAGCTTTTCGGTCGGTTTTCGGGCCGCATACGGAAAAGGCCGGCACCCTTCCCGGATGCCGGCCCTTCCATGGCCCGTCAGAGGGCGCCTGCCTGTTGGCGGGCAGCTTATTCGGAAGCGGCTTCTTCTGCCGGGGCTTCCTCAGCCGGTGCTTCTTCGGCCGGAGCGGCAGCAGCTTCAGCAGCGGCTTCTGCCGCAGCAGCGGCTTTCTCTTCACGTTCCTTGATGCGTTCCTGGGCTTTCTTGCCCGGCTCGCCCTTGTTCGGGTTGTTGCCGTGCGTCCAGGTCACGACCGGCTTGCCGTCGACTTCGAGCTGCGACAGGAAGCGGGCGACGCGTTCGGTCGGCTGGGCACCCTTGCGGACCCATTCAGCAGCTTTCTCGGCGTCGATCTGTACGCGGTTTTCCGAGTCTTTCGGAAGGCGCGGATCATAGGTGCCGATCTTCTCGATGAAGCGGCCGTCACGCGGGGCGCGAGCGTCGGCAACAACGACGGAGTAGAAAGGGCGTTTCTTTGACCCGCCGCGAGCGAGCCGGATTTTGAGGGCCATGGGGTTATCTCCTGTGTACTGGCGTCTCTGGAATGTTCTAGTCGGCCTCTAGGCCGCGGATGTGCTCATGATGGCGGATCACTTCCGCCACGATGAAATTGAGGAATTTCTCGGCAAAGGCCGGATCGAGACCGGAGTCCTGCGCCATGGCGCGGAGCCGTTCGATCTGTTCTGCTTCGCGGGTCTTGTCCGCAGGCGGAAGATTATGCTGAGCTTTCAGCTTGCCAACCTGTTGGGTCAACTTGAAACGCTCGGCCAGCGTGTGGACGAGGATCGCATCGAGATTGTCGATGCTGTCGCGGAACTGGCTCAGCTGGAACTTGGCCAGTGTCGTGTCGATGTCGGTCATTTCTTTTTACCCCCCAACAGGTCGCCCATGCCCGGCGGAAGCGATCCGCCGCCAAGGCCCGGCAGCTGCTGGCCGCCCATCTTTGCAAGATCAGCCTGCGAGATGCCGGCCTGCTGCGCCATGCTCAACATGTTCTTCATGCCGCCCTTGGTGCGCATCTTCTTCATCATGCCCGCCATCTGCTGGTGCATCTTTAGCAGCTTGTTCACGTCCTGCACCGTGGTGCCGGAGCCGGCGGCGATGCGCTTGCGGCGCGAGGCGTTGAGCAGCGCAGGCTTTTCACGCTCGGCTTTCGTCATGGAGGAAATGATCGCCTCCTGACGTTTCAGGACATTATCATCGAGGTTTGCCGCTTCCATGGCCTGCTTGGCCTTGCGGGCGCCGGGCAGCATGCCCATCAGGCCGCCAAGACCGCCCATCTGCTGCATCTGCCGCAGCTGATCAGCCAGATCGTTGAGGTCGAAGATGCCCTTGCGCATCTTCTCCGCCATCCGCTCGGCCTTTGCGGCGTCCATCTGCTCGGCAGCTTTTTCGACCAGCGAGACGATATCCCCCTGCCCGAGGATGCGGCCCGCGACGCGTTTCGCATCGAAGGCGTCGAGCCCGTCGAGCTTTTCGCCGACACCGAGGAACTTGATCGGCAGGCCGGTGACCGCACGCATGGAGAGCGCGGCCCCGCCGCGGCCATCACCATCCATCCGGGTCAGGACAAGGCCGGTCAGCGGCAAGCGCTCATGGAAACGCCGCGCGGTTTCGACCGCATCCTGGCCGGTCAGGGCATCTGCGACGAGCAACGTTTCCTGCGGCTGGGCGATCTCTGCGATCTCGGCCGCCTCGGTCATCATCTGTTCGTCGATACTGGTCCGGCCGGCGGTATCTAGGAAGAGAACGTCATAGCCGCCGATCTTCGCGGCATTCATGGCGCGCCGGGCGATGTCCGCCGGCAGCTGGCCCTGCACGATCGGCAGGGAGCTGACATTCTCGCCACACTGGTCTGCCAGAATTGCCAGCTGTTCCATGGCCGCCGGGCGGCGCACATCGAGCGAAGCGAGCAGGACTTTCTTGCGGCCCTTCTCCGACAGGCGCTTGGCCAGCTTGCCGGTCGTGGTGGTTTTACCGGAGCCCTGAAGGCCCGCCATCATGACGACGGCCGGCGGGCTGTCGACGCGCAGGCTGGTATCGGCGTCTTCGCCGCCCAACATGTCGACCAGACCGTCATAGACGATCTTGATAACCTGCTGGCCCGGCTTCACGGAGCGGATGACTTCCTCGCCTACGGCGCGGGTCTTCACCTTGGCGATGAAGTCCTTGACCACGGGCAGCGCGACGTCTGCTTCCAGCAGCGCAACACGGATTTCGCGCAGCGCTTCGGACACATCCTTCTCGGACAGCGCGCCGCGCCCCGTCAGGTTGTCGAAAATGCCGCCGAGCCGTTCGCTGAGGGCGTCAAACATCGCGTTACTCCTTATGCCGTCTGTCAGAACTGTCCTGACATGGGCACTCCATGGGTTCAACGCAAAGACCAAGAGCCCCGCTGAGCGACACTTCGCCGGGCGGGGGGCCTCGCTGTCCTCACGGGAACGGTCAAGGCGCGCTTCTGGATTTGCGCAGATTTGGCGCGCCTAAAGCACGCGAATGCCAGCGGCGTCAAGCTTTTAAGCCTGTTGCAACTCCCGCACCCGGTCCTGCAGCAGGGCGATTGCCGCTTTCGCCTCATCCCCGACCAGCGACAGGACGGCCATATCGGCCCATGTTCCGTTGGCCATGCGGAAATAGCTGCGCAGCGTGCCTTCGCGCTTGGCCCCGAACCGTTCGATGGAACGGATGGAGCGCTCATTGCTTTCCGGCGTCAGGATCTCGATCCGCCGCATACGCGAGGCATACGCACGCTGGATGGTGGCAAGTTGAACCGCCGGGACGATTGCGGTGCCGCGCATCTCGTCGACGATCCAGAGAGAAGCAATCCGCAACCGCCGGTGCGTGCGGGATATATCTGCATAGGCGACCACACCGGCAAAGGCGCCGTCCGACTTCCGCCAGATCGTGAACGGGATGTAGTCACCGGACTTTTTCAGCTCCAGCGTATGATCGAAATAGGAATGGAAATTGGTGCCGGTCGCGATCACCGGCATCCATTGCCACATGGCTTCGACCGCAGACGTGTTCATCAGAACGTCCCGGTCTGCTTCCGTCAGCACTTTCAGGCTGACCAGCTCGTTCTCAAAGCCCGGATCGTCCAGTTTCATGCCCTGACAGTCTCACGCTTGGGCATTTTGGCAAGGCTCCGGAATAGAAAAACCCGGCACTTCATCCAAATGTGATTTAAGCCGACCTGGAATCCGGACTCAGTTCGTGTCGGCCAGCTTCTGGCTGAGATAGGTGAATTCCAGAGCCGTCCGCTTGGCGCGCTCGGTCTGGTTGGCCGCCGCGGCATGTCCGCCATCGATGTTCTCGTAATAGAGGAATGGCAGGCCTGCCGCCTCGAACTTCTTCGCCATCTTGCGCGCATGGCCGGGGTGCACCCGGTCATCCTTCGTGGACGTCACAAAGAATGGCTCGGGATAGGGCTTTGACGCGTCGAAATTCTGGTAGGGCGAGATCGTCTCGAGGAAGGCCCGCTCTTCCGGCACTTCCGGAGACCCGTATTCATCGACCCAGGACGCCCCTGCCAGCAGGAGATGGTAGCGCAGCATGTCGAGCAGCGGGACCTGCACCACAACGGCATTCCAGAGATCCGGCCGCTGGTTCAGCATCACGCCCATCAGCAGGCCGCCATTGGAGCCGCCCATGATGCCGAGATGATCCGCGCTGGTCACGCCGGAGGCAATGAGATCCTCGCCCACGGCGATGAAGTCGTCATAGATGCGCTGGCGGTTCTGCTTCAGGCCGGCCTGGTGCCAGGCCGGGCCGAACTCGCCGCCGCCACGGATGTTCGCCAATACATAGGCCCCGCCCTGCTCCAGCCAGAGCCTGCCCGTCACGGGGCTGTAGGCCGGGTTCATCGACACCTGGAAACCGCCATAGGCATAGAGCAGCGTCGGCGTGGTCCCGTCCATCGGGATGTCTTTCCGCGCGACGAGGAAATACGGCACCTTCGTTCCATCCTTGGAAGTCGCGAAATGCTGCTCCACCTTCAGGCCTGCCGCATCGAACTTGGCCGGCACACTTTTCAGCAGGGCCGCCGCATCGCTCGCGGCATCGTATTCGAGCAGCGAGTCCGGGGTCAGGAAGTCTTCATAGTTCAGGAAGACGGTCTTTTCGTGCGGATTGGCAAAGGCGATGCTGGCCTGGCCTTCGCCCGGCAGCGCCACGCTCCAGGTCCGCCAGCCATCGCTGCCGGGTTCAGCCCGCATCACCTTGCCGACAGCCGTGTCGCTGACAGACAGCAGCATGGCGTCCCTGGCGATGGCAACACCTTCCAGCGCCTGCGCTTCGGAAGGCCGGTAAACGAGGGAGACTGCCGGCAGCGCCCGGGTCTCCATGAACGCGGCCACATCAAAGGCAACAAGATCGCCGGACCTGAACGCATCTGACTGGCCTTCCGGTGCCCAATCTTCCTGCAGGGAGACGAGGAACTGGCCCCGGTAAATGCCTTCCGGAGACGATTTCATTGGAATCGGCCACCGGACCGCCGTGGTCTCCCCTTCCGGGAACCACCAATAGCTCGACGTGAAGAAGGTTTCCGCCTCCACAGCGCCCTGAAGCACCCTGCCGTCATCCAGTTCCAGCGTCATCGGCCAGACGCCGACATCCGTCACTTTGCCGCGGAAGACTTCCTCAGCGCTTTCCAGGGATGTGCCGCGCGCCCAGCGTTTGACGACGAAGGGGTAGCCCGACTCCGTCACCGTGCCTTCGCCCCAGTCCGTTGAGATCAGCACCGTATCCGGCCCGGCCCAGGCGAGGCCCTGTTTGGCTTCCGGTGTGACGAAGCCATCTTTCACGAAAGTCCTGGTCGCCAGATCGAATTCGCGCTGGATCACGGCATCCTTGCCGCCATCCGACAACGAGACCATGCACTTATAGGTCCCTGTGCCTTTCGGCTCGAAACAGTTCGCGCCCTTGTAGACCCAGTTCTTGCCTTCCGATTCCGCCAGCTGGTCGAAATCGACCACGGTTTCCCAATCCGGTTCATCGGTGCGGTAAGACGCGATGGATGCCCGGCGCCAAAGGCCGCGCACATTGGTGTCGTCTTGCCAGAAATTGTAGACATAGCCGGAGCGCACCACGCCATAGGCAATGCGCTCCTTGGAATTCAGTGCATCCAGCGCCGCCGCCTCAAAGTCGGAATAACGGGGGTCCGCCTGAAGCTCGGCCAGCGTCCGCGCATTCTGCGCGCGAACCCAGGCGAGCGCGTCGTCCCCTTCAACTTCTTCGAGCCAGGGGTACGGATCCTCGCCCGGGAGAGACCCAGCAGGTTTCAGGGATTCTGTATCGGCCAATTTGCTCTCCGGAAATTGTGTCACTGCACATGTGGCGATCGCCAGTGCGACCAGACAAATGGAAATGCTGCGATTGAGCAACCCGCGGGATCCGCCAACTATTCGGCCCAGCGGCCAAGGCGTTCGAATTTCACCGATTCAACGATCAGCGCCCGGGACTTGTCCGGCACGACCGGGCGGATGCCGAGATAATCGACCCCCTGCTCGCCCTCAATGACCGGCACATCATATTCAAAGCTGTAATCCTGGAACTCGCGTTGCAGGTCGAACACCTGCCAGCCCGAATCACCGACCCGGCCGGCGGAATAATTTGCCTCCATCTGAAGGGCGCCCCGCGTATCCGCCGGGCGGGCCCGCACGGTGCACCGGACCGTAAAGCCGGAGAACTGCACTTCCATGTCCGCCGCCAGCCGGAAGTGGGGCCCAAGTTCGGGCGCTCTCTCGAGCGTATCCGCATCCACCTCGATATAAAGTTGTTTGCGTCCTTTCGGCCCGTCAATCAGCCGGGTGGTGGCATCCCCGCCGGCGACGACCTTGTTCAGATAGGCCCCGGAAACGGTGATTTCGTTGTAGTTCTGGCCATCCCCGGTCACTGCGCCGGACGGCAGGCGGCCGACGCCCGGCATGATGGCGATGCCCACCATTCCGGCCGCAACAAGCAGGGCGAGAGGAAAGAATATCCTGTCCTTCATCGGGGCCTTTCTCACTCTGGTGCGTTCGTAACGCTGCAACCGCCGGTCGCCGCTGGTCAACCGGGTCTGCTCCTGTTAGCAGGTGCTCGTCGGTTCTGGCGAGCGGCATTCGCCGACGCATCTGCTACGGGGTTTGCGCCATATGTCAAAGTCAGCCTTGAAGCGCCGGGCGCGGGAAGCCCGTCACTGGCTGATGGACGCCTGTTTTCCCCTCTGGTCTGAACGCGGTGTCGGCGAGCACGGCCTGTTCCGCGAATCGCTGACGCTCGACCACCAGGCCGGAGACCAGAAAACGACCCGCGTCCGTGTTCAGGGGCGTCAGACTTATGTCTTCACCGAAGCCCTGCGGATGGGCTGGAAGCCGGACACCGCCGCCGACCATATCGGTATGGGCCTGTCTACACTGGCAGGCCCGGCCCTGCGCAGCGACGGGCTCCCCGGATGCGTTCTGAATGCGGATGGTTCGGGTCTGGCCGACGATAGGGTCGACCTCTACGACATCGCCTTTGTCCTTTATGCTCTGGCTGAATCCGCCATCGCCCTCGACGGGGCGGAAGAGGCTCTGGCGGGCGCGGCGGCCATTCTCAAAACGGTCGATGCAAAACTGCGCGCCCCTGATGGCGGGTATTTCGAGCACATTCCCGGCATAGACCAGAATCGCCATCAGAATCCCCACATGCATTTCCTGGAAGCCTGCCTCGCCCTGCACCGGGCGAATCCGGAAGGCGGTCACCTGACCCGCGCGGGCGAGATCATCAGCCTGTTCGACCGGTTCCTGACCGCCGGACCGGGAGACCTGCTGGGCGAGCATTTCGCCCCGGGCTGGACCCAGCCGACCGGACGCGATGCAGAGATTGTCGAGCCCGGCCATCAGTTCGAATGGGTCTGGCTGCTGCATGCTTTCGCGAAGGCCAGCGGTACGCCGATCCCTCCCCGGGCGGAGACCCTTTACGTCTTTGCATGCTCTACGCTGGACGAAGAAAGCAGGGCCCTGCTGGAGGTGACCCGCGAAGGCGCAGTCGCCGACGGGTCGCGCCGTACCTGGCCACAGACCGAAGCCCTGAAGGCCCATCTCGCCATGTTCGAAGCGACTGGCGAGGAAAGCTTTGCCGCTGCTGCCTGCCGCAGTTTCGATGTGCTGATGGACGAACACCTGACCCCGGAAGGCGGCTGGATCGACAGGTACGACGCCACCGGCAAACCTGTCGCCCACATGATGCCAGCCTCGACAGGCTATCATGTCGTGCTGGCCATGGTGGAGCTGATGCGGATCATGGACGCTTGAATCGGCAGCGTTTTGCGCCGAAAAGGCCGCCAGACAGACATTCAGGACTATAAAAGGACCACTGATCGCGATGCCGAAGCTAGCTCTCGTCCGCCACGGACAATCCGCCTGGAACCTCGAAAACCGTTTCACCGGCTGGTGGGATGCCGACCTGACCGAAAAAGGCGAAGGCGAAGCCAAGAAGGCCGGCCAGTTGCTGAAAGGCGTCGACGCTGATTTCCGCGCCGCCTTCACCAGCTACCAGACCCGCGCCATCCGCACGCTTTGGCTGGCGCTGACGGAGATGGGACGCGCCTGGGTGCCGGTGGAAAAAGCCTGGCAGCTGAATGAGCGCCACTATGGCGGCCTGACCGGCCTCGACAAGGCGGAGACCGCCGCAAAGCATGGCGACGAACAGGTTCATGTCTGGCGCCGTTCATATGACGTGCCGCCGCCGCCGCTGGAAAAGGGCTCCACCTGGGACCTTTCCACCGATCCGCGCTACAAGGGCATCGACATTCCGGATACGGAAAGCCTGAAACTGACGCTGGACCGTGTGCTTCCTTATTGGGACGCTGAAATTGCCCCTGTGCTGAAGTCCGGCAAGGACGTCGTCATCGCTGCACATGGCAACTCCCTGCGCGCGCTCGTGAAGCACCTGTTCAACGTGCCCGACGACAAGATCACGTCCGTCGAGATCCCGACGGGCAATCCGCTGCTGATCGATCTGGACGATAGTCTGAAGCCGGTCGCCGTGCGCTATCTCGATGCAGACCGCGCCCAGGCGCTGCCGGACCTGCCGTGAGCAAACGGCGCGACCAGCGCATGATGGGGCGGGCGCTTGCGCTCGCCCGTCTCAATCAGGGCCTGACCGGCGTGAACCCGTCCGTCGGCTGCGTAATCCTCGATTCCCATGGTCACATTGTCGGGGACGGCGTGACCGGACGGGGCGGCCGGCCCCATGCGGAAGAGATTGCGCTGGAAGAGGCCGGAGAAGCCGCGCGCGGCGGTACCGCCTATGTCACGCTAGAACCCTGCCGCGAACGCTCGGCAGGCGGCAAGTCCTGCTCTGTGAAACTCGAAGAGGCGGGCGTAGCCCGTGTGGTCTGTTCTGTGCTGGACCCGCACCCGGTCGCCAATGGGGGCATCCTGCGCCTGCGCCGGGCAGGCATTCAGGTGGATGTCGGCCCCGGCCGCCACGCAGCCGAAGGCCTCTACCGCGCTTTTTTTGCGAGTGTCGGTTAGCCCGGGAACGGCCCTGCAAAATCGATGATCTTCTGATAGAAGGCCTTCGAGTCCCGCTGGAAAGCCGCCTTGTTGAACTGCGCTTCGTAGGAGGCGCGTCCGCCAGCGATGATCTTCGCGGCGAACTCCTCGTCCGTGATCACTTTGCTGAGCGCATTCGCCAGCGCACCGACATCGTTCTTGGGAATCAGAACGCCGTTCTCGCCGTCCTTCACATAGGCCGCAGGTCCGACGGCATCGGCGGCGACCAGCGGGCGTGACGCCGCCCAGGCATCCACCGTGACGGTTCCGAACGGTTCGTAGCGCGACGGAAAGGCCACCACGTCGCAAGCCGCGAGCAGCGCACCGCGATCGTTCCGCCAGCCGAGGAAGCGGACGCGATCGTCAAGGTTCAGCCGCTTGCAATGCGCGCGCAGTTCTGCCTCCAGCGGGCCCTCCCCCGCGATCCAGACATAGAGGCCCGGCACTTTGGCGGTGGCGTCGAGCAACGTGTCGAGGCCTTTCTTCTCGTGCAGGCGGGCAAGCGCCAGGGCGACCGGCGCATCTTCGGGCGTGTCGAGGCTTGCCCGGTCAACCGGGTCGGCGCCCTCAAAGTCTGCATAGGTGTGGATGATGCCGGACCGGTCCTCGCTGACCCCCTGTTCGCGGATATGCCGCAACAGGTCGATCGTCAGACCGACATGCCATTCGCAATTCACGAAGCGGGCAAGCTTGTAATAGCCGCCATACCAGCCGATCGAACGGTTGCGGTATTCCTTCGGTGCAAACTGCCCCGCGCGGCCCATCCAGTATTCGATAACATCCGGTTTGAATGTCTTGATCGCCTCACCCAGCACACGGCGCGTGGGAAACGGCCAGGCATTGTTGAACGGCGCCACATCGACGCCGATTCCGGCCTCACGGAATTTTTGTACGCGGAACTGATTGTCCGGCCGCGTCACGACGTGTTGGGTAAGACCGGCTTCGGCCAGAGCCAGAACCGATTCCAGCATGATATTTTCCGCGCCCCCCTCCGGGGCACCGGCCATCACGTGCATCACGCGCATCGGCCTCTCCTTCATGTCAGGTCAGGATATCTGGTGACGCGCATAGCCATTTACAGGCGCGGCGGCAAACACTGGTTGGCAGTGGGGGCTGAAATGCCTAAGCAGGGGCCGAGCCGAGACAGGAACCAAAGCCATGTCAGCCTATCGCCTCTTCGGCGCCGAAACCTCACCCTACTCACTGAAAGTGCGTGCCTTTCTGCGGTACAAGGGAGTCGAGTTCGAATGGATCACCCGGTCCCGCGACACGGAAACCGATTTCCGCGCACTGGCGCGTATCGCGACCGTGCCGCTACTGGTCGCACCTGATCGTCGGGTGAGCCAGGAATCGACCCGCATGCTGTTGGCGCTCGAAGCGGCGCAGCCGGAGCCGTCGGCCACGCCTGAGGATCCCGCCCTTGCAGCCCTGTCGCTGATCCTCGAAGACTATGGCGACGAGTGGCTGAACAAGTGCATGTTCCAGCAGCGCTGGGGCAACAAGCCGGACCGCGACCAGGCGGGCCTGCGCGCCTTGGTGCAGTTGTCGGGCGGCAAGCGCCCGCGTGCCTGGAAGAAGCCGTCGGTCCAGATTGCCGAGCGCATGGCCGACCGCCTGCCGCTGGTCGGTGCTTCGATTGAGAACCAGCCGGTGCTGGATGCGTCCTGGCGCCGCTTTGCGGAATTGCTGAATGCGCACCTGAAGCAGCATCTTTTCATTTTCGGGGGCCGTCCGGCCTTTGCCGATTTCAGCCTCGCCGCCCAGTTCCAGCAAATGCTGCTGGACCCGACCCCGGCAGAATGGCTGAAGGATCGCGCACCGTTCATCACGGCCTGGTGCGAAAACATGGATGACCCGAAAGCCGGGGGTCCGTTTGCGGACATAGCCGCACTTCAGCCGACGCTTACACCGCTGTTCGCGGAAGAAGTCAGCAAGACCTATCTGCCTTGGACGAAGGCGAACGCCGACGCCGTGCGCGCAGGCGAAGACAAGGTCTCCGTTGACCTCGAGGCCGGCACCTTTGTGCAATCGGCCCAGAAGCACGCTGCCGAAGCCTTCAATGCGGTCGACCGTCATGTCAGCCGCACACTGAAGGAATCGCTCGCGCTGGAAGACTTCCTCAGCGCCGCCAATTGCCTTCAGGTATTCCGCCATGCGGAGAAAGTGGCCAACGCCGGCGCCTGATGGTTCAGTTTAAAAGATAACGGCGCGCCCCGGTCAGGAGCGCGCCGAATCGTGTCTCAATCGGACAGGACCGGACTTAGGCTGCGTCAGCCTTTTTCTTACCGATCAGTTTCGGCTCCGGTGCTTCGGAGGTTCCGATCTCGATCTTGCGAGGCTTTTTCTCTTCCGGAAGTTCACGGACGAGATCAATTTTCAGGACGCCATGGTCCAGTTGAGCGCCGGTCACGAGAATGTGATCGGCTAGCTGGAAGCGGCGGATGAAGCTGCGCTGGGCAATGCCGCGGTGCAGATAGTCCCTGCCGCTGGCGTCTTCGGTTTCGGTTTTCTTGCCGGCAACGGTCAGCAGGCCTTCCTTCGTCTCGATCTCGAGATCGTCCTGCGTGAAACCGGCAACGGCAATCTCGATGGCGAAGGCGTTTTCGTCGACTCGCTCGATATTATAAGGGGGATAGCCCTGCGAACCATCCAAGCGCGCGGCCTGATCGATCATGTTTGCCATGCGGTCAAAGCCTACCATGGTGCGGTAAAGGGGGGTCAGATCTATATTCGACATGTGTTCAGTCCTCTGTCTCAAAGCAACTGGGAACACCCTGATCGGGGGGTTCCGTCTGGGGTTCGGACTTCGCAAACACCCGGCCCGAATGATGGCACCGGCACGAAACCCGGCCACGGCCCGCGTCGCAGCACCGTGACAAAGGTACATGTGGGTGCCTAAAAGGGCGGTTCAAGAGGTCCCATCGACGGAGAAACACAGATGAAAACCGCCGTATCCACTACCCTCCTTTCCCTGGCGCTGCTCGCCGGCTGCTCCCCCGCTCCGGCAGACAGCCCGGAAGCTGTTGCCGAACTCGATACCGCAGCCGCAGAGACGCCCACGCCTGAAAGCGCGCTGGAAGCCGCCATCGCCAGCGACGTGCGCTCGCCCGAGGAAAAAGCCCGCGACGTGTGGCGCCATCCGAAGGAAACGCTGGAATTCCTGGGCGTGGAAGCCGATGACACCGTCGTGGAAATCTGGCCGGGCGGCGGTTGGTACACCAACATCCTCGCACCCTACCTGGCCTCCGGCGGCGGCAAGCTGGTCGCTGTCCTGTTCTCGCCTGAAGGTATTGATGACGCCGAGCGCGTTGCCCGGATCGAGACGAACAATGAAAACTTCAAATCGAACTATACCGACCCGAAGTTCGGCACGATCACCTATTCCGGCTTCTCGGCAAACAGCGGCCCGTTGACCGAGCCCGGCACCGCGGACGTCGTGCTCACCTTCCGCAACATCCATAACTGGATGGCTGGCGGCTACGAACAGAAATTCTTCAACGACGCCTATGCGGCCCTCAAGCCCGGCGGCATTCTCGGCGTGGTCGAGCACCGCCTGCCGTCAACGGCCTTGCAGGACCCGAAAGCCCCGAGCGGCTATGTCCACGAAGACTATGTGCGCACGCTAGCGGCCAATGCCGGTTTCCAGTTCGACGGATCCTCCGAGATCAACGCAAACCCGGCTGACACCGCAGACCATCCTTACGGTGTCTGGACGCTTCCGCCGGTCAGCAACCAGCCGGACGAAGGCGAAGAAGCCCCCGAAGGCTGGGACCCGGAAGCCTACAAGGCCATCGGCGAAAGCGACCGCATGACGCTGAAATTCATCAAGCCGGCGGAATAGTCCGTCTCCAGAATTACCCCTGCCCCGCCGGCCAGTCCGGCGGGGTCTTTATTTTTGGTTCCGACATGACACTCAAGACCCTGTTCCCCACCTTCGTGAAAGAGGCAGCCCTCGGCACAGAAGCACTGCGCACCGAACTCGAAGCCGTCTGCTGGCTGCTGGAAGACGAGGACACAGCCGGCAACGACTGGTGCGACGAACAGGGTTATGACGGCTACACGTCCTACGCGTCGCTGGATGACCTGCCAGAACGCTTCCCAGAGTTCGCTGCACTGAAAGACCTGCTCGACCAGAAGGCTGGAGAATTTGCCCGTGAGCTGCACTGGGACATGAACGGCTTCCATCTGGAACTGGATGCGCTCTGGGTGAACATTCTCGGCGAAGGCGGCAGCCATTCCGGCCATATCCATCCGGGCAGCGTCATTTCCGGCACCTATTATGTCGCCGTGCCCGACGGCGCCGGCACGCTGAAGATGGAAGACCCGCGCCTCACCTTCATGATGGGCGCGCCTCAGCCAGCAGACGACGCGCCGGAAACCGCGCGCCGTTTCGTCTATCTGGAACCCAAGGAAGGCCACGCGCTTTTCTGGGAATCCTGGCTGCGCCATGAAGTCATGCCGAACCGAGCCGAAGAGCCGCGTGTGTCGATCAGCTTCAACTATGCCCTGATCCGAAACTGAGGAAGTTCCGCCCATGATCATCGTCACCGGCAGTGTCCACACCCAGCCCGAGACAGCGACAGAGCTCCTTGCCTTGTGCCTTGAACACTGCGCCCGCTCGCGCGCCGAAGACGGCTGCATCGCCCACAATGTTCACGCCGATTGCGATGATCCTGCCCGTCTGGTCTTCGTCGAATACTGGCGCGACATGGGTGCGCTGAAAGCCCATTTCGCGCTGAAAGAGAGCCGCAATTTCGTCAAAGCCGCCCGCCGCCTGTCTGCTGGTGGAACGCCCATGCGGATCTTCAAGGCGGAAGAAGTAAAGGCAGAGGGCTAAGACATTAGTCGTCTGCGGCAACGCCGCCCTTGACGTTCAGGTCTCAAAAGGCCATCGCCACGCGAACTCTCACTTCCTCCCTAAGCGAGCGCAGACAATGGACCTTTCAAAGATCAGCGCGGGCCAGAACCCGCCGGATGACCTCAACGTTCTGATCGAAGTGCCCCTCGGCGGCGACCCGATCAAATACGAGATCGACAAGGATTCCGGCGCCATGTTCGTCGACCGCTATCTCTACACCGAGATGCGCTATCCCTGTAATTACGGCTTCGTCCCGCATACGATGAGCCTCGATGGCGACCCGATCGATGTCATGGTCGTTGGCAACCGCCCGCTGGTGCCGGGCTCCGTCGTGCGCGCCCGCCCGGTCGGCGTTCTCATGATGACGGACGACAAGGGCCCAGATGAGAAGATCCTCGCCGTGCCGCACCCGAAGCTGACGGCCTACTACGACAAGATCGCGACCTATCACGATCTGCCGCAGACGCTTTGTGACAAGATCGCTCACTTCTTCACGCACTACAAAGATCTCGAACAGGGCAAATGGACCCGGATCGAGGGCTGGTATGGCATCGAGAAGGCCCGTGAGCTGATCGATGCCGCCGTAAAGCGCGGCACCGAGAGCTGATCCTCTAACCCTGACGGGGGCCTGAATGGACCTTTCGGTCTGGATTGCCCTGGTTGCCCTGTTCATTGCAGGCGGCCTGACCCCCGGCCCGGCTGTCATGCTGGTGATGAGCACCTCGCTGCGCTATCGCGCGCCGACGGCGCTCATCCCGGCCCTCGGCGTTGCCGCTGCAAACCTGATCTGGATTTCGCTGGCCGCCGGCGGCATCGCAGCCTTTGCGGCGCAATTCCCGGTATTGCTCAACGGGCTGAAGATCGCCGGGATCTGCTTTATCGCCTGGCTCGCCTGGTCTCTGGCCATGGCGGACCCGTCGAGCCCCCATGCCAGCGCGAAGGACGCCCCGCCGCGCGGAAAGCTGTTCGCCCGCGGCGTCGGCCTGCAGGTGCTGAACCCCAACGCGCTGGTCTTTTTCGGCCTGCTCTTGCCGTCCTATTTCGACATGACCCACCCGGTCGTACCGCAGACGCTGATCATGATGGCCACGATCACCGTGTGTGAAATGACCGGTCTGACGCTCTATGCCTGGTTGGCGGACGGCATGAACCACCATTTCGAATCGCCCGCCTTTACCCGCTGGTTCAATCGCGGGGCGGCGCTCGCCATGCTGGCATCAGCCATTTTTGCTTCAGTTTCGACGTTTACGCCGCACACTTAGCGGTCGACCACCTCGAACCGGCCGGTTTTCGTATTCCGCCAGTGCAATTCGCCATGTTTGATCGCAAACCAGGCGCCGTGCAGTTCCAGCTCGCCTGCGCTGACGGCTTTTTCCACGAAGGGGAAGCTCATCAGATTCTTGAGGGAGGTTTCGATCCCTTCTAGTTCCAGCGAGAATTGCGGATTGATCGACCCGGATTCGAGCACCCGGTCGCGCGCCTCATCGAGCAGCGAGACCCACGGGGTCACGAATTCGCCGATCAGCGGGTTGTCTCCACCGGCAAGTGACGCCTGCACACCGCCACAGCCGCCATGCCCCATCACTACGATGTGTTGTACCTTCAACACGTTCACCGCATATTCGAGCGCCGAGCTGACGCCGTGCAGCTTTCCGTCCGGCATGTAGGGCGGCACGAGATTGGCGACGTTTCGCACAACAAACAGCTGGCCGGGCGCCGCAGAAAAGATGTCAGAAGGCTCCGCGCGGCTGTCCGCGCAGGCGATCAGCATGATGGCCGGGCTCTGGCCCTCGCCCAGTTCGCGATAGAGGGCCGCTTGTTCAGAATAGACTCCGCCGCGGAAGCGTCTGTAGCCTTCAATTAGCTCTTCAATCGATTTCATGATTTCAATCCAGTTTCCAAGCCTGTTCCTGCCGGCGCTTCTCTATTGCATACTGCAGAAGTCGCCAATGTGAATCGGACATTGTTTACGTGTTTGGCCTAGTTTCAGGAACGAAGCCCCCGCAGTAACGCCGCAAGTGCCGCCTAGTTCCGCAAGGGAGACCATTCGAATGTCGACAGACGCCAGCGTGAAGAAGACTTCCCGCAAAGGCCCTTCGCGCAGCGAGGAGTCCCGCGCCGCCATCCTTGAAGCCACCCGTGCCGAACTGGCCGAAAGCGGCTGGCGGACTTTCAGCGTGGATGCCGTGGCCAAGCGGGCAAGCGCCTCGAAGCAGACGATCTATCGCTGGTGGCCGTCCATCGGCGCCATGTGCGTGGATGCGGCGCTGGCGCTGGTTCCGGACAGCCCCGATGGCGGACGCGATCCGCAGGAACGTATCGCCACGCTGATTGTCCCGCTAGAAGCGGCGGCCCGTACCGGAAATGGCCATGCAGTGCTGCGCGGCGCGCTGATGGCGGCGGCGGACGACCAGCATGCCGGCGAGGCCTGGCGCGCCTGGATGAGCCGCGACATCCGCCAGCCGATGCGAATGGTCCTTGCCGAACTGGCGGCAAAACGTGTGATCCGGCGCGATTTCGACCTGGATGAAGTGATCGAACAGCTGCTCGGGCCGCTCTGGCACCGGATCTGTGTGCTCCGCGCCCCGGTGAAAGAGGGCTACAGCGTGCAGCAGGCCCGATACGCCCTGCGCGTCTATTCGACGATCTGACACGTCAAAACCGGCTGAATCGCCTCCCTTCCGGACAAGCTTAATCCCTTCCTGCACGAATCTTGCAGCGGGTTTCCCCAAACAGGGAGGAGCCCCCCATGCACGCCGGACGGATTGCTTGGATCGATCACGTAAAAGGCCTTGGTATCATCCTCGTGGTGATGTCGGTCGCCGCGCTCGGTTTTGGCGCGCCCGATGGGGGATCCAACTGGATGCTGGGTGTTGCGGCATGGGCAGATCCGTTCGTCGTTCCGGCTTTTTTCCTGATTGCGGGCCTGTTCCTGCACCGCTCCCTTTTCGGATCGGCCCCGGCCTATTTTGACCGCAAGCTGCTGCGCCTCGTCTATTTCTTCACCCTTTGGCTAGCCATTGAGACGGTGATCCTGAACGCGGGCGCCTTCACCCGCGGCCCGGCGGAACTTGCGCGCATCTACCTTTCCGGCTGGATCGCGCCGCACAGCCCGCTCTGGTTCCTGCAGCAGCTTGCTCTCTTCTATCTCGTCACGCGTACCATCCGGCGGCTGAAAGCCCCGCGCGTGCTCGCCGCAGGGGCCTTGTTGCAGATGCTGGCCGCAGCGGGCCTGTTCCAGACCGGCTGGTCCGTGGCCGATCATTTTGCCAGTAATTACATCTTCTTCTACGCCGGCTATGCCGGGGCATCGCTGGTCTTTTCCTTTGCGCAGAGCGCGACCACGCGCTGGCGGGACATTGGCTGGGCCCTCGGTATCTGGGCTGGTGTGCACACAGCCTTTGTCGCCATGGGGATTGCCGGCCTGCCGATCGTCTCGCTGATCCTTGGCTTTGCCGGCAGCTTTGCCCTGATCGGTATGGGCGTTCTTCTTTCAACGCTGCCCGCCGCACACTTCATCGGCGATGCGGGCCGCCAGTCCATGGCCATCTATCTCGGCTTCTTCATTCCGCTTCAGGCGCTGGTGACTCTGGTACAGGCAAGCGGCATCTTCGCGGATGCCGGGGCGGCCAGCCTCGCGGTTGCCGCCGCCGCGCTGATGATCGCGCTCGGCATGCATCGTCTGGCGATGGAGACGCCGCTGCGGATGCTATATGTCCGCCCCCGGATTTTCAGGCTGAAGCGCTCTCAGACCTCGCAGCGCGGCACCTTGCTGGTTTCACCGACGCAGCCAGACGCATGACAATTGGCGCCTAGCGCCCGCGGTTCCACACCATGAGCGGATCGAAGGCGCCGGTTTCGGCGGCCTTCTGGAGCTGCGCGATCTGCTCCGACACCGGGTTTGCCCCGTTCGCCCTGGCCTGCACACCATAAAGCGCTTCATCAAGACGGCAGATCTGCTCGAACAATGCCTCTGACCGGTCCACCAGTTCCAGGAAGCGCACCGGCAGGCCCCTGCCCTCCTGCGCCTTCACGTCGAGCGGTGGATCCTCTCTCCGTATGCGGTATTTCTTGGCAGCAGCGTCGTCTCGTTTCATCTCGCCGTCGCGCACAGCCTTCTGCATGACCAGCCAGCTCGCCGCCTGCATCAGGCGCGTCGTCAGCTCCATGCTCCAGGCGGCATAGGTCAGTCCCGGCTCACGATCCAGCGTCTTGGCATGTTCGCGGCCCGGCCCGTCCAGATAGGTGGCGGTTTCCTCGACCAGCGCCATACCGCGCGTGAAGACGGTATCGAACAGCTTGCCGCCGGTGAACCCGTCCGACATGCTCATGCCTTCGTCCTGCGACTGTTCCGCTGCCATAAATCTGTCCCTGACGCTCTGGACACCAACACGTGCTTTACCATGGCGACGTTTATGTCCGCTTAATCCCCGCCGCCACCAAACAACGCATCGGCTGCTGATTTCTGGGCGCGTTTCTTCTCGATTTCCCGTTCGCAGGCGGCAATGCCGTCTTTCAGCTGCACAATGCGCGCTTCCAGCTCGTCCACCGACATCTGCTCCAGCGTCTGCGGTGTGTTCACGAGGATTGGCTCTTCATCCGAAATTGCCATCACCGCCTCCCGATCAGTCTCTTGGGGTTCATCAAAGCAGAAACTGCCCTTACATGCGACTCCTCAACACGGGAGTCATGCACATGGGCGAGACGATGAAAGCCGTCGAAATCGAAAAGGACGGGCCGCTTTACCTCGCGGACCTGCCAAAGCCGGAACCGGGCGAAAACGAGGTTCTGGTAAAGACGGCCTTTTCCGGCCTGAACCGCGCGGATCTCGTCCAGAGAGCCGGCGCCTATCCCCCGCCGCCTGGTGCCTCGACCATCCTCGGCCTGGAAATCTCCGGCACGGTCGAAGCTGTCGGCAGCGGTGTTACGCGCTGGAAAGCGGGCGACAAGGTCTGCGGTCTTCTGGCTGGCGGCGGCTATGCCGAATATGTCGCCGTCGATGAGGGCTCCCTCTTCCCGGTGCCGGAGGGCATGAGCCTCGACCAGGCCGCATGCCTGCCGGAAGCGATGATGACGGTCTGGGCCAATGTGTTCGACCGTGTCGGCCTGAAGGCCGGGGAGAATTTTCTATGCCATGGCGGCACATCAGGCATCGGCGTGATGGCCATCCAGATGGCAAAGGCGGCAGGCGCCGCGAAGATCTTCGCCACGGCCGGGACGGACGAGAAATGCCAGCTGGCCACCAGCCTCGGCGCGACCCGCGCGATCAACTACAAGACCGAGGATTTCGCCGAGATCGTCAAAGCCGAAGGCGGATCCGACGTCACGCTCGACATGGTCGGCGGCGATTACATCCAGAAGAACATATCCGCGGCCAATCCGGACGGGCGGATCATCAACATCGCTTACCAGAACGGCTTCCAGGCGAACGTCAATTTCGCCCCGGTCCTGATGAAGCGCCTGACGCTGGCGGCCACGACACTGCGGGCCCGGCCTCTGCCGGAGAAAAAGCGTATCCGCGACGCGGTCGAAGCCGATTTCTGGCCGCACATAGCCAGCGGTGCGATCATTCCGGTGCTGCAGAAAGTCTTCCCCGCCGCAGACGCCGAACAGGCCCACCAGCTGATGGCCTCCGGCACCCATTCCGGGAAAATCCTGCTGTCCTGGTAAAAAAGGCCAAATTTACAGACCCCTGTGGCTGATGCCTTTCCAATACAGGGCAGCTGTACTATAGAAACGGGCAAGGTTCAGCACGCGCCTGACCTCAACCGCCCGGCACGACGTGCCGGGCGGCTGCATTTCAGGCGGCGTAAAAACAACAGGGAGAGCCTCATGTCCGAAGTCCTCATGCCGAAGGCCACCGCCGTCTGGCTGCTCGACAATACCAGCCTCACCTTTGCCCAGATCGCGGATTTCTGCGGCCTGCACCACCTTGAAGTCAAAGGCATCGCCGATGGCGACGTGGCCGAGAACATGCGCGGCGTCGACCCGATCGCCGGCGGCATACTCTCGCGCGAGGAAATCCAGCGCGGCGAGAATGACGAGAGCTACCGCCTGAAAGTGGCAGAGTCGAAAATCGCCCACATCCCGCAGCCGAAGCGCAAGGGCAGCCGCTACACCCCGGTCATCCGCCGCCAAGACAAGCCGGACGCCGTGGCATGGTTCATCCGCAACCACCCGGAAGTCTCCGACGCGCAGATCTCCAAGCTGATCGGCACCACCAAGTCGACGATCAACAATGTACGCGACAAGAGCCACTGGAACTCGCCGAACATCCGCCCAGTCGACCCGGTGACGCTCGGCCTCTGCACCCAGATCGAGCTCGACGAAGTGATCGCGAAATCGGCCGAAAAGCGCCGCAAGATGGAAGCCGAGAAAGCCCTGCGCAGCGAGGGTCCGGGCCTCGCCCCGGCCCAGGACGATCCGGACGCCTACGACACGTCGGAAGAAGACGCCGCGAAAAAAGACGTCTCCGCCGACGACGTGTTCCGCGACTTCAGCTGATCCGGGCATACCCGTCCAAAAAGAAAGCCGGCGCTCTTCGGGTGCCGGCTTTTTTCATGTCCGCCTGAGTCTGCGATAATCCGGATAAGTCCGATATAGTCATGACGCGGTCCGGTTTGGTCCGGCAATGCACATGCGTGATCCGCGCTAAGTCTGCCTCAGGAACACATACCAGGCACCCGACCCGCCATGTCGCAGATGCGCTTCGGAATATCCGGACACGAGCGCCCGCGCCGCAGGCATCTCCAGCCAGCGCAGGAAGTTGCGGCGCAGGACGCCCTCCCCGCCTTTCCCCTTGCCTGTAATAACCAGCACACAGCGCGCGCCTTCCGCCTGTTTCCGGGCGAGGAATGCCGGCAACGCCGCATCGGCACTGATTTGGGTATGACCATGCAGATCGAACCGGCCAGCCAGTTCCAGCTTTCCCCGGCGCACGCGCTTCTCGTTAGCCCGGTTCTGCGGCACCGCTGGAGATTTTACCGCTTTCGGCATGGGCTTTTCCGGCGGTGCGGGTGGCGGTTTCGCCTTGCCATGGCGCAGCACCGGCTCGCCATGCTCCAGCGCGTCGATGAAGGTTTCAATATCTTCCGTCTTCGGACCGATCGGCTTCACCGTCCGCGCAACGCGGGCCCAGGCGCGGGCTTCATCAGGGGTCAGGCGACGGTGGCTCATGCCCGCCCCTTACGGCGCCGGCGGGATCATGTCGAGGCTGGCATAGCCTTCGGTCCGCATCCGCTGCGCCACGGCACGCGGCAGGAAAACCCAAAGGCGCCCTGGCGCATTCATCGTTCCGGCGCGGTCTCCCGCTTCGGTGCCCGTGCCGAAATAGATGTCGCCGCGCACGGCGCCCTTGATCGCGCCGCCGGTATCCTGCGCCACCAGCATGCCAGACCAGCCCCCGCCGAGGCCCGGCGCAGTGGTCTGCACAAACATGGGCACGCCAAGTGGATGAAGGCTCGTATCGACAGCCATCGAGCCAAGCGGTGTCAGCGGAACACCTTCCGCGCCGACGGGCCCTAAAGCAGGGTCGCCTTCCGCTTCAGCCCTGAAGAACACAAAGCGCGGATTCTGGTTCATCGCCATTCGCGTCTCCGCCGGCCCGGCCCGGTTCATCCAGGCACGGATGCCCTGCATGCTGGCCTCCCCGCTGGAGATGCGTCCGGTACGGATCAACCAGTTAGCGGTCGATTTGAACTTGTGCCCATTATGCGCCGCATAGACCGCGCGCATAGTCGTGCCATCCGGGAAGGTCAGCCGACCGGAGCCCTGGATCTGGAGGAAGAACACATCGGCCGGATGGGCATAAGCAATTGCCTGAACACCCGACGTCGTGATCTGGGCCCGCGAGGGATAGGGCCGCGTTGTGCCGTTCGGCAGGCGCTGCAACGGCTTGCCATTGTTCGGAATGAGGTCAGACGGCAAGGCCGGGACGGGTTCGGTGAAGGGCGGTGTCGGCGTCCGGCGCGCCTCATAGGTCGGTTCGAAATAACCTGTGAACTTGCGCGCGCCATCCGGCGGGATGATTTCGATCGGCACAAAGACCTGTTCGATCAGGGCGCGGGCTTCATCGTCGCTGCGGGCCGCGGAGAGGGCGCCGCAAGGCTCGGCCCAATCTTCCACCCGCCCAGCCCAAGGTGCAGCATCGGAAAGATAAGCTGTGATCTCCAGGCCGGAAAACTTTTCGCATGAGCGCTTGAACGCGCTGACTGCCGCTTCGAGTCTGGCAGCAGGCCAGTCAGGCAGGTCGGAAAAAGCAGCAGGCGTTTCCCATGCCGGAAGTTGCGGAGGTGCGGCCGGCAGTGGCGCTTCAGGCGCCGGAGGCGTGATCACCTTGATCGGTGCAGGCTGGGTCTGACAGGCGGCCAGCAGGATCAGGAGGATAAACGAACGGAAACGCAGCCACATGCACGCTTTATGGCGTGCTTCCGGCTGAAGTGTCACCCGGAAATGTTGTGCCGGCGGGCCCTAGTTGGCGACTTCGACGTCGTCCAGAATCCAGTTTGGATCATCTGCCCGGACATTGCGCATGAAGGTCCAGATTTCCTTCGCAGTACGCACCATTTCACCATCGCCCAGTTCGGCTTCGTAGCGAACCGCAACCCGCGCGATGTCCCCGTCCAGTTCTGCGCTTTCGATCTCCGCCTTGCGGATGCGCAGCAGCTCAAAGCCCGGCTGGTCCGGCGTCCGTTCGGAAATGGCCGCATCCCAGGCTTCGTAAACATCGTCGTCCAGCATGGGGCGGAGCTTGTCACGATCGCCGCGGGCAAAGGCCGAAACGATGATTTCATACGCTGCGCGAGCGCCTCTCATGAATGCAGGTGTGCTGAAGCTGCGATCGACATTGTAGATTTCTTCGAGTCCGCCTGCAGCCGGACCGGTGAATATCGGCTTATCTGCATGGGCCATTGCATCATCGCGGGTTTTCGCCTGGTTGGGCGCTTCATCGCCAGCAGTTGCCGGGGACGGCCGCTTCACGGGATTGTCATTGTCGCCCTTGCCGAGCGCAAAATACAGGCGCGACAGGACAAACAGCGCAACTGCTGCCAGGATCATGACTTGCATCACGGGGTCCATTGGTGGTGGCGTGTCCTTGCATTCGTGTTCACTCAACCCCCAAGATAGGGCCGACAGGCTGGAAGTGCCAGTGATCATTGCGCGTTAAGGGGCCGCATGCTAGCGCCCGCCCGGTAGAGTTGGGAGGTAGACATGACTGATACAAGTGCGCCGCAAGCACCAAACCAAGGCCAGAACGGCGCGACCCCGGCGGGTCTGCGCGTGCTCGGCCAGTATGTGAAGGACCTGTCCTTCGAGAATCCGGGGCATCCAGCGGTGCAGTCCCAGCCGAATATCGATCTTGGCATCGATGTCGGCGCAACCCCGCATGCCGACGGAAACGGGCTTTACGAAGTCTCGCTGAAATTGTCGGCCAAAGCTGTCGCAGACGGCACGGTGCTTTTCATCACCGAGCTCGACTATGCCGGCCTGTTCCAGCTTCAGAACGTGCCGCAGGCCCAGCTTGAGCCGCTGCTGCTGATCGAATGCCCGCGGCTGCTGTTCCCGTTTGCCCGCCGCATCGTGGCAGAGATCACGCGCGAAGGCGGTTTCCCGCCCCTGCTGATCGATCCCGTCGATTTCGTGCAGCTTTATCAGCAGCAATACCGCCGCGCGCAGGAAGCCGCCGCCGCTTCAGGCCAGGCGCCGCCCGCTCAGGACGCGTAACGCTTCCAGAAAGCTTCATCGCCAAGGTCGCTCACGAACGCCTCGTGGGCGGCTTTTTCATCCTCGGTCAGCCGGGATGCGAGCGATTTGGGACGCTGGCGCGCAGGCTGGAACTCTTCCACGATTTCGGTTTCGACGACGGCCTCAAACGAAAACGCCCGGGCCCGTCCGCCCATGAGCTCCAGGTACACCGCCGCGAGCAGCTGGCTGTCCAGCAGAGCCCCGTGGAAGGTCCGGCTTTCCAGCGAGATGTCGAAGCGCTTGCAAAGCGCGTCGAGGCTGGCGGGTGCGCCGGGGAACTTACGGCGAGCCATCGCCGCCGTGTCCACCCATCGGTCATCCGGAATCGGGTCCCGCCCGCACCGGCCCAGTTCCATGTTCAGGAATGACCGGTCAAATCCGGCATTGTGAGCAACCAGCGTGGCGTCGCCGATGAACGCCAGAAACGCATCGATCACTTCCGGCGCCTCAAACGGTGGCGCATCCTTGAGGTCATCATCGGTGATGCCGGTGATGCGAACCGTATCCGCGGACACTTCCCGGCCCGGATTGATCAGCGTCCGGAAAGTGCGGCCCGACGGGATGTGGTTGATCATCTCGACAGCGCCGAGCTCGATGATCCTGTCGCCCTCATTGGGGTTGAGGCCCGTGGTCTCGGTATCGAAAGCAATCTCGCGGATCTGACTCATGCATTGTCCCCTGCGGCCTTGCGATTCATCAGGGCTACTATGGCGCGAACATGATCGCGTGCAAACTCGAACCCATGCGCTGTCGACAGGATAAAATCCGCTTTGGCGCGCTTTTCGGCATCCGGCACCTGGCGCTTCAGAATGGCTTCGAAGGTTTCTTCCGTGACGCCCGGACGGGAAAGAACGCGTTCGCGCTGCACTTCCGGCGGCGCTGAAACGACGAGTACATAGTCGCAATAGCCTGACCCGCCGGTCTCGTAGAGCAGCGGAATATCCAGGACCGCAAAGGCCGCACCCGATTTCCGGGCGGCTTCCCGGAAATCCTGCTGCGCGGCGCCGGCAAGCGGATGGACGATGCTTTCCAGCCGTTTCATCGCCGCAGAATCGTTCAGTACGCGTTCGCGCAGCAAAGTGCGGTCGATGGCGTCTTCGACCTTTACACCGGGAAAGGCCGCTTCGACCGGGTCCACAGCCGCGCCGCCCTTTTGGTAGAGCTGGTGGACAGCCGCATCGGCATCATAGACCGGCACGCCCTCATCCCGGAACAGCGTGGCTGTGGCAGATTTCCCCATTCCGATGGAACCTGTGAGGCCGAGGATGATCACGTCGTTACCTCCACGAGCTTGCGGCAATGGGCCAACGCTTCCTTGGTGTCCGGCAAAACACCGAACCAGTGTTCAAAGCTGTACGCTGCCTGCGCCACCAGCATGCCAAGCCCGTCCATCGGCTGCCAGTTCTTGGCCAGCGCCTCTGCCCGGATGGCCGCAGCGGGCTTGCCGTAAGAGATGTCGTAGAAATACTGGCCGGTGGCTTCCGGCAAGTCGAGGCTTTTACCTGAATGCCCAAGGCTGAGCGTGTTGATCACGACATCGGCCGTCGCCGCTTCAGAGATTCCCTGTTCCAGTGAGCAGATATCCGCGGTGATGCCCGTCTCGGAAACCAACGTTTCCGCACGTTCGCGGGTCCGGTTCGCGATGGTAATCTCGGCGCGCAGGTCCATCAGGCTGATGGCGACCGCGCGGGCAGAACCACCGGCCCCCAGCAAGGTCACCCGGCATCCGGCCACTTCGATACCGGCATCCAGCAAGCTACGCACAAAGCCGGGCGCATCCGTGTTCTCGGCGCGCCACCCCCCCTGCTCCCGGCGTATCAGCGTGTTTGCGGCACCGATGCGGCGCGCGATGTCGCTTGTTTCATCTGCCAGCTCCAGCGCATCTTCCTTGTGCGGAAGAGTGATGTTGAAGCCGAGGGCGTTGCGTTTCGAAAGCGTTTCGAGCGCACTTCCAAGATTTCCGCGCTCAACCCGCAGCGCTTCATAGCTCGCATCGAAGCCGTGTTCGCGGATCCACATATTGTGGATCACAGGAGATAGCGAATGCGAGACCGGATCGCCGATCACACCCAGCAGCCAGGTCATGACGGCAGCACCCCCCGGATGCGGAGATAATCAAGCAATGGCAGCAATGGCAGGCCGAGAATGGAGAAGTAGTCCCCCTCGATCTTGTTGAAGAGCTGCGCGCCGAGGCTCTCCAGTTGGTAAGCACCGACAGTGGACAGAAGCGCCTCGCCCACCTGCTCGACATATTGTTCGATGAAGTCCTCGCTGAGCGGGCGCATGGTGAGCCGTGGCCGTGCGAGGTGTCTCCAGACAGGCTGGCCGTTTTCACATACGACAATGGCCGTCTCGAGCGTATGCGCCTTACCGGACAGTTTGCGCAGATGATCGCGTGCCCCATCCAGGTCCTTCGGCTTGTCGAAAGCTTCGTCACCGAGGGCGAGCATCTGGTCTCCGCCGATGACAAGCCCCGGCTGGCGCTGGGATATCTTGATGGCTTTCAGTTCAGCAAGCCGCATGGCCTGATCGCGCACGGGAAGGCCTTCGGCGCGCAACCCGGCTTTCATTGCATCTTCATCGACGTTCGGGCGAACAGCTGTGGCATCCACACCAGCAGAGGTCAGCAATCGCCGGCGGCTTTCGCTGCCGGACGCAAGAATCACTTCAAGACTCACAGATGCCCCCGGCGTTCGTTCAGCATGTTCAGAATTGCGGCGGCCGTTTCTTCGACCGAGCGGCGGGAGACATCGATCGTCCGCCACTTGTTGCGCTGGAACAGGCGGTTGGCCTGGGTCACTTCATCGCGCACGGCGTCTTCGTCGGCATAGATTGTGTGCTCGTCCTGATTCAATGAGATCAGACGCGCGCGGCGGATCTGCACAAGACGTTCAGCGCTGATCTTGAGCCCTACAATCATTGGGCCTTTGTCGCCCATCTTCTCTATGTGTGGCGGGAGCTGCACCCCTGGTACAAGCGGAATATTCCCGGCACGGACTTTCCGGTTGGCGAGATACACACAGGTTGGCGTCTTGGAGGTCCGGCTTACGCCCAGCAGGATCACATCGGCGCCGGTCAGGCTTTCAACATTCTGGCCGTCATCATGCGCCAACGTGAAATTTATCGCCTCCATGCGTTCGAAATAGTCTTCGTCCAGCGCGTGCTGTCCGGCGACTTTCTGGTTGGCCGAAATGCCGAGGTGGCGGCTGAGCATGGCAATGGAGGCGTCCAGCACCGGCAGTGTCGGAATGGATTTCTCGCGGCAGAAAGATTCCAGCCGTCCGCGCAGAACCTCGTCAGAGATTGTGTACCAGACCACGCCGGGCGCGGCTTCGATCTCACGCATCACGCGTTCCAGCTGGCGTTCGGACCGGACAAGGTAATAATTGTGCTCCAGCGCCTGCACATTCTCGAACTGGGCGCAGGCCGCGCGCTGGATGGCGTTCAGTGTCTCGCCCGTGGAATCGGAGACGAGATGCACATTGAAATAGATGCTGGGGCGTTGGGACCGAGTCATGGTCTCCTTGTCTTGCCGAGGTTTGGGGATTTCACAAGACCTGTGACTCGCCTGTGGATAGCGCTTTTTGTCCCGCTGGAATCACAAAAATCCCACAGGTGGGGGAATCCGACTCCGCGGAATCACCTTCCGTTCCGGCCTGTGACTCCAATTGGCCCGTTTACGTTTGGTTAACTATTGAATCCCGGGTGTTAAGACCCCCTTAATCCTGTCTGCCAACCTGTGACTCCTGTGTGGAATTCTCTGGACAAATCCGCACATCACCCTTTTTCCCACGGACTCACCGTCTAATAGTCATAAGCGCCCTGACGGGCTTGTTTTTTGTTTTTGGGAAAATTGCCATGGGCACCGATGGATCGAAAAAATTGCTTCAGGTTCTCGGTGGAGAGCGATTTGAACAGCCACCAGTTTGGATGATGCGCCAGGCTGGGCGGCACTTGCCCGAATATCTTGAGCTCCGGTCCCGGGCGAAGAATTTCCTCGACTTCTGTTACACGCCTTCGATGGCAGCTGAGGCGACGCTTCAACCCATTCGCCGCTACGGGATGGATGGAGCGATCCTGTTTGCCGATATTCTGCTGATCCTGGACGCGATGGGATTGGGCGTGAAATTCGAAAAAGGCGTTGGTCCGCTGGTAGAACAGATTTCCGGACCGGCTGACCTCGACCGCGTACCGGCTGTCAAAGCGGCCGACAGATTGTCTCCCATCTATGAAACCGTGTCCCGTGTGCGAGAGGGCCTGCCGACGGAAACAGCATTGATCGGGTTTGCCGGGTCGCCCTGGACGGTCAGCCTTTATGCCATCGAGGGGCGCGGAAAGACCGACAAGTCCGATGCCTGGCGTTGGGCACATGGCCGGCCGGAAGATCTGGCAGCGGTCATGGACAAGGTTGGCGAAGCGACGGTGGAGTATCTCGCCCGCCAGGTGGAAGCCGGTGCCGAAGCGCTGATGCTGTTTGACAGCTGGGCAGAAGGCCTGCCGGACAATATTTTTCGCGAAGTCATCATCGCACCAACCAAGAAGCTGGTCGCCCGCCTCCGCGAGCGCGGTGTAACCGTGCCGGTGATCGGTTTCCCGAGGGGCGCAGGCGTCATGCTGGAAGCCTATGCCAAGGAGACCGGCGTGACCGCGGTCGGGCTCGACACGGCGGCTGTGCCTTCCTTCGTGAATTCTGCGCTTCCAGCTGACATGCCGGTTCAGGGCCATCTCGATCCCCTGCTACTGATCGAAGGCGGTTCGCGCCTGGACGACCGGGTACGGGAATTGATGGCAGCTTATTCCAACCGCCCCCATATCTTCAATCTTGGCCATGGCGTCCGTCCGGAGACGCCAATCGTAAACGTCGAGCGCGTTCTGGAGATTCTTCGGGGAGGATGAGTATGGGCCGGAAAATCGCCGTCGTATTGTTCAATCTGGGTGGACCGGACAAGGCAGAGTCTGTCCGTCCATTCCTGAAGAACCTGTTCCGCGATCCGGCCATCATCACTGCACCGCTGCCAATCCGATGGTTCCTGGCGCGGCTGATCTCGCGCACGCGGGCCCCAAGCGTGATCAAGAATTATGCGATGATGGATGCGGGCGGCGGGTCTCCCCTTCTCCCTGAAACAATGGAACAGGCTGAAGCGTTACAGGCAGAATTGGCGAAGCGGCTACCAGAAGACGAGGTGCGCTGTTTCATCGCCATGCGCTATTGGTATCCATTCACTGAGCAGGCTGCGAAGGATGTGAAAGCCTGGGGCGCGGATGAAGTCATCCTGTTGCCGCTCTATCCACAATTCTCCACGACGACGACGGGGTCCTCGCTGACAGCCTGGAAGAAGGCTTACAAGGATCCGGTCCGGACCGTTTGTTGTTACCCGTTTGAGGAAAACTTCGTTTCGGCTCACGTCGAGCGGATCATGCAGGCCTGGGAAAAAGCCGGCCGGCCGGAGAATGTCTCCCTGCTCCTGTCCGCGCACGGTCTGCCGGAAAAGATCGTGAAAGACGGAGATCCCTATCAGTGGCAATGCGAAACCATGGCGGAGATGATCACGGGGCGTGTGCCGCGTGATTGGGAGGTCACTGCCTGCTACCAGTCCCGGGTTGGCCCACTGAAATGGATCGGCCCGCCGACCGAGGAAGTGATCGCCGAGAAATCGAAGGCCGGGAAAAACATCCTGATCGCCCCAATCGCCTTCGTGTCGGAGCATATCGAAACCCTGGTCGAGCTTGGCGAAGAGTACCGCCTCGTTGCGGAAGAACATGGCGCAGCGAGCTATACGCGTGTCGAGGCGCTGGGCACTCATCCGGAATTCATTTCCATGCTGGCTGGCGAAACGCTGGAAGCGCTGGGCATGAAAACGCCAATGCGTTCCTGTGGCGGCGACCGGCTCTGCCCCCATGAGTTCAGCGGATGTCCACACAAACAGCCAGTCCGCAAAGCCGGCCAGGCAATCAATCCGCAATCCTGAAGGATCGGCAGATATGCTCTACAACTGGATCAAGTCCGCACATTTGATCTTCGTCATCGCCACGATGGCGAGCCTGATGATTTATCCGCGCTACAAGATCCACCAACTGGCGAGCCAGCCTGGCGAACCCCTGTTTGAAACCATGAAGTCTGCTGCCAACAGGCTGCGCCTGATCGTCATGAACCCTTCGATTATCCTGATCTGGGTATTCGGCGGGCTTATGTTGTGGATGAACCCGGCCCTTCTGTCTCAGCCGTGGATGCATGTGAAACTGTTGTTCGTGACCCTGATCACCGCCATGCACGGTTACTATGTTTATGTTGGCAAGCGAATTGACCGCGGTACGTCGAAAGTGTCTGCGAAGACTCTGCGCATGCTGAACGAAGTGCCGTTCCTGATGATGATTGTCGTTGTGATCATGGTCCTGGTTCGACCGCTCTGACCGAGCCGGTTGCGCGCGAACTCTTGACGAACAGGGCATCCTGAGCCCATAAGCCCGTCAATCCGGTGCACAGTCCTTGTGCCTTGCGACATCTTTCCCGTCGCCCGGGCCTCCCAAAATCCGTCTCCCGCAGACCCCTACAATTGGAATCCATCGGCATGGCCTCTTCGATGCTCGACAACGTCACAAGCGTGACTCTTCGTGAACTCAAAGCGAAGTCTCCGGAAGAGCTGCTCGCCTACGCGGAAGAACTGGAAGTCGAGAACGCCTCCTCGATGCGGACGCAGGATATGTTGTTCGCAATCCTGAAGGAGCTGGCCGACAGCGAAGTGGAAATCACTGGCCAGGGCGTGCTGGAAGTCCTGACCGATGGCTTTGGCTTCCTGCGCTCACCGGAATCCAACTACCTACCCGGCCCGGACGATATCTATGTCAGCCCGGAAGTTCTCAAAAAGGGCAATATCCGTACAGGTGACACGGTCGAAGGGCCGATTGTGGCCCCGCAGGACAGCGAGCGTTACTTCGCCCTGACTGACGTTTCGCGGATCAACTTCGAAGAACCGGACAAGGCCAACAAGAAAGTCCACTTCGACAATCTTACGCCGCTCTATCCGGAAGAACGCCTGCGCATGGAAAGCCAGGATCCGACCCGGAAAGACCGTTCCGGCCGCGTCATCGATATCGTCGCGCCGATCGGCAAAGGCCAGCGCGCCCTGATCGTTGCGCCGCCGCGGACCGGTAAGACGGTGCTGCTGCAGAACATAGCGTCGGCCATCGAAGAGAATCACCCGGAATGCTACCTGATCGTCCTGCTGATCGACGAGCGACCGGAAGAAGTGACAGACATGCGCCGTACGGTGAAGGGCGAAGTTGTTGCTTCGACCTTTGACGAGCCGGCTACCCGCCACGTCCAGGTCGCCGAAATGGTGATCGAGAAGGCCAAGCGTCTTGTTGAGCACAAACGCGACGTCGTGATCCTGCTCGACTCGATTACGCGTCTTGGCCGGGCCTACAACACGACGGTCCCCTCCTCCGGCAAGGTCCTGACCGGCGGTGTCGACGCCAACGCCCTGCAGCGGCCGAAGCGTTTCTTCGGTGCCGCGCGGAACGTCGAAAACGGTGGGTCGCTGACCATCGTCGCAACCGCTCTGATCGATACGGGCAGCCGGATGGACGAAGTCATCTTCGAGGAATTCAAAGGCACCGGTAACTCCGAAGTCGTGCTCGACCGGAAGATTGCCGACAAGCGGACCTTCCCGGCCATCGACATCATGAAGTCCGGAACGCGGAAAGAAGAACTCATCACGCCGCAGGACCAGCTGTCGAAGATCTATATCCTTCGCCGTATTCTGGGACCGATGGGCACAAACGATGCCATCGACTTCCTGATCGACAAGCTGCGTCAGACGAAGACGAACGACGAATTCTTCGAAGCGATGAAAAACTGATCGGAGGCGTTTGGTCATGAGCGAGCGCGACACGATCTGCGCCCTCGCTTCGGGCCAGCCCCCGGCCGCCATCTGCATTCTCCGTCTGTCGGGCGACCGCGTCTGGAAAATTGCCGGCGCCCTGCTCGAGTGCGGGTTGCCGGAACCGCGCCATGCCACTCTCACCCGGTTTCGCGATGAAGACGGAAACCTGATTGATGAGGGCCTCGCCCTGTTCATGCCGGGGCCGCATTCCTACACAGGCGAGGACACGCTGGAGCTCTATCTTCATGGTGGGCCCGCAGTGATCAAACACTCACTTGAGGCGCTGTCCCGGCAGCCTGGGGTTCGCCTGGCGGAGCCTGGAGAGTTCACACGCCGCGCCTTCGAGGCTGGCAAGCTGGACCTGACAGAAGCTGAGGGCGTGGCCGATATCATCGAGGCCGAAACGGAAGCGCAAAAAGCCCAGGCCCTGCGCCAGCTGACAGGCGGCCTGACAGAGACCTATGATCGCTGGCGCGCAGAGCTGACAGGTGTGCTCGCGCTGATCGAAGTCATGGTCGATTTTCCGGACGAAGGCGACACGCCGGAAGACACGGTCCGGCCGATTCTCGACAAGCTGGATCTGATCATCGCTGAGCTCGAAGATGCACTCGGCGACCGGGGAATTGGCGAAAAGATCCGGGATGGGTTCCGCGTCGCGATCGTGGGACCGCCGAACGCTGGCAAGTCTTCCCTGCTCAACCGGATCGCCCGGCGTGAAGCGGCCATCGTGACAGATATTGCCGGTACGACCCGGGACGTTGTTGAAGTCCGTCTGGTGCTTGGTGGACAGGTCGTCTGGCTGGCGGACACAGCAGGCCTCCGAAAGACAGCAGACGTCGTTGAAGCGGAAGGTGTACGCCGGGCAGAGCGTGCAGCACGCGAAGCAGATCTCCGCATTCATGTCATCGATGGCGCCAATCCTGCCACGCCAGCAGGACCCGTTGAAGATCTGGATATCGTCGTCTTCAACAAGGCCGATCAACGGTCAGGAGCGTCGGCACCAGGGGGTGCCCTGCTCGTCTCGGCAGCGACCGGTGAAGGGATTGAAAAACTCGAATCCCTGATCGGAGCATTTATCTCCAACCGCGCCGCCTCCGTAGAAGCCCCGGTCATTACACGGGCACGGCACAGGGAGAAACTGAGCGCCGGTCTCGCCAGTCTGGTTCAGGCGCGCCAGCTGTTGGAAGACGATATGGGCGCCGAACTTGCAGCCGAAGATGTGCGCATGGCCCTGCGCCAACTGGGCGCCGTGATCGGGACGGTTGGTGTTGAAGATATTCTGGGCGCTGTCTTCTCCCAGTTCTGTATCGGCAAATGACCCCTAGGGTTTAGCGGCCCCCGGCGTTATATAGCCCGCTCATTATCCACAGGATGAACAGAGCCATGACGGGAACCTCCCGCTTCGATGTCATTGTAATTGGCGGCGGCCACGCCGGATGCGAAGCCGCATCCGCGGCCGCACGATATGGCGCAAGGACAGCGCTCGTCACGCACAAGATCTCGACAATCGGTGAGATGAGCTGCAATCCGGCCATCGGTGGACTCGGCAAAGGGCATCTGGTCCGGGAGATCGACGCGCTAGATGGTTTGATGGGCCGGCTGGCCGACAAGGCGGGTATCCAGTTCCGGATGCTGAACCGTTCGAAAGGCCCGGCGGTGTGGGGTCCGCGATCGCAGATCGACCGGAAGCTCTATCGCCAGGCGATGCAGGAAGCGATCCTGAACCATGAGAATCTGACGGTCATTGAAGATGGCGCTGAAGACCTGATCGTGGAAAACGGCCAGGTCGCAGGTGTGATAGGCCTGACCGGCGAAGAATACAGGGCGCCGAAAGTCGTTATCACGACAGGGACTTTCCTGAAGGGTGAGATCCATATCGGGGCAAAGCGGATTCCTGCCGGACGTGTGGGCGAGGCGCCTGCCATCGGCCTGTCGGACCGGCTGTACAGTCTGGACCTGCCGATGGGCCGACTGAAAACCGGCACGCCTGCCCGTCTCGATGGTCGCACCATTGCATGGGACCGGCTGGAAATGCAGCCCGCCGATGATGAGCCAGTACCCTTCTCTTACATGACCGACCGGATCGACGTCCCGCAGATATCTTGCGGGATCACGTGGACCACGCAGGAAACCCACGCGATCATCGAAGAGAACATGGAACAATCCGCCGTCTATTCCGGCGCAATCGCCGGGCGCGGACCGCGCTATTGCCCGTCGATTGAAGACAAGGTGAACCGGTTTGCAGACCGCGACCGGCATCAGGTGTTCCTGGAACCGGAAGGTCTCGACGATCACACGGTCTATCCGAACGGCATTTCGACGTCGCTTCCAGAAGATGTTCAGGAGCGTTTTGTCCGTACGATCCCCGGACTGGAGAGCGTGAAGATCCTCCAGCATGCCTATGCCATCGAATATGATTACGTCGATCCGCGAGCCTTGAACGCGTCACTCGAAGTGAAAGCGCTGTCAGGTCTTTATCTCGCAGGCCAGATCAATGGGACGACAGGTTATGAAGAAGCTGGTGCCCAGGGTCTGATGGCCGGTCTGAACGCTGCCCGCGCGGCCGGCGGGAAAGACCCAATCATTCTGGACCGGGCTGAAGCCTATATTGGCGTTCTCGTCGATGATCTGATCACCCGCGGCGTGACGGAGCCCTATCGGATGTTCACATCCCGGGCCGAATACCGCCTCGCCCTTCGCGCGGACAATGCCGATCAACGGCTCACAGAGAAAGGGATCGAAGCCGGATGCGTTGGTGAAACACGCGCGGCGATGTTTCACGTGAAACATTTGGCCCTGTCGGAATCCCGAAAAACGCTCCAAACCCTGTCATTATCCCCGGCGAAAGCCCGGGAGGCCGGGTGGAATGTTAATCAGGATGGTCGCATCCGCACCGCGTGGGAATATCTCGGATACAAAGACATATCCCTCGAGACCCTTTCCAAAGTCTGGCCGGAGCTTTCGGACTTCGATCCGGCCATCGCGGCGCAATTAGAAATCGAGGCGCTCTACTCCGGTTATATCGAACGCCAGGCCGGGGACGTCGAAGCGCTTCGCCGGGATGAGGCTCTCCGTATTCCCGACGCGATCGACTATTCGGCGATTGGTGGTCTCTCGAACGAGGTCCGTCAGAAACTCGAGGCCATCCGACCGGCCACACTCGGACAGGCGTCCCGTATCGAAGGTGTGACGCCGGGGGCGCTAACCGCGCTTCTCGGTCATGTGAAACGCCGCCGGAAGACAGGCTAGAATATGGAAAACCAGGATCGCGCGGCCTTTCTGGCCGCTGAGGATGTTTCACGTGAAACACTCGACCGGCTCGACCGTGTCATCGACACGCTGGATGCCTGGCGGCAGCGGAGCAATCTTATCGGACCGCGGGAGTGGCCCGTGATCTGGACCCGCCACGTCGCCGACTGTTTCCAGCTTCTGGATCATCTTCCAGAGGACGCAAAAGTCGTCGACCTCGGGTCTGGCGCCGGATTTCCTGGTCTGATCATCGCGGCTGCGCGGCCGGAGGGCCATGTAACCATGATCGAGAGTGTCGGAAAGAAATGTGCTTTCCTTCGTGCGGCAATTGAAGCGGCCGGCCTGAAGGCAACCGTTCGTCAGGAACGCGTGGAATCCACCGGGCCGATTGCCGCCGATTATGTCACTGCGCGAGCTTTTGCACCGCTACCGAAATTGCTCGACTATGCGGCGCCATGGCTGAAACAGGGTGCAACAGGGCTTTTCCTCAAGGGCGAACGCTGGAAAGAAGAATTGACGGAGGCCAGCCAAACATGGAACTTCGCTTATGAGGCGATTCCAAGCCGGGTTGGTGGGTCAGGTACAATTCTGATTGTCAGGGAGCTACGAAGTGGCAGGCATTAGGCCCAGAATCTTTGCCGTCGTGAACCAAAAAGGTGGCGTCGGTAAAACAACAACTTCGATCAATCTCGGGACGGCGCTCGCCGCCGTTGGCCGCCGTGTTCTCATCGTCGACTTCGACGCTCAGGGCAACGCATCGACGGGACTTGGGATCGAGCGGACGGACCGCGCAACAACGTCTTACGATATTGTCGTGGATCGTTTGCCGCTGGAGCAGGCGGTTCTGTCGACCATCGTTCCTCGCCTGGACATCGTGCCGGGGGATGAGAACCTGTCCGGCGTCGAGACGGAACTGGCCGCAGACCCGCATCGGTCCTATCGACTTCGCGAAGCGCTCCATAACTATGTTGATCGCGCCGAAGAGCAGGGCCTGCCGCGCTACGACTATATTCTCATCGATTGCCCGCCGTCGCTGTCGGCGCTGACGATGAATGCCATGACGGCGGCCGACGCACTGCTCGTCCCGCTGCAGTGCGAGTTTCTGGCACTGGAGGGCCTCAGCCAGTTGCTGCGGACCGTAGATGTTGTTCGTCAGGGCCTGAACCCGAACCTGGAAATCCAGGGCGTTGTGCTGACCATGTATGATCGCCGCAACAATCTCTCCGATCAGGTTGCTGATGAAGTCCGCGCCTTCTTCGGTAACAAGGTCTACAATACGGTGATCCCGCGCAATGTGCGCCTGTCGGAGGCGCCATCCTTCGGCAAGCCGGCGCTCCTCTATGATTATCGTTGTCCCGGCAGCGAGGCTTACATCCGCCTCGCGTCGGAAGTTCTTCAGCGCGAGAAGGCACGGGCGGCCTGATCAATATGGCGAACGAACCGAAACAGAAACCAAGCCGTCTCGGCCGGGGCCTGTCTGCCCTGATCGGTGAGGTCGAAGCGTCTACGCCCGCAAAGCCGGAATCTGGTGCTGCGCCGTCGGCGAATGGCGTCAATGAGATCTCGATCAAGAGCATCCGCCGGAACCCTGCACAGCCGCGCCGGACGTTTGATGAAACGGCCCTGCAGGAATTGGCGGAATCGATCCGCACCAAAGGTATCCTGCAGGCGATCCTTGTCCGTCCCGATCCGAAAGAGCCGGGCAAGTACCAGATCATCGCGGGGGAACGCCGCTGGCGCGCGGCCCGGCTTGCCGGCCTTGAATCCATTCCGGCCGTCGTCCGGAACCTCGATGAGCTGGAACTGCTGGAAATCGGAATCATCGAGAACGTCCAGCGCGCAGACCTCAACCCGATTGAAGAGGCCGAAGCCTATGAGGCGCTGATGAGCCGGTTTGGCCGGACGCAGGAAAGCCTGGCGAACAGCGTCGGCAAGAGCCGGGTGCACATCACAAATACGCTCCGCTTGCTCCAGTTGCCGGAGGCCGCGAGGGCCTATGTGCGTGAAGGCAAGGTCACCGCAGGCCACGCCCGCGCCGCGCTCGGGGCACCGGATCCGGAAGCTGTGATCGAAATGGCAGCGGAGCGTGGCCTCAGCGTTCGCGAAGTTGAGGCCCTGGTCAAAGGGGCCAAGGATGGCGGGACGCTTGAAGCCAAGCCCGCCAAGTCCAAGGCACCGGAAAAGGATGTCGATACCGAAGCGCTTGAAGCGGACCTCATGCGCCAGCTTGGCCTTCAGGTGGATATCCGGCACGGCAAGAATGGCGGTGAGTTGCGCATCAAGTATCGTGATCTGGAACAGCTGGATGATGTCTGTCGCCGGTTGACCCGCAAGAAGGCTTAATCTTATCGGGCGGCTTCAGCTGCACGCGCGAGATCATTCATCAGTACACGAACAACAGCATCTGTGCTGCCACCTGCGCGCTTCGCTTGCGCTTCGGCATCATAGATCCGTTCCAGGACGCGCGTGAGACGGCGAACCGGCCATTTGCTGAGGCGGGCGCGATAGGCGGGCCATTCGCTTTGCCAAACAGGCGGGCGCAGTTTCATATTTGGACTGGACTGGCCTTCTTCGATCCGGACATGCGCGTCCAGCATGCGGCGCACCTCAAACTGAAGGGATCGCAAGACGCTGATACCTGCGGTACCGGCCATTGCGAGTTTTTCGAATGCCGCATTGGCGGCGGCCGGGTGGCCGTCGAGCGTGGCGGAGATCGCGGTGGACAGAGTCTGCTCGAACTCTGTTGCACAGAGTGCGCGGATATCAGCTTCTGAAACAGATCGGCCGAGACCACGCGCGTATAGCGCGAGTTTCTCGATTTCAGAATTTGCCGCCATGCGGTGACCAGGCAGGTCGCCGACGAACAGGCGAAGGGCGTCCGGGTCGATATCGACCCCGGCTTCCGACAGCGCCTGCTTGGCGCGTTGCTCGATATCGACGCCCTCATCGGCGAAGAACTGAAGGCAGGCGGTTCGCTTTGCAGATTCCGCGGCAATTCGAAGTTTGGACTTCTTCTGCAGGCTACCAGCTTCTATGAGCAAGTGCGCGCTGAACCGGCGGTCGGCTTTGTCGCCTTCCTCGATCGCGTCGATCAGCAGCTTGGCGATCTTGTCTCCGCTGGTGCGCACGCGAACGACACGCGGATCGCCCAACAACGAGACGGCTTCCAGCGCATCGAAAAGAAGGGCTGGCTCTTTCCGGATTGTGTCGTCGTCCAGCAGGGTGACGTCGGCATGTGCACCTTTGCCTGCCCATGCGGAGATCAGCAGCTGGCCGTTATCGCTCGCAAGGCCTTCATCTTCTCCGAAGGCAAGCACGGCCCAGATATCAGGGTCCGGCTTACGGGCGAAGGAAGCAGCCTTCTTGCCCTGGAACAGCATCAGTTCTGCGTCGAGAGCTGTAGCCGAAGATCATCGACAATGCGGCCAGCCAGGACACGCATCACCCGATCGCTCGCATTGGTCTGGGCCGAGATGTCCCCATAGGGCTGGTCCGGCACAGAGAAGCTGGTTTCAGCATCCGAGCTTCCAGTGACCCGGACAGATTCTCCGGCCAGAACATAAGACGCGGCAGCCGTGTAGGACGAACGGGATGCGGCGCCGTCTGGCTTGAACTGAAGGCGTGTCAGCTGATCATTCAGCCTGACTTCCAGAATTGCTGTTGTGCTCAGGTTCGGCAGGCCCGCTGCGAGTTCCTTCTGAAGTTCACGGCGCAGCATGTAGCCGGCCCGACCCGGGATCTCTTTTACGGCAATATTGCCAGAGGCAAATGATGCGCTGCCGCCGGGCGCATAGACCGGCTGGAAGCCGCAGGCCGGAAGAACAAGAGCGAGCGCGATCAGGAAGCGTTTCATGCCACCACGATATTCACGATGCGGCCCGGCACGACAATGGTTTTCTTCACGGTCTTGCCTTCGATGAAGGACACGACTTCCGGCAGCGCATGCGCGACAGCTTCCACGGCCTCGTTGGATTCGCCCTTCGGCACAGTGATCTCGCCACGGCGTTTGCCGTTGACCTGAACGGCCATGGTCACGGCGTCGTCTTCGGTCAGCGTCTTGTCGGCGATCGGCCAGGGCGCAGCCGAAACAAAGCCTTCACCACCGATACGCTCCCAGCAGGACTCAGCGAGGTGCGGCATGAAAGGTGTCAGGCAGCGCGCCAGCATCGAAGCGCCTTCGAAGCGGGCCCCGATGGCTTCGCCTGCCGACTCGGCTTTTTTCAGTGCGCTGACCCATTCATGGATGCTGGCGACAGCTGAGTTAAAGCGGAATTCCTCAATCGCCTTGTCGATAGCAACGACCGCCTTGTGGCTGGCCTTGCGCACTGTGACGGAAGCGGTGTCATCGGCCGGGTCGGCCTTTTCAAGGTCACCCAGAGCATCGAACACGCTCCACAGACGCTGCGCAAACCTGCCAGCGCCTTCGACGCCGGCTTGTGTCCACTCCACGTCGCGCTCTGGCGGAGAGTCAGACAGGACGAACCAGCGTGCGACGTCCGCGCCGAATTGCGCGATAATCGCGTCCGGATCGACCGTGTTCTTCTTGGATTTCGACATCTTCTCGATCGGGCCGGGCGTCACGAGTCCGCCTGTTGCCTTTTCGATCCAGGTGTCACCTTCCTGCTCGACTTCGGACGGCTGCAGCCATTGTCCGGAAGCCGACTTGTAGGTTTCGTGCGTAACCATGCCTTGCGTGAATAGGCCGGCGAAGGGCTCGCCGCTCGGCAGGTCCAGCTCGCCAATGTCCCGCATCGCACGGGAGAAGAAGCGGGAATAGAGGAGATGCAGCACGGCGTGCTCGATGCCGCCGACATACTGGTCAACCGGCAGCCAGTAGGCGCGCTCTTCCAGGTCGTCCGCACTCGCAAAGCGGGCATAGTACCAGGACGAGTCGACAAACGTATCCAGCGTGTCCGTCTCACGACGGGCGGGCTTTCCGCACTTCGGGCAATCGACATGTTTCCACGTCGCATGCCGGTCCAGCGGATTGCCTGGCTGGTCGAAGGTCACGTCATCCGGCAGGCGCACGGGCAAGTCGCTTTCCGGGGCCGGCACCACGCCACAGCCTTCGCAATGGACAACCGGGATCGGGCAGCCCCAATAACGCTGACGCGAGACCCCCCAGTCGCGCAGGCGATAATTCACCGTGCCGGCACCGAGGCCCATGCCTTCAATCCGTTCAATTGCGGTACGCTTGGCGTCTTCGATACCAAGACCATCCAGGAATGCCGAATTGAAGATGGAACCGGGGCCCGTATAAGCCTCGTCGTCTACGGTGAAGCTCGCCCGGTCAGCGCCCGGGGGCAGCACAACCGGTGTCACGTTCAAACCGAACTTGCGGGCAAATTCGATGTCGCGCTGGTCATGCGCCGGGCACCCGAAAATGGCGCCGGTGCCGTAGCCCATCAGCACGAAGTTCGCGACCCAGACAGGCAGCGTCTTTCCGTCCACGAATGGGTGCTTGACCGTCAGACCGGTGTCGAAGCCCAGCTTCTCGGCTTTCTCGATGGCCTCCTCGCTGGTGCCGACCTGTGCGCATTTTCCACGGAAGGCCTTCAATTCTTCCGAATTTTCCGCCAGCTGGATCGTCAGCGGATGATCCGGAGACAGTGCAATAAAGCTCGCGCCGAACAGCGTGTCCGGGCGGGTTGTGAAAATCTCGATGCCGTCGTCGAAATTGGCCGGTGCATCAGCGTCCCATTCGAAGCGCATCTGCAGGCCTTCCGACCGGCCAATCCAGTTCGCCTGCATGGTGCGCACTTTCTCGGGCCAGCGCTCCAGCTTCTGCACTTCTCCCAGCAGATCTTCAGCGTAATGCGTGATCTTGAAGAACCATTGCGTCAGCTCGCGCTGCTCCACCAGCGCGCCGGAACGCCAGCCGCGCCCGTCGATCACCTGCTCGTTCGCCAGAACCGTATTGTCGACCGGATCCCAGTTCACCTTGGAGGCTTTCCGGTAGATCAGGCCCTTGTCCAGCATCTTCAGGAACAGGGCCTGCTGTGCGCCGTAGTATTCCGGGTCGCAGGTTGCGAATTCCCGGCTCCAGTCCAGCGACAGGCCGAGCTTTGCGAACTGGGCCTTCATCGCGGCGATGTTCTGATAGGTCCATTTGCCGGGATGGACGTTTTTTTCCATGGCAGCGTTTTCCGCCGGCATGCCAAAGGCGTCCCAGCCCATGGGATGCAGCACGTTATAGCCCTTGGCCCGCTTATGGCGCGCGACAACGTCGCCCATAGCATAGTTGCGGACGTGGCCCATATGCAGCCGGCCGGACGGATAGGGGAACATCTCCAGCACGTAGGCTTTCGGGGCGTCGCCCGCTTCCTTCGGGGATTTCGCCCTGAACAGGTCCGCCTTCGTCCAGGCTTCACGCCATTTTTGCTCCGCAGCTTGCGGATCGTACCGGGTGGCCATCGGCCTCTCCCCCTGATTTTTGTCTGATCAGACCGACTTCTAGCCGAGTTGCGAGTTCTTGAGATTCCGCGCGCGGTCAAGGATCGCATTTTCCAGCTGCATCGCGGTTTCCGGGTCGACCGGTGCGTCGACCCATGTGCCGTCCTGATTCACCTGGCGGAATACGGCCACTTTCACGCCATCAGCGCGTAGTCGCGTATCGAGAATATAGACGGTCGCCTTGATGCGCTCATTTTCGGAGCCCGGGAAACTCTTCCAATCATACACGATCAGGCCGCCGATCGGATCGGTGCTCGAAATGGGCATGTTGGTGAACGTGTCGAGTGAGGCGCGCCACAGATAGGGGTTCACCGTGCCGACATTCTTCGCGGTAACCTGAGCGTCTGCGCTGAGACGCTTGCCACCGCCCTGGCATCCAACCAGTGCGAACATGGCAGCAGCTGCCGCGGAGAAGACATATTTGTTCATGAGGAAAGTTCCCGAGCGCAATACCTTGTAGACCGGCGTTTGTATAACAACACGAGTCTGGGCTCGCCAGTGCTCATGTGTGCAGTATCCCGAAGGAGTTAAGCATGAAACGTCCGATCCTTCTGGCCCTGGTTTCGGTGAGCGCCAGCCTGCCCGCTGCGGCGCAGGAAGACTGGTCGATCTGGGAAACGGACTGGAAGGCAGAGGCCGGGCTCGTGCTGTCGCCTGGTGCGGACGAGCAAGCTCTTTACCGTCTGGGACTTGGCGTCGATACCAATCGTGTCCTGGATAATGGATTGGTGCTGGGTTTCGCCCTTCAGCTGGACGCGCAACAGGATCATCCTGCCCGTGCGGGATTCTCCGGTGTCGTTGCAGATCCGGCGATTGGCATGCCTGCGGTGGCAGGTGCCTTCAGTGGGCTGGCTCAGGCTCCCGGATTCGAAGATGATGGTGTCCGCAGTGAGCTACAGACGGCCTATCTTTACGTCGAGGGGGGGTATGGCGAAGTTCGTCTCGGCCGGGATGAGGGCGTTGCGAAGCGCTTCTCGCAAGGTGCGCCATCCTTGTTTTCGACGGTGTCGCTGCACGCTCCGAGACTGGACCCCGACGGGGGGGCGATTGTGCGCACAGATCATGACCTCACCGGTCCGGCGGCGAAAATATCCTACTCCACGCCGCGAATTGTCGGCTTCAAGGGCGGACTATCTTATACGCCTGACGCCAATGTCCGAGGCCTGGACCGGGATCCTGAGCGAATCCTGCCCGGCACAGCGGCCCTTTCCTTGTCGGATGCCGGGGAAGCCAGCCTGAGCTTCAATCACCGCTTCCGGGAAAGCGGCGTGCGGGTACGCGCAGCGACAGCCTGGAGCCGCGCGGATGTCGATGCCTCGCCCGTATCGCCTGTCACTTATGGTACGGTGGAAACCCTGTCTGTCGGCGCGAATGGGGAGTGGAAGAACACCATTGTCGGCGCCAGCTGGCAGAACAGCGATAACGGCCTGACAGGCCTCTCCGGCGATTATTCTGCCTGGACTGCTGGAATTACCCAATCCGCGCTCGGATTCGACTGGGGCGTCGAATATGGCCACGCAACGGACGATACCGCTGGCGTCGAAGGCGAATCCTGGCGGGCCGGACTCGCCCGTCCGGTGACAGACTCTGCCCGAATTGCGTTCGGATACCGGTATGACCAGCTGGATTTCGCGGCAGATGCATCTTCCAGGCCCCTCGGAGGGGACGGAATTGTGATAGAAATCACACTATCGCATTAGTTTATCAGGCGTGTCCGATAATTAATCTTCTGTTTAGGAGATCGGACCCCTAATGTTCGGTGAGGAAAACGGTGCAATTATGCGGCTTGGGCTTTTGCTCACTTGTGTATTCTCGGCGACGGTTCTGGTGATGCCAGCAGCCGCGCAGGAGGATTCCCGCGTGCCGACAGTCACCGTCGATGCGCCGCAGCTTTCCGAAACGCAGGCAGGAAAGGTCGACTGGTACCGCCAGTTCGCTATTTCCAAGCCGGCTGACGCCCGCCCGGTCTGGCAGGCCGAGCCGTCGGAAGACGTTTCCATGCAGTTCTCCGGCAGTGACCGCTGGGAATTCCGGATCGACAAACTGTCCCGCCCGTCTGCAAACCTCTCCCCGCTTCCGCGCCAGGAAATGCAGGCCGGTGCGACCTTCAAGATCACCCCGCGTTTCTCGGTTGGTGGTGAAGTCAGCGTGGGCGCTGACGATCTGAACGCCGTTTCGACCTGGGAAGACCGCGAAGTCGAAACCGGTGTCCGCCTGAAGTCCGCCTTCAAGTTCTAGGGCCGCGCTTTCGGGCCGAACACGGCCTCTATTCCTTCTATTGCTGCAATACCTGCTACAGGTGCGATAAATGATGCCGTGCCGGCATGAACACCACCGAGCGCATAGACCGGCAAGGTGGATGCACGAGCAAGCTTTCGGAATTTCAGGGCGCCGAGCGGCTTGCGGGCGCTGGGGCTGGCGGATGGGAAGGCCGTTGATAGCAGGGCTGCTTCAAACACCGTATTCTGTAATAATCGCAACTGTTGCGGCGTATGTGCGCTCACCGTCATCAAGGCAAAACGATTGCGCCAGCGGCGGGCTTTGCCCCGTTCTGCGAACGGCCAGTGCACACCGTCCGCGCCGACCTGCATTGCAAGCATAGGATCGTTGGCGATCAGCAGTTTCACATGCCGCTTTCGGCAGACTATCGCCAGATCAGCGGCAACTTGTTCGTGCCCCGGCTGACCATAGTGCCGGTAAACCAGACCATGCCATGACGATAGCCGACTAGCGGTGGCGACCGGATCCGGTGTCCGCGCCGGATCGGTCAGGTACAGGATCGGCGGCAAGCCGGATGGCAGGTGCCGCCCCGCGACACGTGCGGCGGTGCGGAGCTTGCGTTCGGCGCGGTTTCGGTCTTCCTGCGTCATCGTGATGACTGATACCGACACGCTCTCCATTGCCAAGCGCCGCGAGGCGGTGCTGGCCGAACTTTCCGACGCTGCCACCCCGCCGCCCCAGCTGGTGGCGGTCACCAAGACGCAGCCCGACGCGGCGATCGAGGAAATCCTCGCGACCGGCCAGCGCGTGTTCGGTGAGAACCGCGTTCAGGAAGCCGAAGCCCGCTGGAGCGGCCGCCGGTCCGCCTACCCGGACCTGGAACTTCACCTGATTGGCCCGCTGCAGACGAACAAGGCCGAGATCGCGGTGCGCCTGTTTGACGTGATCGAGACGCTCGACCGGCCGAAACTCGCCGATGCCCTGGCGAAGGCAATGACGAAAGTGGGCCGCGCCCTGCCCGTCCTGATCCAGGTGAACACCGGCGAAGAGCCGCAAAAGGCCGGGGTCGCGCCGTCGGATCTGAAGCAGCTGCTACAGTATGCGCGTGAGAAGGGTCTCGATGTGCAGGGTCTCATGTGCATCCCGCCAGTGGATGAGCCGGCCGGGCCGCACTTCGCCCTGCTCGCCAAGCTGGCGAAGGAAGCGGGTTTGCCGACCCTCTCCATGGGTATGAGTTCCGATTATGTGACGGCCGCGCGTTTCGGTTCCACCCATGTGCGGGTCGGGTCCGCCCTGTTCGGTCCGCGGGATTACGCCTGATCTAGAGCCGGATCTCGATCTCAGACCCGCGCGCAGACAGGCGCAGTATTTCCAGCATGTCTTCCAGCGTCACGGCCACACAGCCCGCTGTCGGGCCCCAGTCCGGCCGGGCAAGATGCAGGAAGATGGCGCTGCCCAGCGGCGGAACGGGCGGATCGTCATTGTGTCCGAGTTCAACAATCACATCGTAGATATGGTCTTCCAGCCAGAGATTCTCGTGGCTGGCGGCGTAGGGCAGTTTGACCCAGCGATTGTAGAGTGGGTCATCCGGCGCGTCGCACCAGCCGTCTTCCGGGGTGAGTGGCACGAGCGGCAACAGGGTTTTCGGGGCGTCCAGCCGGTCCGGTCTGTAGAAGACGCGCCGCATCGGCCAGGTGCCCGCAGGTGAAAAGCCGTCGCCTTCCCGCTTGTCTTCACTGGCGATGACGCCGCTGCGACCGACCGAGCACCGGGTTTCCCGTCCGGCCAGAAGGAAGCGTCCGTCTGCATAGGCTATGAAATCCGCGCTCACGGAATCCTCCCGCTCTTGTGATCGTTCGTGCGTTACATTCATATGGCATCGTGATGCGATATGGATAGAAGCAGCACTCACTCGGAACAGGAGAGTCGCATGGCTGCCAAGAAAACGGTCCTTCTGGTGGACGATGATGAAGACCTGCGCGAAGCGCTGGCCGAACAGTTCGAGCTGCACGACAGCTTCGAAACCCTTCAGGCTGCCAATGCGAACGAGGGGATCGAAGCCGCGACCAGCCAGCGCATCGACCTGGTCCTGCTTGATGTCGACATGCCGGACATGGATGGCCGCGAGGCTTGCAAGATCATGCGGCAGAAAGGCGTGCGCGCCCCGGTGATCATGCTGACGGGTCAGGATGGCGATGCCGACACGATCCTCGGCCTTGAGTCCGGTGCGAACGATTACGTGACCAAGCCGTTCAAATTCTCCGTCCTGCTTGCCCGCGTCCGTGCGCACCTGCGCAGTTTCGAACAGTCCGAGGACGCCACATTCAAGGTTGGCCCGTATGAGTTCCGCCCGGCGATGAAGCTGCTGGTGACCGATGAGGACAAGAAGATCCGCCTGACGGAAAAAGAGACGAACATCCTGAAATATCTCTACCGGGCCGGCGGCAAGCCGGTGGCGCGGGATGAGCTGCTGGCGGAAGTCTGGGGCTACAATGCCGCCGTCACCACGCACACGCTGGAAACGCACATCTATCGCCTGCGCCAGAAGGTCGAGCCGGATCCGGCGCATGCCCGCTTGCTGCTGACCGATGCGGGCGGCTATCGTCTGCAGCCGTGATTGTCCGGCCAGCTAAACTTTAACCTGCCTTGATCTGCACACTGACCGGTGCGTGGTCTGACGGTTTCCAACCGCCGCGCCAGCCGAGATGGATCTTGTAGCTGTCGACCAGCGTTTCGGGCAGGCCCGCGGAATTGACCCAGATGTGATCCAGACGGCGTCCGCGGTTCGAGGCCGCCCAGTCTTTCGCGCGATAGCTCCACCATGTGTAGAGCTTCTGATCGTCCGGCACGGCGAGGCGAGCAATGTCTGCAAACTTCGCCATGTTGCGGGAATCTTCCAGCCGCTCGGTTTCTCCAGGTGTGTGGGAGACGATTTTCAGTAACTGCTTGTGCGACCAGACATCGTTCTCATGCGGAGCGACATTGAGGTCGCCCACCAGTACGCGCGGCGTCTTGGTTTGCTTCTTGTAGGCGGGCCCGAGTTTTTCGAGGAAGTCGAGCTTGTGGGCGAACTTGTCGTTCTTCGCCGGGTCCGGATCATCCCCGCCTGCGGGCAGGTAGATATTGTGGATCTCGATGCCCGCGACTTTCGCGGCAATCACGCGCGAATGGCCTTCCCGGCACAGGTCCGGCGCCTCGATCCGCTCCAGCGGCAGGCGCGAGGCTATGGCGACACCATGGTGCCCGCCTTTCTGGCCGTTCAGGACAAGATGCTTCAGCCCCATCTCGTTGAAAGCCTTTACCGGGAATTCCCCGTCCTGGCACTTGGTCTCCTGAAGGCAGATCACATCCGGATTTTCCTGCGCAACGAAGGCTTCGATGTTCGGAGCGCGCAGGCGAACCGAGTTGATGTTCCAGCTGACGATCTTGAGAGGTTTAGGCATTCGGGCTGCGTAGCATTGTTCCCTGAAACGTCAACGCGCCCGAACGCGGGGAGTCCGGGCGCGCCTGACGCGGTTTCCAACGTCTCGCCGGGAGGGGAAGGCTCCGGCTGCGACAACACGGTGGTTCACAGCGGGGGGGTCGGGTGCTGCGCGGGGTTTGCCGTGTGTCGACAGTTGCAAAGATGTCACTACGGGCGAAAATTTCAAGTAAAATATGTGTTAAGTGCTTGAGTGACTCTTGGTAACACTCGCCCGGAAAGCGTGGGCTCCCGGGGCGAGTGGTTTCGGAATCTGTTGCAGTTGTTGCACTACTCGTCGTCGAAATCCCTGACGATGAAGAGGCGCGGATTGAGTTTCTTTCCGGTCACCACATTGTGCAATTCGACCTGAGTCAGGTTCCCTGCACTGTCGATCGTGCGCCAGCCGGTCAGGTCATGATCCGGACCGCTGAACAACAGGGTCAGCGTGCCGTCCATTTCGCCATCCGGATCGCGAAGGGTCACCGCCGCCTCATCGCCGCTTTCACTGACGTCCACAATCTCGGCCTCGGTCTCGAAATCGAGATTGTCGTCGAGCAGCAGGGCAAGCGGGGTGGAGCCGAGCGGCACGCGGTCGGTCGTCTCCAGTTCGGAGTCCTGCATCGCGACCGTCGTGCCATTGGCGACGATCAGAAGCGGGGAAGGGGCGTCATAGTCGAACCGCACCTTACCGGGGCGGGAAATGGCGAAGCTGCCCGTGCTGGTCGTAAAGTCCGGCGAGAGCTGGTCGAACCGGCCTGAGGCGGTCTTCACCTTCTCCATGGAGGCGGCGATGTCTTTCAGCAGCGCGGTGCGCTGGGCAGCGGTCATACCGGCCGGCGCCGTGGTGATCTTTGTCGGTGCCGCTTCGGGGGTCGCCTGACGCGCCAGCGCGAGGGGTGTGCCGGCGAGGGCGGCAGCAGCAACCAGGGCAGCGAGCTTGGTCTTCATCGAACGGGTCTCCTTTTCGTGACCTTGCGCTTACACTTAATCGCCTGAACCCTGCCTAAACAGGGCGGGATAAAGGTATTTTGGCCGCTTTTCGTTGGCCGCCATTCAGCTTCAGGGCAGGCACGGTGCAAGACCTGACCGCAGATGAACACGCAGGCGTGTCTGTTGTTCTGCTTGCGAAGTCTGGCCTGAACGCCCATCTTCCGGCCAGACTTTGAAGGAATACTAGCCATGGCCGATGCCGCAGCCCTGCACACCAAAGACACCACCGACCAGGAGTTCATGACCGATGTGGTCGAGGCGTCAAACACCCAGCCCGTGATCGTCGATTTCTGGGCCCCTTGGTGCGGCCCCTGCCGCCAGCTCGGCCCGGTGATCGAGAAAGTGGTCGAGAGCCATAATGGCGCGGTGAAACTGGTGAAGATCAATATCGACGAGAACCCGGCCTATGCCGGCCAGCTCGGCGTGCGCTCTATCCCGGCGGTCTATGCGTTCGACAAGGGCCGCCCGGTCGATGCGTTCATGGGCGCGCTGCCGGAAGGCCAGGTGCGCAGCTTCATCGAAAAGCTCGTCTCCGGGACCGATTCCGCCAAGGAAATCGCAGATGCGCTCGCGCAGGCAGAAGCTGCCAGCCAGGCCGGTGATATCGCGACGGCCGCACAGATCTACGCCGCGATCATTCAGCATGACCCGCAGAATGTCGCCGCGATTGCGGGCCTTGCGCGCTGCTACCTCGCCAATGGTGACAAGGAACGCGCCGCCGAAACGCTGGACATGGTGCCGGAAGACCAGAAGCACGACACCGCTGTCAAAGGCGTGCGCATGGCGATCGACATGATGGAAGACGCTCCGGCTGCCGACGAATTCGACGACTTGCTGAACGCCGTCATGGCGGCGCCGGAAGATCACGCCAAGCGGTTTGAACTGGCTGAGAAATACGCAGCGGCCCAGCGCTATGGTGATGCGGTCGATCACCTGCTGATCATCCTCGGATCCAAGATGGATTGGGAAGAAGGCAAGGCGAAGGAAAAGCTGCTCCAGATTTTCGAAGCGGCGGGCCCGACCGATCCGGCAACAGTCGACGGACGCCGCCGTCTCGCATCCCTTATGTTTGCCTGAGGCAGCCACCTCCCGCATAATGCCGTGATGCGAGGGGGCAACGGCGCCCCGGAGGCAAAATGAGCAGCGTAACCTATCACTCGGTGGATCAGTTGCCGGACACATTGACCGTGTTCCCGCTGCCGGGTGTCGTGCTGTTTCCCCACTGGCATCTGCCGCTCAACATCTTCGAGCCGCGTTACCTGAACATGGTCGACGATGCGATGGCCGGAAACCGGCTGATCGGCATGATCCAGAGCGTTGGCGGTGACCGCCAGAAGCCGGACCTGATTGGCGTTGGTTGTGCCGGGCGCATCACGTCTTATTCCGAAACGGATGATGGCCGTTACCTGATCACCCTGGCCGGCATTGCCCGCTTTCGCGTGCTGGAGGAGCTGGATGTGATGACGCCCTACCGTCAGGTGCGTCCGAACTGGGCGCCTTATGCGAACGATCTGAAACCAGATTCTGTGGTCGGTCTGCCATCGCGCGAGGATCTGGTCGCCGCACTGCGCAAATATGTCAGCAGTCACGACATGAAGGCGGATTGGGATGCGGTTGAAGTGGCTCCCGTCGATGCGCTGGTTCAGGCACTGGCCGCGGGCAGCCCGTTCTCGGTGATGGAGAAGCAGGCCCTGCTGGAAGCGCCCACGCTGAGAGACCGGGCCGACATGCTGATCACAATCCTGACAATGGATTCCGCTGGTCCAGATGACGGAACCCTGCAATAGGACGCCCATGACTGACGACACTTCCAGCACGCGCCGGCCCCATTCGGGCGTTGATCCGCGCCTTCTTGAAATCCTCATCTGCCCGCAGACGCGCCAGCCGCTTCACTACAATGCGGAAACGGATGAACTGGTCTCGCCCAAGGCACGGCTGGCTTATCCGATCCGGGGCGGTATCCCGATCATGCTGCCGGAAGAGGCGCGCGACCTGGACTTGGAAGAGGGCGGGGCATGAGCGCCATGGCCTGGCCCCTGAAGCTCGTCTTCCGCAAATCGGATGGCGCGCTCTATGCCGAATTCGATGACGGCAAGTCCGGTTCGGTTAGCTACAAGCGGCTTAGAGAACAGTCTCCGTCAGCGGCTGTACGCGGCCATGGTAGCGGGCTGCCTCCGCCGCAGGCGCCGGTGCCGGACGATATCAGTGTGCTTCGCGCCGACCCGGTCGGCCGTTATGCGCTCCGCATTGTCTTCTCGGACGGGCACGATAGCGGGCTCTATAACTGGGATCTGATCCGAAAACTCACCGTCGGCGACGAGGCCGTTACTGCATAAGGCTCGGCAGGTGCGGCTGGTCGGCGCTGGCCTGACGCGCCATCGCCCGGCGTAGCGGACCGATCTTGTTGGCCGCCGTCAGGGCAAGACCCCGCAGGGGTTTCAGCACAGCATTGTCGTTTGAAAAGGCCCGGTCGATCACATCCATGAACAGGGCCACGCTCGTCATGTCGAAGCGGCGCCATTGCTGGTAGCGCTCCAAGGCAGGCGCGGCACCATGGTCGAGGCCCACTTCACGCGACTCGACCATGATGTCGATCAGGGCAGCGACGTCCTTGAAGCCGAGGTTCAGGCCTTGTCCGGCCAGCGGGTTGATCCGGTGCGCCGCATCGCCCAGCAGGGCCACACGCGGCCCGGTCATTGCCCGGGCAAGGCGCATTTTCAGCGGATAGGAGATGACAGGCCCGTCGATCGTCATATGTCCGGCGAAATCCTCGAACCGCGCATTCAGCTCCGCCTCAATGTCCTCAACCGGCATCTTTGCCAGCGCCTCGGCGGCGCCGCGCTTCATGTACCAGGCCAGATTGGCCCGGTTGTCCGGCATCGGCAGGGTCGCAAACGGGCCTTCCGGCATGAACAGCTGGCGGGCGATGCCTTTATGCGGACGGTCCAGTTTCACATTCGCGGCGAAGACGGATTTTCCATAATCATGATCCTCCGTCCCGATGCCGAGGGCATCGCGAACCGAGGAATTCACCCCGTCGCAGGCGGCGACCAGCCGGGTGCGGATCCGGGTGCCGTCTTCCAGCACAACGGTCGCCGGACCGGGCCCGTCCTCCAGTCCCTTGAAGCGGGCGCCATTAAGGATAACGAGGCCCTGATCAGTGCCTGCAATCTGACCAGCAACCTCGTCCAGGGCCTTCTGAAGGTCTGCTGACGGGACCATTTGTCCTAGAGGTTGGCCGTCATCATCGTCCGGAAGATCCTCATTTCCGAAGATCACACCGGGGGCGCCGAAGACATGACTGCCTCCATCGGTGGCTTCCAGCCCATTCAGAGCCTCTGTTGTCCCTTCGAGCAGGGGGTGAACCCCGGTGGCCCCCAGCATCCGCCAGCTGCCGCGAACTATAGCAAATGTACGTGTATCCGTTGCAGGCGCTGCAGAAGGATCGCGCGCATCAATCAGGATTGTTGAGAAGCCGCGCTGGACGGCCAGAACCGCCAGAGAGGTGCCAACAGGACCGGCCCCGACAATAACGAGGTCTACAGGTTCGTTGGAGGCGAGGGATGGTTTCGACATGGTGACTAGCTACGCCTGTCTTAATCCTCCGTCTAGCGGTGGTAAGGAATTGGGCGTTTCGCCGCAACGCTGCACATGTTTTGACCACTCGTCTTGAGAATGGGCCTCAGAGCAGAGGCGCCAAGCGACTTTCTTGGGCACCCGAAATCATATCGGAGATGGGAGAGCGCGGGGGGTCCCGAGCTCCGAAACCTGCGACATGGAGGGGCCGAATGGGCCAGTTACTGAAAAGAATGACGCGCGGGGTGGCCTTGCTGCCCGCCTTCGCGTTGACGGGGGCGCTCGCATACGCACAGGACGCGGATCTGGAAGCACGGCTCGCTGCACTGGAAGAGTCTGTGAACAGCAGCGCGAGTTCCTATGTCGACAACTCCTACCTGTTCCTGATCGGCGGCATCATCGTCATGCTGATGGCAGCCGGCTTCATGTGTCTTGAGGTCGGTCTGGTGCGTTCGAAGAACGCTGCCATGCAGTCGATGAAGAACGTTGTGCTGTACGCTGTGGCCGGCTTCATGTTCTGGCTGGTCGGCTACAACATGGCCTATCCGGGCTCCACGATCCTCGGCGGCCTGCTCGGCACGACACCGGTTATCTGGAACGGCGGCGACCTCGAGGCCATGAGCGATGCGGGTTACGCTCCGGCTTCCGACTGGTTCTTCCAGATGGTGTTCGTTGCAACGGCTGCTTCGATTGTCTCCGGTACGGTTGCCGAGCGCGTGAAGCTCTGGCCGTTCCTGATCTTCACAGCTGTCCTGACCGGCTTCATCTATCCGATCGTCGTGTCCTGGGAGTGGGGCGGCGGTTACCTCGACTCCGAATGGGCCTTCTCCGACTTCGCCGGTTCGACGCTGGTGCACTCGACGGGTGGCTGGGCGGCTCTTATGGGTGCGCTGATCATCGGCCCGCGGACAGGCAAGTATTTCGGCAAGCAAGTGAACCCGATGCCGGGCTCCAACATCCCGCTCGCCGGTCTTGGTACTTTTATCCTGTGGTTCGGCTGGTTCGGCTTTAACGGTGCTTCGCAGCTTGCTGCCGGTACGGTGACGGACATCAACTCGGTCGCCCAGATCTTCGCCAACACGAATATGGGGGCTGTCGGCGGTACGCTGTTCGCCATGATCACCACCGCCGTCCTCTACAAGGGCAAGGTCGACGCCACGATGGTCTTCAACGGCGCGCTCGGCGGCCTGGTGTCCATCACGGCTGAGCCGCTGGCGCCGTCCATGGGCGCTTCGGTCCTTATCGGCGGCGTGGGCGGTGTCCTGGCTGTCCTGACCGTTCCGGTGCTCGACAAGTTCAAGATCGATGACGTCGTCGGCGCCATCCCGGTCCACCTTGTCTGCGGTATCTGGGGCACGATCATCGTTGCCGCTTCCTACGGCAACAACATCATGCCGAACGAAGCCGGTGACCCGAGCTATGTCGGCCAGCTGGTTGGCGTGGTCCTGACTGGTGTGTTCGTCTCGATCGCTTCCGTGATCGTCTGGATGGCCCTCAAGCTCACGATTGGCGTCCGCGCCAGCGAGGAAGAGGAAATGGCCGGTATGGACGTTTCCGAAGTTGGTCTCGAAGCCTATCCGGACTTCACCAACGCCTAAGGTTGCGGCTCTCCGAAACGAAAACCCCCGGCAGGATCTGCCGGGGGTTTTTTCATTGCGGGAGGGAAGGGGACTTACTGCTCCTGCGTTTCAGCGTCTTCCGGCCTGGCGGCCGGGGGTGTGTTCAGGTCCCCATCCTTCATCGCTTCGGATTCGCTCTCATAATAGGGCCCGCCCACGGCGACTTCCGCAGGTCCGTCCTGCGGGACGATGACTTCCTCGCGCTCGGCCGTGAAGACGAGCTCCTCTTCCGGCTCAGGCGTATCGGCGACGATCACCGGGGCCTTGTTCGTCAATTCGGCGATCTCGAAGGCGTTCTGTTCCAGCCGGGCGCGCTGCAGTTCGTTCAGGTCCTGAACGGACATGCCTTCCAGGTCAGCCGGGATTTCGTCAAAAATTTCGGCTTTGGAGGCGTTAACTGCAGAGGCATCTTCATTCATTTCCTGTGCATTTGCAGACATAACCGTTAACAGCGCAAAGGCTGCGGGTGTGATCAGGGCGCGTGTCATTTCGTGTCTCCTTTCGGGTTTCCTGATTGTCCTGTATCAATAGAGCATCAGGCCGGATGTTCCGTGATTACGGGAATTAAATGCACCAGGACCCTCATGGGACGGGGCAGGGACATGTACCGGCGTGAGCCGGATAATGCCGGATCCGAGCCCCGAAACGCCCCTCTGAAATCGTTAATTCGCCGCTGAAAAAGACTTTCGGGCATTTGCCCAGAGTTAAGGTTGATGGGCCAGATTGACCGCTCCACCGACAACACGGAGCCGTCCCCCTTCATGACCGACTATGCTTATGATGATGACGCAACCCATTTCAGCGTTAGCGATCCTGTCTGGCGCATCCTGACGGGTGCGGCCGCATTTGCGATCGGCGTTTTCATCTGTGGCAGTGTCGGCTCTTATGTTGCGACGGACCCTTCCTGGAATGCCGCGACCGATTCTGATGTTCAGAACCTGTTCGGGCGCTCAGGCGCCGTGTTCGCAGACCTTGCCCGTCAGACGCTCGGCTGGTCGGCATGGACCGCCGGTCTCGCGCTGATGATTGGCGGGGCTATGCGCACTGTGCTGATTGGCGCGCCGCGTGTGCATCGCTGGGTGAAGGGCTTCCTGTTTGTGCCGTTTTCGGCGGCCTTCTTCGCTGCCTGGCCGGTGCCGCAGTCCTGGCCGCTGAGCGCCGGGCTTGGCGGCGTGGTCGGCGATGGCCTGTTCCATTTCGCGGCCATGCCTTTCCGTGCGCTGATGCTGCCGTCCCCTGAAAGCTGGGCCGCCTTTTTCCTCGGTACGCTCGCCCTCTGGGCTGGTCTGTCGGCGCTCGGCTTCCGCCGCGGCGATGCCCGTCTTCTGAAGCATGCGGCCGCATCGTCCGGTGCTCGTGCTGCCCGTCAGGCCAGCGGGGTCGGCGGCTTGCTTCTTGCCATCGCACGTGCCCTCGCACCGAAGCGCAGGATCGAGGTCGAAGACGAGATGGTCGACGTCCGAGAAGATCGCGCCCGCGTCGTGCTGACTGATGACGATGAAACGCCCGGTTTCCTGCGCAAGCGCGGCAAGAATGTCATCGAGATCGAAGAAGACGACGACTTTGATGATGAAGCGGAATACCTCGACGACGCCGAAGACGATTACGATGACTACGAAGACGAAATCGACGACGAAGCCGACGATTATGAAGATGACGAGGATGAAGAGCAGGAGCGTAAGCCGCTCTTCACCTTGCCGAAGCCCAAGGCGAAGCCGCAGTCTGCAGCGCCGCGTGTCTCCAAGCCGGTCGAACGCCGCCGCAAGGCCGGACGCCTGCCGTCGATCGATCTCCTGGAACAGACGGTCGAACGCGCCGACTCGATCGATGAGGATGCGCTGCTCGCGAAGGCTGCGAAACTTTCAGACGTTCTGAAGGAGTTCGGTGTTCGCGGCCGCGTCAAGGAAGTGCGCCCGGGCCCGGTGATTACCCTGTTCGAAATGGAGCCGGCGCCGGGCGTGAAATCTTCCCGCGTCATCTCTCTGGCAGACGACATTGCCCGCTCGATGAGCGCGAAATCTGCCCGCGTCGCGGTTGTGCCGGGCAAGAATGCGATCGGTATCGAACTGCCGAATGAAGATCGCGATACGGTGTATCTCCGCACGCTGCTGCAATCGGACGCCTACACCGGCTCACGGGCCAGCCTTCCGATGGCGCTGGGTGAAGACATTGGCGGCGTGCCGACCGTGGTCGACCTGGCCAAGATGCCTCACTTGCTGATCGCGGGTACGACGGGCTCGGGTAAGTCGGTCGGTGTGAACGCGATGATCCTGTCACTGATCTACCGTCACACGCCGGAACAGTGCCGTTTCATCATGATCGACCCAAAAATGCTCGAGCTCTCGATCTATGAAGGCATCCCGCACCTGCTGGCACCGGTTGTGACCGATCCGAAGAAAGCCGTGAACGCGCTGCAGTGGACCGTGCGCGAAATGGAAAGCCGCTATGAACTGATGTCGAAAGCGGGCGTCCGGAACCTCGCGGGCTTCAACGAGAAAGCCGCGAAATACCGCAATGCCGGCGAGAACCTCGTTCGCAAGGTGCAGACCGGTTTCGATGATCGCGGCAAGCCGGTCTACGAAACCGAGATCCTGCCGACAGAGCATATTCCGAACATCGTGGTCGTGATCGACGAGATGGCCGATCTGATGCTGGTGGCCGGCAAGGAAGTGGAAGGCTGCGTCCAGCGTCTCGCCCAGATGGCGCGTGCGGCCGGCATCCACCTGATCACTGCAACGCAGCGTCCGTCCGTGGACGTCATTACCGGTACGATCAAGGCGAACTTCCCGACTCGTATCTCCTACATGGTGACGACGAAGATCGACTCCCGGACAATCCTCAACGAGCAGGGCGCTGAACAGCTGCTCGGCATGGGCGACCTGCTCTACCAGGCACCGGGCCATAAATCGACGCGCCTGCATGGCCCGTTCGTTTCCGATGAAGACGTCGGCGCGGTCACCGACTGGCTGCGTGAGCAGGGCGAGCCGGACTATGTGATGGATATCCTGGAAGCGCCGGATGATGGCTCCACCGGTTCGGCCGTGATGGATGCGATGCTCGGCACTTCAACCGGCGACGAAGAAGACGATCTCTTCTCGCAGGCCATCGCCATTGTTGTGCGCGACCAGCGCGCCTCGACGTCTTACCTGCAGCGCCGCTTGAAGATCGGTTACAACAAGGCGGCGGGCGTCATCGACCGGCTGGAGGAAGAGGGCATCATTTCCGCGCCGAACCACGCCGGCAAACGCGAAGTATTGGCGAACGGACGCCCCTCTCCGGAATGACCGTCGCCTGAACAATCTCACCCGGCTAAGGTGGGCAATTGGGGCAACCCCCGTTCGCGGTGAAATGCGAACGGGGGTTTCAATTTGTGGAGGTGTCAGCCCATCGGGTACTGGATGTCCTTCGTCACCGCGTCGCAGGCCTTCATCACGTCATCCGACAGGGTGAGGTCTGCAGCGGCGAAGATGTCGTCCAACTGGTCGAACTTCGAGACACCGACAATGGTGGAGGCCACGAATTTGTGCTGCTTCGACCAGGCGGTAGCGAGGGTGACGACGTTGATGCCGGCCTCCTTCGCGATGTCCATGAACCTTGCCGTCGAGGCGAGCGATTTCTCGTTCACGAAGCGGTGGGCCATCGCTGCCTGTCGGCCGCCAATCTCCAGATAGCGGGAGAAGCGTGCGCCTTCCGGCCGTGCGCCATCCTGATATTTGCCGGAGAGGACACCGCCGCCGATTGGGGAGTATGGGATCAGGCTGACGTCTTCCTTCACGCAGACCTTGGAGAGCGCGTCCTCGAAGCGGCGGTTGTTCAGGCTGAAATTGTTCTGGATCGTCTCGTAGCGAACGGTGCCGAGTCGGCTGGACGCTTCGAGGCTTTTCATCAGGCCCCATGCATCTTCGTTTGAACAGCCGACGATGCGGACCTTTCCGGCCTGGACGAGGTCATCCAGCGTTTCCATCGTCTCGTCATAGGCTGTGCCATGGTCCGGCCAGTGGGTCTGGTAAAGGTCCACATAGTCCGTTCCGAGACGGGTGAGGCTGTCCTCGATGGCTTTGGTGATGTTGTGGCGGTCGAGCGCGGTCATGCCGGCGCGCTGGCTGCCCTTGATCCAGCCATGTGAAGGTCCGCAGACCTTGGTCGCCAGGATGATGGAATCCCGGTCCTTGGTCTTCAGCCATTTGCCAACAATTTCCTCCGTGCGGCCGGCCCATTTGGTATCGGGCGGGACGGGGTAGTTCTCAGCGGTGTCGTAGAAATTGATCCCGGCGTCGAAGCTCGCGTCGAGAATCCGCAGGGATTCAGCCTCATCGGTCTGGGAACCGAAGGTCATCGTGCCCATACAGATATCGGATACATAGATGGCGCTTCGGCCGAGGCGGCGGTGTTGCATGTTGGCGTTCTCCCTGTCTTGTTGCGGCGACACTAGCGGCCAGAAACGGCATGACCAGAGGCGAGCGCGAACAAATTCGTGAGACGCCCGCCCGCCTTACTCTGCGTCGGTCAGCAGCTGGGTGAAATCGATCACTTCAAAGCCATGGCCGGTGGCGCGAACGAACTTTTCGAAATCCGCCTTTGAAACCGTCGTTGTGCCGGTATTGGTGAGCGGGTGGAAGTTGACCGGTTCATGTTCCATGAGTGCCGCGTCGACAAGGAACCGCACGCGGCCTTCGGTGTCGTTCATCAAGGCAAATGCGGTGACCGAGCCGGGCGTCACGCCGAGCAGTTCCTCCATGAGGTCTGGCGAACCAAAGGACAGCCGCTTCGTCCCGATCAGTTTGTGCAACTTGTTCAGCTTCAGCTGAGAGTGCGCCTCTGCCGCGATCAGGATGATGTTGCCGTCCTTGTCCTTGAGGAAAAGGTTCTTTGTATGCCTGCCGGGCAGGGTGCGTTTCACGTCCGTGCTCTGGTCCACGGTGAACACAGCCTCGTGCCACTGTGTCGAGTGCGCGATGCCCAGCTGGTGTAGATAGGCGAACAGGTCGTCGGGGGTTGCCGTCATGGGGCCCTTTGGGCCAAGACTTGTGGCCTCCGTCAAGCGCAGAGCCTCCCCCATGTTTCTTGATTGCTACAAAATCTACGATGTCGCGCCGGATCTGGTGCCTGCGCGGTCAAATCGTGACTGGATGGACGCCTTTACCGACCGCCATCCCTATCGTTGCCTGCCGCTGACCATGGCGAACTCCACGGGCTGGGAATTGCTGGCGCCGATGGACATCAAGATCGAGTGGAATGGCGGCCCGCGAAACGAGGACATCCGCCTGCTGACCCGTGGCGACCCGCGCAGCATCGAGAGTTTTGCCGGGGCGCACTTCGCCCGCGGCATCGTCACCTTCCACACCGGCCACCTCTTCCGCACGCCGCCCGGCTGGGGCGTCTGGGTGACTGGCCCGCCGAACTGGCCGAAGGATGGGATCTATCCGCTGACGGGCCTGGTTGAGACCGACTGGCTGCCATTCCCGTTCACGATGAACTGGCAGATGACCCGCAAGGGCAGCGTGATCTTCGAAAAGGGCGAGCCCTTCGCTTTCATCACACTGATGGAGCACAAGAAGCTGGAAGAGATTCAGCCGGAGCGGAAACTCCTGCGCTCGAACGAGGAACTGGTGAAGGAATACAATGCCTGGACGGAAAGCCGCGCCGACTTCAACAAGCGGCTTGGTGAGGGCGAAGAGAGCGCAATGAAGGAGCGCTGGCAGCGCCATTATATGCGTGGCGAAAAGCCGACCGGCGACAAGGCTGACAGCCACCAGACCAAGCGCCGCCTGAAGCCGCCGAAAGAGATTTCATGATCACAATCCGGGCCTATGCGCCCGCAGACCTGCCGGCCCTGCACGCGATCAACGAGCAGGGCGTGCCGGGCGTCAGCCGCGAAACACCCGAAGATCTGGCCAAGTGGCTATCTCTCTCCGAATGCCTCGTTGCGGTGGGGGAAGACGGCCAGCCAGTCGGTTTCCTGAATCTCGTGCCGCCGGGCACGGCTGCCTATACCAGCGACAATCTCCGCTGGTTCGAGGCGCGGGGCGGCAATGTGAATTATGTCGACCGGATCGCCATCGATGCGCGTGCGCGGGGCCAGCGGATCGGCGAAGCACTCTATCAGGCGGTGTTTGCGGTCTGCGCCGGGCGCTACGATGCCATTGGATGCGAGGTGAACCGCCTGCCGCCCAATCCGGGCTCGCTGCGCTTTCACAAACGGCTCGGTTTCGAGGAAGTCGGCGGCCAGGCCTTCGTGCCCGGCGAAAAGGAAGTGATCTATCTGGAGCGGAAGCTCTGACGCTCAGTCCTTGCGGCTCGCCTTTTCCACAATCCCGCTTGTACCTTGCCGTTTCTCCAGCGCAGTCGCCACATCGTCGAGGCTGACACCGCGCACGCGCAGGGCAACAAGGGCGTGATAGAGCATGTCGGCGGCTTCGCTGGCGACGCGTTCATTGCTTTCTTCGCGCAGGGCCTGGATGAATTCGCCGGCTTCTTCCTCCGCCTTGTCCGCGCAGGCGCCGACGCCTTTCGACAGCAGCTTTGCCGTCCAGGACGCGCTCGCGTCGCCCGTTTCGGCGCGCGTATCGATGGTCATGCCCAGATGGGCGAGGGCTTCGGCGAGGCGGTCGGCGGATCCGAGAATAGACATGGGGCCTCCATACTCTCCTTCCGCGAGGGGAGGAAGCCTGCCCGCTTGACGCAGGCTGCGCCTACGTCACTTTTACCTGAAACGAGGAGGATTCCAGATGAACGACCGGGTGACGATCACGCATCTTGAAGACGGCATCGCCGATGTCCGTATGGTGCGCACCGACAAGATGAATGCGCTCGACCCTGCCCAGTTCAAGGCGCTGGCCGACACGATCGAGGAGCTGCACGGCACAAAGGGCCTGCGCTGCGTCGTGCTGTCAGGGGAGGGGCGGGCCTTCTGTGCGGGCCTCGACCTGTCCAGCATGTCAGGTAATTCCTCCGGCGATGGGGAGAAGAAAAAAGGTGGCGCAACGGGCGACCTTGCCACGCGGGCCTTCGGCGATGCGAACCTCGCCCAATACGTCGCCTGGGGCTGGCGGAAGCTGGAAGTGCCCGTGATTGCGGCCGCTCACGGCGTGGCCTTCGGTGGCGGGTTCCAGATCCTGTCAGGCGCGGACGTGCGCTTCATCCATCCGGACACGCGCTGTGCGATCATGGAAATGAAGTGGGGCCTGGTGCCCGACATGGCCGGCTTCCCCCTGTGGCGGGGCAATGCGCGCGACGATGTGATCCGCGAGCTGACCTATACCAACCGGGAGTTCAATGGCCGCGAAGCGCAGGCCATGGGCTTTGCCACGCACGTCTCCGAGACGCCGCTGGAGGACGCGCTGGCACTGGCCAAGATCATCGCCAACAAGCACCCGGCCGCAATGCGCGGCGCCAAAACGCTGTGCAATGCGATGGCGGAGCTGTCGGACGCAGACCTCCTGATGCTGGAAAGCACCGAACAGCTGAAAGTCATCCGCACACCCAACCAGATGGAAGCGGTGATGGCCGAGATGCAGAAGCGCAAACCCGTCTTCGCGGAATAAAATTTAGAACGGGCGGACGGGCGCCCCGGCGGCATGCAATGCGCGCCGGGCGTCTGCCACGGTCGCTTCGCCGAAATGGAAGATCGAGGCGGCGAGCACGGCGCTCGCCCCGCCGTCCAGCACGGCGGCTGGCATGTCGTCCACGCTGCCGGCGCCGCCGCTGGCCACAACCGGAATGTTTACAACAGATGTGACCGCCTTCAGCAGCGGGATGTCATAGCCGGATTTGGTGCCGTCCTTGTCCATGCTGGTCAGCAGGATCTCGCCGGCACCGCGCTTTTCGGCTTCCTTTGCGAACGCCACCGCGTCGATGCCCGTGGCCGTGCGGCCGCCATGGGTGAAGATCTCCCAGTGGCCGCCTTCCTCGTCATTGACGCGCCGCGCATCGATGGCGACGACGACAGCCTGGCGCCCGGCCTTGGCGGCGCAGCGGGAGATGACGGAAGGGTCTGCGACCGCGGCGGAATTGATCGCCACCTTGTCGGCCCCGGCCCGGAGCAGCGCGACGAGGTCGTCTGCGCTGCGCACGCCGCCGCCCACCGTCAGGGGCATGAAGCACTGTTCTGCCGTCGCCGAGACGATGTCGAGCAGGGTGCCGCGGCCTTCGTGGCTGGCGGTGATATCGAGGAAACAGAGCTCGTCTGCGCCTTGCGCGTCATAGGCCTTGGCCAGCGCGACGGGGTCGCCCGCGTCCTTCAAGTCCACGAAGTTGACGCCCTTGACGGTACGCCCGTCTTTCACGTCGAGGCAGGGGATGATGCGGGTCTTGAGGCTCATGGGCATGGCTTTAGCCGGGAAAGTCCGCCCCGCAAAGCTGCGATCTGTCCCACACCTTATCCAACACCCCCTCCGGGGACGCGGCACCGTGTAAACACCGTGAATAGACCATGTATGGACCATGAATAGATCAAATTTCACAGACCTTCTGGACGGCCCCTTAAGCAGGAAACTGCATAAGGCGAGGCATGGGACTGGGACGGGATTGGATGCCGCCGCGCGACGTGCGCCGGGCGGTCAGGCTCGGGGCGATCATCACGATCGGCTCGATCTTCTTCACCGTCTTCCCCGTCTGGGTCTGGCTGCAGATCGACCCCGTCATCCGCTTGCGTGACATCTACATTTCCTGCGTCGTGCTGCCGACCCTGATCTCGCCGACCTGCAGCTTCTTCGTCCTGCGCGCCCAGATCCGGGCCGAGCGGCTGGCGGCGCTGAACGACCGGCTGGCCAATCATGACGAACTGACCGGCCTGCCGAACCGCCGCGCCTTTTTCGCGCGGGCAGGGACGCTGCAGACCGACGCGCATCGCAGCACCGACATTTTCGCCTGCGCCATTGCCGACATCGACAATTTCAAACGCATCAATGACACCCACGGCCATGATACGGGTGACCGGGTGCTGAAAGGGCTGGCCGCCGCGCTGGCAGACCTTGCCTCGGATGGCATCATCCTGGCCCGGCTTGGCGGGGAGGAATTCGCCGTCGCGGGCACGTTCGCCAGCGAGGCCGCCGCGCGCATCTGGTTCGAGGCGCTGGTGCGCGCCGTGGAACACCGCCATCCGGGAAACCTGCCGGTGACGATCAGCCTCGGCTGGTGTGTGGCGGAAGCTGCGGAGAATCTTTCCTCACAACTCAGCCGGGCAGACCATGCGCTCTACGAGGCAAAGGCCCGCGGCAAGAACTGCGCGGTGAAGACGGCAACCGCCGGGGCGCGAGTGGTGGCGGTGGCGTAAGTCGCCGCAAGGTTTGACACCCGGGCAAGGCCCCCTCATGTCTGGGGCATGACCGAACACGAAAAAGACGAAGCCGCCCGCTGGGCAAGAATGGTCGACGCAGAGGAACGCGCCTTCGCGCTGCTGGACGCAATCGAGGCTGCGGGCATCATGAAACCAGGCCGCACCGAAGGCGAGGTCGACCGCGACATCGAAACCATCGCGGCCGAGCAGTTCGGGATAAAGCGCAACTGGCACCAGCGCCTCGTGCGCGCGGGCGTCAACACGACCTGCATCTTCTCGGACATGCCGGACGAAGTGACCATCGGGCCGGAGGACACGGTCTATGTCGACATGGGCCCCGTCTTCGAACAGGCGGAGGCCGACGTCGGCCGCACCTATGCGATGGGGCAGGACCCGGCCCGCCACACGCTGGTCGCCGCGCTGCCCGAAGTGTTCGAGGAAATGCGCGCCTTCACCCTCAGCAAACCGGATGTAACGGGGGCGGAGGTTTATGACTTTGCCTGCCGCGCGGCGGAGGCGCGGGGCTATCATTTCGGCGGAAAGATCGCCGGGCACACCGTGGGGGAGTTCCCGCACGCCACCTGGCCGCTGGAACAGGCCCTCCAGCGCCTCTGGCCGGACAACCCCGAACCGCTGAGCACGCCCGACCATCTCGGCCGCCCCCGCTACTGGATTTTAGAAGCCCACCTCGTAGAGCCGGGCCGCCAATGGGGCGGCTTTTATGAGCGGCTTCTCAGGCTCTGATAGCACAGAGAATCATCAGCATCTGGAATAGCGCGCGGAGCCTATCGGGAACGGAGGCGGTGTTCGCGAGCTCTGCCTTAAACGGAAAATTGACGCCGGTCTTCAGGCCGTCGGTTTAGCGATCAAGGCGCAGAATTTCCCGCTACGCTCCGGATGTATGCCACACGCTCATCCGTGCCCGTGATTTCGGTGCGGACGACATCGCCTGTGTCGGTGGCGATGGTGTCGAGGGTGGCGGCGATCATGTAGGGGAAGGCCTGGTGCAGGTCGGCGCTGGTGCCGGTGCTGCCGATGTCGGTCTCGAAGGCTTTCTCCCAGTCGCTGGCGTCTTTGGCCGGGTCGACGAGATAGCCGTCCAGCAGGATGAAATGCGTATAGGTCGTGTAGGTCTTCGGCGCGAATTCAGAGCCGAGCGCGAACGTGGCGCCGGCGGACCGTCCGCTGGGCCCGAAGACGGCGGAGGATTTGCCGGAGCTTGCCGCCGCCGGGGAAAATTCCACGCCCTGGGCGGCCATGGTGACATGGTCAAATTCCGCCGTATCATTCACGCGCACGCGCTTTTCCGGCGCGCCCGTTCCGTAGCGCAGCAGGACCACCAGGTCCGGCTGGCTGCCTGGCGCGGCGCGGGTCAGCCCCTGGGCGCCAAAGGCCTGTTCGACATAGGTGGCATATTCGAGGAAGTCGGCATTCGTCGGGGCGATGCGGCTGTCCATCGGTGCCAGCGCGTAGGATTTCGCCGCGGCGGCCTCCGCGCTCGCCGAACTGCTGGCGGAGACATAATGTTCCGGGATGGCGGCCTGATCAGGCCCGGCTGCGGTGGCGCAATTGCCGAGCACCAGAAGCGATGCCAGCGCGGCACTCACTGAAAAAGCCCGAAGCATGGATTACTCCTGTAGGTTGCCTTCGGTCAACCTATCGGAAAGTCAGCCTCTCGCAAGCGCAATCGCTTCGGCGGGCACGATGTCCCCGTCATAAAGGGCGCGTCCGAGGATGCTGCCCGCGATGGGTGCATCCGCCGCCATCAGGGCACGGATGTCGTCCACGCTGGCGACGCCGCCCGAGGCGATGACAGGGATGGAGACCGTGCCCGCGAGCTCTGCCGTGAACGAAACATTGACGCCGGTCTTCAAGCCGTCGCGGCCGATGTCCGTCGCGACGATGGCGGCGACGCCGCAGCCTTCAAACGCCTTGGCGAGTTCGGTTGCCTTCATGTCGCTGGTCTCGGCCCAGCCTTCGACCGCCACCATGCCATTCTTCGCATCGATGCCGACGACAATTTGACCGGGCAGTGCGCGGGCGGCTTCCTTCACCAGCTCCGGATCGCGCAGGGCTACGGTGCCGAGGATGACGCGGGAAATGCCGGCCTCCAGCCACGCATCTATCTGCGCCCGTGTGCGGATGCCGCCGCCGAGCTGGACCGGCGCATCGGTGGCTTTCAGGATCGCCTCGACCGCCGCGCGGTTCACGGCCTTGCCCTCGAAGGCGCCGTTCAGGTCTACCACGTGAAGATGGGTGAAGCCTGCGTCCCGGAAGGATTTCGCCTGCGCCGCCGGGCTGTCGGAGAAGACGGTCGCCTGGTCCATCTCGCCGCGCAGGAGGCGCACGCACTGGCCGTCTTTCAGGTCGATGGCGGGGTAGAGGGTAAAGGTCATGCGTGTACTCAGGGCGCCCATTGCAGGAAATTGGAGAGGATCTTGAGGCCGGTCTTCTGGCTCTTCTCCGGGTGGAACTGCGTGCCGAACATGTTGCGCCGAGCCACCGCCGCCACGATCTGGTGTCCATAGTCGGCGGTTGCGGCGATGTCGGCCGGGTTGTCGGGCTTCATCGCATAGGAATGGGTGAAATAGACGTGCGGGTCGTCGCCAAGGCCGGCCAGCACGGGGTGAGGCTGAAGGTGGGTAAAGGTCAGCCCGTTCCAGCCCATGTGCGGCACGCGGAAGCCTTCGCCCGGCTCGATCAGCTCCACCGTGCCCTTGATCCAGCCGAGGCCGGCCGTGTAGCCGTCTTCGAGGCCCGCGGTCGCCATCAGCTGCATGCCGACGCAGATGCCGAAGAAGGGCTTCGCCTGCTTCAGCACCGCCTCGTTGAGCGCGTCCTCCACGCCCTCCCGGGCGCGCAGACCCGCGGCGCAGTCGGCAAAATGGCCGACGCCGGGCAGGACGATGCGGGTGGATTCGAGGATGACTTCGGGGGAATCGGTCACGATAATCTCGTGGCTCGTTCCCGCCAGCGCCGCCGCCTCCCGCAAGGCCCGTTCAGCCGAGTGGAGGTTGCCGGAGCCGTAATCGATCAGCGCGACCTGTGTCATGCGCGCGTGTTAGCGGGGCGGCGGGCAGAGGAAAAGGCATTTCGTGTCACGGGCGTGGTTCTTCCTTGTGGGAAAGCAGGCTAGGCTCGCGCTGCTGCCAGTATTGCACTTGAGGGTATCCATGCCGGAAATCATTAAGGATACGAAGACCTTCCGGGCTGACCGGGCCTGGGGGGCGCGAGATATCGCCCGCATCGACGGGGCGAGCGTGCGCCTGCACTGGACCGACCAGCCCTATGAATGGCACGTCAATGACGGCGAAGAGGTCTTCGTCGTGCTGCAGGGCGTGGTCGACATGCACTATCGCGAGCGCGGGCAGGAAAAGATCGTCCAGCTCTCGCCGGGGGACATGTTTGTCGCCGGAGTGGGGGACGAGCACGTGGCCCATCCCATCGGGGAGGCACGGGTGCTCGTGATCGAGCGCGAAGGCTCCGTCTGACAGTCCGCCGGTCCGGTTTTCCTTGTGCAAGGGCAGGGGCTGTCCCAATGTTCGCACCAGATTCGAGACCAAAACCGGAGCTTGCCCCATGCGCCCCATCCTGCCGCTTCTTTCCACCGCGCTCCTCGCCGCCTGTATCACCGGCCCCGCCTGGCCGGACAGCCGCGACGGGAAACTGATCGGGCAGGTGGAACAGAAGGCGGAGCTGTCGAGCAGCCTGTCGGACCAGATCTGGGAATGGGCCGAGGTCGGCTATCAGGAGGAAAAATCCTCCGGCCTGCTTCAGCAGACGCTGAAAGTCGAAGGCTTCGACATCGAGGCAGGCGTCGCCGGCATTCCGACGGCCTTCGTGGCCGAATACGGCACCGGCGGACCCGTCATCGCCATCCTCGCCGAGTTCGACGCACTGCCCGGTATCAACCAGACTGCCAGCCCCGACCGGGAGGAGCGAGACGGCATGGGCGCAGGCCACGCCTGCGGCCACAACCTCTTCGCGGCAGGCTCCACCACGGCGGCCATCGCCATCAAGGATTGGCTGGAAGAGACCGGCACACCGGGCCGAATCCGGCTCTACGGCACGCCGGCGGAAGAGGGCGGCAGCGGCAAGGTCTATATGGTCCGCGCGGGCCTCTTCAACGATGTCGACATCGCGCTGCACTGGCATGCGGGGGACCGCAACTCCGCTGCCGCGCGCACGACGCTGGCAAACCGCTCGGCCAAGTTCCGGTTCCGCGGGCTTTCGGCTCACGCGGCGGGCGCGCCGGAGAAGGGCCGCTCGGCGCTCGACGGCGTCGAGGCATTCAACATGATGGCCAACATGATGCACGAGCACATCCCGCAGGAAGCGCGCATCCATTACGTGATCACCTCCGGCGGGTCAGCCCCGAACGTGGTGCCGGACTTCGCCGAAGTCTTCTACTATGTCCGCCACCCGTCCGCCGATGGTGTCGAGGAGATCTGGCCACGCCTTGAGGCCGCCGCGAAAGGCGCCGCGATGGGCACCGGCACGACGGTCGATTGGGAAATCATCCACGGGAACAACCCGCTTCTGGTCAACGAGACACTCGCCAAGATGATGGATGAGAAACTCCGCGAAGTCGGCGGGGTTACCTATAACGAAGAAGAGCAGGCCTTCGCTACAGCCATCTATGAAACGCTGACCACACCGACCCTGCCGCTTGGCTCGGAATCCGAAGTGCAGCCCTACGAAGTCTCGCTCGGCTACGGCTCCACCGATGTGGGCGATGTGTCCTATGCCGTGCCGACCGTGGGCCTCAATACTGCGACCTGGGTGCCGGGCACGCCGGCACACTCCTGGCAGGCGGTTGCGGCCTCCGGCACGTCGATCGGCCACAAGGGCACGCAGGTGGCGGCAAAGACGCTGACACTGGCGGCGATCGAGCTCTTCACGAATCCGAAGCTGCGTGAGGAAGCCCGCAAGGAATTCGATGAGAAGCGCGGACCGGATTATCAGTACCGTTCGCTTCTGGGCGACCGCGACCCGCCGCTCGATTACCGGAAATAGAGGCCGGAAAACTCCGGACACGTCGCGCTGGCGGAAATGTGCGAAGTGGGCTTGCCCGCCCGCCGGCGTCAGCTGCGCGCCATGCCTTCATTGTCAGCCCGGTCCAGCGGCCGCTGATCGCGGGCCAACGCGTCTGCAAGTTCAGCGGGGTCGATGTTGACGAACCTCGTCTGTGTCCGAGCACCGCGTTTCGTGTGGACGATCATGGTGGTGTTTATCCGACGGAAAGCCAGAAAGGACGGGCTATCCAGCGGCTCTTCTTCCGTCTCGATCGTATAATTACCGGCAGGCCATTCCTCTTCGAGACTGTCGAGATAAAACGGGCTTCGGAATGTTACGAGTTGTTTTGAAATGCGATTCGTCATGGTGGTTCCTTTCCGGTCTCCACCTTTCACCCCTGTGGACTCCGGATTGATACGGGAAGCCGCATCCGGAAAGCGGGTCCGGACGCGGCCCCTGGGTGCGATCAGGCGTAGGGGGGTGCCCGACCGCATTCGGGAACAACTAGTTCTTCAGGGGGATTTCCTTGTCCTGCTTGCCTTGCTGGCGGGCTTGTGCTGCGCGCCTTTCCTCCAACGATTGCGGCTGTGAGGGCTTTCCAGGCTTGTCCTGTTTGCTTTTGTTGTTTTGGGAGGACATCGGATCGGCTTTCATCTGTACGGAAAAAATATTCCGTATCCCATATATGGGGATGCTAGCCGTCGATTACATCGGGCGTGCAGAATTAAAGACGTTTCCGCCGCCGGGTCAGACGCTGCGCTCTGTACTGGCGGCAGACGTCTTCAGAGCTTTGGCGATTTCGGAAATCTCGTCTTCGTCCAGTGTTTCCTTCCTGAGCAGGTCCTGCGCGCACTTTTCAAGAAGGTCGCGATTGTCCGAAAGGACGGCGGTGGTGCGCTGGAATGCGTCGCGGATGATGTCGGCCGTGGCCGCGTCGAGGCGTTCGGCCGTGGCTTCGCTGATGGACCGTGACCTGACGGCGGTATTGTCCAGGAAGAGGGGGCGGTCTTCCTGGAAGACCATGTGGCCAAGTGCCTCGTCCATGCCGAATCGCTCGACCATGCTGCGCGCGATGTCGGTGGCCTTGGAGAGATCATCGGCGGCGCCCGTGGAGACTTCGTCGAAAATCAGTTTCTCGGCAGCCCGTCCGCCAAGCAACACGCAGATCTTGCTGATCAGTTCTTCCCGGGTCATCAGGTAACGATCTTCCGTGGGCCGCTGGATTGTATAACCGAGTGCGCCGACCCCGCGCGGAATGATGGAAACCTTGTGCACCTTGTCCGATCCCGGCAGGGCGAGGGCCATGATCGCGTGTCCCATTTCATGATGGGCCACGATTCGGCGCTCTTTCTCGTTGAGCAGGCGATTGCGTTTCTCCAACCCGGCGACAATACGCTCGATGGCGGCGGAAAAATCCTCCATGCCAACTGCGGCCGCCCGGCGGCGGGTGGCCAGGATCGCTGCCTCGTTCACGAGGTTTGCCAGGTCGGCGCCTGTGAACCCGGTCGTCATCGATGCTACTGGCTCAAGGTCAACGTCCGGCCCCAGATGAATCTTGCGGGTGTGGACTTTCAGGATCGCGATCCGGCCCGCCTTGTCAGGTTTGTCGACGAGGACCTGCCGGTCGAACCGGCCGGCGCGCAGGAGCGCGGGATCGAGGATTTCCGGACGGTTGGTTGCGGCCAGCAGGACGATCCCTGACGAGGGATCGAAGCCGTCGAGTTCCGCGAGCAACTGGTTCAGGGTCTGCTCGCGTTCATCATTGCCGACGATCTGTCCGAGGCTGCGGGCGCGGCCGAGGGCATCAAGTTCGTCAACGAAGATGATCGCCGGCGCCATCTTCCGGGCCTGGGTGAAGAGGTCACGCACACGTGCAGCGCCGACGCCGACGAAGACTTCGACAAATTGCGATCCGCTGATCGAGAAGAATGGCACGCCGGCCTGACCGGCCACGGCGCGGGCCAGCAGGGTCTTGCCGGTCCCGGGCGGGCCGACCAGCAGCACGCCTTTCGGAACGTGCGCGCCGAGCCTTTCATATTCACCGGGATTCTTCAGGAAATCGATGATCTCCATGAGTTCGAGCTTTGCTTCATCGACACCGGCAACATCATCGAAGGTGACCCCGGTTTCCTCTTCGGCAAAGATCTTTGCGCCGCTTTTCCCGAGCGAAATGGCGCCGCCGCCTGCGCCGATCGACCGGCGGAACAGAAAGAAATAGAGCCCCAGAAACAGGATGAGCGGGGCCAGCATGGACACGAGCGCGCCGAAAACGGGGTTCGGCGGAACATTTTCGATTTCCACGTCCATGCCTTCGAGCCGGTCGGCGAGGGCTGGATCGACCAGGCTGGTCCGGAACCGTTCATTCCCGTCGACAGGCTGTCGAAACGTACCGGAGAGGGTGGCCCCCGAGATCGTCACCTTCTCGACCTGACCCTCGCGCGCAAGCTTTTCGAACTCGCTGTAGGACAGCCGTGCCCGGTCCGCCGGTCCGGATAGGAGAGCCTGCATCAGGAAATAAAGCGCGACCAGCGACATGAAGGGCCAGAGCTGGAATTCGTCGTCGTTCTTCATTCCGGTCCCTGATGCGGCTGGATCGCACGATACGTACAGATCACGCCACATGATAGGCAGCCGTCAGGCCGAAGGCAAAGACGATACGCCGCCGCACTTTGGGGTTTGTGGCAGGTTTGGTGGGATTTAGAGGCTGCCCTTGGTGCTGGCAGGCTTGCCGCCGAGCTTCGGATCGACTGTTGCCGCAGCGCGCAGGGCGCGGGCCGTGGCCTTGAAGCAGCTCTCGGCAATATGGTGGCAGTTCTCGCCGTAGAGGTTCTCCACGTGCAGGCACATGCCGCCATTGCCGGCGAGGGCATGGAAGAACTCCTTGAAGAGTTCGGTGTCCATCTCGCCGATCTTGTCGCGCGTGAATTGTACTTTCCACACCAGATAGGGCCGTTTGCAGAGGTCGAGGCTCGCCCGGCTCAGCGTTTCGTCCATGGGTATATAGGCCGTGCCGAAACGAGTGATGCCGGCAAAGTCGCCCAGCGCCTTCAGGATGGCCTGGCCGATGACAATACCAGTGTCCTCGACACTGTGGTGCATGTCGATATGCAGGTCGCCGTCGCAGCGCACAGTCAGGTCGATGGCGGAATGCTTGGAGAAGCTTTCCAGCATATGGTCGAAAAAGCCGATCCCGGTCTGGATGTCGGATTTTCCTGTGCCGTCGAGGTCCACGGTAACGGAAATGTCGGTTTCCTTGGTCTTGCGGCTGACGGTGGCGGTGCGGTTCTGGGTCATGGCTGCCGATATAGTGTTTAGATCGCGCTACAGCTAGCGCATCTTGTTCACTGATTTCTAAACATATTGGGGGAATGTGCGCCCGGGAACGCACGCCCTGTGGTGTGCCGAGGCGAGGTACCTTTGCGCAAGCTGTCGCAGATACGCCGGTTTTTCGGCTCAATGACGCTGCCGGCATTTGCCGCGACTGCCGGCGCGATTGCGGCTATTCTCGTTTTCTCTGCCGTTGTGGTGCTGGAACAAACCTATCGGGTTCTTGTCGAGGGCAAGGCATGGAGCGAGCTTGCCTCGCCGCCGGAAGTCATGGCCGGCCTCGTGCTGATGTCGATTACCGTCGCGGCCGGTGCGGCATTCCTGTTGGCCCGCTCCTTCCAGCGCTTCCTGCAGAAATTTCTCGCCTATCTGGACGATACGACGCCGGTTCGCCCGCGCGGCGTGGAATCGGTCATGTTCAAGGAGCTGCGCCGCCTGCGCGTGGCGGTGACGCGCCGCGTCAGCCATCTTCGCCGGGAAAACGAGCGCCTGACCAATATCGCTTATGTCGACCAGCGGACCGGCCTGCCGAACATGATCGCGCTGGAGGCCGAGATCGAGCGCAAGCTGCCGTTTGCTTCCTTCGATGCGCCGGCCGCTTTCTTCCTGCTGGACCTCGACCAGTTCGGCCGGGCCGCCGAACGGCTGGGCAGCCTCGCCACGAACTCGCTCCTGAAGTCGGTCGGGGAGCGCCTGACCGGCTGCATGTCCCGCCTTGAAGCACCGGTTGCCTCCAGCCTCGAAGGCGCGGTGATCGCGGCGCTGCATAATGACCAGTTTGCGATCTTCCTGCCGAACGCCATCACGCGGGAGAATGTCTCCAATATCGCGCGGGCCATACGTGTCGCCTTTGCGCAGCCCTTCGAAATCAATGGTCAGTCCGTCAGTGTCGGGATGTCCGGCGGGATCGTCATGGCGCCGGAAGATGCGGACTCGGCGCAGAAGCTGTTCCGGCATGCGGATCTTGCGCTCCAGCAGGTGCGCCAGGAATCGGCGTCCGGCTTCCGCTATTTCTCGCCGCGCCTCAACCGCGTGGCCCGTGGCAAGTACATGCTGGAAGCGGAGCTGCGCGAGGCTGTCGCCGCGCGTGAGTTCAAGGCCGTGTTCCAGCCGAAGGTCGACTTTGCCACCGGCAAGATCGTCGGCTGCGAGGCCCTTGCCCGCTGGCAGCGCGCCAATGGCAAGATCATTTCTCCGGCAGCCTTTATTCCGCTTGCGGAGGAAACGGGCCTCGTCAATCAGATTGGTGAGCAGATCCTCGAATCGGCCTGCGAATGCGCTGTCGTCTGGATGAAAGAGGGCTTCGATGTCTCCGTCGCGGTCAACGTGTCGCCGCGGCAGTTCATGACAGTGGACCTGACAAACCTGGTGCTCGAAGTCCTGAAGCGTACCGGCTTGCCGCCTGCACGGCTGGAACTCGAGATCACCGAAAGCATGGCCGTCTCCGATCCGACCAAGGTGGACCGTGTGATGCGTCCGCTGCGCGCGCTGGGCGTGAAGCTGGCACTCGACGATTTCGGCACGGGCCACTCGAACCTTTCCATGCTGACGCAGCTGCCGTTCGACGTTTTCAAGATCGACCGCCAGTTTGTCTCCGCGCTGGATGCCGACCGTCAGGCGCCGGCCATTGTCGAGATGATCCTCGCGATGGCAGAAACACTTGGCTTGAAGACGGTTGCAGAAGGCGTCGAGACGGAGCGCCAGGCGGAATTCCTGTCGCGCCGCGGCTGTTCCATGGCGCAGGGGTTCCTCTATTCCCCGGGCCTGCCGCAGGAAGGGTTCCTTGAACTGCTGCGCGGCTGGGAAACCCGCGCCAATGCGACCCGCAAGGCAGGCTAGGCGTTCCGGTGATAGACCGTGACCGGATGGTCGCGCAGCGTTGACATCGTCCAGAGCATGTACCCGGCCTTCTCTGCTACCCGGCGGGAGCCAATATTGTCTTCATCGATGATGCAGACGCTTTTGCCCGGATGGGCCTCGTCCAGCCATGTGTGCATAAGGCTCACCGCGTCGCTGCCGATGCCCCGGCCCCAGGAGGCGCGGGCGAAGGCCCAGCCCGCTTCCGGCCATTGCGAGAGGTCCGGTTTGATGCCCCGCTTGAAATCGGCAAAGCCGGATTCGCCGAGATAGGTGCCGGTTTCGCGGTCGATCACCGACCAGTTGCCGTAGCCCTTGATATCCCACATGCCGCGGCCGCGGACGCACGCGAACCAGACATCCTGCGGGCTGCGAGTCACGCCGCCAATATAGCGGACGACTTCGGCATCCCCCCACATGGCAACGGCGTGCGGGTAGTCAGCTTCTTCGAAAGGCCGGAGAATCAGCCGGTCTGTCGTCAATGTGGGTGGGTTCACGCGCCAGCCTTCATCTTCGCTAGCATGGCGCCCATGGCGGCATGCACGGTCTGGATGGCTTTCAGCGGACGGACCATCACCTTGAAGTCCGTGATCTGTCCGGCATCGTTCCACGCGATCATGTCGACACCGTTGACCTGGATGCCGTCCATCACGCACTCGAATTCCAGCACGGCCTTGTCGCCGCAATCGAAAGCGCGGACATAGCGGAACGTGTCGCCACCCAGCGTTTCTCCGGCGGCGGTGAGATAGGCCATCGTGACCGGCTTGCCTTCCTGCGGCGTGTGCACGACCGGGCTGCGGAAGACGACATCTTCGGCCAGCTGGCCGGACAGGCCCTCCGGCGAGTGATCGCTTTCCATCCAGTCGAACCAGCGCTGCAGGTGCGCCGAATAGCCGGTCATTGGGATCAGGTGTTGTCTTGCCATGTCGTATCCTCCGGCAGGCACCCTAAGCACTCGGCCGCGGCCGGGCAACTTTCGTTATTGGGGAAGGAGATGCCCGGATCAGTCCGCGTAGGCGGCGGCGAGATCCGGATCCTTCGAGGCGACGAGGTCGGCGAGATCGGAGATCACCTTGGCCTGTTTCCAGGTGGCATCGTCCTGCATCTTGCCGTCGATCATGGCGACGCCGGTGCCGTCCGGCATGGCGGCCAGGATCTTGCGGGCGAATTTCACCTCATTCGGATCGGGGCTGAACACGCGCTTGGCGATGGCGATCTGGTTCGGGTGCAGGCTCCACGTGCCGGAACAGCCGAGCAGGAACGCGTTGCGGAACTGCTGTTCGCAGGCGTCGAGGTCGGCGATGTCACCGAAAGGCCCGTAGAAGGCATTGATGCCGGCCATGCGGCAGGCATCCACCATGCGGGCGATCGTATAGTGCCACGGGTCTTGCTGGGCAGAAGCGCGGGCGCTGCCGTCTTCCTTCGGATCTTCGATCACGCGGTAGAAGGGGTGGCCGCCGCCAACGCGGGTCGTCTTCATCTTGCGGTCTGCGGCAAGGTCTGCCGGGCCGAGGCTGATGCCCTGCATGCGCGGGGAGGCAAGGGCGATCTCCTCGACCAGCGCCATGCCCTGGGCGGTCTCGAGGATCGCGTGGAACAGGATCGGGCGGGTGAGGCCGGCCTTTGCTTCCAGCTGGGCGACATACTGGTCGGCGAAGTGAATGTCCCAGGGGCCTTCGACCTTGGGCAGCATGATCACGTCCAGCTGGTGGCCGGCGTTCAGCACGAGCTGGGAGACGTCTTCCTGGAACCAGGGGGAGTTCAGCGGGTTCACGCGGCTCCAGAAGCCCGTACCCTTGCCCTGCCAGTCATACATGGAGGCCATTTCGATGGCGCCGGCGCGGGCGGCATCCTTGGCGTCGGCCGGGATCGCGTCTTCCAGATTGGCCAGGATCACGTCCACGCCGGGAGCCATGTCCGGCACTTTCGCGCGCACTTTGTCGAGATGCGGCGGGACGAAATGGATCATCCGCTCCAGCTTGACGGGAAGGTCCCGCATCGGCTCTGGCGCGCCGATGGCGAGCGGCTTGAAGAAATTACGCGGTGTTTTCTGTGACATGTTCTCTGCCCCTGACTTTTGCCGATACGCCTAGGGCGAATGTTGCAGCGCGTCAAATCGCCATTTGGCCGCGTTGGCGGCAGATGGAACGACTGTCTCGCCGGGGCGTTGATCCGGCAGAAGAGCTGACGAGAAAGGTAATATCATGTCCATTCTGATGATCCTGCTCACCTTCCTGTTCCCGCCTGTGCCTGTGGCACTCAAGGAAGGGATCGGTACGCAGCTTCTGCTCAATGTGCTTCTCACATTGATTGGCTGGCTCCCGGGCGTCATCCACGCCTTCTGGGTCCAGACCCGTGGATCGGACGCAATCGAGATCTAGGGTTTTGGTGAGGCAGCGGCCGCTATTCAGGCGTCGGCGGTCGTTTCACCAGCGGCCATGCGCTTTTCGGAGCGGATGGCGCGGCGGAATACGGCAATACCAATGGCGACCACACCAATCGCAGTCACGGCTTCCCCGCCCAGGATAACGGATGATCCGAAATGCATCTCTGCCAAGATCGACCAGGTGGCGGTGAAGAAGACAATGGCGGCGATCTCAGTGAGCAGCGCTGCCGGAATGATCGCTTTCATCAACGGGCCCATGGGGACTCTCCACATCTGTTGCCATCAATATCGTTCCACGCGCGCCTGATCGCAAGCGTGTTTAGCCGTTGTCGCCTTTAACTGCGGGCGAGGGGGTGGGCGGTTTCCAGCAGTTCGGCGAGCTCATCGGTGAGGACGTGGGTGTATATCTGGGTCGTCGCGATGTCGGCGTGGCCGAGGAGGGTCTGCACGCTGCGCAGGTCTGCGCCGCCCATCAGGAGGTGGGTGGCATAGGCATGGCGCAGGGCGTGGGGGTGTACCCGGTTCGGCCTTATACCGGCCATGATGGCGAGCTCTTCCAGCAACTGGCCGAGGCGGCGGCGCGTGAGGTGGCCTTCCTTTCCGCGCGATGGGAACACGAACTTCTCAGCGCGCGTCCGGGCGAGGCTGTTCTTCGGAAGGTGCTCTTCCCGCACGGCCAGCCAATCTGACAAGGCTGCCAGCGCCGGGCCGCCTAGCGGGCAGAGGCGTTCCTTGCCGCCCTTGCCGCGGATGATGACATCGCGCGTTACCCAGCGCTCGCCCTTGCGGCGGGGGAGGGAGCCAAGCGTTAGCGAGACGAGTTCCGATACACGCAGGCCCGCGCCATATAGCAGCTCAACCAGGGCCTTCAGCCGAAGGTCTTCGCCGCAGGCATCGATCAGCTGGGCCATTTCCTCACGCGACAGCACGTCCGGCACATCGCGGGAGGGTTTCGGCCCGTCCAGTTTTGCGGTCGGGTCGTCCTTGCGGTCGCCCTCTTCGAACAAGAAGCGGAAGAAGCGGCGCACGGCGGAGAGTTTGCGTGCCTGGGACGAGGGCGCCATGCCGCGCGCGGCAAGATCGGCTAGCCATCCGGCAAGATCGCGCGGGCCCGCGGTCTCCAGCTTGCCGCCGCAGTATTCCGAAGCGTCCAGCAGGTCGCGGCCATAGGCGTCGAGCGTATTGGGCGAAGCGCCCCGCTCGGCGGACATCATTTCAAGGAAGGCTTCAATACGCGCGCGATCAGACATGAAGCCAGTATGCGCGGGTCTGGTTGAGGGGGTGTGAACGAACGGCGTCATCCATTGGCTTGCGGCCGGGCGACATGCGCCGGAGAATGCGGTCATGCCGCAAACACCCCGCCCGCTTCGCGCTGCAATTCCACGCACTGTGTGGGCGCTTGGGCTGGTCAGCCTTTTCATGGATATCTCTTCCGAGATGATCCATGCCCTGCTGCCATTGTTCCTGACGACGGCGCTCGGGGCCAGCGCCATCTATGTCGGGATCGTCGAGGGGGTGGGGGAGGCGGCAGCCGCCATTGTGAAAGTGTTTTCGGGCTACGCGTCCGACCGGTTCGGACGGCGAAAACCGCTCATCCTGCTTGGCTACGGGCTTGGTACTTTGTCGAAGCCCCTTTTCGCCCTGGCGGGGGCGCCGGGCATGGTGCTTCTGGCGCGGTTCTCTGACCGGGTCGGCAAGGGCATTCGCGGTGCCCCGCGGGATGCGCTGATTGCGGATGTAACCCCGAAAGAGGTGCGCGGGCGCGCCTATGGCCTTCGCCAGAGCCTCGATACGGCAGGGGCCTTCATCGGCCCGCTGATCGCGATCGGATTGATGTTCCTGCTGGCTGAAAATATGCGCGCGGTCTTCTGGTTCGCGCTGGTGCCGGGGATGATTGCTGTTCTCTGTGTCTTGTTAGGCGTGGAGGACCAGGGCTCGGGGGGTGCGCCGGTTTCCCGGTCGCCGGTCCGGCTTCAGGACCTGGCGGGACTGGGACGGGCTTTCTGGGTGGTCGTCATTGTCGGTGTGGTCTTCACGCTCGCGCGCTTCAGCGAAGCCTTCCTTGTGCTGAAGGCGCATCAGGCCGGACTTCCGCTTGCCCTGGCGCCGCTTGTCCTGGTTGCGATGAACATTGTCTATTCGCTTGGTGCATATCCTGCCGGATTGCTGTCGGACCAGATGCCGCCGGCCCGTCTCCTGATTGTCGCGCTGCTGGCCCTTGTGGGTGCCGATCTTTGCCTTGCCCTGTCTGGCGGGCTTGCCGGCAGTTTTGCGGGCATTGCCCTGTGGGGTGTACACATGGCGTTCAGTCAGGGCTTGCTGTCGAAGCTGGTGGCGGACCGCGCACCAGCCGGGCTGCGGGCTTCAGCGTTCGGCTTGTTCAACATGTTCACCGGTATTGCGCTTCTGGTGGCCAGCCTTCTGGCCGGTATCCTGTGGGACCGGGCGGGTTCCTCCGCCACCTTCTTTACGGGCGCGTTCTTTTCCGCCTTGTCCATTCTCCTTGTCAGCGTGTTCCTTATGAAGAAAGTCAAGCCAGAGGCGTGAGGTGTCATGTCCGGCTGGAGGTCCGGGGGGCGCAGAGCAGGGTGTCTGCCTTGCGCGGCAAGCTAAATTGTCTCAGCCTTCAGGATTATACCAGACCGGGCTCGTCCAGGCGCGTTCCTGGATCGTGGAGGGCATGTCCGGATTGGGCGGCGTGCCGTTGCGTGCGGCATCCCAGCTGGACCAGCGGCAGGATGGGTTTTCCAGCACACGGACATAGTAGGCGGAGCGTTGGGCCGCGTCGAAGTCTGGGTCTGTCCAGAGCGCTTTCATCTCACCAACGCCTGTGCCGTCATCTGTGGAGCAGTCGGAGAGATTGACGCTGGCGCCATTATCCGGGCACCGATGAGTATCCGGATCGGGCAAGGCGCCGCCGGAACAGGCCGCGTCATAGACGGCCTCATGCGCGGTGCCGTCCGCATCGGTCCAGACCTTCACGACCTGCAGACGCTGCAGAGGATAGGAATCCGGATCGCGCATCGCCCAGGCGAGGATTTTCGGTGCGGTACCTGTGCCGGACAGCATGCTGCCCTGCGGCACGCCGGCCTCGTAAGCACTGGCGACAAGCTCCGGATCGGAGAGGATCGCCTCATCATAGTCGAAGCTCGCAAACATGCGGGCCTTCATGCGCGGGCCGGACGTGCCGAATGTCTCCTTGCGGCGAATGGCATCGAAGATGGCTTCGCGCGTGTTTTCATCCGCCCACACACCAGCAAGGCCCGAGGCGCTGTATTGTCTGGCAGCCAGGAGGCGGCGCATGTTCGGAACCATCACGCCATCGGCGGGAATGGACGCTTCGGCTTCGGTCGCGTCCCAGGTCATTGCGCCATCCGGCGGAATGGAATGGCGGGCTGCGGGATCTGCGCCATCTACCGGGAACTTGCCCCAGAACTTCTCTTCAATGAAGGGGCCGGCGCCGATATGGGTGTCGCTGGACCCGATGAAGCCGAACTTGAACGGGTTGAAGCCTTTCGTGTCGGCGAGGCCGAGGCCGCGCGCCAGCGCATTGCGGGCATAGTCCCCGATATGCGGCGAGGATTTCGCAGCGCTGCCGATGAAGGTCTCGTAGAGTTCGAAATTCGCCCACTCGTCATTCGGCGAGAGGGAGGGGTGAACTTCAGACGTGCCCTTGATCTGGGTGATCTCAATCACCGGCTCGTTGCGCATACGGGTGACAGCATAGTCCGCCGTCAGCTCGCCGCCTTCATAGGTTTCGGAGGCGAACATCTCGCCATTGGACGCGTTCGAATTGTGGGGGATGGACATGACGTCCCGACCGCCTGTGCGCTGGGCGTCCATCCAGGACCAGAGATCCTCCGGGTTCGGCGAATCGAGGGTGGAGAAAAGGCGCGCGGGCGCTTCGCCGCGGAATATGACATTGCGGTGCAGGTTCGCCGCCGCCGGGATTTCGGATTCCAGCACCGGCGTCATAGCCGTGAACTCATACCCGGCGAAGGTTGTGAACTTGCCGGGCTCGTAATGGCGTTCGGCCGCATCAATGGCGCGCTGCCAGGCCGAATCGATCACGTCCCGGTCGTAGATCTCCTCGATCTCGTCGCCGGAGACGATGGTCAGGCCGACATTCTGGAAGGATTGGGCCGGGTTCTCGGCATCTGGTCCGAACACGGTCTTTGCGAAGGCGGTCTGCGAGAGGGCCGTGCCTGGTGTTGCCATGGCCGGCATGATGCCCATGTATTCGCCGTGGTCGGTCACGGCGAGGAAATCGAGCGGGCCATTCAGCTGCACGTCATAGCCGCCGTCGGTGGTGATCTTCTCGCCCTTGGCAAAGCGGTAGGCATCGTCCGGCGTCGCACGGACGGAGGAAATGAAGGCGTCGAAGGACTGGCCGGTGTGGACGTGCAGGTCACCGAACAGGGCGACGCGGCCTGCCGGGGCAGGGGGCGCGGCTTTGGCTGGTGTGGTTTCGGCGAGTGTTTCCGGCGTGCTGGCCGCGGCGTCCGGCGCGGATGCAGTATCCTGCGGGGCTGTGCAGGCAGCCGCCAGCATCAGGGCGGCGAGGCTCGCCTGTCCCAGATATTTCATGAATTCCTCCCTCGGGCCTCTCGGTCGGGCCTTCCAATTGTGGCACAGCATCTGCCTTTTTCGGCAGAGATCAAGCGGGAGTTCGGATCAGGGCGTTTCTTTCCAGTAGCCGGTTGCCTCAAGCGCCAGCAGGCGCGCGGCGTCCCCTGCACCGATATCCTCAAGCGCGGCGAGGATCAGCATAATATCCGCAAGGCCGAGTTCGGATGGATCGCCATTGGTAAGCGAGACGGTCCGCAGCACGACTTCCGCGGCGGTGCCGGACCGGGCTGCGGCCCAGATGGCAATCGCGTCGCCGGGGGCGGACGAGGAGTCTGCCGTCGGGCTTTCGATGGACAGGAAGGTCCGCGCCTCGGATGGTGGCGCCGTCCCGGCTGCGGACCAGAGTGCGAACATGCGCGCGGCGGCTTCGGCCTTTTCTTCATTCTGTGCGGCCGCGATCAGCTGGTCGGCCGCGGCCTCAATGGCGTCCTTGCGGGCGTCAGCATCTGCAAGAATGACCAGCGCGCCGATCCAGGCAGCCTCGAAAGTCGGCGGCTCTGCAACGGGGTCTTCTTCGTCCGGCAGCATTTCGCCTTCTGCGAGAAGCTCATCGGAAGCCTCCTCCGCATCGGTATCCTCCGGCGGGCCGCCAGTTTCGATCGTGATGCCGGTCGGGACCAGCAGGTTTGCCGGGCCGCTTGCCTCGGCGTCTTCCGGGGCGGGGCCGATCTCTTCAAGCGTCGGTTCAGGGGCGGCAGGTTCCGGTTCCGGCTCTGGCGGCGTGACCCAGCGGATAGCTTCATCGAATTCACCGGCAGCAATATTGGCGCGGGCGAACAGGAAGGCCTTGTCCTCGGTGTCGGGACTGAGCGGCAGCTTCGCCATCCCGGCCCGCAACAGGCTGGCCGTCGCGGCGAAATGGGCCGGGCTTTCTTCTGCCTCGATCAGCGCGGCAGCGATGGCCTTTGCCGTTTCAGCGTCGCTGCTCATCCCGTCGGCGGCAGCGAACATGGCTTCGCTGAGCAGGGTGCGCGGATTGAACCCGTCGGCGGCGAGGGCGGAATTGTAGGCGATGCGGAATTCTTCGCGGTCGATCAAGCCCGCTTCGGCGGCAATCTGGGCCGCTTTGACGCGCACGTCCGGCGGCGTCAGCTTGCGGCGCGCCATGGCGGCGGCGATGTCGGCCCGGTCTTGCGGGACGGCGTCGGGCGTGACTTCCAGAACGGCGCGGTTCGACATGGCAAAGCCGATGCCGCTGTCGAATCTTGCCTTGGGCGGGTTCGGCGTGACGCCGGACATGGCGAAGATCGCGCTTGCCAGCCAGCCATCATCCACGCCTTGGGCCTGCGCCATCTCCATGGCAAGCTCGGCGCCGGACGTGTTGCCCGCAAGCGCGGCGCAGACGGCGCGCAGCCTCGGCCAGTAGTCGCTCTCAGGGTTCGGCGTGTTCAGCGCCTCGCAGGCGGTCGCTTCATTGCCGAGGACAAGGTTCAGGTCTGCGGCCATAGCAAGGGCATCCACACCGGGCGGAGGTGACTTCAATTCAGAGAACTGACCCGCAGCCGCCGCGGCTTCGCCAAGCTCGAACGCAATCCGGGCGCGTTCGGCGAGCAGGGTGCCACGGTCTTCACCCTCCGGGGCGCGCCCGCCCGACAAGGCCAGGCGGCGCATAAGGATCTGTTCGGCGGGGCTGAGGCCCTTGGTGCGGGCATCCTGCATCAGCGCCAGCAGGTCTTCCCCGCGCGCGCCGCGCCACATGCGCGTTCGCAGGGCCGGTTCGTCCTCGCCGAGGTAACTGATTCCCCAGGGATCGACCTGTTCGAGCCAGCTGTCCTCGATCTGCGCGTGCGCCGGACAACCAAGGAGTGTAGCCAGAACCGCGCCGGCAAGGGCCCGTCTAGACCACATCTTCAACCTCGATCCGAATCTCGCCCGGGGCCGGCTTGCCTTGCTCTGCCTTGGTGCCCAGCCACCACAGGCCTGCCAGCCCAATCACCGCCAAGAGTCCGAGCAGGATCAGGAATTTGCGCATGAGATCACACCTCTGGGTTGTATTCGGTCTTTTGCGGCCCACCTTCACCAATTGCGAAGGCCTTACCGTCTCTATAGGAAATGAACCGAACCGGCCATGAAAGTCCAGAATGCCATCTGACAGCGACAGTCCAGCGCAAGAAAAACCGGCGGCTCTGCCTTATGAGTCGCGCACAATTGCGCTTGTCGGCCTGATGGGCGCCGGCAAATCGACTGTCGGGCGGCGGCTCGCCGAGAAGCTGGGCCGACCATTCTATGACAGCGACACCGAAATCGAGAAGGCGGCGGGCCTGTCGATCTCCGACATCTTCGCCCTGCATGGCGAGGCGGATTTCCGGCGCGGCGAACAGCAGGTGCTGAAACGCCTGCTGGCGATGCCGCCGCATGTGCTGGCCACCGGGGGCGGAGCCTATCTCAATGAGGAGACCCGCGCCCTGATGCGGGAGCACGCCGTGACCGTGTGGCTGAACGCGGATCTCGAAACCCTGTGGAAGCGCGTGCAGAAGCGCGATACACGCCCGCTGTTGCAGCGCGGCGATGCCAAGAGTGTGCTGACGAACCTGCTGGCAGAGCGCACGCCGATCTATTCGCAGGCCGATCTCGTCGTGCGCTCCAAGGACGGTCCGCACACGAACACGGTGAATGCCATCCTGAAGGCCCTGAAGACCTGGAAACCCGAATGAGCGTGACTGCCCCCGAACTGGAAACCGTGTCTGTCGATCTCGGCGCCCGGTCTTACGATATCCTTGTCGGCCATGGCGCGCTGGAGGAGCTCGGCCCGCGCCTTGCGCCGATGCTGAAGCAGAAGCGCGTCTTCGTGCTGACCGATGAGCATGTCGCCGCTGCGCACCGGGCCCGTGTCGAGGCGGTGCTGTCGGCTTCCGGCATCACGTCCAGCTGGCTGATGCTGACGCCGGGCGAGAAGACCAAGAGCTTTTCCAATCTCGAAGCCATTCTCGACTGGCTGCTTGAAGGCGGGGCGGACCGGTCCGACATGCTGATCGCGCTCGGCGGCGGCGTGATCGGGGATATTGCGGGCCTCTCGGCCAGCCTGATGAAGCGCGGCATGGGCTTTGTGCAGGTGCCGACGACGCTGCTGGCGCAGGTCGATTCCTCCGTTGGCGGAAAGACAGCGGTGAACAGCCCGCGCGGCAAGAACCTGATCGGCGCCTTCTACCAGCCCCGGCTGGTGATCGCCGACACGGAATTGCTCGCCACGCTGCCGGCACGGGAGCTGCGCGCGGGCTATGCCGAGATCGTCAAATACGGCCTGATCAGTGACCCGGCCTTTTTCGACTGGCTGGAAGCGAATGGCGCGCGCGTGCTGGCACTGGAAGCAGACGCGATCACTTATGCTGTTGCCGTCAGCTGCCGGGCGAAGGCCGCCATCGTCGCGGAGGACGAAACCGAGAAGGGCGTGCGCGCGCTGCTGAACCTTGGCCATACATTCGGTCATGCGCTGGAAGCGGCAAACAATTACCGTCCGGACCTGCTGCACGGCGAAGCGGTCTCCATCGGCATGGCGCTCGCCTTCCGGTATGGCGCCGCCAAGGGTATCACGCCGGCGGAAGATGCCGCGCGGGTACGCCGGGTGCTGGAAGCCTCTGGACTGCAAGCGGCCATTCCCGGCCGGCAGGGCGGGACGTATACGGCCAGCGAACTCGTCCGCCTGATGCAGCAGGACAAGAAGGCCAGCGGCGGGAAAGTGCCGCTGATTCTCGCCCGCGGCATCGGACAGGCATACATTCATCCCGATGCAGACCTTGCCGCAGTGGAAGATTTCCTGCGCGGCGAGACACTTGAGGGATAACAGGGGACATACGGGCTGACATGATCGCCGGTTACATCATCGCCATCTTCGTCTTGCTGGCGCTTTCAGGCTTCTTCTCGGGATCTGAGACGGCGCTGACGGCGGCCTCGCGCGCGCGCATGCATGCGCTGGAAAAGGACGGCGACAAGCGCGCCGCCGCCGTGAACCGGCTGATCTCCAACCGGGAAGGGCTGATCGGCTCGATCCTGCTGGGCAACAATGTGGTGAACATCCTCGCCTCCGTGCTTGCGACGTCGCTGTTTACCCAGCTGTTCGGGCAGGGCGGTATGGCCATGGCGATGGCGACCGGTGTGATGACGATCCTCGTGCTCGTCTTCGCCGAAGTCATGCCGAAGACCTATGCGATCGGCCGCCCGGATGCGATGGCGATGACGGTGGCGGGCATCATTTCCGTCCTCGTGGCGCTGGTGTCGTGGATCGTGACGGCGATCCAGGCAATCGTTACGGTGACGCTGAAACTGCTGGGCCTTGGCGCGCCGGCCGAAGCGATCACGGCGGATGAGGAGATCCGCGGTGCGATCGACCTGCACGCCTTCGAAGGCGGTGTCGCCGCCGCCGACCGGCAGCGCCTCGTCGGCGCACTGGATCTCAAGGAACTGACCGTCGAAGACGTCATGATCCACCGCAAGAACATCAAGATGCTGAGCGCCGATCTGGACCCGCGCCAGATGGTGATGAAGGCGCTGGCCAGCCCCCATACGCGCATCCCGCTCTATCGCGGTGAGAAGGAAGAGATTGTCGGCATCCTGCATGCCAAGGATTTGCTGCGTGCGATCATCCCGCTCGGCGGCAATCTTGCCAGCCTCGACCTCGATTCCATCATGCGCAAGCCCTGGTTCGTGCCGGAAACGACACCCGTCCAGGACCAGCTCGATGCCTTCCTGAAGGAGCGCAGTCACTTTGCCCTCGTCATCGACGAATATGGCGAGCTTCAGGGCCTGATCACACTGGAAGACATTCTCGAAGAGATCGTTGGTTCAATCCATGATGAGCATGACATTGCCGTACAGGGCGTGCGCCCGCAGGAGGATGGCTCGGTCAATGTCGATGGCTGGGTGCCGATCCGCGATGTGAACCGCGCGATGAACTGGAACCTGCCGGACGATGAAGCCGTCACGGTGGCGGGCCTTGTGATCCACGAAGCGCAGACCATCCCGGAAGCCGGACAGAGCTTCGTGTTCCACGGCTACCGGTTCAATGTGCTGCGCCGCCAGCGCAACCAGGTGACAGGCCTCAATATCTCAGTAATCGAACCCGCCTGAGTCCGGCGTCACGGTCGACACATTCATGGAAGCCTGCTGGCGCGCCGCCGGGCTGTGGCAGCCATGGCGGATCAGCCAGACGCGCTGGTCGGGCGTCACGACATGGGCGCTGATCATATTCAGATTGTCTGTTGGCACGAGGGCGTAGCTCATCTCGCTTGTGGGCACGTCGTGAGACACCGGCAGGAACAGCACTTCGTCACCTGTCGCGCAGACCGTGTCGCGAATCTGGTACAGCATGCCGAGGTCAGCACGGGCTTCGAATCGCGTATCGAAACTGGCGCTTGTCTCCTGGGCGGACGCTGCGCACACGCAACCGCCTGCGGCCAGCGCCGCCATGATCATCCTGATTACCATCACCCGTTCTCCTCGACGGTGTTGAAGAGAATACGTTCAGGTAGGGAAAGGGGTTCCGAAGAATCCCAAAAATCAGGACTTTGGCGCATTCGCCTTCAGGGCCAGCGCATGCAGGCCGGTATCGAATTCCTGTTGCAGGGCCAGCATCACACTGCGCTGGATCTGTACGCGTGACAGGCCTTCGAAAGCCGCGGAGATGATTCTCACGCTGTAATGTGTTTCGCCTTCGGGGCGGGCGCCCGCATGACCGGCATGTTTTGCGCTGTCATCTGTGATTTCCAGCTCCACCGGCTGAAAAGCTTCAGTCAAAAGCTCATGAATCCGCGACAGTCTGTCAGTCAGTTGTGGCATCTTTAACGCGCACTCCCTATTATCCCGGGTCATGTCCGATGGCGATCCATACCCATACCGTGTCAAGTTCACCGATATAAGGGTGAACCCGCCGGCCGACGAGGTGTCGCGTGAGCGCGCGCGCAAGACTCGTGTCTGCGATCACAAGGGATGCGACCTCGAAGGCAGTCACCCGGCGCCGAAGCGCGGGGCCAAGGGGAACGGGCGCCATTACTTCTGCGCCAAGCACATCGCCGAATACAATCGCAGCTTCAATTTCTTCGAAGGTATGTCTCAGGCCGAAGCCGCGGCCTTCGCGCGGGCCGAGCGATTCGGCCACAAGCGTACCTGGCGTTTCGGTACCGGACCGATGGCTGGCAAGAAAAGCGCTGACCAGTTCGATCCGCGCCGCTGGGCAGGCCGCCGTTTCTTCGACATGGACGATGTGGCCGAGGCGACCGGCAATGCCACTGGCGGCCGCCGCTCCGGCCTGCAGGCCCGGGCGCTGCGCGAACTGGATCTTGAGATCGACGCTTCGCCGAACGAGATCCGCGCGCGCTATGCCGAATATGTCCGCCGCTTCCACCCGGACTCTAACAAGGGTGACCGGTCGTCGGAAGACAAGCTTCAGCGCGTGCTGCGGGCAGGCAAGCTGCTCAAGGCCGCCGGCCTGATGAAAGGGTAGGGCGCCTCGTGCAGGACCTGCTCGTCATCGGCGGGGGCATCAACGGCACCGGCATTGCCCGCGATGCGGCCGGACGCGGACTGGATGTCGTGCTCGTCGAGAAGGACGATCTTGCCCAGCATACATCTTCCGCCAGCACCAAGCTGATCCATGGTGGGCTGCGCTACCTTGAAATGTATGATTTTGCGCTGGTGCGCAAAGCACTGATCGAGCGGGAAATCCTGCTGCGCGCCGCGCCGCATATCATCTGGCCGATGCGGTTCGTCCTGCCGCACGACAAGGGTCAGCGCCCGGCCTGGCTGATCCGGCTGGGCCTGTTTATCTATGACCATCTCGGCGGGCGGAAATTGCTACCCGCGACCTCCACGCTGCACCGGGGCAAGACGGACAAGCTCGATCCGCTCAAGGAGGAATTCCGGCTGGCCTTCGAATATTCCGATTGCTGGGTGGAAGATTCGCGCCTTGTCGTGCTGAACGCAGTGGACGCGAAAGAGCGCGGCGCAGAGGTGCTGACGCGCACGGCCTGCACGAAGCTCGTCCGGCACAAGGACCATTGGGACGCAACATTCGCGTCAGACGGGGGAACGGAGACCCGCCAGTTCAAGGCAGTGGTGAATGCGGCAGGCGGCTGGGTGGACGAGATCATCGATCTTGCCGATCCACAGGATGAAACCACGCACCTCCGCCTCGTCAAAGGCAGCCACATCATCGTGCCGAAATGGCATGAGGGCGAGCATGCCTATTTCTTCCAGAATGCCGACGGCCGGATCATGTTCGCCATCCCATACGAGCGCGGCGAGTTCACCCTGATCGGTACGACAGACATTCCGTACACCGCCGACAAGGACAAGGTTGAGATCAGCCAGGAAGAGATCGAATATCTCTGCGCCGGTGCGAGCGAATACTACCAGCGCGCCATCACGCCTGACGATGTCGTTGCCACCTATTCCGGCGTGCGCCCGCTTTATGACGATCATGCGGCGTCTGCCTCCAAGGTCACACGGGATTTTGTGCTGCACTATGAAACAGAGGGCGGCGCGCCGATCCTGTCTGTCTTCGGCGGCAAGATCACAACGTATCGGGAACTCGCGGAGGAAGCGGTGGCAGAGCTTGCCCCCCTGTTCGAGGGCCTGCCGAAGACCTGGACACGCCATGCCAGCCTGCCGGGAGGCGACATTCCAGCGGCGAATTTCGACGCTTATCTTTCCGGCCTCGTCCTGACCCATCCGCACCTGCCGGTCGAATTTCTGACCCGGCTCGCCCGCGCCTATGGCACCCGCACGCGGGACCTGCTGGGCGATGCGGAGACGCTGGCAGACCTCGGCCGGGAATTCGGCGGCAGCCTGACCGAGCGCGAGGTCGCTTGGCTGGTCGATCAGGAGTTTGCCCGCAGCGCTGAGGACATCCTCTATCGGCGCTCCAAGCTCTACCTGCACATGACAAAAGAAGAGCAGGGCGCCTTCACCGACTGGTTCAATACCAGTCATCCCGTCACCCCTCCCGCCTGACGGCGCGCCTGCTGACATTATGTGCAGGCGCGCATGCGCTGCTGTGCCCCGTACGGCGGCCATAGACAGGCCCGGCGGCGTGTGGTGAAAGGCGGAAAATCAAACGTTCAGGCAGGGTTTGACCAACATGACCAAGGGCTTGGTGACCATTTTCGGCGGTTCGGGCTTCATCGGGCGCTATGCGGCCCGTGAGCTGGTGAAAAAAGGCTGGCGTGTGCGTGTGGCCTGCCGCCGGGTAAATCTGGCCGGCGATGTGCGTCTGGCTGGCGCGCCGGGCTGGGTCGACATCGCTCAGGCCAACATCCGCGACCGTGCCTCGATCGAGCGCGCGCTGGAAGATGCCGATGCGGTGGTGAACCTGGTTGGCGTCCTCACCGAAAAGGGCAAACAGACCTTCGAATCGACGCAGGCCGAAGGCGCGGCCCTGCTGGCCGAGATTGCGGCAGAGAAGGGCATCACCCGGTTCGTTCAGGTTTCCGCCATCGGCGCCGACGCAGAGTCGAAGTCTGTCTACGCAAGGACCAAGGCAGAAGCTGAAGCCGCCGTGCGCGAAGCGATCCCGACCGCCACCATCCTGCGTCCGTCCGTCGTGTTCGGGCCGGAAGACGAATTCTTCAACCGCTTTGCCCAGATGGCTCGCGTGGCCCCGCTGATGCCGGCCATCGGCGGCGGGAAGACGAAGATGCAGCCGGTCTATGCTGGTGACGTGGCCGAGGCGATTGCCGTGGCCGTCGACGATGAGGCGACCGAAGGCAAGACCTATGAACTCGGCGGTCCGCGCGTCTACACGATGAACGAGATCTATGATTTCGTCTGCAAGACGATCTCCCGCCCGCGCTTCAAGATCACGCTGCCGTTCTTTGCCGCCAAGCCGATCGGTTACCTGTCAGGCGCTGTCTGGCGCTACGTTCCGCCATTCTCCTGGGGTTTCCTCGGCGACGCGCCGGTGACGGGCGACCAGGTCGAGCTGCTGAAGACCGACAATGTCGTCGCTGAAGGCGCCCTCACGCTGGCGGATCTCGGCGTCACCACGCTGGAAACGCCCGAAGCGATCGTGCCGACCTATCTCTGGCGCTTCCGCGACTACGGCGAGTTCCACAAGGCGTCTGAAGCCTGATCTAGAACAGTCCGATCAGGGGTGAGCCCAGCAGGAGCAGGGCCCCCAGAAGGAATCTGTACAGCACGAAGGGCAGGAAGCTCATCCGTCTGAGCAGGGCCATCAGGCCCCAGATGGAGGCGAGCCCGGTGATGAAGGCAATGCCTGCCACGACCAACCCATCCTGCAGGGTCAGTACGGCGCTGCCGTCTGTTTCTGCCGTGAAGAGGCCATAGGCGCCGTAAAGGCCCGCGGCAGCCAGGATCGGCGCACCGATCAGCATGGAAATCCGCGCCGCTTCGGTGCGCTCATAGCCGAGCGCGCGGGCGGCCGTCATGGTGATGCCGGAGCGGCTGGTGCCCGGGATGATCGCGGCGATGGCCTGCGTCGCGCCGATCAGGGCGGCATGGGCAAGGGTCATGTCCTCTTCCTTGCGGGTGCGCGGACCGGCCACGTCTGCCCACCAGAGCAGGGCGCCGAAGAAAATGGTCGCCCCGGCCACGGTGTAGACGCTGCGCATCATGTCCTGCACGCCCTGGGGCAGTACCGCCTCGTAGAGCAGGGCGGCGACGAGGGCGATGGGTGTTGCCACGATAACGCAGGCGGCGAGGCGCCCACTCTGCGACAACGGCTTCTTCGAGACCGGCGCGGCCAGAAGTTCGAACCCGCCCAGGAAGGCAAGGATCACATCCTTGCGGAAATAGATCAGCATGGCCGCCAGCGTGCCAAGATTTGATACGGCATTGATCAGCAGCTCATCCCGTCCGGTAACTCCGAACGTGTCGGAAGCGAGCAAGACATGGGCGGAAGAGGAGATGGGCAGCCATTCCGTGATCCCCTGAAGGGTCGCGATGATGGCAAGCTGTAGCAGTGACAACGGGCTGGCCTTTCAGAGCTTTGCCAGAAGGTCTAATTTGGTTTGACCAGAGAGGCACGCGCTTTTCTCAATATCAAATTGATATTAATAAGGCATATCAAGTGGGCTGGATATGCCATTATCTGCGCTGTTTTTGCATGTAGATATCATAACGATATTGTATATTGCAGATTCATCTTGCCGCCTCCGTGCTCTGGTTCTATGCCCGGTGCAGATACTCGGGAGGCCGGTATGGCGGAAAGAATGCTGCAGTTTATCCATGTGCCGCGCACCATGCCGGACAAACGTGGTGCCAAACAGCGGGCTACGGATTTCGCGGAAATCTACGATGCGTTCGGCGCGGATGCGGCCAAGACGCAGGCGTCCCGGTGTTCGCAATGCGGTGTGCCTTTCTGCCAGCAGGGCTGCCCGCTGCAGAACAATATCCCGGACTGGCTGCGTCTCGCCGCCGAAGGCCGGCTGGAAGAGGCCTGGCGGGTCTCGTCCTCGACAAACAACATGCCGGAGATCTGCGGCCGGATCTGCCCGCAGGACCGGCTGTGCGAAGGCATCTGCACGATCGAGCAATCCGGCCATGGCACGGTGACGATCGGCTCGATCGAGAAATACATTACGGACAATGCGTGGGCGGAAGGCTGGGTGGAGCCGATCAAGCCGGTACGCGAGCGCAAGCAATCGGCGGGGATCATCGGTGCAGGCCCGGCAGGCCTGGCCGCGGCTGAACAGCTGCGCCGCAAGGGATATCAGGTCACGATCTACGATGCGTATGACCGGGGCGGCGGCCTGCTGACCTATGGCATTCCGGGCTTCAAGCTCGAAAAGGATGTCGTGGAACGGCGCATCCAGCGGCTGGAAGACTCCGGCATCAAGTTCAAGTTCAATACGCGCGTCGGCAAGAAGGTGACGCTGCAGAAACTGCGCGACACGCATGACACCGTACTGATCGCAACCGGCGTCTATGCGGCGAAGGACCTGAAATGCCCGGGCTCCGGCTCTGACGGTGTGCATGCGGCGCTCGATTACCTGACGGCGTCGAACCGCAAGGGATTTGGCGATCCAGTGCCGGAATTCGACGTCGGCACCCTTGACGCAAAGGACAAGCGCGTCGTCGTGATCGGCGGCGGCGATACGGCGATGGACTGTGTGCGTACGGCGATCCGCCAGGGCGCCAAGGAAGTGACTTGTCTCTATCGCCGAGACCGGGCCAACATGCCGGGCAGCCAGCGCGAGGTGCAGAATGCCGAGGAAGAAGGCGTGAAGTTCGAATGGCTCGCCAGCCCCGAAGCGATCCTCGACACCAAGGGCAAGGCCAAAGGCGTACGCGCCGCACGGATGAAACTCGGGGAACCGGATGCCTCCGGCCGCCAGAGCCCGGTGAAGACCGGCGAGACCTTCAATGTAAAGGCCGACATGGTGATCAAGGCGCTGGGCTTCGACCCGGAAGACCTGCCGGCCCTGTTCGACGAGCCGGCCCTGTCGGTCAATCGCTGGGGCGCGGTGAAAGTGGACTATTCCACGATGGAAACCAGCCTGCCGGGCGTTTACGCCGCTGGCGATATCGTTCGCGGCGCGTCTCTCGTTGTCTGGGGCATCAAGGATGGACGCGACGCAGCAGAGGCCATGCACCAGGCCATGAAACAGGACGCACGTGCCTCCAAAGTGGCGGCGGAGTAATCAGATGTCAGACTATGTGAAACAGTACGAACAGAACCGTCAGCGCCTGATTGAGGCGAACGCCTACAATCCGGAAAACGAGCATGATGCCTGCGGCGTGGGCCTTGTGGCCTCACTGGACGGCAAGCCGCGCCGTGAAATCGTCGAGATGGGCATCAAGGCCCTGAAGAATGTGTGGCACCGCGGTGCTGTCGACGCGGACGGCAAGACCGGCGATGGCGCCGGTATCCGTGTGGAAGTGCCGCAGGAATTCTTCCGCGAGCATGTCACCCGCACCGGCCACAAGCCGACGGACGATCCGATCTGCGTCGGACAGATCTTCCTGCCGCGTACGGATTTCGCCGCACAGGAAGCCGCGCGGACTTTGGTAGAAACCGAAGTGCTGCATTTTGGCTTCTATATCTATGGCTGGCGCCAGCCGCCGATCGACGTGTCCGTCATCGGTCAGAAGGCGAAGGATACGCGCCCGGCGATTGAGCAGATCATGTTCCGCGATGCGATGGGCCGCTCCAGCGAAGAACTGGAACGCGCACTTTACATCTGCCGCCGCCGCATCGAACGCCGAGCCCGCGAAGCAGCGATCCCGAGCTTCTATATCTGTTCACTGAGCAACGCGTCCCTGATCTACAAGGGTATGTTCCTGGCGCAGGACATCGACAGGTTTTACCTCGACCTGCAGAGCGAGCAGTTCAGCTCCGCCTTTGCGATCTACCACCAGCGCTATTCCACCAACACGTTCCCTCAATGGGCCCTGGCCCAGCCGTTCCGCATGATTGCCCACAATGGTGAGATCAACACGGTGCGCGGCAACAAGAACTGGATGAAGAGCCACGAGATCCGCATGGTCTCGGAAACCTATGGCGAGCATGTCGAAGACGTGAAACCGGTGATTCCGGATGGCACGTCGGATTCCGGCGCGCTTGATTCCGTGTGGGAACTGCTCTGCAAATCCGGCCGGTCTGCTCCGATGGCGAAAGCCATGCTGATCCCGGAAGCCTGGTCGAAGCGCGACTCGGTGATGCCGCTCGCGCATCGTGCGCTCTACGATTACTGCAACTCGGTCATGGAGCCGTGGGACGGCCCGGCCGGTATCGCGGCCTATGATGGCCGCTGGGCGATTGCGGGTCTCGACCGTAACGGCCTGCGCCCGCTGCGCTATGCGCTGACGACGGACGGTATCCTCGCCGTCGGGTCCGAAACCGGCATGTGCCCGCTCGGCGATCACGAAGTTGCCAAGCGCGGCTCGATCCCCGCTGGCGGCATGATCGCGGCAGACCTGAAAACCGGCAAATTCTATGACCACAAGGACATTGTGGACTATCTGGCCGCCCAGGCGCCTTACGAGGAATGGCTGTCGGCCGTGACGGAACTGGATCCGGAAATCGGTCCCGGTGAAGAACCGGCGATGTTCGCCAAGGAAGAGCTGCTGCGCCGCCAGACAGCCGCCGGCTATTCTCTGGAAACGCTGGAACTGATCCTGTCGCCCATGGTGGAATCCGGCAAGGAAGCCATCGGCTCGATGGGGGATGACACGGCCCCGGCGGTGCTGTCCTTCAACTACCGCCCGATGAGCCATTTCTTCCGGCAGAACTTCAGCCAGGTGACCAATCCGCCGGTTGACCCGCTTCGCGAAGAACGCGTGATGAGCCTCAAGACGCGGTTCAAGAACCTCGGCAACGTGCTCGACACGGACAAGTCGCAGCAGGAAGTCTTCGTGCTGGAAAGCCCGGTACTGACGAACGGCATGTATGAGCGGCTGCTGACGCGGCTTGGCGTGTCCTACACCGAGATCGACTGTACCTTCCCGGCAGAGGACGTCACCAATGATGGTAGCGCCCTGAAGGAAGCATTGTCCCGCATCCGTCAGGAAGCCGAAGATGCCGTGCGCGAAGGCCGCGAGCATATCGTCCTGACAGACCAGTATCAGTCCGCCACCCGCACCGCGATCCCGATGATCCTCGCCACCGGCGCGGTGCACTCGCACCTCGTGGCGCAGGGCCTGCGGACGTTCTGCTCCATCACGGTGCGCTCGTCCGAATGTCTCGACACGCATTACTTTGCCGTGCTCGTCGGCGTCGGCGCGACCTGCGTCAACGCTTACCTTGCGCAGGACGCGATCACCGACCGCCATGCCCGCGGCCTTTACGGCGACCTGACGCTCGAAGAGTGCGTGCACAATTACAAGGCCGCCGTGGAAGCGGGCCTGTTGAAGATCATGTCCAAGATGGGCATCTCGGTCATTTCATCCTATCGCGGCGGGTACAATTTCGAGGCGCTCGGTCTCTCCCGCGCGCTGGTGGCCGATTACTTCCCCGGCATGAACAGCCGTATCTCCGGCCTTGGCCTTGCAGGCCTTGAAGAGAACGCGCTGGTCCGCCACGAAATGGCATTTGACGACGATGTCATCTCGCTCCCCGTTGGCGGCTTCTACCGCCTGCGCGCGAACGATGAACCGCATGCCCTCGATGGCCAGCTGATCCACACGCTGCAAACCGCCTGCAACACGGGCGATTATTCGGTGTACCGAAAATTTGCGGACGCGCTGGAGGCACGCAACCCGATTCAGCTGCGGGACCTGCTGGACTTCAAACGCAACCTGCCGCCAGTGCCGCTGACGCAGGTTCAGTCGATCAATGAGATCCGCAAGCGCTTCGTGACGCCCGGCATGTCGCTCGGCGCGCTCAGCCCTGAGGCACATGGTACGCTCAACATCGCCATGAACCGGATCGGGGCCAAGTCTGTCTCGGGGGAGGGCGGCGAAGACCGCGCCCGTTATCGCCCGCTGCCGAACGGCGACAATATGAACTCGTCGGTCAAGCAGATCGCGTCCGGCCGTTTCGGCGTGACGGCGGAATATCTGAACCAGTGCCGCGAGATCGAGATCAAGGTGGCCCAGGGCGCCAAGCCCGGCGAGGGCGGCCAGCTGCCCGGCTTCAAGGTGACCGAGTTCATCGCCCGCCTGCGCCACGCGACGCCGGGTGTAACGCTGATCTCTCCGCCGCCGCACCACGACATCTATTCCATCGAAGATCTGGCCCAGCTGATCTACGACCTGAAGCAGATCAACCCGGAGGCCCGTGTCTGCGTGAAGCTCGTCGCCCAGTCCGGCGTCGGCACGGTGGCTGCCGGTGTGGCGAAAGCGAAGGCGGACATCATCCTGATCGCTGGAGGTGTCGGCGGGACGGGCGCGAGCCCCCAGACCTCGGTGAAGTTCGCCGGCCTGCCTTGGGAAATGGGCCTTGCAGAAGCGCACCAGATCCTGTCGCTCAACAATCTGCGCGACAAGGTCACCCTGCGGACCGATGGCGGCTTGCGCACGGGCCGTGACATTGTCATCGCGGCCATGCTGGGCGCTGAGGAATACGGCATCGGCACGGCCTCGCTTGTGGCCATGGGCTGTATCATGGTGCGCCAGTGCCATTCGAACACCTGCCCGGTCGGCGTCTGCGTGCAGGACGAGGCACTGCGCGCGCACTTCACCGGCACGCCGGAGAAGGTCGTCAATCTGATGAGCTTCATCGCAGAAGACGTCCGGGAGATCCTTGCCTCGCTTGGCCTGAAGTCTCTCGACGAAGCCATTGGGCGGACGGACCTCCTGGCCCAGGTCAGCCGCGGCGCGACGCATCTCGATGACCTCGACCTCAACCCGCTTCTGGTCCAGGTCGATACCGACAAGCCGATCATCTACCATCCGGCTCACCGCGAGGAAGTGCCGGATACGCTGGATGCTCAGATCCTGCGCGATGCAGAACCCTTCTTCGAGCGCAGTGAGAAGATGCAGCTCGAATACGACGTGCAGAACACGATGCGCGCCATCGGCACACGGTCGAGCTCCGCCATCACGCGCAAGTTCGGCATGCATGCCCTGCCGGAAGGCCGCCTGCACATCCGGCTTGAAGGCTCGGCCGGCCAGTCACTCGGCGCCTTCTCGGTGCAGGGCCTGCTGCTGGAAGTCATCGGCGATGCCAATGACTATGTCGGCAAGGGCCTGTCCGGAGCGACCATTGTCGTGGCCCCGCGCCCGAAAGACCGCCGCTCGGCTTCCGGCGATGCCATCATCGGCAACACCTGTCTCTATGGTGCGACCAGCGGAAAGCTGTTCGCGTCCGGAACGGCAGGCGTGCGCTTCGCGGTCCGGAACTCCGGTGCGAAGACGGTGGTCGAGGGCTGCGGCGCGAATGGCTGCGAGTACATGACCAATGGCCGTGCGGTGATCCTCGGCCCCATCGGCGACAATTTCGGCGCCGGCATGACGGGCGGCGCGGCCTTCATCTGGGATCCGACGAACCGGTTCGAACGCGTCGCCAACCCGGATTCGATCGACTGGTATCCGCTGCCGGAAATGCCGACCGAACATATCGGCGAGGCCAAGGCCCTGATCGAGGAACATGTCCGCCGCACGGGCTCTGTCCGCGGCAAGGAAATCCTCGACGACTGGGACCGCGCCGTCCACGACATGCTGATGGTCGTGCCGAAGGAAATCGCACACCTGCTGCTCGGCCGTACCAAGCCAAAGGCGAAGAAAAAGGTCGCCGCGAAGGCCTGATTCCAGACCTGTAAAGAAAAAGCCCCGCGGAGCGATCCGCGGGGCTTTGCTGTTTGGGGGCAGGATCAGGATTTCTTGCGGCGGATGCGCGGCCAGATCAGTTTCAGCCATATCCAGACGAAGACGCCAATCAGGATCAGCCAGGGCAGGCCAATGGCAAAGGCGGTGATCACGGCGGCCAGCGCGCTCGACAGATTATAGAAGAAATCCCCGAAGGCGCGGGCCAGCGGCTCCAGCGCGCCCTGCGAGACCGGGTTGCGCTTGGTTTCATAGCCGATGGAGAGCTGGCTCATGTTCACCCTCTGGCGCAGGGCCGCGAGGGAAGATTTCAGGGAATCGATCTCGCCGTTGACGCGGGCCAGTTCCCGCTCAGTTTCCAGCAGTTCGCCCAGTTTGCCGGGCCGGTCGGCCAGCAGCTGTTCCAGCCGGGCCTGCAGCGTCTCCTGCGCCTTCAGCCGTGCATCGGTATCAATGATGGAAACGGTCAGGTCTTCGGCAGTCGTCTGGCGGTTGGTGATTTCGCCTTTCGCCGCTTTGGCTTCGGCTTCGACGCCGTTCAGGAACTGTTCGATCCAGGCCGGTGTGGCGCGCAGGTTCAGCGAGGCGGAGGCTTCATCCTCCGAATAGGCATTCATCCAGGAATTCGTCACCATGCAGACCGTGGGCCCGGCCTTGTTGCAGGCATCGATATGGCCCTGCAACGTCGGCTCGATCGCATTGACCGGCAGGCGCATGCCGATGGAGTGGGAGTAGGCAATGTACTGCTGGGCGACGGTCTCGCCACCCATGCTGCCATCTGGCCCGCCGCCGGCCTCCATCTCTTCCATCAACATGCCGTCGTCGGCGGCGTATTTCGCGCCCATCGACATTTCGACCGGGGGAGGGGGCGCGTTTATAGGGCGGGCGGATTCCCGCGATGCGCCGGGTCCGCCGCAGGCGGCAAGGCCCATGGCCGACAGGGTCAGCGCCGACAGCGCGAGGCGAAGTGATTTGGTGTTCATGTGTGTCCCTCCAGTGGACTCATCTCCCACATGAAACGCGGAAAAAGGCAAGATTCCGCTCGCAAAGCGAAAAATTGCGGCGGTCGGGTCCGCGGGAGGGGGCAGAGTGCGGCTCAGGCGCGCGACCCGCCCGCAACGGCGCCCGCCTCACAGGCGAATCTGGTCATCAAGGAAGCAATCGCCAGCGGATTCCCCGGCAGGGTAACCTTTGTGTTGCCGACGCAGCAGGCGAGGCGGATCGTTCTTGCACATCCGGCGCCTCGGAGGGTGCGCCGGTCCTCCAGCCTCGGTGAGAGACCCTCCGGACCATTCTAAGGACCCAAGGTCATGAACAGATTTTCCAGCGAACCGCTCTTTTCACCTTCCCGCCGCAGCCTGATGAAACTGGCCGGTGTCGGCGCCGTTGGCGCGGCGACCGCCCTCTCAGCCTGCTCGGAAACCGCCACTGCGGCCACCCCGGCCAATGACGCGATCGACCCGGATGCCCTCGCCATCCTGTCGGCCAACGAAAACCCGTATGGTCCGTCGCCCAAAGCGGTTGAGGCGGTCAGGGCCGAAGCTGCGAACCTCTATCGCTACACCTATCCGACCGTGTCGAAATTTGCCGCGATGGTCGCCGAGCGCGAAGGCGTTGCACCGGAGCAAGTGCTGGTCACCAACGGCTCAACCCCAATCCTGGCGGCGTTCTCCGACTGGGTGAATGTGAAGGGCGGCAAGATCATCACCTCCGCGATTACCTATGAGGGCGTGCCGCGCGTCGCAGAACAGGCAGGCACCGAAGTCGTCTACATGCCGCTGACCCAGGACATGGGCTATGACATGGAAGCCATCGCGGCCCGTGTCGGCCCGGACACGGGGGCTGTCTATCTCTGCAACCCGAACAACCCGACCGGCAAGACGATCCCGACAGCGCAGCTGAAAGCCTTCGTCGAAGACGTCAGCAACAAGGTTCCGGTCTTCGTCGACGAAGCCTATCTGGACATGTCGGACGACTATCCGGGCAATGTGATGTCCGAATTTGTTGCCGCTGGTAAGCCGGTTATCGTGGCACGGACCTTCTCGAAAATCTACGGCATGGCCGGTCAGCGTCTTGGCTACGGCCTGATGCCGGCCGACATGGCGATGGATATGCGCATGACGGGCCGCCTGTCGAACGTCAACTATCTCGGTCTCGTTGCTGGCATGGCCAGCCTTGAGGACACGGCCCATTTCGAAAAGATGCGCGCCACCATGATCCGTGGACGCCAGAAGTTGATCGCCATGGCCGCAGACCTTGGCCGCCCGATCGCACCGGATCCGCAGGGCAGCTTCATCTACATGGATGTCGGTATGCCGGCGAAGGATTTCGCCGCCAAGATGCTGGAGCGCAATGTGCGCGTTGTTGGTGAGCGCTGGAGCGACCTGCCGAACTGGACACGTATCTGCGTGGGCCTCGATCACGAGATCGACAAGTGCCACGCGGCCGCAAAAGAAGTCCTGACCTCGATCTAAAGGGGGGTGGGGCCCCGGCCCTGGCTTCGGTCAGGGCCGGTAGCCCACCTTGCGCTCGCCGGGTTCGAGGACCCGCCAGGCGTGATGGATGAAATCCACCAGCAGCGGCCGCGTGTCGCGCGGGTCGATGATTTCCTCCGCAAGGAAACTTTCCGCCGTTCGGAACGGTGAGCGGATCGCTTCAAACTTCCGGTACAATTGCTCCTTCAAGGCGTCGGGATCTTCCGCCTCGGCCAGTTCCTTCCGGAACGCGGCCTCGATGCCGCCCGCCATGGGCAGGCTGCCCCAGTCGCCGCTCGGCCAGCAATAGCGCCACTTCGTTTTCGACTGGTTCATCATCGCCGACCCGGCGAGGCCATAGGCCTTGCGGATGACCACCGAACAGACTGGCACGTCTGCCTGATAGACGGCCGTCATGGCGCGTACACCTGCGCGGGTGACGCCGGCTGTCTCCGCCTTCACGCCGACAGCGAAGCCCGGACAGTCGACAAAGTGAATGACCGGCAGGTGGAACATGGAGCAGAGGTCCATGTGCCGTGTGACCTTGTCGCAGACATCTGCCGTCCACGCCCCATCCAGGAAGAAGGGGTCGCCCGCCAGGATACCGACGGGGTAGCCATCGATCCGCGCGAAGCCGGTGACGATGCCGCGGCCCCATTCCTTGCCGATCTCGAAGAAGCTCCCATGGTCGACCGTGGCGTCGATGATCTTGCGCGGCTTGTAGGGGGTCTTTCCGTCGGTTGGCACGATGGAGAGCAGGCTCTCTTCCTTCCGGTCCGGATGGTCGGCCGGGGACGTGCGCTGAGGCAGGTCGTGTACGGACGGGGGCAGGTAGGACAGGAAGCGCCGCGCCGCGATGAAGGCGTCGGCTTCGGTATCGACGACATTGTCTACCGTGCCGTTCTGCGCCTGGATCTTCCAGCCGCCGAGCTCTTCCTTGGTCACGTTTTCACCGAGTGCGATGGCCACGGGCGGTCCGGCCACGAACACCTGGCTGAGTTCCTTGACCATGACCGAAAAATGGCTGGCCGCCACACGGCCCGCGCCCATGCCGGCGCAAGGGCCGAGAGCCAGCGAGACGAACGGCACCTGCGTCATGCCGTGGACGATCTCGTTCCAGCCGGGCGTTTCGGGAATATAGGTGCGCGGGTCTTTCTCCAGCGATTTGACCGAACCGCCGCCACCCGTGCCGTCAATCATCTGAACCAGCGGCATGCGATACTCCGCCGCCATTTTGATCATCTGGACCATTTTCTGCCAGATCGAGGCATCCGAGGCGCCGCCGCGCACGGTGAAATCGTCGGCGAGGATCACGGTCGGACGGCCATCCAGCGTCGCCCGCCCAGTGACGGAACTGGCTGGCAGGAAAGTCTCGAGTTCGTCGTCCGCGGTATAGGTCGCCCGGCCGGAGATCTTGCCGATCTCATGGAAGCTGCCCGGATCGACCAGGAAGGCGACCCGTTCCCGGACGGTCAGCTTACCGCGCCCGCGCTGGCGTTCGACGGGTTCTTCGCCGCCCATTTTCTCGGCCAGCCGTTCACGGCGGCGGAGTTCCTCAATCGATTTTTCCCAACTCATGCCGCGACCTTCCACGCTTCCCCAGCGCAACGTCAAGCAGATGTGAAACCGATCTCACAAGATTTCAGCGGGCATGGCCCGGAGAACACAAGGCCGTACCGCGAGAATCTGAAAGCTCCTTCACGATACGGTATGTCACACAGCTTTTCCTTGATTTTCATACCGCGGGTCTGCTTTATCGCATCAAATCCATCCCAAGGAGGAATCTCATGGATCTCGCAGAACTCACAGCCAAGGCCAATGACGCTGTTTCCGCAGGCGGCGACTTCAAGAAAAAGGTGAAGTTTGATTTCGGCGATGCCGGCAAACTTTTCATCGACGGCATGAATGGCGTGGCCAACAATTCTGACGACGCAGCCGATGCGACGATCAAGGTTGATTGGGAAGACTTCAAGAAGATTGCCTCCGGCGGCCTCGACGCCACGATGGCCTTCATGCAGGGTAAACTGAAAGTTGAAGGCGACATGTCGGTTGCCATGCAGCTTCAGAGCCTGATGAAGGCGCTCTCCTAAGGCGAACCGCCCTTCGGGTTTGACAGGTCAGGCCGCCCCGGGACACCCTGCGGGCGGCCTTTTCCGTCTGGGATAAAACTGCATGGACACGACCCCTTCGCCGGATACCGAATTCGTCCTCGTTCCTGGCAATCCGCCGCCTACAGGAGCGGAGATCGTCTGGTTCAAGGGCACGGGCGGACGTGCCCTGCGTGCCTGCGTCGCCCCGGCGCTGGCGCCTGACAAGCCACGCGGCACGGCCATCGTCTGCCCGGGCCGGACGGAATTCATCGAAAAATATTTCGAGGTCGGGCACGAGCTGCAGGCGATGGGCTTTGCCGTCGTCATTCTCGACTGGCCGGGGCAGGGCCTGTCGGAGCGCCTGCTCGACGACACGAAGAAAGGCCATATCGACCGGTTCGAGACGTTCATGGGCGCGCTGGCCAACGGGCTGGAGGCGCTCGATGACCGCCTGCCGCGGCCTTATGTGTCGCTTGCTCATTCCATGGGCGGCGCGATTGCGCTGGCCGCCATTGCACGAGGTCTTGTGAAGGTGGACGCCGCCGCGTTCTCTGCGCCGATGTGGGGGATCAAGTCGAAATTCCTCGGCATGCGCTATCTCGTCTGGGCGATGCGGGCGACCGGCCGGTCCGGTGACTATGCTGTCCAGCCCGGCCCGCCGGAGACGTTCGAGACGAACATCGTGACCCATGACAGAAAGCACTGGCAGCTGCAGCGCGACCTCGTCGATGCCCGGCCGGAGCTGGACCTCGGCCCGGTAACATGGGGCTGGCTCGGTGCGTCGCTGGATATCCTTGCGACCTTCACAAAAGCCAGGACGCTAAACTCTGTGACCATTCCCGTCTTCGTCGCCTCTGCCTCAGAAGAGCAGCTGGTCGACAATGCGACCCATACCGCTGTCTGCAAACGCCTGCCGGATTGTGAGCACGTGATGGTTGAGGGCGCGATGCACGAGATCCTGATGGAAACGGACGACAAGCGCGCGCAGTTCTGGGAGGGCTTCCAACGCCTCCTGAAACGTGCGGATATATAGACAAGAAAAAATAGACTGGGGTTAGGAGGAAACCTGTGGCGATCATTACGCTTTCACGCATTCTGGCTTTCTGGGCGGCGAAACAGCCGGACCGGCCTGCGATCGATCATGAAGGGGCCCAGATCAGCTGGGCAGACCTTGACCGGCGCACCAACCGCCTTGCGCGCGCTTATGAAAAGCTGGGCGTGAAGCAGGACGATTTCGTCACCATTGCGCTGCCGAACGGGATCGAATTCTTCGAAGCCTGCCTCGCCACCTGGAAAGCCGGCGCGACGCCGCAGCCGATTTCTTCCCGCCTGCCCAAGCATGAGCGTGACCAGATCGTGGAGCTTGGCAAGCCATCCCTTGTGGTCGGCGTTCCGGCAGGAGAATATGGCGACACGCCGTCTGTGCCCGAGAACTACGAGCCGGACGCCAGCCTTCCGGACACGGAACTTCCCGAACGCATGGCCGCTTCGCTCAAGGCGATGACCAGCGGCGGCTCCACCGGCCGGCCGAAACTGATTGTATCCAAGATCCCGGCTGCCTGGGATCCGGAACTGCCCTATCTCGAAATCCCGGTGCAGGGCGCGATGCTGATCCCGGGGCCGCTCTATCACAATGGCCCGTTCATGTGGGCGATGATTGCCCTCTTCAAGGGCTGCACGGTCGGTATTACGACACGCTTCGACGCGGAGAAGACGCTGTCGACGATCGAGCGGCTGAAAGTGGATGTCGTCTACACCGTGCCAACCATGATGCGCCGCATCTGGGCACTGCCGGAAGACGTGCGGAACAAGTACAACCTGTCCAGCCTCAAGGCGCTCTGGCACCTCGCGGCGCCATGCCCGGCCTGGCTGAAGGAATGCTTCATCGAATGGCTTGGCGGTGACGTGATCTGGGAGCTCTATGCCGGCACCGAAGGGCAGGGCACGACCATCATTCAGGGTACGGAATGGCTGGAGCATCGCGGCTCGGTCGGCAAACCGGTCGAGGCGTGCGAGATGAAGGTTGTCGGCGAGAATGGCGAAAACCTGCCGCCCGGCGAAGTTGGCGAGATTTTCATGCGCCCGCTGGAAGGCCCGGGCACGACCTATCGTTATATTGGCGCAGAGGCCAAATCGCTTGAAGGCGGCTGGGAAAGCCTCGGCGACATGGGCTACATGGATGAGGACGGCTATCTCTACCTGACAGACCGCCTGTCGGACATGATCCTGTCGGGCGGGGCGAACATCTATCCAGCGGAAGTGGAAGCGGCGATCGATGCCTATCCGGGTGTCCAGTCGTCCGCCGTGATCGGCCTGCCGGACGAGGATATGGGCGCGCGCCTGCATGCCGTCATTTGCCGGCCGGAGGGCGCGGTGGACGAGGCCGACATGGTGGCCCATCTCGCCACCATGCTTGTGCGCTACAAGATCCCGAAGAGCTTCGAATATGTCAGCGAAGCGGTGCGCGACGATGCCGGAAAGGTACGCCGCAAGACACTCCGCGAAGAACGGATCGCGGCCATGGCCCAAAACGCCTGAAGTGATTCCGGTTCCGCTTGACTTACCCTAGGGCGGGACCGCTCCCTTCCTCCCAAATTCAGGAGGAAAACCCCATGAAAGTTGCAGCCGTCAAGAAGCCGGGCGGACCCGGAAATCTCGTCATCGAAGAACGCCCCGATCCGAAACCCGGCCCGGGAGAAGTGCTGGTGCGCGTGCGCGCCTCCAGCCTTAATTATCACGACTTTGTCGTCGTCATGGGCGGCATCCCGACCCCGGATGGCCGCATTCCGATGTCCGACGGCGCCTGCGAAGTCGTCGCCGTCGGCGAGGGCGTCACCAAATGGAAAGCGGGCGACAAGGTCCTCTCGCTGTTCTTCCCAAGCTGGCAGTCCGGCCAGATCGAGGCGGCGGGCTTCCAGTCCGTTCCCGGAGACGGAGCAGACGGTTTTGCGGCGGAGCTTGTTGCTGCGCCGGAAACGGCCTTCACCCGCATGCCGGAAGGCTGGACGTTTGAAGAGGCCGCAACCCTTCCGTGTGCAGCGCTGACCGCTTGGCGCGGCATTGTCGCCGAAGGCAAGATCAAGCCGGGCGACTGGGTGCTGACGCAAGGCACGGGCGGCGTGTCGATCTTCGCGCTGCAGCTCGCCAAGGCGGCTGGCTGCCGGGTGATCTCGACCTCGTCGTCGGCCGAGAAGCTCGAAAAGCTGAAAGCCCTCGGCGCCGATCATGTGATCAATTACAAGGAAAACCCGGAATGGGGCGCTGAAGCCTTCAAACTGGCCGGCGGACGCGGCGTCGATGAAGTCGTCGAGATCGGCGGGCCGGGCACAATGGCCCAGTCCATCGCGGCGTGCCGTCCTGGTGGGCACATCTCGCTGATCGGCGTGCTCACCGGCGTCTCCGGTGAAGTACCGACGGCGGCGCTCTTCTCGCGCAATATCACCCTGTCGGGCATTACGGTCGGCTCGCGCCGGATGCAGGAAGACATGATCGACGCAATCGAGGCGAACGGCATCAAGCCGGTGATCGATAGCACCTTCCCGCTGGACAAGATCGCCGACGCGTTCGCCCATCAGGCGAGCCAGAAGCATTTCGGCAAGATCGTCCTGACGGTCTGATCCGGCAATGTCCGTTATAGTCCGGCATGGTCTTCATTGGTCATGCCGGAGCAGGCCTGGTCCGGTATGATCATGCCATGTTCTATGTGGACATGAAAAAACGCCCTCCCGGCAGGGGAGGGCGTTTCTTTGTCCCGGAACGAAACAGGCTTAGCCGGCGATATATTGCGCGCCGTTCACCGTCATCGTCGCGCCGGTAATGAAAGCGCCGTCGTCGCTGGCGAGATAGGCGCACATGGAGGCGATTTCTTCCGGCTTGCCGAGGCGGCCGACCGGGATCGTCGCGATGATGCCTTCCAGCACTTTCTCAGGCACGGCACGCACCATCTCGGTGTCGATATAGCCCGGGCAGACCGTGTTCACGGTGATGCCCTTCTTGGCGCCTTCCTGGGCAAGGGCCTTGCTGAAACCGATCAGGCCGGCCTTGGCGGCGGAATAGTTCGCCTGGCCGAACTGACCCTTCTGGCCGTTGATGGACGAGATGTTGATGACGCGGCCCCAATTGCGCTCGCGCATGCCTTCCCAGACATGGTGCGTCACGTTGAAGGCGGAGGTCAGATCGATGTCGATCACCTGCTGCCATTGGTCTTTCGTCATTTTGTGGAAGGGCGCATCGCGCGTTACGCCGGCATTGTTCACGACGATGTCGATCGGGCCGAGGTCTTTTTCAATCGCGGCGATGCCGGCGCCAACGGCGTCATAATCGGCGACATCGAACTTGTAGACATGGATGCCGAGCTCGTCGGCGGTCGCCTTGGCGGCTTCCTCGTTACCGGCATAGTTTGCCGCGACTTTGTAGCCGGCTTTCGCCATGGCTGCGCTGATGGCGTGGCCGATACCGCGTGTACCGCCTGTGACCAGAACCGTTTTGGACATGGGTGCTCCTCCCTTAAATTTTGCACTGCAGCATGCTTAGCGTTACTGTTGCAGAAACTTCAATAGCGCATTGGTCGCATGCAGATTTTATGCGAGATTATGCGGCATAGCACAAAAATTGCTTTCCCCTTGCGGAAAGCTGAGGGATGAAAATGGTCAAAGGGTCGGGTTCTTCGGAGCCAATCATCATCAAAAAATATGCGAACCGGCGCCTCTACGACACGTCGACCTCGTCTTATGTGACGCTGGATCACCTGTCCGAACTTGTCCGCGAGGGTCGGGATTTTGAGGTCCGCGATGCCAAGACGGGCGAGGATCTGACGCGCCAGGTTCTGACGCAGATCATCTTCGAACAGGAAACCAAGGGTGAGGGCGCCCTGCCGCTGAACTTCCTGCGCCAGCTGATCGGCTTCTATGGCGGTGGCGCGCAGACCTTCCTGCCAGCCTTCCTAGACATGTCGATGAACTCCTTCGCCGAAGCGCAGAAGGAGTGGCAGAAGGCGGCCAATCCGATGACCATGTTCGAGAAACAAGCCCGCCGGAACATGGCGATGTTCGAACAGGCCATGAAGATGTTCATGCCGACGCTCTACAATTCGTCGAAGCCCCAAAACTCGTCCTCGTCGTCTTCCCCGGCCGGTTCCATGATGGAAATGCAGGCCGAGGCGCTCGCCAACATGCAGGCCCAGATGTCCGCCATCCAGGACCAGCTGGCAGAGCTGTACCGCAAGGACTGAGACGCGCGCTCAAGGTGAAATCAAAAAAAGCCCGCTCCATCGAGCGGGCTTTTCTGCTTTTAGTTTCGGTACCGGATCAGCCGTGATCCACGCCAAAGTCGCGCCGCGCAGACACGATGGTCACCACCACACCGGCCAGCACATCCAGAAGTGTCATCGACATCAGGATGAAGAAGGTGGAGGTGGCGAAGTTAGGCGCCAGCAGGAACTCGATGAGGCACAGGATGAACAGCATCATCGAAATCGCGTGATTGATGATGGTCGAGGTGCCGGTGCTGGTCGACTTCAGGATTTCCAGGAACAGGAAAACGATCGACAACAGCAGGATCGCATCGCCCTGGGTCAGCACCCATTTGACGCCGGAAATCATCGGAAGCGAGAAAAAGGTCTCGTTCAGCACGGCCTGAAGCGGGGCGGTATCGCTGACAATGATCTGGCCAAGCTCATTGGTTGTCGTCGCCGGGCCGCCGGCCATGACGGCCAGAAGGTTGTAGAGGGCCACCGGCACGACCAGTAGCGGAAAGATTCCGAAGATTGCACGCATCAAATACCCCTTTTCGGTGCTGCTGCGGGACCCGGCATTTTGCCGTTTGCGTCTGGCGATGAACCCGCCAATGACGGCTGCCTGCGTGTCCTTTTTCATGTTCACTAACCCGTCGCTCAGCGCGTGTTAACACGAGGTGTACCGGATAGTTTCCGGCGAGGCGAGGAAAAACCCCCACGGCCTTAACCACCAGTATTCCCGCAAATCGGGCGATTTGCAGGCGGTTTGCCCATGAATTTAAGGGGGCTCAGATTTCGTCCGCGCCGCCCGGATTGCGCCGGCGGCGGATCAGCCAGGTGACACCGCGCAGATCTGAGAAAGCATCGTTCAGGCGGCCGAAATTTGTATAGTTCGATTTGCCCGTCCCGCGCTCGCGGTGGTTGACGTCCCGGTATTCCACATTGAACCCTTCAGCCCGCATCAAGGCCGGCATGTAGCGGTGCATGTGATCGAAATAGGGGAGCTGGATGTAGGCAGCGCGCTTCATCACCTTGATGCCGCAACCGCTGTCGTCGCAATCATCCTTCAGCATGCGCTTGCGGATATTGTTCGCAAAGCGCGAGCCGAACCGCTTCCAGGCCGTGTCCTTGCGTTTGGCCCGGCGGCCCATGACCATGTTCAGCTTTTCCGGGGCATCCTGACGGGTGAGCTGGCGGTAGAGATCCGGCAGGTCAGCCGGGTCGTTCTGTCCATCGCCGTCCAGCGTGCCGATGACCGGAGCTTTTGCGGCCAGAATGCCGGAGCGGATCGCACGGCTCTGGCCGGCATTCTTCCGGTGTCCGAGCACACGCAGCATCGGATATTTCGCTTTCAGCTCCACCAGCTGGGCGCGGGTGTCGTCGGTCGAGGCATCGTCGACAAAGACCATTTCATAAGCGCGCCCGTCGAGCGCCTTGGCGATTTCGCCGATCAGGGTCGCCACATTCCCGGATTCATTATGCACCGGGACGACGACGGAGAACTCAAGAGCCTGGTCCAAATCCAGATCCCTTCTGCTGGTGCGCCCCCCAAACTGGCGCTCGAAAAAGTCTTCGCGTCATACAGAGCGTTCCGGCGAAAGGCGAGCCCTGCGCTTCACTTGCGGCTGACACGGCCTTCACGCCCAAAAGCGCAAGACGAAGCGGCGCGAACCGGTTAGAGGAGGGGCCATGACATTGCTCGACCGCCTTTCGACCGGCTGGAAAGCCTGGGTCGCTCTCTTCCTCATCACCTTCAGTGCGGCTGCGCCGGGTGTTTTCATGTTGCCGGCGCTGGACCGGGACGAAAGCCGGTTCGCCCAGGCCTCAAAGGAAATGCTGGAAGAGCACGACTATATTCGCATCCAGTACCAGGACGAGCTGCGCAACAAGAAACCGGCCGGGATTCACTGGCTGCAGGCGGCCTCAACGGCGGTTTTCACCGGGCCGGAAGCCAAGCAGATCTGGACCTATCGTTTCCCGAGCTGGATCGGCGCGAGCCTTGCGGCTGTGGCCTGTTTCTGGTGCGGCATCCCGCTGGTGGGCCGGCGCGCGGCCTTTCTCGGCGCGGCGATGTTCGGCTCAACGCTGCTGCTCACGTCCGAGGCGCATATATCAAAGACCGATGCGGTGCTCGTCTGCCTCACGACGATTGGCATTGGCGCATTGGGGCGGCTGTACCTGCGTGAGGGTTCGCCCAAGCAGATGGCGCTCCTCTTCTGGCTCGCCATGGGGCTCGGCTTCCTCATCAAGGGGCCGGTGACGCCGATGGTCGCCTTCTATGCAGGGCTCGGCGTCTGGGTCTGGGGCCGGGCGGAGAACGGGAAGGGCGGGGACTGGTGGCGTCCGCTGCTCTGGTGGCCGGGACCGCTTCTGTTCGTCGCCTTGGTCCTGCCCTGGTTCATCTGGGTTCAGGTGGCGACAAGTGGTGAGTTTCTGCAGGGCGCGGTCGGCAAGGATCTGAAAGACAAGTTCACGGGCGCGTCGGAAGGTCATGGCGGCTGGCCATTCTATCACCTCACCCATCTGCCGATCTGGTTCTTCCCGGCGATCCTGCTGATCGTGCCGGGGCTTGTCGCAGGCTGGAAGGGCGTGCGGCAGGCGACTGTCGCCCGAACCGGTCGGCCGGGCTTGCTGATTGGCGGCGCGCTGCTCATGATCAGCCTGTTGCTGGCGCTGGTCCTGCCGACGACCGCCGCAAACGGCGTGAAGGTCGCTTATCCGTCAGTACTGCTGCTGGTTTTCTGGTTCCTCTCGACACGGGACGAATGGTGGCGCCGGGCACCGGCCTCTCCCGAAGCCTCAGCGGAGGTGAAGGGCCTGCGCCTGCTCTTGTGCTGGACGCTGCTGACCTATGCCTTTTTCGAACTGATGCCGACGCTGCTCAGCCACTATATCCTGCCAGCCTATCCGGGCATGGCGCTCCTTTGCGGCTATGCCGCGGTGCGCCTGATGGAAGGGGTCAAGATGCCGGTCTCACGCTGGCTCTCGCTTGCCCTGTTCGGACTTGGCGCCGTCTTGTTGCTGGCAGTCTCCTATCCTGGAGTGACCCATAATTTCATGACGGAAGCGGCAGGCGATTTCACTACCGCATCCAGTTCTGAAGTGTTGGAGACCTGGCAGGGCTACCGTGTGTTTCCGGTCTGGCTCTGGTGGGCGGCGTTTGTACTCTGCGGCGCCGCGGCGATCGAATTCAGCCGTGCGCGGATGGCTGTCTCCATCGGGCTCAGCATTGCGGCCGCTTTCGTCATCGGTTGGCATATCCGCATCTTCATGCTGCCGAGCCAGGTCTGGGTGCAGCCGACGGAAACCGCGCGTCTGGCGCTGGAAGATGTCTGCGGCATCCCGGGTGAAGCCTGCGCGATGACACCACCCCAGCGCATCCTTGCGCTTGGCTATGCGGAGCCGTCCTACATCCTCACCATGGGTACTCAGAATACGCACCCACCGGAAACGCCGCTGGATTTGCCGTCAGATGAGAGCGCCTATCCGGTCGTTTATCTCGTAAATTACGAGGACCGGAAGGCCGAACCTCCGGTGGCCGAAGAAGTGGCGCATTTGCGCGCGCAGGCCAAAGGCATGGGCCTCTGCATCACGGAGTCAGAACCTTACTATGCGCTCAACTATTCCAATGGCGATCCGGTGAATTTCGTCGCCATGCGGTTCGACCGGGAAAGCTGCCGCTAGAAAGTGTAGCCGATGCGGAAGCCATAAGTTCGCGGATCGGACCGGAACGTATCGTAACCGATAAAGCCATACCCCGAGAGGGCATAGTCTTCGTCCGTCAGATTCCGGGCCCACAGGGTGACATCTATTCCGGGATCTGAAAACCGGAGACCGGCTTCTGCCTGAAGCGTTGTGAACCCTTTCTGCATGCGGGACGCCAGTCCTTCCGGATCCAGATAATAGCGGCTGCGATACTTCGCGTGCAGCGAGACATGACCATCTGTATTGGGAGTGAAGGCGAATTCATACCGACCACCCAGCATGGCGGAGACGTCCGGCGCGAAAGGCAAGGGATTTGCATGGAACTTTCCGGCATTGCCTCCAATATCTGAGGTTTGATCGATTTCCGTGTCGAGCAGGGTGAACCCGCCTTTCAGAGACAAGGCATCGGTTGCCTGCCAGCGCATATCGGCATCCAGGCCATAAACAGTCGCTGCGTCGAGATTTGAGAGAGAATTGGACGTGATGCTGGAACCGTCCGGAAGCGGGAAGTTCACGAAGATGCGCGCCTGGGGGGCGTCATAGTCCTGATAGAACAGGGCGGCGGTCCAGATGAAACGGCCTGAAGGCTCTGACTTGAACCCCGCCTCATACGCCGTGACGGTCTCTGCATCGAACAGGCCTTCATTGGAAAAGTGGGTGGCGTTGTTCTGCACTTCCCCATTGAAACCGCCGGACTTGTAGCTGTTTGCGATGGACATATAAGCCGTGCCCGCATCCGTCTCATAGGCCAGCGCCGCATTCCCGGTGAGCTTTGTGTCTTCAATTTCGTTCGAACCGGCGGCAAGGCCAAGACCGCCGACATTGTTGTAGCCGATTGTGCCGTCATCGAAGAGGTGCCGTCCCGCGCCGGCACCTTCGATTGTCTCGCGCGTGATCCGGGCGCCGAGCGTGGCGGTGAGCCGGTCGGTCAGCGCCACCTCATTGTAGGTGAAGGCGGCAAGGACAGAGCGTTCCTGCCGGATGTCCGTGATGAGCGTCTTGGCGGTTCCGTCCGAAACAGGCTGAGGACCTGCCCGGCTGGCGGCCCCGACATAGGGGCAGGTGCCGAGGAGGGTGTCCGGGTTCAGCTCTCCGCACCAGATTGTGTAGGTCTGGCTGAAATCCTCTGCGGCGGCATAGATGCCGAACAGGGTGGAGTTGTGGTCGCGCTCCGTCGTCAGGCGGACTTCCTGCGAATACTGCCTGAAATTGCGATCGTAGGAGAGGTTTGCATTGAAGAGCGGGTTGCCGAAGAGGGCCACACCCCCGTCGAAGTCAAACCCGTAAGACTGGTTGAAGCCTTCAAACGCGGTGAGGGAAGTCAGCGTCCAGTCGCCGATTTCGCGCACATAATCTGCGGAGGTTCCGTAGAACGCATTATCTGTATCCTGAACACCATCGCTTCCAACGGAAATATCATGATCCGACAGGCCAAGCGTATCGTTTCGCGGCGCGGCATTCACGCCATTGTCTTCCTCATAGTGCGTACGGATCAGGAGTGAGCCGCCAACGGCATCTTCCCAGTTGAGACCGAGCCGCAGGCCGAACTCGTCCCGTATGCCGCCTGCCGCGTCTGGCCCGCCGGTATTGTCGAGTGCCGCATCGCGGGAAAGGTAACGTCCGGCAAGGCGGTAGCTGAACCCGCCGGACGTCTGACCGAACGCACCTTCCACATCGGTGCGTTCCAGATTGCCATATCCGGCGCGCAGATAGCGGGACTGGCCATCTTCCGGGCGGCTGGTCAGGAAGCTGATTGCGCCAGAGGATGCATTGCGCCCGAACAATGTGCCTTGCGGGCCTTTCAGAACCTCGATGCCGGACAGGTCGTACAGCATCAGGCCGGTCTGCACATTTGTCGCCAGCAGGACACCGTCGGAATAGACGGCCGCTGCGCCCGGTGTCAGCGCCTGATGGTCTACAGCGCCGATCCCGCGGATCTGGAAGGACACCTGGCTGCCATTGGCCACGGCGGCTTCCACACCGGTGAGCAGGTCCGTCACATCCTCGGCGCCGAGATAAGCGGAGGCGAGCCCGAGATCCTCCCCGTTGATGACGCTGACCGACATCGGGATGTCGCTGAGCGGCGTCTGGCTGGCCGTTGCCGTTGTGACGACAGGATCGAGTCTTGCCGGGGCATCTTCCGGACCGGCAGTGAATGTTGACGCGGCGAGGATAAGCGCAAGAGACATTTTGAGGGACCCTTCTTTGGGAAGAGGGCGCTTATCAGGCTTGGCGAAAGCGCATCAACCGGTTCGCTGCTGCACGTCTGCTAAAGTGACTTTGCACTTTACTTGCTGCAGGTTCGGCCGGGGCTGACAGGTCGGTGATTTACACCGCCGGGCATGATGCCTAGCCTGCGTCCAACAGCGGGAGACATCACATGAACTGGAAGCTTCGGGCGTGCGCCGCCTCACTGATCGCACTTGGGACTGCCGGTATGGCATCGGCCGACAGCGAGCTCAGCGCGGCGATCGACAAGGACTACAAGGAAAACCTCGGCCCGCTTTTCCAGTATTTCCACCAGCATCCGGAGCTCTCCTTCCTGGAGACCGAAACGGCCAAACGGCTTGCCTCAGAACTGCGCGCCCTCGGCTATAACGTTACCGAAGGGGTTGGCGGCACCGGCGTGGTCGCGGTCCTGAAAAATGGTGACGGCCCGACGGTCCTGATGCGCGCCGATATGGATGGCCTGCCGTTGAAAGAAGACAGCGGCGTCGCCCAACCCTCCACGGTCACACAGGTCGACATCGACGGCATCGAGAAGCCTGTGATGCATGCCTGCGGGCATGATGTGCACATCACCTCGCTCGTCGGGGCGGCCCGCCAGATGGCTGAGCGCAAGCAAGACTGGTCGGGCACGCTGGTGCTGGTCGGCCAGCCGGCAGAAGAGCGGATCGGCGGGGCACGCGCCATGATCCAGGACGGGCTTTATGAGCGGTTCCCGAAACCGGATTATGCAATTGCCTTCCATGTCGCGGCCGATCTTGAGACCGGAAAACTCCAGGTGCCACTGGAGCAGGTCGCCTCCAGCTCCGACAGTGTGGACATCATTGTGCACGGTGTCGGCGCGCATGGTGCCTATCCGCATTTAGGGATCGACCCGGTGCTGGTCGCATCGCAGATCGTCGTCTCGCTTCAGTCGGTTGTCTCGCGGTCGATCGCGCCGCTGGAGCCGGGCGTGATCACGGTTGGGGCCATCCACGGCGGCTTCAAGCACAACATTATCGGCGACAAGGTCGAGATGCAGATCACTGTCCGCTCCGACGATCCGAACATCCGGGAAGAGTTGCTGGACGGTATCGACCGGGTGGCGCGCGGGGTTGCGATCTCGATGAATGTGCCCGAAGACCTGATGCCGGAAGTGATCCGGTCCGAGACGGAAACCACGCCGCCCACGATCAATGACCCGGCGACCGCCCAGCGCCTGCGCGATGCCTTTGCCGCGCGTATTTCAGACAACGTGCTGGTCGATCCGCCGCGCGACGGCATGGGGGCCGAGGATTTTGCCTATTTCGTCACGCCCGATACCGGCGTGAAAGGCGTCTATTTCAATGTCGGCGGCACGCCAGCCGATGAGCTGGAAAATGCTTCGTCCCACCATTCCCCGTTCTTCAGGATCTGGCCGGAACCTTCGGTGGAACTGGGCACGGAAGCCATGGTTATCGGAGCGATGACCCTGATGCCTGCGAAGGACTAAAAGGAGAAAGTCAGCGCGGCGCGCGCTTGGCGAGAATTCGCTGCAGTGTGCGCCGGTGCATGTTCAGACGGCGAGCTGTTTCCGAGACATTGTGATTGCACAGCTCATAGACGCGCTGGATGTGTTCCCAGCGGACCCGGTCAGCTGACATCGGATTTTCCGGCGGGGCAGGCTTCTCGTCAGAGGTGGCCGTGAGCGCACGGATGATGTCTTCCACGTCAGCCGGTTTTGAGAGGTAGTCCACGGCGCCTGCCTTCACTGCGGCGACGGCCGTTGCGATGGCGCCATAACCCGTCAGAATGACGGCGCGCGCTTCCGGGCGACTCTTCTGCAGTACTTCCACAACGTCCAGGCCGCTGCCGTCTTCCAGGCGCAGGTCCAGAACAGCAAATGCCGGCGGATTCAGGCGGGCGATATCCTTGCCTTCCGCAACATTCGTTACAGCAGATACGATGAAACCGCGCTGCGCGAGTGCCCGGGCCAAACGCTGAACGAACGGGCCATCATCGTCCATTACGAGACAGGAGCGGTCTTCGACGCCCTCCAGGCTCTCATGAAGATTAATATTTACTGGCCGTTCCATGCTCAGCTTCCCTAGCTACCTGATTCTTTTATAGGACTTCCAAATCAATTAATCCAACGCGGATGCTTCAAGAGCTGCACGCGGCCAGAGGGCCTGAACGATGGCGCCCGTCCGGGGTGGTGTGCGGTTCCTGGTGGCTATCCTGCCGCCGGTTCTTTCGATCAGGGTTTTTGCAATAAAGAAGCCAAGCCCCATGTCTCCGCCGCCGAGATGTGCTTCGCTTCGTTCCGAGACATAAGGCTCTCCCAGCTTCGGCAACACTTCCTGAGAAAAACCGGGCCCGTCGTCACTGATCGAGATCATGATCTGGTCAGCGGTCCAGCTGGCCTGCGCGGTCACCCGGGAATCGGCGAAGCTCACGGCGTTCTCCACAAAGGCGCTGATGGCGTGGAGGATTTCGGGGCTCCGGTTCAGGATCGGCGGACGGGAATCTGCTTCGTCTTCTGAGGGCCGGACAACGACTTCCACAGCGACGCCCAGGCCTTTGAAGGGCGCAGCGGCTTCGGCGACCAGCGCATCCAGCGTGACGCGGGCGTGCACGATGTCGGTGGCATCGCGCGCCTCACGGATGGTCGCCAGAATGTTGCGGCACCGGTCGGCCTGCTCGGCCAATAGAGTCAGGTCCTCATATTTCGGATCGTCTTGCGGGGTCTCGGTCAGCAATTCCTTGGCGACGAGGTGAATGGTGGCGAGCGGCGTGCCGAGCTCATGCGTCGTCATGGCGGACATTGCACCGATGGCGGAGAGTTTCTGTTCGCGCGCCATGACAATGCTGGCCGCATCAAGCGCCCGCACCAGCTTGGCCTCGTCCTGGCTGACGCGTCCGGCGGAGACCGCGAAGAACACCACGCCGACGGCAAGCGCCGCAAACTGGCCGAGGTGAAACAGCGGCGGCAGCTCCACCATGGCGCCATTGATCCAGGGCAGGGGCAGCGAGATCAGGGGCATGATCGCCGCAAGGGTCAGCGCCAGCAGGGCGATCAATACGGCCCGCGTGGGAGACAGGCTGAGCGCTGCCACCGTTACGGGCGCGACCAGCAGGAGAAGGAAGGGGTTCGACAGGCCGCCTGTCACCGCCACAAGGGCGGCGAGCTGTACCGTATCGAAGGCCAGTTGCAATGAGGCTTCCCAGCCGCGCGTCAGGCGCTGGCTCTGGAACGCGAACGACAGGAACACGTTCAGCCAGGCCGATGCCGCAATGATGGCCAGACAGGCCGCGAGCGGCAGGTCGAAGTGCAGCACGAAGGCCACGAAGAGCACGGCAGCGGTCTGTCCAGCGACGGCCAGCCAGCGCAGCGTGATGAAGGTGCGCAAACGCGTCCGTCCAAGGGCCGATTGGGCCGACCCAAGCCCTTCCGGGGCGAGGGTAAAGATTGCATCATCGAAGCCGAGCCGGTCGGCGCGATTCACGTCTTGTCGGGACAGATCACTCATTTGTGTCTTATGCGGCAGCGTGACGCCCTCGCCAAGCGGCGGGTCCACGTCCTAGAGGAAGGTCATGACCAGACTTCGTATGTCCGCGGCCTTGCTGGCCGGATTGCTCGCCGCCTGTGGCCCTGCAAAACCTGCTGAACCCTCTGCCGGCGGGTCGGCCGGAGGCTGTATGTCGCGCGCCTATCCGAACATTGGCGGACCGATTTCGCTGGTGAACCAGGACGGGGAGCCTGTCACGGAAGAGACCTATAAGGGCCACCCGACGCTGATCTATTTCGGCTTCACCTATTGTCCGGATGTCTGTCCGATGACTCTGGTGACTCTGAAGCGGGCTTATGACCGGCTGCCGGAAGATGTCAGCCCCCCGCAGACCCTGCTGATTTCCATCGATCCCGAGCGGGATACGCCGGAGCAGCTGGCGCAATATGTGTCGACCAACGCCTTCCCGGACAATCTTCAGGGACTGACCGGAACTCCGGAAGACGTCCGCGCGGCTGCGGATGCTTTCCTGGCGGATTACTCGCGGATCGAGCAGCCGGGCAGCCAGAGCGAATACTCGATGGATCACACGTCTTTGCTGTACCTCATGGATGAAGACTGGAAGCTGAAAACCTTCTTCACCCATGAAGACACGGACGAGACGATCGCCACCTGCCTCACCGAACTGCTGGAATAGGCGGCCAGGCGGCCCGTTTACTGGGCCGTCCAGCCGCCATCGACCGCCAGCAGGGCCCCGTTGATCTGACTGGCTGCAGGAGAGCAGAGGAACGCCGCCATCTCGCCAATCTGCTCGGCTGTGACGAATTCCTTGGTCGGCTGGGCGGCGAGGATCACATTCTTCACGACTTCATCCTCGGTGATGCCGCGAGCTTTGGCCGTGTCGGTGATCTGTGCGTCGACCAGCGGCGTGTGGACATAGCCCGGGCAGATCGCATTGCAGCGGACGCCATGGGTGGCGCCTTCCAGCGCAACTGTCTTGGTCAGGCCTGCGATCCCGTGTTTTGCCGCCACATACGCCGCCTTGTAGGGCGAGGCGACGAGCGCATGGGCCGACGCCGTCTGGATGATCCTGCCCCAGCCCTTTTCCTTCATGCCCGGCATGGCCAGACGGATCGTGTGGAAAGCCGCGGAAAGGTTCAGCGCGATGATCAGGTTCCACTTGTCGACCGGGAACTCCTCGACCGGTGAGACATGCTGCATGCCGGCATTGTTGACGAGAATATCGGCGCCGCCGAATTCGCTCTGCACATAAGCCATCATGTTCTCAATGGCCGGAATCCGCGTCAGGTCGGCACTCGAATAACCTACCATGACCGAGTGTTCTGCGGCGAGCGACCGTTTCAGCGCGTCGATCTCTCCGGAATCGCCGAAACCGTTGAGCACGATATTGCAGCCTTCAGCCGCCAGTCGCTCTGCAATGGCTTTTCCAATGCCGCTCGTAGAGCCCGTGATAAGGGCTGTTTTACCTTTCAGCATGATGGTCTCCTTGAGTGGCGGAAGCGCCATGTTAGGAATAGGGCCGGGCCCCCGCCGGGTCACCACTATAATCACACAGGATTATCAGGATTCATGGGCGGAGAAATCGGTGCATTTGTCGAGGCGTTTCCAAGATTCCTGATCTGGACGGCCAGTGCTGGTGTGATGCTGGTCGTGTCGAGCACAATTTATGTTCTGCTGACACCCTGGAAGGAGTTTGCCGAGGTCCGGCGGGGTAACGCCGCAGCGGGAATCGCCCTGGGCGGTGCGATTGCGGGTCTGGCTTTGCCGATGTCTTCGGCGCTCGCTTCAAGCATCACCCTGATCGATTTTGCCATCTGGGGCCTGGTGGCGCTATTGCTGCAGCTGATCGTCTACCGGCTGGTGGATCTCCTGCTGGGCGGCCTGCCCAAACGGATCGAACAGGACGAAATAGGCGCTGCCGCAGTGCTCGTTTCTGCAAAGCTGGCATCTGCCCTCATTCTTGCCGCAGGATTGTGGGATCCTGCGTTGCAGAGATTTTGATCTGAGGAGCAGATAAGGCCGATGCGCAAGTTCGATTGGCTGCTTTATGTTACCGCGCTCGGGTTGGTCGTTTTCGTCCTGTTTGCGCAGGGCGATCATGCTGACGCGCCTGAGGCGCCGCCCACCGTCCTTGAGGCGGACGGCCCGACCTTGCCGCCGCCCTCCCCATTTGATGAGCAGATCCTGATTCAGGTCGATGCGCCGAAAGACGGCATCGGCACGGCGTTCGCCGTCAATCGGAAGGGCCAGTGGATTACGGCCCGGCACGTGGTTGATGGGTGCGATTCCGTCGGCCTGCTTGTCGCGCCGGGTCAGTATGTGCCGGTGGAGTCAGTTACCCTCGATCCGGATCACGACCTCGCCCTGATTTCCACGGGCCGCAGCCCAAATCCGGTTGAGCTTGATCTTGCGACGCCGCTGCGCATCGGCAGTGAAGGTTATCATGTCGGCTACCCGCAGGGGCGGCCCGGCGAGGTCGCGACAAGACTGATGTCGCGGTCCAACCTGATCACGCGCGGGCGGCGGGAAAACTCCGAACCGATCCTGGCCTGGGCGGAATTCGGCCGGACCCGCGGCCTCGATGGCACGCTGGGCGGGATCTCGGGTGGCCCGGTATTCGATGCGCAGGGGCGTGTTCGCGGTGTCATCGTGGCGGAAAGTCCGCGCCGCGGACGGATCTACACCACGGCGCCAACCTCGGTCGAAGCCTTCCTGACGCGCCTGAATGTCAGCCCTGAAAACGGTCCGGCGGAAGCGTTCGATGAAGCGACGTACGGGCCACGATCCGACAATGCCCGGCGTCTGTTGCAAGTGGTCAAGGTTGCCTGCAAGGTGAAGCCATGACTTGCTTTGCCGACCGCCTGATCTATGCCACCCGCCGGCATGGGCCGCTTTGCGTCGGCATCGACCCGCATGCCGGCCGGATCCCGGCATTGTTCGGCGGCGATACATCGGAAGGGCTGGCAGCCTGGGGCCTCGCCATGATCGGCGCTTGTGAAGGCCGGGTCGCCTGTATCAAACCGCAGGTTGCCCTGTTCGAACGTCACGGCCCGGAAGGCATGAAAGCGCTGCAGACCATTGCCCGCGCCGCAAAAGAGGCCGGCCTGATCGTGCTGATGGACGCAAAGCGCGGCGACATCGGCTCGACGGCGGAAGGTTACGCTGCCGCCTATCTCGGCAAGGACGCGCCGTTTCATTCCGACGCCCTGACCGTGAACCCCTATATGGGGCTGGATACGCTGGAACCCTATGTCCGCGAAGGCGAGGCGAACGGGAAGGGCGTGATCGTGCTTGTGCGTACTTCCAATCCCGGCTCGGCCGATTTTCAGTCCCGCGACCTTGAGGGCGCGCCGCTCTACGCGCGCGTCGGTGAGGCGCTGGCCCCGCTTGCAGAGCGCCTGCTCGGCCAGTCTGGCTGGTCCGGCCTGATGATGGTGACCGGCGCGACGGGACCTGACGAAGCACGGGCCATCCGCAAGATTGCCCCGACATCTCTGTTCCTGGTGCCGGGCTATGGCGCGCAAGGCGCGGACGCAGATGAAGCCCTGGCCGGCTTCACGCGGACCGGCAACCGGCTTGAGGGCGGCGTGGTCAGCGCGTCCCGTTCGGTGAATTTCCCGGCAGGTTCCGAAAAAGCGGCCAATCTGGCCGATTGGCGGGTTCGCGTCGAAGCGGCCATCGATGCTGCGCAGGCCGATCTCTCAAGCCGGACCGGCAGCACGTCTGCAATTCCGGCCTGAAGCGGCCCCGGCGTGCCGCCGGGTTATGCCTCGACAAACGCATTCGAAGGACTAGCATTGCCTGCAACAGAGCGGCTCGAAGACCGCGTGCGAAATATGTCGAGGGGAGGAACACCGACATGGCTGTTTGGAGTCGTATTCTACTGGCTGGTTCAGCGCTGGCGCTGCTGGCCGCATGCGGGCCGAAGGACACCCCGCCTCCGCCGGAGGAAAAAGGATTTGCTGCCGTCGACACGGCGCGCATCGAAACGGCCTCGGCCGGTGCAGAATGGCTCACCTATGGCGGGACCTATGATGAGCAGCGCCACTCCTCGTTGGACGCGGTCAACAAGGACAATGTCGACCAGCTCGGCGTTGCCTGGACGTTCGACCTCGCGACCAACCGGGGCGTGGAAGTCACGCCGATCGTTGTCGATGGCGTGATGTTCGTCACCTCTGCCTGGTCCGTCGTGTATGCGCTCGACGCAAAGACTGGCGAGCTGCTCTGGGAACATGATCCGGATGTCGACCGTGCGGTTGGCGTCAACGCTTGCTGTGACGTCGTGAACCGCGGCGTCGCTGTTTATGACGGCAAGATCTATGTCGGCGTCATCGATGGCCGCCTTCAGGCGCTGGATGCGAAGACGGGCGATCTCGTCTGGGAAAAGGTGACCGTAGACCAGTCCAAGCCCTACACGATTACAGGCGCCCCGCGCGTGGTGAACGGCAAGGTGCTGATCGGAAATGGCGGCGCGGAACTTGGCGTGCGCGGATACATCTCCGCCTACGACGCAGAGACCGGCGACAAGATCTGGCGCTTCTACACAGTGCCGAACCCGCAAAAGCAGCCAGACGGTGAAGCATCTGATGCAGCCTTCGAGCAGGTCGGTAATGCGACCTGGGGCGACGAAGGCGCGTGGGTCACCGATGGCGGTGGCGGCACCGTCTGGGATTCGATCGTCTATGACGAAGTGAATGACCAGATCATCTTCGGTGTCGGCAATGGCTCTCCGTGGAACCGGACATTCCGTGACCCGTCGGGCGGGGACAACCTCTTCCTGTCTTCCATCGTCGCGGTCGATGCGGATACTGGCGAGTACAAGTGGCACTTCCAGACGACGCCTGGCGACAACTGGGACTACACCGCCACGCAGACCATCATTCTGGCGGACCTGCCGCTCGGACCGGATGGTGCCAGCCGCCGGGTTGCGATGCAGGCCCCGAAGAACGGCTTCTTCTATGTGATCGATGCCGCGACCGGCGAGTTCATCTCTGGCGATGCCTTCGGTCCGATGAACTGGGCGACGGGTCTCGATGAGAACGGCCGCCCGATCGAGATCGCTGCGGCACGTTATGGCAAAGAGCCCTACCAGCAGCTGCCGGGCCCGCTGGGCGCGCACAACTGGCATCCGATGGCCTATAATCCGGACCTGGCGCTGGCCTACATTCCGGCGCAGGAAATTCCGCAGGCCTATGCGGAAGACCCGCTTTTCTTCTCCAAGGACACTGCGTGGAATACAGGTGCGGACTTCGCCGCCGGCGTGCCGCCGATCGCGCCGCCGGAAGTGGCCAAGTTCCTGCGTTCGACCCTGAAGGGCCGCCTCATCGCCTGGGATCCCGTGGCCCGCGCGCCGCGCTGGACCGTGGAGCATGACAATGCCTGGAATGGCGGCGTGCTGTCGACGGCTGGCGGTCTGGTCTTCCAGGGCAAGCTGAACGGCCACTTCGTTGCTTATGATGCTGCCACCGGAGACGTGCTGTGGGACTACAATGTGAAGTCCGGCGCTGGCGCCGGGCCGGGCACCTACATGATCGATGGCGAACAGTATGTGACCATCGCAACGGGCTGGGGCAGTGCGTTCGCCTTGGCTGCAGGCTTCGCCTATGACGACAAGGTGCCGTCGACCGTTGGCAAAGTGGTGACCTTCAAACTGGGTGGTACCGGTGAGATTGCAGATGCAGACCTCACGCCGATTGACCGCACGCCGAAAGCCGAACCGTTCGGAACAGATGCTCAGCTGGCGGAAGGCGTCGTCGACTTCTCCCGCAACTGTGCTGTCTGCCACGGCCCGCTGGCCGTCAGCTCCGGTGTGCTGCCGGACTTGCGCTGGTCGGCCATCTCGGCTGACCCTGAAGCCTGGAAAGGCATCGTGCTGGAAGGGCACTATTCGGCAAACGGTATGGTCTCCTTTGCGGAGTATCTGAGCGAAGACGATGTCGAGGCGATCCGCGCCTATGTGCTCGCTCAGGCGCATGCGGCGACCGCAGCGGAGGATGGAGGCGAGTAAAGCCTCTTTCCATCCGACGAATCCTGTAGCGCGGCCCACTGGGCCGCGTTACTGTTTTCGGATGCAAGTACTTCTGTTCCTGCTCGGCATTCTGGTGGCGATCGGTGTCTGGTCGTGGCGGATCCGTATGGCGCGGGAAGGTCTGCGTGAGGCCGGCAAACTGGCGCAAACGGCGATCAACATGCCGCGCAAACTGGCATTCAAATACAGGGCAGGGCGGGGCGGCCTGGGCCTGATCGAAGATCCGCGGGAAGCGGCCGCCATCATGATGATGGAAGTAGCCCGCGCCCGCGGAGGCCCGCTGACGGAGAGCCAGACCGCCGCGATTGACCACGAAATCATGCATCATTTCGAATTCAGTCAGGAAGAAGCCGATGCCCTGACAGCGCATGCGGCCTGGGTTACCAACTCAGCCCCGCCGCCGGCAGAGACCATGCGCAAGCTGAGCCAGTTGATCGTGTCATCTTCCGTGCTCGGTCCAAAAGAGATTATCGATCTTGATGCCATGCTTGTGGCGGTGTCCGAGGCCGAAGGCCTGCCGACCCGTGACCAGCTGGCGCTGCTGCAGGTCTATCGGGACAAGGCCGGCCTGAAGACCTGAGTTGCGCCGTCTGTCATCTGGCCCTAGGGCAGTTCAATGACTGCGACGACTCTGCCTTCTGCCTATCGGGCCAAAGTGCTCAACGAAAACTGGACCAATTTTTCGGTGCTGCGCCATGGTGCGTTCGATGGCGTGCTGGTCACATCGAAGAATTCGGGGACGCACTGGCTGAAATACATGCTGGCTGTGGCGCTTGCTGAAACGCACGGGATCGAGCCACCAAAGTACTTCTCCGAGAATGCCGTGCGGCCCTATATCGGCTGGCCAAAGGATGCGCCGGTTTTCCCGCAGCTTCCCAGACTTGCCTTCAGCCACACGATCCCGCACCGCCTGGTGGACTGGGGCTGGGCGCGTGGCTTGGCCGGTCTGCCGCCTTATGTGTTGGCGGTCCGGCACCCGATGTCGATCCTCGCCAGTCACCACGCAAAATGGGAATACGACATCAAGGTCGACTGGCTGACCTATCTGGAAGGTGATCCGGCCGGCTCAAGATACCGCTGCGATCTCTACTGGCTCGCCCGGTTCTGGAACCGCTGGGGGGAAGTCCTGGCCCGTCACGGTGAGTCCATCCTCGTGGTCCATTATGAGGACACGCTGAAAGACCCGCGGAAGATCCTGGAAGCCGTTGACCGGCATTGGAACCTGAAGCTCACGCCAGCCTCCATTGATGCGGCGCTGAAGGCAGGCACGAAAGAAGCCATGGCTGAGAAAGTCGACCCGGAAGCCGAGCCGAACGTCCTGCAGAATCGCAAGACCAGCCTGTCGGACCTGTTTTCTGGTGAAGCGCTGGAGATTTATCAGCGCAAGATCGGCGAATTGTTCCGGCACGACCTTGGATACGACCTGCTCAGTCTTCCGTCTTGAGATAGCCGCTGGATCGTCCGTCCGGCCCATATTTGATCCACCAGGGTTCTGCCTTGGCCTGCGCCTCCAGTTTCAGGAAGTCGGGATCTGACAGAACGGCAGCCGAGTAATCCGCTGCGGCACCACTGAGCGGCAGGCCATAAGTTCTGAATCTTGTGACGACTGGCAAGTAGAAGGCATCTGCTGCGCTCCATTTACCGAACAGGAACGGGCCATTCCGGCCATATTCGCTGCGCAGGCCGCTCCACAATTCCTGAATGCGATCAATATCGGCAGCGAGCTTGCTGGTCATTTCCGGCGGAAGCTCCCGGCCCCGGATATCCATCGGGCACTGGCTGCGCAGTTCCGGGAAGCCGGCATGCATTTCGCTCGCGGCGGCGCGGGCGACAGCGCGGGCGACCGGGTCTTCCGGCCAGACCGTACCAGGCGGGGCCCATTCGGCGATCCATTCCGTGATCGCGAGACTCTCCCAGATCGTCTGGTTATCCCAGATGAGGAGCGGCACTTTTGCGGTCGGGCTGATTTCCTTCAGGCGTGCCGTCGTTTCCGGAAAATCGAGCGGCACGATGATTTCCTCCACTGGTAGACCCACTTTGCGGGCCACCATGAGCGGGCGGATCGACCAGCTGGAATAGTTCAGGTTTCCCAGAACGAGGCGCCTCATGCGGGTTTGCCTTCCCCGATAGCCCAGCGGGTCTCATTGATATGAACGTGTCCGAACACGCCCCCGGTGACATAGGGGTCCTGCGCATGGATCGTTTTTGCAGCGGCAAGATCCTCTGCTTCGATGAGGAACACAGAACCGACCATGTTGCCGCCCTCGTCCAGAAGCGGTCCGGCCATGCGTACGCAGGCGCCAAGTTCCGCTGCCCAGGCCAGGTGGGCTGGCCGGGCCTTGGCGCGCGCTTCGGCGCCACCATCGGTCTTATCCAGGCAGTGCAGGCAGAAAAGGGGCATAGGTTTACTCCATCCAGACGTCCGGCGGACGCTATCGCACAGTCGGCCGCACCTGCCTATGGCTGCCGCGACAGATTTTGTGCTTCCTGAATGAATCATTGATCCTTCAGTATTTCCCGGTATGGTCCGGCTCCATGAACGATACCACTGATACCCGCCAGCTGATCCTGGATGCCGCCATCGAGCGGATCCTTCATTATGGCTATGCCAAGACCACGATGTCGGAGATTGCCAAGGATTGTGGCATGTCCGCCGGCAATATCTACCGCTTCTTCGCGTCCAAGCTGGATATTGCTGAGGCATTGGCCCGCAAATTCAATGGCGAGATGTATCAGGCCTATGCGTCGATCGCCCGCGAGAAGAAACCTGCGCCCGAACGTTTGCGGGAGTTCTTCGATTACGGCATGGTCAGCACCTATCAGGCGATTGAAGCGAAAGCGAAGATTCTCGAAGTTGCCGAAGTTCTGGCGGACGAACGGCCGCTGTATATGAACGAACAGATGGCGCAGGAGCGTGTCTATCTGGTGCAGATTCTTGAAGATGGCATTCGTGACGGCGTATTCCGGCCGCTCGAGCGGCTCGATGAAACTGCCGAATTCATGCAGGCGGCATTGATGAAATTCCGGTTCCCTCAGCTGTTTTCCCACCTCACCCTGCCGAAACTGAAGCGGGAGCTGAAAGGAGTCCTCGACCTGATCCTCGCGGGCCTGTCGAAAGACGCCAGCGTTCCATGAGTAGGTAAAAATACTAAACTCTGAATAATTTTAAAATCGTTCATTGATTTGTGTTCATGGTTTCGCTATATGAAGCTCGTGGACGGCAAATGTTGCCGTTCCCGAACAAGGAACAGAGACAATGACCCTTTCGAAAACTGAATCCCGCCAGTCGCTCGTTGCCCTCATGGCAGCTCTGCCGTTCACGGTTGGCCTGATCGCCACCATGGTGTCATTCGCCGAATTCGTGGTTTAAGGCGTTGAGCCGTTTCGAGCAGACCCTTCAGGCCTTGGCGCCCCGGCGTCCCGTCGCATAGGCCGGATCTGACTTCGCCGCCGCTTCATCCAGCGGCCAGCGCGGTCTAGCCCCGGCGCCAAGGTCACCTGCCTCGTTTTCGAGGCCGCCTGCAAGCCGCTCCGCCCCGGCAAGGGCAATCATCGCGGCATTATCCGTACAGTGCCGCATGGGTGGTGCGATCAGGACCGCGCCTGCTGCATCTGCCACTTTTTCCAATCCGGCGCGGATTGCCTTGTTCGAGGCGACGCCGCCCGCCACGACAAAACGCTTTCCGGAATCATTGCCCGGATTGAAATCCTCGAGCGCCCGCCGGGCCTTTTCCGATAACACGTCCACGATGGCCGCCTGAAAACTGGCGCAGATATTGGCCATGCGCGCATCCGTCAGCGCTTCTGCCTCGGCGGCGCGGGCGACGGCTGTCTTCAATCCGGCGAAACTCATGTCTAGGCCCGGCCGGTTCAGCAGCGGCCGGGGAAAATCGATCGATTCGGGGTCGCCGTCTGCGCCAATACGCTCGACGGCTGGTCCACCCGGAAATCCTAATCCCAGCAATTTTGCGGTCTTGTCGAAGGCTTCGCCGGCGGCATCATCAATCGTCGAGCCGAGTCGGCGGTAGTCGCCAAGGCCACGCACTTCCAGAAACTGGCAATGCCCGCCCGAGACCAGCAAGAGCAGGTAGGGGAAGGGGCAGTCATGCGTCAGCCGGGGGCTCAGCGCATGGCCTTCCAGGTGATTGACCGCCAGGAAGGGCTTGCCCGCCGCCTGCGCAATCGCCTTGCCCGTCATCATGCCGACCAGGACGCCGCCAATCAGGCCGGGGCCGGAGGTTGCCGCCACCGCGTCGAGATCTGTATAAGACAGGCCGGAATCGGCCATGGCTGCAGCGACTGTCTGGTCTGCGAGTTCGGCATGCGCCCGCGCAGCGATCTCCGGCACGACGCCCAGATAAGGTGCATGTTCTTCCAGCTGGGTGTGGACTTTTTCGGACAGGATCTGGACCCCGCCGTCAGGTGCGAGGCGGATCACTGCCGCCGCGGTCTCGTCGCAGCTGGTTTCAATGCCGAGGAGGGTCAGCGGGCGTGTCATGCCGGGCATATAGCGCCGGTTTCCAGCCCGCCCAAGCGGGGATGTCTTCGGCACCGGGCGCTTTTCTGCAGAATATCTGTAAGAACATCGAGTGGGCTGACACTAAAAAGGGCATGACACAACAGGCTGATCAGGATGCGCTTTATCAGCGGGCCGCCGATGCGTTCGGTCCGGCGCTGCAGCGTGTCGCCCGCGCTAGTGAGGCGAACCCGGAAAAGTGCCGGGACCTCCTTCAGGATATGCATGTCGCGCTCTGGAAGAGTTTTGCTGTGTTCGATGGGCGTTGTCAGCTCAGCACCTGGGTCTATCGCGTCGCGCACAATATAGCCGCGCGCCACGTCGATCGGGAGCGCAAGCACAATCATGCAAGGATCGATCTTGGCGATATCTCCGAGATCGCGGACGACCTTAATATGGCTGGAGCGGTGGAGAAAATCGACGCGCTTGACCGCCTGAACGCCTGGATCCGGCGCCTGCAGACGCCGGACCGGCAGGTCCTAACGCTTTATCTCGAGAACCTGCCTGCCGCCGAGATCGCCGACATCACCGGTCTTTCTTCCGGCGCCGTCGCCACTCGTATTTCCCGCCTTAAGGCGCAGCTTGCCAAAGACTTCCAGGAGCCGCCACATGCCTGACCGTGATCCTTTTCAGGCCCTTTGGACTCAGCAAAAAAAGGAGACTTTCACCATGTCGCTTGCCGATATTCGCTCCCATTCGCGTCGCTTGCAGTCCCGTGTCCGTACGCGGAATTTTACTGAATATGCCGCTGCAGGCCTCGTAATCGTCCTGTTCGGCTGGGTGGGCTTCCTCATTCCGGACGCAGTCGTGAAGACTGGTGCGTTTCTCATAGCGCTCGGTGCGGTCTATGTGGCTTTAGCCCTCCACCGGAAAGCCCGCGCCATGAACTTGCAGCCAGATGGTGGACAGCCTCTGATAGCTTTTCACCGTGCGGAACTCATACGTCAGCGAGAGGCGTTGGCGACCGTGCCGCGATGGTATCTGGCGCCCTTCGTGCCGGGCATCCTGATATTCATGGGAGGAGTCTCCTTTGCGCCGGATACCGGTCTGCCATTGCTTGACCGCCTCAGCCAGTTTGGCATTTCGCTGGCGATTGTGAGTGCGGTCTTTGCCGGTGTTGCTTGGTTGAATGTTCGAGCCGTGAAGCAACTTGATGCCGAAATTGCTGCATTAGATGCTGCAGGTGCCAGTGAGTGATCCATAATCGCAGCGTCAATTGACCCGACGCAGGGTTGCCCCTTTTCCGGGACCGGGAACAGGATAAGACTTTCCGCGGAAGACGCAGGAAAGGGCGGCTGAATGGATATAGATCGCAGGGCGTTTATTGGCGGCGCAACCTTGTCGGCCAGTTTCCTGGCGGCTTGCCAAAAAAGTACGAATGCGCCGGAGAACGCGCCGCCGTCCAATACGCCATTGGTTCCTGACGATCAGGTCACCGGACCGCTGAGAGATTATATCGAGCAGCATCGTACCGCTTGGGGCTTGCCGGGAATGACCGTCGCCCTCGTCACGCGAGACGGCTATGAGGCGGTCATAACATCGGGCTTTGCGGATATTGAACAGAACATTCCGGTTGGGCGGGAACATCTGTTTCAGGTCGGCTCGATCTCGAAAATGTTCACGGCGCTGGCCGCTTGGTCGCTCATTGATGAAGGCCGTCTGTCTCCGGATGTGAAAGTGCTGGACGCCCTGAACGGATTGAAGATCCGTGACGGGGAAGACATTCACCTCCGGCACCTGCTGGATCATACGTCTGGACTGCCAGGAGACTCTGCCCTGTTTCCGGAAGATGGCTTGTGGACTGGCTTCAAGCCGGGATCGGACTGGTCCTATTCGAATTGCGGTTACCGGCTGGCAGGCAAGATCATTGCGCATGCAGACGGACGTCTGTTCCCGGACGTCGTGAAGGCGCGTGTACTCGACAAGATTGGCATGGTGGAAAGCGTCGCTGCGATGCACGTTGCAGACCGCCCGCGCTATGCACAAGGTTATGAACCTGCGCTGACAGATCGGTTGAATCCGATCCCGGTCCGGATGACGCCTGCCCCATGGGTGGATAGCGACAGCGCGGCCGGAAACATCGCGTCCACGCCAGACGATATGATAAAATTCCTCCGCTTCATGATCCATGTCGCGGATGGCAAAGGCGGCGGCGTTTTTTCCGACGAGGCCGCAAAGCGCTTCCTCGCAGATCCAGTGCAGGGCTGGGGCCCCGGATCACAATACGGAAACGGTGTTGCGCGGGTCGAGATCGATGGGCGGGAATACCTGCACCATACAGGCGGCATGATTTCCTTCAGTTCGTCCCTCGACATCGATCCTGAGGCGGGCGTCGCTGCCTTCGCCTCAACCAATGTCCATTACTCGCTCAATTACCGGCCGAAGGATGTGACCGTACATGCCTGCGAACTCATGCGGGCCATGCAGGAGGGTGCTGCAGCGCCTGCGCCGAAGCCGCCGCGTGAACCGCTGGATACGCCCGAACAATATGCTGGCCGGTTCATTGCCAAAGACGGCGACCAGTTCGATGTTGTCGTGTCGGGCGGAGACGTGCGTTTGCGGAAGAACGGACGGGACAGCGCGCTCTACTGTGCAACCGACCGCCTGTTCGCTACCGATGACCCCGACCACGCGATCACTGGCATCGTGATTGAGTCAGTGGATGGCAAGGCGGAGCGTGCCTGGTGCGGGGATGTGGAATACCTGATCGATCCATCCACGGGGTACAAACCACCGCCGCCAGAATCGCTGAGCGTTCTGGGCGGGCGGTATGACAATGACGATCGCTGGGCGGGCCCCATCTATGTCCATGTCCGAGACGGGAAAGTCCTGCTCGGTAATATCGTGGAACTTTTCCCGGGTGACGGCGGCATCTGGCGAACGGCGGATGCCTCCTCGCCAGAGCAGATCCGTTTCGACGGTGTGATCAATGGCGTCCCGCAGAGAATGCTGTTCTCCGGCATCCCCTATATCCGGCGGTTCAGCTAGGCCGTCGCGCGCGTCAACCAGCAGGCGGCGGTGAACTGAATATCCGGGCCGGAGATATACTCGCTGAAGCCGTCGCGGATGGCTGAAATGACGCGTTCGCGGGTGGCGTCGTCTGATTTCGCCAGCATCTGCCCGACCGGGCCCATGAGGCTGAGATAAGTGTCGAGCGCCGCAGCCGGGAAGGCGCAGACCATGTCGAGCGCTTCACTGGAAACATCGGTCCATCCAGCTGCGTCGAGAATGCCGTGCACTTGATCCTGGTCAGCAAAAGCGAACTGACCGGGGCCGCCGCCCCGCTTCGGCAAGTCTGGCAGGAGCGGCGCGGCTGCCCGCTCGGCGACGGTCATGAACGGATTCTCGGTGATACTCCGCCAGGAAATCATGGCGAGCCTGGCATCGGGTTTCGCGGCGCGGCGGAGGTTCGCAAAGGCTGCGACGGGATCGGAGAAAAACATCACGCCGAAGCGGGAGACGATGAGGTCAAATTCGCCGGGCGGGAAGGCATGGGTCTGCGCATCCCCGGCGAGGAAGCGGGCAGGGGAGCCATCTTTTTCCGCAAGCGATTCCGCATGCGCGATCATCGGGGCGGAAAGGTCGAGCCCGAGCGCCGTGCCCTCCGGCGTTATGCGGCCGGCAATGGCGCGCGTTGTGGCGCCCGTGCCGCAGCCGACATCCAGCACGGCGTGTGCGCCGGCCTCTGCCGCCATGTCCGCCAGCAGCGTCTCAAAGCCGTGGAAGGCCTGGTCCAGCACGGCCTGCGCGGTGATCCAGCTGCGCGCGCCGGGGCCGTTCCACAGTTCGGCCATTTGGGGGTTTGCCGTGTTCGTATCGCTCATGTCCGGTCCTCTGCCTTGTGTTTCGAATTCGATAGGCGCACATTGCCACTTCAAGCCAGCTTGAGGTCAAGCATGAAAGATCCGGATATTTCAGAGGTCGCAAAACAGTCCGGCGTGCCGGCCTCGACGCTTCGATATTATGAAGAAAAAGGGCTGATCGCCTCAAACGGGCGGCGCGGCCTGAAGCGAACCTTTGATCCGGGCGTGTTCGAGAAACTGGGCCTTATCGCCCTCGGCCGGGCGGCCGGTTTCACGCTGGACGAGATCGCCGCAATGATGTCACCGGACGGGCCGCGGATCGACCGGAAGCGCCTGATCGAGAAGGCCGACGAACTGGATGAGAAAATCCGCCAGCTGACCGCCATGCGCGACGGCCTGCGCCACGCTTCTGCGTGCCGCGCACCCAGCCATATGGAATGCCCGAGCTTCCGCCGGATCCTGAGGGCGGCCACGGTGGGAAGGATTGCCGCACCTGCGAGTGCGGCGCCCGGAAAGTAGGGATCAGTCCCCATCCATCCGCAGGGCGGCGACGAAGGCTTCCTGCGGGATTTCCACTTTGCCGAACTGGCGCATGCGCTTTTTACCGGCGGCCTGCTTGTCGAGCAGTTTCCGTTTCCGGCTGGCATCGCCGCCATAGCATTTCGCCGTCACGTCTTTTCTCAGGGCGCTGAGCGTTTCGCGCGCGATCACTTTGCCGCCGATCGCAGCCTGGATCGGGATCTTGAACATCTGGCGCGGGATCAGGTCTTTCAGGCGTTCGCACATCTGGCGGCCCCGGCTCTCAGCCCGGTCGCGGTGCACCAGCATGGCGAGGGCGTCGACCGGCTCGTCATTAACGAGGATTTGCAGCTTGACGAGGTTTTCCGCGCGGTGGCCGATGATCTCATAGTCGAAGCTGGCATAGCCGCGGCTGATGGATTTCAGGCGGTCATAGAAGTCGAACACGACCTCGTTCAGCGGCAGTTCGTATTTTACCAGCGCCCGCCCGCCGACATAGGAAAGTTCGGTCTGGATGCCGCGTCGGTCCTGGCAGAGTTTCAGGATCGCGCCCAGATATTCGTCCGGCGTGTAGATCGTCGCGTTGATCCACGGTTCGCGGATCTCCTTGATCTTGGTCACTTCCGGCATGTCGGCCGGATTGTGCAGCTCGATCTCGGTGCCGTCGGTCATCGTCATTTCGTAGACCACGGACGGGGCCGTCGCGATCAGGTCGAGGTCGAATTCGCGACTGAGGCGCTCCTGAATGATTTCGAGGTGCAGGAGGCCAAGGAAGCCACAACGGAAGCCCATGCCGAGCGCCGCACTGGTTTCCATCTCCCAGGTGAAGGAGGCATCGTTGAGACGCAGCTTGCCCATTGCGGCACGCAGATCGTCGAAGTCGCCTGCATCCATTGGGAAAAGGCCGCAGAAAACGACTGGCTGGACTTCCTTATAGCCGGGCAAGGCCTTTTCGGCCGGGCGGCGCTCTTCGGTGATCGTGTCACCGATGGCCGTGTCGCCGACTTCCTTGATCGAAGCGACGAAATAGCCGACTTCGCCGGGCCCGAGTGTGTCAACTTCGGTGAGCTTCGGATTGAATGTGCCGACCTTGTCGACCTCATATGTGCCGCCGGTCCGCATCATGCGGATCTTCTGCTTGGCCTTCAGCACGCCGTCATGCACGCGCACGATCACGACGACGCCGAGATAGGGGTCATAATAGGCATCGACCAGCGCTGCCTTGAGCGGCGCGTCCGCATCGCCGGATTCCGGCGGGGGCAGGCGGGTGACGATCGCTTCCAGCACGTCGGTAATGCCAAGGCCCGTCTTGGCGGAGGTTTCGATCGCATCGGAGGCGTCGAGGCCGATAATGTCCTCGATCTGGTCCTTCACGCGCTGCACGTCGGCTGCCGGTAGGTCCACCTTGTTGAGCACGGGCACGATTTCGAGGTCCTGGTCGATGGCCTGGTAGACGTTCGCCAGCGTCTGGGCTTCCACGCCCTGGGAGGCATCGACCACGAGCAGTGCGCCTTCACAGGCGGCAAGGCAGCGGGAGACCTCATAGGAGAAATCGACGTGTCCGGGCGTGTCCATCAGGTTGAGGACGTATGTCTCACCATCCTTCGCCGTATAGTTCAGGCGCACTGTCTGGGCCTTGATGGTGATCCCGCGCTCCTTCTCGATGTCCATCGAGTCGAGCACTTGTTCCTTCATTTCCCGGTCTGTCAGGCCGCCGCAGGTCTGAATCAGGCGGTCCGCCAGCGTCGACTTGCCGTGGTCGATATGGGCGATGATGGAAAAATTCCGGATTTTGTCACGAGGTGTCATTCGCGCGATATAGCGGTGCCAGAGCGGGGCGGGAAGAGGGCTTTGGCTGGGCGCGTCGCGCAGCGGCCCGCGCCAGACGAAATGTTGCCCTCAATCGCAGCCCAAGAGGGTGTTTGGGTACGACGACGCCATGACTGTACCGGACTAACTACGTGCCTCACCGGGTTTCCGCTGCACTTTTGCCGGTGTAAGGGGGATCATGGCTGACACACAGCACTCCTCACCGGCCAAGACCGGCATCACCGAAGACGGCTTCCTCACGGATTGCTGGTATCTCGCCGCGCCCTCGGTAGAGCTGAAGGCCGGAAAGCAGCAGCGCATCATGGTTCTGGGCGAGCCGGTCGTCGTGGGCCGCACCCCGGCGGGCGAGCCGTTCGCCCTGCGAGATATCTGTCCGCACCGCCTTGTGCCGCTGTCGGCCGGCCGGCAATTGGAGACCGACGGTGAATGGGCGCTGCAATGCCCGTATCATGGCTGGCGCTTCGGCACCGATGGCGGCTGCAAGCTGATGCCGAGCCTGACGCCGGATTCGCCCTATGATGCTTCCAAGGTGAAGGTGCGCCGCTATCCGGTGCATGAGGCGAATGGGGCGGTCTATCTCTACGTCGCGCATAATCCGCGTTTCGAGGGCGAGCCCGCCGTGTCGCCGCCAGATTTCGGGCCGCTGCCGGCGAAGCCCAAATTCATCATTCACGATGTGTTCAACGCACATATGGACGATGCCGTCGTCGGCCTGATGGATCCGGCGCATGTGCCCTTCGTGCATAATCAGTGGTGGTGGCGTCCGCCGTCGGCGGGCCTGAAGCTGAAAGAGAAGCCCTTCGTGCCGACCGAGCGCGGCTGGGCCATCGATCGGCACTCGCCCTCGTCCAATTCGAAACTCTATCGCTGGATCTTCGGCGGCGACGTGCAGACGGAAATCCGTTTCCAGCTGCCCGGCTATCGCTGGGAGATCGTCTCCAACGACACTGCGCGCCTGCTGACGCTGACCTGCCTGACCCCGGAAGCGCCGAAGAAGACGCGCATCACCCAGTTCACCTGGTGGACGGGCGCGCCGCTGCTGAACCTCGCCATTCCGATTGCGAAGCCTGCGGGCAAGAAATTCCTCGATCAGGACGGCACGATGGTGAACCTCCAGAATGAGGGTATGGCGCACCAGAAAGCGATGCTGTGGATCGACGACATCGACGTGCAGGCGAAATGGTACCAGCGCCTGAAACGCGAATGGACCGAGGCGCGCACCGAAGAGCGTGAGTTCAACAATCCGATCGAACCGCGCACGCTCCGCTGGATGAGCTAAGGCGGCTCGCTTCAGGCAGGGGGACAATTTGAAAATTCTTGTCCTTGGCGGATACGGCCTGATCGGCCTTTCAATCACGAAAGCCTTGCTGGCCGCCGGGCATGAGGTGACCGGGCTTGGCCGCTCAGCCGCGAAGGGCTGCGCCGCTGCACCACAGGCGGACTGGGTTGCGCGCGACCTTTCTCAGATGACGGAGGAAGCCGGCTGGATGGACGTTTTGGCCGGCATGGACGTTGTGATCAACGCGGCCGGCGTGCTTCAGGACGGCATGAATGATCGCGTCATGGCGGTCCAGCGCGATTCCGTGCAGGCCATGGCGGCTGCCTGCAAGCCAGCGGGTGTCCGGCAGATTGTCCAGATTTCCGCCCCCGGCGTTTCAACAAGTTCGGATACGGTGTTTTACCGGTCAAAGGCCGAAGGCGACGCTGCCGTGAAGGCGAGCGGCGTGCACTGGGTTATTTTCCGCCCCGGCCTTGTCCTGTCGCCTCAGGCTTATGGCGGCACCAGCCTGCTGCGCCAGCTGGCCGCCGTGCCGCTGGTCCAGCCGGTCATGCTGGCGGATGCAGATATCCGCACCGTGCATGTGGACGATGTGGCCGGCGCTGTCGTCCGGGCGGTCGAGAAGGGGCTGACGGAGGTGGATGCAGACCTTCTTTCCTCCGAGCCCGCACGCCTTGAAGACCTGATCCTTGCCATCCGGTCCTGGCTCGGCTTTGCCCCGCCAAGGGCGGTGATCCGTGCACCATACTTTCTGGGCGCGTTCACCGCGCGGCTGGGGGATCTTGCCGGTTGGCTTGGCTGGCGCCCAGCGCTGCGGACAACGTCCCTGAAAGTCCTGGGGAAGGGGGTGACGGGAAACGCAGAGCAATGGCCGGTGAGAAACCTGTCTGACACGCTGTCGGCCTTGCCTTCCACGGTGCAGGAGCGGACCTATGCGCGCACCGCGCTGCTCTATCCTTTCCTGCTATTTATCCTGTCGGCTTTCTGGATCGTCTCCGGCGTCATCGGCTGGACGCAGCAGTCTTCAGCCATGGCCGTCTTCGGGCCGGAGATGCCCGCAGCGCTCGCGAAAGCGTTCGTTCTCGGCGGTGGGGTTGCCGACATCGCCATCGGCGCAGCGCTGCTGATCCGGCCGCTGACGCGCGCGGCCGCGCTGGCCGCTGTGTTTGTCAGCCTCGCTTATCTTGCAGGCGGCGCGGTCCTTGCGCCCCATCTCTGGGCTGATCCGCTGGGGCCGATGGTGAAGGTGTTTCCGGCCATCGCGCTGACCCTGACTGTCTGGACCCTGACGGAGGCGCGCTGATGGAGTGGATGCATTTCCTGCGCTGGACGCACATTATCGGAGCGACGGTCCTGCTTGGCACTGGCGCGGGCATCGCCTTCTTCATGGTGATGGCGCACCGCACACGCGATGCGCGGCTGATTGCGCACACGGCGTCCATTGTCGTGATTGCGGACTGGCTGTTCACGGCGACCGCGGTGGTGGCCCAGCCAATCACAGGCGCGCTGCTGGCCATGGAAATGGGCTGGCCGCTGACGCAGGGCTGGATCGTCGCGGCGCTGGGGCTCTACGTCTTCACCGGTCTGTTCTGGCTGCCGGTCGTCTGGATCCAGCACAAGCTGCGCGATCTTGCGCGCGACGCGGCGGAGACGGGCGCGCCGCTGCCGGAGCGCTACTTCCGTCTTTACCGGATCTGGTTTGCCTGCGGCTTCCCGGCTTTCTTCGCCGTGCTCGCGATTCTCTGGCTGATGGTTGCCCGCCCGGCCTTCTGATTATCTTGTCAGATTTAGCGGACCCTGCCGGGAGCCGGAAAGGGGATGATGGCATCCTGACTCAATTGAATCTGGGCGCATCACCCCCACCCAGCCTGCGTATTGGTCAAAAAGTGCGAGAATTGACCTTCAGCGTGACAATTCTTGCCGCTCCTGAGATGAGTGCGGTATTCAGGAAACGCCAATGAATGTCGAAAACCTGCCAGATTTGAACCCGCCACAGGACCTTGGGGACGTTCATGACCCTTCACGTCCGATTCTGTCCCTGGCTGTTGAGAAGGATGGAGCGCACCGCGTCGCCGCCCACGCGCATGATCGCGGGCATATCGTCTGTCCCACGAGCGGCGCCTATTGGATCGTTACGCCGGAAGGCACCTGGCTGGTTCCGGCGGGGTTCGCCTTGTGGATTCCGCCGGGCATGCATCACGAAATCTACTCCCACGGCTCGGTGGCGGCCCGCATCCTGTTCATCGATCAAGCCTGTGCCGGGCAGCTGACGCCCAACGGAGGGGTCGTGAAAGTCACGCCGTTCCTCGAAGCGCTGCTGGAGCGCGCCATGCGATATGGCAACGATTATGAGGCGGACAGTCCCGCCGCACGACTGGCGCAGGTGACGCTTGACGAATTCGCGGATCAGGAATTTGCCTCACTGTTTCTGCCGGTGGCGAAGGAGCCGCGGCTGGCGCGGGTCATGCGGATCCTGATCGATGCGCCCGGTCAGTATGCCGGTATCGCGGAACTCGCGCGAGAAGCCGGGGCGAGCGAACGGACGCTGGCGCGTCTCTTCCGGAAAGAGACCGGCATGACGTTCACGCAGTGGAAAACCAACCTCACCCTGCTGCATTCCATGGAGCGGCTGGAGAAGGGGGAGGCGGTTGCGGATGTGGCGCACGATCTCGGCTATGCCAGCCCGTCGAGCTTTGGATACATGTTCCGGCGGCGCCTGGGCGTCTCGCCCGGATCCTTCCGGAAGAGTTCGTAATAGCGCCTAGTTGCCGGTTGCGAGAAACACCTCAGACGCCGCGACCGTCAGGGCGGAGACGTCTGCATCCAGAGTGTCCGGCCGGGCAGCGGTCGGATAGGCTTCGTCCAGCAGGGTCAGCGCCCCGCGGATGGCTTCGGCCGCATCCGGGTTCTCGGCTTCGATGGCGACCTCAGCCTCTTCGAACTGGTCTTTCGCCGCCGTGTAGAAGCCGTAGCCATCGAGATAGGGTTCGTAGAATTCCGACTCCATGGCGAGGCGATACATCTTGGTGGCGCGGTCGATCATGTCGGCGACCACACCGGTGGTGATGCTGGATGGGCTGGAGCCATCGTCCGGGGCATTGCCGGCGACCGTGCGCAGCGTGGCGATAATGGTCGCTGTGCGGGCATTGATGTCCTCGACGCTGGCGCCAGCGAACACGGCGGCGGAGGCTTCCAGGAACTGGTCGGTGAAATCGGATACGCCGCGCGCCTCGAACACCGGCTCCATGTCGAACAGGACTTCGGACACCGGGTGGGCAAACATTTCGCCGGCGGCCTGCGCTTCGCCGTCACGATAGGCATCGCGGGCGGCCAGGACGTGGGCCTCTGCTACCGTGAGCGCGATGTTGTAAACAACCGGATCGGTGAGGGCGGCTTCAATGGCGACACCGCCTTCGCCTTCGCCGGAGGAGGATGCCGCGCCGTTCACTTCGTCCAGCTTCGCTTCGACGTCGGCTTGGCTGGGGGCGCCGGCTGCAGGCTGTTCGCTGGTCGCAGGCTCTTCCTTAGCGGCGGGCTCACCGCAGCTGGCCAAGGCCGTCGTGGTCATGAGGGCGGCGCCGAGGCCGAGATGCGTCCAGCGTTTGATCTTGATGTCCATGGCCGTGCAGGGCTCCTTCGGTATCCGGAAAAATGTGTCTGCGCCCCTCCTGCCCGAAATGAGAAGCATTCGCAACTTATATTCCGCCGCAGCAGCAGTCTGGCGTCCTCAGTGCCCGCTTGACCGCCGCGGCGGGCGAGGTTCAGATGCCGGAAAAGCGAGGGAGGTCGTGCCAATGTTCAACCTGAAGCAGTCATCCGCCATTGTTGCCGGCATGGCGCTGGTATCCCTGTCGGCGCAGGCCCAGTCCTGGGGTGCGACGGCCGATCCGCAGAAACTGCCTGATAATACGCCTTACTGCATGCTCTGGCTGGGCGAGGCTCCCCCATTGATGAATTTCATGGCGACCCCGACCGGTGTCAAATATGTCGTGGTGGCCGATGCCTTTGACGATGTGCCGGTTGGTGCTCCGGTGTCTTTCGATTTTGGGGATGGCACATCGGTTTCCGTCGCGCCGGCAACTAAGCCGAAGCCGGCCGAATATCCGGGTCTTGTCTCTGGTGGCGTCTCTGAAGAGGCGTTGTCCACGATCCTTACCCGTGTGTCGCTTGGCAGTTATGGCGAAGCGCCGATGACGGTAAAGGCCGGGCAGAAGACTCAGGAGTTTCACCTGCGCAGTGCCGCAGGCGATTCCGGCCTGTTCACGAGCTGCAAGGACGAACTCTGATGGCCTTGCGGGAGTGAACAAATAGAGAATACAGTAGCGCTTCGTTAAGCAACACCCGCGATACGTGGCTGGATGACTCACACGATTCGAATTCTCGGTATCGACCCGGGCCTGCGCCATACCGGTTGGGGCGTGATCGAGCTTGCTGGCATGCGGCTGACGCATATTGCCCATGGCGTGATCTCGGTGGATCCGAAGCTGGAGATGGCAGAACGCCTGGGCGGCATCTTCGAGGCCGTGGGCGAACTCGCCCGCTATCACCAGCCAACCGCCGCCGGGGTGGAGGAGACGCTGGTCAATGCCAACCCGCGCTCGGCGCTGAAGCTCGGCCAGGCGCGCGGCGCAGCGATGGCAGCCCTCGCCATGGGCGGCGTACCGGTCGCTGAATTTGCACCCCGCAAGATCAAACTCGCCGTCGTTGGTACCGGCACGGCGGACAAGGAGCAGGTCATGTTCATGGTGAAGCGCCTCCTGCCCAAGGCGGCGGACCTGAAATCTGACTCTGCCGATGCGCTGGCCTGCGCCATCTGCGCCGCGCACCATCTGCCGGCTGACATGAAGCGGGGCGCGGCATGATCATCGGACGGCTTGTCGGCGAGGTTGCAGGTCTCGGCACGGATCACTTGCTCGTGGACGTGAACGGTGTCGGCTATGTCTGCATGGCGGGCACGCGGCTGCTCTCGCGCACACATGCGGGGGAGAAGATCACCGTTCATGTCGAAACGCGGGTGACGGAGAATTCCATCACACTGTTCGGCTTCGGTACGGATGAAGAGCGCGCCTGGTTCGTCCGTCTGCAGGATGTCCATGGCGTGGCCGGCAAGGCCGCGATGGCGATCCTCGATGCGATCACGCCGGCGGAACTGATGGATGCGATCGCGCTCGGCGATGCCAAAGTGCTGGAGCGCGCAAAGGGGGTCGGCAAGAAGCTGGCCGAGCGGATTGTGCACGACTTATCCGGCAAGGCGCCGCCGCTGGGGCGGTTCGGCAAGTTCGAGGCCGCCAGTGCCGCAGGCATGGCGAGCGCGCCTGTGGCCGCGGCGACCGGCGCCCGGGGCGAGGCGATCTCGGCGCTGGTCAATCTCGGCTATTCCCAGTCCGATGCGGCGCGGGCCGTGGCGGGTGTTGCGAAAAACGCCGGTGACGAGGTTGGTGTGCTGGTCAAGGCGGCGCTCAAGGAACTTGCGAAATGAGCCGCGAGGGGTCTCTTTCGGATCCGAACGCACAGGGCGGCGACGCGCTGGACCGGGCGCTCCGTCCTCAGACGTTTGAGGATTATGTCGGCCAGCGCAAGGCGAAGGCGAACCTCAAGGTCTATGTTGAGGCCGCGCGCGGTCGGTCTGAGGCGCTGGATCATGTGTTGCTGTTCGGCCCGCCGGGCCTCGGCAAGACGACGCTGGCGCAGATCCTTGCCCGGGAAATGGGCGTTGGTTTCCGCGCCACGTCAGGACCCGTCATCGCCAAGGCCGGCGACCTGGCCGCGATCCTCACCAATCTTGAGCCGAACGATGTCCTGTTCATCGACGAGATTCACCGCCTGCCGCCGGTCGTGGAGGAAATCCTTTATCCCGCCATGGAAGACTATGCCCTCGACATCGTGATCGGGGAGGGGCCATCGGCCCGATCCGTGCGGCTGGACCTTGCGCCCTTCACGCTGGTCGGCGCTACCACGCGCGCGGGCCTGTTGGCGACGCCGCTGCGCGACCGGTTCGGCATTCCGGTGCGGCTCGAATTCTACGAGCCGGAAGAGCTTGGCCGTATCGTCATGGCGGCGGCGCGCAAACTGAATGCGCAAATCACGGAGGAAGGCGCCGTCGAGATCGCCAGCCGTGCGCGGGGCACGCCGCGGATTGCGCTGCGCCTCTTGCGCCGTGTGCGCGACTTTGCCGAGGCCGCCGGCGACGCGATCAACCGGGAGAGCGCCGCCAGCGCGCTGAAGCGGCTGGAGATCGACAGCGACGGCCTCGATGCGCTTGACCGGCGCTACCTGCATGCCCTCGTGAACACCTATGCCGGCGGGCCGGTGGGCGTGGAGACACTGGCCGCAGCGCTGTCAGAGGCGCGCGATGCGGTGGAAGACGTGATTGAGCCTTACCTGATGCAGCGCGGCTATGTTGCCCGCACGCCGCGCGGGCGCGTCGCGGCGCCGCTCGCCTATGAACGGCTCGGCCTTCCGGTGCCGGGCGGCCAGCAATCCGGCCTGTTCGGCGAGAAATAGGTCATTCGGCCACCAGACACAATTTGAACACTATTGGCGCGCGAGGATGAAGATTGCGGCTTTTCTGCCGCGTGATCCGAAAGGAACCTCCATGCTTCGCCAGACCTTCACCGCCCGGACGCAGCTCCGGTCGGGAGCCTTTGCATTGCTGTGCGCAGTATTGGTGGCTTTCCTTCTTGCTGGTGCCGCAACAGCGGAAAACACCGTGCCGGACAACGCAACCGCCAATTCCTATAATACGGGCTGGAAATGCGATGACGGGTTCCAGGAACAGGATGGCGCTTGCATAGGTGTTCAGTTGCCTGACAATGCCTATCTGAACAACCGGTCGTTTGGCCGTGGCTGGGTCTGCATGTTCGGGTTTGAGCGAATTGACGAAGCCTGCGTTCCTGTGGATGTGCCCGATCATGCCTTTCTGGAGCCTTCCGGTGTCCGGTGGAGCTGCGAGCGCGGCTATGAAGCGAAAGACGGCGAATGCCAGCCGGTTGATGTGCCGGAAAACGGCTATCTCAGCGGACTCAGCTATAATGACGGCTGGGCGTGCGAGCGCGGCTACAAGGCCGTCAGGAATACCTGCGCCGAGATCATCGTGCCGGAACATGGCTATCTGAGCTCCGAACGGTCTGGCCCTGGCTGGAAGTGCGAGCGCGGCTACATCGCGTCAGGCGATTCCTGCGTCTCGCTGAACGTGCCGGAGAATGCCCACATCGGATACATGGAAGAACGCTGGGAATGCAACAAGCCTTATGTTCAGCGTGGGGACGTGTGCGTGCTGCCATGAAGGCCGGGTGATCCCGGTTTTCGTGGCAGTGACGACCCTGCGCTCAGCACTTTGATCCGGACTGGCCCCATAGCCATCCGGTTACAGAACAGTCGGCCCCTATGGACCCTTGGCGCAGCGGGCGCCGTGGCGCTCCACCTGGTGTCAAGAAATAGGCTAAGGAGTGGAGCGTTACCGCCTGCCGCGCCGACTGGAGAGCTCGGTCAGCGAAGGACCAGAAAACGCGCCAGTGGCGCGTTTTCCCGGAACAGGCCCAAAGCGTAAGCGCAGGGCGGCGGGCATGCCTTTCGCTGTCGCTCAAGGCCTTCTCGAGGAAATTGATCCGCCGGATCAATTTCTGATCTTTCGAAGTCCCTTCACCCCCCACTCGACCGGAATCTCTAGACTTGCCCCGGCCGTTACCCCGGGTGCAAACCCATCTCTCCAATCCTCCCCAAAGCAAACCGAACGGTACCGGCCGGCCCCCGCCCCGAGAAGACCCGCCGAATGGCCGGGAAGGTTTATGTGTTGGATTGAGAGTGCAGATCGCGCGCTGATCTCCAGCAACGGTGGGGAGGAGGGCAGATGACGATGTGGGGCTGGAGATCATCTCTCCCCACGCGTCAGGGTAGCATGACGGCGCCGCCTTTCCAGAAGATCGCGATCAGGATGGAGGCCGCCGACACGATCAGCGACAGTGCCGCCATCCGGGTGGAAATACGGAAGCGGGATTTGTCTTCCTGCAGATCCGCCAGCACGCTGGCCAGCAGGGGGAAGTTCACGCAGTGGCGGTCGCCCCCGATGCGCAGGGAGAACATGTTCACACTGTCGCCATCGCCGGTGTGCGAGCCGTATTTGGCGTTCATGTGATAATAGAGCCGACCGAAGACCAGGTCCGGGTCACAGCGGAAGCGCCTCGCCAGCACATCGATATCGATCGGCACCCAGATCTTTGTGGAGCGGGTCTTGTTTTCGTCGGAGAAGTCGCCAAAGGCGCGCTCATAGCGCTTGTAGATCTCCGCCAGCAGGCGCTCGTCCGTCGGGATCTTCGCCATCGGTCTCCCCTCCGCTTGGCTGCGGGTTGAGGATGGCAGGGGAGGGGTGGGAGGGCAAGACCAGCTTGTGGCACAGTTGGACAAGATTTACCGAGTAGCTGGTCCAGTGGTCCTAAGCCGCTTCAAGTTTGTGGAATTCACGGTGCCAGCGCAAATATTCGGGATGTGGTTGATGTTCTGGTCTGGATGGGCGCACTAATTTCCGACTTGGATTGATAAGTCTTTCGATGCTGCCTTTGTCGTTCACTTTTCTTGAAATGAGAATGTCATCGTTGGCCGCGATGCCTATTAGTCCCCTGTCAAACATCCAATGGATAGTTCCGGATAAGGCTAGGCCGTTGCATATTCTATCTGACCCTCCGTGTTCGACGGGTCGGATATGTGCAGCTTCGGCTTCCGCTCGGCCTCCCCCATTTACGAAATTCCAGCCAGTAATTGCGCAACGTTTGTTGTATGCGTGAAGTACTGCAGTTCGAAACCTAGGATCGCGGACTTTCCGATTCAGGAGTTGTTCGATAATTCTTCTATCTACCTCGTGCTCAAAGCCGAGTTGATCTTCTTTTACACCACTTGAGCGCCCATGATCTTTCTCGCCTGTCCGAGGTAGCTCAACTTGGGTATCGGGCCAAGCTAGACCAATAATCCGATCGAAGACTTCGTTTGAAATATGTCGAACGGATTTTTGGGAAACACCGCTATTCGCAGAACCGTTTTTGCCGGCCAAAGCGGGCTCGATATAAGTCCCGTCTACAACCCTTGGGATAGGCTGAGCGAAGTCGGCGTAGGTGTTACTGAGCACTGATGCGTAGTAATGCTCGTCAAGCGTTGGATCGGGCGTAATTTCACCAAGTTGCGCTGTCGCGAAATAACACCCTCGATTTTCAGGACTAACGCCAAGATCTTTCACGGGTGTGTAGAACACGACCCAGTCACCAGCGACTTTTTCCATACTATCAAGATGGTAGCTGGAAAAATGATACCGACTTCCCACATCATCATCATATCTGGAGGAAGATTTCTGAATGAGAATTGCCTTGGTCATCCGAGTAATCTCGAGTGGTCAGTTCTTCCCGAACTTCCGGTCACGCCCTGCCAGCAATCGCAACCGTAGCGCGTTCAGGCGGATGAAGCCTTCCGCGTCTTTCTGGTCGTAGGCGCCGTGGTCGTCTTCGAAGGTGACGATTTTCTCTGAGTACAGAGAATAGGGGCTGGAGCGGCCGATCAGGTAGGCCTGGCCCTTGTAGAGCTTGATCGTCACTTCGCCGGTGACGAAACGCTGCGAGTGGTCGATGGCGGCCTGCAGCATTTCGCGCTCCGGGCTCCACCAGAAACCGTTATAGATGAGCTCTGCATATTTCGGCATCAGCTCGTCTTTCAGGTGCGCGGCGCCGCGGTCGAGCGTTGCCTGTTCGATACCGCGGTGGGCGACCAACAGGATCGTACCGCCGGGCGTCTCATAGATGCCGCGGGACTTCATGCCGACGAAGCGGTTCTCGAGCAGGTCCAGCCGGCCGATGCCGTGCTTCTTGCCATAGGCGTTGAGGGCGGTCAGCAGCGTCGCCGGGGACATTTCCTCGCCATTGATCGAACAAGCATCGCCCTTTTCGAAACCGATGGTGATGATCTCCGGCTCGTCCGGCGCCTCTTCCGGGGAGATCGTGCGCATATGGACGAATTCCGGCGCGGGCTGGGCCGGGTCTTCCAGCACTTTGCCTTCCGAGGAGGAGTGCAGCAGGTTTGCATCGACGGAGAAGGGGGCCTCGCCGCGCTTGTCCTTGGCGATCTCGATGCCGTGGGATTCGGCGAATTTCAAGAGGTCCGTCCGTGATTTGAACTCCCAGTCGCGCCAGGGGGCGATGACCTTGATGTCCGGGTTCAGGCCGTAATAGCCAAGCTCGAAGCGGACCTGGTCGTTTCCCTTGCCGGTGGCACCATGGCAGACGGCGTCGGCGCCGACCATGTCGGCAATCTCGATCTGGCGCTTGGCGATCAGCGGCCGGGCGATGGACGTACCGAGCAGGTAGACGCCCTCATAGACGGCATTGGCGCGGAACATCGGGAAGACGTAATCGCGCACGAAATCCTCGCGCACATCCTCGATGAAGATGTTTTCCGGCTTCACACCGGCAGCGAGCGCTTTCTTGCGCGCCGGTTCCAGTTCCTCGCCCTGTCCGAGGTCTGCCGTGAAAGTCACAACTTCTGCGCCGAACTCGGTTTGCAGCCATTTCAGGATGATCGAGGTGTCTAGACCCCCGGAATAGGCAAGAACGACCTTTTTCGGGGCGGATTTCGGCGTGGACATGGAGAATTTTTCCCTGAGCGCTGCAGCTTGAGGCTGTTGCATTAAGGCGACGGCTGGCCCGTGACAAGCGGGGAGCCGCTATCGAGTTGCTTTCGATGCGCCATGGTTTTCGTTACATTAATCGTTTACCGTAACTTAGAGGGCAGGTTAATCGTCTGCACTGTGGGGTTAAGGTCATGATCGACAGGCAAAACGACGGAAACGGGGCGGCCAGCAAGGCCGCTGACGCTGGGTCTTTCCGGGCCCGGCTGATGGCGCGCCAGGCGGCGCGGCCACAGTCCACGCTCGCCATTGATTCCGGCATTCTCTACCGGCCAGGCGCCTCCAGCACGCCGGAAAGCCGCCGCGCCGCCGATGCGGTCCGCGACGAGGCCCGCCGCCGGCGGGCAGAGGCAGCAGCTGCCGCGAAGGCGGAGGCGGTCGCCAGGGCCGAGGCTGAACGCATCCGCGCCGCATCCGTGGTCGAGGTTCCGGCGGCCGAGGTAAAAGCCCCGCCGAGCGATGAGGAACTGGTCTCGGTCATCGAGGAAGTCGCCGCCCGCAAGGAAGAAGAGCGCCGCGCACCGGCTCCGGCGATTGTTCCGGCAGCCGCGGCGGCTACGGCCCGTCCCGAGGTCCGCCCGCAGGTCGCCGAACATGAGGGGCATGAAGACGTCTCTTCCCGCATGGGTGATGTCTCTCAGCTGGCCTTTGCAGGGCTTGCGATCCTGGGGCTCGCCGGCCTCTCCGTGCTGGCCGCGCAGAATGCTCTGAAGAATAACGACAAGACCGACGGAAATGTCTCCGGCACGCGTGAAACCGGCGCACTCGCCCCGGCGCTGAAGCCGGGCGGGGCGTCTGCCGTGGCACTCGCCAGCGCCGCCGAGCCCGCCGCGCCGAAAGCCTGGTTCAATTACCAGGGCGTCGCCGACATGCTGGCCGAGCGCAAGGCCGAGATGGAAGCCGAAGCGAAGCTCGCCCAGGAGGCCGCCGAGAAAGAAGCCCGCCTGCGCGCCGCCAAAGCCATCGCAAATGCCGAAGCCGCCCGCGTGGCGGAAGAGGAGGCTGCCGCGGCTGCTGCTGCCGAAGAGGCCCGCCTTGCTGAGGAAGCCGAACGCAAGCGCCTCGCCGATGCCGAAGCGGCCCGCGTGGCTGAGGTCGAAGCCGGCCGGCTCGCCCGCCTTGAGGCCGCGCGTCAGGCCGCCGCCGCAGCCGAAGCCCAGCGCCTCGCAGATCTTGAAGCCAAACGCCTTGCTGAGGCTGATGCCGAGGCCCAGCGCCTTGCCAATCTGGATGCGCAGCGCCTTGCAAAACTGCGGGCCGACCGTGAAGCCGCCGAAGCCGCCGCCCGTCAGGAAGTCTTCGAGCTTGCCAAGTCACGGGAGGCCGAGCGTCTCCGTCTCGCGGCGCTGAAGGCGCAGGCAGAGGCCGATGCTGCCGAAGCCCGCCGTCTGGAACAGGTTGCTGCGCAGGCCGCCGCCGACCGTCTGGCCGCCGAGAAACTATTGGCTGAACAGCGCGCGCAGCAGCCGCGCGTGCAACAGGTTGCCGCGCCCGCGCCGGCCGAACCGAAAGCCGCCCCGGCGCCGAAGCCAGAACCCATCGTCTTCACGGCCTATGAAGGCCCGGTGCCTGTGCCGGCCTCCTACAAGCCTCAAAAACCAGCCCAATTGATCCGCGCCTCCTATTCGCCGGACGAAGGCAAGACCGTGACGCGCAAGGCGCCGGCCGCGCTGACTGCCAGCAAAACCGATGTCCGCAACATGGCCGACACCACCAGCTTGCAGACGCCGGAAGCCTTCCTCGCCGGTCGGATCGAGCGTACGGCGGCCGAGCCGATGCCGACCGAGGATATGGACCTTGTGCGCCAGGCCTTCCGCAATATTCTCGACAATGGCGCCGACGGATCGAAACAGGCGATCATCACGCCGGATGGCCGCACACTGACCATCGTCCTTGAGCGGACTGTTTCCCGTGAGATGGGCCAGTCCACTGTGCGCACCGTCACCTACACGCCGGGTGTTAGCCAGGTGACCCGTGTGGTGACCGAGCAGGCGCCGGTGACAGTCAGCGTCATGTGCCGGGATGTGGCCTATGCCTTTGCCGGACAGGAGCGCGGCCGCTTTGCCGCCTGCCAGGCGCCCGAAGGCGGCTGGACCCTCGCCCGCGCGACCGATGTGGTGAAGGTAACGACCGCCAGCCTGCCTAATTCCGCGTCCTGACCGAAGCTGCATGGGCCTCGGCCCGGTGGATGAGATGCTTCTGCACGATGCGGAAATTCTTCCGGTTTGACTGGAAGAAGATGTCGAAGACATCGCCCGCGACCGGGACAGACCCCAGCACTGTGTCGAAGACAAGGTTCCAGACGATCCCGATTGATGCCGACACCGGCAGGTTCAGCCGCCATGCCGTGACGAGGGCGTGCAGGCCAGCTGCGCCGGTGGCAACGTCCCCGGCAATTGGCACAAGGCCCAGCACCGAATCGAGGCCGAAATTCACGCCCATCATGCCGAAGCGGGAATCGAGCAGGCGTGACACCGCGTCCAGCGCGGCAAGTTCCTCACCAATCGTGCGCCCGTTCGGCAGCAGCATGGCGCGGATTTCTTCTTCCGTTGGTTTCCTGGCCATCTGCGTCTCCCCGCGAAGTCCGGCAAGCTTGCCGCAATTGCCAGCCCGCGCAAAGCCTGCTGAATAGCGGGCATGAGCCAAACCAGCGAAACCCATGTCTACAAATTGCTGACCGGCGCCGACTGGCAGGCTGCTTCGACCGTGGGCGTGACCTGTGCTGAAGTCGATGAAAAGGACGGCTATGTTCACCTGTCGACGCGGGAGCAGGTGACGGAGACCGCACGGCTGCATTTTGCCGGCGCAGAGGGCGTGCGCCTGTTGCGCTTCGCGGTCGCGGACCTGCCGCCACTGACATGGGAACCGAGCCGGGGCGGGCAGATGTTCCCGCACCTCTATGCACCGCTTGAAGTGTCGCTGGCCGAGGTCGTCTGGCATCTGATGAGGGGGGCGGACGGGGCGCTCCGCTTTCCGGAGGATTATTGATGAGTCTGACCGACCTCGGCGCGGAGATCGTCAAACTGCTGCCGCCGGAAGCGGCGCACACGGCCACCATCCGGGCGCTGAAGCTGCGCCTTGGCGTGCCGCTGAATCCGCCGCTGGCTGACCCGGCGCTGGAAACGGTGCTTCCGAAGTCCGGCCTGAAACTGCCATCGCCCGTCGGGCTGGCCGCCGGGTTCGACAAGAATTGCGACGTGCCGGATGCGATGGCGAAGTTCGGGTTCGGCTTTGTCGAATGCGGCACGGTCACCCCGCGCCCGCAGCCCGGTAATCCGAAACCGCGTCTGTTCCGCCTCAATGAAGACCGGGCCGTGATCAACCGGATGGGCTTCAACAATGCGGGGCTCGACTATTTCGTCCGCAATCTGAAAACCTATCGCGGCGAAGTGCCGGTTGGCGCGAATGTCGGCGCGAACAAGGACAGTGAGGACCGGATCGCGGATTATGTGACCGGCATCGAAGTCGTCGCCCCGCATGCGGACTATGTGACGATCAATATTTCCTCGCCCAACACGCCGGGCCTGCGCGGCCTGCAGGACCGGGCCTCGCTGGAGGCGCTGTTGACAGCGTGCGGCGCGGCAGACCGGGCGAGCAAGCCGGTTTTCCTGAAAGTGGCGCCTGATCTCGACGAGCAGGCGATTGCCGACATCGTGGACGTCGTACGCGGGCCGGGCGCATGGCTGTCGGGCCTGATCGTGTCGAACACGACACTGGCCCGGCCGGACACGCTGAAGAGTTCCCTCAAAGGTGAGACGGGCGGGCTCTCAGGCGCACCGCTGATGGTGCCGTCCACGGAGGTTCTGTCGGCCTTTGCCCGCGCCCTGAAGGGTGAATTTGACCTGATCGGGGCAGGGGGCATCGCCAGCGCGGCGGACGCCTATGCCAAGATTCGTGCCGGGGCGAATGCCGTGCAGCTCTATTCCGCCATGGTCTATGAAGGTCCGGGCCTCGCACAGAGCATCAACAAGGGCCTGCCCGCCCTGCTGAAGGCGGATGGGTTCGCGACGCTGGCCGAGGCAGTCGGGACGGACCTCTAGGCCGTCTGCAGCCGCCGGAACAGGCCGGGCACATAGATGCCCAGCGCGGCGGCGCGATAGAGATACATCAGCAGGAACGCGGTCCAGACACCGGTATTGCCATAGAGCGGACGTAGGATCAGGTCTGTGCTGATATAGAGCACGGCGACGGCGACGCCGGCATTTCGCAGGGCCCGGCCTTGCGTGGTGCCCAGGAACAGGCCGTCCAGCTGCCAGGGCGCAATGCCGATCAGCGGCACCAGCGCGCAATAAGGCAGGAAGGCGAGCGCGGCATCGCGCGCTTCGACATCCCGCACAAAGGTCGTGATCACCCAGCCGCCGCCGAAGAAATAAAGGAGGGCGAAGGCGAGCCCGGCAATCAAGGCAAATTCCGTTGTCAGCCGCATGGCGCGGGCGAGGCGCGGCGCGCTGTTGGCGCCATAGGCTTCCCCGGCTTCCTTCTCCGCGACGAAGGCGAACCCGTCGAGCACAAAGGCCGCGACGGTGATGAATTGTAGCAGGACCTCGTTGCCCGCCGTGACTGCGGTGGAGATCAGCGTGCCCGATCTGACGAACCAGCCGAAGCAGAGCACCAGCGCCAGCGTACGGATCATGATGTCCCGGTTGGCGCCGAACAGGGCCGCAAGACGTGCGCGGTCGAACAGCGGCGCTGCACCCCGGAAGGCCGGCAAGACCAGCGCCAGGCCGAAGAGCAGCGCCGTCCATTCCGCAATCGCTGTGCCTGCGCCGATGCCCGCCGGGCCCAGCCCGAGACCGGCGACGAACCAGGTGTCCAGCCCGGCATTCACCGTGTTCATGATGATCTGGAAGGCGAGCATCTGGCCGGTCTTGCCGGTGCCCAGCATCCAGCCGGTCACCGCGAGTCCCATAAGGTAGGCCGGTGCACCCCAGATGCGCGCATCGAAATAAGCTCCGGCCAACGTCTCCACATGGTCGGTACTGGCAAAGGCCGCGAAGGCGAGTGGTTTCAGGATCGAGGAGAGGATCAAAAGGATGAGGCCAATGGCGCCGCCGAGTGACAGGGCGCGCAAGAGGACGGCGCGCTTTTCTGCTTCATCGTCCCGGCCTGCCGCCTGTGCGGAGAGGCCCGTGGTCGACATGCGCAGGAAGCCGAAGCCCCAGTAGATGAAACTGTAGGCGACGGCGGCGATAGCCACCGCGGCGAGGTCTGCCTTGTCGCCGAACCGGCCCATGACAGCTGTGTCGACAAGGCCGGTCGTAGCGGTTGCCGCCTGGGCGGCGATGATCGGCAGGGCGAGCTGCAGGGTCTTCTGGCGGGTCAGCATGGGAGGCGGGGTTTAGACCGCTTTGCGCCTCAGGGCGAGGGCGGGGCGTCTGCCGGCGCACTGGGACGCTGGTGCAGTTCGATGGCACGGTAAAGGGCATCGGAATCCGGTAGCGAGACCTTCAGGTAAATCGGGAAAGCGGCGGCGATCACGAACAGGGCGATGGGGATGCCGCGCGAGAATTTCGGCGGCTCAGGGTGCTTGGCTACGGCAATGGCCAGCATGACGAGGAACAGGCCCGCCAAGGCGTATCCTGCCAGCACGTCGCTGAACCAGTGGGCGCCCAGATACATGCGCGATACCCCGATCATCGCGACCAGAAGCAGGAAAGATCCGGTCAGGCCCCAGCGCATCCAGCCGCGGAAGGTGACGAAGGTCAGCCCGGCAATGGCGCCATAGATCAGCGCAGAATGGGCGACATGGCTGGACGGGAAGCTGAACATGTCAACGCCCGTATACGGAATATCCGAGGGGCGGGGCCGGGCGATCCAGAGCTTGATCGTGTGCACCACGACCGGCATCGACCCGAAGCAGAGCGTGTAACACATGGCCCGCCAGCGGGCGCCGGTGAAAAGGAAGGACGCAACGGTGACCACGGCCGCCAGCGTCAGGAACAGGCCGTCCCCCAATGCGGTGACGACAAGCATCAGATCGTAGAGTGACCCGCCGCGTGCGCCATCGACCAGATTGTCGACCAGGTGGTCTATCGGGGCGAGGGGCCAGAAACCGGCGGCGCCTGCGGTGAGGATAACGAGCACAAGGATGGCCACGCCCGCCGCCCAGCCAAGCTGGCGGCTGCCAAAGGTCGGAACGGTGCGGGGCCGCCGTCTCACGCGGGCGCGCGCTTTCCTGTCAATGTCATACGCAACACGGGAAGTCCCTCATCGCCCGAATTCAACCCCGATACTGCCCTTGAGCATAGGCCCAAGGGCAGAACTGGAAAAGGTCAAACCGGATCGCGGGCGATATAGATGTCGTAGTCGAACTCGTTTTCCCATTTGGCAACGGCAGTCGCAACGGTGGCATCCCCCGTCACATTGGTAAGGGTCCGCATCATGTCGAGCAGCCGGTCGAAGGGCAGGATGAAGCCGATGACGAGATAGGCGGTTTCCTGCGGAATGCCGACCTGTTGCAGGGCCATGCCGGACAGGAGCAGGCCTGCACTGGGGATCCCCGCAGCGCCGATCGAGACCAGCGTTGCCATCAGGGCGACCAGAACATACTGGCCAAGCGTGACCTCAACGCCGAGCGCCTGCGCGCCGAAGAGGGCGACCATGCCAATATAGATAGCCGTGCCGTCCATATTGATCGTGGCGCCCAGCGGCAGGACGGAACCCGCGATGGATTTGTCGACGCCCAGGTTTTCTTCGGCACAGGCAATGGTCACCGGCAGGGTCGCGCTGGAAGACGAGGTCGAATAGGCGACGGCCTGCGCATCAGTGACGCCGCGGAAGAAAGGCATCAGCGGAAGGCGCAGCACGAATTTGATGATCCCGCCATAAGTGATCATGATGTGCAGAATGCAGGCGAGGTAGAGCGCGATGGCGAGGACGCCGAGGCTCTGCAGGATGCCGAGGCCCTGCGTGGCCAGCACCCAGGTCATCAGGGCGAACACGCCGAACGGGGCGGTTTCCATCACGAATTCGGTGACTTTCATCATCACTTCGGCGGCGCCGTCGAAGAAGGCGGCAACCGGTTTGCCCAAATCCCCGGCGATCATGATGCCGACACCGAACAGGATGGCGAAGAAGATGACCTGCAGGATGTCGCCGTTCGCGAGGGCTTCGAACGGGTTGGTTGGCACGATGGCGAGGAAGCGTTCGACGAAGCCGCCTGCCTGATCCGCTTTTTCGGCAATGCTCTGCATCGCGCTGCCATCGACGCCTTCGAACATTTCCGGCGACAGGCTGGCGCCCGGCTGGAAGAGGGTGGCCATGATCAGGCCCAGCGTGACGGCGATGGCGGTGGTGCCGAAATAGAGGCCGATCGTGCGCAGGCCGAGGCTGCCAAGCCGCTTCGGATCGCCCATGGCGATCATGCCGGACACGAGGGTGAAGAAGACAAGCGGAACAACCAGCATCCGGATCAGGCGAAGGAACAGGTCTCCCAGCCATTTGACCCAGTCAGTCGCGAAAATCGCAGCCGCATCGGGACCCAGACCGGCGCGCAGCCCTATGCCAGCGATTGTGCCGAGCACCAGTGCAGCGATCACGCGCTTCCACAGGTCAATTTCAAACCACCACTTCATCCACAGCTCCCTCAAAAGTTGGCCAGACCCTAGGGAGGAGATCATGGGAACGCAATTGGGGCTTTGTCCGGCACTGTAATCGGACCGCCAGTGCTTGCCAGAGGGGCAGGGGCGGCCTTATTGCGGCAAGGGATGGCAAATATTCGCGCTTCCCTGCCGATAGATGAGGTGCTGGGGGACATTTCTGCCCGCCTTGGCGAGGCGCCGCGGCTTGTGCTGGCTGCCCCGCCAGGGGCGGGCAAGACGACCCGCGTGCCCCTTTCTCTGGCAGGGTTCCTGGACCTGCCTGCGGTGGTAACCGGGCGCATCCTGATGCTGGAACCCCGCCGTATCGCGGCGCGCATGGCGGGGCAGCAGATGGCGAGAAGCCTTGGCGAGCCACTCGGCAAGCGCGTGGGCCTGACCACACGTGTGGACCGGAAAGTTTCGGCCGACACGGTAGTCGAAGTCATCACGGATGGCCTGTTTACCCGGCGGATCCTGAACGATCCGGAACTGACGGGTGTGGGGGCGATCCTGTTCGACGAATTTCACGAGCGGAGGCTGAATTCGGATCTTGGACTCGCTCTGGCGCTGGAAAGCCAGGCGGCGTTCCGAGACGACCTGAAGCTGCTGATCATGTCCGCAACGCTGGATACAGCCCGTGTATCCAAAGTGTTTGATGCGCCCGTCGTGGAGAGTGAAGGCCGGATGTTCCCGGTGGAGACGCGATACCTTGGCCGGTCGGAGGACCGTATCGAGGACCGGATGGCGGCGGCCGTCCGGCGGGCGCTCAGGGAAGAGGACGGATCTGTTCTCGCTTTCCTCCCGGGGGCGGGCGAAATCCAGCGCACGGCCGAGCGGCTGGGTGGGCTTGGCCCGGATGTGATCGTGGCGCCCTTGTTCGGGACGCTCAGCCCGGCTGAGCAGGATGCTGCTGTCCAGCCAGCGCCGGAGGGCAAGCGCAAGATCGTTCTGGCAACGGACATTGCCGAAAGCGCGCTGACCATTGAGGGCGTTCGGATCGTGATCGATTCCGGCCTGTCCCGGGTCGCGGAAGACAATATCGGCGGGCTTGGCTCGCGGCTCAGCACCGTGCGGGCGTCGCGCGCCTCGGTTGATCAGCGCCGGGGCCGTGCCGGGCGGCTTGAGCCGGGCGTCTGCTACCGCCTGTGGGACGAGGAAGCCACGCGGGGTCTGATGCCCGCGCCCGTGCCGGAGATCCTGTCGAGCGACCTGTCCGGTCTTGTCCTGACACTCGCCGAATGGGGTGAGCGGGACGCAGCGAACCTCACCTGGATGGATGCGCCGCCGGCAGGCCGCCTGAAGGCCGCTGTTGACCTGTTGGTGACCCTGCGTGCGGTGGATGAAGACGGGCGGCTCACACCGCTCGGGTCGGAGATGTCGCGCCTGCCATTATCGCCGCGGCTGGCGGCGCTTGTCGCCGGGGCGGAGGGCGGAGAACGTTCACTGGCTGCCGAAGTCGCGGCGCTCGCCGGAGAACGAGGCGTAGGCGGAACATCCATCGATCTGCGCGAGCGACTCGCCCGGTTCCGGCAGGAACGCTCGCCGCGCGCCCGCGTGCTGCAACAGCAGGCGAAGAGTTGGGGCAAGGGGGCCGCGCCATTGGGTGATCTTGCGAAACTACTGGCGCGTGCCTGGCCGGACGAGGTGGCGCGCAAGCGGCCCGGCAGTGCGGGCACTTACCTGCTCGCCTCGGGACGGGCGGCGGCCCTGCCGGAAAATGATCCGCTGGCGAAATCGGACTGGTTGGTCGTGGCCGATCTTGGCGGTGCTTCAAAAGAAGCGCGCATATCGCTCGCCGTGCCGATCAGTAAGGCAGATGCCTTGGCGAGCAGCGATGTGGTCAGCGAAGACCGCGCTGAATTTGATCCGAAGACGGGACGTTTCACGGCGCGGCGGGTGAAGGCGCTGGGGGCCATCGTCCTGTCCGAAGCGCCGCTGCCGAAACCGTCAGCCAATGTCGCCGCGAAGGCGATGCTGGATGCCGTGCGTGAGCAGGGTTTAGCCGCCATCAGCGCAGGGGAGGTGGTGGAGGAGACGCTGTCGCGCATCTCCCTTCTGGAGCGGTCGGGACTGGTGGAGGCGCAGAACCTTAGCGAAGAAAGCCTGCTTGCCTCGGTCGGGGACTGGCTGTTGCCATGTCTGAAGAAGGCCGGGGGGCAGGTGCCGGCGGACCACAAGGTACGCGAGGCGCTTGTGGCTTCGCTCGGCTGGCAGGTGCAGGAAGCGCTGCGCACGGGCGCGCCGCTGTCGCTGGAACTGCCGTCCGGACAGTCAGCGCGTGTCGACTATCTCGATCCGCGTGCTCCGCTCCTCTCGGCGCGGGCGCAGGCCTTCTGGGGGTGTACGGAGCATTTGCGGATTGCTGGGGGCCGCGTGCCGGTTACGGTGGAAATGCTGTCACCCGGCATGAAACCTGTTGCGACAACGCAGGACCTGCCCGCCTTCTGGCAGGGCGGCTACAAGGATATGGCGAAGGACATGCGCGGGCGCTATCCCAAGCATGACTGGCCGGACGATCCGGCGAATGCCCGCGCGCACGAAGGCCGGACGAAGAAGCGATTGTCATGAGCAAAGAAATAAACATCCGCAGCGATTGGCGGGACGGCGATGTCGAGCGCATCGTCGACCTGCATCGACGCGGCTATGAGCAGGAAGGCGGGCATCACTACGGCGCCGACTTCCTGGATCATGTCCGTCGTACGGTGGGAGAAGCCGACATTCCTTCGCGCCCCGGAAGCTGCGTCTGGTTCGTCGAGATGGATGGTGAAACGGTTGGCTGCGCGGCGATTGTGGACCGGGGTGATGCCGGCCAGCTGCGCTGGGTGGTGCTGATGCCGGAAACACGCGGGCTGGGCTTCGGCGGTAGATTGCTGGATGCAGCAATGAAACATGCCGAAGCGCAGGACTGGACTTCGATCTATCTCGAAACCACGGACGGGCTGGAGGCTTCGATGGCGCTTTACAAGCGGCTGGGTTTCGAAGTTGAGATCGCGGAGGACCGCCCGCTCTGGCATGGCGGCGGTCGGTTCATCCAGATGCGCAAGACGCTCTGACTTCAGAACGGACAGGGAAGGGAAAGCCTGAGGCGCTCGCCTGTGCCCGGATGATCGAACGCGATGGCGCTGGCATGCAGGTAAAGACGCGGCGCGGCGGCGAGAGCAGCTTCGTGGGCATAAAGTTCGTCGCCGAGGATCGGATGCCCGATTTCCGCGAGGTGCACGCGTAGCTGGTGTGAGCGTCCGGTGAGTGGCGTGAGGCGCATGCGGCTATGGGTCGTTCCGGTCTCAATGGTCTCGTACAGGGTCCGGCTCGGCTTGCCGATCTCGTGATCCACTTTCTGGCGCGGGCGGTTTGGCCAGTCCGTGATCAGGGGCAGGTCGATCTCGCCTTGGGTGGGATCAGGCGCGCCCCAGACATCCGCGATGTATTCCTTCTCCACGCCGCCCCGTTCGAACAGGCCGGACAGCGCAACCTGCATCACCTTTGACTGGGCGAGGATGAGCAGGCCGCTGGTGCCCATGTCGAGGCGGTGAACAGTCAGCGCGTCCGGATACTCCGCCTTGACCCGTGAGACGGCGCAGTCTGCTTTTTCCCGTCCTCGTCCGGGTACGGAAAGCAGGCCGGATGGCTTGTCGATCACGATCAGATGATCGTCGACATGCACATAGCGGACAGGTTCCTGCGGCGGGGCGTAGCGGGTCACACGACGAGGTCCGGCAGGGCCAGGCGGAAGACGGTGCCCTCCGGCCCGGTGGAGGCGAGCACAAGATCCCCGCCCATGCCGACCGCGAGTTCCCGCGCGATGACGAGGCCAAGGCCCGTGCCGGTCTTGCGGGAGGAAGCCGCGAAGGGCTTGAACAGATTGTCCCGCGCATTCGGCGGCAGGCCGGGACCGGTGTCTATGAACTCGACCCCATCACGTGTCAGCGTCACGGTGATGCGCTTTGGCAGGGAGGCGGCAGCCACCATGGCCTCGGCAGCGTTGCGGATCAGGTTCGCTGCCAACCGGTGCAAATGTTCCGGGTCCGCATTGATGATCCGGGCGCTTGGCAGGTCGTCGATAAACTCGACTTCCGGCCAGGCGGCGAGCGCTTCCGACGCGGCCTCCTCGATACAGCCGCGCAGGGAGACAGGCTGGATGTCCGGCGGCTGGGGCGCGGCCTTGCCATAGTCCAGCGTTTCGGAGGCGAGATTGATTGCCCGGGTGAGGGCGCGTTCGAGACGTGGGGCAGCCTTCTGCACGCGCGGGTCCTCCGATCGGGCCAGCGTGTCCGAGACAAGCTGCGCCGAGGCGAGCGAGTTGCGCAAATCGTGATTGATCTTGGCAACGGCTGTGCCGAGTTCGGCGAGGTGAGCGCGCTGGCGGAAGGCATCGGCCACGGCCTCTTCCATGTCGGACAGGGCATTCTGCGCACGGCCGATCTCGTCCCGCCGGGAAGTTGGCTGCAGCCGCCGGGACCAGCCGCCGGGGTCCATCCGGAACTGTTCGACACTGGCCGTGACCCGCGCCATCGGGCGCACGACCAGAAAGTGCAGGAGCACATAGATCACGGTCGCCGCGATCAGGGCGATCAGGAAAGACAGGCCGAGGATGCGCTGGCCATAGGCGTAAAGGTCTTCCCGGAGCGGGGCCTGCGGCACAACAACTTCGATGACGCGTTCAGGGGTCGAGCCGACGGCCGTGATCACCAGGATTCGGTCTTTCGAGGCAGCGAAGGCACCCATCACCTGCATCACCCGGCTGACAGCGGTCGTCTCGCGCAGGTCGAGCTGGTAAAAACTGCCCTCGATATCCATGCCGGAATCGAGCAGCTGAATATGCATGTCATCTTCGACTTCGGCCACGGAAAGGACCTCGGCATTTTCCAGCAATTGCTGGGCGAGTTCTTCCGACACCATGCGGGACGGTGAGGCGTCGAGGGCGAGAGCGGCAATCCGCGCGGCCTGAAGCCGTTCGGCCAGCCATGCATTCCGGAATCCGGAGGCGCTGGGGATGAAGATCAGGCCTTCGACAAACAGGATCGCGGCGAGGGTGAAGCCGAAAAGCCGGAACGATAGCCCATGGTACCAGCGTGCGGACGCAGGCTGGCGGACAGGGGCCGGAAGAGGTGCGCGTGCGTTACCGTTCACACGCGCTGAAGTAGCCTACGGGATGCGTTGGAGCAAGCCGACGAGACGCCGCGCGTTCTTGCTGAACACGACGGGCGTGAAGTGGGCGGAAGCCGCGCGTTTCACGACCTCTGCGCGTGTCGGATAGGGCGAGATGAAATTGGTCAGCGCGGTGAGTTTCAGTCCGTTCGACATGGCGACGGAGACAAGCTGGAGAATGTCGCCCGCGCCTTCGCCGACAATGGACGCTCCAACCAGTTTCCCCTTGTGCAGCACCAGTTTGCACTCGCCGAGCGTCTTGCCTTCGGCGATCGCCCGGTCGTTTTCATGGAAGGGAAAGGCGGAGGTGGTGACCTTGCCGCCAAATTTCGTGCGTGCTTCAGCCTCTGTGAGGCCGAGTTGCGCGACTTCCGGGCTGGTATAGGTGACGGCGGGCACGGGCAGGCTGGAGGCCCTGGTGCCCTGTTTGAAAAAGGCCCGCCGGGTAAAGACCGAGGCATGCCATCCGGCAATATGGGTGAATTGTTCCATGCCGGCCGCATCGCCAAGCGCCCAGACGCGCGGATTGGAGTGCGAGCGCAGTGTGTCGCCGACGGTGATGCCTTTCTGGCTGTACTCAACGCCGCCTTTTTCAAGGTCCAGCCCGTCCAGAACCGCGCGGCGGCCCGTGGCGACCAGTAGATGGCTGCAATCGATCACGGGCGTCGCTGTGCCATTGTCCGTGTGCACGCGGATATGGCCATTCTCCTGCATGACGCGCTGGGCTTTATGCTGCTCGAGGACCGTAACGCCCTCTTCGCGCAGGGTCTTGATGGCGATGGCCGCGTGATCGGCGTCTGCGCGCGGCATGGCGCGCCCCATCTCGATCACGGTGACCTTCGATCCAAGTCGGGTAAACGCCTGCGCCATTTCTACGCCAATTGGCCCGCCACCGAGGATGACGAGGTGTTCCGGAAGCTCCGGCAGGGTGAAGATGGTTTCATTGGTCAGGAAAGGCACATCCTTCAGCCCCTCGATGGGTGGGATGAAGGCGCGCGAGCCTGTGGCGATGATGATGCGCCGGGCCTGGGTGCAAGATGTGTCCGAGACAATTGTCTTCTTGTCAGCAAACCGGGCGGCTTCCCGGATGACGGTGACGCCCAGGCCTTCGAAGCGTTCCTGGCTGTCGACCGGGGCAATCGTGGCGATCGCGCCGGAAACATGTGCTTTGACGGCGTCCCAGTCCGTTTTTGGATCCTGAGTCCGGATTCCGTACTTTTTGGCCTCGCGCACGCCGGCTGCGGCCTTTGCCGCGCTGAGCAGGGCCTTGGACGGTACGCAGCCATAGTTCAGGCAGTCCCCGCCCATTTCGTGCTTCTCGTACAGCACGACTTTCAGGCCCAGCATGGCGGCGCCGGCGGCAGCTGACAGGCCGCCCGACCCGGCCCCGATGATGCAAAGGTCGGCTTTCAGGGTTTTGACGGAGTCACTCATGCGGGCGGGCTTTCGATTTCGGGGATCTTGCGGCCAAAAAATTTCTTCCAGACAACCGGCATGAGAGACACGACTGCGAGCGCGGCGAAGGCGGGAACAAGGTTTCCGGCAACGGCGGCAATGTCAGGATTCTCTCCGGCTTCGAATGTCGCGCCGAGGCCAGCGCCGATCCAGGTATAAGCGACCACGCCGGGGATGATGCCGAGAGCGGTGGTCAGGGCATAGTCGGGATAGCGTGCACCCAGCAGGGCCGGGGCGATATTGGCCACCGGGAAGGGCACGATAGGCAGGAAGCGCAGGGCGAACATGTAGGAGCGCGGGTTTTCACGGAAGCCTGACTCCATCTTTCGCAGGAACGGACCTGCCCGTTCGCGCAGCATGCCGCCAAAGGCAGTGCGAGCCGCAAGGAACAGGAGGCTTGCGCCCAGAGTGGCACCCACGACGGTCGTGACCGATCCGCCTGCCAGCCCGAACAGGAAGCCGCCCGCAATGGTGATCCAGAGGGCGCCCGGCACCATGAAAAGCGTGGAGAGCGCGTAGATCAGGACATAGGCCGCCACCGCGATGAGGAGGTTACCCTCCACAAAGCTGCGCAGGGCTTCATGCTGTTCGCGCAGGGTCTGCAGCGACAGATAGTCGAACAGGCCAAGGCGCCAGCCGGCCAGGAGGCCGCCGGCGATCACATAAACCGGCCAGAGGCGCTGCCAGAGTGGGGCAGCAGGTTTGTGATTTGTCTCGGTCATTCGGTCTCGGCCTTCTTGGTGTCGTTGAGGGACCAATTGTACTCATACGCACGAATGCGCGGATTGGAGTGGATTTTTTCGGCCAGACCGGAATCGGCATAGGCCAGAAGATGGTCGATGACGGCCTGTTTCGATCCGCCGAAATCGGCTTCGAACCAGTCATAGATGGAAGACACCCTGAGGCCACGGGGCGTTACGGTCACGCCGCGGGGGTCGTTGATATAGGCCCGGGCGGCAGCGGCGAGGTCTTCGTCCAGCGTCTCGGCCTGCCAGGCTTTGACCTGAAGATTCGGGCAGGACACCGCCGCGCAATTGATCGCATAGTGCACCAGCGGATTGCCGAAACGCGGGCGCAGGATGGCGTGCTCGATCTCGTCGAGAGAGACGGTTTGGCCATCCGCCACCACTTTGATCTTCTTCCATGGCCCGCCAAACAAGTGGCCATCGCGGATCGAGCCTGTGGGGTAATTCTCCAGGATGTAGCGCATGGTGACAGCATTATAGAGGTTGGCCCACGCCGCGAAGGTGGCTGCGTCGGTCCCGGAAAGATCCATCTCCGCGAATTTCGCGATATAGGTATCCAGCGCCGCGCGGTCCTCGGCATTGGCCTTGAAGGCGGCATAATCGACCCGGTTCACCCCATCGATGCCGGGCTGGACGTATTTCTTCAGCAGGCAGGTCCACGCGGCATGCACCGGTTTTTCAGCAGGTTGTTGCTGTACCATGCCGGAAACCGGCACGGCTGGCTGCGCCAGTGCGCTGAGTGGTGTCAGGGCGAGGGCCACAGGTAGGGCAAGGCGGCAGGCGGCTCCGGGCATGGGGCGGTTGGCTCCAGAATGGGCAAAATGAGGCCATGACATAGCGCAGCTGGCCGGGATATGCCCGTCACGCCTTGATCTTCAGCGATCAAAGACCCGTGATTGGAATGTCAGGCGGTCAGCCGCCTGTGGCGGGCGTATCGATCTCCATCCAGTCCTGCGGCTGCAGATTGTAGACCATGTCCATGACCTCGAACCCGATGCCATTCGGAAGCCGGGAACTGGAGTTCCAGAGGATAACGACGCCCGTGTCGCGTTCCGGATCGAACAGGATGTAGGAGCGGTAGCCCTCGACGGCGCCGCGGTGGCCGATGACGCGGTCGCCATTCTCTCCATATTTGTAGATCCGCCAGCCAAGACCGTAGCGGGCGTCGCGCACGGTGCCCCGGTACCGGCTGGACATGCGCCGCTGCTCGCCGCTCGTATAGACGCGTGGAGTCTGCAGCATGTCCAGCGCCGCTTCGCTGAGCACGTCGGGGGCCAGCCCCATCTGCGCGCGGGCGTAGCGGGCGAGGTCCATGATGGATCCGTTCACACCGCCGGCGGCCGGAACATTGTAATAGTCGTCATTGACAATTTTTTCCTGCGGCGGGCCCGGCACGCGGGACCGCTTGGTGTGGGGGCGGGCCCAGGAGGGGGAGGTCTGAAGCCCGACCCGCCCGATGCTGGCGGTCACCATGCCGAGCGGTTCAAAGACCGAATGCCGGACGGCATCCGCATAGGGCGCGTGGGTCACGTCTTCGACAATTTCGGAAACCGTGTCGTAGGCAACGTTCTGATAGGTATGGCAATCGCCAACCGGGCAGAGCGGCTTCAAATTGGCGAGGCTTCGGCGGATTCTTGCGGCATCCCAGCCATCTTCCAGACGTGTGTCATAGGCGTTCGGCACGATGCCCAGCCGGTGGGACAGCACATCTTCCAGCGTCGCGCGATTTTCCGCCCCTCCAGGCAGCCGGAGGGAGGTTTTGAACTTCGAGACCGTGTCGGTCAGGTTCAGCTGGTGCCTGTCGGCGAGGATCGCCACTTCCGTTGCCGCGACGCCTTTGGACAATGACGCCCACCGGAACACGGTTTCCTGGGTCACGGGCGATCCGCCGCGCTCGGTCACGCCATAGCCATTCGCGAAACTGATTTCGCCCTTGTCGATCACGGCAACGGCAAGGCCGACGATTTCTTCATTGGCCGCCAGACGGCCGATCCGCTCATCCAGACGCTTGTAGTCGATCGACTGTGCGAAGGCGGCGGGAAGCGGAAGCGTTGCAGCAAGACAGATCGCCAGCGTGCGCAGGAAACGCATATTCTCATCTCATCTTCAGCGGCCCGCCCAGGCTCACTCACACCAAGACTCCCGGCGCGTGTAAAGATCAATGGATGCAACCGGGTGAAAACTGTAGGTTCTTCCGGCAGGCGGCGGGCTGGCATGACCGCTTTTGATGCTGATTGCATGACTTGACCCGGCGCTGCCGGGCCTGTATTGGCCCCTCTTTCCGAGACACTTAGCTTCCAGAGCAGACCGATGAAACGCACTTTCCAGCCGAGCAACCTCCGCCGCAAGCGTACGCACGGCTTCCGCGAGCGCATGGCCACCAAGAATGGCCGCAAGGTGCTGGCACGCCGCCGCGCGAAGGGCCGCAAGTCCCTGTCCGCTTAAGACCGGCGCCAGTCCGCCTCTCCGAAGGGGATGGCCGTGACGGCAGATACCGACAAAGCTTTGATTGAGGTCGTACGCCTGCGCGTGCGGCCTCAATTCATTTTCGTCCGCGGCGGCCAGGCCGAGCGGCGCAGGTCCCTCGTGGTGCAGGCCCGCAAGCGGGCAGAGGAACAGCCGGGCCACCATGCCGGGGCCGGGTTTACGGCCACGAAAAAGATCGGCAATGCTGTCATCCGCAACCGGGCCAAGCGACGCCTGCGCGAAGCCGCACGCCAGCTATTGCCGCGCCTCGGGCAGCCGGGCTGGGACTATGTGTTCATTGCGCGTCAGGATACCGCTGATATTGGCTGGCCGCGTTTGCTTGACGATATGGAAAGCGCACTGATAAGCCTCGCCGCTGATTAAACCCGCCGCCCGTCCGGGCGCTCCTGCTTTAAGATTCCGGGACCCCCGAGATGGAAAAAGAAGACCAGCGCAATTTTCTGCTCGCAATGGTGCTGATGATTGCGCTCGTGCTGGGCTATCAGAAATTCTTCGTTGAGCCCGCTCAGAAGAAGTATGAGGCTCAGCAGGCCGCAATCGAAGCGGAAACCCAGGCCAAGACGACCGACACCGGTGTTGTGGCGGTCGACCAGCTGAAACCAGTGGAAGAGGCGCTCGCCGACAATCCGCGCATCGGGTTCGAAGGCCAGGGCGTGGATGGTTCCATCCGTCTTGCCGGCGCGCGCATCGATGATGTCAGCCTGCACGATTATTATCTTACGGTGGAGAAGAAGCAGGAAGTGCGCCTGTTCCGCCCTGAGAACAGTGAGTACGGCTACTTCGCGACATATTACTGGGCTTCCGGCGGCACGCTGGTTGCCGGGCGCAATTCCCCATGGACCGTGGTCTCCGGCGACAAGCTGACCCCGACCTCGCCAATTGTGCTGAAGCTGGAAGGCGACGGCGTCACGATTGAGCGGACTGTCTCGCTGGACGAGAACTACATGTTCACCTTCACCGACAAGGTGACCAACACGTCCGATACGGCGCGCAGCTTCCGCGCGATCGGATCGATTGAACGATTTGGCGATTTCAAAGGCTTCCTTGAAGCGACGGACCCCGGTTCCTCGGTTTCCACGGCCGCGCATATGGGCCTGATGGGCCATACCGACGGCTCGCTGCGCCTGAAGAAGTTCAATGGCCTCTACAAGATGAAAGACATCAAGGGAGAGTCCGCGGACGGCACTTTCCCGTCGTCGGATGGCGGCTGGTGGGGCCTGTCCGACAAATACTGGCTGGGCGCGCTCATCCCGCAGCAGGACATGTTCTTTGCCGGCCTCGTCGACAAGCGGAAGCTTGCGACCGGCAAGGATCTGGAGCTGCGCACAGAGTCCGCTTCGCTTGATCTTGCGCCTGGCGCCAGCGCGACGATGGAAAACCGCATCTTTGCAGGCGCCAAGCGCTACGAAGTGCTGAAGGATTACGAAAAGAACCTTGGCATTCCGAATTTCGAAGATGCCATCGACTGGGGCATGCTGTTCTTCCTTACCAAGCCTTTCTTCTATGCGCTCGAATGGCTGTCCGGCATTGTTGGCTCATTCGGCTGGGCCATTCTTGCCTTTACGGTGCTCGTCAAGCTGCCGCTCGTGCCGCTCTATAACCAGAGCTACAAGTCGATGGCGAAGATGAAGAAGCTGCAGGAGCCGACGCAGGAAATCCGCGAACGGTTCAAGGCGGATCCACAGCGCCAGCAACAGGAGATCATGAAGCTCTACAAGGAAGAAGGCGCAAACCCGCTCGGCGGCTGTCTCCCGATCCTTGTGACGATCCCGATCTTCTTCGCGCTGTTCAAGACGCTCTATGCCACGATCGAAATGCGCCACGCCTCCTTCATGTTCCTGAAGGACCTCTCGGCGCCAGACCCGACGGCGATCGGCAATCTGTTCGGCCTCATCCCGTGGTGGTCCGCGGCTGACCTGAAGGCCATCCCGTTCATCGGCATGGTGATCGGCGTCGGTATCCTGCCGATCCTCTATGGGGCCACCATGGCGGCCCTGCAGACCCTGTCTCCGCCGCCGCCGGATCCGATGCAGCGCCGCATGATCCAGTTCATGCCGCTGATCTTCCTGTTCGTGTTCGGAGGATTCCCGGCCGGCCTGGTCATGTACTATATCTGGTCGAACACGCTGTCCTTCATCCAGCAATACTTCATCATGCGCCGGAACGGTGTGGATACCGAGATCGGCAAGTTCGTGAAGAAGCTGTTCACGGGTGGCAAGGAACCCGCCAGCTGATCCGATGACAGAAGACATTTCCCCGGCAGGGCAGGGCCCCAGCGACGACGCCCTGGAAGCGGGCCGCCTCCTGTTTGCAGGTGAGGCCACCTTCGTCATGGGCGTCGTGAACCTGAAGCAGCTGCCAGCCGCCGACCGGCCGGAAGTCTGCTTTGCGGGCCGCTCCAATGTCGGCAAATCCAGCCTGATCAACGCGCTGACAAACCGGGCGAAACTTGCGCGCTCCTCGGCAGAACCAGGCCGGACACGCGAACTGAATTATTTCGATATTGGCGAAGGCCAGCTCTACCTCGTGGACTTGCCGGGCTTCGGGTATGCCAAAGTGTCCCGCTCACAGACCGAGGCGTGGACGCGTCTCACCAAGTCCTACCTGCGCGGTCGCCCGTCGCTTCGCCGGGTCTTCCTGCTGGTCGATGCCCGCCGTGGCCTGATGGATACGGATGAAGAGGTCATGGACATGATGGACAAGTCCGCCGTGACCTATCAGATCGTCCTGACCAAGGTGGACAAGGTCGCGAAGGGCGAAGTCGACACGCTCGCCGCAAAGATCGCCGAAAAGCTCAAGAAGCGCGGCGCGGCTCACCCGGTTGTGCGCATGACGTCTTCGGAGAAGGGCTGGGGCATCCCGGAACTGCGCGCCGAGATTGCGGGCCTGATCTAGTCCGCCTGCTTTCCGGGATGGTAGCGCCGGGTCGCATTTTCGGCGACTTCCAGCCAATCCAGATGTGCCTTGCGCCAGTTTTCCGAAGCAAACAGTTCGGACTGGTCGGCATAGTGCGTCGAATTCGGATCCAGCGTGGACGAGCCGAAGGGGTGGATGACCCGGGCGGTCTGATTGCCGTCGCTGTCCCACTCCACCAGCGCAATCCATGTGTCACCGGCATTCATGTGCAGTTCGCCATCATCACGAATTTTGGCTGGATAGACGGCGCGCAGCGTATCCGGCCCGCCGCTGATCGGCCAGGTCTGGTCTCCGCGGGCGAGCTTGTTTACCTCGCTCCATTCCGGATCGATCCGGCCGTGATGTTCCATCAGCCAGCTGACGGCTTCCCGGAACGCTGTTTCCGGTGGGGGTGCGGGTTCATGGGTGAAGCGCGCCGTAATCTCGCGCAGGGTTGTCAGCCCGCCAAGCGCTGCGTGGCGGGAGTGCATGTCCATGCCAAAGTCCCACTCTGCCAGGAACGCCGCCGCTTGGGCCAGCTCAGGCTCGTCGTTCCAGTCACGCGTGAGCACGGCATCGATCACCTGCCGGGCCTCCGACCCTTCGGCATAGGCGGTATCAAACTTGATGGAGAGCAGGCGGGCCCGGTCCATCGTGATCGTGCCGTCCGTAAGTTCCATGATGCGGAGCGCCCGATTGGTCTGGTTGGTCTGGAGGCCCATGCTTTGTGGGAAGTCTTCCGGCCTCAGATTGTCCGGTCCGTCCGTCGCGCTGTAAGGCGTGTTGTTGGCGTTGAAGACAAAGCCGGAAGCGGGATTGATCAGTTTCGGCACGTGGGCCCAGTCGCGATAGCCTTGCCAGATCAGGTCCGACCGGTCACCCGGCAGGTCACCGTCCCAATCCCAGGCATCTTCCCGCGCGGGATACTGTCCATTATGGATGAAGCCGACATTCCCGGCCTTGTCGGCAAAGACATAATTGATCGAGGGCAGGGCGTTGATCGACATGGCGTCGAGGAAACTGTCCAGCCCGGCCGACCTGTTCAGCCGGTAATACTGTTCCAGCTGACGGATCTCTCCCATGCCGGCATAGCGGATGGCATAGGTGCCGGTCGGTGCTTCAATCACCGGTCCGTGGGCGGAGCGGAGGACGGGGCGTTTCACCTTCAGGGCAAACGGCCCCCACAGCTTCACATGAAGGGTGGCAGTGGATGTTTCAAAATCCTGCCATGCGCCATCAAGCAGATACTGGTCCTCATTTTCCGGATTGCGGGTCAGGACGTAGGTGTCCGACAGATCCTGTGCGCTGACCGTGTTGGCCCAGCCGATATCATGGTTGAAGCCATGCAGGATGACCGGTGTGCCGGGGAAAATGCCGCCGGTAATGTCGAGGCCTTCGTCGGAGACCATGTGCGCTTCATACCAGGCGACCGGGCCGGTCAGCGGCTGGTGGGAGTTGATGATCAGGCGCGTCACCCCGTCTCCACTTCGGGAAGGTGCCACCGCAAAGGCGTTCGATCCGCGTTCGGACAGGGTTTTGGGCGCCATGAGGAAGGCTTTCCTCTCACCCTGCGGATCAAGGGCGATGGCTTGTGAGTAATCGCCGGAGAACAGGCCGGTCAGCGTTTCGTCCAGGCCATAAAAGAAGGGTGTCTTGAACAGGAAGCCGGCAATGATGTCCTGCGGGGTGAACGGGGCAAGTCCGGCCCAGGTCTCGTCCGGGTGCTCCGACGCATAGAGGTTCAGTCCAGCAGCGTAGGCCTCGGCCACCGCCTTCACGTCTTCTGGCACGTCGCGCTCATACCGGGCGTCTATGGTCTCCCACACGCCCAGCAGGGAGACGAGATAATCGGCGGGCGCGGCGTCCTTTCCCCGATAGCGGGACAGGCGTCCACGCGTTACGGCGACGACCTCCTGGATGGTCTCGAAATCATCCTCGGCATGGGCGTAGGCAAGACCGAAGGAGGCATCCCGGTCCCGTTCGCCGCGGATGTGGGGCACGCCATATTCGTCGCGCAGGATTTCCGCATCATAGCCTTCGGAGGTGGCCGCCAGAACAGCTGGGGAAGGGTTCGCAGGCAGAGGATCCCACAGGAAGACCCCGGCACCTGCAAGAACGACCAAGGCGAGCCCCCCGAGACCGGACAGAAATCGTATCATCAGCTGCACACCCTCGACCTCGTACACTTGCAACATTAGGTGGCTTTTCAGGTGCAGCAAGCGCCTTATCGGTATTGGCGAATCGGATGGCGGAACCGATGCCCCGGATTGCCGCGGCGAATACCCGTTTCGTGATTGCACAAAGCGCGTTAAAGGGGCGGCCATGACTGATGATTTCTCCGCCGCCCAGTTCACCGCGAAAACCCTGTCAGAGGCGCTGCCCTATATTCAGCGCTATGTCGGGCAGATCGTCGTCGTGAAATATGGCGGGCACGCCATGGTCGATGAAGGACTGTCCGCCATGTTTGCGCGCGATGTCGTCCTGCTGAAAACGCTCGGCCTCCACCCGGTGATCGTGCATGGCGGCGGCCCGCAGATCGGCAAGCTGCTCGACCGGCTGGGCATTGTCTCGGAATTCAAGGGCGGCCTGCGCGTGACGGACGAAGCGACCATGGAAGTGGTCGAGATGGTCCTCTCAGGCCCGATCAACAAATCCATTGTCCGGGCGATCAACCAGGCAGGCGGTCTCGCCGTCGGCCTTTCGGGCTCCGATGGCCAGCTGCTGCAGGCGACCAAGGCCACGAAGACCGAGCGCGATCCGGACAGCCATATCGAGCAGGTGCTTGACCTCGGCTTTGTGGGAGAGCCCACAGGCGTCGATACCAGCGTGATCGAAGCGTTGCTGCAGGCCGATTCCCAGCTGATTCCGGTAGTGGCGCCTGTCGCCATGGGCCCGGACGGGCACCGCTTCAATGTCAATGCAGACACGGCCGCCGGCGCGCTCGCCGAGGCGCTGGGAGCCAGCCGCCTGTTGCTCCTGACAGATGTTGCCGGCGTGCTGGACAAGGACAAGAATTTGATGCGCGACATCAAGGTGGCCGACATTCCGCGCCTGATCGAGGACGGTACAGCTGTTGGTGGCATGATACCGAAGCTTGAAACCGCGGCGCATTCCGTAAATCATGGTGTCGGGGCGGCGGTTATTCTGGATGGACGTGCGCCGCACGCCCTCCTCATGGAGCTGTTTACCGAACATGGCGCTGGAACGCTCATTTCGTAACGTCCTGGCAGCCCTTGCGGTTGCCGTGTGTTTCCCTGGCCTTGCCGCTGCCGCGCAGGAATCCGGCGCGAAAGACGGCTGGAAGCTTTGCAACAAGACGTCATACATCATCGACGCCGCTTTCGGGGTGCCTGAGGAAAAGGACATCACGGTCGAAGGCTGGCTGAAGCTGCGCCCCGGCGAGTGCAAGGTTGCCGTCGAGACGCCGCTGGAGCCGAAATACCATTTCCTCTATGCGCGGACCTCGCTGGCCCATCGCGGCGGTGCGCGTGAGTGGGGCGGCCGTACAGAGCTGTGCGTCGACCCGACGGGGAGCTTCACGCTGGAAAACCCGCCCGAATGCGCACCCATGGGGCTGGAAGCCCGCGGGTTCCGCGCGGTGGAAGTGTCCAGCAAGGTCCGCTGGACGACGGACCTGACCGAGATCGAGAATTACAGCCTCGACAAGGCCCGCGCAGCCGGGCTGCAGCGTCTGCTGGAAGAGGCTGGCATCGCCAGCGGCGCCATCGATGGCAACATCGGCCGACGGACCCGTATCGCGATCGGCGAATTCCTCAAGCAGAACAAGCTGCCGGCCGACACATCGGACGACGATCTGATCGACTTCCTCGAACAGGTTGCGAAGGAGCGGGGCCGTAATGTCGGCTTCACGCTCTGTAATCGCACCAAGAAGCGGATCTGGAGCTCCATCGCGCGGCGCGGGGCCGAAGGCTGGGAGAGCCGGGGCTGGTGGCTGCTTGAGGCTGGCGGCTGTGCCCGTGTGATCGACCGGCCGCTGCGGGGCACCGAATATTACGTCTATGGCGAAATGGAAGACGGCTCGAAAATCCGCACGCTGTCCAAGGCATCGGATGCATTTTGTGTCGGCCACGCGAAATTCGCCATCGCCGGGCGCGACCAGTGCGAGGCCTCGGCCTATCGCACGGCTCTGTTCGCGGCCACGCCTCCTCCGACCGAGCGCAAGCTGGTCTTCGAATTCTTCGAGCGGGACTTCGCCAAGGCAGGCGGCAATGACCGTTAAGGCCCCCGGCGTCCACATCGCCCCGTTCGGGAAGTTCGACCACGTCAGCGACTGGGTCTTCGATCTCGACAACACGCTGTACCCGGCCGAATGCGACCTGTTCGCCGAGATCGACACGCGCATGACGGCTTTTGTCTCCCGCGTGCTGGCCCTGCCGCCCCAGGAAGCCCGCAAGGTCCAGAAGGACTATTACAAGACCTATGGCACGACCCTGTCGGGCCTGATGCATGTGAACCAGATCGAGCCGGCCGATTTCCTGCACTATGTGCACGACATTGACCTGTCACCGCTGCCGGATCTGCCGGATTTACGCTCGGCGATCGAGGCACTGCCGGGCCGCAAGTTCGTCTACACGAATGGCTCGCGCCGTCATGCCGAGCGCGTGACCGAGAAGATGGGGCTCTCGCATCTGTTCCATGACAGCTTCGGCATTGAGGATGCGGCCTATACGCCGAAGCCCCGGCAGGATTCCTACGATCGGTTCTGCGGCCTGCACGGCGTCGATCCGAAACAGTCCATCTTCTTCGAGGACCTCGCCCGGAACCTGCTTCCAGCAAAGGATATGGGCTTCACGACGGTGCTGGTGCATTCCGAAAAGGACTGGAGCCACGAGCCCATTGAAGCGCGCCCTGCGACGCTTGAGGACATTTTGAAGGATGACGGGCCGGATCACATCGACTATGTCACCGGCGACCTCGCGGCCTTCCTCGAAGCGGCGCGGGACACGCTGAAATAAGAACCAGAACTGGGGGAAAACCCATGACCGAAGCCCTTGCCCGCGTAATCGATTCTGCCTGGGAGGCGCGCGACACGCTCTCGACTGAAACGAAAGGCGAAGTGCGTGACGTCGTGGATGCCGCCATCGACCTGATCGACAAGGGTGAGGCCCGCGTCGCCGAGAAGGGCGCCGACGGCGAATGGGTTGTGCACCAGTGGCTGAAGAAAGCCGTACTGCTGTCCTTCCGCCTGAATGCCAATGGCATGATCGGCGGCGTACCGGGCGGCGGCAATTGGTGGGACAAGGTGCCTTCCAAGTTCGAAGGCTGGGGCGAGACTGAATTCAAGGAAGCCGGCTTCCGAGCCGTGCCGCCCTGCGCCGTGCGCCGGGGCGCCTTCGTTGCGCCGAACGCCGTGCTGATGCCGTCTTATGTGAACATTGGCGCCTATGTCGGTGAAGGCACGATGATCGACACCTGGGCCTCTGTCGGCTCGTGTGCGCAGGTCGGTGCGAACTGCCACATCTCGGCGGGCACGGGCATCGGCGGCGTGCTTGAGCCGCTGCAGGCGAACCCGACCATTATCGAGGACAATTGCTTCATCGGCGCGCGTTCTGAAGTCGTCGAAGGCGTGATCGTGGGGGAGGGGTCGGTGATCGCCATGGGCGTGTTCATCACCCAGTCCACCAAGATCGTGAACCGCGCGACCGGCGAGATCAGCTATGGCAAGATCCCTCCTTACTCGGTCGTCGTACCGGGCACGCTGCCGGATCCGAAAGGCGGTCCGAGTCTCGCCTGCGCCGTCATCGTGAAGACGGTCGACGCCCAGACGCGTTCCAAGACCGGCGTGAACGAGCTGCTGCGGGACTAGGCAGCCTGCTTCTGTTCCGCGGCGTCACGGGTTCCACTGCCCGGTGAAACGCGGTCTGATCCGCTGGTAAGCGGAGAATCACGCATGGCCAAGAAGCTGAAGCAGCACAAGGCGGTGGGCGAAGAGTATCTCGCCACCGTGGGAGAGAAGCTTAAAGTCACGCACGCCTTTCCATTTCCGGCCTCTGCCGTCTGGGCGGCGCTGCTGGATGCGAAAGCGTGGACGGAATGGCTTGCGATCACAAAGGTGACCTGGACCAGTCCGGAACCCTATGCCGTCGGCACGACGCGGACGGTCGAGATCGGCGACATGGTCATCGACGAGGTCTTCTTCATCTGGGAAGAGGGCAAGCGGATGGCCTTCTATTTCGACAAGTCGACCCTGCCGATCTCCGCGGGTGTTGAAGACTATCACGTGGTCGAAACACCGGATGGCTGTGAGCTGCGCTGGGCCGGCAAGGCGAGCGCGCCGCTTTTCCTTGGCGGCATTGTTTCGAAGCAGCTGGCCAAGGGCATCGCCGAAGGTCTGCCAAAGCTGGAAGCCCTGATCCACGACAATCCCGGCCGGTTCGGGCTCAATTGATGTTGCGGGCCTGATACAGGCGGAAATTTCCAGATTTAACCCTTCAGGGTGATGAAGGTGCCGGTGTTTCCGGCGTCTATGGCTCCATCAATGACAGCGATGGAGCCGCTCCTATGAAACACCTGATCCTAGTCCCAGCTTTGGCAATGGTCCTTGCCGCCTGCAGCACGACTGCCGGCGCGTCCGGAGATACGGCGGAACTTGCCCCTTTGCTGGTGGCGAATCAGCCCGGAGACGGTGACATGAGCTGTGAACAGATCTCTGCCGAAATCGACAATATGAACCTGCTGATCGTCGAGGCGGAACAGGCATCGGCAAATGCGGAGGCATCAGGCGCTGCTGCGGGCGCCACCACCGGTGCGGCGGTCAATGCTGCGCTCTATAGTGGTGCGCTTGGCCGCATGCCCGGGCTGGGTTTTGCCGCCAATGCTGCCGGTGGCCTCGCAAAACAACAGGCCGAGGCGCAGGCTGAACGACAGGCAGAAAATGCCAGACGGGCCGAGCTGCGCCGGACGGCTCTGACAGGAATCTCTGCAGGCAAGGGCTGCTGAGCTGGGTGGGGGGGACGCACTATCGGCTCGACTCTCTCTGCGATAGTGCGTCGTCCACTGCCTCCGAAATGAATTCTGCGACCCGGCCGGGCCGCTCATGGAGGATGATCGAACCGGCATCCGGCTCGATCGTGAAGCGTGCATCATGCAGGCGTTCGGTGACTGCGCGTACATCGTCAGGCCGGACGATACGGCATTTCTCTGGCTGCAGCCAATATTGCGGGCAGCGCACCTCATTGAGATGCGGCCCCCAATCTGAGTGTTTGGATAATTCGTCGAGATAAAAGGGCGAACCGCCTTGTTCGCAGGCGTGAAATATTCCCAGTGCGTGCGCTTCCAAGGCACCGGGCCGGGCCAGGGCCCGCATGTCTGCCTCTGATTGGCTGTAGCGGTCGATCAGGAAATGCTTGGCGCCGCGTCGCCTGAAACTGCGCAGGCCCAGCGCATTGCTAAGTTTCAGGACCGATGGGGCATGCCGTGCAGACATGGCTGCCAGCCGGACGCGCCTGTCCATGCCGGAATAGTGTTCCTTCGAGAGGGGGATACCACCATTCACCAGGATAAATGATGCGGCGCGCGGGCCAAGCGCATTGACGAGCCGTGCTCCATGGCTGGTACCAAGTTGCTGCGCGATGACATGCACTTCTCCGCTCGTATGCTGATCGATCACAGCCAGTGCATCCTGAAGGCTTGTTTCCTCGAATGCCGCCTCGGTCTCCGGCGGGCTGGTATAGCCATAGCTTGGGCGGGAAGGAGCCAGTAGCGTGACGTCCCGCGCTGCAAGATGCTCCAGGAATTCAGTCTGGAAGAACGGCCCCTGGATCAGGGCGTGGAGGAAGACGAGCGTACGCTTGCCTGTTCCGTGCCGGTAAAAGGCAACCGTTCGCCCTGCGCGTTGCAGCGTATGCATGTGTTCACGCGGCGTGGTCCAGCTCGTCAGCAGGTCATCACCGGACGCCCCGGGTATCTGATGGAGCATGAAGGCAATGCCAGCAGACAGCTGCACCAGGTCGGCAATGCGGGCGCAGCCGGTCTTCCGCAGGATGCTCTTTGACTGAGCCTTGATGGTTTCGGTCGAACGTCCGCGCTCATCGGCGATCTGTTTCGGGGCCTTGTTGGAGAGGTAGCCGGCGAGCACCTGAGTTTCAGACTCTGTCAGGCCGAGCGCCGTGCCCAGCCTGTCCAGCAATGTCTCGGACCAATGGACGAAGGACAGGGAGATGCGAAGGGCCGCGTCCGGGTCTGCCGGGCGGTGGATCAGGCCAAGACATGTGCTTTCGGCATCTTCGCCGATATTGCCCAGGAAAATCCTGTCCTGTTCTTCTGCCCGGTTCAGCGTCTTGTGGATCAGCCCCCGCGTGTCTGGATCCAGTGGCAGCTCTTCCAGCGGCACAGGCAGGTCGCATTTCAGTAACACGCCTGCAGCATCATTGCCGCTGACCTGCAGGCTGCCAGGCCTGATCTGCAGGACGGCGTGATACGGATCCTGACTGACTGATTGCGACTTTTCCAGCGCGACGGCCATGTCGAAGATTTCCAGCAACCGATCCGTGTGCGTATCAAGTTCCGATTGTGCGGCCTCATTCTGCAGGACAGACGGGCTGATCTCGCCGGTCTTCAGGTTCACGGCAAAAAAATCGTGCGCTGTGTCCAGGAAACTTTCAAAGGCCGTGTTGTCCAACGGGACCTGATAAGCGACGCCGAGCAATTCGATATAAGGTGCTTCTGCCGCTGTATCTGAGGAGGGCGGTTTCACGATGTCGGAACTCACTACCAGTCAATACACAGGAATGGCTGGTGCGTCCCGCATGGGCCGCACCAGCGTTTGCCAGCATATTCAGGCAGTCTCGTTGCGGCAAGCCGACGAGACCCGGCGTCCGGGTCAGTCAAACACAACGACCTGACGGGCGACGGTGCCCTTGTTGTCCTTCAGGTTCTGCAAGGCGCCCGTGATGCCGTCGAGACCGATCCGGTCGGAGACGAGATCGTCGAGGTGCAGCTTGCCTTGCCGGTAGAGTTCCACGAAGCGCGGGAAGTCGATGCGGAACCGGTTGGAGCCCATGACAGCGCCCTGCAGGCGTTTCTCCGTGACCAGAAGTTCGATGCCCGGCACTTCGATGTTCACGCCCGGTGTGATCATGCCGATCACCGTGGCGACGCCGCGCGGGCGCAGCATGTGATAGGCCTGTTCGGCGGTCTGCTTCAGGCCGACACATTCGAAGGAATAATGCACGCCGCCCTTGGTCAGTTCCTTGATCGTCTCGACCGCATTGACCTTGGACGGATTGACCACATCGGTGGCGCCGAAACGCACGGCCATCTGAAGCTTCTCGTCCGACAGGTCGACGGCGATGATCCGGCTGGCTCCGGCAATCGCGGCACCATTGATGGCGGACAGGCCGACGCCACCGCAGCCGACCACGGCGACGGTCGAGCCGGGCTCCACCTGCGCCGCATGGAAGACCGAGCCGACGCCCGTGATCACGCCGCAACCGATCAGGCAGGCGCGGTCCAGCGGCATGTCCTTGTCGATGGCGCAGAGCGTGTTCTCGTGCACCAGGATCTGTTCGGCAAAGGAGGAGAGGTTCAGGAACTGGCCGACCTTCTCGCCCTTGATCGACAGGCGCGGGGCTTCCGTCATCTGGCGCTGGAACTGTTCCCTGTTGATCGTGTGGCAGATCGACATGTGCCCGGAGAGGCAGTATTCGCACGTGCCACAGAAGGGTGAGAGGATGGAGATGACATGGTCACCCGGCTTCACCGCCGAGACCATGGAGCCGACCGCCTCCACAACGCCGGCGCTTTCATGGCCGAGGATCACCGGCACTTCGGTCGGGAAGTTCCCATCCCAGAAATGCACGTCTGAATGGCAGACCCCGACGGCTTTCAGCCGGACGAGAACTTCGCGCGGACCGGGTTTGTCGATCGTGACCTCTTCAATCGACAGCGGCTTGTTGGGCTCCCGCATCACGGCAGCTTTCATGGCATTTCCTCCGGTTGTGTTCTGTTTTTTCTCAGCATCGCGCCGAAACCGGGATTTGACCAGAGTTGCCGCTGGGTGAGGGCGGATCAGCCGAATTACGCGAGTGCCTGACGCGTCGCATCGTCTGCCGGGAACAGGAGTTCGAGGCGCAGGTCCCGGATCGTGACGTCCTCGCTCGTGCCGAAATGGGCAATCGTCGACAGGAAGCTGAGCTGGCCGCCCGGCGTGTTGAGAATGAGGGGAACCACCGGGCTGCGCGGCCCGGCCGCTTTGACCGGATGGCGCGCGCAGGCGGCTTCCAGCACGGCGAGATGGCCCATCAGGATCTCATCGCTCGGGGCTTCCATCGCTTCAAGCCGGATGCGGCCGCTCATTTCGGCCAGAACGTCGGGCAGGTTCGCAACAAGGCCGGGCGCGTCCGGATTGTCGGTCAGGATGCGGACAGCGTTGAGCGGCTGGATGCCTTCTCCGAGGGCCGAGAGCAGCGTTCCGGCGACCGGATTGGCATCGAGGATGTTCCAGTGCCGGTCACAGACCATGGCCGGGTTCGGCGCGTGGCGGGTGATCATGTCTGCGAGCATGTCGCGGAACGGCTTCAGGGCATCGGAATCGAGCTCCGACGCCGGGAAGGCAGCGGTGAAGCCAGCGGCCTGAAGCAATGCGTTGCGCGTCCCCAGTGGCAGCATCAGCCCGTCTGCGAGCTGCATGACCATTTCGCGGCTGGGCTTCGCCCGGCCGGTTTCGAGGAAGGACAGGTGACGGGCCGAGATGCCGCATTCCAGAGACAGGTCCAGCTGGCTGAACCGGCGGGCCGTGCGGTGATGCCGCAAGGCGTCGGCGAAGGCCGGACGTCCCGCCAGAACTTGCGCTTCGGACCGGGTGTCAGTCTGGGGCATGCGCCACCGTCGCAGCCTTGTGTGCGCATGTCCATTACCTCGCACGTAATTGCGGCGCTTACGCCTCGCGGCAAGGTAGCCGCATCAAACCAGCAGGAGAGTCAGATGACCGGGATTTGGAAGACGTGGATGACGATTTGGGCCTGGGGCGTGGTTGCCTTCGGGGGATTGCTTGCGGCGGGGGCCTTTCCGGGCGTGTATAAGCCTGCCCACACGTTGCTCACGCTTTTCGGCAGCCTGCCGGATGGCGGCGCCATTCTGTCGGACCGGGCCATGCGTTTCAGCGTGGGCCTGATGGGCGTGGTCACGATGGGCTGGGGGCTGACGATCGCCTTCCTGCTGCCCGTCATTTCCGCCGCAGGGGCCAAAGGCTGGCGTGCCCTGACGCTGGCCCTGATCATCTGGTACGTGATCGACGGCATCATATCGATCGCGACGGGTTTTGGGCTGAACGCTGTGTCGAACACGGCGTTCGCGATTGCCTATTTCATCCCCCTCCTGGCGTCAGGCGCGCTGCGTGCGTCCTGACGCCAGCGAGAGAGGGCTGGGGGGTTACTCGCCCTCCGGCCCGGCGACGAGACCGCTGGCGCGGCCCATGACCTGGAAGATCTCGTTCTGCTCCATCACGCCGGAGATGAGTTCCGATCCGGGGCCGGACGCGAAGATGGCCACATCGTCACCGCCATGCGATTCCGACCACAGCGGGTAGAGCGATTGCTGGAGGAAATCCTTGTCGGTCGTATCGACGTCGGTGAGGTCCTTGCGGGAGCAGTCGAAGCCCTCCTCGGAGGCGGTACAAGCGCCCGGGCCGTTCATGTAGCCGAGCGTCGTGTAGGGCATGCCGTCGAGCGCCTTGTCCGGCGAGCCGTCGAGCGACGTCGACGACAGGCCAAGGATCGGATTGCCGCGCTTGGCATAGCCCGAAATGGTCAGCGTGTGGGAGTGGTCTGCTGTGACGATAATCAACGTATCGTCCGGATTGGTCATCTCCAGGGCCGTCTTGATCGCCTGGTCGAACTGGTCAGCTTCCTCCAGCGCGCGGGCGGCATTTCCGGCATGGTGGGCATGGTCGATCCGGCCACCTTCGACCAGAAGCACATAGCCATCCGGATCCTGCGACAGGCGGGTGATGGCGGCGCGGGTCATTTCGGAGATGGAAGGCTCGCCTGCCGGATCTTCAGCGCGGTCGAGTTCGTATTCCATGTGGGACGGTTCAAACAGGGCCAGCACCTTGTCTTCGCTGGTGAAATCCTGCGCTTCGAAGCCTTCGCGGTCGATGAGGAGCTTGTGTGCCGGCTTGGCGGTCCAGTCGGCGAGGAGATCACGCTGGTCTTTCCGGTCACTGGTCTTGCCCGGATATTCAGGGTCTTCCGCGCCGCCCATCAGGAAGGCAGAGCGGCCGCCGCCCATGGCAACTTCAAATCCGTCGCCGGCCGACCAGTCGATGAACTGGGTCGCGATGTCTGCGCAAGACCCTGCCGTCGCGCCGCCCCGGCCGACATAGGCTTCCCAGTCGCGGTTTGGCGTCTTCGAATAGGCGGCACCCGGTGTGGCGTGGGTCAGGCGGGCGGTGGTGACAAGACCGGTGGCGAGGCCAGCCTGTTCGGCGATCTCGAAAATGGAATCAGTCTTGTGACCTTCGATGCTGGCGCAATTGTCATAGGACGCCTCGCCGGTGATGCCGAGCGTGCGGGAATTGGTTTTCACGCCGCTCATCATGGCTGTGGCAGTGGAGGCGGAGTCAGCCACCTGAGCGTCATTGCTGTAGGTCTTGGACAGGGCCGAATAGGGCAGCTGGTCCATGGTCAGCTTGTAGGATTCGCCGTCCAAACCACGCTTCTGGCCCGCATAGATGCGCGTGGCTGTGACGGTCGGAATGCTCATGCCGTCGCCGACAAAGAGGATGACATTCTTGGCCGGGCGCAGCCCGCGCGCCGCGATCTTTGCATCGATGGCGGCCTGCGCATTCAGGTAGTAGGCGTCACCTGCCTGCTGCGGCACAGCGGGTTCCCGCGCCAGCGTTGCGACCGGGGAGGCAATCGGCTCGACCACCGCCGCACTCTCTGCATCCGTCGCTGCGGGCGTGGCCGCGCAACCTGCAAGGAAGAGAGCAATGACGGGCAGGGCGGTGAATGAATTGCGCATTTGGACCTCCGATGGATTCGACTTTGCTGCGTCGTAAGGTGTTTGTGTGACGGTTTTCTCCGTCAGTCGACTGCGACGCGCGGTTTGCGGCCGCGTTGCGCCAGCCAGACTGCAAACAGGATCACGACTCCGCCCATTGCCTGCAGGCCGGTCAGCGGTTCATTGAACAGGCGCCAGGAGACGGCTGCGGCAACCACGGGCTGGACGAGCACGAGCAGGCCGGCGACCGCGGCAGAGGTTCGGCCGAGCCCGGTCACGATCAGAGCCTGGCCGGCGATTTGTGAAACCAGCGCCAGGAATATCGGCACCCGGAAGCCCGCCAGCGACTGAGGCAGGAAGGCTTCGCCCGCCGCCATAACGATACATCCGGAGACAATGATCTCGACCAGCGTGAGCCAGAAGATCGCTTCGATGCCGCCAATCGTGCGCCGGGCAATATTGGAGCAGAGCATATAGCCGCTGACGAGGAAGGCGGCGCCGACGGCGAACAGGTCCCCGCGAATATTGCCTTTGCCTTCCGCGCCTCCACCGAGAGACAGCGCGGCTGCGCCCAGGATGGCCAGGGCAGCCGCGACGAACCAGAAGCCGTGCGGACGCTGTTTCAGGAAGAACCAGGCCCCGAAGCCGACCAAGACGTTGCCGAGGTTCACGATGAAGGTCGCATTTGAAACGGTCGTCAGCGTCAGGGCGTGATGCCAGAGTGCGATATCCAGCGTGAAGAAGGTGCCTGCCATCAGGATGAACCGGTTGGGCAGGCGCGGCGCGCGCCGCTCAATCAGAAAGACGAGCGCCAGCAACAGGGGCAGGGCGAAGACATAGCGCCAGAACGCGATGGCCTGAGGGCCCAGATCATCGAGACCGAACCGCAGACCGATCGGGGCAAAGCCGATGCCCACACCGCCGGCCAGAACCATCAGTGGCCCCGTCCAGGAGCGCGGCGTCGGCGGGGAAACGGGTATGGCTGTCATGGAAGGCCTGTCATCCGGCGAAGGTCGTCCGGCGTCTTGCCTTCATCACGCCAGGCGCGCAATCCCCTGTCGCCAGCACGTTTCGACAGTTTCTTTCCGTCCGGCCCCAGCACGAGCGGATGGAAGCGGTAAACAGGCTGCGGCCAGTCCATCAATGCCTGAAGCAGGGCATGCACGGCCGTCATCTCCCTGATGTCTTCCCCGCGGATGACATGGGTCACCCCCTGCAAGGCGTCATCACGACAGCAGGCGAGGTGATAGGAGGCCGGCGTCTCCTTCCGGCCGAGGACGACATCGCCAAACGGCTTTGGATCTGCCGGTACGGCGCGGGCGGTGCCGGTGCTTTCGTCGACATAGGTCAGCCTGGCGTAGCGCGGCCCCAGGGCGTCCCGCGCCGCTGCCAGTGACAGCCGCCAGGCGAACGCGTCACCGCGCGCCAGACGGGTTTCCTCTTCCAGGGCGGGCAGGGGACGCCCGACAAATCCCCACTCGTCCGGTCTTCCGCCGGCCGGCATGGCGGCCGCGATTTCCCGGCGGGTCCGGAAACAGCGATAGACCAGTCCCCGTCCGCGCAAATCCTGCAGAACGGCTTCATAGTCATTGAAATGGTCGGACTGACGCCGGACCGGCCCATCCCATTCGAGGCCCAGCCATTTCAGATCTTCAAGGATGGCTGTTTCGTATTCCGGCCGGCAGCGGGTCTGGTCGATATCCTCAATCCGCAGCAGGACCCGGCCATTCGCGGCCCGGGCGGTATCCCAGACGTGAAACGCCGAACAGGCGTGACCAAGATGCAGGTATCCCGTTGGCGAAGGCGCAAAACGGGTGACGAATTCCGTCATTTCGCTCTGTCTGCCTTCTGCTGCCAACCCTGACCCGATTGGCATGCTGTCCGATACGCCGTGCCCGCGTCAACAGCGTTTCCCTGTTGCATGCCCGGCTGAGGAACCGTATCGCCAAGGGGCTTGAAAGGTCCTATTTTCATGCCTGTGACGGACTGGCTGACAACGGCAGAAACTTGGGCGGGCGCCCATGTGCGAGAGACCCAGTATCTCGCAGCGCTGGGGCTTGTTCTGGGTGTGCTCGGCGCCGCTTTTCTCCTGATCCTGACATTCCGCCTGATCGTGCGGCTGGTCCGCCGCCTTGGCGACATGCTGGCGGCCCGTTCCCTGCGGATGGACAAAACGCCGGGTTACCGCATCATCGTGGCCCGCCCGGCCGGAGGCAAGCGCGGTGCAACGATCAAGTGGCTGCAGGCCGCCCTCACGGATCATCTTTCCGCTTTCAATTTCGGGGCGCCGTTCAGGATCGCACGCATGAGCGTTCTGCAAGGCGGGCTGTCGCCGAAAACCATCGCGCGGGCACGCCGGCGCATGGCGGCGGCGGACGCCGACCTGTTTGTGTGGGGCGAGCGCCATGGACGCAAAGAGGATGGACTGGTCCTGCATGGCCTGACCCGGGGTGGCGGTCTCAGCCCGGCGAATGCCCGGTTGTTCACTTTGAGCCTGCCGGCCCGCGATACGTCCCTGGAGGGGCAGATGCCGAGAGTGGCCGCGTTCCTGCTGGCCAAGAAACTGCAGCCCGGTCTGGGCAATCCGCAATCCTTCCGTCCCGAGAAAATCAGCCTGCTGGCCGAAGCGCTGTCCGGCATGCTGGATCATGACGGCCCCATGTCCGCAGCACTCCGCAACGAGATCGAGGGGGATTTCTGCGCGTCGGCCGTCCATGTGGCGGAAGAGGCGGGGGACCTTGCCGGATTGGACCGCGTGATTGCCTTGCGCCGGGAACACCTGACCGAAGGGGCAGTTCAGGAGAACCCCGAACGCGCCATTCAGGCCCGGATGGATATCGGGCGGGCCCTGCTGGCCCGCGCAGCGAAGAAGTACGAGGCTGAGCTGGTGCGAGAGGCGATCGGCTATCTCTCCCAGGTCGTCGAAGCGCTACGCACCGATCCGTCCATCATGCGTGCACAGGCCGCTTCCGACGCCATGTTCAAGGCGCAGAGCCTGATGGAAACGCGAAAGCGCTTCGCCGTGAATTTCGGAACCTAGATCACCAAATTTCAGACAGAGAGGCCCACAGGACATGAGACGCCTGTGCCGCCAATCCCGCAATATCCGGCCGGATTCTTGGCGAGATATTGCTGATGGTAGTCTTCAGCGAAATAGATCTTGTCCAGAGGGGCGACCTCGGTCGTGATCTTCCCGGTATGGCCTGCGTTGGCGAGGGATGTCTCGTAAGCGGCAATCATCCGCCGGGCTGTGTCCGCCTGCGTCTCGCTCGTCGTGTAGACTGCGGAACGGTATTGTGTGCCGACATCATTGCCCTGGCGCATGCCCTGGGTCGGGTCGTGATTCTCCAGGAAGACCTTCATCAGGCCTTCAAAGGTCACCACCGCCGGATCGAAGATCACATCGACGACTTCGGTATGCCCGGTATGGCCAGTGCAGACTTCCTCATAGGTGGGGTTTGGCGTGTATCCGCCAGCATAGCCCACCCGGGTCAGCCAGACGCCATCCTGCTGCCAGAACTTGCGCTCAGCGCCCCAGAAACAGCCAAGACCGAAGACCGCGCGCTCAAACCCGGCAGGCGTATCCGCCAGCAGGTCCTTCCCGTTCACGAAATGTGTATCAGCGGTCGGGATAGCATGATCCCGGCCTTTCAGCGCCGTTTCCGGCGTCGGCATCGCAGCGGGCTTACGTGTGAACAGCATGGCGGCCTCCTTCAGCTGTTCTTTCATATGGGCCCTGACTGCTGCAACGGCAATCACAGTCTTGCGAGGTGCGCCCCCATAAGATAGAGGGACCGCTGTTGGAAACGGTGAGGTGGCCGAGTGGTCGAAGGCGCACGCCTGGAAAGTGTGTAGGCTAGCAATAGTCTCCAGGGTTCGAATCCCTGTCTCACCGCCAGCTACAAGCGGAAAATTTCAGCCAGCCAGCGGAACATGGGCCGGTGGATTGTGGTTTCAACAGCCGCGCCCGGCGCGTCGGCGTATGCCTCCGACAGCCGGATGCTCAACTGGGCATACCGCTCGGGGTTGAGGTCCCGGCTGTAAAGCTTGGTTTCGCTCGATAGCTGGATGGTCGTACTGATATCGGTGATCGTTGCGTTCTGGTCCCGCCGGCCATCGGCGAGCCTGACACTGACGCGCTGGCCCACCTTCAGGCGTCGTGCATCTGCATGCTTCACAAATGCCGAGACCATGCGTGTTTCGCCCATCGCCTCAAGGCGCATGAGCGGTTCCTGCGCCGTCACACGTTCACCGGGCAGTAGGATGACTTCAGACACGCGGCAATTACAGGGGCTGACGACAGACAGCTCATCGAGCCGGCTTCTGAGCCCTTCAATCCGGACTTCGGCCGCGGCGATTTCCTGTTCGACTTCGCGAATGCTCACCTGCAGGGTCGCCGGTTCATATCCCGTTGCCCGGGCATCGCCGACGAAGTAGCCAGACCGGGCGGCACTCAGCCGCGACCGTGCATCTTCAACATCGCGTTCGGCCTGACCGATACGTTCGGTGATCTCCGCAACTGCCTGCTCTGCATTTGTGCGGGTACTGAGAGGAACAAGACCCGGCGTGGAGACCGACCTCAGCTTTTCGACTTCAGCCATGGCTGCCGAGAGTGATTCCTGCAATTCGTCCCGGCGCGTTTGTGCCTTCTGAAGCGCCCTGACCGCCTGAGCGGATTCCGACTGCAACATGCCGCTGCGGCCGTCGAGGATGGCATGCAGCCCCTCCAACCGGACTTCCATGACACGCTTGTTGGCTTCGGCGTCTGCAAGCTCGGCTTCGAGCGGCCGGTTTGACAAGGTCGCGATCGCATCGCCCGGCTTCACCTGCGTGCCTTCGTCGGCAAGGATGTTCATTATGACCGAAGGTTCCGGCGCGCTGATCTCGATCAGCTGCGTGTCCACCCATGCGGCAACACTGCTGACGCTTGTCATGGCCAGGACCGAGGCTCTGGCACTCAACAAGGCCAGCACCGCCAGGAGCGCGAAAATGCCCCGCCGGACAAGGATCTTGCGCCGTCCGATCTGAAGAGCGTGATCGACCTCTTCCTCGCTGGTTGCAGATGTTGTCCCGGCACTGACATTGCGGAGCACGCCATCCACGTTTTTCAGCTTGCCCGACAAATGCGCGCTGGAGATGAAACCCAGTGCCCGCACCTCTTCAGGTGACAGGCCCCTGAATGTGAACGCGGCTTCCCGTTTCTCCGGATAAATCCGCAGAAGCTCCGCAAGCGTCTCAAACCTGAATTCGAAATCGGAGATCCGGACAGAGACCGTTGTGCGGACCTTTTCCCCGGCCAGCGCAAGATTGCGCACTTCGCCGATCCTGAAACCACTGAGAGACCAGTCAAGCGCCGGATAGGCGTGCCCGTTGATCTCTATGGTCAGGGGCGCAGAATAGCGTGGATACTTGCGTTTGTCGCGCCCGGCCGCTTCCATCGCATCTCCAAGCGATACGAAGTCTTCAGCCTCTTCCTTTTCGGCAGGCTGGTTCGGCCGTGTGTCGTCGGGGCGTCTTTCTGCGCTCATCGTGGTTTGGATCAGGTTCCCGCTGTGATTGCCGCCAGAGTTATCATTGAACAAATGAAGATCGTGATAACCAGGCCCTTGAGCCAGTCTCCATACATCGATGTCCGCAATTGCTGGACGGGCGCCGTACCCGAATCGATATTCTGGCGGGTCCATTTCTGGCGATCGAGATGGAACAGGACCTGGATCTTGATGAACGAGCCCACAAACTGCTGATGCAACAGGAGCAGGGGCACAAGCGGTGAAGCAATGCCGCCTTGGTGCGCGACGTTGACGGTCTGGATGAACCGAGTCGCAAGGACGATGGACAGGTACGCCGGAAGCGCGACCCATTGGCCTTGCAGGAGAAAGAATGTGAGGAAGATCGGACCCGTCAGGCTGGTCCACATGCTGAGGCGCTGGTCCACGAGGCACCACCAGGTAAACAGGCCCATGCGCCGGGGCCCCAGCAGGATGGCCCGGTCGGAATTACGCAGCATGTTGCCGAACCAGCGTTGCATCAGCCGGGCGGATGCATTCAGGAAGCCGCCTTTCGGCAGTTCTTCCATGCAACTGACATAGGTGTCAGGCAGATAGATCATTGCCCATCCGTCCTTCAGGCAGTGATACCAGGTAGACTTGTCATCACCCGTCAGCATCGGGAGTTTTCCCAGCCGCCAATGGTTCAGAATGTCTACCTGGAGCCTGTCTATAAATGCCGTGTCCAGTGCAACATTTGCGCGGAACACCGAGAACCGTCCCGTCAGGCAAAGAACCCGGCGGGAGAGACTCAGCGAACTCATGTACAGATTCCTCAGTGCAAATCGCGTGGCGTACCAGGTTTGCGCAAGAGCGCCGCCACGGACTTCGGCCGAATTGTTGACTGTGAGGGCGGCCAGGTCCGGCATCATTGTGAAGAAAGGACAGGTCTTCTCCATCAGGCCGGGCGTGACGACGGTATCGCCGTCCATGAGGATCACAATCCCTTCGCCGGTTTCATCGCTGCGCTGCAGGGCGCGCAGTGCGGCTGCCATCGCATCACGCTTCCCGGTTCCGAGCTGGAGCTGGGTGATCAGATCGATATGTCCCGGCAGACGGGCCTCGTCAAAGATCTGGTGGATGAGGCGGGCGTCCCCGTCATCGGTCACCGACGCCACCACCGTGGCCGGTACACCATAAGCAGCCAGCTCCTGAAACAGGGAGGAGTAGACGCCAAAGTTTTCCGACGCCGACATCTGATAGGAGGTCACGACAACACCGATATGTTCCGGCAGTGTCGAGGGGTCTGCCGCGACCGTCTGGGCCTGCTGGCGCAAACGGGGAAAGACCTTGTTCCTGTAGTGCTCCGCCCGCACAAAATGTGTCATCTGCCAGCCGTATCGCCATGTGGCGATGAATCCCAATGGGAAGACAACATGGTCCATCCCATGTACAGGCGATTGCGACAGGGTCACGGCAAGTAGGAACAGGAATGCTGTGATGTATGCGGACCAACTTATGGAAAATGTTCCGAACGACGCATAAAGACGCCGGACTTCATTGCCCGCACGTTTGGCACCGTCTGCAAGCCACCCTGTCGCCTCACTCCATGGCGTGGGAAGGGAAGTTGCCCCTGAACGCATTCAAAAACACCGTTTACTCTACAAGCTCAGAAGCTTGTCCGGCATTTTTATTGATATTGTGTTCCGTGTCTGATTTCGGTGAGCTGGGTGGAAAGGCGGCCCCGACTACCTGCACCGCCACCAGACTTACTTTCCCGTCAGTCCTCGGTCCACGTGCCAAGGGCCTTGTAGAGCGCGATACTGTTCAGATTGTTGTCCAGGCGGGCGAGGATGAGCTGCTGCTGGGCGTTATAATACTCACGCTGGGCATCGAGAACCGTAAGGTACCCGTCGAGACCGGATTTGAATCGCTCGCCTGACAGGTCAAACGTGACTTGTGTGTCTTCCGCCAGCTGTTGAAGGGCCGTCAGGCGCCGGTCAATTGTGTCAGCTACGGCCGCTGCATCAGCGACTTCGCGGAATGCCTGCTGGATTGTGCTCTGATAAGTCGCCAGCGCCGCATCTGCTTCGGCGCGTGCTGCCTCGACATTTCCGCGCCGGCGGTCGAAATCGAAGATCGGCAGGTCGATCGCTGGGGTAAAGGTCCAGCCGCTCGATCCGTCACCATTGAACAGGTCGTCGATGGACCCGCTGGCGACGCCGACACCACCGGTCAGTGAGACGCTTGGGAAATAGGCCGCACGAGCGGCGCCGATATTTGCATTGGATGCCCTGAGGCGCGCTTCAGCAGCCCGAACGTCCGGGCGATCCAGCAGCACTTGCGAGGACTGGCCGACGGGCAGGTTGAGGGCGACCGGGGCGGGGGAGAGGATTGCCTCCTCCAGCAGTGCGCCCGGCAGGGGTGCGCCGACCAGCAATTGCAGGGCATTCATATCGCGGCGCATGGCGGCTTCGTACTGGGCTGCCTGAGCCTGTGCCTGCGCGACCGAAGCTGACGCGCGGCGCACATCCAGCTCGCTGGCGGTTCCGGCTGCGAACAATTCCCGTGTGAGGTCGAGACTTTCTGTCTGGCTCTCGGCTGTCCGGTTCGCGAGCTTCAGCAATTCATGATCTGCCGCAAGCTGCATCCAGGTTTCCGCAACTGTTCCGGCGAGAGAGATCTTTGCAGCGCGTTCGCCTTCTTCACTGGCGAGATAGGCCTGTAGCGCGGCGTCATTGAGATTGCGGACCCGACCGAAAAAGTCGAGTTCCCAGGCGGAGACACCGATCTGGGCGTATGTGCTGTCGCCGAAAACCGCCGCCCCAGTGGAGCCTTCATCAAAGGCATCGCCTGTCTGGACCGATGCATTCGCACCGATGGCGGGCCAGCGGGCCGAGCGGGAGACGAGCAGGTTCGCGCGCGCGGCGCGGACGTTTGCTGCCGTGACGCGGAGGTCACGGTTCTCTTCCAGCGCAATGCCGATCACCTGTTTGAGGGCAGGGGAGGTGACGACCTCGTCCCAGAGGAGCGGTTGGGCCGCTTCTGCATCTGAAGACGCGCCGGGTAGGGCGGCCGGAACAGGCAGCTCACCTGAACTGTACGCCGGGGCGAGATTGACGCAGCCTGCCAGCATCAGAGTGCTCAGCGCTGTTGCGAGGAGTGACTTGGTATTCATGCGGGGGTCTCCGCTTGATTGTCAGGACCGGAAAAGCGGTTGGTGAGTTTCCGGACGACTACATAGAAAATCGGCGCGAACAGCAGGCTGAACGTCATCGCTGCGATCACGCCGCCCAGCACGATAATGCCGATGGCGTTGCGGCCCGCTGCCCCGGCGCCTGTGCTGAGTGCGAGCGGCAGGACGCCGAAGCCGAACGCAAACGATGTCATCAGAACCGGACGGATCCGCAGGCGGACGGCTTCAATCGCTGCAGCAACCAGTTCTTTTCCCTGGTCCTCCAGGGATCGTGCGAATTCGATGATCAGGATCGCGTTCTTGGAGGCAAGTCCGACCGTGGTCAGCAGGCCAACCTGGAAAAAGACGTCATTCGACAGTCCGGCAAGGCTGGCGCCAGCGACGGCACCGGCCACGCCGAGAGGCGCAACCAGCAGAACCGAAATAGGCACTGTCCAGCTCTCATACAGGGCGGCGAGGCAAAGGAAGACAAACAGGATCGAGATACCGTACAGCGCCATGGCCTGGTTGCCGGATTCACGCTCCTGCCGGCTGAGGCCGCTCCACGCATAGCCAATGCCGTCCGGGAGTTGCGAAATCAGCTCTTCCATTGCGAGCATCGCGACACCGGAACTCTGACCGGGTGCCGCCGAGCCCTGAATGTTGAATGCTGGCACACCGTCAAAACGCTGTAGTTGTGGCGGGCCGTAGGACCAGTTGGAGCTGGCAATCTCTTCCAGCGGCGCCATTTGGCCCGTGTTGGTGCGGACGAACCAGTCGCCGACATCGTCCGGCTGCATTCGGTCAGCTGCCGCGCCCTGAACGTAGACACGCTTGATACGGCCACGGTCGATAAAGTCGTTCACATAGGTGCCGCCGAAAGCGACAGACAGCAGGTTGGTGGCATCGGAGATCGACACGCCGAGGGCCTGGGCCTTCTGATAGTCGAGGTCGATATTGAACAGCGGACCATCTTCCAGACCGTTCGGGCGCACACCAGTCAGACGCGGGTCCTGGCTGGCCATGCCCAACAGCTGGTTGCGGATGCTCATGAACTCTTCGTGCGTGTAGTTTCCATCATTCTGGAGGAAGAGGTCGAAGCCGCTCGAATTGCCAAGCTCCCGGATCGCAGGCGGGGAAATTGCAAATACCCGGGCCTCATCGATCTGGGATAAAGCGCCCATGGCGCGTCCGACGATTGCCTGAACGGAGTTTTCCTGTCCGGGACGCTCTGACCAATCCTTCAGCGAGGCAAAGGCAATGCCATTATTCTGTCCCTGGCCAGCAAAGCTAAATCCGGCGAGCGAAAAGATGCCCCGAACATTCGAGGCTTCGTTCGTCTGATAATAATCGACAACGCCATCCATTACTTCTGCCGTGCGCTCAAGGCTGGCATTGGCCGGCAGCTGGGCGAGCGTAAAGTAGTTGCCCTGGTCTTCGTCGGGCAGGAAGGATGCAGGCAATCGGATAAAGGCGAGCCCGGTCAGGGCGACGATCACGGCAAAGCCTGCCAGCATGATTCCCTTGCGCCGCAGGGCGCGCTCGACCGTGGCTTCATAAGCCTGCGAAAGCCGGTCAAACCCATTGTTGAATATGCGCGCCGGTGCGGAAAGCAGCGAATGGGACTCGCCATGGCCAGGCTTCAGGATCGTCGCGCAGAGAGCAGGGGACAAGATAATTGCCACCAGAACCGATAGGGCCATTGCGGATACAATGGTGACGGAAAACTGCCGGTAGATAACGCCTGCAGACCCCGGGAAGAAGGCCATCGGAATAAAGACGGCCGACAGAACAACAGCAATCCCGACCAGTGCGCCAGTAATCTGTTCCATCGATTTGATGGTGGCCTGCCGGGGCGGCAGCTTGTCTTGCGACATCACACGCTCGACGTTCTCCACAACAACAATCGCGTCATCGACCAGAAGACCGATGGCAAGAACCATGGCGAACATGGTCAGCGTGTTGATGGACATGCCCATGATGAGCAGGACGGCAAACGTCCCCAGCAGAACGACGGGCACGGCAATCAGCGGAATGAAAGATGCCCGGAAGCTCTGAAGGAAAACGAAGATGACGATGAAGACCAGTGCGATCGCTTCGAACAGGGTCTTCTGCACTTCATGAATCGAGGTTTCGATAAAGGGTGTGGTATCGACCGGGAACGCGTAGACCATGTCCTCCGGGAAGTTGTGGGACATTTCCTCGACGGTTTCCTTCACGCGCTCGGCCGTGTCGAGCGCGTTGGCACCCGTGGCGAGTGAGACGGCAAAGCCGGTCGCGGGATATCCGTTGAATCGTGAAATGAAAGCGTAGTTCTCCGCCCCCAATTCGACGTCTGCAACATCGCCGAGCCGCACGGACCCGCCTTCAGGAGTGGTTCTTAGAAGCAGGTTCCGGAATTGCTCCGGTGTGGACAGAAGCGATTGCAGGGTGATGGTGACATTAATTTCCTGACCCAGGACAGACGGTGCGCCGCCCAGGGCACCGGATGCAATTTGCGCATTCTGGTCGCGGATCGCCTGCACGATATCGGCGGGCATCAAATTGTACTCGACCAATTTTTCCGGTTTCAGCCAGACCCGGATGGCGTAGGGGGATCCGAACGCGGTGACACTGCCGACGCCATCAAGGCGACTGATCGTGTCATACATGTTGGACCGGACATAGTCGCCGAGGTCTGTCTGGTCGAACGTTTCGCCCGGTGAATACAGGGATGTGATCAACAGGAAGCCCGTGCTGGCCTTGCTGACCGTCACGCCCTGGCGTTGCACCTGTTCAGGCAGGAACGGAGTTGCCAGAGACAGCTTGTTCTGGACCTGCACCTGAGCGATGTCGGGATCAGTGCCCGGACGGAAAGCAAGTGTGATGGATGCAGACCCGTCTGAGCTGGACGTCGAATTGACATAGTCGAGCCCGTCAAGCCCGGTCATTTGTTGTTCAATGATCTGGGTGACGGAGTTCTCTACCGCTTGTGCGGAGGCACCGGGATAGTTTGCCATGACGCTGATCGTCGTTGGCGCAACATCGGGGTATTGCGCGACCGGAAGCGTGCGCAGGGCGAGGCCGCCTGCAAGCATGATAAGGATCGCGATCACCCAGGCGAATACCGGGCGGTCGATGAAGAACTTTGCCATCAGTCTAACCTGTGTGCCTTATTTGGATCCGCCGCGCGTGTCCTGCGCAGCAGAGGTTTGCTCGCTGGCGGGCTGCGGCTCAACTTTCATGCCTTCGCGGATGGTCTGCAGGTTTGCCGTGGCAACCTGTTCGCCGGCGCTCAGACCGGTCAGAACCGTCCAGGTATTGTCTGTGTTCTGCTCAACGGTAATCCGTCTTTGCTGAACGATCCCCTCCCGGTCCACAACCATGACAGTCGCATCCCCGGTCGGAGTGCGGGAAACCACAGACTGCGGAAGGGTCACCACATTCTCGTAATAGCCGGCAACAAATTTCGCCCGCACGAACATGCCTGGCAGGATCAGGTTTTCCGGATTGGGAACGACGACCCGGACAGCGACCGTGCCGGCGCTTTCTTCAACGTTCACTTCGCTGAATTCCAGATCACCGGGCAGGGGATAGGGGGTGCCGTCGGCCAGGATGATGTCGACCGGTATCGTGTTCTGATCCGTGGTTGCGATGTCTCCGTCCGCAATCCGCTGGCGCCAGGTCAGCAGGCGGGCGCTGGACACTGTGAGGTCGACATAAATGGGGTCAGTCTGCAGCACACGGGCGAGTGGCTCTGTCTGGTTCTGAGTGACAAGTGCACCCTGAGTGAAGGATGATCGGCCAATACGGCCTTCGATCGGGGATGAGATTTTTGTCCGCGCGAGATCAATACGCGCGCGGTCGAGGGCAGCTTTCTGGATTCCGATGTCGGCCTCTGCCTGGCTGGCGGAGGCAACGGCCTGATCGTATTCCTGCTGGCTTACAGCATTGATGCTCGCCAGCCGCTCGAAACGCGCTGCTGTTTCGCGAGCGACGGCAGCCGTGGCTTCAGCGCGCGCCAGGGCGGCTTCGGCACTGCGGACTGCGGCGGAGTATTCCGCAGCGTCGATCTGGTAAAGCGCCTGACCTTTTTTGACCGTGTCGCCTTCCTTGAACAGGCGCTCGCTGATGATGCCGGTCACCTGCGGGCGGATCTCCGCCTCGGCAAAGGCGCGGGCCCGGCCGGATAGTTCAATGACATTCGGCACATCTGTGAGGCGGACCGTCATGGTCTGGACGACAGGGGCTGGCGGAGCAGCGGCTTGCTGGCTCGCCGTCTCACCACCGCAAGCGGTGAGCACCATGGTCGCGGCGAGCAATAGTGCTGGCAGGCTCTTCTTGGCGGTTTGCATAAAACGATCCTTGACGGCGAGCTGGGAGGAGAGCTATCAAAATAGAATGAACGCTCTATCTAATGATGCGGTGCACAAAGTCAAGGTGCAGATATTTAACAGGGGGGAGAAAGAACAGATGGGTGAAATGCCTGTGTCGAAGACGGCCGCAAAGCGAGAAGCGCGGATCTGCGAGATTCTCGAATGCGCCGAAAAACACTTTTCAATCAAAGGCTTTCATGGGGCTGGCATTTCAGGCATTGCCGCCGATTGCGGCATCAGCGTGGGGCATCTCTATCACTATTTCGGAAGTAAAGATGAACTGATCCAGGCTGTCGTGAAGCTGGAAATGGGGCGTCAGGAAGAGAGTATTGCAGCGTTCGAAGACCTGTCACCGGAAAACCTTCGTATCGAGATGGCGGAGCTGACGACCACAATTTTTTCCAACGACAAGGAGCCGTTCAGGACGGTCCTGAACTTTGAAATCCTGGCAGAGGCACAGAGGAATCCGGATGTTGCGGCGATCATGCAGCATCATGATGCGCAGATGCGCCGGCGTTTCATGTCCATTCTACGCCGGGCCGGAATTGATGATCCTGAAACCCGGACGGAGTTGATCTTTACAATCTTCTCCGGCTTGTCCGCCCGTGCCCTGCGTCATCCGGAACAGGAGCGTGCCACCCTCCTTGAGGTGATCCAGGACGTCATCCTCAAAATCCTGGGGGACAAGCCGGTCACATCAGATGCAGCATGTGACTGAGCGCTGAACCTTGGGATCAATCTGGTTCGCGAGGATTGTCGCCTTCCGCAGAGAAGTGGACGGGCTGCTTGGCCTTGAAGGCCTCGACGGCACTCGCAAAATTTCGGGTGTGGGAAAGAATCACCTGATTACGGTCTTCGAGGGCGAGCGCAGCTTCCAGACCCGGTGCGTCGATGTTCACATTCAGGATTTCCTTGGTCATCCGCAGGGCGAGAGGTGCGGTCGACATCATGTCATCGACATAGCTGTCGACGAGGGCATCCAGTTCCTCCGGTCCGGCGATATCCGCCAGCAGGCCGAGCTGGAACGCGCGTTCAGCCCCCAGCATGCGCCCGGTGAGCAGTAGCGCATTCGCCGGTCCAGAGCCGATGAGCCGAGGGAGCAAATAGCTTGCGCCGATATCGCCGCCGCCGAGGCCGATGCGGATGAAGGCGGCATTCATGCGCGCCTTCTGTTTGGCCAGTCTTATGTCCGACGCCATCGCGAGGCAGAATCCTCCCCCGGATGCGACCCCGTGTATGGCGGCGATGATAGGCTGGGGGCATTTGCGCATCGCGAGAATGATCTTGCCGAGTCTGTGCTGGATCGCGAATTTTTCAGGCAATGTCCCATCAACGAACCCATTCGCCTGGTCGCTGGACAAGTCGAGCCCGGAACAGAAGCCGCGTCCGGCGCCTCGCAGGACCACAATTCTGACTTCGGGCCGGGAAGAAAGGCCTTCGAAGTAGGCAAGCAGCCGGAAGGTCAGGTCGTCGTCCAGCGAATTGAGGCTATCCGGGCGATTGAGCGTGACGTGTTCAACCGCACCTTTTTGCTCGATCAAAAGGGTGTCCATCAGCTTCATCTCCTTCATGTTTTCCAGGGTATCGAACTGGATCTGGCCAGACTTTGAATTGCCTACAGAATGTCAAAAATATTTACAAATAAGATTTCGACCCTAGAACAGGCGTTAGAAACAATCAGTTTGCAAATAAGAGGATACACCATGGCTAAAGTTCTGATCGCCTTCTATTCACGGGATGGCTCGACAGAGGCTTTGGCCCAGGCAATTTCCGATGGGGCGACATCGGCGGGCGGTGAGGTCCGGATGCGCCGGGTCAGGGAGTTGGTTGACGATGCGACGATGGGCTTCGTTCAAGGTTGGAAAGAGGCAGCCGATCAGATGAATGCGACCTACGAAGCCCCGACCGTGGCTGATGCCGAATGGGCAGATGCGATCATCCTCGGGTCCCCGACGCGCTTTGGGCTGCTCGCGTCCGAGCTCAAGGCCTTTCTCGATAGTCTCGGCGGGCTCTGGTTTCAGGGAAAGCTGGCTGGAAAAGTCGGATCGGCCTTTACATCCTCCTCCAGTCTTCATGGGGGAAACGAGATCAACAATCTGACCATGTTCGTCCCCATGGCGCACTTCGGCATGATCATCGTGCCACCGGGATATGCTGATCCTGTCATGTTCAAAGCCGGAACGCCGTACGGGGCATCTTCGGTTTCCTACGGTGGTAGCAAGGCGCCGCCGACCGAAGATGATCTCGCATCCGCGCGGTTTCAGGGCAAACGGGTTGTCGAAGTCGCCAGTGCCTTGGCGAACGCCTGACGCTTTCAACAGGGGAGGGGCTCATGTCACAGATCGAGGTTCCGGAATTCGTCGAGGTTTCTCCCCGCGACGGACTTCAAAACGAGAAAAGAACTCTGACTGCTGAGCAAAAAATCGAGCTTGTAAACCGGATGATTCAGGCTGGCGCCCGTCGGATCGAGGTGGCGAGTTTCGTCAATCCCGCTCGCGTGCCGCAGATGGCGGATGCCGAAGCGGTGGTTGCGGGTCTCCGCCAGCGTGACGATGTCACCTATATCGGCCTTGTTCTGAATAAGCACGGTGCAATGAGAGCATTGGAAGCGGGGTTGGCTGAGCTTGGTGCAGTTTGCTGCGCCTCAGATACCTTCGGTCAGCGCAATCAGGGGCAGGACGCTGATGGGACGGTGACGACCGCGATCGACATCATCCGTCTGGCACAGGCCCATGGCGTATCAGGCCAGGCGACGATTGCGGTGTCGTTCGGCTGTCCATTTGAGGACGCTATCAGCCATGACCGGGTCGTGGACATTGCCCGCAAACTCGCCGCGGCAAATCCGCGGGAGATCGCACTGGCAGATACAATCGGTGTGGCGGCCCCGCTCGAAGTGGAACAACTTGTCAGCCGTGTGGTCAGGGCGGTCGCACCGATCCCGGTCAGGCTGCATTTTCACGATACACGGGGAACCGGTATCGCGAATGTCTGGTCCGGCGTGAGGGCCGGGGCGAAAACGGTGGACGCGTCGGTCGGCGGACTTGGCGGATGCCCTTTTGCGCCCGGTGCCGCGGGCAATGTCAGCAGCGAGGATGTTGCGTATATGTTCGAGCGCGCGGGAACGCCAATCGGCCTCGACAGGACACAGCTCGCAGATACGGCACGCTGGGTTCGGAGATTGCTTGGGAAAGAAGCAATTGATTGCGTCGCCTGACCTTGCGCAGGCCTTTCCCGTAGGCGGATGCGGTCCCGCAGGAAAGTCCTTTTGCGATGTTCTGCGACGAAGAATACTGTGTTGGTAAGACACAACTGCGCACTGTTTTTGCCAGAATTTTCAACTCCGTGCACAGTGCGCGCTGAATCTGATTGTTGCCAAGCTGCTGGCGGAAGACGATCACATCTGGGAAAGGTGGGTAAGAACCATGGCTGGAACTCTCACGAATAAGGACACGGTCGCCAGGCGGCCGCTGACGAAATCAGAGGCGGGGCAACCTCAGGATCCCCTGTTGATGTGGGAGTTTTTGCGCGCCTTCATCTGGCTGGACAAAGGGCTGCAGCAAAACATGGAAGCCCGTGGCTGGCCGCCGCTGTCCCGCACGGAATCGCAGGTCATGTTGCTCGTGTCGGTTGGCATTGTCCGGCCGATTGAGGTTTCCCGGAATCTCGGACTGACACGGCAGGCCATTAATCAGACACTTTCGCAATTGGTGGACAAAAAACTCGTCGAACTGGACGACGATCCCTGTGACAAGCGCTGCAAGATCGTCCGCTTCGCGCGGGAAGGAAATTCCATGCGGCGCGATGCCGTCAGTATACTGCGGCGCCTCGAGGGCGAACTCGCGCGCCGTGGCGGGCGCAAGACACTCGAGATGCTCTACTCAATGGAAGACTGGAACTGGGACGCGCCGCCGATCTTCGACGAGTCCTGATGCCCATCTGAAAACGTGATCGGACGGTTACGCCAGGATAATTGGCGGCGGCCGTCCCACAAGCATCTTCCCGTGCAATTCCATCGTTGGGTCCTGGTCGAAGACGACATGGCAGGACGCCATGTTGATGTCCCGGAAAGCGCGCTGGATCGGTGAGTCCGACATGTGTCCGCTGGCGCCAGATCCCTGCGCGAGCAGAGTCACCGCGTCACGGCAAATCGATGCAATATGGGAGGACATCGCACGCTGACGGGCCCGGTTTTCCAGCGGTATCGGCGGCATCGTGGCGTCCGATTCAATTTCCTGTGCCAGCGCGTCGATCATCCGGGATGCGGTTTGCGCAGCCAGGTCTGCCTTGGCGAGCCGAATCTGGAGCGCTGGATTGTCGACGCTCGTTCGTCCGGAAAAGGTGCTGAGGAATGTTTTTGCCCGTTCGACTGCGTGACCTGCCGCGCCGAGCGTTCCGCTGACGATTGCCGACAGTGCCGCAACGCAGAGCATGGGTGTAAAAGCGGAGGTGTAGACGCTGCTGTCGTGAATCTGCGCGCCTTCCGCTTCGCCGGATCGGGCGGGCGTGGCGTCCATCACCCGATGGGCGGGGATGAAGATGTTGTCGAAGATCACGTCATGGCTGGCCGTTGCAGCCATGCCGGACGTGCGCCAGGTGTCTTCCAGTTTGGCCTCGCTCCAGGGCATGGCGAACATGCGTACGGCAGGCGGGCGAGGGGGCTGGCCTTCGACGGGTTCAGGCAGGTCTTCCTCGACAATGCCAGAGACCATGCACCATTGCGCGTGGGAGGAGCCGGTGCCCCATTTTGCGCGCCCATTGATGCGGTAACCCCCTGCTTCAGGCTGGGCTTTTACGGTCGGTGCCACCATTACCGGCCCAAGACGTGACGGGCCATCGGCGAATATTTCCTTCTGCGCCTCTTCCGGCAGAAGGCACCACATCCAATTGTGAACCATGTAGAAGGCAAGGGTCCAGCCGGTCGACACATCAAGCGGTGAGAGGGCCTTCATCACTTTCACCATCGAAGAGATGCCAAGCTCATGCCCGCCATAGCGCTGTGGGACCAGGATTTCGAACAGACCTGCCTCAGCGACATCTGCAATTGTCTCGTCGGCGACCCGTCGGTCGCGCTCGGACGTTTCTGCGCGTGCAGCAATGGCCGGCGCAATTGCGCGGGCCCGTTCGACCAGCTCGTCGGTCAGCTGCTCTGTATTCCGGACCGGGGCAGCGTTTGTGTCAGCCATAAGTGTTCCCTTTGTCTCCCTCTGGCGCGCAGAGTGTCGAGTTGGCCTTAAATGTCAATGTTATTGACAAAAATTGCGTTTCGGGTTGAATTTGAGGCGAACAGGAATTCGCCGCACAGTGCTTTTTAGGTAGTGTGCAAGGCAAGAACACAAACAGGACGCGCGAACCGGACGAACGCGCAATCGGAGGAAATAGCCATGTCTCTCTCGAAGCTGACCAACATCCACCATGCGGCGTACCGCTGCCGCGATGCCGAGCAGACGCGCTGGTTCTATGAAGAAGTGCTCGGACTGCGGTATCGCGCTGCCCTCACCTTCGAAGAGGTCTCCGGCACGGACATCAAGCGCGAATACATGCACCTCTTCTTCGAAATGGAAGATGGATCGATGGTCGCGTTCTTTGATGAGCCGTACACGGTCAAGCCGGACCAGTTTGAGCAGAAAGACAGCTTCGACGTCCATGTCGCATTCGAAATCGACAATCTCGAGGACCTCGAAGTCTGGAAACGCAAGATCAAGGATGCGCGGATTAAATGTGCCGGGCCTGTCGACCATGGTTTCGTGAAGTCGATCTATTTCTACGACCCGAACGGCTACCAGTGCGAAATCACCTGCCGCACGCCAGATTACACGAAGATCCTGGACGAAGAAGAATCTGACGCGCGGAAGATTACACGTGAGTGGACTGAGAAAACCCGCAAGCGCAAAGAGGAACTGTTCGGGGCAGAGGCCCTCGACAAGCGGGAAGTCTCAGAATTCTATCACGCCTGATCGTATGACTGCGGATAGAACGAGACGGGAAGGGCGGGCCTCCGGCAAGCCCTTCGGCATGATCGCGTTGATTGGTACAAGCTTTGTACTGGCTGGGTGCAGCCAGTCCGGGACCCCATCGGCCGGGAACCTATCGGATAGCGGGATTGCCTCCGTCGACGCCGACTCGGCTGACTCCGTAGAGGTGAGCTGCCCGGGCTACAGCCCCGGGCACAAGCAGGTGTTCTGGGGCGACCTGCATGTCCATACGGCGTATTCACTCGATGCGTATGGGTTCGGGACGCTGCGCACGCCGGCGGAAGCCTACCGGTTCGCAAAAGGAAACCCTGTGGGGTCACCGGCAGGAGAGGTGAAGCTCGACCGCCCGCTCGATTTCATGGCGGTGACCGACCATGCCGAATGGCTGGACCTTATGTATACCTGCACCGACCCGCGTATGTCGGCGCATCCATACTGCGTGAAGCTTCGAGACCAGAGCACTCAGGAAACCGGGGCAACTGTTTTCCGGGATTTTGTGAACCCGACGCTGACACAAGCGCAGCCTGCGAAGGCAGATATCTGCACAGAAGACCCAGCTGCATGTGACAGCGCATTGCTCAGCCAATGGGAGCGGTTGCAGCAGCAGACCAATGAAGCAGATGATCCGTGCACATTCACGGCGCTGAACGGGTTTGAGTGGTCGGCCACACCGAATTACTCCCACACGCATCGGAACATCATCTTTGCGAGCGACAAGGTGACGCCCACTCCGGTCGATTATCTCCGCTTTCCTGAAATCGACCAGCTCTATTCCAAGCTTGAGGCGGGATGCCGGGCTGAGGATGGGTGCGACGCCATTACAATCGCGCACAACATGAATATGGGAGACGGCAAGAGCTTTGACGTTGAGACGGAAAGCGAACGTACGCTGGCGTTGAGAACGCGCTATGAGCGCCTGGTGGAAATCACGCAGGAAAAAGGCACCAGCGAATGCCTGCCGGAATATGCAGACCGCGAAACTTCGGCGGATTGCAGCTATGAAAACTACATTACGTCTCACTCCAGACCGAAACCGCTCGCGGATTTCGAAGAAGAAGAGTGGGAGCAGATGCGCTCGACCTATGCACGGGGGCTCCTGCGACGCGGGTTGATAACCTATGCCAACCGGCAGGATGCCGAAGGCAATCCGTTGCAGGTCGGCTTTATCGGCTCGACTGACAGTCACACCGGGCTGGGTGGTTATGTGGAAGAAGACCAATGGCAGGGAACGGTGTTTGGCATCGGAAACTTCGAACGCAATATGAGTCGGATAGGCTTCAATCCCGGTGGCCTCGTTGCTGTCTGGGCGGAGCAGAACACACGCGACGACATCTTCAACGCGCTGAAAAACCGGGAAACCTATGCCACGAGTGGTCCACGGATCGCGCTGCGCTTTGATGCTTCGGCAGGAGGGGAGGTGCCTGCCTGTTTGGCAGGTGGCGCCCTTGCACCGGTTGCTGGCAGCACGTCCATGGGCAGCGTCTTGCCGGAGGCCAGCCAGACAGCGACGTTCCGGGTCGCCGTAACAGGCGACAAGGCCCCTCTGCAAAAAATCGAGGTCATCAAAGGCTCGCTGTCTGGTGACAGATATGAAGAAGCGGTCATTCCGGTCTGGACGAGCGAAGCAGGCGAAGCGAACGCATGTGTGGTCTGGTCTGACCCGGATTTCGATCCTGAAGCCCCTTCATACTGGTATGCACGGGTGACCGAAGTCCCGACTCCCAGATGGTCTTCTTATCTGTGCCAGGAAGCGGGACGTTGCGAAGAATTCCCGGATGCCGACGTCATGATACAGGAACATGCGTGGGCATCGCCGATCTGGCATCTGCCCACGCGCTAGGCTCCGGCCTCTATTCCCAGGTCCTGGCTTCCTCAACGGCTTTCCGGATCGCCGGCAAACCCCAGAGCATGATCAGCCCGGCGAGCGGGATCACAATCCCGCCGCACAGGGCGAGCGATTTGTTGAGGGCGGCGTCGCTGTGGAACACATAGTCTGTTGCGCTCGCCACCACTGTGGGCCCGAGTCCCATCCCAATGAAGTTCGCGACCAGGAAGTAGAGCGCAACGGTCTGCCCACGGAGCTGGTTCGGCGCCATCAGCTGTATCAGGCCGCCGGCGATGCCGCCCTGAAAAGCAGAGAAGAAAACCGCAACCGATAGACAGATCAGGCCGAGCAAGGGTGTGCTGACGAAGCCGAGCGCAACGACGAATGGCCACATCCCAGCCATCGAAAACAGGATCACCCGGCTATAGGCATCGGGAATTCCCTTGGCGAACCAGCGGTCTCCAAGGGCGCCGCCAGTCAGCAGGCCTGTGGTGCCGGCGATCATCATCAGAACGCCAAACGTGCGACCGGCATCTCCGCGAGAAAAGGAGAACGTCCTCATCAGGTATTCAGGCCCCCAGATGTTCAGGCTGAACACGACCATGACGAAGAGAGAAACGCCCAGAATATGCGTGAACAAGGCGCGCTTTCGGCTGATGACGAATTTCAGCGCGTCTTTCAGCGAAACGCCTTTCTTGGAAGTTTCCGTCTCTATCAGTCCCCGGCGTCCGGGTTCACGGATCAGGAGAACCAGGAAGGTAACCAGCAATCCGGGCAGACCAACGAGGAAGAAGGTAAGCTGCCACCCTTCACGTTCACCGATCATTGGCAGGACGACCGTACCCGCGTTCATCGCGATCGTTACAACCCATCCACCGATGACATAGGCAAGGCCCGAGCCGATCGTTACGCCGAGTGTGTAGACGCTGAGCGCCCGGGCGAGAGACTTCTTCTCGAAATAGTCCGTGATGATGGAATAGGCCGCTGGTGACAGGACAGCTTCGCCGACGCCGACACCGATGCGCGCGATAAACAGGGAAGTGAATCCCTTCGCCATACCGCACAGCGTGGTCATGATGCTCCAGAATGTGATGGCGATCGCGATCAGGTGTTTGCGGCTGCTTCGGTCTGCGATGCGCGCCAGCGGGATCCCCATGATCGAGTAGAAAATGGCGAAAGCAAATCCGGCAAGTAGGCTGTATTGCGTGTCCGAAATATCGAAGGACTGACGGATGGGACCCACCAGCAGGCCCATGATCATTCGGTCAATGAAGGAAACCGTTTGGGCCAGCATCAGAATGATGACAGCATACCAGGCATAGAAGCCGGATCTTGCAACAGGTGCTTGGTGTTCGGTCGCCATGGGCGGTGTTTCCTCTTTTTGTATTATCTTGTTCAGGCCACACGGTGGCGGAGGGGCTGTCCGTGGACGGCAGCCAGCGTGTTGGCGACCGCAACTTCGAGGCTGCGGTCGAATGTTTCGTTGGTGAGCCAGGCGATGTGCGGCGCCGGGATAACATTGTCGAGCTGGAACAGCGGGTTTGTGCCGGCGGCAGGTTCGGGATCAAACACGTCCAGACCGGCGCTTTTCAGATGTCCTGAGCTGAGTGCAGCGTAGAGCGCGCTTTCATCGACCAGTCCGCCGCGTGCTGTGTTGATCAGGACTGCGCCGCGCTTCATGCAGCTGAGCTCATTAGCGCCTATTGTGTGGGGGGTGTCTTCGTTGAGCGGGATGTGCAGCGAGACGATGTCGGATTGCGAGATCAGCGTGTCGAGCGAGACATGCGTATACGGCACGTCCTTTTTTGACCGCGACGCATAGATCACCTTTGCGCCCATGAACTCCAGAATAGGCGCGAGCAGTCTGGGAATGTCTCCAAAGCCGACGAGGCCGACAGTCTTGCCATGCAATTCCTGGAGAGATTCCCGCGTCGTCTCATCCGGAATCCATTGCCCGCTGCGGCAAAGGGCGTCGAGACGCGGCTGGAGTCTGAGCGCCGAGAGGATCAGCAGAAGCGTCATTTCCGCGACAGCCCGGCTATTCGTTCCGGGCATGTTACAGACAGCAACGTCGTACGCTTTTGCGGCCTCCAGATCTATCGTGTTTACTCCCACGCCGATCTTCTGAACCAGTTTCAGCGATGGTGCACGGGCTATATGATGGGCCGTGACCGGACGGAGCACGTGCCACAGCACGTCGGTCTCCCGCAGAAGCGCGTCAAACTTTTTGTCGTCTGACTGGTCGCAACAGGTCACGTCGATATTCTGGTCCTTGAGTGCATCAAGCTTTGCGAGCAGGTTCGGGCCCGCTTCATAGTGGAAGAGCACCTTGATCATCTTGAACCCCTCAGTCCTTCAGCATCGCGCGCGTGAATGCCTGGATGTAATTCATGTGGGCTGTCACACCTTCGGTAACGCGTTTTACGTCGCCCACCGCGATAGCCTCGGCGACCTCAGCATGCATTTCGGCAACCAGACCGAGGTCGTCTTCATGTCCGGCATAATAGTGCCAGAAGCGGCGAGAAAGTCCGTGTAGGGATCCAAGCGCGTTGACGGCGAACTCGTTGTCGCAGGCGGCGGCGACCGCCATATTGAATTTCTGGTCGATCTTGAGGAATCGGCGGTAGCTTTTCCGCCCATCATTCCGGAATGATTTCGCGAGAGACTGGAACACTGCACGTTCCTGCCGATTGGCGCGCTCGGCTGCATGGCTTGCAACAAGAACCTCCAATGCGCGCCGGGTTTCAACCAGCCGCAATTGCTGGCGGATATCAATCGGTGCGATCCTGAGGCCGCGGCGGGGCATGATCAGGATCAGGTATTCTTTCGAGAGGCGTAAGACCGCTTCCCGGACGGGCGTGCGGCCCAACCCGATGCGCTGGGCAAGTTCCTGCTCCGTCACCAGCGTGCCCGGAGCGAGTTCCATCGTGACAATGAGTTCCTCAAGCTGCTCGTAGGCATCTTCCGACAAGGGGCGTGATTGAGGCGTGGGGGAGGGGTTAATTTCGGCCAAGGACTGACCCTCCAGCATATTTTGCCCTGGCGCCGAGAGATTCCTCGATCCTCAGCATTTCATTCCATTTCGCCATGCGTTCCGATCGTGTGAATGAGCCGACCTTGAACTGGCCAGACGCCCAGCCGACGCTGAGATGGGCGATCGTCGTATCTTCACTTTCGCCAGACCGGGCAGAGACGATTGTGCCCATTCCAGCGGCCTTTGCTGCATCGAAGGCATTCTTTGTCCGGGTCAGGGTGCCCGCCTGGTTCGGCTTGCAGAGCAGGGCTGTGCAAGAACCGTCTGCGATCGCCGTTTCTACATTCACGCGATTGGTGACGAGTAGGTCGTCTCCCACAATCTGTGTTCTATCTTTGAACTCGACTGTGAATTTCTGGTGGGAGGTGTGATCGTCTTCGGTGAAAGGATCCTCGATCATCGCAATCGGATAGGATCGCACCCAGCCAGCGACCTGATCGTACCATTCTTCCGTCGAGAGGGCCCGGCCTTCTGCTTTCAGAATGTAGGATCCATCGCGGAAAAACTGGTTGGCGGCGACATCGATCGACATGCCGACCTGTGTCTCCGGATCAAATCCGGCTTTCTCGATACTGATGAGCAGGGCGTCCAGTGCCTGTTCATTGCTGTCGAACACCGGCCAATAGCCCCCTTCGTCCGCCACACCTACGCTTGCCCCCCTCCGCGCGACCAGATCTCCGGCCGCAAGATAGATTTCAGCAACCCATTCGAGTGCTTCCCGGAAGCTGGACGCGCCGAAAGGAACCACCATGAAATCCTGCAGGTCCATGGCCCCCGCGGCGTGCGCGCCGCCGCCGAAGATTTGTATTTCCGGAACCGGAATCAGCGGAGCGTCGCCCATGGCGAAATAGGACCAGAGCGGCTCATCCCGTCCGGCGGCTGCTGCATGCGCGATGGCGAGCGATGTTGCGATCAGCGCATTGCCGCCAAGACGGCTGAGCTGTGGCGTTCCGTCGAGCGCCTCAAGCGTGCCATCGACAAGTTCCTGCTGGTCGGCCGGCAATCCGATCAGTACAGGAATGATCTCGTTCCGAAGACCGGCCATGGCCTCTGATACGCCATAACCACCGAATGCCGCGCCGCCGTCCCGAAGGTCCAGTGCTTCGCCTGCGCCGGTGGAGGCTCCCGCAGGAGCGATGGCGCGTCCGACGGCACCATTCGATAGCCGGATTTCGACTTCGATAGTCGGCCGCCCGCGGCTGTCCCAGACCTGACGGCCTTCCATGGATGCGATGTCGAGGTGGCTCACGCTTGTGTCTCTCCTTTATCGGAATGGGGCGCCCAGTCGGAGAACCATTCGTCGGCCAAAGCGCGCAGAGAAGTTGCCGCTTGCTTCAGATGGTTCCAGGCAAAATTTCTTATGGCCGCCTTGTCGGTAGGGGCGGTGATGTACTCAACCGGAGACTTCCCATCCATGCGGGCGAGCAGGAAACCGGACAGGTATCTTGCTGCGCGGGCGTCCAGGTCGTGATCGGTACCGGCTGCGAAGTAGTTTGTATGGAAGGTGTCAAAGGCCGCTTTGTATTTGGAGGCGTGCTGCGGCTTCCAGGCAGCCTTCAGGCAGAGGTGCGCGCTGCAGAAGGCAAGGTCGAAGGCCGCATCGCCGGTATTGGCACATTCTGCATCAAGGATCACCGGGTGGTCCCGGCCGAAAAGAATGTTCTTTGGACTGAAGTCCCCGTGGATCAGCCAGTGGCGATTTTCCTCAAACAGCTTCACGAGTCCTGTGAGTTCGTGTTCGAGTTCCGGGTTCGCTGGAACGCTTGCCAGGAAGTAAGGGGACAGGCGCAGGGCATGGATCAGGTCGGGTTGGGTGAAGGCCGCGTGCACCTGGGAGTCTGCAAGGCTGGCATCATGCAGGCGCCGAAGCGCCAGGGCGAGTTGCCGGACAAGGTCTGTCCGGATAACCCCGTTCTGCAATTCTTCCTTCCAGGCCGTGTATTCCGATGATGGGAGGTATTCCGTGACCAGAACACCGCGTGAAGGATCATGCCCCAGAACTTCCGGTGTCACGCCTGGTGCGACTGTGCGCGCAAACCGGTAATAGGCCGCTTCAAAATCAATACGGCTGGTAGGGGCAAACCACTCACCGGCAACTTTCAGTTTCGCGAGTGCTCTTTTGGCGCAGACAGGCCCCTCTGGCAGGTCAACGCGCCAGATATCGCATGAAACGCCGCCGCTCAGGGGCTCGCCGAAAAGTTGTCCTGTGGCGTGTGTCAGCCCCAGCTCCCGGAGCGCTTTGCAGATGGGGGCTGGTACGTTTGGAATTGTGCGCTCCTCGCCTGTGCCCAGAATTTGCTCCGGCGCCGCCATTGGCAGAACCGGCTTCTTGATGTACTGGTGATATATCAGAGGTGGGGAGGTGTCCAGCTTCCCGCCAATCCGATGGGAGGAACCGGCATGACGGAAGAGCCATTGTGGGTGCGGCTTTCTGAACTGGAAGCCGCGGCGATTGCAGACGTCCTGGTCGCGATGGGGCTGGAGACACAGGTGCTTGCTGCGGACCTTCGCCCGCTTGGCGCCGCGAAAATGGCGGGCGTCGCGTTGTGTGCAGAAGGCGGGGAAGGGGGCGGCCAGCCCGCCATTCCCACATTCGAGCTTGATGACCTGGTAACGCCCGGTGCGGTCGTGGTGATCGCGACCAATGGATGCGACAAGGGTGCGATCATCGGAGACAACATGGTGACGAGCATGGTGCGTGCTGGCGCCCGTGGTTTCCTGCTGGATGGCGGTGTTCGCGACCGTGAGGCGCTGGTAGATGGGCCGGTTCCAGTCTGGTGCCGGTACGCCTCGCCCATCAATGCGCACAGGAAATGGAAATACACGGCCATGAACCGTCCGGTGACGCTTCCCGGCATCTGGGGCGACGTGGAAATCCGGCCGGGCGACCTGATCCTGGGAGACGAGGATGGCGTGGTTGTGCTGCCGCAGGAACATGCGGCGCAGATCATTCACGACGCCGAAATTCACATGCGTGCAGAGGCGGATATCAAGGCTGCGATCGAGGCCGGGGAAAGCCGCGAAACCGCCACCAAATCCAGTCGTCGTCTGCAACATGTACGTCCTTTGACTATGCACGCGGAAATACCAAAAGAATAGGCCGGAATGACCCAACGGAAACGTTTGACCGGCCATCTTTTTAATGTAGATTAAAAACTTCTTGAAGGGGCAAAGTAACGTTTTCGGGCGTCGCCCGCACGTTCTGACCCAGAAAAATAAACTGGGAGGTCCGCATGACGGCCACGAAACACAAATACGACCGGATTCCGTACCTCGTCGTTTACGAGGACAAATCCGCCTTCAAAGACACTTATGCCGGTGAGATCGACAAGGTTGCTCTCAGCTGCCAGTTGCTGAAGCCCAAGGACAATCCATCCAAGACGGTGGTGATCTGGTCCCACCCGATCGGGGGCGGTTCATACCTGCCGATGATGGCTGCGCTCGCGAAGAGCGGTGTTCACACGATCTATTGCGATACGCGCTATCGCGGTGTCGACACGGCGCTGATCATGGAGAAGGTTGTCTGCGATCTCGGCGCGGTTGTGCGCGACGCAAAGGAACGTCTCGGCTACGAGAAAGTCGTCCTTGGTGGTTGGAGCGGTGGCGGGTCCATGTCGCTATTCTACCAGTCGGAAGCCGAACAACCGTCAGTGACGTCCACACCGGCAGGGGATCCGCCGGATCTCACCAAGCGCGGTTTCATTCCCGCCGATGCGGTCATGCTGGTCGCAGCGCACCATGCCCGCCATGTGACTTTCACAGAATGGCTAGATCCATCCGTGATCGATGAGAACGACCCGGAGAACCGCGATGTTGAGCTGGACATCTATGATCCGCGTAACCCCAACAAGCCGCCATATTCGGCAGAATACCTGAAGCGCTTCCGCCAGGCGCAGATCGACCGGAACAGACGCATTACGAAATGGGTGAAAGACAAGCTTGCGGAATACAAAGCCGCCGGCCAGACGAACCGGGAATACGGCTTCGTTGTCCATCGCACGATGGCGGACCCGAAATGGCTGGATCCCACGATCGACCCGAATGGACGCAAACCAAACTGGTGCTTCCTGGGTGATCCTGAAGTCGTCAACGACAGCCCGGTGGGGCTCGCCCGGTTCTGTTCGCTGCGCAGCTGGCTCTCGCAGTGGAGCTATGATGACGCGCGTGCAGACGGCGTGAAATGCGCCGCGAAAATTTCCGTGCCCGTGCTTGTTGTCGGCAACACCGCAGATGACGGCATAACGCCGGAGCACACCAAACGCCTCTATGAGGCGGTCTCGCATGACGACAAGGAACTGGTGTGGATCCAGGATGCCAACCACTATTTCTTCGGCCAGCAGGAGAAAGCGGTCGAGGCAGCCGAGACCTGCGCAAACTGGCTCCAGAAACACGGGATGTAAGACATGGCATCCGAAGACCGCAAAACGCGGTCTCTTGAGGAGATCGCAGACCCCGACATTCAAACGCTCGCAGACTTCCCGCGATGCCATGCCGGTCGGACCCCGGGCAAAATGGCGATTGTCTACGAGGACCAGACACTCACTTACCGTGAACTGAACGATTTCAGCGACCGGATTGCCTGGGCCTTGGGGAAGGCCGGCGTCGGCCGGGGAGACCGCGTTGCGTTTCTCGACAAGAATTCCGATGCATTTTTCCCGATCCTCTTCGGGACCTCTAAGGCCGGTGCCACATTGGTTCCGGTCAATTTCCGCCTCGCTCCGAAGGAGGTCGCTTATATCCTGCGTGATAGTGGCGCAAAGCTCATCTTTGCCGGGGAAGAGTTTCTGGACATCGTCTCGGCGGCTCGATCGGATGCCGGTGATCTGGAGACAGTCGTCGCAATCGATGCGGGGCAGGGCTTGTCCGGATGGGCAGGCGCTTCACCGGGGGCGGGCGGTCTGCCGGACCCGCCGATCCCGGAAGAGACGGCGGTGCAGATGTACACCAGCGGCACAACGGGTCATCCGAAAGGCGTAGAGATTACCCACCACGCCATGGTTCGGGCGGCGATTGAAGGCCTGTCTGTCTGGCCGGCGATGTTCCGTCCTGATGCGGCCGTCTTGTGCACGATGCCGCTGTTTCACATTGCGGCCTGCAATCTAGGACTGGCGGGCCTCTATGCCGGCGCGCGTGCGGAAATCCTCCGCGCGGCGTCCGCGGCTGAAGTCATTGAGTTGATCGCGGATCACAAGATTGCCGTGACACCGCTTCCGGCTGCCCTGATCCATGACATCATCCGGCTCCCGGAAGTGGGTAATCTCGACCTGACGCATCTCGACACATTGCTGATCGCCGGCTCCGGCATCCCGGTCGAACTGCTGAGGGAAGCGCAAAGCGTCCTCAAATGCGGGTTCGCACTCTCCTATGGTATGACAGAATGTTGCGGAGGGCTGACATATCTTGGCCCTGCGGATTGCACCTATGATGCGGGCACGAAACTGAAATCAGCGGGCAAACCTTTGGGCGCGTCCCGTCTGAAGGTTGTGGATGAGAATGGCGTGGAACTGCCGCCCGGCCAGATCGGCGAAATTCTTTGCCAGACAGACCGGGTGATGAAATCTTACTGGAATAAGCCCGAAGCGACGGCTGACGCCCTGAAGGATGGCTGGTATCATAGCGGGGACGCCGGTTATTTCGATGAGGAGGGGTTTCTCTATATCGTCGACCGGATCAAGGACATGGTCATCAGCGGCGGTGAGAATATTTACCCGGTCGAAGTCGAGAATGAACTCATTCAGCACCCGGATGTCGAAGATGTGGCGGTGATTGGTATCCCTGATTCCAAATGGGGGGAAAGTCTGCTCGCCTGTATTGTGCCAAAAGCCGGTGTGCGCCCTGATCCCAAAGAAATTGAGTCGTTCCTTCGGCCCCGCCTCGCAGGTTACAAGATACCGCGGAAATATACCTTCGTGGACAGCTTCCCCCGCAACGCGACCGGCAAGGTGCTGAAGCGGCAGATGCGACTGGACTTCGCCGACCTGGCCAGCTGAAAAAAAGGTGCGCTGTGAGTTTTGAAATCACGCCCCCACTATTCCACGATTTCATTCGCCTGAATGGCAAATGGTATCCGGACAAGCCCGCAATTATCGATGAGGGCGGAACGCTCAATTGGGGGGAGCTTGACCGGCGTTCCAGCCAGGTTGCCAACGGGCTGCTTTCGCTTGGTATTGGAAAAGGTGACGGCGTTGCCATCCTGATGTCGAACGGCGTCGAATATGTCGAAGTCATGTACGGTATCCTGAAGGCCGGGGCGATCATTGTGCCGTTGAACCTCGCCGTGATTGAGGAAGGCCTCGTCCGGATGATCGAGGACTCCGGCGCGAAGGCGATTTTCTACACGCCTGACCAGTTCGGGCGGTTCAAGGAACAGGAATTCCCCTCAGGCCGGCCAGCGGAGTTTGTGCTCGGCGAAGCAAGCGGCACGGCTGATGAGTTCCGTACCTGGAGAGACTCACAGTCAGATCGCCAGCCCGCGGTAAAGATCGGCGAAGATGATCCGTGTAACATCATCTACAGTTCCGGCACGACGGGACTGCCCAAAGGCATTAAACATGCCTACCGGCGGCGTATACAATCCATGTATGAGCTGTCGCTTGCTCACCGGTATCATTTTGCAGCCATCTCGATCTGCCCGATCGGGCTCTATTCCAACATTGCCTGGGCATCGCTTTTCTGTGCCCTGATCGTAGGCGGAACTTGTGTGGTGCGGTCACGGTTCGATGTGGACGACTGGCTGGACTGTGTCGAACGCTACGGCGTGACGCACACGTTCATGGTGCCGATCCAGTTTCAGCGCGTGTTGGATGCGCCGGGCTTCCGGTCGGAACGCGTTGCGTCACTTGAAGCTGTCATTTCCGGCGGCGCACCCCTGTTTGAGGACCTCAAGCGGAGGGTTGGCGAGCAGTTCAAGTGTGCGGTCATCGAACTCTACGGACTGACCGAGGGGTTCATGACAACGCTGCAACCGGAAGAGGCGGAAGGGCGGACAGCATCAGTCGGGAAGCCTGTGCGCGGAAATGACTACATCCTTGTCGACGATGATGGCCGGGTTCTTCCCTGGGGCGGGACCGGCGAGATCTGCGTTCGCTCCGTGCACTGGATGGTGGAATATCACAACCGTCCTGAAGCCACCGAAGAGATCAAGTATGTAGACCCGGATGGAGTGTTGTGGCTTCGGACAGGGGATATCGGACGCACGGATGAAGCTGGCTATCTCTACATCACCGACCGGAAGAAAGACATGATCGTGTCCGGCGGCCAGAACATCTATCCGGTGGATATCGAAGCGGTGATGGTGGGACACCCCGCGGTTTCTGAAGTTGCCGTCATCGGTGTACCGGATGCGAAATGGGGCGAAACGCCCATCGGCATCATTGTGCCGGAGCCGGGCAGCAGACCGGATCTGTTGGCGGAAATCCTGGAATGGACCAACACACGGGTTGGCAAACGCCAGCGGATTGCCCGCGTTGAGATCCGTTCGGATATGCCCCGAAATCCGAATGGAAAAATCCTGAAGCGCGTGCTGCGCGACGAATACGAATAGCGGCAGGGCGGAGTCGCCTGACGCTGACCAAATCTCGACGAAAAGAAAGAAGGCCGCTCCAGATGGAGCGGCCTTCGCCTTTTTGCCGGGCTTTAGGAGGAGCTACCAGCGCAAGGTACCTTCGAGGAAGACTTTCCGGCCTTCGCCCAGTGACTGGAACGAGGACAGCACCTGGTAGGCGTGCTGAATGGTCAGCTCATCAGTCAGGTTCCGGCCAACCAGTGCGACTTCCCAACGATCATCTGCCGATCCGATTGCCAGGCGGGCGTTCAGCTTGGTAAAGGCGTCCTGGAAGCCGGCTGGATCGAAGTCCTGGCGAACATAGTATTCGCTGGAATAGTACCCATCGACCTTGGCATCGAGGACGAGGTTCGGCGTGATGTTTTTCGTCCATGCCGCTCCGATGTTCAGCTCGACTTCCGGGGCGCGTTCAATCTGGCGGCCGCTGAGGTCTCCCTGACCGTCCACGCAGGCCGGATCTTCCTGAGTTCCGTCAGATGCGATCGGGCACTGGGCGTTCTTGAACTCGTCGAACGTCGCATCCGTGAAGGCAGCCGATGCGTTAAAGGTCAGATTGTCCGTTGCGAGCCACTGGCCTTCGAGTTCGACGCCCTTCACTTCAGCCGACGCCGCGTTTCCGATGATGAAGCGCGTGCCGTCATAGGACGAGGTCTGCATATTGTCGAACTTCATCAGGAAAGCTGCGGCGTTCAGGCTGACCCGTCCATCGGCCAGGAACATTTTCGTCCCGACTTCATAACTGTCAGCCTCTTCGCCCTCGAAATCGAACACGCCATTTCCTTCCGACAGGGTGATCCCGTCGTTTAGCTCGGCTGCCGTCAGCGAGGAAACGCCGGCGTATTTCGAGAGGAAAGCGGAGTCCTTGGACAGAAGGATCGTTCCAAGAGCGTCGTCATTCGCTTTCATGCCACCCGGCTTCGAGCCGGTCGAGAATGCGGCATACATGCTAACGTCATTGTTCATCTCGTACAGGAGGCGGATGGATGGATCGGTGTTCGTGTCCGACCGGGACTCGTAGAAGATGAACTCCGGATTGCTGCGCAATGGCGCATTCGGATTGAAGACGAGGTTCACCAGATCCGGCAGGTCTGCATGGCGGTTCTGCGCCCGGGCATCCTGGTCTTCCTTGGTGTAGCGCAGGTCCCCGATCAGGCTCAGCTTGTCGGTGAGGTGCCAGGTCAATTGTCCGTAGAGCGACACCGTGTCCGTTTCGCGATGGAATTCTCGGAGTGACGCAACGGCTCCGTCGATCTGGCTGTACGCGATCGCGGGCACGCCGACCGTCGCGTAGAACCCCGGAGAATAGGCGCTGTACTGGAACGTATCGACTTCCGAGTTGTGATAGAGGCCACCAACGATGTACTCGAACGTGTTGCCGGTCGGGGAGAGCAGGCGTGCCTCGAAGGATTTCTGCTCATAGTCATCACCGATTGAGGTGTTGAGCAGGTGTTCCGGCACACCGTCGACATCCAGGTACCGTTCAGACTCTGTCTGCCAGTAGTTGCCGATCAGCTCCAGCTTGTGCTCTCCGATCATCGAAGAAAGCGATGTCGTGAAAGCGAGGGAATCCAGATCGTCATATTCCGGGACCGGAACGCCCGTCGCGGCATACCGCACCTGATCAGCGTTCGTCTCGATATAGGCCGGATTGATCGGTGCCGTCGGAGACAGCAGTGCGCCTGCGGTGACCAGCTGGTTGCGGCGGCCGTCGACGGAGTTTGAGCCGCCCTCGACTTTTGCGAACAGCATCGTATCCGGCGTGATGTCCCATTCCAGGCTTCCGCGTGCGCCCCAGGCGTCTACGGAGTTGTCGTCGTTGCCAGTGAAGGCGTTCTTCACGTCGCCGTCGAGATTTTTCGTCTGGAACGCCAGGCGTCCGCGGACTGTATCGGAGAGCGGTCCGGAAATGGCGCCGGAGGTCCGATAGCCGCCGTCTTCAAGTTCGATGCCGGCATTGGCATAGGCTTCAAACGTGCTTGTCGGCCGGGCGCTGGAAACCGTGATGGCCCCTGCGATCGTGCTTTTCCCGAACAGGGCGCCTTGAGGGCCGCGTGCGACTTCGACCGCGCCGACATCCATCAGACCGGTCTCCAGACAGCTGGAGCGGCCGCAATAAACGCCGTCATTGAAGATGCTGACCGAGGAGTCGAACGCAATGTTCGTAACGCCGGAACCGAGGCCACGGATACGCACGGCCCAAGAGCCGAACGTCTTCTGGACGGTCAGGTTGGGAACGAAATTCTGCAGGTCCGTCAGGTCGGCAACCTGGTAGTCCGCAATGGTTTCACCCGTGACAACGCCGATGGAGATCGGTGCGTCCTGCAGGGTCGTATCCCGCTTGGTGGATTGAACGATCACGGCCTGCAGGCGGCGGGCGCCATCTTCGCTGGTCGTGTCTTCCTGCGCATGGGCAGGGGCAGCCAGGGCGATCGCGACGGTTCCGAGGACGGCGCCGACGACAGCTCGGCTGGATGAGCCGTAGAGCTTCTGTTTCATGGTTGTTACCTCCCTCATCCCGGAAACACCGGGGGTGCCGGTTAGATCCGGCTACCAGAATTTTCTTGTCATGAGCAACTTTTTCTAATGCCCACTAAAATACAAACCGGGCAGAAAGTTTTTGCAAGTGGTTTTGTAAAGTTTTTGGACTTTTTCTCTCGGCGTGATCGTCGTGTCACACCCGGCAAGTCCCCCAGTATGAAGCCAAGTGCCTGCAGGTGTCGGCCAAATGGTTTTTATGTCTTGCTAAGAAAATCTAGAGTGTACTAAATAAACCATTGGGGTCCCGGAAACGTAGGGCGTGTCGGGGCAGAGGGTGTCGCGTGCACCTTCCGCGCTTGGGAAACACGGCAGGGATAACGATATGAGCGCACCGGATAAATGGCATTTTGACCGTCAGCTTCGACATCAGCTGAAGCGGGACATGCTGTTGAAGGTGGCAGCGCAGTGCTTCAACGAAAAAGGCACGAGCGGCACCTCCTTGAAAGACGTGGCCCGGCAATTGGGGATCACCGACGCCGCGGTCTACTACTATGTCAAGAACAAGGAAGAGCTGATCTATCTCTGCTACAGCCGCGCGCTGGACATTGGTGGCGCCGCGCTCGACCGCGCGCTGGAAGAAGGTGAAACCGACCTCGAAAAACTCCAGCTTTATATCCAGTATCAGGTTGAGGCGGTCTGTGGCGATGAAGGCCCGGTGGCCATGCTTTCCGAAATCCCAGCGCTGTCCAAGGCGCACAAGGATGAACTGCTGAAACGGTCGCGGGAACATACAAGACGGATAACGGCAATCATCGATGCCGGCATAAAGGCAGGCGAACTGAAGGCCGACAATTCCGCCATGGTCAGCAATGCGATCCTCGGTGCTGTGAACTGGGTGCCTAAATGGTTCCGGCCGAGTGCCTCCAACAAGGGCGAGGAAGTCGCGGCCGTTTTCGCGAAATCACTGACGATGGGCCTGAAGGTCTGAGTAAAAAATACAGAGGGAAAAATGGACAAGACGGTGACAACGCCTCAGGGACCTTTGGCGGGACTTCGTGTCCTGGAACTGGGCCAGCTGATTGCGGGGCCATTCTGCGCGCAGCTTTTCGGGGACATGGGCGCCGATGTCATCAAGGTGGAGCCGCCGGGGCAGGGTGATCCACTCCGCACCTGGGGGCGCACGGGATACCCATTGCTGTGGTCTGTTTGCGCGCGCAACAAGCGATGCATCACGGCCAATCTGCGGGAAAAAGAGGGCCAGGACATCGTCCGCCAGCTGGTCCGTCAGGCTGATTTCATCGTCGAGAATTTTCGTCCGGGGACGATGGAAAAATGGGGGCTCGGCTACGAGGACCTCAAGAAGGAGAATCCATCGATCATCATGATCCGGATTTCCGGTTACGGTCAGACGGGCCCGTATTCCAAGCGTCCCGGCTATGCCTCGGTCGGGGAGGCAATGGGCGGGGTGCGCTACCTGATGGGTGAACCTGACCGGAAGCCATCACGCGCCGGTATCTCGCTCGGCGACACGCTGGCGGGAACTTTCGCCACTGTGGGCGCACTTGCTGCACTCCATCATCGGGAAAAGACAGGGGAGGGGCAGGTCGTCGATGCCGCGATCTACGAATCCATCCTGGCCATCATGGAATCGCTCGTGCCGGAATACACGATCGAGAACTATACGCGTGAGCGCTCCGGATCGTACCTGCCGGCAATTGCACCGTCGAACATCTATGATGGGTCGGACGGTATGGTGATCATCGCCGCCAACCAGAACACCGTGTTTGCACGGCTGTGCGATGCCATGGGCCGGCCGGAGCTGAAAGACGATCCACGATACGCGACCCATGTCGCGCGCGGTGAGAACCAGGTGGGGCTGGATGATCTCATCAATGACTGGACCAAGACCCGCACGATTGATGAGGTTGAGGCCGTCATGATCGAGCACGCCGTGCCGGTCGGGAAAGTTTACCGGGCTCGCGACATGCTGGACGATCCGCATTACGCTGCCCGTGAAGCACTGGTGGACCTTGCGAGCGAGCGCTGGGGCACGATCAAGATGCAGAACGTCTTCCCGAAACTGTCATCTACGCCGGGGTCTGTACGTTGGACCGGGCCGGAAAAGCTCGGCGAACATACTGAGCAGGTGCTGACGGAACTGTTGGACCTGACGCCGGAGCAGATCGAAAAATTGCGCAGCAGCGGGATCGTCTGAGTGCGGACCCTTAAAGGGTGCGCGCGATGATCAGCTTCATGACTTCCGAGGCGCCGCCATGGATCGTGTCGATGCGCGAGTCCCGGAACAGCTGGGCGATCGGGTATTCGTTCATGTAGCCATAGCCACCAAAAAGCTGCAGGCAGCGGCTGATGCTGGCGACCTCAGTCTCTGAAATCCAGAGCTTTGCCATGGAGGCGGTCACGGCATCCAGCTCGCCCCGCAAATGCTTGTTGGTGCACTGATCGATAAAGGCGCGTCCGACGGTTGCCTGAGTCTTGATGTCAGCAAGAGTAAACTGCGTGTTCTGCAGATCCATCAGCGTTCTTCCGAAGGCGTTGCGTTCCTTGGTATAGTCGATGGTCAGCTGGAGGGCACGTTCCAGCATGGCCAGCCCCATGGCGGCAATGACGAGCCGCTCCTGCGGAAGCATCGTCATCATCTGCTTGAAGCCTTCACCCGGCACGCCGCCCAGCAAATTGTCTTTCGGAACCCTGACGCCTGAAAAGAACAGTTCCGATGTGTCCTGTGCATCCCGGCCGATCTTGTCGAGATTCCGGCCGCGCTCGAATCCCTCTGCGTCGCCGGGCACGACAATCAATGAAACACCTTTCGCGCCATCGCTGCCCGTCCGGCAGGCGACGACAACGAGGTCGGCCGTCTGACCGTTCGATATGAATGTCTTCTGGCCGTCGATCACCCATTCGTCGCCGTCCAGCCGCGCGCGGGTGCGCAAATTGGCGAGATCCGATCCGCCGGAGGGTTCCGTCATTGCGATGGCCAGCACGATGTTTCCGGCGACCACACCGGGCAGCCAGGCCTGTTTCTGGGCTTCGGTGGCATAGGCGGTCAGGTAAGGCGCAACGATCATATTGTGGACGGCCACGCCCCAGCCTTCCAGGCCGCGGGCGCCCATCTCCTCGATCAGGATACGTTCGTGGCGGAAGTCACCGCCAAGCCCACCATACGCTTCCGGAACGGTCGCGCCCAGCATTCCGAATTCCCCGGCCTTGCGCCAGAGGTCCCGCTCAACCACCTTGTCTGCATTCCATTGCGCCACCTTTTCCGGCGGCGCATTCGCATCCAGAAATCGCGACACGCTCTCGCGGAACATGGACAGGTCTTCTTCGGCAAACTGGCTGCCGCCGGCATGTGGGGTCATTGAAATCGCTTTCAGGTATTGTTTGGGACAAGTGAGTTGCGCAGGTCCTGTCGTAGCACTTTGCCAGTCGCATTGCGTGGCAGGGCGCTGACCTCGAAAATCCGAGTCGGGCATTTGTAATGCGCGAGCTGCTGACGGCAGAGCGCGAGCGTGGCGTCAGGGGCGAACCGTGTTCCGGTCACTGGCACAATCGCGGCCACCACGCGTTCACCCCATTTCGGGTCGGGCACTGAGAAGACGGCGGCATCCGCCACGCCAGGCAGGCCGGACAACACCTTCTCCACTTCGACCGGATAGACGTTTTCCCCACCTGTAATGATCATGTCCTTCAGCCGGTCGGTCACCGTCAAAAAGCCATCCGTATCAATGTGCCCGACATCGCCTGTGCTCAGCCAGCCCTCCGCGTCCGCGACAGGGGCAACCGTCCCATCGGCTGACCAGCGAACGGCTGCCGGATAGGGCAGGCGGACGAGAATTTCGCCCGTCTCATCGGGTGCCACATCCAGCCCGTCGGCGTTGGTAATACGAATTTCCACGCCAGGCCCCGCTGTGCCTGTCGCCTGATTGACCCTTGGGTCTGGATTGCGGTGTGCGGACGGCGGCAAATGGGTGATCGGGCCGATTGTTTCGGTCATGCCGTAGACCTGCGTGAACTCGCACCCAAATGTGTCGAGGCAGGCCTTCAGCAGCGATGGCGCGATGGGGGAGGCACCATAGCCCACCATTTTCAGTTGGCCCTTCGGAATCTGGCGCGCCTCATTCTCCTTGAGCAAATCGGAGAGGATCGCCGGCACCCATTGGGCGTGCGTCACGCCCAGCTGCTCCATGGCATCGAACATGGTGGCCGGGCTGGCCTGGGAGAGCTGGATCTGCGTCATCCCGCCCGCGAGACCATACAGCGTCCAGGACCAGCCTGCTGTGTGAAACACGGGCGCAACAATCAGGAGACGCGCGTCTGGTGTGAAGGCCAAGGTGTTCGGCGCGAACATCATCCGGTCTGCACTTTCACTTGTGTAGGCGAGGGCCTTTGGTTCTCCCGTCGTGCCGGAGGTGAAGAACAGGGTGGAAATGTCGCCAGGTTCGGAACGATCGACAGCTTCCGTGCTGGCTCCGGTGACAAACGCGCCAAGCCCGGCTTCTGTATCGACGAACCGGAATCGACTGGGCACACTGCCCGCAAATTCGGTGTCACCGACGATAAGCGCAGGTTCGGTCCGATCGAGAATGCGGGTGAGTTCGACCGGAGAGAGGCGCCAGTTCAGTCCTGTCAGGACGGCGCCCGCCCGGCGCGCAGCCAGCAGCACGATGGGGAAGATGAGACTGTTCCGGCCAAGCCAGGCGAGGCGGTCCCCTTTCTTCATTCCGAGCCTGTCCAGCGCATTTGCGAGCCGGTCTGCGCATGTGTCCAACTCCCGCCAGCGGAGGCTGCCGGTCATGCCCAGTACTGCCGGCGCATCCGGCTTCCTCTGTGCAAAGTGCCTGACTTGCGAGGAGAGCGTCGCGGTGTCGCCAAGTAGGCGGAGTCCCGTCCATTCGGATGCTGATGCCATGTGAGCCCGCCTGTCCTGAGCGCATGCGCTGGTTGGTCGTTGCGGGCAGGTGAGGCGAGAGAGTGTGCCCGGTTCAGGCCCGGTGTGACGCCGGCCCGTTTCTCTGCGGGCAGATCCTCTTTCGCGTCCTCCCCGACGCTTTGGAAAGCATTACGTGCGGAAAACATAATCGTCAAGTTTATTGACAATAATTCGCTCCGAGCTTAAGCAGCGTCAAAATGATCAGGGAGGTGATTGAAAATGCTCGAACCCATCCGGATGTTTCTGGGGGAATATTATCTCCAGCTGAAATTCATCCATCTCACCGCCGTGATGGTGTGGGTGTGGAGTACATCTGTCGCCTATGCCTTCTACCTTGTGCCGGTCTTCAAGGCGTGGCGCCGGAACCCGACGGATCAGGAAATCGTCCGTCTCCGGAATTGGATGATGGAGCGATTCGACCAGGGCGCTTCCTATGAGCACTTTGCCTTTCCAGTCATCCTGATCACCGGCCCACTCCTGTTCTGGGCAGGCGGGTTCAATGCGCATGTCGGCTGGTTGATGCTGAAGCTCCTGTTCGTCGCAGGCATCTTCATTCCGATTGAGGTGACCGACTATTATCTCGCCCATTTCGGCGGAGCGAAGCACCGCTATCGCGAAGCAGGGGACGCCGTCGGATATGAGCGGGCGGTGCAGCACCATTGGTGGTTCCTGCTGCTCTCCAGCCCGGCCATCATGGTGTCTGCCATGATCGTTCTCTACCTCGCCATTACCAAACCATTCTGATCTGCAGGGGAGGACCCATCATGACCGACCAACCAAGTTCGATCGCAAGTGAAGAGATTTCTGCAAGTATCCCGTTTTCCGGGACGCCGGCTAAATATTTAAAGATATGCGTGCTCGGTAGCATCGGAATTCATGCCTATCTGTTCTTCGGTTACTGGGCGATCAAGGTGTTCCTGGCCCACGAGCCCTGGCCGAATGGCTGGCTCGTTCTTGTGCTGGCCATTGCCTCAACGGTTTGGTTTGCCTGGTACAGCTATCGCTGGATCATGCGGCTCGATGCGCAATATGGCCGGGGCAGCGGGTGGATTCAGGAGCCCGTGACCGTCAAGCTGCCATGGGAAAAGCTCAGCCGGAAGAAGAAGGGCTGACCCGTCAGCTTCCTACTTGCCGCGAACTTCCACCGCCGTGGCCGGGAAGTCAGCCCATATGCCATCCACGCCTGCGTCAAAGAGCACTTTCAGTTCGTCACGGCTACCCGTGAAAGGGGCATCCGGGCGGTCGTCCCGCACCGTGTAGACATGCACCAGCAGGCCGGCGTCGTGGGCGCGGGCGACGAAGTCTGTCGGCTGGCCATGCTTGCCGAGCACATAGGAGACATCGGCGCCAACGCCGTCAGTCGTCATGGCATCGAGATCGTATTCGAGCCCCATCATGGAGGCGTAGGGGGCGCCAACCATGTTCTGGATCAACGGCAGGTCGCTCTTTTCTGCGACTTCAGCCAGGAAGGGCGGTTCGAAGCATTGGATGTAGACCGGGATGCCGGCCTCCTTCAGGCCTTTGGCTTTCATCGCGTCGAGGATCGGATCGGCGAGGCCCTTGCCAATGGAGGCGTAGTGGCTTGGCCATTTGGCTTCCACATGCAGCCCGACGATATTGCCCTTTTCGGCTTCGGCGAGGACCAGGTCCATGACCTCGTCGAAGGTGACGAGGTCCAGCGTGTCATTGTACTCCATCGAGCGGCCTTCGAATTGCTGGCGCGCTTTCAGGGTCTGGATTTCTGCGAACGTGAAATCATCCGCCCACCAGTCTTCCTGTTCGCCGAACGGCATCTGGCGCGCGACTTTGCGGTCGGCGAATTCGGGATGGTCTGCGATGTCAGTTGTGGCGGACAGGTAGAGGTCATGCCGGGCGATCAGGACGCCGTCCGACGTCATGACAAGGTCCGGTTCGATAAAGTCAGCCCCCTGCGCGATGGCTGCCTTGTAGGCCATCATCGTGTGTTCGGGGTAGAGGCCGCTGGCGCCGCGGTGCGCGATCACAATCGGGCGCTCGCCGGTGAGCGTGTTCCAGGCCTGAGCCGGGGCTTCGGCAGCAGGCGCGCTGGCGCAGGCCGCGAGAACGAGAATGGAGGCGGAGATCAGTCGTTTCATGTTGGGCGCTTTCCGGAAGAGGGGAGCGTGCCGGGAGAGCGAACCCCTCCCGGCACGGGTCGAGGGTCAGAATTTGACGTAGACGCCGGCTTTCACCATCTGCGGCTTGCCGCGGATGATTGTGTGCAGGCCGAAGGCACCGCCGGTGTTGCCGACATCAATCAGGTATTCTTCATCGAAAATGTTCTCGCCGAGGACATAGGCGCCCCAGCGCTGGCTGGCCGCATCAAAGCCGACGCGCAGGTTCGCAACGCCATAGGCGTCCTGCGATTCTTCCACCACGGTACCATCCGGATACATTTCCGGAATGCGGATGAAGCCGCCATTGCCGTCCGCCGCATAGTCGAATCCATTGTCATCCTCGAAGTAGTGCTTGCTCTTCCAGATATAGCTCGGGATGATCGAGATTTCGCCATGCTCACCCATTGGCACAGTGATGTCGGCGGCCAGCGAGAAGCTCTGTTCCGGGCTCAGGCGGAACTTGTTGCCGGCAAATTGCAGCGGGTTCCCATTGTCGTCCTTCTTGTCGTATTCCGAATGCGTGAAGGCATAGGTTGCCAGCAGGCGGACATAGTCATTGACCAAGGCCTGGCCGTCGAATTCGAGGCCGTATTGCGTTGCGTTACCGGAGTTCTCGGTAATGAACACGCCGTTGATCGGATCGAAGCGTGTCGTCTGAAAGTCCTTGTACTGTCCATAATAGACAGAGCTGGTCATCTGCAGGCGGTCGTCGAAGAAGCGTCCGAAGATACCGGCTTCGACATTGTCCAGCGTTTCTGCGTCGATCAGGCTGTAATTCGCGCCCGAGGCTGACAGGACTTCCGGGCGGCGGCCGCGGCCATAGGCGACCCAGGTGTTGATGTTGTCGGAGACGCGATAAGCGGCGTTGAGACGCCAGGTGAACGCGCCATCCGTGCTTTCCGAAGCCGAAGCCAGCTGATCGAGCGTGTCGGCGCTCAGCAGCAGGGTCGACTGCATGGTCACGCCGTTCAGGCCGCCGAAGCCGAGCAGGTAGGGATTGGTCTTCAGCGCATGGCCGATCGTGCTCGCGCGGATGTCTTCCTTTGTGTAGCGAAGACCGGCGGTCAGCTTCAGGCGGTCGGAGACGGCATAAGTGACATCGCCGAAGAGGTCATACGTGTCGCGGCTGTCGGTCGACAGCGACTGTTCAAGATGCTCGCCATAAAGCGGCACGAGCTGGTTCATCAACAGGGCAGCAAGGGCTGAATACTGGAGCGGTGTATCGAAGCTGCCGAAATTCTGCGCGTCCGGCACGCCCAACAGGGCGAGGTAGCCTTGCGCTTCGGTCACTGTCAGCCCAGCGGCGCCGGCCAGTGTCGGGGCGAACAGCGACTGGGCGTAGGCTTCGTCGGTCGAGAAGCGCAGCTCCGCCTTGTTGTCGATGGTGAAATAGTTGCCGCCGAAGAAGGCCGTCAGCTTGCCACCGGCATCATAGTTCACGCGCAGTTCCTGGCTGAACGTGTTGGCCTTCTGGGCCTGGTAGAACTGGAGCAGGTTGAACGCTGCACCATCGGAGTCCCAGGCTTCCTTGGAGAAGAGGTTGCGATAGTCGGTGAGCGAGGTCAGCGACCAGGCATCATTGATGTCATATTCGATGTTGGAGGTGATGTAGAAAAGCTCGCGGTCGTTACCGAGCTTGCTGCGTACCTGATCCGAATTGATGTTCATGGCGGTGGCGCCAAACGGGTCGACCTTGCCATTGACCGGGAAGAAGCCGGAGGTGAACTGCGTGCCGGTGGAATCGTCTTCCTGGTAGTTCACGAAAATGTCGGCGGTCAGTTGGTCGGTCGGGGCCCAACGCAGTGCGGTGCGTACCGCGGTCGTGTCCTGACCCATAAGATCCGGCGAGTTGGCAGTGTTCGGAACATAGCCGTCCATCTGCTTGAGCTGGCCGGCGACACGAAGGGCGAGCGTGTCGTTGATGGCCCAGTTGTAGTGACCTTCGGCGCGGACGGAACTGTAGTCGCCGGCCTCCAGCGTGGCCGCGCCTGAATTGCCTTCCAGTGACGCGCGGTTCTGGATGAAGTTGATGCCGCCAACCAGGGCGCCCTGGCCGAACAGCGTCGCCTGCGGGCCTTTCACGACCTCGACGCGTTCCATGTCGAAGATGGCGAGGTTTGCGCCATAGCCTGGATTGCCGACGGCGACGCCGTTCTGGAAGAGGGCGACGCGGGGAATGCCGCTGTCGGAGACGACGCCGCGCAGCGAGTAGCTTGGGGCGTTCAGGCTTTGCGCCTGGACCTCGAGGCCCGGCACGAAATTGCCGAGGTCTTCGATGTCATCTGCGGCCAGCTTGTCGATAAGGTCCTGGTTGGTGACGGAGACGTTGATCGGAACATCGATGAGCGTCTGCTCCTGTTTCTGCGTCGTTACAGTGACGGTTTCGAGCCGGCGGTCGGTTTCGGCAGCATCCGGGTCAGCAAAAGCGACGAACTGGCTGGAGAGGGAGAGAGCTGCAATTGCAGTTGCAGAACGAAGATGACGATTCATGAGAAGCCCATTCCTTGTTGCGGCGCACAATTTGCCGCTTGGAGGGCTGGCTACTTTTTTTCCGTGGCAAGCTTCAAATCAAAGTTTTGCGAAGGCGCTTCTGTATAAATTCCGTATACGAAGTAGAAGTGTTTTGGAATTCTGCACGATAATATGGCAAGTGCGCAGCCTGCCCGGTCAGGCACTTTGTGACACTTGTTGAAGGAAATGAGACGGGGCTCTGTAAGTGATACGTAGACGGCGTGACGCATTCTTGAAAACCAATCCGCTTCGGGTGAAATTGGGGGCTCCATGATCACGGAAAGTGGAAATCGGCCGCCAGCGCGTTGATCCCGTGTCGGGCGATCGGGGTGCGACAGGGATGACCAGTTTTCCGGCAATTAAGGGGCCGCAAACATACAGAAAGCTGGCAGTGCCCGGCCCGGGCGACTGCACATTCCAGCCGGCCTGTTGCCAATGCAACACGGTCCGGCCGGGCGGCTCACGCAAGAAACTGTCATGCGAGGACGTTAGAGCCTTCCCGGAACAAGACCCCGCGCTGCGCACCTGGTGCGCCCGGAATATATTCAGGAGACAGATGAATGTGCCTATCAGCTCTTGCGCGCCAGCCTGTGATCTCGTCTGCGCTGATTTCCCTCACGGCGCTGGCGGCGGCCTGCACCAGTGCGGCGCCGGGCGTCCAGCCTGTCGAGGCACCGGTCATCGACCATGCGTTCACCATCGCCGTTCTGCCGGATACCCAGAACTATCTCGATTACACCCACCAGACGGCCGAAGGCTTTCCCTTCGATGCGAGCGAGATGTTCCTCGAACAGATGCAGTTTGTCGCCGACAATCTGGAATCCGAGGGCGGCGAGATCGCATTCGTCTCGTCGCTGGGCGACGTCTGGCAGCACCAGACGCTGGGCATGGATGAGGAGCACAGGGCGCGCGGGTTTGAACGGGTGGCCAATCCGATCATGGATGCGCATTTTGCCCCGACGGACAAAGTGAAAACGGTCGAGATGCCGAAAGCTCATGAGGGCTTTTCGCTGATCGCCGGCAAGACGCCATTCTCCGTTGTGCCGGGCAATCACGACTATGATTCCATGTGGACGTCGGCGAAGTTCCCGCCTCAGTCCAAAGGGCCGGCAGACATCGACCCGAATGATCTGAAAACGTCGCTCGGTGTGGTGCATCCTGGCGGGCTCGACAATTTCCGGTCCGTGTTCGGCGCCGAGACCGCCTTCTTCAAGGGCCAGCCCTGGTATGTCGCCTCGCATGAGGGCGGCGCGGACAGCGCGCAGCTGTTCGAGGCGGGCGGCTATCGCTTCCTTCATATCGGCCTCCAGTTCGATCCGCCGGATGCCTCGCTGGAATGGGCCGCGTCGGTGATCGCGCAATATCCCGGCCTGCCGACGATTGTCTCCACGCATGACTATATGACCAGGGAAGGGGAGCGCCTGCCGAACCCGATCGTCGACGGGCATGCGGTCGATCCGATCAACAACAGCCCGGAAATGGTCTGGGAAAAACTGATCAGCCAGCACGACCAGATTTTCCTCGTCCTCTGCGGTCATGAACATGGCCAGGCCTGGCGCGTGGACGACAACGCCTTCGGTCATTCTGTCTGGCAGGTGCTGGCGGACTATCAGGACCGCGGCCAGACGGCAAAGGATGCCGGCGTGCAGTCGGCCTGGCCGGTCGGCATCGGCGATGGCTGGATGCGCCTGATGAGTTTCGACATGGGCAAGGATGCGCCGGAGCTGACCGTTGAAACCTATTCGACCTATTACCGCAAGCAGAGCCGGGACATGGCCGAGTATGCCGACTGGTACAAGCCGGGCGAGAAGCCGGACCTCTCCGACGAGGCTTTCCGTGACGAAGATGATTATGTGCTCGTGCTGGACGATTTCCGGTCGCGTTTCGGCTCGCCATAGTCCGGCATAGTCCGTTATAGTCCGATCTTGATCATGCTGTGATCCGGCCAGGTCCGGCATGATCTGCCACTGATCTGTGGCTGCATGACACAGTTGTCATTCTCACATGTCTGTGAGCTTTCTCCGGTCCAGTATGTGGTACCGATCCAGCCGTTCCGGACTCATGTCGCTGCTCAGCGCTGTCGCGCTGATGGCCATGGTCGTGCGCGGCCTGGTTCCGGCCGGTTACATGCTGGCCACTGCAGACACGCCGGGTGATTTCGTCAGCATCGTCATCTGTCACGGTGACGGCACGGACGGTACGCAGGCCCTGCTGGACCTGAAAAACGGCAAGATCGTCGATCCGGAGGAGCTTCCGGGCCAGACGGACGACGGCAAGAACCAGGCCTGTCCGTATGCCATGTCGGCGCATTTCACGCCGCCCGAGGTCTCTGGCAATCTGGCGGGACCTGTTGAAGCGCCTGCACGTTTCCTGACGAATTTCGACTATGTCGTTCCCGGCCGTGGCCTCGCTGCCCCGCCGCCGCCTGCCCGCGGGCCGCCCCTCAGCATCTGATTCCCTTCGCGCGCGCATGTCTGCCGACATGCGCATTGGTGCGCCTGGCCAGGCCAGGTGCGTCCGGAATCGGATGAATTTCAATGCACAACAATCTGATCGCAGCCCGCGACAGGCTGCAGGGTCCTCAAACTTGGGACCATGACATGACCCGGCTCACCGCTGGTCAAGATAATGAACGGATCTGGCTGGATGCCGTCATCACGCCGAACGTTTCCCTCAACAACCGGGTCGCCCTGACCCTGGCGGCATCCCTGATCCTGCCGGGCAGCCTGATTTGCCTGGCGACCGCGTGGATGGGGGCGTGGATGGTCACCCCACTCGTCTTCCTGTCGGAGGTCGCCCTTGGCGTCATGATCCTCTGGCACGCCCGGTCGCTCGGCCAGTACCGCCAGCGCGTCTGCCTGACCGATACGGCCCTGTTTGTCGAAACACGCAGTCGGGATGCCGAGGCTGTGATCCGGTCGGATCTGTCACCGCACTGGCTGCGCATCGATCGCGTCAATGACACCGGCTGCGGGTGCGATGCTGTGCGGCTGCGGGCAGGGCCCCGGCATGTGGACGTCGGCACCGTCCTGTCTCCTCCTGAACGCGCTTCGCTGGCCGATGCCATTGAAGCCGCTCTCCAGAATCGTCGCCGTGGCCAGTCGCTGGCGGCCTGAACTCCTCTCAGAAAGCAATGAAAATGAAACACGCACTCCTTTGCAGTACAGCCACTATGCTCTTCACCTCGGCTGGCTTCGCGCTCCCTGCAGCTGCCCAGGCTCCCACCGAACTTCCGCCTATCGAGGCGCAGGATGCCGGACCGGCCGCAACCGGGGACGTTGCCGCCAGCGGCACGGAAGTCACGGGCAGCAGCATCGAGGCAGGTCTTGCGATATCGTCCGATGCGCTCCAGCTGATTTCCCGAGTGCCGGGCGTCGCGCTTCAGTCGAATGGCGGGATTGCCTCGCTGCCGGTGTTGCGCGGTCTCGCAGATGACCGCGTCGGCGTCCTGATCGATGGCCAGCAGGCCACGAACTACTGCCCGAACCACATGAACCCCGTTTCCTCCTATATCGACGCCTCTCGTGTCGAGCGGGTCGTCGTGACACCGACCCTGTCTCCGGTCAGCATGGGCGGTGACAATATCGCCGGCATCATCTCGATCGAGACCCGGGCGCCGGCATTCTCCGATGGCGGCATCGAGATCTTCGGCGAGGCCGGGGCGACCTATCGCAGTGTATCGAACGGCATCGGCGCCTCGCTGCAGGCCAATGCCGCGGGTGAGAAAGTCAGCGCGCGCTATGAGGCGAGCTGGAACAAGGCGGACAATTACAAGTCCGGTTCCGGTGATGAGGTCCGTTCCACGCTTTACCAGAATTACGACCAGTCACTTCTGCTGGCGGCGCGTCCGGCCGACGATGTGTTGTTCTGGGTTCGGATCAGCCAGCAGGGCGTGCCCTATGAGGGCTTTGCCAACCAGCGCATGGACCTTACCGATAACAAGAGCAGCAGCGTGCAGGTGCATGGCGAAGGCCCGCTCGGCGCAGGCATCCTGACGGCGGAAGCCTCCTGGCGTAGCGTCGACCATGAAATGAATTTCCTGTCCGACAAGGGTGGCGCCGCGACCGGCGGTATGCCGATGATCACCGAAGGTGAGGATACATCGCTCAAAGTGTCCTACGACACACCCGTCGAGGGTGTCGGGCAGATCCGGGTTGGCGCGGAAATGTTCCGCGCCTCCATGGATGATTACTGGCCTGCCGTTCCCGGTCACATGATGATGTCACCCCTCGATTATGTGAACATCAATGACGGCGAACGCAACCGCACGGGCGTTTGGGGTCAATGGGAAGCCAAGCCTGCACCGGCCTGGTCGACCCTGATCGGGCTGCGCTACGAAAGCGTCGAAATGGATACCGGCGAGGTCCAGCCTTATTCCTGGACCAGCATGATGAGCATGCCGGATGCGATGGCGGCCATGGCCTTCAACGCGGCAGACCGTGCACGGGAAGACGACAATATCGATGTCACGGCCAAGGCGACCTGGCGCCCGAGCGACTCTGTCGCAGTGGAATTCGGTGCAGCGCAGAAGACCCGATCCCCGAACCTTTACGAGCGTTACGCCTGGGGTCGGGGCTCCATGTCGAGCTCCATGACCAACATGACCGGCGATGGCGCCGGCTATGTTGGCGACATCGATCTTGAGCCGGAGGTTGCGCGCAGCCTGGCCGCAACGCTCGACTGGTCCGATGGTCTCGAAAATGGCCGTGTGCTGCGGGTTTCCGGCTGGGCCAGCTATGTCGAGGATTATATCGATGCTGACAGGATCGGCACACTCCGTGATGGATTGCCCATGCTCCAGTTCGCCAACCATGAAGCGGAGCTTTATGGTTTCGAAGCCGCCGGCGGCATGCCGCTCTGGCAGACCACCTATGGCGACACGCGCCTTTCCGGCACGGTCAGCTGGGCGAAGGGTGAGAATAAGGACACCGGCGACAACCTCTACAACATCGCTCCGCTCCAGGGCCTATTCGCGCTGGAGAACCGTAAAGGTGCCTGGACGCAGGCGCTTGAAGTGGAACTGGTCGATGAGAAGGATGACATCAGCGCAGTGCGTCAGGAACTCAGGACGCCGGGCTATGTCCTGATCCATCTGAGGGCAGGGGGCGAGATTGGCCGGGTGCGCTTTGCCGCTGCCGTCGAAAACCTGCTCGATCAGGACTACGACCTGCCGCTCGGCGGGATTGCCTTCGGCGATTACAAATATGGTGGCCGGGTCGATCCGTTCCACCAGGTCGCCGGTCCGGGCCGGTCGTTCAATCTCAGCGTCAACGTCGCCTTCTGACGTGCTGCGGAGGGTTCTCACCTCCAGCTATATGGCGGGCGTGGCTTTGGCTGCGCTCGCCCATGGCGGCTTGCTGGCGGGTGTCTTCCTGCTGGCGCCCGCCGGGCCGTCCGGTCTTGGCACGAAGCATGATGTGTTTCTTGTCAGCCTCGTCGAGGAACCTGTGGCAGCACCTGCGCCCGTGCCCGAGCTGAAGCCGCCGGCAAAGGAACTGCCACCTGCGGTACCTGAGAAAGTGGACGTTCCGGATATGTCGACTGCCGAAGTCCAGCCGAGGCCCGCGCCGGCCCCTGCACCTGAGCCAGTAAAAACGATGGAAGAGACGCCGGTCCTTCTGGCATCAGACCCCGCCGCTGAACCGGCCGTGAGCGCGCGGGACTCCGGCCCAGCCTCCGTAACCCTTGCCCCAGACACCCCGCCGCAAGTGGCAGAACCGGGCCTGACCGGAGAACCGGCCGCCTCATCCGGAACAGCACCTCCCAGCGGAGACGGAAAGGCGGTGCGGGATGCCTATCTGCGCGATGTACGCCAACAACTTGCCCGTCATGCCCCGCGAGGCGTTCGGGGGGCCGGGAACTGCGAGGCCGAGTTCCGCTTGTCCCGAAACGGCGAAGTCATTTTCGTCGGGATTAAGAGCAGCAGCGGCAGCCGGCTTTATGACCGGCGGTGCCTGAAGGCGGTGACCGCCGCTGTGCCGTTTCCAGAGGCGCCCGATGGCGCTGCCGAGACGGATCTCCGCTTCACGATCGTGATGCAGCAGAAGCGCTGACGTTCTGCTTGCGGATCAGAGGCCGCCGGGCAGCTTCGATGCCATCATGGCCTTGCGGTCGAAACGCCGGCCATCGGCAATAAACGTCCCGTCGCCGACAGCGTGAAGCATGCGCTGTTCCTTGCGCGTGTCATCGCGCCAGGCTGCGAGGCTTTCAAGGATGACGATGCCGTGAGGTTCGATAATTTCCTCCACGCGGCATTCGATATTTGCGAGGCAGTTTCCGAGCAGAGGTGCGGCGACGTGCTTTGCCCTTTTTGGGGTGAGGTCGAACTTTGCAAACTTGTCGGTGTCGGCGCCGGAACAAGTACCGATGCCGATCACTGTATCGATCATGTCGGCCGTGGGGATTGCCACCACACACTCGCGTGTGTCGCGGAGCGCAAGGAAGGAATGGTTCCATGGGCCGGTCGTGATGGCGATGCGCCCTGAAAAATCGAGCACCATGGTCCAGGTGATGGTCATGACGTTGGGATTGCGGCCATCATGCGTGGTGACGAGGGTGACGGGGCCGGGCTCGATCAGCGTGAAGGCCCGGCTGAGCTTGATGCGTTTCATTTGAGGGCCTCACGATCCTGCGCATTTCCCAAAAAATTGTGTCAACAAGCCATCCGTTGCCGGACAAATGGGCATATGCGGCCTACATTTTGCCCAAGTGCAGGTGTTGGTAAATGAACGCCTTAATCAGGCATGTCTTTTAATTAATCTTAACGCTTGTGATGGATGGTCACAATCGTTAGCCAAAACGTGTCCCGTATTAACCATGATGTCCAAGGTTCTGCCGACCTCTTTCTGTTTCCTCGCGGCCTGCGCTGTTGCCTTCCTGCCTGCGCAAGCCGACGTGCTGCTGTCTTCGGCTTCGGTCGAGAAAGTGGTCTCGATGGAATATGAGGACGGATCGACGGAGACGGAATACGTGCCGACCGAAGCGGTCGAGCCCGGCGAAGAGCTCGCCTATGTGGTCAGCTTCCGCAATGATGGTGCCCAACCGGCTGACAGCGTCGTGATGACCATCCCGGTGCCGGAAGACATGGTCTATGTCGACGACTCGGTGATCGCCGACAATGCGGCCGTGGATTTCTCGGTCGATGGCGGAAAATCCTTCGCGCCGCGCGATGATCTGATCATCGAGGATGGCGAAGAGACCCGTATGGCGTCAGCCGACGAGATCACGCATGTACGCTGGACCTTTGCGCGGATGACCCCTGGCGAAGAAGGCATGCTGGCCTTCCATGCCATCCTGAACTGAATACAGCCGTCAGAAGCCCTGCATTGACCGGTGTGCCCGCCCTGGCGTAACGCCGGAGCCATGACTCGTGTGAAGATCTGTGGCCTCAAGGATCCGGACCTCGTGCGCCTGTGTGCGGCGGAGGGGGCGGACTGGGTCGGCTTTGTCTTTGTCGAGGCCAGCCCGCGCCATGTCACACCTGAGGCAGTCGAGACCCTGCTGCTGGGTGTCGGCAGATCGGTGCCGGTCGCCCTGCTGGCCAACGCGGACGATGCCCTGATCGACCGGGTGACTGCGACAGGTATCCGCGTGCTTCAGCTGCACGGACAGGAATCGCCGGAGCGCGTGGCCGAGATCCGCGCCCGCACCGGATGTGAGGTCTGGAAGGCATTTGGTGTGGAAACGGCGGAGGATCTTGCCGGGGCAGGGGCATTTGCTGCCGCTGACCGGCTTTTGATCGATGCAAAACCCCCGACGGATGCCGACCGCACCGGCGGGCATGGGCAGGCGTTCGACTGGTCCATCCTGAAAGGCTGGACGGCGCCGAAGCCATGGATCCTCGCCGGAGGTCTGACGCCGGAGAATGTGGCCGGCGCGATCACTGCGACAGGTGCGCCGGCGGTCGACGTCTCCTCTGGCGTGGAGCGGCTACGGGGGCTAAAGGACAAGGAGCTGGTGCGGGCGTTTCTCCGCGCTGCCAAAGAGGTCTGAAGTAATGGACGTAAGAAATGCCTGGGACCAGTGGCCGGACGTGAATGGCCGGTTCGGTGAGTTCGGTGGACGCTATGTCGCCGAAACGCTGATGCCGCTTATCCTGGAACTCGAAGCCGAATACCGCAGGGCGCAGAAAGACCCTGAGTTCAAGGCCGAGATGGACGACCTCTGGACTCATTATGTCGGCCGCCCGTCGCCGCTCTATTTCGCTGAGCGCCTGACCGAGCATTTCGGCGGGGCGAAGATCTACTTCAAACGCGACGAGCTGAACCATACCGGCGCGCACAAGATCAATAATTGCCTCGGCCAGGTGCTGCTCGCCCGGCGCATGGGCAAGACGCGCATCATCGCGGAGACGGGCGCTGGCCAGCACGGCGTGGCGACGGCGACGATCTGCGCGCGCTTTGGCCTCGAATGCGTCGTCTTCATGGGCGAAACCGATGTCGAGCGACAGAAGCCGAACGTCTTCCGCATGCGCCTGCTCGGCGCCAAGATCGTGCCGGTCTCGTCCGGCACGGGCACGCTGAAGGATGCGATGAACGAGGCGCTGCGCGACTGGGTCACCAATGTCGACAACACATTCTACTGCATCGGCACGGTGGCCGGGCCTCATCCGTACCCGGAACTGGTGCGCGACTTCCAGTCGATCATCGGCAAGGAAGCCCGCGAACAGATCCTTGATCGGGAAGGGCGCCTTCCGGATGTCATAATGGCCTGTATCGGGGGCGGCTCCAACGCCATCGGCCTGTTTCATCCGTTCCTCGAGGACGAAAGCGTCCGCATGATCGGCGTCGAGGCCGCTGGCCACGGCATCGAGACGGGCGAGCATGCGGCAGCCCTCAATGGTGGACGTCCGGGCATCCTGCACGGCAACCGCACCTACCTGCTGCAGACCGATGACGGCCAGATCCTCGACGCGCACTCGATCTCTGCGGGGCTCGACTATCCGGGCATCGGGCCGGAGCATGCCTTCCTGCGCGACAGCGGCCGGGCCGAATATCTCTCGACGACAGACAAGGAAGCGCTGGACGCTTTCCAGCTCTGCACCAAACTTGAAGGCATCATCCCGGCGCTTGAGCCATCCCATGCACTCGCCCGTGTTGGCGAAGTGGCGCAGGAGCTGGGCAAGGATGGCCTGATCATCCTCAATATGTGCGGCCGCGGCGACAAGGATGTCTTCTCCGTCGCCAAGCATCTCGGAGTAGACATGTGAGGCGGGTCCTGTCCCTCATCCTTCTGCCCGGGCTGGCCGCGTGCGTGCCGACGACCAAGTACAATTACGTCCCGCTGACGAAGCAGAATTTTGTGGCCGCGCAGAATGGCGAACGAATCCCGCTGGTTGCAGCAGAGACGGCGCTTTGCTTTACGGATGGGCATACCGCTTTCGTGCGCGACGCCGAATGGACCGAGACCGGCATTTGCGGCCAGGAACATGCGCCGGTCGGCGACGATGACGGCATGGAATGCTATGGCTGGGATCAGGTTGCCGGTGTCGGCATTCCATATGAGGGCCGGTCCATGTCCGTCGTGCCAATGGCCGCTGTGCAGATAGGCGAATGCGACCCAGGGGCGCTTGCAGAATGACCGATCTTCTTCTCATCCGTATCACTTGCCCGTCGCAGCGTGTGGCCGAAGACATTGGCGATGCCGCGGTTGAGCATAAGCTGGCAGCCTGCGCCAATCTGGAAGGCCCGGTCTCGTCCACCTATCGCTGGAAAGGCGTGGTGGAGCAGGCCTTCGAATACATTCTCTGGCTCAAGGCGCCTAAGGCGAACTGGGACCGGATCGAGGCGCTTGTCCTCACCCATCACCCTTATGACGTCCCGGCCATGGTGGCGCTGCCTTGCCTCGAGGCACACGAGCCTTATGCGGCCTGGGTCCACGAAAACACGGAAAGCTGATGCCGACGGAACGTATTACCGCTGCCTTCGACCGCGCGAAGGTGGACAAGCGCGCAGTCCTTGTCTCTTATCTCATGGCCGGCGATCCGGATCTTGAGACGAGCTATGAGGCGCTTTGCGCCCTTCGCGACAATGGCGCTGACATTATCGAGCTTGGCGCGCCCTTCACCGATCCCATGGCCGATGGCCCGGCGATCCAGCGGGCCGGCCTGCGTGCGCTGGCAGCGAAGACGAAGCTGACGGATGTTTTGGCGCTCATCGCCCGGTTCCGTGAAAGCGACCAGACGACACCGATCATCATTATGGGTTACGCCAACCCGGTCCATTCCATGGGCTATGGCGCCTTTGCTGAAGCGGCCCACAAGGCGGGTGTCGATGGCACGATCATCGTGGACCTGCCACCGGAAGAAGATAGCCCGCTGCGGGAAGAATACGCAAAATACGGCCTCTCGGTGATCCGGCTCGCCACGCCAACGACCCATGAAGCACGTATGAAAAAGGTCGCCGAAGGCGCTTCTGGCTTCCTTTATTTCGTCTCGGTGACCGGTGTGACCGGGGCCGGAAGCGCCGATCCGGCCAAAATTGCCGGGAACATTGACATGGCCCGGCGCGTTTCAGGCTTGCCTGTTTGTGTGGGTTTCGGTGTAAAAACCGGTGCACAGGCTGCGGAAATGGCTAAAATTGCCGATGGGGTTGTCGTAGGCAGTGCTTTCGTGGAGCATGCAGAAGCGGCTCACGAATCAGGGGATTTGGCCCGTGCGCCCCAGGGAATGGGGGCTCTGGCCAAGGAACTGAGCAGCGCGATCGCAGGGGTCGCAAAGCCGTAGTGGCTGTTACAGCCGTGGAGGTTGTCGGATGAACTGGATCAACAAGGTCACGCCGCCGGGCCTGAAGACCATGCTGACAAAGCGTGATACGCCTGATGATCTGTGGGTGAAATGCCCGCTGTCCGGTGAATTGGTCTACAAGACCGATCTGGAAGAGAACTGGTATGTGACGCCGGCCGGCGCACATATGCGCATCTCTCCCCGCACACGCTTCCGCCTCCTGTTCGATGATGAGCGCTGGGAGCCGATCGAGCTGCCGGGCGTCGCCATGGACCCGCTGAAATTCAAGGACGACAAGCCTTATCCGGCCCGCCTGAAGGCGGCCAAGGCCAAGATCGCGGCCCGTGAAAAGAAAGAAACCGAAGGCGGCGGCGCCCCGCTTCTGCAGGATGACTGCATGGTGGCGGCCTATGGCAAGATCGGCGGCGTTCCGGCTGTCGTTCTCGTTCAGGATTTTGCCTTCATGGGCGGCTCGCTCGGCATGGCAGCCGGGGAGGGGTTCATCACCGCAGCCCATATGGCGCTGGCCCGCAAAGCCGCTTTTGTCGTCTGTACTGCTTCGGGCGGTGCACGCATGCAGGAAGGCACGCTCAGCCTGATGCAGATGCCGCGCACAACGTTGGCCATCAATGAACTGGCCGAAGCGAAACTGCCTTATGTCGTCGTGCTGACCGACCCGACCTCGGGCGGCGTGTCGGCTTCCTATGCGATGCTGGGCGATGTCCACATCGCCGAGCCTGGCGCGATGATCGCTTTTTCCGGCCCGCGCGTGATTGAACAGACAATCCGCGAGAGCCTGCCCAAAGGCTTCCAGCGGTCCGAATTCCTGCGCGAAAAAGGCCAGGTCGATATCGTGGTCGACCGCCGCAAGATGAAGGACACGCTTTCGCGCGTGCTTTCCATGCTGATGCCCAAGTCGCGCCGCGCCAGCGACAGTATGCCGGCGTCGCTCAATCCGCCAAAAACGCACGTTGCCAAGGGCAAGACTGATTGAGCGGAGACAGTGCGGCCCTCGCCGCAGCGCTGAAGCGCTTCGAAGGGCTCTATCCTGAGACGATACACCTGTCGCTGGGACGGGTCGAAGCTGCTCTGGAAGCGCTCGGCCGCCCTCAGGACCGTCTGCCACCCGTCATTCACGTCGCCGGCACGAACGGGAAGGGATCCACCAGCGCCTTCATGCGCGCGATGGCTGAAGCGGCGGGCCTGAAAGTCCATGTCTTCACCAGTCCACACCTCGTTCGCTTCAATGAGCGTATCCGGCTGGCAGGCGAAATCGTGGACGATGAGCGCCTGATCAGCTGGCTGGAGCGGACCTATGAGGCCATCAAAGGCCAGGAAATCACCCACTTCGAGGCGACGACAGCGACGGCGCTGCTGGCCTTTTCCGAAGTGCCTGCGGACCTCCTGATCCTCGAAGTCGGCCTTGGCGGGCGCTACGACGCGACCAATGTGATCGAGCACCCGGCGCTCTGCGTGATCACGCCAGTGGACTTTGATCACAAGGCATTTCTCGGCTCGGACATCCGCAAGATCGCAGGCGAGAAGGCGGGTATCATCCGGCCCGGCCGCCCGGTGCTGAGCGCGATCCAGCGCAAGGTTTGCGATGAGGTGATTACGGCTGAAGCGGCGCTGAAAGGCGCCCCGCTTTACAAGCTCAAGGCGCACTTTATCGATGCCATGCCGGATCATATCGGACTTATAGGGGAACATCAGCGAGCCAATGCAGCACTTGCCGCGATGGCGATGCAGCTGTTCGGCAATTCCACCGGAATTCCGCAGGACGCCATTTTCGAGGGGGCCCGGACCGCGACCTGGCCGGCCCGTATGCAGCGCCTGAAGGATGGCCCGCTCACCGCGCTCGTGCCGGGTAGGGAGGTCTGGCTGGACGGCGGTCACAACCCGCATGCCGCCCGGGCGATTGCCCGCCACCTGGCAAAGCAGGATGGGAAGACGGTGCTGGTTTCGGCCATGCTGGCGTCGAAGGATGCGACGGGTTTCTTCCTGCCGTTCCGGTCTTTGCGTCCTCAGGTCTTCACCGTGCCGAACGCGCCGGGCCACCGGGCCGCCGAACCGCAGGAACTGGCCGAGGCGGCGAATACGGCCGGGCTTGAGGCCGTGGCGTGCGATAGTCTGGAAGCAGGCCTCAAAGCCGCCGCCGAAACCGGTGCCGACCGGATCCTGATCTGCGGCTCGCTCTACCTGGCCGGGGAAGTCCTGTCGAAGAATGGTGAAGAGCCGGTCTGACGGCCGGAACACATGACCGGACATGGAAAAAGGGCGGCCAATCAGGCCGCCCTTTCCACTCTACGCGTACTCTACTGTCCGGGAGTATGGTTCTTGAACCTTAACAGAACCCGAACATGGTGACCGCAGGGCCTAGCTGGACTGTTTTGCCAGCAGGTTGCGGATTTCTTCCAGAAGCACTTCCTGGCGCGGCGGGGCCGGCGGCGGCGCAGCTTCTTCTGCCTTCTTCATTTTGTTCATGCCCTTGATGATGAGGAACATGACGAAGGCGACGATGATGAAGGAGATGATCGCGGAGATGAAATTGCCGAGCTCGACAACAGCTGCCGGCGTTACGATTTCACCGGCTTCGTCGATAACTTCCGGCGTGATCGTGAATGTGATGGAAGACAGGTCGATCCCGCCCATGATCGGGGCCAGCAGCGGCAGGAAGACGCCCTGGATAAAGGCGGTCACAACCGTGGCGAATGCGCCGCCCATGACAAAGCCGACGGCCATGTCGATCAGATTGCCCTTGAGGGCGAATTCCTTGAATTCCTTAAGCATTTCTGTGCCCCCTCCTGAGGTTTCAAGCCAAAATACCTGCGGATGTGATCCTATTGTTCGGCGAAACGGTCAAGGTAGCTCGTCATTTCGGGAGTTGTGATGGCTTATCGGGCCTCGGGGTCTTCGCCGCCATTTACGCGGGCGCGCAATTCCTTGCCGGCCTTGAAGAAGGGGACGGACTTTGCCGGAACTTCCACGGGTTCGCCTGTACGCGGGTTGCGCCCCTTGCGGGAATCGCGGTGGCGAACGGAGAACGCGCCGAAGCCGCGCAGCTCTACCCGGTCACCGCGGGCGAGCGCGGCGGCGATCTCGTCGAGGATAACATTCACGACCTTTTCCAGATCTTCCTGGCGCAGGTGCGAATATTCCGTAGCGAGTTTTGCGATAAGTTCTGACTTCAGCATCCCATTGATATAAAACGCATTTGCGGCGGGAGCGCTAGGCCCCCGCCGCAAAGATTTCATCAAATTTAGAAAGCGGGTCCAGCCGGCCCGACCGGGCCGGCCTTAACCGGCTCAGCCCTGAAGGGCTGCAGCCTCGGCTTTCCAGTCAGCGCCTTTGCCAGACGTACCGACTTCTTCTTCCAGGGCGGCCAGCTGATCGTCCGTCATGGAAGCGATCTGCCAGAAGTGGAAGACGCCGGCATCGTTCAGCTTCTTCTCGAAGGCCGGGCCAACACCTTTGATCTGTTTCAGATCGTCAGCATCGCCCTGCGGAGCGGCCAGGCGGCCGTTCGCATCGGCATCGCCGGAAGCTGCTGCCGGAGCGGCGTCTTCCTTGGCGGAGCCGGAAGAAGCCAGGGCTGCGCCGAGGATATCTCCCAGCGATGCGCCGGCATCTGCCGAACCGTACTGTGCGACGGCTTCTGCTTCTTCTGCAATTTCGAGTGCCTTGATCGAGAGCGACACGCGGCGCGAGCCACGATCGACCTGGATCACTTTGGCGTCGACCTTGTCGCCGACTGCGAAGCGTTCCGGACGCTGATCAGCGCGGTCACGCGACAGATCGGAGCGGCGGATGAACGACTTCATGGCCGGTTCGCCGAATTCGACTTCGATACCGCCCGAGGTGATCTCGGTGACGGTGCAGGTCACGGTCGCACCGCGCTTCACGCCGCCGGTGTTGAGCGATTCCATCGGATCGCCTGCCAGCTGCTTGATGCCCAGCGAGATACGCTCCTTGTCGACGTCGACGTCGAGCACTTTCGCCTTGACCACGTCGCCCTTGTTATAGGCTTCGATGGCCTGGTCGCCCGACTGTTCCCATGAGATGTCGTTGATGTGGACCATACCGTCCAGATCCGGGCCGAGGCCGATGAACAGACCGAACTCGGTGATGCCACGGACTTCGCCTTCGATCTCGGTGCCGATCGGATGCTCTGCCAGGAAGGCCGACCACGGATTGTCCATGGTCTGCTTGAGGCCGAGTGAGATGCGGCGCTTCTCGGAATCGACGTCCAGCACTTCCACATCGACTTCCTGGGATGTCGACAGGATCTTGCCGGGGTGCACGTTTTTCTTGGTCCAGCTCATTTCGGAGACGTGGATCAGGCCCTCCACACCGTCTTCCAGCTCCACGAAGGCGCCGTAGTCGGTGATGTTGGTGACAACGCCCTTGAGGCGGGCACCAACCGGGTAACGCACATCGATGCCGTCCCACGGATCGGAGCCGAGTTGCTTCATGCCGAGCGAGATACGCTGGGTTTCCGGGTTGATCTTGATGATCTGGACTTCGACTTCCTGGCCGACTTCAACCACCTGCGACGGGTGATTGATGCGCTTATAGGACATGTCGGTGACGTGCAGCAGGCCATCGATGCCGCCAAGGTCGACGAACGCACCATAGTCGGTGATGTTCTTGACGATACCCTTGCGGACGTCGCCTTCGGCCATGTCGGACACGATTTCCGCACGCTGTTCGGCGCGGCTCTCTTCAAGGATGGCACGGCGCGAGACAACGATGTTGCCGCGCGAGCGGTCCAGTTTGAGAACGGCGAACGGTTGCACTTCGCCCATGAGCGGGCCGACATCGCGGACCGGGCGGATGTCCACCTGGGAGCCCGGAAGGAAGGCGTTGACGCCGCCGAGGTCGACCGTGAAGCCGCCTTTGACGCGGCCGGAGATCGCACCTTTGACAGGTTCGTTGTCGTTGAAGCTCTTTTCGAGCTTGATCCAGCGCTCTTCGCGGCGGGCCTTGTCACGGGACAGGACGGCGTCGCCAAGGGCGTTTTCAATACGGTCGAGATAGACGTCGACGATGTCGCCGGATTTCGGCTGGTCGTCTTCCATCGAGAATTCGCGAAGCGGAATACGACCTTCGGTCTTCAGGCCGATGTCGACGAGTACAGCATCGTTTTCAATGCGGATAACGGTGGCCGGGACAACCTGGCCTTCCTGCATTGCCGACGCCGCAGCCGACGATTCGAACATGGAGGCGAAATCGTCGGTGGAGGGGTTCATTGAGTCAGTCATGTAAGGTTCCTGAGGCGGGGCGAACGGTTCAAGGCAGGCGCGCACCATTGCGGCCTGCTGGATCGACCCGAGAGCGTGGTCTCTTTAAATCTTCAGTGGTGCAGCCTGTTTGGATTTGAGGCCCCCTGCATTTACAGGAGAAAGCCCCTTCAGGTGCGGTTTCCACGGGCGAGGACGGCCTCAACGGCTGCCAGCGCCTTTTCCACTGCGGCTTCTATAGTTAGGTCAGTGGTATCGATCAAGACCGCATCTGCTGCCATGGCGGCCGGGGCATCCTTGCGATTCTGGTCACGCTGGTCGCGTTCGCGCAGCTGCTGGATCACCTGTTCGAGGGAAACCTCCTCGCCAAAGCCGAGAAGTTCACGCCAGCGCCGGTAGCCGCGTTGTTCGACATCGGCGTCGACCCAGAGTTTCACGTCGGCATCCGGGGCGATGACGGTGCCAATATCGCGGCCATCGAGGAGCGCGCCGCCATCCTGCAGGGCGAACGCGCGCTGCAGCTCGTAGAGGGCCTGGCGCACCCGGGGCAGGGCGCTGACCACGGAGGCGGCCTTGCCAGCCTCGGCGGTGCGAAGCTCGGCTTCTTCGAAATCATTAAGATCAAGGGAGGCCGCGACCTCTGCGAGGCGCGGTTCATCGTCCAGCGCGACGCCTTTCTTGAGCGCCGCAACGGCCGTCGCCCGGTAGAGCCGGCCGGTATCCATGTGCGGCAGGCCGTAGTGGCCTGCCAGCCGTTTCGAGATCGTGCCCTTGCCGGACGCCGTCGTGCCGTCGATCGCAATAATCATGGCCGCGGGGAGTGGGTGAAGGCGCGGGCGAAGTCAAGCTGGGGTTTGTAGCTGCGCGGCCTCCGGCCTTGCTGCTCGCGGCTGTTCCCTCGCCTCCGGTTCGGGGCCGCTGCGCCTTCGCGTTGCTCGTGAGATTGGTCACCACCACAAGCGACGCGCAGGCGCAGGTGCCGCGGGCTTCAGCCCGCGAACGGCACCGAGCAATTCATTATCGAGGCGCCATGCGGATAGCGCCGTCGAGGCGGATGCACTGGCCGTTGAAATAGGTGTTCCGGGCCAGCTCCATGGCGAGGGACGCATATTCCTCCGGCTTGCCGAGGCGCTTGGGGAAGGGCACCGAAGCGGCGAGGCTGTTCAGCACCTTGTCCGGTGCGCGCAGCATCAGCGGCGTTGCGAAGATGCCCGGCATGATCGAGTTCACGCGGATGCCGATGTCCATCAGGTCACGCGCCATGGGCAGGACGAGGCCGTTCACGCCTGCCTTGCAGGAGCCGTAGACGACCTGGCCGATCTGGCCGTCCTGCGCAGCGACGGAGGCCGTCAGCGTGATGCAGCCGCGTTCGCCGTCTTCCAGCTCCGGCAGGGTGGACATACCCAGCGCCGAGAGCGACGCGATCCGATAGGACGCGACAAGCACGCCCTGCGCACCAAAGGCATAGTCTTCCGTGGGGAGGCGCTTGTAGCGGGCATTTTCCTTGTCCCAGGACAGCGTCTTGCCGCCCTTGGCCGCCATGGCGCAGTGGACGGTGATGCGTTCCTGGCCGTTTGCAGCGCGGGCCTTTTCGAATCCGGCCACGCAGGAGTCTTCGTCCATGATGTTCACATTGCAGAAGATGCCGCCGATTTCCTTGGCGGTGGCTTCGCCGGCTTCTTCATTGATGTCGAAAATGGCGACCTTGGCGCCCGCCTTGGCGAGCGCGCGGGCGGTGGCCTGGCCGAGGCCCGAGGCGCCGCCCGTCACAACGGCGGCGGTATCGTTCGTAATCTGCATGATGTTCCTCCGATTTATTCTTTCTTGCGTCAGCGTTTGTGTCAGGCGTCTTCGGCGACGAAGCCCTTCCACGTCTTCATGTAAGTCAGGAAGGCGTCGCCCAGCCCTTCGGCGCGAAGGTGCGCTTCCGGCACGGGCAGGGCGATAGGCGTGAAGTCCGGATCGGCCTTCAGCTTTTCCGGGAAGTCATGATGCAGGATGGCGCCGCGCCCGACGACGACGAAGTCGAGCCCCGCTTCCATCGCGTCCTTGCAGGCCGCGCCTGTGGTCAGCTTGCCCGCTGCACCGAGGCGGCAATCGCCGCGCGGCAGGTCCGTGAAACAGTCGACCAGACGCTTGCCTTTATAGGCCTCGTCCTGCGGTTCCTTGAAAGTGTCCCAGAGGGACATGTCGAGATAGTCGACCTTGCCGCCTGTCATCACCTCGCCGGCAAGGCGGCGGATCTCGGAGAGGTCCATGCCGAAGCGCTCCGGCGACAGGCGCACGCCGAGGGAGAAGTCCTTGCCGCACTCGCTGCGTACCGCATCGATCATGTCGGTCAGAAATTTCACGCGGTTCTCGTAGGAGCCGCCCCACTCGTCATCGCGAAGGTTCACCTCACCGCTGATGAACTGGCAGATCAGGTAGCCATGTGCGCCGTGCAGTTCCACGCCGTGGAAACCGGCTTTCTCGGCGCGTTTGGCCGCGGTGACGAAGGCGTCGAAGGCTTCTTTCACCTCGTCGCCTGTCATGGCGCGCGCGCCGAATTCTTCATTATCGGACGGGCAGACGGGGGCTTCGCCGAGCAGTTCGGCGGGTGAGCGCATGCCCGCATGGTGCAGCTGGACGACCGAATGCGTGCCGGTCTTGTTGAGCGCCTCGGCAAGGCGCGAGAGGCCCGGCAGATGCTTGTCATCGAAAATGCCGAGCTGGCCGGGAAAGCCCTGGCCGATGGCCTGCACATGCGCCGCGCAGGTCATGGTCAGGCCGAAGCCGCCTTCGGCGCGATAGGTCAGCCAGCGGAACTCGTCGTCACTGAGTGTGCCGTCGGAATGGCTCTGCAGGTTGGTGAGCGGCGCCAGCATGAAGCGGTTCTTCATGGCCGGGCCATGGGCGAGGGTCAGGGGATCGAAAAGACTTATCATGCCCACACTTTGGCGCGGGCAGCGGAGACGTCAATTTTGCCGTCGGGGCAGGGGATTACCGGATCGCGTTCAAAGCGGCGCCGATTGCGGCCCGGTTTTGTTGGTCGATCACGGCAAAGACGATGTCGGCATCGCGGGCCATCGGGTGGCGCGCGCAGATGGTGACGGCGATGTGGGCGGCCTGCGCGGGCGGATAGCCATAGGCCCCGGTCGAGATGGCCGGGAAGACGATCCGGCTGAGGCCGCGGTTCGCAAGTTCTGTCAGGCAATTGCGGTAGCAGTTCGCCAGAATGTCCGCCTCACCATTCTGACCGCCATGCCAGACCGGGCCGACCGTGTGGAAAATCAGGCGCGGGGCGAGGCCGAAGCCTTCGGTCACGCGCACCTCACCCGGCGGGCAGGGGGCGAGCGGCCGGCAGGCCTCTTTCAGCGCGGGGCCTGCGGCGCGGTGGATCGCGCCGTCCACGCCTCCACCGCCCATCAGGCTGGAATTGGCGGCATTGACGATGACGTCGGTCTCTATGTCGAGCAGGCTGCCTGGATAGAGGACGAGACGGGGCATCAGACGTCGGCGATATCCGCGCCAAGCGTCGCCATATGGGCCAGGAAGTCCGGATACGATGTATCGATCATGGAGATGTCGTCGACGCGCACGGGGTTCTGCGCGGCGGTGCCCATGATGAGGGCGCTCATGGCGATGCGATGGTCGTGATGGGTCCGGACGAGGCCGCCGCCGGGCACTTTGCCGGCGCAGCCCTGCACGATGAAGCCGTCCGGCGTCCCTTCCGCCTCGACGCCATTGGCGCGCAGCATGGCGACGGTGGCATCGATGCGGTCCGACTCCTTCACGCGCAGTTCTTCCGCGCCTGAGACGATGGTCTCGCCTTCGGCAAAAGCGGCGAGAACAGCGAGGATCGGGAATTCGTCGATCATGGCAGCGACATAGCGTTCCGGCACGTGAATGCCTTTGAGGTGGGCATAGCCCGACGCGATGTTGATCTGGCGTTCGCCTGCGGCTTCACCGGCTTCTTCGGCACCGAGATGCGCGCCCATCAGATTTGCAACATCATAGAAGCCGGACCGGGTCGGGTTCGACATGACGCCATCGACCTGGACGTCGCTGGCGGGGGAGAGGATGCCCGCAGCCACGAGGAAGGCGGCAGAGGAGGGGTCGCCCGGAATCGCAGCTTCGATGGCACGCAGCGTCTGGCCGCCGCGTACCGAGATGCGGGTGGGTTCGCCCGGCTTGCGGTCCACGCCGACCTCGACGCCAAAGCCGCGCAGCATGCGCTCGGTATGGTCGCGGGTCGGTTTGGCCTCTTCCACCACGGTCGTGCCGTTCGCTGAAAGGCCTGCCAGTAGCACGGCGGACTTCACCTGCGCGGAGGCCTGCGGCGGGGCGTAGGTGATCGCCTGCAGGTCTTTCGAGCCGGTCAGCGAGAAAGGCAGGCGCCCGTCCGGTCCGGCCGTGTCGGTCAGGCCCATCTGGCGCAGCGGCGTCAGGATGCGGTTCATCGGGCGGGAGCAGAGACTCTTGTCGCCGGTCAGTTCCGCGGTGAGGTCGTGCCCCGCCATGACGCCCATCATCAGGCGCGAGCCCGTGCCGGAGTTTCCGAAGTCGAGGATGCCTGCCGGAGAGCAGAGGCCTTTCGCCCCAACGCCTGTCACTTCCCAGGCCCCGCCGCCAAGGCGCTTCACCTCCGCGCCGAGGGCCGACATGGCCGCCCCGGTGCGCAAAACATCATCGCCTTCCAGCATGCCTGTGAAGTGACTGGTGCCCTCTGCGAGGCCCCCGAAAATCAGCGCGCGGTGGCTGCAGGATTTGTCCCCGGGGGCCCGGACGGCGCCTTTAAGGGATTTGACGGGACGGCTGGTCCAGACCATGAAGAATTCCGAGCTGAATTTTTGCGTGAATTGGGGCTTTGACAGCGCGCGACGTTCATGGCAAGCGCCGCCCAGATCAAAATCCAGAAATCCAACGAGGAGGCGTGTCGCCCGTGTCGAAAGACAAGCTTGGAACCAAACAGGTTTGCCCATCCTGCGAAGCCCGTTTCTACGACCTCAACAAACGCCCGGCCGTGTGCCCGAAATGCGGTGAGGAATTCGATCCGGAAGACGAGGTCATCCGCACCACCATCACCAAGGTGAAGGCCAAGGCTGCCCGCGCTGCGGTCAAGGCCGAGGACGATGACGAGGATGACGACGAGGAAGACGAGAAGGCCACGGCCGCCCGCGACGACGACGATTCCGACGACGAGGATGAAGGCGACGACGAGGAAGAAGCCAAGGAACTCGGCGACGACGACGAAGTGATCCTCGAAGGCAGCGACGAAGAGGAAGACGACGAGTCCGGCAAGAAAGTCCCGGCCGGCTTCACCGAAGACGGCGTTGACGATGATGATGATGACGACATCATCCTGCCTGATGACGACGACGACGATTTCGAAATCGACGACGATGCCGACGATGACGACGATCTCACCCTCGATGATGACGAGGAAGATGAGAAATAGACTTGAAAGCCGGAAGAGGGGGGGATAAACCCCGCTCTTCCCGGTCCGGGGCCATAGCTCAGTTGGGAGAGCGCTTGCATGGCATGCAAGAGGTCAGGGGTTCGACTCCCCTTGGCTCCACCATTTCCTTCCGGAAAATTCAGCCCTTTCCTACGCTGATTTCAGCGTCAGCAGCTTGAGTCCGGCTGCGCCGAAAAGCGTGCCGATGACCAGGTCGAACGGCCGCCGCATCCGGCGATAAGCGGCCACCGCTGACCGCGTCGAGAACAGGCAGGCATAGCCGACAAACACGGCCGTCCCGGCGACGGCACATACGGTCACGGCCGTGAACAGGAAGGCCGGCGGGGCCGTGGATGCCGCGCCGACGGACAGGGTCGCCATCCAGACAAGCGGCGCCTTCGGATTGGTCAGGTGCAGCAGCAGGCCGCGCAGGTATTGCGTGCCGTGTGAAACCGGCATGGGCGCCGCTTCAGGTACATCAGCAGGCGTCTTGCGGCTGGCTGACCGGAACGCCTTGAATGCCAGGAACAGCAGGTAGAGCCCGCCCGCCATTTTCATCGCCGTGAAGAACAGGACCGAGGTCTTGAGCGCCGCGACGAAACCGAGCGCAGCCACGCAGGCCCAGAAGACAGATCCGGTCACTATTCCCAGCGAGAGCATCACGCCCGCTGCCCGGCCTTCGCGGGCGGCGACGTTCATGATCATCAGCGTGGCCGGGCCGGGGCTTGCTGCCCCGACGATGAAAACGGACAGGATCAGTAACAAGTTCGGCAGGTAGAGGCTGAAGATCTCGGCGGGCATGTCTGGGCTCAAGCTTGCTGTGGAGTGCGTTGTGCAACAGACACAGCATATCAGGGCGAAAAGAGACAGCACTTTTCCGTGATTATGCGCCTTGAAGTCACCGCATCGTGGCACTTGAAGCGCCACAATTGAACCCCACCTTTAATGTGAACGAAAGGTGCCCAAAGGTGCCCTCCTAAGGGACCTCATGTTCGCCGTATCTGTCGTACGACGGAAAGGAGTGCCGACATGTTGAACGACGAAAACACACCCCGCTTCGATGCGGAACCCATCGTCTACATTCGCCACCTGGGTGCAGACGAAGTGCAGGACCTCGTGCCCGCCAATGCCCTTGAAGGGATTGGTCGGCCGGAAGACCTGTTCATTGTGTCCTCTGCCGACGGCCAGCAACTGGCCATCGTGGAAGGCCGAGACGCGGCATTTGCCGCTGCCCGGCTGCACGACCTGACCCCGGTCAGCGTGCACTGAGGACCATGTAGAACACCATATATAGACCGTGTATGGACCATGAATACCCCGCCCGCAGAGATGCCGGCGGGGCTTTCCTTTGCGGCTCTTGCTATTTCCGCCACGGAAGTTGACACTGGCGTCAACTAAGACCCGGGGAGGACAAAGGGCATGAGACCCATCATTCTGGCAGTGGCCGCTGCCGCAATCCTGGCGCCAGCCGCCTGTTCCAAAAAAGAGGCTCCTGCGCCGGAGACTGCCGCGCCCGCAGAAGAGGGTGTCGTGCATGTCTCGGCAGAAGGCGACTTTGCCGAAAATCTCCAGCTCGCCCTGATCGAAGCCGAGCCTGGTCAGACCATCGTCATGCCGGAAGGGACCTTCGAGTTCACCACCGGCCTGTCGCTGGACGTGGATGACGTGACGCTGGCCGGCGCCGGGCAGGGCAAGACGATCCTCGACTTTGCCGGCCAGACCGGCGCGGGCGAGGGCCTGCTGGTGACCGCCGACGATGTCGTGCTGACAGATTTTGGCATCCGCGACACCAAGGGCGACGGCATCAAATCCAAGGATTCCGACAGGATCACCTATCAGTACCTGACAGTCGAATGGTCCGGCGAGCCGGATGAGACGAACGGCGCCTATGGCATCTACCCGGTCGAGTCGACCGACGTGCTGGTGCAGAACTGCACCGTGCGCGGCGCCTCCGATGCCGGCATCTATGTCGGCCAGTCGCAGAACATTATCGTCCGGGACTCGGTCGCCGAATACAATGTTGCCGGGATCGAGATCGAGAACTCCTCCTATGCGGACGTGTACGGAAATATCGCGCGCCACAATGCGGGCGGCATCCTCGTTTTTGACCTGCCGGACCTGCCCGTCATGGGCGGGCATTCTACCCGTGTCTATGACAATGACATCGTCGAAAACAATACGGTGAACTTCGCCCCCGTCGGCAACATCGTGGCGGGTGTGCCGAGCGGCACGGGCCTGATCGTGATGGCGAACTCGGATGTCTATGTCACCGGCAACCGGTTCAAGGACAATCGCAGCGTCCATGTCATGCTGACGGCCTATACAGAACCGTTCACGGACGAAAACTATAATCCGCTGCTGAACGACATCACCATCACCGGCAACACGTATGAAGGCGGGCTGGACGATCCGCAGGGCATGCTGGCGCCGATCGCGGCGGCCATCGGCGGTCAGCTGCCAGCGATCATGACCGATGGCGTCACGCGCTGGGATGGCGGGGAAGACCAGACCGTGAACCTTGTTATCGCCGAGGCGCCGGAGGTTGGCTTCATCAATATCGGCCTCGGCGAATACCCGGTCGACCCGGCGAAGATGCAGCCCAGCACGGACCGCCCGGCCTCCACGCCGGTGCCGGAGCGTGAGCCCGTCGCCCTGCCGCAGGACCAGAAGTAACCATGCGGCCTGGTTTGCTGTCCGCTTGCCTGATCCTCGCCGCCTGCGGGGCAGGGCAAGCAGCAACACCTTCGGAGCCAAGCCTTGAGGCGGTGCTGGCGGACAAGCCTGCGCCGCTGCTATCCGCCTACGGATTTTTTGAGGACGCGGGCGGCAACATTCCGGCGGAGCGCGTGAAGGCCTATGACCTGATCAATCCGCTCTTCTCCGATGACGCGGCCAAGCACCGTTTCATTTATGTGCCCCCGGGCGAGATGGCGAAAGAAGCGGGCGCGGGCCTTCCGGACTATCCGGTTGGCACGGCGCTGATCAAGACGTTCGCCTTTGCGCCGGACATGCGCAGCCCGGAAGACGGCGCCTACAAGGTCGAGACACGGGTGATCATCCACAAGGCGGATGGCTGGGCGGCGTTTCCCTATGTCTGGAACGAGGCCGGCACGGAGGCGAAGTACGCGCCCATCGGCGCCCGGCGCACGATTCAGACGATCAGTCCGGCGGGCGCGCCGCTGGAAATCCATTACGAAGTGCCGAACAAGAACCAGTGCAAGACCTGCCACCAGTCAGGTGATGCGATCCGGCCCATCGGACCAAAGCTGCGCAATTTGGATCATCCGGGCCCGGCCGGTGTGGACCAGCTGTCTGACTGGGTCGCGGCAGGCATTCTGGACGGCGTTCCGCTGGGCATGAAGGCGTCGCCCTCAGCCGTGGATGCGAGCCTGCCGCTGGACGCGCGGGCGCGCGGCTATCTCGACATCAATTGCGGCCATTGCCACAAGCCCGACGGCTCGGCCTCGAATTCCGGCCTGTGGCTGACGCTGGAAGAAACCTCGCCGACGCGTCTTGGCCTGAAGAAGCATCCGACGGCGGCGGGACGAGGCTCCGGCGACCGGCGCTATGTCATCGATCCGGGGCACCCTGAGGAATCGATCCTCGCCTTCCGCATGGCCTCCACCGAACCCGGCATCGCCATGCCCGAACTAGGGCGGACCTTGCCTGATCCGGTGGGCATCGACCTGATCAACAAGTGGATCGCGGGGATGGAGGAGTAGGGATCGCCTGCGGACATTCCGCAGAATTCGTGCATAGTGGCTGAGGCACGGAGGAGGAATGAGCGATGCAGATCAACGCGCTGGATCACGTCAACATCATCACGGACGACATGAAGGGCACGATCGGCTTTCTGGTCGATGTGTTCGACCTCGATGTGCGGGATGCACCGCCGCCGCTACCGCCTGAACATTATCAGTGGCTCTACGATGTCAATGACCGCGCCATTTTCCACATCAACTCCAAGCAAGCACCGCAGGCATATGTTCGGGAAACGCAGGCCGGTCCTACGACGGGTGCAATCCATCATATCGCGCTCAATTGCAGCGGCCATGACGCGTTCAGGGAGCGGCTGGAAAGGCACGGTGTCGATTACAAGCTGAATGACATTCCATCGGTGAACCTGAAGCAGATTTTCTTCATGGAGCCGAACGGCGTGCTCATCGAACTGAATTTTTTCGGGACCTGAGCGGCAAGACTGCTTCCTGATAACCGCTCCCTCGGGCGAACTGGCGCGATGTCCCTGAACTACCCATCCCGCTTGCTCTTCTACCCCCTCAGGCATAGGGTGCGCGCGCTTTAACCCCGAGGACCTGAAACCATGGCCGATACGCAGCGCCCAAGCCTTCCCGTCACACTGGATGATGTGAAAGCCGCTGCAATGATTATTGCAGGCCAGGTCGAACGGACGCCGTTCCGGCATTCGCGCACGCTGTCGGATATCACCGGCGCGGAAGTGTGGGTGAAGTTCGAGAACCACCAGTATACCGCCGCCTTCAAGGAGCGTGGCGCGCTGAACCGGCTGTCGTCCCTGTCCGATGAGCAGAAGAAGGTCGGCGTCATCGCGGCCTCTGCCGGCAATCACAGCCAGGGCGTGGCCTATCACGCCAAGCGCCTCGGCATCCCGGCAACCATTGTCATGCCGGAAACCACGCCCTTCACGAAGGTCGAGCAGACCCGGTCGCACGGCTGCCGCGTCCTGCTGAAGGGCCTGAACTTCGATGAGGCCAAGGCCGAAGCCTATAATGTGCAACAGCGCGAAGGGCTGACCTTCATCCACCCGTTCGACGACCCGCACATCATCGCGGGGCAGGGCACGGTCGCGCTGGAAATGCTGGAGGACAAGCCGGACCTCGACATGCTGGTCATCCCGATCGGCGGCGGCGGCCTGGTCGCCGGGTCTGCCGTGGCGGCCCGCGGGCTCAATCCGGAGATCAGCGTCATTGGCGTCGAGGCCGCGATGTATCCGGCGATGAAGCAGGAACTCGCCGGTGAGCCTGTTCATGTCGGCGGCTCGACCATCGCCGAGGGCATCGCCGTCAAGGATGTCGGCCGGATGCCGCTGGAGATCGCCCGCCAGCTGGTGGACGATATCGTCCTCGTTGAAGAAGCGCACCTTGAGCGTGCGATCACGCTTTATGTCGAGGTCGAGAAGACCATTGCCGAAGGCGCAGGCGCCGCAGGGCTTGCCGCGCTGTTGGCCCATCCGGCACGCTTCAGCGGCCACAAGGTCGGGGTCGTTCTGTGCGGCGGCAATATCGACACACGGCTGCTCGCTTCTGTGCTGACCCGGGCGCTGGTGCGCGAGAACCGGCTGGCCCGCATCCGTATCATCGGCGACGACCGGCCTGGCCTCCTGGCGCTGGTCTCCAAGATCATCGGTGATGCCGGGGCCAATATCATGGAAGTTGCGCACAATCGTATCGCGCTGGACGTGCCGGCCAAGGGCGCTGAGTTCGACATCCTGATCGAGACCCGCGACAGCCAGCACACGCAGGAAGTGGTCGAGGCGTTAACCCTGGCCGGCTACCCGCCGCGCAGCATGTGACATCTGTAATGTTAGAGGCTGGCCGGGGCGGGTGACTTCGCCCCGGAAGCGGCCTAGACCCGGATCCAAACTGAAAGCCTGAACGGAGCCTCCAGATGAAGCGCATCCTCGCTGTTGCCGCCAGTGCGGCCTTTGCCCTGATTGCTGCCTGTAGTGGTGGCAGCAAGGCACCGACCGATGTCGACACCGTGTTCGAACAGCACCTGCCATGGAACCCCGATGCCAAGGGCGTCCAGACCGACGAGTCCGGCCTGCAATGGATCGTGATCCGGGAAGGGGACAGCAAGGGCGCGAGCCCCGGCGTCAGCGACCTGGTACGCGTGAACTATGAAGGCCGCACGGCAAATGGCGACAAGTTCGACTCCTCTTTCGATCGCGGCCAGCCGGCCATGTTCCGCCTGAACCAGGTGATCCCCGGCTGGACCATCGGCCTGCAGAAGATGCACGAGGGTGACCAGTACCTGTTCTACGTCCCGAACAAGCTGGCTTATGGCAATTCGGACCGGGGCGCGGTGATCAAGGCCGGCGACGACCTCGTCTTCCTGGTCGACCTGGTGGACCTGATGGAGCCGAAATCCGTCGATACCGCCGCCTGGGAAAAGTACACGCCGTGGGACCATGAAGCACCGGACGTGAAGAAGACCGGCTCCGGCCTCGAATATGTTGTTCTGGCCAGCGGGGACGAAGGCGGCGCCAGCCCGGTGAACGGGCAGGAAGTCGTCGTCTATTATGAAGGCCGTCTCGCCGAGACAGGCGAAATGTTCGACAGCGCCTTCCAGCGCGGCGCGCCGGAAGTCTTCCCGTCCAACCGCCTGATCCGCGGCTGGGTCGAGGCGCTTTCCATGATGAAACCCGGCGACCGCTGGCTGCTCTACATCCCGTCAGACCTCGCCTATGGCAAGAAAGGCACGCCGGGCGGCCCGATCCCGCCGGATTCCGATCTCGTCTTCGAGGTTGAACTGGCAGACGTGCTGAACTGATCCTCAGAGAGGGTCGGGGTCGATTGGTGGGGAGTCTTCCACCATCATCGGCGGCAGGTACGGCGCCGGCTCCTCCACATCTGCCCGGAAGAAGATGGGCAGGCGGACGGAAGTCTGGAACCAGGGCTGCTGCTGGCTGGCGGTGGCGGCGATCACGTCGCCGCTGACCTGCAGCATCACCTTGTTGATGTCGATCCGGTCGGGCGACAGGATGCGGCTGGCGAACGCGTCGGCGAAGATGGAGGGTCCGGTTGCATCCGGCCTTGTGGTGCCGGGCTCGTCGGCATAGGCGATCACGACATTGGCGTCTGAGGTATAGTCTGCAAAGCCGGGCTCCAGCCCCTTGGTTTCCATGGGCGAGTCGTACTTGCGCCCGCAATCGACCATCAGGATGACGGCCTGCGCTTTCGACGCTTCCAGGAATTCGACCGCGTCCTGCAGCTTTGCGCCCCGCTCGACCACTTCGCTTTCGTTGCGGGGCAGGGGACCGTTCGGGATCAGGTAATTGTCTTCCCCAAACAGGGAAGCTCCGTATCCGGCGAAATAGACAACGCCGACGCTGGCAGGGCCGGCAGCGTTCAGCGCGTTCTGCAGCATGGTGAGTCCGTTCTGGAAGCCCTCAAGGTCTGCATTCCGGATATGGTGCACCGCATAGCCGCTCTCGCCGAGAGCGCTGGCAACTTTCACACCGTCCGCATGTGTGTTCGGCAGAGTGTAGTCTCCGCTTCCGGCATAGTCATTGGAGAAGACGAGCGCGACGCGCAGCGGGTTCTGGCTGACCGGCGACCTGGGCGCGCCCGGCGCACGGCTCCACGAACCAATCTTGATGTCACTGGACCGGCGCTGCAGGCGCGACAAATTCATCGGCTCCTGCCGCTGCAGGGTCATTTCCAGCACGTCGAGGCGGACATTCTCGAACATGTCGCGCACGGTCACGGCGGGCTCCAGCAGCCGGGTGCCGAGCGCCTTTGCATAGGGGCCGTTATTGTCATCGGCACGCCCGTCGCTGGCCGTTTCGCCCTCCCATGTGGCGAAGGAGATGAACATGTTGCGTTCTTCCGCGCTGCCGGCAGTGCGACGCAGGCCCCGGAAGGATTCCCCGCCGCCAAGCGCGCGTTCGGCTTCCGGCAGCTTCAGTACATTGCGGCAGGCATCGATGGAGAGGACAGTCGGGCCAGGGCAGTCCGTCAGTTTGCCCATCACCCAGTCCAGCGAGACGGAATCATCCCACAGCGCTTCGTCCAGCACCGCGGCATCCTCGACCGGGATCAGGAAATTGCCCTCGCCCTCACGGGCGGCGCCATGGCCGGAATAGTAGACAAAGCCGGTCGCCTCCGGCCCGCTGGCCTGCATCGCATCCACAAAGTCACGGAAGGCCGACATCATTTCCGACCGGCCGGCATCCTTCACCACATCGCCCGTCACCAGCGAGAAACCGCACTCGATGATGCCTTCGGCCACAAGGTGAGCGTCCCGGACCGGATTGGCCAGCGTCCCGATGCCCTCGGAATAGGCCGCGTTGCCGATGACCAGCGCGTGGCGCGGTTTGCGGGTGCCTTGCGCCCGGCCGGGCCAGGGCATCGCGGCGGCGCCTCCAAGCAAGAGCATGTGCCGGCGTGAAATCATGTTCCCACTCCACTCATCTCACGAGGGTTAATCGTCTCGTAGAGGCGCGCGCCAGTCAATGTCGCCGCTGCGGGCTTGCCTATCGCAGACGGGGCTGACAGGAAGGGCGCCGGATTTCTATCAGGAGAACAGGTTTGGCGATTACGGGTGACACGCTGGCGCGCATCGCACTGGATGCGGGCAAACTGATCATGGAGATCTATGAAGGGGATTTCGATTTCAACCGGAAGGGCGACGACTCTCCGGTCACTCTGGCCGACGAAAAAGCCGAGGCGCTGATCCTGAAGGCGCTGGCCGAGGCCGATCCGGACCTGAAAGTCATTGCCGAAGAGGCCATGGCCGCCGGACAGATGCCGGAACATGGGGCCCGGTTCGCCCTGGTCGACCCGCTGGATGGGACCAAGGAATTCATCAACAAGAATGGCGAGTTCACGGTGAACATCGCCATTATCGAGCACGGCCGACCGGTCATGGGCGTTGTTTACGCGCCGGCCCTGTCGCGTCTCTTCGTGGCGGACGCCTACAATTCCGCCTGGCAGGCCGAGGCGGCGCCGGGCGCAGACGTGCCGGCCGAGCGCACCCCGCTGCGCATTAGAAAGGTGCCGGAGGCGGGCGTTACCGCGGTGGCTTCGAAATCCCACCGCACGCCGGAAACCGATGCCTATCTGGAAAAATACACCGTCGCTGACATCAAGGGAGCAGGCTCGTCCCTGAAATTCTGCCTGATCGCCGCGGGCGAGGCGGATCTCTATCCCCGCATGGGTCGGACGATGGAATGGGACACTGCGGCCGGGCAGGCAGTCGTGGAGGCGGCGGGCGGCCGCGTGCTGACGGAGGAAGGCGCGCCGCTCCTCTATGGCAAGCGCGAACGCGGCTATGATAATCCGTATTTTATTGTGTATGGCGGCGTGTCCCCGGTCTGACATAGTCCTGCCACGATCCGGTATCGTTTTCTCCAGCTTTTCCTGCGACCTGTTCTGTCAGGGAGTATCACCATGGCACGTCAGTTCTTCGGCACGGATGGAATCCGCGGCCGCGTAAACCAGAAGCCCATGACCGTTGAGACGGCGCTGCGCCTGTCCATCGCTGCGGCGCGCACCTTTGCGCCTGACGGCGGACGGGATGTGATCATTGGCCGGGACACGCGCCGTTCCGGCGAGATGCTCGAAGCGGCCATCGTGGCTGGGCTCAGCAGCATGGGCCTGACGTCGGTCTGCGTCGGCGTCGTTCCGACCCCGGCGGTGGCCCTGCTGACGCGGGAAACCGGCGCGGCCTTCGGCGTGATGGTGACCGCCTCGCACAACAAGTTCCAGGACAATGGCCTGAAGCTGTTCTCGCCGGAGGGCGTGAAGTTCACTGACGAGGTTGAGGAAAAGCTCGAGACCGAGATGTTCGACGCCTTCGAAGGCAGCTATGCGGCTCCGACGGAAGTGGCAAAGCCCCGCCAGATGGAAGAGGGCGTGCGCCGCTATGTCGATCGATGCCTGGAAGCGGTTGAGGCGGAAGCAGACTTTTCAAAGCTGAACGTCGTGCTGGATTGTGCGAATGGTGCGGCCTACCGGGCAGGGCCCGACGCGCTGCGGAAGCTCGGCTGTAACGTCACCGTCATGGGTGTGTCGCCCGATGGGGTGAACATCAATGCCGGGGTCGGTTCGACGGACACAAAGGCCCTGACGAAAGCCGTGCTGGACAGCAAGGCCGATATCGGGATCGCCTTCGACGGCGATGCCGACCGGTTGATCGTAATCGACGAGCTGGGCGAGGAACTCGATGGCGACCAGGTGATGGCGCTGATCGCGACCGAATTGTTCCACACCGGGCGCCTCAAGGGCGGCGGCATGGTGGCGACCGTCATGTCGAATATGGGGCTGGCGGAGTATCTGAAAGGCCTTGGCCTGACACTCGCACGCACCAAGGTGGGCGACCGATATGTCGGCGAGCACATGCGCGCGCACGGCTTCAATCTCGGCGGCGAACAGTCCGGTCACATTATTCTGTCGGATGTTTCGACCACGGGGGACGGTCTGCTGGCAGCGCTGCAGGTGCTGAAAGTTCTGGCACGGACCGGGAAGAAGGCATCCGTAGTCGGACGGGTATTCGAGCCTGCTCCGCAGGAACTGGTCAATATCCGCTATGCGGGGACCAACCCGCTGGAAACCGAGCGGGTGAAGTCTGCCATCGCCCGGGCGGAAGCGGAGATGGGGGAGAAGGGGCGGCTGGTTGTCCGCAAATCAGGCACTGAACCGCTGATTCGGGTCATGGCCGAAGCGCTGGAAGAAGCCATGATGAAACGGGCGCTGGACGATGTGGTGGAGGCCGTCGAGGCCGAAGCCTGATTAACGCACTGATTGACGCCCCTCCATTGACGCGGGGGATTGCCCCTCGGTCACACCCTCCCGCCTTTCGTTGGGGAACGAATTGCCTCTCCGACCTGATCGCCTATCATCTGGCGAAACGATAACAGGTTCTGGGAGAAACACCGCATGGCCGATGCGACCGAGCTGCCGCCTTTCCGCCCGCTGCCGCAGAAGACACCCGATGTCGAGATGCGCACCGCGCCGGGTGGGGTCCGTTACATTTCCGCCCGCCAGGCACCGGGTCTGCGCCCGCGGACCATTCCGCATTGTCTGGACGAGCGCGCCGCTGAACATCCTGACCGCCCGTTCCTGAAAGAGCGTGACCCTGAAACCGATGAATGGGTGACCGTCACCTATGGCGAGGCGGCCCGCATCACGGACGGCCTCGCGCAGGCTTTCCTCAACATGGGGGCAGGGCCTGATGCGCCGGTGATGATCCTGTCCGGGAACTCGATCCGGTCGGCCATGGTGATCCTTGCTGCACAGAAAATTGGCGCACCGGCCGCGCCGATCTCGGTGCCATACTCCACCATGTCCACTGATTTCGAAAAGCTGAAGCACTGCTTCAATGCCGTGAACCCCAGAGTGATCTTCGTCGAGACGCTGGAGCCGTTCAAGAACGCGATTGCGGCGCTGGCGTGCGATGACTGCAAGGTCTTCTCCGCTGATGCGGGCGGGGACAATACGGTCCTGTCCTATGACGAACTGGCGACGACCCAGCCGACAGCGGCCGTGCGCGAAGCCCGCGACCAGCTGACCGATGCCAGCATTGGAAAGTATCTCTTCACTTCCGGTTCGACCGGCATGCCGAAGCCGGTGCCGACGACACAGGGCGCGATGTGCTCCATGATCGCGGGGCAAGAGGGCTTGCGCGATATGTCCCGTGATCCCGACCATGATCCGGACGCGGTCGAAAACCTTCTCGACTGGCTGCCCTGGAACCACATCTCCGGCTCCAATGTGAACTTCAATGGCGCGCTGTGGAACGGCTCGACTTTCTGGATCGATGGCGGCAAGCCGACGCCGGCCCTGTTCCATGAGACGATCCGCAATGTGCGCGAATGCTCGCCGTCCGTGTTCGGCACGGCGCCAATTGCGCTCGCCATGCTGGCCGAGGCGATGGAAGCCGATGATGACCTGCTGATGGCGTTCTTCAAGAACATGCGCTCCATCGGCTATGGCGGGGCGACCCTGTCGGACGATCTCTACGACCGCCTGCAGGCGCTGGCGATCAAGGCGACCGGCAAACGCATTCCGATCATTACCATGTATGGCGCGACCGAAACGCAGGGCATCACCGTGGTGCACTGGGAGGCTGAGCGCGTGGGTCTGATCGGCCTGCCGCTGCCAGGATCGGAACTGAAGCTGGTGCCGAACGGCGACAAGCTGGAAGTGCGGGTCAAAGGCCCGTCGGTCATGCCCGGCTATCACAATGATCCGAAGAAGAATGCCGAAGTGTTCGACGAGGAAGGTTATTACTGCCTCGGCGATGCGGTGAAGTTCGTCGACGAGGAAGACCCGAACAAGGGCCTGATCTTTGACGGCCGGGTCGGGGAGGACTTCAAGCTTTCCTCGGGCACCTGGGTCAGCGTCGGGACGCTGCGTCCGGACTATGTGGCGGCCTGTTCACCGCTGATCTTCGATGCCGTGATCTGCGGGCAGGACAAGGATGTGATCGGTGCGCTCGTCTGGCCGTCCCCGGCTGGGATGGAGCAGCTGGTCAAGGAGAACAATGGCGACCTGATGGCGGCCTTCGGTGTACTGACCGAGCGGCTGGCGAAGAAAACCGCTGCCTTCAATGCGGGTGAGCCGGGCTCATCCCGCCGGATCCGCCGGGTCATGATCATGACCGAACCGCCGAGCGTCGATGCAGGTGAAATCACGGACAAGGGCTATGTGAACCAGCGCCTCGTGCAGGCCCGCCGGGCAGATCTGGTCGCGGCATTGTTCGCCAATCCGCCAGGGCAGGGCGTCATCTCGCTCTGAGGAGGGTAGAAAGTCTGCACGCTTAAGTCGTTGGAAGGCTTTTCTCGGTAGCACTCTTCTCGGATTTTCGTGGGGAGAGATCATGACCTTCGACGCGCGCAAGGCAAACACTGCGTCTGCGTCCGGCCAGCAGAATGCGCTGTTCGCATTAGTAACTCTCGTTGTCGTGTGCGGCGCGTTCTTCGCCGTGCTCAGCCTGCCGCACAAGGCTGCGGGCAAGGACACGCCGCTTGGTGACCGGGTATCGTCGGTCACGATCAACATGCCAAACCTGCCAGGTGAAGCAGCCGAGGCGTATTTTATCGCCCTCGGCAAGGTGGACCCAGAGGCCCAGATGGCGCTTTCCGGCAAAATCTCCAGCGCGGGCAAGCTGGATGACGAAGCGGTCACCACGCTTGTCATGGCCCATGCCGAGACCGTGTTGCGTGACCATGCCGGTGACCTGGCGAACGCTGATACGAAACACCTCGACGACATTCTGGACATGACGCGTGACCGCCTGCGCACCGCGTCGCGCAAACGCAGCAAATGGTGCGATGCAAGCCGGTATTCCGATCTTGCCGACATGGAGTTCAGGCAGCCGGCCGACTTCGAGCAGTCGATGGCGGCGTTCAAGGCCCCGCTCAGGGACTATTCCTATGACGTGATGACTGGCCTGATGGTTGCCATCGAGGATGCGCGCGAACATCCGGTGACACGCGGAGAGATGACTCGCGCCGACGAGGCCGCCCTGCAAGGCATGGTCATGTCCATCATGGCCGATCCGGATGTGCTGCCCATCATAGTGTCGCTACAATCCGGCGAGGATGCAAAGAAGGCCCTGAAGGGCGTGAATGTCTGCAATCTCGGCGCAACGGCGGTGACGGCAGCGAAAACCCTGCCGCAGGAAACCAAAGGCCGCCTTCTTGCAGAAGGGGCCCGGCAATTGGAAGAAAACGGCGCGTCGGCCTTCCGGACCGGCGTCGGCTTCTGAGGCGTCAGTCCTTGCGGGCGACGCCCGCTTCGCCGAGGCGCCATTCCAGCAGGTCGATCCGGTCCTGGCCGAAAAAGGCCTCGCCTTCGAACACCATGAGCGGCACGCCCCAATGATGCGGGTCCTGTTCGGCCTGGTTTTCGGCGATGACGGCCTCCAGCCGGTCTTTCTCGGCTTCCTGGCGGGCATCCATCTCATCGAGATCGAAGCCGGCGCGGGCGGCCGCCTCCTTCATGGCCGCGCCCTCGGTCCAGGCGCCGCCGGACCAGATCAGGGTGGAGACCTCGTCCATGAAGGCCCAGCCTTCTTCGTCGCCTTTCTCGCAGGCGAGGATGCCGAGCCGGGTGAGCCGGCCGATATAGGGCTGCTCGGGCGAGATCTCGCGTGTCATCATGTTCATGACCACGGGATCCGGGTTCAACGGTCCGATGGGCAGGCCCAGATACTGCGCGTTCCTGACGAAATCGCGCAGCAGGTAAGGCACCCATTGGGGACGAACTTCCTCGAAGAAATGGGGCGTGCGAATCGCAATCGGATAGACCGGACGCGGGCGAACACGCACATCCCACTTTGAGGGGAGGGCGCGGAGGCGCTTCGTTGCCAGATAGGAATATGGCGAGCGGAACGACCAGAAGACATCGACAGTTCTCATGCCAATAGTTTGCCGCCTTCGTGCCGCCTTCACAAGAACCAATTTCGATACCATCTTGCCCGCCATGACACTCGACCAGACCCTCCGCCAGTTTCTCGACCGGTTCACCATGCCCGACCTCAAGGGTCTGGACTGGCAAGTCACGGCCGACCGGCTGCGCCGCCAGTTCTACGTGGCCAGCCAAGCGATCGAGAAAGACGCCCCGGAAATGGCGGACATATCCCACATGATGGTGCCGTCCGGGGAAGGGAAGGTGAAAGCCCGTGTCTACACTCCGCTCGGCGCGGGCATCGCGCCGAGGCCGGGCATTCTCTTCTTCCATGGCGGCGGCTTCGTGATCGGAGACCTGGAAAGCCATGACATGCTCTGCAAGCGGTTGGCGGAAGGGGCCCGGTGCCGGGTCGTCTCCATCGACTACCGCCTGGCGCCGGAGCACAAATTTCCCGCTGCGCATGAGGATGCGCTGAACGTCTGGCACTGGGTGCAGGACCATGCCGACATGCTGGGGCTCGACCCGGAACGTCTGGCCGTATCCGGCGACAGTGCGGGCGGCAATCTCTCTGCTTTTCTGGCCCAGGAGATGAACCGGACGGGCGGGCCTGCGCCGGCTTTCCAGCTGCTGCTCTATCCGCTGGTCCAATTTGCAGATATCCGTACAAAGAAGATGCCGTTCAATGAAAGCGGCTTTTTCATCTCAGCAAATCTGTTCGAATTTTTCCGCGATGCCTATCTCGCCACGCCGGAAGACCGGATGGATATCCGCGTCTCGCCATTGTTTGCCCCGGAAGACTGCTTCCGCGGCCTGCCGCCAGCGCATTTCGTTCTGTGCGGCTGGGACCCGCTGCACGATGAAGGTCTCGCCTATGCCGACAAGATGGCCAGTTTCGGCGTGCCGGTGACGGTGCGGGAATATCCTGGCATGGTGCACGGCTTCATGAACCTGACAGCCCTGTCGGATACGATCCGGATCGCCATCCGCGATGCGGGGCAGGTGACCGGACGGGCGCTCGGCGCCATCTGACACTTTTCCGCGCAAACAAAGAAAAAGGGCAGTCCCGAAGGACCGCCCAGTTGTGTCGGCTTTCAGGAGAGAATTACTCTCCGGGTCCGAACTTTTTCTTCAAGCTGATCTTGAACGTCCGCCCGAACGGGTTGTGGGTGTACGGGTCGTAGCTGACGTCGAAATAGGCCAGCGGCGGGTCTTCGTCCGTCACGTTCACAACGCTGAGGCCAAAATCGAAGCCATAAGGCGCTTCCCAGTTATAGAACAGGTCCAGCGTCGTCATGCTGTCGATCTTCGACGGGCCACCCGTAAAGGCACCCTGCAGATTTGGTGTCCCGCGCTCATCGTCATAAGAGTCGATGTGACGGATCACGCCGCGGAAGTTGTGGTCACCCATTGCCAGATTAGCGAACAGGTTGCCTTTCCATTGCGGCAGGGAGCGGGAGAAGTTCGACCGGTTAAACTGGCCAACACGGTCCCCGCCCGGGATGCTCACACCCTCGATATCGAAGTCGGCCACATCATACTCAATGATATAAGTGGCTTCGCCGCCGATGGTGAAGTCCATTCCGTCGGAAAGGTTCCACTCATTCTGGGCCCGCAGATCGACACCGGATGTCTTGATGTCCGGTCCGTTGGTCACATTTGTGCGGACACGGGCGATGTTGTCCCCGGGTGCCGTGCTGTAACCTAACGGATCATCTCCTTCAAACGTGATGCGGGACAGGATCGGGTTTTCGGTATCGTTCGCTGTAACAGCCGCAATGGCTGCGTTCACGATCGAAGCCTGGTCTTCAACGATGATCGGATCGGAGAAGTCGAAATTGTAGTAATCGACCGATGCATTGAAGCCGCCCTGTTCATAGAGGGCGCCGAGGTTGAAGGAGAAGGCCGATTCCGGCTTCAGGGCAGCGTTGCCGAACTGGTCAATCGCCTTGAAGGCTGAAGCTGGCGCAACAAACTGAAGTGTCGTGCCGACACCGGTCAGCTGGTTGAGCGTCGGACCTTTGAAGGAGGTCTGAGCCGAACCGCGCAGGGCGAGGTTGTCGGTGGCTTGCCATTTGGCAGCAACTTTTGGGTCGAAAGTTGAGCCGACATCGCCGCCATAATCCTCATAGCGCATGGCGACCTGAACGTTCACGTCGTCATATAGCGGAATCTGGAGTTCGCCGAAGACGGCATAGATGGTCTGGTCTTCATCCGCAGGCGTAGTACCCGCAAGGAAAGAGAACGGACCAGTGCCACCAGGCCCGGGGCTGACGGTCAGGTCAGTGAACGAGTTCGGATCAACCTTGAAGCCTTCGCGGCGGACCTGGACGCCAAGGGCGTAACCTACTGCACCGCCTTGTGCCTGGACGTTGCTTTCGCCGCTGAGCGCCGCATCGAAGACCATGAGGTCGGACGTCACGACAGTTCCAACGCCTTCAGTCAGCCAGTTGGCCAGCGTTGCGCTGTTTTCCAGGCTCGGGACATAGGTCGGGTTGGCGGCGCCGGTTACGCCGTTCGCCGGAATGCCGTTTGAGAACGGATTGTACCATTCACACCCACCTGCACCCGCCGACAGGCTGCCGGTGTAGCCAGCTGCCCACGGTTGTGTTCCGGTCGCTGGATCGTAGCCGGTGGCAGGATCTGTACAGACACCATAGCCATTCAGCGCGGCGGTGAAGCCGAGAATGTAAGTGTCGTTGGTGATCCGCTCGCCCTCAGTCTTGTGCCAGGTCAGCGCGGTATCCCAGTTTACACCATTCTTGAACTGGCCGGACAGGTCACCGGAGAGACGGTAGGTCTCATACGTGCGGAAGCCTTCCTGGGAACTGTAGCCGGTGCCAGGGAAGCCGCCCCAGCCGAAAGATCGTCCGATGAACAGCGCTGCAAGCGTGCCCGACGGGAAGTCGGTCGGATTGTCAGCGATATACTGCTGGAAGCCCGGGCTGGTAACAGGCACAACCTGCGTAGCAAGTTCCTGCGGCGGATAGGATGGGGAGGTTTTCCAAGTCGGAACATCCGAATAGCCGTACATGCCCTCTAGGTGCATATCCACGCCATTGCCGAAGGTCCGGTTATATTCGGAATAGACCTGGTAGCGCTCTTCCTCCTCGACAAGATTGTCGTACTGTGTGAACTGGAAGTAGCAGCGATTCAGAACATAGGGGTTCACGAAACCGCCGACATCGTCGCAGCCAGCCTCTGTATTCAGTGCTCCGATGACGCCAGTGGCGCCGAGCGCAACATAGCGGCCCGGATTGGACAGAGACGACCAGCCACCGACCGGGTTATCCTCCCAGGTCCGGATCGCCCAGTCTTTTTCGTTTAGGGCCACTTCGGAGCGCTTCTGGTAACCAATCGAAGTCACCCAGTTCCAGTCACCGCCTTGGAGACCATAGGCAGCAGACAGTTCATAGTCGCCGTCGGACCCATCAAACTGTGAATAGGAGCCGCCGACTTCCAAGCCTTCCAGATCATCACGCGTGATGAAGTTAACCACACCTGCAATGGCGTCGGAACCGTAGACAGCCGCAGCGCCGTCTTTCAGCACTTCGATCCGGCCGATTGCGGCGGATGGGATCATGTTCGTATCGACGAAGAGTTGTGCCTGCTCACCGACGGAGTAGGGGTGGAAAACCTGACGCCGGCCGTTGAGTAGCACGAGCGTACGGCCCGGTCCAAGGCCGCGAAGGTTGATGTTCGAAGTGCCTTCCAAGCCGTTCGACGAGAACTGGTTGGTCTGGCCATCCACACCCGACGAAACGCCGAGGTTCCGGATCAGCTCAGTAATCGATGGGTTGCCTTCCAGCTTCAGGTCGCCCGCGGTCAGAACGTCGACGGGCAGGGCCGCGTCTTCCGGGGTGCCCTGAATAAGGGAACCCGTCACCGTCACTTTGGACTGGCGAAGTTCCGAGCCGTCTTCTTCCTGAGCGATGGCTGGCAGGGCTAGAAGCAATGATGCCGCTGACGCACCCGCCAGCAGCCGAATTGATTGTCTCATTTGTTTCCTCCGTTTGTGCGAGGCACCGGATCTGAGCGTCCGGATTTGCTCTCACGCAGGGGCAGGATAGGCAGACCTAAGACCTCTCGAACAGGAAAAAATATTGTGCGGCGCAGCAGAAGAGCGGGCGGCCGCGAAATAATTGCCCTAAAACAACGTTGTCACTCGCGTATTTGGTGTCCGTATTGCGCAACTAACGGGCACTCCGGTGCCCAAAATTTGGGAATTGTGGCTCTATTGTAACACTCGGCCAAAATATTCGGGTGCGACTGTGAGACTACTGTGAATGCTTCAGGTGTCGCTGTTACGTTGGAAATAGCCCGCACGAGAACGGGTCCGAATATTTCTCCCAGATCAACTTGAACTCAAAACGAGGAAACTATGGCGCTCAAGCACAGCTTGCTTGCGACCGCTTCTGCGGTCTTTTTTCTGACGTCTGCAGCACACGCTCAGGAAACCACAACCGAACGCGAATCCGCGATCGACAAGGTGCTCGGCACCGTCACTGTCACGGCAACCAAGAAAGCCAATGTCGAGAACGTCCAGGACGTTCCGGTGGCCGTGACGGCCTTCAATTCCGATACGCTGGACGCGCTGAACGTGCGCGACCTCGGCTCGCTCAGCTACTCGACCCCGAACGTGAACCTGACGGATGTCGGCACGTCGCGCGGCGTTGCCAACTTCTCCATCCGCGGCCTCGGCATCAACTCGTCGATTCCGTCCATTGACCCGACGGTCGGCGTCTTCGTCGATGGTGTGTATCTCGGCACCAACAGCGGCGTCGTGCTGGACCTGTTCGATCTCGACAGCGTTGAGATCCTGCGTGGCCCGCAAGGCATCCTGTTCGGCCGCAACACGACGGGCGGTGCTGTCCTGATCAACACCGGCAACCCGACTGACGAGTTCCGCTGGAAAGCCCGCGCGAGCGTTGAGACGCCGATCGATGACGGCCGTGGCGGCCCAAACTCCACCCTTCAGGCGACCGTGTCCGGCCCGCTGATCGAAGGCAAGCTCAACGGTAAGCTCGGTGTCTACTACAACTCCGACGCCGGCTACTTCGAGAACCTTTATAACGGCGACAATCAGGGCGAAGCCCAGACGTCCATCGTTCGCGGTGCCCTGGAGTGGATGCCGACCGACGACATCACTGTCCTCGGCAAGGTCGAGCGCTTCGACACCCGCGGTGACGGCCCTGTGGCCCAGAACCGCGGCCTGTTCGACCGCGACTCGTTCGACTTCTCGATCAACAATCCGGGCCTGCAGGACAGCGAAGCCACATTCGCCACGCTGCGGACCGACATCGATGTCGACTTCGGCAATGGCCGCATCACCAACATCATCGGCTATCGTGATGTGAACGGCGAAACATCGGGCGACATCGATTCGACCCCGCTGACACTGTTCCATTCCGGTTCGGAATCCTCGCAGGAGCAGTTCTCCGAAGAGCTTCGCTATGCCGGTACTTTCGGCAAGGCTGAAGTGACGGTCGGCGGCTTCTACTTCACCCAGGAAGTCCGCTACACCGAGATCCGCTCCCTGCCGACGCTGAGCGCTGCGACTTTCTATGGTGGCGGTGGCCAGGACCACAATGTCTACGGTCTCTTCGGCCAGGTGGACTATGCTGTCACCGATCGTCTGACGGCCATCTTCGGCCTGCGTTATGGCTATGAAGAAAAAGATGCGGACATCACCTACATCCGTCCGCGTCCTGCGTGTTCGGTTGTGGATGCAACCTGTCCGACGACGGGCACCAACCCGTTCGTCCCGGGTGAGCCGAACGGCTTCTCCAACAAGGATGACTGGAGCAACTGGTCGCCGAAAATCGGCTTCAAGTATGAGCTGGACGATACGTCGCAAGTCTACGCCCACTACACGAACGGTGTGCGTTCGGGCGGCTACAACTTCCGTATCACCGATCCGGCCCTCTTCCTGTCGATCTTCCCGAACCCGAACCTCGACGCTGCGACCGACGAAGAGAACGTCGACAGCTATGAAATCGGCTTCAAGCACCAGACCGAAGACGGCCGCGGCCAGTTCAATGCGGCTGTGTTCTTCAACGACATCTCGGACATGCAGCGCGAGCTGAACCTACCGTCGCCGTCTTCCGGTGTGTCTCAGGTCATCCTGAACACGGCAGATGCCGAGATCCTCGGCTTTGAAGCGGAAGGCCGCTATGCCGTGCTCGACAACCTGCTGCTGACCGCCAATGTCGGCGTGATCGATGCGGACTATACCGACGTCTGGTACGACATCTCCAGCGACGGCCTGATCAACGGTCGCGACCTGGCCCTCGATCTGCCGCGTGTGCCGGAAACCACCTATGGCTTCGGGTTCATCTATGACCACGACCTGGGCGATAAAGGTACGCTCGTTGCGCGCGCCAACTTCCAGCATCGCGACAAGAACGCCTTCACGGACAACAACTGGGGCTGGATGAACGCGGCTGACATGGTCGATGCGAACCTGACCTGGAACACGCCGTATGAAGGCCTGTCCGTGGCTCTGTTCGGCAAGAACCTGCTGGACGAAGTCACCGCTGGCAACGACACGCAGCTGCCGTTCGGCGGAAACGTCTCGGCTCTGGTGCCGGGCAGCTCGAACCTGTCGACGGGTGTGAACACGCCGTACGCCTACTATCCGGGCGCCGGCACGCTGTCGCCGCTGATTCCGGGCCGCCGCATCGGCTTCGAAATCACCATGAAGCACTAGGCTTCCTGGAAACGCTTTTTCGAGAGGGGCGGGCGGCAACGTCCGCCCCTTTTGCATTCGGTCGTCAAACACCATTGCGTGTGTGCCCTTGCAGGCAGGGCAGGCGGATGCTGAGTGAGGGCATGACTGACACGCCCCCGATTCTCGCCCTGTCCGATTTCCTGTCTGACCCTGTCGATCCGGCTGATTTTCCGAAGCATGAGATCCGCTTCTGGAATGACCGCTGGGCAGGGGAGGTGGGCCTCGGCGATCTGGATGCCGCCGCACAGGCGGCGCATTTCGGGCGGTTCGACCCCTTGCCCGGAAACCTCCCCCAGCCATTGGCGCTTCGGTATCACGGCCACCAGTTCGGCGTTTACAATCCCCAGCTTGGCGATGGGCGTGGCTTCCTTTTCGCGCAGGTTCGCGACAAGGCGGGCAGGCTGTTGGACCTTGGCACCAAAGGCTCCGGCCAGACACCGTGGAGCCGGCAGGGTGACGGCCGGCTGACCCTGAAGGGCGGCGTACGGGAAGTGCTCGCCTCGTCCTATCTGGAGGCACTCGGCGTCAACACGTCCAAATCTTTCGCGCTGATCGAGACGGGCGAACAGCTGACCCGTAATGATGAGCCATCCCCGACGCGATCCGCTGTGCTCACACGCCTGTCGCACAGCCATGTCCGGTTCGGCAGTTTCCAGCGCCTCGCCTATCTGGAGCAAGGCGCCGAGATAGCCCGGCTGGTTGACTATTGCGTGGACCAGTTTCATCCGCAGGCGGCGGACCCCGACCTCGCGCGCCGTTCCTGCAACTTGCTTGAGAGCATTGCCGTCGCGACGGGCAAGATGATCGGCCAGTGGATGGCGGCCGGTTTCGTGCATGGGGTGATGAACACGGACAATTTCAATATTACAGGCGAGACCTTCGATTTCGGGCCGTGGCGCTTTCTGCCTGTGTCGGACCCGAACTTCACTGCGGCCTATTTCGATGAGCAGGGCCTCTATCGGTTTGGGCGCCAGCCGGTGCAGGGCGGCTGGGCGCTGCAGCAGCTCGCTTCGGCTTTGCTGGCAACAGGCGCCGATGCCGACGATCTCGCAAAGGCGCTCGCGCCTTATCAGCCGGCCTATCGGGATAGTTTCGTGGCACACACGCACGCCTTGCTTGGGATCGCCCCGGCAGGGGAGGCGGAGGAGGATGTCGGCTTCCTTCAGGCCTTCTATGCGTGGATGACGGATAGCGAGGCGGTCTGGCCGCAGGTTTTTCATGACTGGTTCGGCGGGTCGGCAAGCGAGGGCCGCGCTGCTGCGTCACCGCAGGTGGCGCTTTATAAGGCAGACGCGTTTGCGCCGGTGAAAGCGCAGGTTCTTGCGCGCGATCCGGTCCTGCCTGAGCGGCTCGCGCATGACATCTTCCAGCGTCCGGCGCCGCCGTCATTGCTGATCGATGAGGTTGAAGCGCTGTGGGCGCTGATTGCGGAGGCGGATGACTGGTCCGCCTATGAGCAGAAACTGGCCGACATCGAGGCCCTGCGCATCGCGCGGTGGGGCTGACCTATTCTGCCGGCAGTTCCGTGTGACCGGCTTGCCTCGGTCCGGAATAATTCTTCGCGAAGGGATAGGCAGACTTCCACACTTCCTTGCCGTCTTCATGCTCCACAAAATGACAACCGATCAGAGTTCGGATGAAATCGGTCAGCACGAACCGGTCTGACTTCAGGTACCAGTCGCCAAGGACCGGGCGCACGGCATCGGTCGCCTCCTGCAGGCGATAGTGCGGAATGGTCGGGAAGATGTGGTGGATGACGTGCAGATTGCCGATATTGTGGGTCAGCCAGTTGAAGGGGCCGTAATTGCGGTCGACCGTCGCCAGCGCGCCTTTCAGGCCTGACCAGTCACCGGAGTCGTAGACCGGCACTTCCGGCGCGACATGCTGCATGTAGGTCACGAAAGTGAGCCAGGCGGCGTAGATGAAATAAGGCGCGATGATGTACTTCAGCGCGAAGACCCAGCCGAACTGGATGCCGAGGAAAACATAGAGCGCAAGGAAAGCCAGGTTCACAGCGAGGCTCGCATACCAGGACCATTTCACGTGAGACGCGTAGAGGTCGCTGACGGGCAGGTAATGGCTGCCATGGACCGGGTCATAGGTGGTGATGTTGCGAAAGCCGAGCTTGTACATCGGCCAGCCGATCAGGACGAAGATCCCCGAGCGGAAAAGGACCTTGCGGCTGAACCAGTCCTGCTCGGCGCGGCAGGCGCGGAAGACTTCCTCTTCCTGCAGGTGCCCGGTCTTCATGTGGTGCATGGCATGGCTGCGCTGCCAGCCGCGATAGGGGACGAGGATCGGCCCGTGTGTGGCGAGGCCGACGATTGTGTTCACCAGCCGCGAACGGGAAAAGGCGCCGTGTCCCGCTTCGTGCCCGATCACGAAGATCGACCAGAACAGCGTGCCCAGCATGAAGATCAGCGGCACTTCGAAATACCATGCGGTTGTGTGGGCCAGCGCCCAGTAGCATAGCGTAATCAGGGCAACATCGAAGAAGAGGTAGGCAAAGGACCGGGCCGTGTCCGGCCGGAAACAGCGATCCGGAATCGCGTTTTTCAGGTTCTGTCGGGTGAAGGTCGGGTCCAAGGCGAAGCCTCCGTCAATCTCTGCAAGAAGACCTCGATTTGCTTGACAGGTAATGAAGAGACCTTCCATCCCGATCACGCAGAAAAGACAGCCTGAGACTGAAGCAAAGGTGAGACATGAGCGTTGAGAAGGCATCCGGCCCGTTGGCTGGCGTCAAAGTCGTTGACATGAGTTCGGTCGTCCTCGGGCCGTTTGCGACCCTGATCTTCGGGGACCTTGGCGCAGATGTCGTGAAAATCGAAAGCGGGCAGGCCGGCAAGGGCGGCGACATGATGCGCTATGCCGGCAAGTCTCCGACCGGAGACCTCGGCCCGCTGTTCATGGCGCTGAACCGCAACAAGGCTTCGGTTCAGTTGGACGCCAAGACCGACGAGGGCAAGGCGGCGCTGACGGCCTTGTTGAAGGATGCCGATGTCTTCTTCCACAATGTGCGTATGGCCGGCATGGGGCGGCTGGGTTTTGGCTATGAGGATGTGAAGGCGATCAAGCCGGACATCGTCTATGTCCACTGCGCCGGCTTTGGCGAAGGCGGGCCGTACGAGAAGCGCCAGGCCTATGACGACCTGATCCAGGGTGCGTCAGGGTTTGCTGCGCTGAACGCCATGCGCTCCGGCGGGGCGCCGGAATATGCACCGTCCCTGGTGGCCGACAAGACCGTTGGCCTGTTCGCGGCCTATGCGACGCTGGCCGCGCTCTATCATCGGGAGAAGACGGGGCAGGGGCAGTTCGTGCAGGTGCCGATGCTGGAGGCCTTCACCTTCTTCAACATGGTCGAGAATCTCTACGGCGAGACGTTCGTGCCGCCATCCTATGGCATGGCCTATACACGCTCCATCAATCCCAACCGTAAGCCTTACCCGACCAGGGACGGCTATATCGGACTTGTGCCGTACTCCGACACGCAATGGGCGCAGTTCTTCGAGATTGGCGGCATGTCTGGCGTGTTCGAGGATCCGCGCTTTGCGACCTATCAGGCCCGGACGGAGAACGTCACAGAGCTTTACGCCCTGATCGAACAGGTCGCGGCGACCAAGACGACGGGGGAGTGGCTGGACCTGCTGGATGCGGCAAACATCCCGGCCATGCGCTACAACACGGTCGAAGACGTTCTGGACGATCCGCACATGAAAGCGGTCGACTTCTTCGCAAAGCGCACCCATCCGGATGCCGGCATCTATCGCAGCATGCGCCATCCGGTGCGGTTCTCGGAAACGCCGGCCTCGGTACGCACGGAGCCGCGGCGCCTTGGTGAGGATACGGAGACCGTGCTGCAGAGCCTTGGGCTTTAGGCAGTGGGTTCTAGGCGGTCTTGTCCCCGCCGCCGTGACGGGCAAGCCAGACGCCGGACAGGATCAGCGCGAAGGCGACCATGGCATGCCAGGTCTGGGTTTCACCGAACAGGAAGAAGCCGAGCACGGCGGCCATGACCGGGATGGAATAGCCGGTCAGCGACAGAAAGGTCGCTGAGGTCCGCGCGATCAGCAGCATGTAGAGTGCCTGCGCGATGGCGGAGGGCACGATGCCTAGGCCGACCACGCCGGCCCAGTGGGTCCATTCGGCATTGACCGTGGCCGGGTCCACCGTGAGAGCGAATGGCCAGGTCACAATGGCCGCGACGGTCACAAAGCCCGTGGCGAAGCTGATCGACGGCATGGGCGGTGCGCCGCGGGCCAGCAGGCTGGACAGGGCATAGAAGACGGTTGCCCCGATCAGCATGAGCTGGGCAATCGTGCTCGCCGAATCGAGGCTCTGCAGCGCATCCGGCCCAAACAGGACGGCGACACCGGCAAACCCCGTGATCACGCCCAGCGCCGAGCCGAGGGTCAGGCGTTCGTCCCGGAACAGGACGTGCGCACCGATGGCCACGAAGAGAGGAACAGCAGCGGTATAAAGGGCCGCCAGGCTCGAATTGACGGTCTTCTGGGCCGTCGTGATCAGGAAAAAGGGAAAGGTCGAGCTGGTCAGGCCCATCAGCACGATGGTGCGCCAGCGTGGAATGTCCCTCAGCGGCGGCAGGCGCCGGCCCATGGCCAGCATGATGACCCAGAGCACGGCCGCGCCAATGGTCAGGCGTCCGGCCAGCACCCAGGCGGCCGGCAATCCGGCATCAGGGTTTCCCTTGTCGACGGCGATGCGCGTTAACTGGTAGGCGCCCGCCCACATCAGGCTGAGGAGCACGAACAAGGCCCAGTCGCTGGCCGTCCTCCTGCCGCTCTGAGCTGCCTGCTGCGTCATGTGCCGACGGTCCTCCATCCGGGGAGGGACCCCGGGCTGGCCCGGATAGGCGGGCAGGGCGGGGAAGTCCACGCAAATATTGCACGAAACTTGCACACATGTGGGCACAATTGCCCTTACTCACCGTGAGGTCCGATCACAGAAGCGTTGGCGGCGCCCTGCCGCATCGTCTTCGGGTGGACGACTGGCCCGCGGCGTCGTAAAGGGCGCCCAAAGTTTCCGGTTTTCATCCCTCAAGAGGAGAATCTCTATGACCGTTCGCGTTGCAATCAATGGTTTTGGCCGTATTGGCCGCCTGGTCCTGCGCTCCATCATCGAAAACGACCGCAAGGACATCGAAGTTGCCGCGATCAACGACCTTGGCCCGGTCGCGACTAATGCGCACCTGCTGCGCTTCGACTCCGTTCATGGCCGTTTCCCGGCTGACGTCCAGGTCGATGGCGACAAGATCGTCATCAATGGCAAGCCAATCCTCTGCACCGCAATTCGCGACCCGAAAGACCTGCCGCACCGCGAACTCGACATCGATATCGCGATGGAATGTACCGGCATCTTCGCCGACAAGGAAAAGGCTTCGGCCCACCTTGAAGCAGGCGCCAAGCGCGTGCTCGTCTCGGCTCCGGCCACGAACGCTGACAAGACCATCGTGTTCGGCGTAAACCACGACCTGCTGACCAAGGACGACCTCGTCGTTTCCAACGCATCGTGCACCACGAACTGCCTCTCCCCGGTCGCCAAGGTCCTGCATGACCTGGTCGGCATCGAGAAGGGCATGATGACGACGATCCACTCTTACACGAACGACCAGCCGTCGCTGGACCAGATGCACAAGGACCTCTATCGCGGCCGCGCAGCTGCCGTGTCGATGATCCCGACCTCTACCGGCGCCGCCAAGGCTGTCGGCCTGGTCCTGCCGGAACTGAACGGCAAGTTGGACGGCATCTCGGTCCGCGTGCCGACGCCGAACGTGTCCGTCGTCGACCTGAAGTTCGTGTCCAAGAAGAAGACGACCCCGGAAGAAATCAATGCGGCGATCAAGGCGGCTGCTGACGGCCCGATGAAGGGCGTCCTCGGCTACACCGACCAGCCGAACGTCTCGATCGACTTCGTGCACGATCCGCACTCCTCGATCTTCCACCTCGATCAGACCAAGGTGATGGACGGCAATTTCTGCTCGATCCTGACCTGGTACGATAATGAGTGGGGCTTCTCGACCCGTATGGCGGACACCGCGCTCGCCATGGCGAAACTCATCTAAGCAAGGCAAAGGAGCCCTGTTCGTGTCGACGCCGGGTATTCCGAAGGATTTCTGGAACACTCGCTTCAGTGAACAGGGCTTTGCCTATGGCGAGAGGGCGAGCCGGCTGCTGCTGGCTTTCCGCGACCTGTTGCAGCCAGGCCAGCGCGCGCTTGTCCCCGCCTGCGGGGAAGGGCGCGACGCCGTGTTCCTGGCCGAATGCGGGCTGGACGTGACGGCGGTGGACATGTCTGCCGCCGGTCTCGCCAAGACCGCAGACCTCGCCGCCGCCCGCGGCGTCTCTGTTACCTGCATCGAAGCCGACCTCAGCGAATGGAGCTGGCCGAAAACGGAATATGACGTGATCGCATCCATGTTCCTGCACGTACCATCGCCGTTCCGGCCGACGCTGCACGCTTTCATGCTGGAATCGCTGAAGCCCGGCGGGCACGTCTTCCTGGAAGGTTTCCTTCCGGAACAGCTCGATTACCAGAAATCCCACAATTCCGGCGGTCCGCCCGTGCTCGACATGTTGTTTGCACCTGCCGACATCAGCCTCGATTTCAAGGACGCCGAAGCCGTGTCGTTCATGACCGGTATCGAAACCCTTTCCGAAGGCCCTTACCATTCCGGACCGGCGGCGCTGTTGCGCGCCGTGTTCCGCAAACCGGAGTAACACCCATGTCCGACTTCCGCCGTATCGAAGATGCCGGAGACCTGACCGGCAAGACCGCCCTTGTCCGCGTCGATTTCAATGTTCCGATGGCGGACGGCAAGGTCACTGACGACACGCGCCTGCGCTCTGCGCTGCCGACGGTTGAGGCCCTGCGCGGGAAGGGGGCGAAGGTTGTCCTGCTGGCGCACTTCGGCCGCCCGAAAGGTCAGATCGTTCCAGAGATGAGCCTGAAGCCGATCGCGGCAGCCTTTGCCGACGTGCTGGGCGCGCCGGTTCATTTTGCTGAAAACTGCGGCTTCGGCCCGAAGGCGAAGGCCTTCGTCACCAGCCGAGCCCCGCGTGACGTGATCCTGATGGAGAACACACGCTTCGAGGCTGGCGAGGAAAAGAACGACCCGGCGCTGGCCGAATCCATGGCGGCGTTGGGCGACCTGTTCGTGAACGATGCATTCTCGGCCGCGCACCGCGCCCATGCGTCCACGGAAGGCGTAACGCACTTTATTCCGGCCTATGCCGGCAAGGCGATGGAAACCGAACTCGACGCGCTGGAGAAAGCGCTCGGCACGCCGGAACGCCCGGTGATGGCCGTGGTCGGCGGGGCGAAAGTCTCGACCAAGATCGACCTCCTCAAGAACCTCGTTTCCAAGGTCGACATGCTGGCCATCGGTGGCGGCATGGCGAACACGTTCCTGGCTGCCCAGGGCGTAGATGTCGGCAAGTCGCTCTGCGAGCATGACCTGGCCGATACGGCGCTGACCATCATGAAGAATGCCGAAGAAGCCGGGTGCGAGATCCTGCTACCGCGCGATGTGGTCGTGGCGAAGGAATTCAAGGCGAATGCCGAGCACCGCGCCTGCCGGCCCGATGAGGTTGCCGCTGATGAGATGATCCTCGATGCTGGCATGATGACGGTCATGCATCTCGTTGCCGCCATGGGCCGGGCGAAGACGCTCGTGTGGAACGGGCCGCTCGGCGCGTTCGAACTGACGCCGTTCGACAAGGCGACGGTCGATGCTGCGAAGGCTGCTGCGCTCCGGGCGAAGGAAGGTCAGCTGATCGCTGTTGCAGGCGGTGGTGACACCGTCGCCGCACTGAACCATGCCGGCGTGGCGGCGGACTTCACCTTCGTCTCCACGGCAGGCGGGGCCTTCCTGGAATGGATGGAAGGCAAGCCGCTGCCGGGGGTGGAAGCGCTGAAAGCCTGATCCTTTCCGGCGAAATTTCGCATGGCGGTCCTCTTGAGGCTGAGGACTGCCTGCGGCAAATCGCGCAGGATTCGAACGGATCGGGCAGTTTTTGTGATTTCCAGCGCACAGCCGGAATCCAATTTTGGGTCAGCCCTGTCACCAGCAGGCACCCTATTTCTCGCCATCGACTGGCATAAGGTGCGGAATCGAACGAATTTCACGGTAAACCGGCAGGAATTTTCCAGCGGTTGACGCGGCCAACCGGCACGGTACTTGAACCCAAACTTTGCAAACTAGCACTGTTCACAGGATCCATTCAGAATGACGGTAGTTGAAATGGCAAACGAGACCATGACGAAGCAGGCAGCAGAGAAGGCGGGTTTTATTGCCGCGCTCGACCAGTCTGGCGGTTCCACCCCGAAGGCGCTGCGCCTCTACGGCATCGAAGAAGACGCGTACTCGAACGACGAAGAGATGTTTGGCCTCATCCACGACATGCGGGCCCGCATCATCAAGTCTCCGGCGTTCAATGGCGACAAGGTGATGGGCGCCATCCTGTTCGAGCGCACCATGGACGGCGAAATCGATGGCGTGCCGACCGCTGAATATCTCTGGAAAGAGCGCAGCGTCGTGCCGTTCCTGAAAGTCGACAAGGGCCTCGCCGAAGAAGAAAACGGCGTTCAGGTCATGAAACCGATGCCGGACCTTGACGCCCTGCTGGAGCGCGCCGTCGCCAAGGGTATTTTCGGCACCAAGATGCGTTCGGTCATCAATGCCGCGAATCGGGAAGGCATCGCCGCCGTCGTTGCACAGCAATTCGATGTCGGTCGTCAGATCCTGGGCCACGGCCTGGTTCCGATCATCGAGCCGGAAGTCACGATTTCCATCGCCGACAAGGCAGCAGCGGAAGACATCCTGCTCGCCGAAATCCTGAAGCAGCTGGACGCCCTCGGCGCTGACAAGCAGATCATGCTGAAGCTGACGCTGCCGGAGACGGCAAACCTCTACAAGCCGCTGGTCGACCATCCGCGCGTGATGCGCGTGGTTGCGCTGTCGGGCGGATATTCGCGCGACGAAGCGTGCCGCCGCCTGGCCGAAAACACCGGCATGATCGCCTCTTTCTCGCGCGCCCTGACCGAAGGCCTCTCGGCCCAGCAGAGCGACGCCGAGTTCGACGCGGCGCTTGCCGCATCCATCGACAGCATCTGCGCTGCCTCGATGGCCGGCTGATAACGGGGCCAGGCAGAGGCGGGGTTCCTGCCTCTGGACTTCCCGGTCAACGCAACGCCATATTGCCCGCCATTCCGATGGCGGGCATTTTCGTTCGCGTATCTCATGACCAAAGGGGAAATCATGCCGTTCAAGCCTGGCCTGCTCGCTGCCGTATCCGTTGCCGGACTCCTGCTGCTTTCAGGGTGCGGCGCGCCGCCCGAAGTGCCCGCCAATCCGGACCGCAGCGCCCTGTCTGACCAAGGCCTGGCCATGCTGGACGAACTGGTGCTGGCGCCGGACTCCGCAGAGGCCTTCACGGCGCGTTGCGATGCAGCCCTCGCGCAGGTCGAGAAAATGCTGACAGACCTCGAGACCCGGGACGGACCTGCCGGGGCAGGGGACCTGAAAGACTATGATGCCCTGCTGAACGTCGCTTTTGCGGTCGGTTATGGCGAAGCGTCGATCATTGCCGAGGCCAATCCGGATCCGGCGATCCGGGAAACCGGCGACACCTGCCAGCAGAAAACATCCGACATGACGACCCGGATTTCGCTGTCCCGTCCGGTCTATGACCGGCTCTCCACGATCGATGCCACGAGGCTGGACGACCGGTCCGCCTATCTGCTCGACCGGACGCTCGGTGAATACCGCCGTGCCGGGATCGACAAGGATGAACCGACCCGGGAAAAGGTTCGCAGCCTCAATGCCGAACTGGCCGAACTGTCGACGGAGTTCAACAAGAACCTCCGCGAGATTCAGGGCAGCGTGAAGGTGACGCCGGAAGACCTTATCGGTTTGCCGGAAGACTACATCAGCGCTCACCCGCCGGGCGATGATGGCTTGGTCACGATCACGACGGATTATCCCGACCTCTTTCCTGTTTTTACGTATTCGCCGAATGAAGATCTGCGCAAAGCGATCGCTTCTGAAGCACAGAACCGGGCCTATCCGGAGAACGTGGCGTCGCTACGCGGTATCCTCGAAAAGCGCTACGAACTGGCGACCACGCTCGGCTATGACAATTGGGCGTCCCTGATCACCGAAGACAAGATGACCGGCTCGCCTGAGGTTGCGAGCGACTTCCTGGAAGCAGTAGAGGGCGCTGCCCGCAACGCCGCCGAACTGGAATATGACCGGCTGCTGGCAAAGCAGCAGGAACTGGCCCCGGACGCGGCCAATGTGAACGACTGGAGTCGGAGCTATCTGGCAGAGCTGATCCGTCAATCCGACTATGAGCTCGACTCACAGGAAGTGCGGAAATACTTCGCCTTCAATGATGTGCGTGACGGTATTTTTGCGCTGGTGCAGGATCTTTTCGACGTCGAGATCAAGCCCTGGGACGGCGCGCCGGTCTGGCAGGAAAGCGTCAGCGCCCACGAAATGTACCAGGACGGAAAGCTGATCGGCCGTTTCTTCCTCGACATGCATCCGCGCGATGGCAAGTTCAAGCACGCTGCGGCGTTCCCGATCCGCTTTGGTCCGACCTCGGATGGTGTGCCGGTGGCCGCACTGATGTGTAACTTCCCGGCCGGTGATCACACGACTGGATTGATGGAGCACGGGCAGGTTGAGACTTTCCTGCATGAGTTCGGCCACCTGATCCATGACATGTTCTCCGGCCAGCCGGACTATGCGAACCTGTCCATGGCCAATCTGGAGTGGGACTTCATCGAGGCGCCATCGCAGATGCTGGAGAACTGGGTCTGGGATTATGACACGCTGGCCAAGTTCGCGAAGGACGCGGACGGGAATGTGATCCCGCCGGAACTGGTGGAAAAGATGGTCGCCGCGCGCGACTTCGGCATCGGTGTCGGCACGCTGCGCCAGCTGCTCTACGCCAATGTTTCGCTCGACTATTACAATCGTCCGCCTTCAGAGGTTGATTTCAATGAGATCTGGAACGAGAACCAGTCGAAGCTGAGCCCGTTCGAAACGCTGCCGGAAGCTCACCCATATGCCAGCTTCGGGCATCTCGATGGCTATTCGGCGATCTACTACACCTACCAATGGTCGCTCGCCATTTCGACGGATCTGTTCTCGGAGTTCGAGGCAAACGGACTGCGGGATGGAGCGACGGCCAAGCGCTATCGCGATCTTGTCCTCGCGCCAGGCTCGTCCAAGCCGGCCGCCAAGCTGGTGCATGACTTCCTCGGTCGCGACTGGTCGCCGGAAGCTTATGAAGCCTACCTGCTGAACGCGGCAGAAGCCGAAACGGACGAATAAGGTCCAGGATGAAGTGGCAGGTCGTCTATTCCGGTATTCTGTCGGCCGGGATGAGCGGCCTGGTCGCCCTGATCGTGACGGCCATCAATACCGGTATCGATGCGGGCCTGGCGGCGCGGTGGCTGAGTGCATGGGCACTCGCTTTCCCGGCTGCCTGGTTCGCCGCGATATTCTGGGGCCCGTTCGCCCGCCGGATCGCCCGCTTGTTCGTCCGGCCGCCGGTGGAATGAGCCATGCCGCAGCGGGCCGCTTGCCGCCAGCCCGGAACCGTCGCATCTAGGCGCCATGTCGGAACCTGAATACACCCGCCCTCGCACACGCCTCTACCTGATCACGCCGCCGCGTATCGATGATGTCGACGCGTTTGCTGCGCTGCTGGAAACAGCTTTTTCAGCCGGGGACATCGCCTGCCTCCAGCTGCGCCTGAAGCAGGCGGATGGTAGCATCGATGAAGCGGCCACGCGGGACGTGAGCGCTGCGATGACCGAGATGGCCCAGGCTTATGGCGCCGCCGTCCTGATCAATGACAGCCCACAACTGGCCGTCGAGCTTGGCGCCGATGGCGTGCATGTCGGCTGGGATGATGTTCCGGTGAAAGAAGCCCGCGCGATTGTCGGCAAGGACATGATCGTTGGCGCGACGGCGAAGAACTCGCGCCACGTCGCCATGCAGGCAGGGGAGGCGGGCGCCGACTATGTTGCTTTCGGTGCGTTCTACCCGACCGGGACCAAGGCCGGCACGGTGCCTGCCAGCACCGACCTGCTGGAAATCTGGCAGGAGAGCATGGAAATCCCCTGCGTCGCGATTGGCGGCATTACGGTGGAGAATGCCGCGCCGCTGGTGACGGCCGGTGCTGATTTCATCGCTGTCTCGGCCGGTGTGTGGGACCATCCGGACGGCGCACCAGCGGCCGTGGCAGCCTTCAATGCCCTCTTCGATTCCTTGGCAGCGGATTAACACTCCGGCGCCTTGACCCTTCGGCGACAAAGGCTTACGCCGCCCGCTCTTCCGCAAGAATTGCGACCGGACGCTGTTTCACATGTCAAAGCCTTCTCCCGTTGGATCCGTAATGATCGCTGCCGCCCGCGCCGCCGGGCGTTCCCTGGCGCGTGATTTCGGTGAAGTCGAAAACCTCCAGGTCTCCAAGAAAGGCCCGGCAGACTTTGTCTCCAACGCAGACCACCGGGCTGAAGAGATCATCTTCACGCACCTCTCCAAGGCACGCCCCGGCTATGGTTTCGTGATGGAAGAGCGCGGCATTGTCGAGGGCACGGACAAGTCCAACCGCTTCATTGTCGATCCGCTGGATGGCACGCTGAACTTTCTGCACGGTCAGCCGCATTTTGCCGTCTCCATCGCGCTTGAGCGTGACGGCGAGCTTCTGACCGGTGTCATCTTTGATGTCGCCAAGAACGAGATTTTCTGGGCCGAGACTGGCCGCGGGGCCTGGCTGGACAATCGCAAGCTGCGTGTGGCCGCCCGGCGTGACCTGCACGAGACCGTGATTGCCACCGGCACACCCTGGCACGGAATTCCCGGCGAAACCCATATCAGCTTTGCGCGCGAGATCGCCGCGATGACGCCCGCTACCGCTGGCATTCGCCGTTACGGCTCGGCGTCACTGGACCTTGCGTGGGTTGCTGCCGGGCGGTTTGATGGCTTCTGGGAGCGTGGCTTGAAGCCCTGGGACATCGCAGCTGGCATCGTGCTGGTGCGTGAAGCCGGCGGCATGATCAGCGAGATCGATGGTGGGGACGTGCTGCAGACAGGCTCGATTCTGGCGGCCAATAGCGACCTGCATCCGAAGCTCGAAAAGCAGATCCGCCACGCGGCATCCTTCGGAAAAGCGGCTTCCGTCTGAGCGCTCTTACCAGTGGGTAAAACCAGAATTAATAGATGACGCTCGCGTCACCTATTTCATTCTCCGTAAAAATACGTAGTCTGTGTCTCATGACACAGCCAGATACAGACGTTCTCATCATCGGTGCGGGCCTTTCGGGCATCGGCGCTGCCGTTCACCTCGGCAAGCAATGCCCCGGCAAGACCTATCGAATCTTCGAACAGCGAAGCGCCATGGGCGGGACCTGGGACCTGTTCCGCTATCCCGGCATCCGCTCGGATTCGGACATGCACACACTGGGCTTCAACTTCAAGCCCTGGACCGAGGCCAAGGCGATCGCCGACGGTCCGTCGATCCGGAACTATATCCGCGAAACAGCGGATGAGCACGACATCACCCGGCATATCCAGTTCGACACGAAGATCGTGGCGGCGGACTGGTCCAGCCCAGACCAAGTCTGGCACATCACGGCGAAAGACACCAAAACCGGCAAGCGGACCGAGCTGACCACGCGCTTCCTGTTCATGTGCGGCGGCTACTACAACTATGATGAGGGCTACCGTCCGGAATTCCCGGGTGAGGAAAACTACAAGGGCCAGTTCGTCCATCCCCAGCACTGGCCGGAAGATCTCGACTATTCCGGCAAGAAGGTCGTCATTATCGGGTCCGGCGCAACGGCAATGACGCTGGTGCCTGCCATGACCGACAAGGCCGAACACGTCACCATGCTGCAGCGCTCGCCGACCTATGTCGTCTCGCGCCCAGCCGTGGACAAGTTTGCAAACTTCCTGCGTGCGATCCTGCCGGACAGCTGGGCCTACACACTGATCCGCTGGCGGAATGTTGCCTTCCAGCAATACTTCTTCCGCAAGACCCGGGAAAATCCGGAACAGGCCAAAGAGCGCCTGTTGAAAATGGTGCGCGAGGAGCTGGGCCCCGACTATGACGTCGAGAAGCATTTCACGCCGCATTACAATCCGTGGGAGCAGCGCCTCTGCCTCGTGCCGGATTCGGATCTGTTCAATGCGCTGAAGTCCGGCAAGGCGAGTGTCGAGACCGACCATATCGAGACCTTCACCGGGAAGGGGATCAAACTGAAGTCCGGCAAGGAGCTGGAGGCCGACATCGTGGTGACCGCGACGGGCCTGAACCTCATCTTCATGAACGGTGTCGACGTCTCCCTGGACGGCACGAAGGTCGATCCTGGCAAGCTGCTCAACTACAAGGGCGTCATGCTGTCGAATGTGCCGAACCTGGCTGTCACCTTCGGCTACACCAACGCGTCCTGGACGCTCAAGGCGGACCTGACCAGCGAATATGTCTGCCGTCTGATCACGCTGATGGACCAGAAGGGGGCGACTTCCGCGATGCCTTACCTTTCGGCTTTCCCGAACGAGACCGAGCCTTTTGTGGACTTCTCATCCGGCTATTTCCAGCGGGTGATGGACCAGTTCCCGCGCCAGCATACCGAGGCGCCGTGGAAGCTGCATATGAGCTATTTCACGGACCGGAAGAATTTGCGCGAGCTGCCGATCGAGGATGGCGTGCTGCAGTTCACGACGCCTGCTGACACCGCTTCCGACAAACCAGCCCTCCAGGCGGCGGAATAACCGCCTCTAAACAAAGGCCTGCAGGCTTCCTATCTGTATTCCTGTATGGGGCGTACAGCTAAAGGAGTGTCTGTATGTGGTTGTGGCTATTGTGGTGGTGCGTGGATGATCACATCGCCGAAGCGGTCGGTGCGCCGGGCCTTGGCGAATTGCCGATCTGGGTGCCGCTGATCCTGTCGCTTGCCTTCGCCTTCACGGTAGATGGCAAAGTGAAAAAGTGGAAGCGCAGCTGATGCACTGACCGACAGCAAGCAGCGGGTGGTTCACTCATTTACGATTCGCCAGACAGGGCCTGAATTCAGGATCCGGAGGCGGACATGCGACTGGCAGGTAAAACAGCGATCATCACCGGAGCAAGTTCCGGTATTGGCAAAGCCGCTGCGCTGCGGTTTGCGGAAGAGGGGGCTGTCGTCATCCTCGGCGGCCGCCGGGAAAGTGAACTGGCGGCACTCGCCGACGAGATTTCCTTAAATGGCGGGCAGACTAGCTATGTGGTTGGGGATGTAACGTCTCCAGACCATTTTGCCGCTTTGAGTGACGCCGCCATCCGCACGACCGGGCGATTGGATATTGCTTTCAACAATGCTGGCATCACGGGCGATGGTGCACCGGTTGAGTCTATGAGCCTGGCCAATTGGAACAGCGTGATCGTGACCAATCTGACCAGCGCCTTCCACGCTGCGCAGGCGCAGATCCCATTGATGCGCGCGGCTGGCGACGGTGCGCTGATCTTCACGTCCAGCTTTGTCGGTCACACGATCGGCCTGCCGGGCATGGGCGCTTATGCGGCCAGCAAGGCCGGGCTGATCGGGCTGGTGCAGGTGCTGGCCGTCGAATTGGGGGAGGCGGGTATTCGCGCCAATGCGTTGCTGCCCGGTGGGACACGCACGGGCATGTTGTCTGGCGGGCCAGAGGTGGAGGCTGCGATTGCCGGTCTCCATGCGCTGAAGCGGATCGCCGAGCCGGAAGAGATCGCCAATGCAGCTTTGTTCCTCGCTTCAGACGAGGCCCGCTTCATCACCGGGTCTGCCATGCTGGTCGACGGCGGCAACTCCATTTGCAAGGCCTGAAGGATCAGCCTTCCGCAAACTGTAGTTCGGCGAGGCGGGCATAGAGCCCGCCTTTGGCCACCAGTTCCTCGTGGCTGCCCTCCTCGACGATTCGCCCGTGTTCCATGACGACGATCCGGTCGGCGCGGCGCACGGTTGACAGGCGGTGCGCGATGACAAGCGTCGTGCGGCCTTCGGAAGCATTCTCGATGGCCCGGCGGACAGCGGCCTCGCTCTCGGAGTCGAGCGCGGAGGTGGCTTCGTCCAGCAGGAGGACCGGCGCATCGCGTACCAGCGCGCGGGCAAGCGCGATCCGCTGGCGCTGGCCGCCGGAAAGGCTGCGGCCCTTCTGGCCGAGCGGTGTGGCAAGGCCTTCCTTCTCCGACAGGAAGTCCATCGCCTCTGCCATGCGGGCGGCATGTTCGAACAGTTTTTCGTCCGGGTTGTCCGTACCGAAACCGATATTCTCGGCGGCTGTGCCGGTGAACAGCGCTGATTCCTGCGGCGCATAAGCAAAATTGCGCCGCCAGTCGCGCGGGGTGACCTCTGCCGAGGAGAAGCCATCCAGCGTCACCTGACCGGATTGTGGATCGAACAGGCGCAGGGCGAGGCGGAACACCGTCGTCTTGCCTGCCCCGCTCGGACCGACCAGAGCGACGAATTCGCCGGGCTTCACCGACAGGGAGAAATCTGTCAGCGCGGAGACGGGCTTTCCGTCATTGGTGGCTTCGTCATAGGCGAAGGTCACGTGATCAAAGGCAAGTGCGCCAGTCACCTTTTCCGGCATCGGGCGGGGCAGGGCGGGCGGCGCGATCTCAGGCTCCGCGTTCAGCACTTCGGCCGCGCGGTCTGCGGCGCCGGCGGCCCGCATCACTTCGCCATAGACTTCCGCCAGCATGCCGAAGCCGGACCCGGCATAGAGGGCATAGAGGACCATGGCGGACAGGTCCCCGAAGCTCATCTCGCCCTTGGCAACGGCCCGGGCGCCCAGCCACAGCACGCAGACAAAGCCGCCGAACAGCAGGACGGATACCATGACGATCATCAGGCTGCGCGCCGTGATCCGGCGCATGGCGGCGGCGAAGGTCGCTTCGACCGCCTCGGTGAAATTGGCGAGGCGGCTGTCTTCGCGGCTGTAGGCCTGCACCAGTTCGATGGCGTCCAGCGCCTCGGCGGCTTCGGCGCCGGCGTCTGCAAGACGGGACTGGGCCCGGTTCGACATGGTGCGGATGACCCGGCCAACGCCGACAACGGGCAGCATGGCGACCGGCAGCATGGCCAGCAGGGTCAGGCCCAGCTGCCAGTTTACCACCAGCATCATGGTCAGCGCGCCAAAGGTCGTGATCAGCGTCCGTGTCGCCATCGAGGCGGATGTGCCGAGGAACTGCTCGATCAGCGTGATGTCTGCCGTGAGGCGCGAGACCGCTTCACCGGAGCGCATTTTCGAATGGTAGCGCGGGCCGAGGGTCAGCAGGTGGGCGTAGAGGTCCCGTCGCAGGTCCGCCGCGATCCGCTCTCCGAAACGGGAGACGAAATAGAAGCGCACCGCGCCCAGCACACCTGAAGCGATGGCCGCTGCCGCCACCCAGAAGAAGGACCTGTCGACCAGTTCCAGCAGTTTCTGCGGGTCGCCGCCAGCCTGCCGGCCGCTGTCGGCTGCCTTGCCCAGCAGGATCGGCAGGGTCAGGCTGAGGGCAGCTGCACCGACAAGAAAGACGAGCGCGATCGCCACGGTGCGCCAGTGCCGACCGGCATAGGGCAGCAGCAGTCCCAGCGGCTTCAGGCTGCGCCCTTTGGGGCGGTTGATGGCCTGTCCGCCGCCCGGTTCCGTGGCGCGCCGGTCTATGGTTTCCTGGGATTCCGTGTCGGCCATGGGGAATACCTTTGCAGCACTGTGGAAATCGGGTGCTAGGCCCTCTTGCGAAAGGGGCTATCTTCAGTTACACGCGCCACTTCTGAAAACGGGCAGCAGCCACGCCCGCGCACCCCTACTGGTGAAGCGCGGCGGCCACAAGGCCCGCAGGTAACGGATCACAGAAGGGCGCGAGCCATGAAAAAAGAAGGTCATCCCGACTATCACTTCATCACCGTGGTGATGACGGACGGCACTGAGTACCAGACGCGCTCGACCTACGGCGCTGAAGGTGACCGCCTGGTGCTGGACATCGACTCCAAATCGCACCCGGCCTGGACCGGCGGCGACGGCAAGCTGATGGACCGCGGTGGCCGCGTGTCCCGCTTCAAGGACAAGTTCAAAGGCTTCGTCTAAGCCCGACGCTCCGTTTCACGGATGCAACCCGAATAGCCCCGGCCTGCAAGGCCGGGGTTTTTGTTTTGACCGGTACCTGCCGGGCTTAACCCTCCTTTAAACGGTCGCGCAGAGCCTCTCCCCAAACGCACAGGGAGAGGCCCATGGGACGGAGCGGCCGGCTCAAGGAATGGTTGATCACATTCGTGGTGCTTGCCGGCATCGCGTTCGGCGTGGCGGTCGTTGCACGGGAACCCGTCGAACCGGCCGGCGAGGCCCTGTTCGATACTTCATCCGTTTACTGGTCTGATGGCGAATCCGGACGGCTTGCGGATGGCACCAAATTCCGTCTGCACGGTGTAGACGCGCCTGAGACCGGTCCGCTGGACTGGTTATCCGGGGCAAAATGCGAGCGGGAACGCGAGCTCGGCTATCAGGCAAAGGCCGCGGTGCGCGAGCTGACCCGCGACCAGGTGCTCACCGTTTCCCATGATTACGGGCCGGACCGTTATGGCCGGTTGGTGGTCGACCTGTCGCTGGACGGACAGGATCTTGCCGCCCTCCTGGTCGCCGGTGGCACCCACAAGACCTGGGATTATGACGGCGGCGATGCCAAGCCGGAATGGTGTACGGGGCGTACACAAGGCCCGGTCACCGGATCCTGAACCTGATTGCACCCCTGAAAGGGCCAAATGGCTTGCCCGGCCGGCATCAGGGCACCTAGGCTGCGGCCCGGAACAGATATGACGGAGCTTTCCCGATGAATTACACGCCGAAGCGCTGGATCCGGCTTGGACTGGGCGCCGCCCTGATTGGCACGGCAGGCCTCGCCGCCTGCGGCGGAGAAGGGGGCGAAACCGGTGAAACCGCCATGACCGCGCCGGGTGAGGCCGGATCCTATGGAGAAGGCGGTGAAATGGGCGAAGGTGAGGGGGGTGAAGGCGGGGAAGGCGTTGCGGCGCTTGATCCGGCCCTGTTGCTGCCGGTCGACCAGCGCGCTGCGATGATCTCCAGCGAGGTCACTGTGGCCACAGCGCTCGCCCGGGCAGGGCAGCTGGAAGATGCTGCCGAACACCTCCGCATTGCCTTGGACGAGATCAAGCCAGGCGGCCTGACCCGTCTCGTCGAGCAGGGCTTCGATCCGGACCTGATCGAAACGGCTGAAACCGCGCTTTCCAGTGGCGCGGCGCCGGAAGTCATCGAAGCAAAACTTGGGGCAGTTCAGGCGAATGTTGCGGAACTGCAGGCCAATGCCGGGGGTGACCCGGTCGAACTGGTCGTTTTCCTGATGAAGCGCTGCGAGAATGCCTACCGGGCCGGTGTGTCCTTTTCGAATGAGATCGACGATCCGATCCTTTACCAGAAATCCTATGGCTATGCCGTCGCCGCGCAGGAAGCGGCGGGCCGGATTGAGTCTGCCGATGCCAGCAGCCTTCAGCTGGAACTGAAAATGCTGGTCCTCATGTGGCCGTCTGCAGGGCCGATCGCAGGTGACCTTCCGGCCCCGCCTTCCACTTTCCTGTCACAGGTCAGCCGGATCGGGCTGGAGCTTTCAACGTTCGAGTAGGGCGTCGATAAAGCCGACCGCTTCGAAGGATGCCCAGTCCGCTTCGCCGGCGAGACGGGCGATTTCCGTGCCGTCGGGGCTGTAGAGGATGCTGGTCGGGAAGCCCTGGACGCCGCTGTCATAGACGAGTTCGTACTGTTCCGGCGTCACGATGCGGAACGGAATGTTCGGCGCGCCGAGCTGGCCGAGGCGTTTTTCGGCATAGTCCTTGTCTTCGGCGGCATCGACGCTGATGGCCACAACCTCGAAATCATCCCCGCCACGCGCCTTCTGCAGGGCGCCGAGCGACGGCATTTCCTTTTCGCAGGGCGCACACCAGGTTGCCCAGAAATTCACGAGAATGAGCTTGCCCTTGAACTCGTCCAGCGTGTGGGCTGACCCATCCGCCAGGTAGAAGGGTGCGGTGCCAGCCGGCTCTCCCGAACTGGTGAAATCGAGCTTTTCGAGCGAACCTGTTGCGTACTTCGCAAGCGGGTTTTCATCAGTTTTTCCGATGCCTGCGCTGATCAGCACGTAGACAATTGCGATCACTCCGACCAAGAAGAGGCCGGGAATGGCGTAGCGCCTCATGTTTGCGCCTTCCGTAGGTTTGTTGAAGGGGTATGCCAATGACCAGCGGCAAAGGCCAGACGATGTGGGGAGGACGGTTTGCCGCGACCCCGTCCGACATCATGGAAGAAATCAACGCCTCCCTCGATATTGACCGGCGCATGGCTGAGGAAGACATCGCCGGCAGCCGGGCCCATGCCGACATGCTGGCGGAGATGGGCATTATTTCGTTCGATGACAATGAAGCCATTCAGGCCGGGCTGGATCAGGTGCTGGACGAGCTGCGCGACGGGACGTTCCCGTTCCGGCGCGAGCTGGAAGACATCCACATGAATGTCGAGGCGCGGCTGAAGGAAATCGTCGGCGAACCGGCGGGCCGCCTGCACACGGCCCGGTCCCGGAACGACCAGGTGGTGACCGATTTCCGCCTCTGGACGCGCCGGGCGCTGGATCATTCCGCCCGCCTGATCGGCGGCCTTCAGGGCGCGCTGATCCTTCGCGCGGAAGAGCATGCGGGAACCATCATGCCGGGTTTCACCCATCTTCAGACCGCGCAGCCGGTGACGCTTGGCCATCACCTGCTGGCCTATGTCGAGATGACGTCGCGCGACTGGACCCGCCTGTCGGACTGCGCCAACCGCCTCAATGAATGCCCGCTGGGCGCCGCGGCGCTTGCTGGAACGGGGTTCCAGATCGACCGGGACATGACTGCCGAGGCGCTTGGCTTCGCCCGCCCGATGGCAAATTCCCTCGATGCCGTGTCTGCGCGTGACTTCGCGCTGGAAGCGCTGGCAGCGCTTTCCATCGCAGCAACGCATCTGTCGCGCCTGGCGGAAGAGATCGTGCTTTGGACCAGCGCCCAGTTCGCCTTTGCGCAACTGACCGACGAATGGTCGACCGGTTCCTCCATCATGCCTCAGAAGCGCAACCCTGATGCGGCTGAGCTCGTGCGGGCCAAGGCGGCGCTGATCACCGGCTTCTATGCCGGCCTGCAGGGCGCCGTGAAAGCGCTGCCGCTCGCCTATGCCAAGGACCTGCAGGACGACAAGCGCCTGACGTTCGAAGCCTTTGACACGTTTGATCTCTGCGTGCGCGCCATGACGGGTATGATCGAGACGATGACCTTCAAGCCGGACAACATGCGAGCTGCCGCCGCCAAGGGCTTTTCGACGGCGACTGACCTTGCCGATTGGCTGGTGCGGGAGCTCGGCCTGCCGTTCCGCGAGGCGCACCACGTCACGGGATCGTTGGTTGCCATCGCAGAAGGAAAGGGCGTTGATCTCGCCGACCTGACGCTTGCCGACATGCAAAGCGTTCACAAGGACATTACCGAAGCCGTTTTCGACGTGCTGACGGTTGAAGCATCTGCCTCATCTCGGACATCTTATGGTGGCACAAGCCCTGTTCGTGTCGCCGAACAGGTGGCACAGTGGAAGCAGAGACTTGGACTGGAGTAACCGCCGCATGAAACGCCCCCTGGCCATTGCCGCCCTGATCCTCGGGACCCTGACCCTGCCGGCCTGCGGCCTGACAGGTGATCTGAAGCGCCCGGGCCCGCTATGGGGCGATCCGAACGATGTCGAGGCCGAACTCCCCGAAGGGAACACGTCGACGCTGCCGAAGCTGCCACCCCGCGCGGATGCGGAGGAGGCCGAGACCAGCGGCGATGATGAACTTCTGGGCGGCCCGGAGGACTGATTTCATGAACAAACGTGTTTTGCGGCCGGCCGGGCAATTGCTCACCGGTCTTGCCCTTCTTGGTGCGCTGGGTGCCTGTGTCGCGGCTGATGGGATCCGTGCGGTGAATGCGCCTGGCGCTTACGAGCCGCTTGCCGTGGCTGCCGTGGTCGAGCCGGAAGACGGCCCGCAAGTGAACCAGTGGGGCGGTATCGTGCCGGACGCGAAGCCCGTGACGCCCGTCGATGACGGCGCGCTCGCCGAAGTCGGCAGCTAGGCGGCGTCGATGCACCACTTCGATTACCGGGACGGACGGCTGCACTGCGAAGACGTCGATCTGGCGAAGCTGGCCGACGAGGTGGGCACGCCTTGCTATGTTTACTCGACCGCCACGCTTCAGCGGCATGCCCGGGTGATCGCCTCGGCCTTCGAGGGGCAGGACTGCCTGATCGCCTTTTCGGTGAAGGCCAATTCGAACCTCGCCGTCCTGGCAACGCTGGCGGCGGAAGGCTGCGGGGCCGATGTGGTCAGCGGCGGCGAGCTGCAGCGCGCCCTGCGGGCGGGCATCCCGGCGTCGAAGATCGTATTTTCCGGCGTCGGCAAGACGGCGCGCGAGATGGAACTGGGCCTGCGCGAAGGCATCCACCAGTTCAATGTTGAAAGCGCGGCAGAACTTCGCCTTCTGTCCTATGTCGCGGACGGCATCGGCATTGAGGCACCCATCGCCATCCGTGTGAATCCGGATGTTGCTGCGGGCGGCCACCCGAACATCTCTACCGGCAAGAAGGGCGACAAGTTCGGCGTGCCGTGGACCGAAGCCGAAGACCTTTACGCCGAAGCGGCGACGCTCCCCGGCATCAAGGTCGTTGGCGTCGATGTTCATATCGGCAGCCAGATCGGCGACCTTGTCCCCATGCGGGCCGCGTTCGAGAAGGTGGTGGGCCTTGCCCAGCGCCTGCGCGCCGCCAGGCATGACATTGCCCGCATCGATGTCGGCGGCGGCCTTGGCATTCCCTACAAGCAGGGCGACGAACCGCCCCCGCCATCGGCCTATGCCGCCATGATCGCGGAGGTCAGCGAGGGTCTGGGCGTACAGGTGATTCTGGAGCCCGGCCGGGTCATCGCGGGCAATGCTGGCGTCATGCTGACCACGGCGCTCTATGAGAAAACCGCGCCGGACCGGTCCTTCCTGATCGTCGATGCCGGTATGAACGATCTGATGCGTCCGGCGCTCTATGGCGCCCATCACGATATCCTGCCGCTGAAACAGGCCGCGACGGATGCCCCGGAAAAGACCTATGACGTGGTCGGCCCGATCTGCGAGTCGACCGACAAGTTTGCCGCCGGGCGCGAAATGCCTGCCGTGGCACCGGGCGACCGGCTCGCCTTCATGTCAGCCGGGGCCTATGGCGCTGTGCTGTCTTCGGCCTACAATACACGGCCCCTCGTGCCGGAAGTTCTGGTCAATGGCGACCGGTTCGACATTGTCCGCCGCAGGCCGGATCTTGAGGAAATGCTGCAACTGGAACAGGTGCCGGATTGGCTGAAAAGGACGGACTGAAGACGATCGGGGCAAAAGTCGCGGCCACGCGCCGCCGACTGGGCCTGCTCGCGTTCAGCCGGGCCTTCTGGCCGCTGTTCGTTTTCCTCATCCTGTTCCTGTCCATGGCGCAGGCCGGTGCGTTCGACCAACTGCCCGCCGCCATGGGCGCGGTACTGGCGTTGCTGTTCCTTATTGGCGGCGCGATCTTCCTGCTCCGCGGGGTTCGTCGGTACAGGCCGCCGACGGAAGCCGAGGCGGTTCACCTGCTGGACCGGCAATCGCCGCTGCGCCCGGTCTCATCTCTCACAGACAGGCCGGCAGACCCGTCCCGCGGCGCGCAGGCGCTCTGGGTACGTCACCGCAACCGGGTGCTGAAGGCTGCGCAAGAGCTGAAACTGCCAAACCTGTCGGCCGAGTGGCGCGCGCTCGACCCGTTCCGCCTGCGCTATCTGCTGCCGGCCGCGCTGGTCGGCATTGCCGTCCTGGCGGCGGGGGAGGGCCCGGGCCGCCTGTTGAGAGCGCTGAACCCGGATTATGGCGCGCTCGTCGGGGCAGACGACATGATCGTGGAAGCCTGGGTCATCCCGCCGGACCATACGGGCCGCGCACCGGTGTTTCTGAAGCCGGGCCTCAACGATGTCCGTGTCCCGCGCGGGTCAGAGATCACGCTGCGCACCGAAGCACCGACCGCGCCGCGTCTCATCTTGAAGGGACGCCATAAAAGTTCGAAGAAATTTGCCGCCACGCCGGACGGGGCATGGGAAGCCAAGGCAACGCTGCAGGAAGACGCCCGCGTCTCCGTGCGTTGGTGGGGCGAGCGGGCCGCCTGGCGCCTGCTGGCATCGCCGGACGATCCGCCCACGGTAGAATTTGTGTCCATTCCCACCTATGGCCGTCTCGACCGGACGGAGTTTGCCTGGATCGCGAACGACGATTACGGCGTCGTGAAAGCGGAGCTCGCGATCCGCCTTAAGGATCCGCATCCGGCTGCCCCCGACGAAGAAGATCGTGTGGCGATCCCGCTGGCCGCGCCAAGCATGCAGGAAATCAAGGATACGACCCAGATCGATCTGACTCGCCACCGCTGGGCCGGGCTTCCGGTGGAGGTCCATCTCGTCGTGACGGATGCCTCCGGACAGGAAGGGGTGAGCGAGACCGTGTCTTTCATTCTGCCGGAAAAGCTGTTCCTCGATCCCTTCGCCCGTGTGGCACAGGAAGTGCGCGTCACCGTGCTCCGGGAACCGAGGGATTATCAGGCACAGAAGAAGAACCTGCTCGCTCTCAAACAGGACGCGATCAATACCGAGGCCGCCAACCGGCTGAACATGGCTCCGCCGGACATCCAGAAAGCGGCCCTGATGCTCGATTCCATCACGATGATGGGCGAACGCTATATTCCGAATCAGGCCTATTACCTGACCTTCAAGACAGCCGAAGGCATGCTGGAAACTGCAGGCTCAAAGGAAGAAGCCGGGGCGGTTGACCCGCTGCTCTGGTCGCTGGCGCTGAAGGCGGAATATGGCAGCGCTGCCGATGCGCTGCGCCGGCTGGAAGCGGCTCGCCGGGCGCTGGAGCAGGCCTTGCGGGATGGCGCCTCCGAGGAAGAAATCCGCCGCCGCATGGAAGCTTTCCGCGACGCAGCCAATGAATACCTCGCCGCAAAGATGGCAGAGGCCATCGCCAATGGCGGTGAGATGCCGGACGCAAATCAGGATGGCATGGCCATGGGCGGTGGTCAGAGTCTTGGCGGGCAGGATTTCGAGGACATGCTGAACGCCTTGCAGGACCTGACCGATACCGGCGCGACCGAACAGGCGCGGCAATTGCTGTCCGACATCACCAACATGCTGCAGAACCTTGAGTTCCAGCGCGGACAGGGCGGCAGCGGCATGGCCGGCATGCCGGGGTCTCAGTCGGAAGGCGAAGAACAGGAAGACTTGCCGCCGGAAGAGCAGGAGATGACAGATGCCATGCGGCGCCTGTCCGAGATCCTGCGCGAACAACGCCAGCTGAATGATGACACGCTGGCCCAGCAGCGCGGCGAAATGCCGTCAGGGCAGCAGGGCCAGTCAGGGCAGGAGTCCGGACAGGACTCCGGCCAGCAGCAAGGCGGCCAACAAGGTCAGCAACCCGGCCAACAACCCGGGCAGGGCGGCCAGGGCGAAGCCGGGAATCCGTCCGAAGGAGATGGCGCGCAGGGTGGTGACCGCCCCGGTGGCGAGCGTCCGGGCACGAACAGTTTTGCCGGCACGGATGAAGGCGCGCCCCCGCAGGGCGGCGGCACGCTGGCTGAACGCCAGGCCCGCCTCGGAGAATTGGTGGAGCAATTCGCTCGCGAACGCGGCCTCGGGGAGGGGGCGGGTCAGGAAGATGCGCTGAGCGGCGCGATCGATCCGCAAGCCCTCGCCGATATCCGTGAAGCCCTGCGCGGCGCAGAAGGCAATCTTGCCCGCGGCAATGAAAGTGCCGCGTCGAATGACCAGGAGCGCGCGACGCAAGGCCTGTCGGAGCTGAACCGCAATCTCGCTGCCATGCTGGACGAAATGCAGCGCGAGCGGACAAATCAGGGGCAGGCCACCAATGACCCGTTCGGGCGCCAGACAGGCGGCATGGGCAATAGCGGCGAAAATGTCCGCGTGCCGGAAGAGGCCGAGCGCCAGCGTGCCAAGGACATCCTGGAAGAACTGCGCCGCCGGTACAATGAAAGCGACGACGAAGAAGAACGCGAATATCTCCGCCGCCTGCTAGATCGCTTCTAGGGGAGCTCGGGATGGAGGCGGAAAAACACAAGCCTCAAAAACGGCGCCGCCGGGCAAACTTTCTGCCACTCATGCTCGTGCTGGCGGCATTCGCGGCGGCGATCTTTGCCATCCATGCGCGGCTCGATCATCTGTCGATGCATCTGATCTATGCCCGGTTCTCCGCGCTGTCGCCGTTGGCCGTGTTTGTTGCACTGGGTGGCATGCTGGCGAGTTATGCCGCCGCTACACTGCGCGATAGTCTGACGCTTCGCCATCTGGGCCTTGCGCGGCCATGGCGCGACATGGCGTTTATCTCCTTTACGGCGCAGGCTGTCGGCAACTCCCTCGGTGAGGTGGAACTGACCGGCGGGACCGTCCGTTCCCGGATCTATGGCGGGCTTGGCCTGTCGGACGATGAGAGCCAGGCGGTGTCCCGCATGACGCGGATCAGCCTGACCGTCGGCGCGCTCCTGCTCAGCGGGTTCGGCCTTGTGTTCGAGTCGGCTGCTTTTCCGGTCCATTTCGGTATTCCGGACCGGGCTGCCATTGCCATTGGATGTATGCTGCTGGCGCTGGTTGTCTGGCATATCGGCAATGCCAGCCTGTTGGTACCGGGTGGGATGTCTGGCGTGTCGGCGCGTGTCGGGGTCAGCCTTGTTGACTGGATGGCTGCGAGCCTTGTCCTCTTTGCCCTTCTGCCGGCGGAGACGGCCATAGGTTTTGCCGCTTTCGTGCCGGTCTTCGCGCTCGCCTGCCTGGTGGGCGGGATGAGCGGCCTGCCGGGCGGAATCGGCGTCTTCGAGGCGGTAATCCTGTTGCTCGTCCCGGCGAGCCCTGTCGAAGGCCTTGTTGCAAGCCTGATTGCGTTCCGGGCGATCTATTACCTCGCACCGCTGGTGATCGCTGCCGCAGGGATGAGCCGCCGCCTGCTGCGACGCCACGGAGCCGCCCTTCAGGGGGTTGGCCGGGGGGCAGGGGATGTCGCGACCCTGTTTGCGCCGGTCGTGTTCGGCCTGCTTGCGTTCGCGAGCGGCGCCTACATGCTGATCGCCGCGATGACACCCGCACTGCCGGCGCCGCTGAGGGCGGCAGCGCATTTCCTGCCTTTGCCGCTGATAGAGCTGTCGCATTTCCTCGCGTCGATTGTCGGGCTGTTCCTGCTGATTGTGGCGAATGGCCTGGCGCGGCGGCTCAGCCATGCCTGGATGGTGGCGATGGGGTTACTGGCCGCCGGGATCACGCTGACCCTGACCAAAGGCGCAGGCCTTGGCGAAGCTGCGCCGCTGTTCGTCGTGCTGGCTGTGCTCGGTGTGTCGCGCCCGGCCTTCTACCGGGCGACGCCGCTGATGGCGACGCGGCTGACGCCCGTCATGGCGCTCGCTATTCTCGCAACATTGGGCGCGGTGATCTGGCTGGGCTTTTTCTCCTACGAACATGTCGATTACCGGAACGAACTCTGGTGGCAGGTGGCGCTGCAGGGCGGCACGTCGCGCTTCCTGCGCGCCGCTGCGGGCGTCAGCGTGCTCACCTTCCTGTTCCTCGCCTGGAACTGGCTGCGTCCGCTGCACGCCCCGGCGGAGGAGGCGCCGCCGCTCAGCGAGATCCGCGAGATCATCGCCGCCGCCGACACGGCTCGGCCTGATGCAGCGCTCGCCCTCAGCGGCGACAAACGGTTCCACTTCAGCCCTTCGCGGCGGTCTTTCATCATGTTCGGCTTGCGCGGGTCGAGCTGGATTGCGATGGGACAGCCTGTTGGGCTGGCTGAAGAAATCCCGTCACTTGTCTGGTCCTTCCGGGAAGCCGCCGATGCCGCCGGGGCTGGCATTGTGTTTTATGGCGTGGGGCGGGACTTCCTGCCGCTCGCGGTCGAACTTGGCCTGTCGGTCCAGAAGATCGGGGAGACGGCGATTGTGCCGCTCACGGAATTCTCTCTGGAAGGGTCTGACAGGTCGCGGATGCGGCAGGTCTACAATCGCGCAGGCCGCGACGGGTTGAGCTTCGAGGTCCTCGGCCCGGAAGACGTGCCTGCGCAGCTGGACCGCCTGCACAAGATTTCTGATGACTGGCTGGATGTCCATGGCGGCGCGGAGAAGGGCTTTTCGCTCGGCCGGTTCGATCCGGACTATATCGCAAAATTTCCCATTGCTGTGGCGCGCCTGAATGGAGAGATCGTGGCCTTCGCCAATCTCTGGCCGGGGGCCGGCAAGCAGGAGATCGCGATCGACCTGATGCGGTTCTCAACTGATGCGCCACGCGCGGTGATGGACTATCTCTTCGTCTCCACCATGCTCTGGGCAAAGGAGGCGGGGTATCAGCGTTTCGACCTCGGCATGGCGCCGCTGGCGGGGCTGGAGGCGCACCGGCTGGCCCCGGCGATGACGCGCCTCGGCGCTTTCCTGTTCGAGCACGCCAATGCCGTCTACGGCTTCGAGGGCTTGAGGGCCTACAAGGACAAATTCCATCCTGTCTGGGAGCCGCTTTACCTCGCAGCCCCGAATGCGCGGGCCCTGCCGGGCGCGCTCGCCGATGTCGGCATCCTGACGAGCGGCGGCCTGACCCGGATATTCCACAAGTAACACCCTTGCACGCCGGCCGCGTGTCTGCCTTGATGCGCGCAAAACAGGGAGACATTCATGCCACGCTGGGAATACACCAAAGGGCTGAAGGATATCGGCAACGGGCTTTACGCATGGCTTCAGCCGGACGGCGGATGGGGCTGGTCGAATGCCGGCCTGATTGTGGACGGAGACCAGTCGCTGCTGGTCGACACGCTGTTCGACATGCACCTGACCCGCGACATGCTGGACGCCATGGCGGATGCGTCGGGGGTCCGTGCCGAAGAGATCGGCACGATTGTGAACACGCATGCCAATGGCGATCACTGTCACGGCAATGGCTGTTGTCCGCATGCGGAGATCATCGCCTCTGAGGCCAGCGCAAAGGAAATGTCTGAAATCCCGCCGGACGCCCTGGCTACGTTCAAGAAAATGGGTGGCCAGCTCGGCCCGGGTGGCGCTTATTTCGCCGATATCTTTGCGCCTTTCGATTTTGACGCTGTGGAAGAACGCCTGCCAACCCAGACATTCACCGGCCGGATGGACCTGACCATCGGTGACAAGGCCGTCGAGCTGATCGAGGTCGGCCCGGCGCATACCGGCGGCGATGTGATCGTCCATGTGCCGCAAGACCGGACGGTCTTTACCGGCGATATCCTCTTCATCGATGGCACGCCCCTCATGTGGGCCGGGCCGGTGAAGAACTGGATCAATGCCTGCGACAAGATCATCGGTATGGAAGCCGACGTCATCGTGCCGGGGCATGGTCCGGTCACGGACAAGGCAGGCGTCCGGCGCGTTGCCGACTACCTTGCCTATATCGATACCGAGGCACGCAAGCGCTACGATGCAGGCCTCAGCGTGCGGGAGGCCGCGCTCGACATTGCGCTCGGCGATTATGCCAATTGGGGTGATGCCGAACGGATCGCGGTCAATGTCGACAGTCTCTACCGCGAATATCGCGGCGACGGGCAGGTCACACCGGTGATCGAACTGTTCGCCCTGATGGCGGAAGCCCGGGACGCGATGCGGAAATAGACCTTACCTGTTGGCGCCGGGCACCCATTTGATGTCGTCGGCACCGTTCGAATTAGCGGCGCGGGCGGCGACGAACAGCCAGTCGGACAGGCGGTTGATGAAGGCGAGCGCCTCGGGGCTCACCGGCTCGTTCTCCATGCCGGAGAGTTCCGCGATCTTCCGCTCCGCCGTCCGGCAGAGCGTGCGGGCCACATGCAACTGCGCGGCCAGTGGTGAACCGCCCGGCAGGATGAAGCTGTCGAGCGGAGGGATGCGCGCATTCATCGCGTCGATCTCTTGCTCCAGCCGCTTCACCTGCGATTCCACGATCCGCAGCGGCGTCCATTCCAGCACACGGCCTCGGTCAGGCGTGGCGAGGTCTGCGCCAAGGTCGAAAAGATCATTCTGTATACGGCGAATGGCGGTCAGCATTTCGTCGTCGGCATGCAGGGCAGCAACGCCGAGCGCGGAATTCACCTCGTCAACGCTGCCATAGGAGGCAACGCGGGGATGCCATTTGTCCACCTGTTCGCCGGTCGATAGACGAGTCTGCCCCTTGTCGCCGGTGCGTGTGTAGATCTTGTCGAGTTTGACCATGGGGTCTCCTCAGGAATGTCAGAAATGAATGGCGCCGGCCATGAAGCCAATGACCACCAGAAGGGCGATAACGACGGCCTGAATGAAGATACGCATCCGCATCAGCTTGTTGGAGCGGCTTGGCTGGTTCTCGTCGGTGCGCGCAAGGTTTGCGATGCCAAGGCCCAGTACGACCAGAAGGGCGGCCATCGCGCCGTAGAAGAGAATGGTAATCAGCATTTGCATGTCGTGTCGCCTTTCCGGCCTTGTATCCCTTCTAACATAGGCTGGCGAGGCAGCGGTGACAGGCGCGAAAGCGTCGCGGCCTGCTTGATCGATGTCAGCCGCCAGATTCCAGCCGGGCGGCCAGCGCCTCGATCCGCTCGGACACGGCAGCCATCGCCTCGGCCGCCTTCTGTTCTGCGGCAGGGGAGGACCCGCCCGCCTGACGGGCGGCATCCAGCTCGTCCAGCAGGGCCAGCGCTGTAATGAGCAGCAGACGGTCTTCGCCAATGTCGCCGACCGCGCTCGCAATATGCTTCACCCGTGCATCCAGCTGCTGGGAGAGCGCGACAATTCGCGCTTCCTGGCCGGGTGCACAGGCGATGGAATAGTTCCGGCCGCGCAGGGTGATGTCGGCTTTGGCCATGTCTCAGGCCTCCTTGCCGAGGGCGGCCCGCACTTCCTCGATGGCGGCGCCGAGCGCGGTACTTGCCTCGTCGGCCAGCGCCTGCAATTCGGTCTCACGGGCGAGGGACGCGTCCAGTTCTTCGGCCAGCCTTTCCCGGTCCGAGACGAGGGCTGCCATCTCTGCGGCGACCACGTCGGGATCGCCAGCGCGTGCCAGCAGGCTGTCCACGGCCCCCTCCAGGCGCCGGATGGCCGCATCGAGGCGGCGTGATTCGCGGTCGATGTCGCTCATGTTTCAAAGGCTTAAACTCAATACGAAGCTACGCCAAGCGGCTTGACGTAGCTTCGGGAGTCTGGCCTAGCACACTTCCGGAGCGACTGAGGGAGATCAGCAGAATGGCTGTAACCAACCGGGACATGGCAAATGCCGTTCGTGCCCTATCCATGGATGCGGTGGAAGCCGCGAAATCGGGCCATGTCGGCCTGCCGCTGGGCATGGCGGATGCAGCCACAGTGCTGTTCCGTAAATTCCTGAAATTCGACCCGGCAGACCCAGCCTGGGCAGACCGCGACCGGTTCGTCCTGTCGGCTGGCCACGGCTCTATGCTGATCTATTCGCTGCTGCACCTGACGGGCTACAAGTCTGTTTCGCGTGACGATATCCGCAACTTCCGCCAGCTCGGCGCGACGACCCCCGGCCACCCTGAGAACTTCCACACGGCCGGCGTCGAGACCACGACCGGCCCGCTGGGGCAGGGCATCGCCACCGCCGTCGGCATGGCCATGGCAGAGCGTCACCTGAACGCCCGCTTCGGTGACGATCTCGTTGATCACCATACTTATGTCATCGCCGGCGACGGCTGCCTCATGGAAGGCGTCAGCCAGGAAGCGATCACGCTGGCCGGGCATCTGAAGTTGAACAAGTTGATCGTTCTCTTCGATGACAATTCGGTCACCATCGATGGCGGCACGGATCTTTCCGACAATACAGACCAGTGCGCCCGTTTCGAAGCCTCCGGCTGGGTCACGAAGAAAGTCGACGGCCATGACGAGAAGTCGGTCGAGGCCGCGCTGACCTGGGCGAAGAAACAGAAGAAGCCGGTCATGCTCGCCGTAAAGACGATCATCGGCTACGGCGCCCCGAAAATCGCCGGCACCGGCAAGGCCCATGGCGGCCCTTACGGCGCTGAAGAGATCGCCGGCATCCGCGAAAACATTGGCTGGAAGTACCCGCCCTTCGAAGTGCCGGCGTCCATAGAGAAGGCCTGGCTGAAAGCTGGCGAGCGCTCGAAGAAGGAACACGAAGCCTGGAAAAAGCGCCTCGCCGGGTCTGAGCACAAAGGCGAGTTCAACGCCGCGATGACCGGCCGCCTGCCGAAGAACATCGCCAAGGCGATCATCAAGCACAAGAAGGCTGTCGCCGAGGGCGGCGAGAAGAAAGCCACCCGCCAGTGGAGCGGCGCGGCGCTGGAAGTGCTGACGCACCTCGTTCCGGAAATGGTCGGCGGGTCTGCGGACCTCACCGGCTCCAACAACACCAAAACCAGCCATACCGAGCCGATGACGCCGAAGAACTGGGCTGGCCGTTACGTCCATTATGGTGTGCGCGAGCATGGCATGGCCGCGGCGATGAACGGGATGGCGCTGCATGGCGGCATCCTGCCTTATTCCGGCACCTTCCTGGTGTTCGCGGACTATTCGCGCGGCGCGATCCGCCTCGGCGCCCTGATGGGTACGCGCGTTGTGCATGTCATGACGCACGATTCCATCGGCCTCGGTGAAGACGGCCCGACCCACCAGCCGGTGGAGCATGTCGCCTCCCTCCGCGCGATGCCGAACATGCTGGTCTTTCGTCCGGCCGACGGCGTGGAAACGGCCGAGTGCTGGGAACTGGCCATCGCCAATGAGACCGGCCCGTCCACCATGGCGCTGACGCGTCAGGGCGTTGCCCCGGCCCGTACCACGCATACGGACGAAAACCTCTCCGCCAAGGGCGCTTACGTCCTGTCCGACTGCAAGGGCAAGGCACAGGCAACGATCCTGGCGACGGGCTCTGAAGTCGAGATCGCGCTTGCGGCCCAGGCTCAGCTGGCCGAAGAAGGTATCGCGACGCGCGTCGTGTCCTGTCCGTGCTTTGAGCTCTTCGAGCAGCAGCACGGCAATTACAGGAAGTCCGTCCTCGGCACCGCGCCACGCGTGGCCGTCGAAGCCGGCGTCCGCTTCGGCTGGGACCGCTGGATCGGCGAGGATGGCGGCTTTGTCGGCATGACCGGCTTCGGCGCCTCCGCGCCTTACACCGATCTCTACAAGAAGTTCGGCATCACACCGCAGGCGGTTGTGGCCGAAGTGAAGAAACGGATCGCCTAAACAGTTTTAGCGGCCGGTATAATTCGCCCTCGGACGGATGAGCCGGCCGCTTGCCTGTTGTTCGATTGCATGCGCGATCCAGCCCGCCATGCGCCCGCTGGCGAAGATCAGGAAGGGCGCATCTTCCGGCAGGTCCAGCTGTACCGATAGCGCTGCCAATGCCATGTCGACATTTGCCGCATAGCCGCTCGCGGCTTCAGCGGCCTTGATGGCGCGCTTCAGGGCAGGGGCCGGTTTCATCCAGCGGATCAATGCGGCGGCGCGCGGGTCGCCTGCGGGGTAAAGCGTATGCCCCACCGCCGGGATACGCTCCCCCCGAGCCGCAATGCCGGAAAGCGCTGTCTGCGGCCTGTCCTCCATCGCAAGCTTCAGATAGGCGAGCGCCCGGGCGGATGCTTCGCCATGCAGCGGCCCGGTCAGCGTTGCGCAGCCCGCCAGCGCACACGCGGCCAGCGGCGCCCCGGTCGAGGCGGCCACCCGCGCCGCGAAGGTCGACGGGTTCAGTTCATGATCTGCCACCAGGACCAGCGCACGCCGCAACAAATCCGTCCCGCCGGGTGTGAGGCCCCAGTGCCGGCCAAGCCGCTGATGATAGAAGCCGCGTCCGCCTGTGCCCGTCACGGCCGTGCAGACGCCTGCCAGCAATTGTGCGCCATCCTCTGACAGCGCCGCACTGCCGCGCCCGAAGCTTGGCGGATCCTGCGCGGCCCGGTCGGCCAGATAGGCAAGCAGGCGCGCCTTGCCGGTCTCGCCCGGTGCCATATTCCCGGTGCCCGAACGGCTGGGGGAGGGGGCACTTGCCTGCCAAAGAAGGGCTGCGACCTCTTCCAGCGTGGCGTCCGCGGCGAGCCTCACGGCATCTTTACCGCGATAAATCAGCTTGCCGTCCCGCACTGTGGTGATCGCGGTTTCCATCACCGGGTCGCCCCAGGAAATGGCGGCGCTGGCGATGGCTTGCCGGCCCCGTCCGCTACGCCGGCGCTTCACCAGGCCTGCAATATCTGCGGCGGAGTAGACGCTTGCGCGCGGGTCGTTCTCGTACGGCCTGGAGGCAATCAGCCCCCGGCTCACATAGGCGTACAGCGTCTGGGGTTTCACCCCCAGGGCTTCGAGTGCGTCTTCGCGTCCAATCCAGCTCATATATTGATTATATTGATCAAGATTGACGAACGCTAGCCCCGGCGCGACATGAACGTCAAATTTGTAGAAGGAGATCTCTGATGGATTCCGGATTGGAAAATGTTGTCGCTGCTGAAACCATCCTGTCGGATGTGGACGGTCAGAATGGCCGCCTCGTCATTCGCGGCTGGCCGGTGCAGCTGCTTGCCGCCTCGATGGCGTATGAAGATGCCGCCCACCTCCTGTGGCAAGACTTCTTCGAGGACCTGCCGGGTGTGCCGGAACTGGGCGCCCGGCTTGGGGCGGCCCGCGTGGAAGCCTTCGACCTTGTTGCGAAGATCCCGGACGGGCTCGACATCATCCGCTTCCTGCGCACCGGCTGGTCATTGCTGGAAGACGACGAAAGCCTGGATTCCGCCATCCGCCTCGCCGCTGCCGGGCCGGTTTTCACCGCCGCTGCCGTGCGCCGCGAACGCGGGCAGGCGCCGATTGCGCCGGATGCGGACCTGTCCCAATCGGCTGACTTCCTGAAGATGATCACCGGCAAGCTGCCGGATGAATCCGAGGCCCGCGCGCTCGATGCCTATCTGGTCACCGTTTGCGACCATGGCCTCAACGCCTCCACTTTTGCGGCGCGCGTCGTGGCCTCCACGCGGGCCGGGCTGGGCTCTGCCGCGATGGGCGGCATCTCTGCCCTGAAAGGCCCGCTGCATGGGGGCGCGCCGGGGCCGGTGCTCGACATGCTGGACGAGATCGGCATTCCGGAGAATGCGGAAAGCTGGATCGACGCCGCGCTTGCCCGGGGTGACCGGCTCATGGGCTTCGGGCACCGGGTCTACCGTGTGCGCGATCCCCGCGCCGATGCCCTGAAGGCCGCCGTTGCGCGCCTGCCGGGCACATCGGGCCGGATCGCCTTTGCCGACCATATCGAAAAGGCAGTCCTCGGACGGTTGGCTAAGAAATATCCGAACCGGACGCTGGAGACGAATGTGGAGTTCTCGACCGCGCTCCTGCTTGAGGCGCTCCAGATTCCGCGCGAAGCGTTCACGGCCACTTTCGCCTGCGGCCGCATCCTTGGCTGGACGGCCCACGCCCGCGAACAGATCGCCGAAGGCCGCCTCGTGCGCCCTCGCTCCGTCTATACCGGGCCGGTACCCGAAATGGCGTAGGATCAGTCTCCACAGGAGGCCGGTTCGTCGAAGTACTGGTATCGGGACGTCTGGTAAGCCCGGTCATTCAGCATCTGCTTCATGCGGGGGTGATCGGGGGACGCCAGGGCTTCAAATCTGACGTAGTCCTCAACGGCGCAATAGGGGCTCGCAAAAGGGCCATCATTGACATAGATACCGCGGATCAGGCCGCGCATCAGATAGGTCTCGGCGCGGTCGTCCTGCCTCAGATCGTCCCGCGCAAGAAGTTCGGCGAATGCCGCCTCACGCGTGCTGTATTCATCCGCCTTGTAGGCGCTGTTCACCAGTTGCTTGAACTGTTCGTAAGGAAGATAAGTAGGTTCAGTTGTGGTTGCCGGCGGGGGCGCCGGCTCGCTGGCACAAGCGGCCAGAAGGGCAGCGGTGGCTGCGGCCAGGATGAATTTTTGCATGGTCATGTTTTCCCCCTCGAACAGATTCTCTGCGCTCAATCTATACAGCCGGGTGGGGGCTGACAATTGGACGGGCGGCTGGCCGGGACGTTGGAATGAAGGCCCGCTCTCCCACACCGCTCCGGTGTCATCCCGGACCTTGAGGCGCAAATATCCGGGAGCCAGATGCGGTGTGGCCGTTGCAGGACCGGACCCCTGATAAGCCCTGCGCGTTTGCCGGGATAACTCGTGGAGAAGGCGCTCTATCCCACAGGCTCACGCGGGGGCCATCCTCCCGCCCATGCATCCTGATCGCCAATGCTTCTTCAATCATGTCTGGCCGGTGTTCTGGTCATAGCTGGTCTGGAACCTGCTGCGTGTGGTCCGCTGGCACATGCGCACTTGGCGGGATGCGCTGATGGCGACCGACTGTTTGGCAATATCGAGCTCACCTATGTGGCCGATGCCCCGCCGCCCGATACTCCCTACACATATAAAGCCCCGCGCCTTGCGGCGTGGGAGCATCCTGCCCTTCGCAGTGATGTGCCCGCCTGCGTGGGCGCGCAGTCCGGCATGATCATGGGCTGCGCGTGCGTGGTCCGCCCTGGCCGAGCCCTCTTCCGAATTCAGTTCCTCGCACCGGAGGGCCTCCGCCATGCCGGGCAAATGTGCTGGGAGAAACCTTGCCGCATGAGCCATCCCGGCGCAGTGTTCAAAAAAAGGGAGGACACCATGACCTATGAAACGGTCTACACGATCATCAATCTCGCGGTCTTGCCGGCCTGGCTTTTGCTCGCACTGGCACCGGGCGCCGCCGTCACGCGCCTTGTCGTGCATTCGGGGCTCTATCCGTTGGTGCTCGGCATTTTCTATATTGTGACCCTGACAATGAACATGTTTCTCGGCATGGGCGCCGAAGGTGGCAGCTTCAACACGGCGGCGGGCGTCTCTCAGCTGTTTTCCCATCCGCTCGGCATTCTTGTCGGCTGGTCGCATTATCTGGTCTTCGACTTGTTCGTCGGGGCTTGGGAAGCGCGCGATGCACGGCGCCGGGGCGTGCCGCACTGGATGGTCGTGCCCAGCCTGTTCTTCACGCTGATGTTCGGGCCGGTCGGCCTGTTGCTCTATCTCATCCTGCGGCGGGTCAGCGGCAAGGGCGTCTGGAGCCTTGCCGAAGACTAGGCTTTGTTGTCCTTGTTGGCCTGCCGGAACAGGTCCAGCTGCCGCGGATCGACATAGCGCCGGCGCGACGGCTTGGTGCGGCCGCGGCGGAAATAGAGATCGTCGGTATGGTCTGCCGGTTCGGCGGCCTTGGTCTCTTCTTTTTTGGAGGGCTTGGCCGGCGCCTCCTTCGCCTGGCCGGGCGCGGCCAGTTTCCACCAGGTGACGGCAACGACCGGGTTGCCCTTGTCGTCCTCATAGCGCTGCAAATGACCATGGGCGAGCGCATCGGAGGGCGCGAACATCGCCTCGGCGGCTTCGTTGGAAACCGTTAGCCAGTCGGTCGCGAGTTCAGCGACGATCAGCTCGCCGTCCAGCGTTTTCGCCAGCGCTTCAGCTTCGGCCAGCGTGCGCGCGGCCGGGGCCACCTTGGACAAGGCGGCGTCGAGGGTTTTTCCAAGGGGATAAGCGTGGCTCATAGGCCGCTGGAAGTAAGCGCTGCTTCGCTCGCCGTCCAGCCTGCATCCGCCGCTGCAGAAAGCCGCATCGCCGCAAGGCGGGCAAGGCGAAGGGTCACAGCCTTGCGCCGGGCAGGGGAGAGCTTGTCCGTCGGGGCCTCCCGAATGACCGCCGCCCCGAAGGCATCGGCTACGATCAGGCCCGCCTCTTCGGGGATCAGCGCCTGGGGAAAGTCATGATCGACGGCGAACCAGAACCGGTCGCAGAAGGGCATGTATTCCGGCCATTTAGCATCGGACTGGAAATCCGGCACGCCGGATTTGATCTCCACGATCCAGATCTCGCCGCCCGGGCCAATGGCGGCAATGTCCGCCCGACGATTGTTGGCGAGGGTCATTTCCTGGATGCCGCAGAGGCTCAGATCCGCCAGCAGACGCAGCGATCCGCGGGCAATCGCGGCCGCGCGGGCAAGGTCTTCGGTCGTGTCGGCGCCGTCGGGCATGCGAGTCGTGTTCCGGTATTGTTCTGGCCACACTAGTCCCGCCCCGGCGGCAGGGTCAAGCGGGTGGCGTTCAGGCCGGAGAGGGGGGGCGGCGAAGGCGGCAGCACCTGAAAGTTCAGCCGGTGGGTCACTTCCATCCGGCCGTCCTTCATATAGCCCCGCGCGAGCACCAGCGCGTCGCCATCGATGACTCGCGCCTCGCGGCCATGCTCACCCGGCAGTAGAGCATCCAGCGGATGCGGCTTGGCGCAGGCGGCAAGCAGGTCCAGGTGGAAGAGCCAGACGAAGAGGAGGAGAAACCGGTGCCTGTCCGGAATATCCTGGCATGCCGGGCGACTGCCGCCAGCCATCAAACCGGGTTCAACCCTTCGGCCAATTGGCTTATAGGTCCCTCCCGACGGTCCCGTAGCTCAGCAGGATAGAGCAACAGATTCCTAATCTGTAGGTCACGCGTTCGAATCGCGTCGGGATCGCCAAAAATACTTTAAAAACAATGAATTATAATAACTTAAAAGTTAGCTCTTGCTCACAAATGGCTCCGTGGTAACTATACGGTAACCGGAGGCTAAAAAACCGTGGGGAAACTTCGCCTTACCGACACTTGGCTTTCGGCTGTGACCGACCCAGGCGAGTATTCCGATACGATCGAATCCTGCCTGAAAGTGAGGGTGGCCAAGACCGGCGCGAAGACATTTTCAGCGGTGCGAAAGCTGGACGGCAAGACAGTCCGGGTCCGAATAGGCGCCTATCCGGAAATCGGCTTGCGAGAGGCGAGAGTCCGGGCAGGGGAGTTCCGGCAGAAGCGCGCGCTTGCGCCAACTCCAGCTGCGCGAACGGAGGAACTGGCCGATGCGGTTTCTGCCTCTGCGGCCAGTTTCTTCGAGGACTATGTTGCCGACATGAAGAGCCGAGGTGTCGCCTCGGCGGGGCGCGTGCGAGGCGTCCTGATTGATGGCAAATACGCCTTGCTTCCGTTTCTCGTGGCGCGCCATGGAGGCATGCCGCGCGCCGGAGATGTGACCATCCAGGACCTGCAGGCCTGGATGGCGGAAAGCTATGCGCGCAGCCCGGGATACGCAGCACACCTTCGATCCTACATCGTCACTGCCTGGAAATGGGCGGTGAAGAACCGCTACGATTTTCGAGGAAGTGCCAGGGACTATGGCATTGCCTCCAATATTGCCGAGCAGTTGCCGACAGTGCCGCGCGGAAGACCAGGCGATCGTTTCCTCTCGAACGACGAGCTCAGGACGCTCTGGCAGGCGCTGGACGAGAACCACCCGACGCATCGCGTTCTGAAACTGATGATCGCCATGGGCGGACTTCGGGTGACGGAGGTCGCAACGAGCTTGGCCGACAATTGGCGTGATGGATGGCTGGCCCTACCGGAGACCAAGAACGGCAAATCACACCAGTTACCTATCACCTCAACAGCGGCCCCTTTAGTCGAACGATGCCTGGAGCGCTCCCATCCGCGTTCGCCGTACCTCATGTCCAATCCTCGGAACCCGGACGAACCGCTAACCATTGCTGCGATCTCACGGGCGGCCAAGCGACTGAACTGCAAGCTCGAGTTTCCAGAATGGAACCCGCGCGACCTGCGCCGGACGATGAAGACTCATCTTATCGATGCCGGGATCGATGAGCGCTGGTTGGATATCTGGCACAATCATGGTCAGACAGCAAGCGTTGCCCGCAAGCACTATATCCGGGCGGAGTATGCGGATCTGAAAAGGGATGTGGCAGAGGCGATTGATAGCTGGTTGGGGGTGGCACTATTCGGGGAGCGTACCTAAAATTTCATAATAGTTCGCATGAAGATGGATAGCGATCAGCATGCACTCTTTACATGATCGCGCATTAGGATTCCGATCACTTCGCCAAGCTTCACCGGAACTGCATTGCCAATCAGCCTGCCGAGTTTAGCGAAACTTACAGGTTCGTCCGCAGGAACAAATTCATAATTGCGCGGAAAGCCTTGCAACATGGCTGCCTCTCTTAAGGTGATCGCGCGGTGTTGTTCTGGATGACCAAAGCGGCCATTTCCGTATCCAAAGCACTGAGTAGTGATGGTGGGGGAAGGTTCATCCCAAGTCATTCGACCATAAACAGATGGATAGGTTGCGCCGGTATCCTTGACATGACACTTCGCTCGCAAAGCATCGGGCCAATCCCGCCACGTGCCGCCTGGCTTGGATGCCTTGATTCGACGCAGGTTTAGCTCGCTCAACCTACTGGCGCGGTGAAGCCTGTCACCGGGATCTACTTCGCCAGCCATGAGTGAAGGGAGGTTGCCGATTGCATCCCTCACGCTTGTTTGGGGTGCATCGAAGTTTGGAAGACTGATAGGACCAAGGCGGGAGGCGACCAGCACCAGTCGCTTGCGGCGCTGAGGAAGCCCTATGGTTGGACAGTCGATTATCTTGAAGTCGACGCTGTAGTCGCTCAATTGCTGCAGGAGAGTCTGAAACACTGGCTGGTCAGAAAGTGGCGGCACATTTTCCATTGTGACCAAATCCGGCTTTAGCTCGGTAACGAGATCGCCAAAGCGCTTAACCAGTTGCCACTCGTCATTTGCGGGGAGAGAGGATTCGCGTTTCGATTTTTTTGAAGCTCTTGAATAAGTAGAAAATGGCTGGCATGGGGCGCAACCGGCGAGCATCGTAACTGCACCCTCGTCAAACGCGGCGGCAATGGTCGATGGTGCGAGTGTGTTAACGTCTGACCGCAGAAACCGGCCGCGGTTATTTGTCTTGAAAGGATGTTCGCAGGCTGGGTCGATATCGACGCCAAGATTGACCTTTACGCCTGCGCGCTCAAGCCCATGGGTCAGACCTCCAGCTCCACAGAACAGATCGACGGCAGAGATTTCAGATCTAAGCGACATCTACGGGCCTTAGGTGCAAATTGCCGTTCAAGTGAGTTTCGAAACCAATGATGGTGTGGGATAGAAATTCGAACGTGACATCAGCGAGTTCGCGGATTCTCTCAAGAGTGAGGTTGCGGGCGCCTGTTTCGAATGATTGGCGTCCGTGAGCAAGGGCATTGCGACGTTCCGCAAGAAATTCAAGTGGGCTTTGGTCTCCCCAGTGTGGCTCTGGTTGCAGCTGACGATACAGCTCGGGTGGGTAATTCAAGTCAACTCCGAGCCGCTCTGCAAAACGGTAGATAAGTTTGTCCGACCAAGTGCCCGACGGCTTTTTGGGGTCTTTAGGTTCTAGTCCTTGCTCGAAAACGAGGGCGGCAAATGTGCGGTGTGCGGCCTGCAGTCGTGTGTCTTCGCTGCCTTCTGTGGTTATCAAAGCACTCGCGCGCAGCCATTCTCGGAGAGTGTTTTCGGTCCAAGTTCGGGGAGTCGAAGATCGGATCGCTTCGCCAAATTGGCGAACGATTCGGGACATGATTGCTTCTTCCACATTGTATAGATGGACGATCAGGCCGGACTTGAGGGTACTGACATGGCGTGCTGACAGAGCCACACTGCCGAGTGACAGCGGTTCGCCCTCAACGAGGCGCGCTTCCAAGGCATGAGCCAACAAGTGGTGTGTATCAAATTCCTCACGTCTATCGTCGAGTTCAGTGGTCAATCCGTTCATTGTCCCAACAATGCGTCCCTTACCAATTCGATTCTTCCAACCAGTTTGGAGCGGACATTAGCTCCATCCGAAACTACAAGCTTGTCAAACTCAGCAGCCTCCATGCGTTCGGAGACGAGCTCGGGAGCTGGTGCTAGACCGGGTTCCTCGCGGAGCGCGAGCGCCGTTCCAACGGCGATCGCTTCGAACCGTACGCGAGGTACTGTTCGTGCTGCAGCCGATTTGCGGAAGCCGAGCGAGAATGAGCGATCTACAAAGTCGAGAACGCGCAGAAACTCTTCCCGCAGGCGGTCCACCAATTGAGGATTCTCATTTGCTTCGCGATTCGCTCGCTCTAAGTATTCGTAGAGGTATTTTTTCGGGCGATCCCGGTAATTCGCAAACGGACGATCTTGAGTATCATACGTCTCGGTATAAGCGAAAAACCTGGTTATTAGTTCTTCGCGTTCGCGGCTAAGGACGGCCTTTGGGGTAAATGGGGTTAATGCAACGAAATTTGGGTGCTCTGCGAGTTCACGAATCAGGGATGTCACCGGGCCCGGGAGTGAGCCACGCCGAATTTCGGCTTCGTTTGCTTCGGTTCCGCCCTTGTTGATCCTCGCAAACATTTCGGCCCTCGTCGCGGGGTCTGTGCTGGTGTCTAGCACTATTGTTCGTATCGTGACGTCCTCAAGTTTATTCTGCCTTTCGTGTGGAAGGTCAGCGAACGTGAAGCCTTCCAGTTCGGGCACAAGCGCTAGGTCGTGAAGAACCAGATTCTCTCTAAGAAAGGCGCGCATGGCCCTCATACGCTGGGAGCCGTCGACAATCTCCATCCGACCGTCCATCGTCTGGTAGAAGAATAGAAAAGGGACAGGCAGCCCAACGATCAGCGATTCTATGAATTCAGATTGCTGAGATGGATTCCAAGACAGGTTACGCTGATATTCTGGAACAAAATATCTGTCGTCCGTGTCGCTTTTGAAGCGTTCCACATAGAGAGAGATTGGATATTCGGCGATCGTGAATTTGACTTGCCGCGATACCAGAGAAATTGCTTCTTCAGCCGCTCGAACATTTTCCGGTGTAGGTCTTTGTCTTGCCATTGCGATTACGATTCCAAAATCAGCTCAATCATCGTGTGCATTTTAAAATATAAGCAGAAGTGGTTAACGACGACCATCTTGGGTGGTGAGATCTAACGCATGGCATGCGTGCAGTGGGTGCGACAAGCTGAGTGCTGAACTGATGTGATCCAAGAGCAGCTCCTACGCCGTCTCTAATTCGCAACTGTTCAAGACGGAGAGTGCCTTCAGAAGAGCCGCTGGCGCGGATCTGTCGCCAATCAGGAACAAGGTGAGGCTGCGGCGGCAAGAAATACGGCTCCAGTCTGAGCCCTGTTCGAAATCGGTCCCACTCCTATTTTCTCAATCGGACGCCCGCGCCGCCGTCCTTGCAATTCTCGGGATCAAGAAAGACTACTCCTCCTTCTTCCAGCGCGCGACGCACTGCCTCGACATTGGCCTCTGTGCTAGCTGAAGGCCCACGGTCACTCTCCATCCGACGTATGGTCGGCACTGAGAGCTTCGCGACTTCGGCCAGCTTGGGCTGCGTCCAATCGAGTAGGGCTCGGGC
>NZ_AWFD01000022.1 GCF_000682735.1 Hyphomonas sp. CY54-11-8 | reverse complement strand
AGATGGGGTGGATGGCTCCTGCTCCCACCGCCGCAATGCGGCATACTGCGGTTCAGTCGGGAGCTGCAAATGAAAGGAGCCCAAAGATGCACGCCACCACAATCGGACTAGACCTGGCCAAGAACAACTTTCAAGTTCACGGAGTTGCTGACGATGGATCTGTCGTCTTCAACCGATCTTTGCGCCGCGCCCAGCTTCTAACGTTCTTCCAATCTCAGCAACCTTGCCTTGTTGGCATGGAGGCGTGCGCCACGAGTCACTACTGGGCCCGCGAGCTGACTGCGCTTGGCCATGAAGTCCGCCTTATGCCTCCAAACTACGTCAAGCCTTACGTCAAACGCGGCAAGTCGGACGCAGCGGACGCCGAAGCGATCTGCGAAGCTGTCACCCGACCATCTATGCGTACGGTTCCAGTTAAGTCAGTAAGCCAACAGTCCTTACTTTGTCAGCACCGCGCCAGGGAGCTATTGGTTGGGCAGCGCACGCAACTCTCCAATTCCATTCGTGGTCTGCTCGGAGAGTTCGGAGAAACGATCCGATCCGGAGCAGGTCATCTCCGAGATTTTGCGCAATCGATAAAAAACGGATCGATGCCCGATCTTCCTGCCGCCGCGCGACACGTGATTTCGGCATTGTGCGATCAACTCATCAACATTCACAATGCCATCTTGCTTTTGGACCGGCAAATCTATGCGGCGGGTCGCACTGATCATCGCATCAGATTGCTGAGGAGCATACCTGGTATCGGCCCAATTACCGCGTCAGCGATCGTGGCTACAATCGGCTCAGCCGACACATTCAAGAGCGGCCGAGATCTTGCCGCTTGGATCGGGCTAACGCCGATCAACAAGTCATCAGGCGGCAAGGAGCGCCTCGGCGGGATTTCAAAGAAGGGTGACAGGTACCTGCGGAAACTGCTTGTCGTCGGAATGACGTCGCGCATCGCGGCTGCAAGAGCGCATCCGGAACGAGCAGATCCGTGGATCACCAATATTCTACAGAGGAAGCCAGCACGCGTCGCTACGGTAGCGATTGCAAACAAAACTGCACGCATCGTATGGGCAGTACTATCGCGAGATGAGCCATATCTTGCGCGGGCCAGCGCCTAATTTTCTGGCTATCAGAAGGAATACAACGAACTTGCGAGGACTATGAGAAGTGATGGCAATCCGGGTCAGCCGGGAATCAAGACACCCCGCGTAGAGACAGGGACTTCAACCGTCCGCGTTGTAGAATGGGACTTGGTTCGCGGAAACCATCAGGGCCAGCGGCATATACGTCGCGAAAACAGGCCGGACACAAGTCAGCTTCCGACCAAGGCTTGCCGAAATTTCAAAAAGCCCTTGCAATGCAGGAGCCATCCACACAAG
>NZ_AWFD01000021.1 GCF_000682735.1 Hyphomonas sp. CY54-11-8 | reverse complement strand
ATTGTGCTCATCTTGGTCGGTGTGGGTAGCAATGTATCGGAAGAGGCAGGTTAGAAAATGACTCAACTTCTGCCCCCTGCGAGGGGGGGGGGCTTGCTCCAAACTAGCCTCAAGAGATGTCAATACAATCTGGCTTCGGTCCGCTTCCGAGTGCCCATTTATACACAGCGAGAATTTCTTTCGTAATCACTGGCCACGTGAACCGTTCGGTAACAAGCGAGCGCCCCCTCGACCCCATTTCGGCTAAGTTTGCGGCTCCTAGATGCTCCGCAAAAGCAGTGGCGATGTTACCAGGTGAAGTTGTTATTTCCACTGCGGCACCATGTTGAAAGCCTTCCAAGATGTTGCACTCGCGGGTCATAAATACTGGAAGTGCGTTTGCCCAAGCCTCCAAAACTGCCATCGGAAAACCTTCTGAGTACGAAGCAAGTACAAATGCCTTTGACCAAGCTAACAATGCATCTTTGTCTTCACCGAATTGTGGCCCACTGAATACTACATCATTTTGAAGCCCGAGATTCTCCACCTCATAGAGGAGTTGCTTGAGATGGTCACCCTCATCCCATCCCGCGACAACAAGTTGCCATCTGCTTGCAATTTCTGGGGTAAGTTTTTTAAAATTGGCGAATCCGGAGAGAGTCTCGATTATTCCCTTTTTGGGATGCAGGCGCCCCAAAAATAGTAGTGTATTACGGCCATCGTTTGGGAGGAATTCAGGCCTCGGAAGATTCTTCTTATCAGGTAGAACGGCTCCATTTGGTAGAACTGCGATTGGGTTTTTGAGACCGAACGCTCTAACACCTGGGACTTCCGCTGGAGAACAATGGATAACAGAAGCGTTTGCGAGATTTTGCCTTTCAAACAGTATCTCCGCTATCCGCTTCTTGGCGCGAGAATGAGAAAGGGCCCAAGGTTCCAGCATTCCTTGCGTGGATATGATTACCGGCTTTCGCAACTTTCGGCGCCAAGTCGACACTGCAACGGATGGATACTGCCAAAGGGCATGCTGATGAACCAAATCAGGATCCGCTCTGTTGATCGACTCGAAAAGTCCTGGGGCAAAAGCAAACTTTTCCATCCATGGTCTTTTTACAACAATCGGAACATCTCCCCATCCATTAAGGTCCTCCGTAGAGGGAATATTCCCTGATCCAAATGCAGTTACATTGATGCCGAGTCGTTTCAACTCCTTTCCATGATGCTGCATAATAGGTAAAATGCCACCTGCCATGCGTGAAAGGTTGGCAGAGACAATAGCAACCTTCAGGTCCGCAGCGTTGTAGGATTCTAAATTTGATTCAATTTGATTCAATTGCATCTTAGAATTTACGGGGTTAGGCAACATCATTCAAAACTCGTCTCTGGAAATGTTTCACAAGTATCCTGTCCCAGGGCGCTATTGGGCCCCGCATTGGTGCCGCAAATGCGCTTTCTGCGGCGGCCTTCATGCCACACCCAAAACGCTGAGGTCCCCAAGCATTGATTGCATTTGCGCCGGCTCGAGCCATGGCGCTTCGCTCCTGGGAGGGCATTCTAAAGAATTGAACTAAAGATTTCGTGATTGCATCTGTGCTGATATCAGTAAGAATTCCAGATTGCCCATCTTGTATGACCGTCCGAGCTGCGCCGCAGGTATTCGAGGCAATTACAGGCACGCCCGCCGCCAAAGCCTCATTGATCACAAGGCCCCATTGCTCAATCAGCGATACATGTACGAACCCTTCTGATAACCCGTAAAAAGCCGGAAGACGATCATAGCTTACAAAGCCTTGTAAATGTACGTATTTGCCCACACGTTCACGTGCAATTGTCGCTTCAATGACCTTACGCTCAGGCCCGTCGCCAAGAACCACAAGATCGGGCGCTGTAGGGTTTAATTTTCGCGCTGATGCGTAGGCGGATATTAGAGACGGAATGTTCTTTTTTTGGATGAACCGAGCAGAGGCCAAAATGTAACGTTTCGGCAAATTGTGTTGTAGACGTACATTATGCGGGTCTTGTAGGGCTGATGCGGCCCCCATGGCGAAATGCTCGTTGTCAACGGCATTGTAACCATAATGGATTCGTTCGCACGGAATGCCGAGTTTATTGATGTATTGGGCATGTGTTGGGCCGCCGACTAGTGCCGCATTGAATTGAGAGACTAGACGGCGCTTTACGGATTCACGCAACAAGGAGCGTTTGGCATCATCTTCCTGTGACTCGGACATGATAATGGTAGGTATACGGTGTCTCCTGCAGTGATGCATTGCGGCAATGCTTTCAGGTGCTGCCCAACCAGCCACAGCTACAACGTCGGGGTCTATTGCCTTGATGGTATTCTGGACCTGAGTTGCGAGGGATCCAGAAGTCACCGCTGTCAAATACTCATTTTGCCCATGAAACAATTTGTGGAGGAAGTAGTTTCCAAAGGACTCTGCAATAAATTCGCTAAAATCTCCGACATTTAGTGTGGAGACAACGTGAACTTCCTCAAACTCCGCTGTCGCGGCATCGTAGCGCGCATCGTGGTACGGGGAAATTTGAAGGGTGAGTATTAAGAGCCGAATGGTTTCACCCTCCATCGGGGATGAATGAAAGAAATTTATGTCTGCTTCTATTCAGAAGCTGATTGATGTGCGTGGCGCAGATTCGGCTAGTCATTCCGATTTGTGTCCACCCATGAATTCGGAAGGCGGCCACTATTTGTGATGTTGCGCCTTACTCGGGGGCGGCGGCGAGCGAATATCATCACAATCAAAGACACGCCCAAAATGAATGGCAGGGCACGCAGTAGTTCTGCGGTGTCGTGGGTGATGCTTTTGATCCCATCCGCGAGTAGAATAAGGTAGTAATATTGGCCAAACAAAGAGCCAGACGTGGCTATTGAATAAAGTGACCCAAACCCATATCCAATGATCCAGAATACAATTGCGCCCAATGGTCCGAAGTTGCGATAAGTGTCGGAGAAGCCGGTGCGTGTGGATCCGAGGGAAAACGCTCCTTCCTCGGTACCAAGTCGCAATCGCTGACTCAAGCTGTCTATTTTCAAGCTCTCTTTTGACTCGCGGCCGACCAAAAAGGCAGGGACATATTGGTGCACGAGCTTGTTCCAGTAGTCCGCGCCATATTCCCAACGACCAGTCTCATTAATGTACCAAAAGTCATACTGTGCGAGGCCAATTTCACTACTGTCTCCTTCTTGCAGGGCAAAGTAATCGAAGTGGTCGTAGAGTTCCGGTGACAGAACAGCCTCGATGAAGGAGCCTTGGCCTGTCTTTACATAGTTTCTGATTTCTCCAACCTTGTTGA
>NZ_AWFD01000020.1 GCF_000682735.1 Hyphomonas sp. CY54-11-8 | reverse complement strand
ACCTGAAGGCAGCACTCCGGCCACAATTGGCGCCAGAAGATGTCGGAAGGTACTTGGCAGGATCTCGGACCGAGACAGGGTAAGGCTGTCGATGTGGTGTCATAAGGCTCTAAGGAAGGCCATCAAATCCTTGTCTTCCTTCCACCGGCGCCTTGGTCTCGTAGGGCCGACCTCACAGAGCGCTACGGCGTTGGCCTTCAGCGTAAGGTCGATCTGGGCATAGATGTTCGTTGTGCTGATCGAGACATGGCCCAGCCAAGCTCGGATGGTGTTGATATCGACGCCAGCGAGAACGAGGTGACAGGCCGTTGTATGACGGATGACGTGCGGCGTGATCTTCCGTCCCGCCAGCGCTGGAACGTCCGCCGCGCACCGCTCGACGAGCCGGTATATCCCGAAGCGGGTGAAGGCGTTACCCAGCCTGCTGACGAAGACCGGCGCCTCGGGCGTCCGACCCACAATTTGCTCAGCCAGGACCCGTTCGGTTTCGGGCCACAGCGGGCATTGGCGGGTCTTGCCGCCTTTGCCGCGCAAGGTAGCGAGGTCGTGGCCGCCCCTGTCGCGATCGAGGGTCAGATCCCGAACCTGGAGCTGCGTGACCTCGGAGACGCGGGCTCCGCTATTGTAGAGGAAGAGCAGCAGAGCGTATTCGCACCGCCCCCTGCGGCTGCTGCGGTCGGGGACCGCGAGCATCCCTTCCATTTCCGTCCGCGTCAGCCATCCGACCGGCGGCGGCATGGACTTTTTCGACGCAATCGCGCGGATATGCCCACACCATTCGACATGAGCCGGATCCCGGCCGCCGACGAAGCGGGCGAAGGCCCGTATGGCTGCCAGCCGTTGATTGCGAGTCTGGACCGAACATCCGCGGTCGTCCTCGATATGGGCAAGGAACTTCAGAACGAGACCGGATGTAAGGTCGCACACCGTCAACCGCTCGACGGGCTTTCGCAGCTTTTGGCTAGCGAAGGGTAGGAGCAGAGTGAACGTATCGCGATAGCTTGCGCGCGTGTTTCGGGCGAGATTGCGCTCGCTGACGATGTACTCGATCAGGAAGCGCCGAAGCCATGGGCCAAGGAGTTCTGGATCAGGCATTGGCACCTCCGCCGGCATAGAGCGCGAATCTCTGCGAGGCCTGCTGCAGGAGCTCGGGCGTCATCGTCAGATAGACCTTCGTGCCTTCCAGATCGGAATGGCCCAGATAGGTGGACAGCCATGGCAGCAAGCGCTGGACATCTGCCCCTTCCCGATACCAGGCCGTCAGTCTGTGGACCGCGAAGCTGTGCCGGAGGTCGTGCAGGCGCGGGAGCTCCCGGATACCGGCCTTGCCATGCACATTGGCTACGCGCCGCAATCTGTCGAACGCCGCCAGGACGGTACTGCTGGCGAGCCGCGTTCCGTCCCGATTGCTCAGGACGAACGACGTCCCATTCTCCGCGGCACGCTTGCTCGTCGGACCGGACAGGTGGTCTGCCAGCACCATCGCAAGCCGGGGGCTGACGGGAACCAGTCTGCACTTGTGGAATTTCGTATCCCTGATGGTTAGAACGGCCTCTGGCAGGTTCACGTCCGCTCGCGTGAGACCGGTCGCCTCGCTGAACCGCAGCCCGGCGCCGTAGAGCAATAGAAGCAAGGTTCGGAACGTGGCTGGGTCAAGTTGCCTCGCGCCTTGCAGGGCGCGCGCGATGTTTCGAGGCTCGAGGAGCCGCTGCAGCTGATCGTCACTGTAGATATGCGGTGACGGTCGCAACGAACTCCGCGGTTCATTCTCGGGAAGGGGCGACAGACACGCATAACCTCGGCTGATCGCATAACGCCAGAATCCAGCCAGCGCATAGGTCTTGTTCTCGCGGTGCCGGGTTACAGGACCCTGTCCGGCGAGGAAGGCGAGAACCTGCGCCTTCGTGACGGCATCGCATTCAGCGTCGCCATCCGCATGGTGAAGGAACTGCCGCAACAGATTCCGGGTCGTCACGAACTTCGCGCCGTGCACCTGCCGCCATTCGACATAGTGTTCGATTGCGTCTCTCAGCTTCATGACAATCCCTCCAGATCGAGGGCCGCCACCTCGCGCAGAGCCGCGAGGTCGACCTTGGCGTAGATCGCGGTGGAGGACGGATCGCGATGACCGAGAAAGTCCCCGATCACCTTCATTGCCATCCCCTGATCGAGAAGGTGCTGGGCGGCAGCATGGCGGAGTGCATGCGGACCCCGTCGGCCCGTGACCACGCCGATCCCGGCCAAACGGTCGCGGACGATCTTGCCCAAGGTCTTGCGGCTCACTGGTCGGATTGGTGCGCAGGACGTGAAGAAGAGGCTGCGCCCGAAGCAGGTGGGTCGCCCGTCGCCGACATAATCCAGGATTGCTGATCCCACCTCCTCCGACAGCGGCCAGAGATGGGTTCGGCCCGGCTTGGAGCACCGCACCCGAAGGAGTTCGTTTTCCCAATCGATGTCGTCGAGACGCAGACCCGCAACTTCGCTTGCGCGCAATCCGTAGGACACGAACAGCATCAGGATGGCCCGGTCCCGCCTGTCGACCGGCCGTGTCCCGTGAATGGACCCCAACAAGCGCTCTACATCGTTGCGGTGGATGCCTTTTGGAACGACCTCATCGGCCATGAAGCCGGGTGCGACGATGCCTGCGGACAGACCGGGTCGGCACCACCCGCGTGTCTCAGCGAAGCTGACAAACAATCGCAGGCGCTGAGCGAAGTGGTGGATCGTCCTGCGGCTCCAGGCACCATGTTTCTGCTTTTCGCCGATGATGCGGTCGATGTCTGCAATCACGAGGGCGCCCAGCTTGGCGCCGGTTTCTTCGAGCCTTGCAAGGAATTGGCCGGCCCCTCTGGAATAGCCGTCGATGGTTTCCGCCGACAGACCGCGTACGTTTCCAAGCCAGTCCTCATAGGCCTTCAGTTCGACTTGATGTGGACCAAGCTCTTCGTTGGCATCCTCAATCCAGCCGAGATACCGCAACAGTTCGACGCAATGACTGACGAACCTCTGTCGCGCTTTGTCCGTCGCGGCCCGGGCGCACCGGCGACCCTTTGGCCGCGACCAGATCGCGGCGACTGCCTCCACTTCGGCGAGGCCGATCCGGTCGTGTTCATTTAGGTTCAGATGCCGGACGAGGTGGAGGTGATCGTTGGCGCATTTACGCAGTGTCGCGCGCCTGGCGCCGCGTTCCCTCAGATGGACAAGGTACTGGGCCCTCTGATCAGCAAACGGCGCGTCACGATGCTTCGCCGCCGCCGGTGGGAAGAAGATGTCTTCGAACATGGCTGTGTCTCCGTTTTTGGTGGAGACATCAGCTTCCGCCCGATGCACCGTGATGTAACAGGTGCTAAGGCAATCATCGTCAGAGTTTCGACGATATTGGTAAGGGCTTGACGTCGTTGAGGTCCTTCAACTCAAATCCCATTCCGTTCGGTCGGTTGTGCATGGTGGCGTTCACCCTATCCCGCACAACAGCTGAGCGCGGCCACGTCCTTGTCGAAGGTCTGCGCGGCGAGTTTCAACCCCTCAACCGTCGTGAGGTAGGGGAAGATCATTGCGCCCAGATCCTCGTAGGTCATGCCCGCTTTCAGCGCCATGGCGGCGGTCTGGATGCTGTCGGCACCCTCGGGCGCGAGGATATGCGCACCCAGTAGCCGCTTCGTAGCCCCGTCGGCGATCAGCTTGATCAGCCCCCTTGTGTCACGTGCGGCGAGCGCTCTCGGCACGGCATCGAGCGGCAGGACCGAGGTGCGCACGTCATGACCGGCAGCTTTCGCTGCGGCTTCAGTCAGGCCGACGCTGGCGACCTGAGGATCGGAGAAGACGACCGCCGGCATGGCACTGTTGTCGTAGACCAGACTGTCGCCGTTTAGGGCGTTCTTCGCCGCGAGCTTCGCGCCGTAGGCCGCCATGTACACGAACTGATCCTGCCCGGTCACATCGCCAGCGGCATAAACACCCGCGCGACGCGTCCGCATCCGGTCGTCGACATTGATGCCGCCACGAGCGCAGGTCTCGATGCCGGCACGAGCGAGTGAGAGGCTCTCGGTGTTGGGAACACGACCCGTGGCGAGCAGCAGTTCCTCGGCGCGGAGCGTCTCCTCGTTGTCGTCGACCTGGACAGTCAGCGCGATCCCGCCATCCGTCTGTGCCACGCGCGAATAGGACGTCACGGTTCTGACAGCGATGCCTTCGTCCTCGAAGGCACGCGTCAGCGCTGCGCCGATCTCCGGCTCCGCTTCGGGCAGAAGCCCGCGGCGCGTGACGATGGTGACACGCGCGCCGGCTCGCGCGAAGACCTGCGCCAGTTCGACGCCGATGTACCCGCCGCCCATGACGATCAGAGACGACGGCAGCGTCTCGAGTTCGAGGATCGATGTACTGTCGTGATGGCGAACTTCATCCATCCCCGGGATGTCCGGCAAATGCGGGCGTGACCCGGTGGCGAGGATGATCTTTCCGGCCAGGAGCGGATCTCCGTCCACCGTCAGCTTGCCGTCCTCGGCGAACTGCGCCGCGCCTTCCAAGTAAGCGATGCCGTTGTGCCGTGGCAGGACGTCGATGTATTTCGCGGCGCGCAGGTCGTCGACCAGAGCCTGCTTCTGTCGCACGACAGCCGCCCAGTCGGTGATCCGCGCCTCGGCCTCGATCCCGTCGAACCGCCGGGCGGCTCTGGGCGCATGCATTACCTCCATCACCCTAATCATCGCTTTCGAAGGGACGCACCCCACGTTCACGCAGGTTCCGCCGATGAGCCCGTGGCCGATCAAAGCCACCCGCGCGCCGTCTTCGGCGGCAGTGATCGCGGCGGAGAACCCGGCTGATCCGGCGCCGACCACGGCAAGGTCGTAGCTTCCGTTCCCGTTCGAGCAGCAGTCAGACATCGGTGTGTTCCTGTTGAGGCCGGTTCCTGCGGACCAGCGCGTAGATCGTCAGCAAGACGAAGACGGCGAGAGCCGGAATCAGCACAAAATCGAGAACGCCGGTCAGCGCAGACAATCCGACCACGCCGAGCAGGATCACGAGAACCGGCGTGAAGCAGCAAAGCGCAACGATCACGGTGCCGATCACACCGGTCAGCAGAAGTTTGTCACGCATAGGTGAGGCCTCAGGAGTTCGACGCGTCATCGAGGAGAACGGCTGTATAGCCATAGGCCGAGGGCTGGGCGACGATCTCCTCGAGCGCAGTTTGCGTGTCGTCGAACGTGATCGTGTAGACGCCGGACGCGCCGCCCTCATGCTCATCGAAGGATACGATCTCGACGCTCGCCGCTTTTTGCAGCGCCTCGCCGACGATGTAGGAACACGACGGGCACCAGAGCCCGCTGACCTCGATCCGGGCCTGGCGTTCTTCGGCGGAGGCGGCGCCTGCAGAGAGAAGCGCTATCCCGAGGGCGATAAGTGTCTTGCGCATAAAGTATCCTTTCTCAGTATCCGAGGAGCGGCGGGGCGATGTAGGGGAAGGCCAGCGAGAGTGCGACAATCACGGTTGCCGTCCACAGCGCGCCCTTCATGAACCGCTGGTTCATCGGTCGCTGGCAGCTTCCGTCCGCGCAGGACTGGGGTGCAGGCCGGTAGACCTTCCAAAACCCGTAGGCGAGCGAAGCGCCGGCAAAGGCGAAGAAGATCCACTTGTACTGGTAGAGCGCGCCAAGCTGGCCGATCCACGCGCCCGTCGCACCAAGGCTGAACAGCACCAGCGGCAGGATGCAGCACGACGTCATCGCGAGCGCGCCGAGGATGCCGCCCGCCATCGCTGTTTTCGTTCCGAGATCGCTCTGCTCTTCAGGAGCGGCATTGGCTTCCGACATCATGTCCGGGTCCCCGATTGATCGATTCTTGCGATAGGCGTACCATCTGTAGCGACTACAGATGCAAGGAGTTTCCGGAATGGCGGATATCACGAACGCGCGAGGCTATCCGATCGGCGCCATGTCTCGCGAGACAGGCGTGAACATCGAGACGATCCGCTACTACGAACGCATCAAGCTGATGCCGCAGCCCGATCGGACAGCAGGCGGCAATCGGCAGTACACCCACGATCAGCTCAAGCGCCTGTCCTTCATCAAGCGCAGCCGCGAGCTTGGCTTCAGCATCGACGAGATCCGGGCGATGCTGACGATGGTGGACCAGGATGGCGTCAGCTGCGGCGAAGTGCACGCGATGACGGTGGAGCACCTCGGATCGGTCAAGGAGAAGATCAGGCACCTGAAGAAGCTCGAATGGGCGTTGACCGGCATGGCGGCAGAATGCGCCAAGGGGGATGTTCCTGACTGCCCGATCATCGAGACGCTATTCGACGAACGATAACCTTCCGACATCTTCTGGCGCCAATTGTGGCCGGAGTGCTGCCTTCAGGT
>NZ_AWFD01000019.1 GCF_000682735.1 Hyphomonas sp. CY54-11-8 | reverse complement strand
GAACAAGGGAGCAGCCCCCAGCCGCAACATAAACCGCAACGCAACATGTTCGGTCCATTTCCCGGCGGCACCCGGACCGTGGGCTGGTCCCGTCAGGCGAACATAAAGACTGCGTCCAGGCGTATTCTCGATGTCGCCGACGATCCAGTAGCGGCCCTGCTTGCGGCCGTTGGAGAGGTAGTGGCGACAAACGGCCTCCGCCTCGCGGCCGAGCCGTCCTGCAATTTCGGATGCAGCGCTGCTCATTTGCGCCTCCATGCTGAGAGCAAAAAAGAAGGAGCCCGCCACAGTGGGCGGGCTCCAGGAGCGGCTGCGGGAGCCGTTGGGGGGCTTGGCTCCCGGTCACTCGGCCGCAGTGGCGAAGGCGTTGCCGGTGACAGGTTCATCATCGGTGATGACGGCGGAATCGCCCATGGCCGGTTCGCCGCCGTTCTCCGCCGATTGCACTTTGCTCTCGGCGAGAGCCGGCATGCGCAGGACTTCGGGCAGCCAATCGGTACCTTCGAGAAGCTCTTCGGCGGCCGCGACCATGTCCGGTTTCTTGAGACCAGCGATGCGGTCGGCCGCCCCGTCGCCCTTCGCTTCGCGCACGGCCTCCAAAATGCGGGCCTTGGTGACGTGAGCGAGATAGCTCTCGCCCGTCGGCGCCCAGCCCGCCGCCGCCATGTCGAGCCCGAGCGTCGCCGCTAGCACATCGGCATGGGCGAGCGCCCGCGGCCGGCGGTTGTACGGTTCCTGGACGGCGTTGACGGTCATGGCGACGCAATGCGCGAACAGCGCCTCGCGGCTATCGTTGTCGAACCCGACCAGCGCCTCCCACAGATCCTCAGGCGCTTTCGGCAGCGCCCCTAGCCAACTCGTCGTGCGATCGTCGATGCTGAGCGCGTAAGCCGTGTCGCCAAGGCCCGGCGCCTGGCCGCCGAAACCGGCGCTGTGCGGGGTGATCTCGATGCAGCTATCCAGCGGATAGTGATAGAAGAGCCGGAGCGTCATCGCGTGCAGGGAGGCGAGGAACGCCGTCTGCGGATCGTTGGCGAGCGCGTCGCGAAGGGCGAGCGTGCGATGCGCCGTCAATTCCATGACGAGGCGGTCGGAGAGCGGCTTCAGGCCATCGTCTTCCTCTTCCGCCTCGTCGCTGGCATCGGGGGGCGTAGCGTCGTCGACGTCCTCCTCGGCAGACGCGTCGATCCCATCGACCTCGTCCTGTCCGTCGGATTCGACGGAAGGTTCATCCTTGGGACGGACATAGCCGCGTTCGACACGCAGACGGCCGTCATGGCCGATGCTGACGAAGACGCCGGCCCCGGCGATTTCGTCCGGCTCGAAGCGGACGGGCCGCTCCTGCAAGGCTTCCATCGCCGTTTCGATCTCGCCGAGCCGACTGTCGATATCTTCCGGGAACTCCTCGGCGTACTCCTCCTCAAGCTGATCGTATTCAGCCTTCAGCGCGTGGAAGCTGGCGATCTCGTCCTCACTCATCGGCTCGGTCTCGCCGATGATCCGGCGCAGACCGTAGGTATGACCATAGGGAAAGTCCGTGCCGATCTCGATCCATTTCCAGCCCTCGGCGCGGATCGCTTCCGCATCGGTTTCGAGCTTTTCATCGACGAGTTTCGCAAGCAGACCAGCGTCCTGCAGCCATCCACCATCGTCGGACTGGAACAGATCGCGCAGGATAGCGCCGCCGGCCGCCTCATAGGCGCCGAGCCCGACGAACTGCGCCCGCCGGTCGGAGGCGCGCACGGCGCCTTCGGTCAGCATGCGGCGGATTTCATAGGGCTGTTTCGCGTAAGTCCGTTTGATCGATTCCCAGACCTGTTCCTGGCGCTCATGGTCGGGATTGACCGTGAAGGCCATGAGCTGGTCGAGGGTCAGTTCCTCCTCGGCATAGGCGTCGAGAAGCGACGGCGCGATGGCGGCGAGCTTAAGCCGCTGCTTGACAACATTCGCCGAGACAAAGAAGGCCGCCGCGATTTCTCCCTCGCTCTTGCCTTTCTCGCGCATCGCCTGGAAGGCGCGGAACTGGTCGAGCGGATGAAGCGGGGCACGCTGAACATTCTCGGCGAGACTGTCTTCTTCTGCCAGGCCGTCCGTGCGCACGATGCAGGGCACGGGCGCTGTGTGGTTCAGCCGCTTCTGCTTGACCAGAAGTTCGAGCGCCCTGTAGCGGCGTCCGCCTGCCGGGATCTCGAACATGCCGGTTTCAGCGCCGTCCTCGTCCAGCACCGGCCGGACGGTGATCGAGGACAGGAGCGTGCGCCGGGCGATGTCCTCGGCGAGCTCCTCGATCGAGACGCCGGCCTTGATGCGCCGAACATTGGACTGGCTCAGCACCAGCTTGTTGAAGGGGATGTCGCGCGAGGCGCTGAGGGTGATTTTCTGAGACTTGGTCATGTCAGTTCTCCGCGACGGGCTGGCCGAAAGCCTCTCTCTCGACCTCCAAACCCGTCACGAAAAACCCGGCCCGCCTCTTCCTCTTGAGAAAGCGACGGACCGGAAAGGCAGAACGCTGGTTGCAGCTACGCCGCGCGCTCCAGAAGCTTCTTCGCCTTGCCCTCCATGTCGAGCCGGGCGTCCTGCTGCGGCTTCGACCGGGCGACGGCGGTGATGCCCTGCACGAAGTCGAACACGGACTCGGGCGGCCGGCCTTCCTCGGCGAGGACTGTCTCGACGATCCTGGCCGTCTCCGCCTTGGAGAAGCCCCTCTTGCGGAGGAAGTCGGTGCGGTCGTCGTCGCTGCGCGCGACGATGCGCTCGCGCGCCGCACGGATGCCTTCGACGAAGGGCCGCGGCGAGGAGTCGGCGAAGCGGGTCAGAGCTGGCGCCGCCTCGTGCGCGAAGCGGTTGGCGGCGTATTTGGAATGCCGGATGCTGATTTCCTGGAAGTCCTCGACCCCCCAGAGATTGCGGTTCTGGCAGACGGCCCGCAGATAGAAGCTGGCGATGCCGAGCGTCTTCGCGCCGACCTCCGAGTTCCAGCAATAGAACCCTCGGAAATAGAGATCGGGAGATCCATCGGGCAGCTTGCCCGCCTCGATCGGGTTCATGTCGTCGACCAGGAAGAGGAAGACGTCTCGGTCGGAGGCGTATAGCGTGGTCGTGTCCTTGGTGATGTCGACCATCGGATTGTAGACGCCGCTCGACCAATCGAGCGTGCCGGGCACTTTCCAGCGCGTATCGCCAGTTCCGTTCCCCGCTATCTTCTGCACGGCCGCTACGAGTTCGTGGTCGTAGATCCGGCCATAATCCGGGCCGGTGACGGCGCGTAGTTCCGTGCGCCCGTCTTCGGTTTCCAGCGTCTTGATCTGCTCGGCTCGGTGCGAGGTGAGCCCGTATTGCAGGTTGATGCCCGCAAGCTGCGCCGGGAGCTGGCGCAGATAGGCCGCCGGCGCGCTGACCAAGCTGGCGAGCTGGCCAAAGCTCCAATGGGTCGGCGCGACCGGCGCGTCGGCTTCGGGCAGGATGAGCGCCAGGTTTTCCGGATCGTCGCGATGGGCTTCGACGCGGATCGCCGCGCTCTCGACCGTCCGCGTGCGGCTGCGCTCGGCGCGGCCCTTCACCGAGGCGTAAAGCTCCGACAGGGACAGGTAGCGCTCGTCATCCGGCCGGGAAAACCATTCCGAGGAGACACGGCCGATCCGCTCTCCGCGCGAGATATCAACTTTGTAGCCGCCGCTCGCGTCGTGTCGGCCGTCCGGGGTTTTAAGGTTCGTCATGGGTCAATCTCCGTGGGCGGGCCGGCCGAGAGCCTCTCTCTCGACCTCCAAACCCGTCACGGCGAAAGCCGCCGAACTCTCACTCTCTGGGGCGCCCACGGCGTCTCCCCGCAGAAGGGGTAGGCGGAGACCTGGGCTCGGACGCAGGGGAAGGCTTTCCCCAGTCAGACTCCCAAGCAGCGATCAACGAGATGCCAATTAGCGGAACATTGACTGCCAATCAGCCGAAGCGGTGCATCCGCTCCGCCGACAGGCCGACCCGGAGGGCGGCGGCCTTTCTCCTGGCGGCCTGGGCCAAAGGTCGATGGTTCACTGGAAGGCTGCCCTGACTTGCATCGCTTTGATGATACAAGACCTCACACTATGGGCTCTGAAGTGTGAGGATACATATCAGTCGCCCAAGCGCTGTCCGAAATTTGCATACAGATTTCGGACGTCGCACTTGCGGATTGTCCGAAATATCACTACATATTTCGGACATGACAGACACTGCACTAGATTTGAAAACCGCGATCCTGACGCGCATCGAAAAGGGTGCGACCAGAGGGGTTTGGACGCCGCGAGACTTCCTCGATCTTGGCGCGCGCGACGCCGTGGACAAGACACTGCAGCGGCTGACACGCGCTGGAAGTTTGCGGCGGGTGGATCGGGGGCTTTACGACAAGCCGTCATTCAACAGTCTGACACAGAAAAGCAATCCTCCCGACCCAAGACAGGTTATCGAGGCCATCGCTCGGCGGGACCAGATCCGCGTACTTGTGGATGGCATGACTGCCGCCAATGATCTCGGACTTACGAATGCGGTTCCTGCAAAAATCGTCGTGCACGCGGATGCGCGGCTCAAGTCGGTCTCGCTTGGCCAACTCGGAATCACGTTCAAGCCAACCGCTGCGAGCAAGTTGTACTGGGCCGGGCGGCCGGCCATGCGCATCGTCCAGGCATTGCATTGGCTACGTGACACCATGGGCCAGGTCGATGACGACGCAATTCTTAAGCGTCGTCTGACCGCAATTCTTCATGATCCGAAAGATGGGCCAGCGCTCCGGGCGGACCTGTTGTCGGGCCTGTCGACGCTGCCGAGCTGGATGCAGAGCCTGTTGCGGCCGATGTTGAAAGAACAGGCCGGCACATGATGAACCCCGCATTCGACCAGGTCATTGCAGCAGACGACGAGACAAGGTTGGGTCTTTATACGACGACGGCCCAGCGCCTCGGCACGACGCCCCAGAATGTCGAAAAAGACTTTTGGGTCTGTTGGACCCTTGATGCGCTCTTCAATGGATTGGCAGACAGGCCACGCTTGCTGTTCAAGGGCGGCACATCGCTCTCCAAAGGGTTCGGCGTGATCAAGCGCTTCTCGGAAGATATCGATGTCACTGTCTTCCGTGACGATCTGGGAGAAGCAGCCTCCATCACGGAACTAGAAGCTCTCAGCGGTAAGAAACGCGGCAAAGCTCTGGATGCGATCAAAGCGGCGTGCGAGGCTTACATCAATGGCTCGTGCCTAGCGGGGCTGTCCGCGATTACAGGCGAAACGGCCAAACGTAATGGGTTGAGCGCGGAACAGCTCCACATTGAGCCTGACCCCGAAGACAGTCAGGCGCTCTATGTGCGTTATCCGACGGCAACACCCGAAGATACCTATGTCGGCAAGGCTGTAAAGATCGAGTCCGGAGCGAAGTCGGCTCTCGATCCCAATTCGGATCGCGTCATCCGGCCGTATCTGGAAAGCGATATCCCAGATATCGACTTGGGTGTCGATAACGTCACAACGGTCGATCCGGAACGGACCTTTTGGGACAAGGTCGTGATCCTGCATGGGCTGCGGCGTTGGTTCGACAATCGCGGAGAACTCAAAGGAAATGGCCAGCGGGTCTCGCGCCACTACTACGATCTACACCAACTGTTGGCTTCAGATACCGGACAAAGGGCGTTGAAAGATCGCGAACTGGGCGCCGACTGCGTGGCCCATGCCCGCATGTTCTTCAATCGCCCGGCCTTCGATCTCGCGACGGCAACGCCCCCCACATTCTCTCTTCGCCCCGAGGGCAAGATGCTCGACGACCTTAGCCGCGACTATCGCGCCATGTCGGGCATGATCTTCGGAGAAGCTCCGGCCTTTGAAGAGATTATCGACGATATCATTGAACTTGAGACGGCTCTGAATGCTCCGACGGAAGGGGCTGAAGGAAGCGATGGCCAGGAGCATGGCTAAAAAGACAAAAGGCCCGAAGCCGCGCCGAAATCCAAAGCCATCGTCCAAACCGGCCAAGGCTGCATCCAGGGCTGGATCCAATGCAGGCCGGGGTTTTCGTTACCAGGATGCCGTGTCCGCTTGGTTAGCGGTAGAAATATGGGCTGGTCAGCGAGCGCCCGCCATCGTGATCCCGGAAGGTGGCGACGATATTGAGCTGCGTGGCGAAGCAACGAGCTTTGTCCAGGTCAAGAGCCGGCGGGAACACCTTGGGGACTATACGGAAGGCGAGACGGTTGGACACATTGAAGACCTGTGGAATCGGTCGCTTGGCTCCGCACCGCAGCCGCAGCAACTTGAGCTCGTTCTTGAGCGGGAGGTAGCGGGCCTCCATCCCCTCGACGACCACCCCGCAGTCCGCCCAATCGAAGGTCCGATCAGAACAAGGCTTTCAAAGTTCAGTGGGGCCACTGATCTTCTCCCACGAACATCAATCGTCGTGGCGACCTCACCGCAGGAATGGGCGATCAGCCTGATCGTTGATCGGTTGAACTGCGCCCCAATCGCAGCCCAGATGTGCTTTGCCGATATGCTGGTCCGCGTGGGTGCCCTGGCAGACGCCAATGGCCAGTTGGCGTCGGAGAACTATCGGGGCGTTTCAATCTCCGACACCGAAACGTCAATTCGCGATGTCTTGGCCGCTATCGACATTGACGCGATCGAACGCGCCCTCAGGGATGGCGTCTGCGAACCGGTAGATTTCCTTACGCCTCTCAACGATCCGAACTTCTATCTCGGAGTCGATGTAGAACCCGGTCACATCGCGGCAGGTTTGGTGGCCGAACGTCCCCGAAGCAGATCGGCGTTGGTGGACGGTATTGAACAACGCCGGGCCGCATTGATCGTCGGACCGTCAGGGGCCGGAAAATCCGCTTTGATGTGGGAGGCCGCCAACGCGTTGCGCCATACGGTGCGGTGGTTTCGTATCCGTCGTCTGAGTGCGGAGGATATTCCATCTCTGCGCCAGTTGGTCCGTACGTTTCGTGCTTCAGTAGACAGCCCCTTGGGCTTCGTCATGGATGATGTCGGCCGGAATGGGCCGGAAAGCTGGGGCGCCTTGCTCAAAGAGGCGATGTCTGTGCCCGGCGTCGTCCTGCTCGGTTCGGTCCGGGAAGAAGATGTTACGCTGATTGCAGAGCGCGCGCGGGCAGCCGAAATACGCGCCGATCCCGATGACGAACTCGCAGAACGACTCTGGCGAGAACTGCGCGAAGCCGAAAAGACGAACTGGGCGGGTTGGTACGAGCCGTGGAAGATGAGCGATGGCCTTCTTCTCGAATATGTCCATATCCTGACGCGCGGACAGAGGATGCACGAACTCCTCGCCGACCAGGTTGCGGCCAGAGTTTCAGATCCGAAGCGTTCCCTTGAACTGGATATTCTGCGATCCGGCGCCTGGGCAGGCACAGCGAATGTTGAAGTCGATGCATCGCGATTGGCGCGCGCGCTCTCAGTCAGTGAGGCCGATCTGTCACGCGCCTTACAGCGCCTCATCCAGGAACATCTGGTTCGTTCACCTGCTCCGGGCGCGGTCACCGGCCTACACCAGCTTCGATCCGAAGAATTGCTGCAGCTCACGCACCAGACAACATTGCCGACCCTCGAAACGAGTTTCGAACGGACGATCGCGAGTGTGCCCGCCGCCGATCTCGAGCCGTTGGTCGCGGACACGCTATCTGCGCGGCGCTTGCCTGTTCCAACGGTGCTCAATGGCCTGATTGCCCGCTTGAAGGACGAACAGGATGCGCGGGCACTGGCCTCAGCGCTCCGGGGTTTAGGTTCGGGCCGTGTTTCCTTGGGCGTCGACGAATGGCTGGAAACGCCTGAAGCGCGTGCGCTGCCGCGAACGCAAGTCGGAAGCGCCGCAATGTTCGGGATTGCGGGTATTGATCTGAGTGGTCTCAGCATCATCCCGGAGGTCCAGGCCGCAGCGGATCGACTTTCGCAGATCAAAGGTTCGCCGGAAGACGACCCTCGCCGCCTGTTGATGGAGCGTATGTCACCCTCTGTCTTGTCTTTCCTGATCGAGACAGCGGATTTGGCGAGCTTAGATGAGATTCTCGCAGCGTTGGTCGGAATGCCATTGCCAGCCGCGGTGCGGGCGAGTCTCATGCAGGCTCCAGAAGGCCTCTTGAATGCCAATCTCGATCTCTTGGGGTCTCTGATGGGCACCTTGTGCGCCCTGGATCGTGAGATCGCCAGTGATTGGGTCGCCGAGGTCGGGCAAGAGGCGCTGTTCGCACGGGTTCAGGCAGAGACAGCTTGGGCCGGGCCTGTAACAATTGAAGATGCCGATGATGGAATGATCGTCCGTTGCGATCTTTGGTACGTTGCCGGCTCTGTCCAGAAAAATCCGCACGACGCTGTTGTGAGTTTGTGCGAACGGATATTGGCACTGTGTCCGTCGGCTGACATAGCGGCGTCCAACGCTATTACCGCAAGTGGCGAATTGGCAGGCCTTGCCCAGTTGCCGCTCGGGACAAAGCGGATTGCCCGAGAAAATCTTCCTCCACCGTCGGTTCCTCAATGGAATCGGCGTTGGCGGGATCTGATCGCCCGCCGCGTCGCCGCTCCGAGCTATAGCGACTATCTTGCCAGAGGCGTGGCAATTCTCGATGCCCTTGTGCCGACCTTGGAGAAGGTCTTCGACGCACATTTTCGAGGAAAGGATGCACTCGGCAACCTCGCCGACAAGCTGAATTCACTCAATGCGGATACTGAAGCACTGACGCCTCCCGCTGTTTCATCATTGGAAGCGTCAGGCGCGGGGCGCGGAGAGGCTAACACCGCCGTCACCAAGTTCCAGAACCTCCTGCACAGCGCAAGCGTCAATCTCGTCAAGAGGTTCGCAATACTGCCCGACCAAGCTGGTGCATACATTGCCTGGTTGAGCGATCTCATCGCCGATGTCGACACTGCAATTGCCGAAGAGCCTTGGCATCTCGTCGCCGACGGTCCTCCACCGATGCTTACCCGACTTAAGACGCTATTGGAGACGTTGCGAGTTCTGGCCGGAGAAGCCCATGAAAGGAAGCAAGCGCCAGCGGTAACTTGGGCGGCGCGCGGCAAAGGCGCGCGAGTAGGCAACTCCGTTCGACTCGTATCCCTCTCTGCCAAAGCTGCCGGGGAAACACGGCTAGCTCAGCGAAAGGCAGAAATTGAACGCTTGGCAGAGGAAGCCGGGATCGCCGCACAGTTCCATCTCCGCGTTAACGCCAAGGGTATTCTACCGTGGCCACCAGCAGACGTTCTCGCACTGTTGCTCGCGTCCGACATAGCAGATGCGGTGGTCGCACTCGCTGAACAAGCCGAACTCGTGCGGTCATTGGTGGACCCGTCGATCCACCTGACGATTATGCCTTACATTGAGGATGTCGCGTTCCCGGCGCTCGCAAAGTCTGGTTACCAGACCCTCCTTCCCGACGTGGAAGGAGTTGCCTTCTGGGCCGAACAACTCGGATTGCCACAAGCCCCATCTGCTATGGGAAGCATGTTTGGGGAGGTGCTGAGCCTTGCCAGCGAACTTGGAGCAATGGATCAAAAACGGCTCGGCAATGAGACTCGTCCCGAAGAAGAGATTGCTGCCCGTCGGAGTTTGGAGGCTGCCTTTGAAAGAAAGTACGAGGAACTGACCCGACGGCTCAATGCTTTTGACCAAGCCCTGCAATCGGATGTGTCCGAATTGATCGAGCATCTGCGAACTGGGGACGTTGATTTCGCCGCAGAAGCGCAGGCTGCGATTGGCGGAACCTCCAACGAGATTGTAGAGACGACGGGTTACTTGTCGCTGCTTTTGATAGAGCAAGAGCAGAAATATGATAACAAATAATATGGCCTGCGAGTCTTTGTGGGAGGGGCGGCGCGTTGATACTTACTGACAATGAGACCAAGGTAGATCTACTAAACAACGAAGCGATCGCGAAGACGATTATTGATCTTCTGCGTGAACGCCCCGAGCATGCCGTGACAATCGGTGTACACGGCGACTGGGGCGCCGGGAAGTCCAGCATCCTCGAGATGATCGAGGATGGTCTCTCCGACAATTCGGATGTGCTCTGCATAAAGTTCAATGGTTGGCGATTTCAGGGTTTCGAGGACGCCAAGATCGCGTTGATCGAAGGAATTGTCACGGAACTCGTCGAGCGACGTCCGCTCGCCACAAAAGCGGGTGAAACCGTCAAAGATATATTCCGACGTATCGATTGGCTGAAGGTCGCAAGACATGGTGGGGGACTTGCGTTCACGGCCCTTTCTGGAATTCCCACTCCCGATCAAGTCAATGCCGTAGTCGGCACGGTAAAGGGAATGTTCGCGGATCCGTCTAAGCTGGCGACCAAAGAAAACTACGACGCGGCGATAGATGGTGTACAGGGATTACTGAAACCGAGCGAATCCAAGAACGTGCCCGAAGAAATTGGAGCGTTCCGCAAGGCCTTCGACGAATTGCTCAAGCTCGCTGGAGTACAACAGCTGATAGTCCTCATCGACGATCTGGATAGGTGTCTTCCGGACGTCGCGATTGAGACCCTCGAAGCAGTCCGCTTGTTCGTCTTCACGGAAAGAACCGCTTTCGTCGTTGCGGCCGATGAGGCGATGATCGAATATTCCGTACGCAAGCATTTTCCCGAGTTGCCTGACACGACAGGGCCACGTGACTATGCCCGAAATTACTTGGAAAAGCTCATCCAAGTTCCCTTCCGCATTCCGGCGCTCGGCGAGACAGAGACGCGCATCTACGTTACGCTGCTGCTTGTCGGTGCCGAACTGGGCGATGAAGACGTTGCGTATACCGAGTTGATTAAAGTTGCGCGTGAACTGTTGAAACGACCTTGGCAAACCGGCGGCTTGGATGCCGCGACGGTTAAGGCCGCACTTGGCGATAAGACGTCCAAAGTCCAGAACTCCCTGACGCTCAGCGACCAGATCGGTCCCATACTCGCGAGCGGAACACAGGGAAATCCAAGGCAGATCAAGAGATTCCTGAACACGATGCTTCTCCGCCATCAGACGGCAAAGGCCCGAGGTTTTGGCGATGAAGTAAAACTCCCGGTTCTCGCGAAACTCATGCTGGCCGAACGCTTCCTATCCCGACTATTCGATCAGATCGCGAGCACAGCCGCTAGGGACGAAGATGGGCACTGCCGGGACTTGGCAGCACTGGAAGCTGCCGCAAACGAGCGGAAGAAGAAGACAAGGTCTCGGCGAACTGGACCAAGAGTGACCGATTTGAGCGAGGTTGCGGCTTCAAAAAAGTCGGACGACGAGCCAGACAGTGCGATGTTGGCGGAGTGGAAAGGCTCAGACGCGATACGATCTTGGGCGCGATTGTCGCCCGGTCTCGGAGGTGTCGATTTACGTCCATACCTGTTCGTTACGAAAGATAGGAAGGACTATTTCGGCGCGGCATCCGTGCTCGGCCGATTGACGGCAGTTGTGGAGAAGCTGCTGGGTTCCAAATTGGCCGTCCAAGCCTTCGAGAGCGAATTGAGGCAACTCGCGCCCGCAGAGGCAGGTCAGGTGTTCGAGGAGTTAAGAAGTCGTATCGTGGGCGGTGACGCCTTTGAGAAGACGCCGCCCGGGGTCGACGGCGTCGCGGTTTTGGTCCGCGCACACCCAACGCTGCAGGCTAACCTTCTCGACCTCTTAGAAGCATTGCCTGGTGATCGTTGCGGGGCGTGGGTTGTGTCGGGCTGGGAGGGCGTAATTAAGGACTCGGGTGCCATTGAACGCCTCGAGAAGCTTCTCGGGAAATGGTCGGAGTCCAATTCGCCGGTCCTGAAAGCGTCTGCTGCCGCCGCGCTCCGGACGCGGAAAGGGGGACGTTAGTGGGGACTTCAAACGCTTACGGAGGAGCGGGCGGAGGAACTCCGTTGATCCCTAGCTGGCTTGACGGCGAAGGTTCGAACGGTGGCGATAGTTCGACGCCGGCCGACGGACAGCCGGATCCTGGCAAAGATGATGGTGCAGCTCCGGCGGTTCCACCTGCGCCACAAGGCAGGCCAGCCATTCCACCCCCCGGCGCACATGATCGTTTCACCTCCGCTCGCGGCAACTTCACACGGTTTGCGGGATCAGGGGGGAGCGACCGCAGAAGCCTGGGGCGTGCGGTGTCTCAGTATGTCTCGAAGTCTTCAGGCGGGTCGCACCAGGCTGCGCGCCGAATGGGGGCTTCGCGGGGGGCCGCCGCCGGACTGGTTGGCTTTCTCAACAACGCCAGCACCAACGGTGTTCGGGAAGCCCTACGCTCCCTCAACTTAGAAAGCTTGGCAGGGAGACCCATCGAGGAGGTCTTTGCGGGCCTAGCTGATTACATATGTCCTGATGGCGGCTCGATTGATGAGGGTATCGCGCGAGACGCCTTTGTTGAGACGATCGCCGACTTGGCGGAAGCGGGTATCACAGATATCGACGGCCTGACGCCGGACCAGATCCAGACCGTTTTCGAACTTTATGCGACACATGCGATCGAGGCGCGAATCTGCAACGACATTGGCACAAAGCTGATCACGATGCCGTCGGATCCCCGCACTGCTGCGCGAGTCGAAGGGCAACTGCGAGACTTTATTCAACGGGGAGTGAGCGACGCGCTCAACTCGGCGAATGTGAATATACAATCGCTGGCACCGGAGGCGGTGATGGGGTTCGTGACCGATGTTTATCAATCGGCATTCGAGATCCTGCAGACGATGGGTGAAGGGGAGGCCGCGAAATGAGACGCCATCTGCTCATTGGCCGCTTCGGTCCGTCCGACAAAAAGCGCATTCCAAAAGCCACCGATGAATTGGCATCGGAACTCGATCTGCTTGTAGGCGATCGGCTTGCACACGGGATTGGACACGCCCTCGACGATCTGAACGCCCTGAACTTGGCGCCCACTGAGATCGGAGTGGACTTGCTGGTGGTGGCCGCGCATGTGCACGCTGCAGATACCCGCCTCTCGCGAGCCTCTGAATCACAGGACGCCTGGACCCGGGAGATCCGGTTGGTAGTCCCGGTTAGCGATCCACAGCGTTGGTCAACGGTTTCGTCTGTGCTGTCCCGCGCTCTTAATTTCCTCACAGGCGATAGGTGGACGGTTGGATTTCGGAAGCGCCCGAAGGATTTTTCTACACTTGTTTCCCCGCGCCCACACCCTCTCCTCCCTGTGCAGTTTGATAACGTCAGCTTGTTCTCTGGGGGATTGGACAGTCTGATCGGTGCGATTGATAGTCTCCATGCCGGCAAGACACCAATATTGGTCAGCCACGCGGGCGAAGGGTTGGTGAGCAAATCTCAGGAGCAGTGTTACGACGCCCTTAAAGCGGCATACGACACCTCTGGATTCGACCGCCTCAGGGTCTGGATGGCCTTTGAACACGGCTTGATCGATGGCGTCGAGTCCGAGGATACGACTAGAGGCCGATCATTTCTGTTCTTCTCACTTGGTGTGGCGACCGGAACAGCGCTGGACATGGAATTCGCGCTGAATGTGCCTGAAAATGGCTTCATCGCGCTCAATGTACCGCTCGATCCTTTGAGACTCGGCGCACTCAGCACAAGGACGACCCATCCATTCTATATGGCGAGGTGGAACGAATTGCTCCGGGGGCTTGGGGTCAACGGGAGGGTGGAAAATCCATACTGGGACAAGACAAAGGGTGAGATGGTTGAAGAGTGTGCCGACAGTAATCTCTTGAAAGACACGGTTCCTCATTCGCTCTCCTGCTCGTCACCATCCAAAGGTCGTTGGACAAAGAAGCCGCAAGGACATTGTGGATATTGTTTGCCTTGCCTCATTCGCAGGGCCGCACTTTTGGGCGATGATCCAACGATCTACGGCGTACCGAACCTAAGATCCGGTACTCTCGATACAACGCAGGCCGAAGGGCAACAGGTTCGGTCGTTTCAGGTTGCGATCAATCGGGTCGCGAAGAGATCAGATCTTGCAAAGATTCTGATCCACAAACCCGGATCACTCGCTGACTTTCCCGACCGCTGGGACGCATATGCTGACGTCTATAAGCGTGGCCTGGAGGAAGTCGGGAAGTTGCTCGTCGGAGTGAAGACAGCTCCGCTATGACAGACGCCTCACGCCCACGTTCGGTCGATTTCCACTGTCATCTCGATCTCTATCCAGATCATGAGAAGGCTGTCGCCCAGCGCGAAAGGGAATGCATTTTCACGCTCGCGGTGACTACGACGCCGAGGGCGTGGCCCCGAAATCACGAGTTGGCTAAAGACACGCGGCATGTTCGCGCTGCACTGGGTCTGCATCCACAACTCATTGCTGATCATGCTCACGAGCTCTCGCTATGGAAAGAGTTGTTGCCGCGCACACGCTATGTTGGCGAGGTCGGACTAGATGCAGGCCCCAGGTTTTACAAATCCTTGGACAAGCAGAAATCAGTCTTCGAAGAAATACTCAAGGCTTGCGCCACCGAGCGCGACAAGATCCTTTCAATCCACAGCGTAAGGGCAACCAAGGCAGTTCTCGATATGATCGAGTCTAATCTGCCTCCAAAGCACGGTCGTGTCGTATTGCACTGGTTTACGGGCACACCAAGCGAAGCACGCCGTGCAATCGATATGGGCTGCTACTTCTCAATCAATGCATCGATGCTGACATCCGAGAAGCGGGTTCAGCTTGTTCGCTCTCTTCCTGCGGATCGTGTTCTTACCGAGACCGACGGCCCCTTCACTGAACAAGTCGACCGACCAGAGAGGCCGTCTAACGTAGATGCCGTCTTGGCCGGTTTGGCTAAGATTTATGGGAAGAGCTCCTCAGAAGTAATGCATGGTATCGAGAATAATCTGAAAGCGCTCCTTTCTGACGACTAATTACTCAGATTGCGAACTATGTGGTCTAGCGATCAGCCTCGTTTCCGGCGAGCGCGTCCGTCAAGAACTGGTCGAGCGCCGATTTCCGGGATTGTCTGTCAAAGGCATATGCGTTCCTCGTGAATTCGATGCCATTTAAGAGCCCTTGGATGTAGCCGGCAACGGTATCGGCGGCCATAACAAGCGTCGTGTCCAGCGTATGGACGTACTTGCTCGTGACTGATCCTTTGGCGTGACCAATTAGTGCGGCGATCGAGATCTCAGTGAAGCCCAGGTCGTTCGCAATGCTCGCGAAACTGTGCCGCAGGACATGAGGCGTCACGTCCCAAAGCGCCGTGTCCTTGAACATCTTCTTCCAACTCTGTGGGAAGTTTCCGACGGCGTTGTCCAAGCCCTTGCCGGGGAAGACATACGTGCCTGCCCGTCGCTTTCGTTCGTCTTCGAGATACTCGACAACAGGCAATCCGACAGGACGAACGGAAGAGCCCTCTTTGCTATCCATCAGCCGCAGGCAGCTACCCTCGAGATCGACCTCGCTCCATTTGAGATTTATGATTTCTCCGCGACGGCAGCCAGTCAGCGCGATCAGCTTGAGGATGTCGGCGTGTATCCGGTAGTGGTCGCTCTCCTGCGCTTCGCGAAGAATGCCGCCTAAAACCCGGTACTCTGCCTCGCTGAGCCGGCGGTCGCGCACCTGATATTTCGGTTTGCGGAGACCATGCGTCGGGTTGTGCTCAATCACGCCAGCCTCGACGGCATAAGAGAAAATGCCACCGAGCAGGCCCATGGTCCGGATCGCGGTGCCACGGCCGCCGCGAACGATGGCCTTGCCACGGAGCTTTTCGGTTTTCATGGTCACGCGCGTCTTACCGGCAATGATGTCTTTCATCAGGTTGTTCATGTCCGGCTTTGTGATGTCCCGCACACGTCGTGTCCCAAGAAGAGGAATGATGTGCCTGCGGATGCGGCCGACATCGGTGGCAATGGTGGTCTCCTTCTTCGGCCGGCCGCCTTTCCCTAAGATGAGGCCAGCTTCCATGTCGGCGATATACTGCTCACAGAGCTGCTTGATGGTAAGCGCCTTCCGGTCTTCTTCCCGTTCTTCGGCGGGGTCGTCACCATGAGCGACCCGGCCAAGTTGCGCTTTCGCTTCACGACGCGCGGTCTCCGGAGTCCATACGCCATGCAGACCTATCGTATAGCGACGCGAACGTCCTCTTGATCGATACTGAATCACATAGCTTCTCTTCCCGGATGCGAAGACGCGTAGACCAAACCCAGGGAGTTCATCATCCCAAATGACGTAATCTTTGGTGCCTGTTTCAGCCGTATCGACGACCCGCTTGGTGATCTTCGCCATGGTTCCAGTCCCTGCCGGACCCGACTTCGCGTAAGCACCACGTAAGCACTTGGCGGCAAATTCGGGCGTATTCTCGGATAGGGATTTCGGAGAGTGGATTCTGAAAATCAATGTTTTTCAGGTAGTTATCGTGCTCTGGCGTGCCCTATCGCGCATTTCGGATAGGGCAATGAACCAGCTCCGAAGGCAGAGGTCAGAGGTTCAAATCCTCTTGGGTGCGCCATTTGCTTTCTGTCCGACCCGGAGACATAGGTAACACTTTGTACCGGAGAGATAGGTTACA
>NZ_AWFD01000018.1 GCF_000682735.1 Hyphomonas sp. CY54-11-8 | reverse complement strand
AGCACGCTCTCCGTGCGCATGGCATTGCCCAACATGCCCGTCATATCCGCGTTGTCGGCCAATCATCTCGCCGCGCTGATCCTGCCGACCGGGCTTCAGCGTCTCTACATCGCCGCCGACGCCGACGAAGCAGGCGACATGGCCACCGCCAATCTGATCGAACGCGCAGGAGCCGTCGGTATCGAAACGATCCGGCTTATTTCTCTTGGCGGCGACTTCAACGAAGACCTCCGCAAGCTCGGACGGGACGACCTAAGGACGCATCTGGGGCAGCAACTGGCCACGGCCGATTTCTCACGGCTGCTTTCCGACGAACACTGAGCGGCAGAGCAGGCCCGTCACTAGTCTGGTCGCTATCGTCAGATCACCTCCTAATTCGAGAGCCTCGCCTTCGGCCTTCCGAGAGGAGCGAGACGGAGCGGAGACTGGCCGGGCCGGCAACGGCTACGGCGACACTCTTTTCCGCCGCCGGGCGTAAAGGCCGGCTTTGCATCGCGAAACAAAAGAGCGCCGCCTCCGCCGTCCTCCGCCTCTGGCTTCGGCCGCCGTGACCGGCGGTGCAGTCCCGGCCAGCCCCCGCTTTCCCGTCGCTCGGGAAGGCCGCGAGAGGCGCGGCCCTTGCCGAACAGGAGACGATCCCATGACCGCCGAGACCACCGAACCAATGGCCAGCTCCGCAACCGCGGCCGTACTCGAAGAATTGCAGCTCTATGGCTATCGGCCTTTCGCCGACGAACCCGACCCGAGACCCTTGCCCGAAGCCGACGCCCTCCAGTGTGCGATAGCCGAAATCTTCGACGCACTCGCCGCCACGCTGCAAGACACACGTCTCGAACCGGATCTCGAAGACCTGCTCTGGTCAGTCACGAACCTGTTTCATCGCACAGCGGCCCGTGTCGACCGCGACCTCGACGACAATGAGCAGGCCCAGAAACGATCACAGCGTGAGCAGGACGGGTCGGAAATTCGCTCGGTCGAACTCGAAGCACTGACGGCGCAAGGAACCACGCTGATCGAGCGGCGCAACGCTTACGAGCTCATGCGCGATATCGCCGCCGACCACTTCGAGACCCATATCGGTCAGACCTGGCGACCGCACTCTGGATCACGGATCAGTCACCGCACGCTGACTGCAGCCATGATCGACAGCCGCGACTTTCTGTCGGCGAAGCGACGCGCGGAGATCGAACCGCTTCTGCCCACCGGTCCACGGGTCGCCTTCTCCGGAGGGCTCGACGTCACCGACCATCGGGCCATCTGGGCGGCACTGGACCGCGTGATGACCAAACACGCCGACATGGTGCTCCTACATGGCGGATCGCCCAAAGGCGCGGAGAAGATAGCCGCCTGCTGGGCGGATAACCGCAAATGCCAGCAGATCGTCTTCAAGCCGGACTGGAAGCGCCACGGCAAGGCGGCGCCGTTCAAGCGCAACGACGCGCTTCTTGAGGCGATGCCCATCGGCCTCATCCTCTTTCCGGGCTCCGGGATCACGGACAACCTGGCCGACAAGGCTCGTAAGCTAGGTGTTCCGCTATTTGATTTCAGACCGAAGAAAAATACGGCGCAGGCAGTATGATGCACAGGATGCATCACCTGATGCGCGCGCCGGAAGGTTCCGGCGCGCGCTGCTTTGCGCTATACTTCGAAAGGTGCCGTGGCGGTTGGTGGAGGCGCTCCAACTCTGTGGAGACCGCCCATGTTTCTGTCCGTATTGCTGAGCGTTGTTGGCCTCGGCTTTCTCTGTTGGCTGTTGTTCAGCCTGGCCGTCTATGCGCTTCCGTTCTTCGTCGCCGTCACGGTCAGCTACTATGCGTTTGAAAACGGCGCGGGGCCGATCGTCGCCATCGCCGTCGCCCTGTTCGCCGGCGCCGTCGCTCTTATCCTCGGGCAAGTCGCGTTCGCCACGATCCGGTCACCGACCATCCGCCTGGCGATCGGCGCGCTCTATGCCTTGCCGGCGGTGCTGGCCGGCTTTCACGCGGTCAAAGGGCTCTCTGAGACCGGCGGCGCAGGCGAGACGTGGGCCCTCGTCCTCGCGAGCATCGGTGCGATCATCGTTGGTGCGACGGCATGGGTTCGCATCACATCCCTTGCAGGACCGGAGATACGTCAAGTTGCCTGAAGCCGTCGTACAAAGGGTGTGCTACTGCTTCGCGCGGTCGGGTCGAGCTAACGGCGGAAGCGGATGATCTTGAGCAATTAATGCGGATCGCGGCGCTGCGCCTAGGCGACGGCTGCGCGTCCCGGTTCCGCCGCCGAACAATGTAAGTTAGCAACACAAAACTTCACGAAAAAATGGAAATTTCAACATGAGCTCTCAAAAGGAACACTATGACAAGCTGCTCGCGCAACACTACACTTGGATGTTCGGTGTACCGTTTGAACAAAAGGTTGCGGAACAGAAAGAATTACTGCGTGAAATCGGTCTCTCCGTTCCTGGGGTGGCCGTCGATCTCGGCTGTGGCTCGGGGTTTCAATCTGTAGCGCTCGCAGAATTGGGCGCTTCACACGTCTATGCGATCGACACCAGCGCTTCACTTTTGGCGGAGCTTGCGATCCACGCGCAAGAGTTGCCGATCTCAAATCATGAAGCTGATTTGATGCAGTTTCCTGATCTACTAAGCGATCCGGCCAATACAATCATATGCATGGGCGATACGCTGACGCATCTTGAAGGCGCCAGTGATGTAACTGCTCTCTTTTGCAAGATTTCAGACACGCTCGCAGAAGGCGGGCAGATCGTACTGTCTTGGCGAAATCTCTCCACAATACCTCTAGGCCCTGATCGCTTTATTCCACTCAGAAGCAATGGTGAACGGATCATGGTCTGCTTTCTGGAGGATCGCGGTCAAACGGTCATGGTCCATGACCTCATCCACACCCGTACAGCTGACGGTTGGCAGTTTCAATGCAGCGCCTATCCGAAACTGAAACTGTCGCCAGAATGGATATGCGATCAGCTAGAGGCAGCAGGGCTTTCAATCACCCATAAGAAAACTTTCCGAGGCATGACAATCCTCTCGGCCACTCGGTAATTTTATGAATGTGAATTCGAGCCTGAACTATGACTTACAGCGTTCAACAGACGCGCCCAAATATTCCCGTTCGGACATGACGACTTACGCCACAGCGTTGATCCCAGGTGCATCATCTGAAATTACTCATATAGCCAATCTCCAGTTCCCTCAGACACCTTATCTCGGTGTCCACGAAACCGGCAGCAGGCCAGTGATCCGCGCCAACGCTGATTTGTGCAACAGCGCCGGGCTGCCGGAGTCTTATAACATATCCGAGGACGGCTAGCATCTGTGCGAACACCGTGGCGGGTGCGGCTATAGATTGCCCTCTGAGGCAGAGTGGGAATATGCGTGTCGCGCAACGACTTCGGAACCGCGATACGGCAAACTGGACGACATGGCATGGTACAAAAGCAACTCCGAAGGACACCCGCACCACGCACCACGTCGCGATGAAGCAACCCAATGGCTGGGGTTGTAAGATATGTTCGGCAACGTTTGGGAATGCTGCTCAGATCTTTATGATCCGGATACCTACGGACCCTATCGCATATTCCGAGGTGGAGGATGGGCGGATCACGAGCGAGGCTGTCTTGCGACAAATAGACGGCGAAACCACCCCACGTTTGCGATCGACGACCTCGGATTGCGCCTTGCGCAATCGCTGTAGCAACCAAGCCTCACATCGCGTTGCCGACAATGCCCGGTCATCGCTGGCCACTGACAACCTTCTCCTGAGCCTCATCACCCACGCCCGACGCGGCCTCTCATGGACTGATCTGGCCGGGATCGACTGACGCCTCGACCGCCCTGGCCGCAACGGCGGAGACGGACTTTCTTCCCCTGGGCTACGCCCATTCCTCGCGGACCAAGAAACTACGTCTCCGCCGTCCTTCGCATGCGCTGCGGGTCCTTCGGACTGCGTCGGCGGTCGTCCCGGCCTCGTCGATCGCCATCGAGGCCGCGACAGGCGCGGGCTCGAAAGCCAAAAGGAGAACTGACATGGCCACCATCGGAACCTTCAAGAAGTCCGCCAACGAGTACGTCGGCGAGATCGTTACCCTCAGCGTTCAGGCGAAAAATGTAAGGATCATCCCGGAAGAGGACCGCGCGAACGACAATGCGCCCAGCCACCGCGTATTCGTCGGCCGCGCCGAGATCGGCGCCGCGTGGTCCAAGCGCTCGAACGAGGGCCGCGACTATCTGAGCCTCAAGCTCGACGATCCCAGCTTCACCGCTCCGATCTACGCCAACCTCTTTGACGATACCGTCATCGAAGGCGAAGACAGCTACAGCCTCATCTGGTCTCGGTCGCGTCGCCAGAGAGGCGATTGACGCCCCCGGTAACCCCTCCCGGATTAGCCGGGAGGGGCAGCCATCATGCCTTTCGGCTCTTCCCCTGATCGTCCAGAAGCGCCGCCGGTCTGACGTCGAGCGCCTCGGCCACATGCCAGAGCGTGATGATGGTGACGTTCTGCTGGCCCCGCTCCATCGCGCTTATATGCGCGCGGTCTACGCCCATCTTGTCCGCCAAAGCAGCTTGGCTGAGGCCGACTTTCTCCCGAAAAAACTGCAGGTTCGCGCCAAATACTTCCCGAATATCCATCCGCCAGTAAAATGCGGATCGCGTATTTTAATGCGACGTACTATAATACGCGGAGCCAAGCCGTGACTCACCCGCGCGTGGCGGCCAGATTCGCAATTCTCAATAAGCCCGCGCTTGCCCCATTATGGTTTCCGGTTCATTAATAATTCGCCTCAAGCCCGTAAGGACCCCGCATGGCATCCACGCAGCTCATGATCGCAGACACACCGCCGGACGATGCGGCTGTGACGCTCTATGACCGCGATCATCTCAAGCTTTACATGCGGCTTCTAGATGCCAATGACGCCGGAGCGTCGCTTGAGGAGGTGTCGTCGCTTTTGCTCGGCATCGACGCCAAAATGGAGCCGGAACGCGCCCGCCAGGTTCATGATAGCCATCTGTCCCGCGCGCGTTGGATGACCGAACAGGGTTATCGCGATCTCCTGAAGAGCGGATTTCCAGCAAGCTAGAAGGCGCATTGATGCGTCGTATGCATCACGCGATGTCTACGGCCACACTATGCAACCTCCGATTTACAGCGGAACATCCAATCAACTAACGCCGATCCTTGGCGCGGCGAGTGGTTGGGAGGACTTCGCCATGCCGGCCGATTGGCGCAACGATGATGAATACCGTCACTTCGACGATCTCGGTCTCTCTGGGCTCGCATGGGAATGCCTGCGGCGAAACACTCACTATCGCAGAGACCATGACCTAAAGCGGGAGGGCGGCGGCGTTCCGGCCGATTGGGGGTTACGATTTCCTGGCGGACCCACAACTCAACGCTCTCGACGCGACAGTCTTTTGGCTCCCGGACGTAGCGCCTGCCGTGGTTCATCTTTTCGCCGCACTGCCGGACGTCGGCCTCAACGACGCCGTTCGTCCCGACAGGATTGCTGACCGTAAAATCGAAGCCGATGGGCTATCATGGATTCGGCTGGCGGACGGCGCCAATCTGGTCGGCAATCAGGTCGACGATCGGCCCATCGGCCTTCTGCTTCCCCTCGATGGCGATTGGCCTGTTCGGCTCGCCGCCGCTGATCGGCTGTATCACCAACTCATCGATGGCGACGCCGATCCTCCACTCACGCCGCAACGACGCGAGCGCGTGAAACGTGCTCTGCGAACAATCGACGGACGGCGGAACGGCGCCAGCTACCGCGCTGTTGCGACGGTCTTCTTCGGCGGCGACCGAGTCGCCGCAGAACCATGGAAGACCAGTTCGCTTAAAGCGCAGGTTGCGCGCCTAGCCGCCTTCGGTCGAATGATGATCGATCATGGATATCGGCAGCTTCTTCAGGGTAAGAACAGTTGAAATCGCCGCTTCACTTCATCGGCTGTGCGATTTGAAGAGTTTCCGTTATGTTCGCCGAATGACACAGCCATCGCAGATACTAACCTCCAACCTTCCCAAGATTATGGGACGCACGCGTCGATTGCCTTCGCAGCAAAGAGCCGTGTTCGACCAGATCTTTCACAGTGGCGGCGGTTATGTCCTCGACTTCTCCGATCGAACCATGGCCGAGTGGTTTGAGGAGAATTTCGATATCCAGATTTTCCAACAGCGCTTCCAGGTCGAAGGCGCCAGCAAAGGCAAGACACTCCGAGGCTTCGTCGAGGTCGCCGAACCGCGCCTCGTCGCCCAAGTTCTCCGCGTCTTGTGGGTGTACCGCTGCGGTCTTGACGGATATGTAGAGTCCGACCCTACCAAGGAAGAACGCCTGAAAGCATGGCTTGAACAGTTCACCAACGAGTTGGAAAACGCGTCTGCGCTGAACCTCGACGACGCGTTCAAAGACTTCTCGCACGACACCACGCTTCCCAAACTGCGTGCGTCCATCGCCGCCGATCTCGTCGCAGAGAAACCGGATGTCGCGTTGGACCGTGTTCATACCTATTGCGTCAAACGCTTCCGCGATCTGCTCGCATCACGCAATCAGGCCGTCGATGCAAAGACTCCGCTCGACGCCATATTCGGCGCATACGGCAAGGCGTTGCGTGATGAAGGCGCCGTCAGTGAGTTCGCGCTGCCAACGCTGCGCGTCCAGCACAAACTGTTCGACGGCCTAAATCAGGCGCGCAACAAGCGCTCTTTCGCCCATGACAATGAGCTCCTCGACGTCTCGGAAGCGCAATTCATAATCGACAGCGTCCTCGCATCGCTTGCGTTTATCGAACGCATCGAAGCTTCCCGGCGGGCGCCGGCCGCGGACCTGGACGACGAAATCCCGTTCTGATCGAGCCTGACGAAACGCCGATTCCGCCGATCATTTGGGGGTAACGTTTTCGCCGCCCGCTGATCGTCATCCCTCCCGGCGCGCATCTTACGCTTTTCTCGTCTCCGACAGTCCCGCGCTTCCCGCAGCGGGATGGCCTGACCGGAGACGCGACCCATGCCCGATCCCAATGCCGGACTTCCCCCACGCTATTTAAGAACGCCTGAAGCGGCCCGTTTTCTCGGCCTTTCGGGGCGGACGCTCGAAAAACATCGCACCTACGGCACGGGACCACGCTACTCGAAGATCGGCGGGCGTGTCGTCTATGCGATCGAAGATCTGCAGGCCTGGGTCAGCCGGGGAGAGAAGAACTCGACCTCGGACGACACGGGCGACGAGGTGTTGCCCGCCAAGCGGCATGCAGCGATCTCGCCCGCCTATGCCCGGAAAGCCCGCTCATGAGCGGCGGTGCCACCGTCGATCTCGTCTGGATCGAGAAGCAGATCGAGCACTGGATTCGCTTTGGCCGGATCGTGCGGACAATGATCCATAGCCGCAGTCGCAGCACCGTCTCTTTCGATCCCGGCGCCGTCTTCGCCTTCGTCCGCTGGCAGGCAAATGATTTCGGAACGGCGGAAAGCCGGATCGACATCCTGCGCGTGCCGCGAACTGGTGAACCCTATGCGACCGTGCCGCATGTGACGCCCGGCGGCGATAGTCTGCTGCGTCTGTCCGGCTGGCCCAAGGTCGAACGGGTCCTTCAGTTCGCCGACGCGATCGAAGCGCTCGGCATCGACCCGGCTGACGCCGCGCCGGACTATTGGCGCCATGTTCACAACAGGCTGTCTGCAGGCTTGGAACCGCGCGGCTACACACCCGCTCAGCATCGCGCCTGGCTTCTGCGCCAAGCCTGTCCGCCCGATCCACTGTCATTGCATGCCGCGTCGGCGGGGAGCGCGTCATGACCCGGTTCGGCTACGTCATGACGACCTATTTCTCGGTGCTCGCGATCGGCGGACTGGCCTTCGTTCATGTCAGCCCCAAGCTGATCTGGAACGCGTCCGCGAGTGCGCCAATCGGACTCTACGCCGTCGCATCGGACAACGATCTTGTCGTCGGCGATCTGGTCGTTGTCGATCCTCCGAAATCGCTTGCGATCTATCTCGACGAGCGCGGCTATCTGCCTGAAGGCGTGCCGCTCCTCAAGCACATCGCTGCGCTTCCCGGACAGCGGGTCTGCCGCGATGGCGCCGCTGTCACTGTCGACGACATCACCCTGGCGCAGGCTAGGCCGAGCGACCGCTTCGGACGCGACCTGCCCGTTTGGCAGGGCTGCCACATCGTCGCCAGCACAGAGCTCTTCCTCCTGAATCCCAGCCATCCCGACAGTCTTGACGGTCGCTATTTCGGCGCACTCCCGGCCGACGCCGTGATCGGACGCGCCGTTCCGATCCTCACCGATGAAGATGGCGACGGCCACTATGTCTGGCGCGCCGATGACGACGCTGACGCTCCCGAAAATTCTTCCGACCGCAAATGAAAGGAACTGCCCCATGGCTCAGATCGGTCAATTCACCCGCATGGAATCTGGCTTCACCGGACGCCTTCACACGCTCACTCTCTACCGAGAACTCACGCTCGTTCCTGCAACGCCGTCAGATAGCGAAAACGCGCCCGACTATCGCATCCATCACGGCGATGACGACGGGCCGGAGATTGGCGCCGGCTGGAAACGCAACAGCGAGAAAGCCGGCGCATACATCTCTTTGCAGATCGACGACCCGACCCTTGCATCTCCGATCCGCGCCAATCTCTTCAAGACTGACGCGGAAGACGAGCATTGGGCGCTCTATTGGAACCGTCCCGCAAAGCGTGCCGAGAAGCGCGATGAGCGCGGCTAGTTCGTCTCGGCGCTACGCGATTTTCGCGAAGTTCCTCCTCTGCGGTCTGCTCTCCGGCGTGGTTATCTCTCACGCCGTATCAGCAGAAGCCGCGTCGTCCAGGACGGAACAACGCGGCAATCCCTATACAGCTTATATCGACGAAGCTGCGCAGCGCTTCGGCGTCCCGGCGCATTGGATCCTCGCTATCATGCGCAGGGAAAGCGCCGGCGATGCGCGCGCCATCAGCGAAAGAGGCGCGATGGGGCTGATGCAGATCATGCCCGCGACCTGGGCCGAGCTCCGCGCGCGTTACGGACTCGGCTCCGATCCGTTCGAGCCGCGCGACAATATTCTCGCGGGCACCGCTTATCTGCGTGAACTGCATGACCGCTTCGGATCGCCGGGCTTCCTCGCCGCCTACAATGGGGGACCGACACGCTACACCAAGCACCTGGCAACGGGTCGCCCACTACCCCAAGAAACCCGCGATTATGTTGCGGCGCTAGCGCCGCTCATCGGGGCATCAGTTGCAACAGAACGGCGAGAACCGAGCGCAATTCTGACCGTGGATTGGCGCACGGCGCCACTCTTCGCCGCGCATACTGATCGGCAAACGGCTGCTGACGTAACGCACCCAAGCAGCGATGCCGGCGTTTATCCTCCGCACACGTCGGGCGCTTCTGACAGCCTTTTCCCGCCACATGGAACCGGGGATCAGCGATGATCTCGCTGATCGCACTCTCGCGCAGTCCGTCGTGCGATGGCGTGCTTCCGGGAGGAAGGACGGGGACGGAAGGCGCAACAACAACGGGAGGGCGAGATAAAAGGCGCGGCACGGATGCGCGCTATGTCGTTGTTGTTGTTGGGTATTTCGCCCGCCGCAGTCATGGGCGCAGTGCTGCCCCACGGCCCAACCCACTGTTTTCACGCGGTTTTCACCGTGCCACGCACTTTCTGGCGGGCGCTTTGTCATGAGCGACCGCGACAATGACATGCGCATCCGGCCCGGCCGCATCCGCAACAAAGGGACAAGCGCCCGGAAGGCGCAAAGCTTCGTCGGCCAGGTCATGGGCGCCGCCCGCAAGGCCGGACACACCGGATACAAGCTGAACGGTTCGAAGGGCCGCGGGCGCGGCTCACAATTCGGTCGCGGCCGTTTCGCCAGCGCAGCGCGCGGACTGTCACGCACCCAGCGGCGCGTTGTCATCAAGGCGCGCGTCGTCCGTCATCGAGGCGCACGTTTCCGTTCCGCCCCGCTCGCCAAACACATCGCCTATCTCAAGCGTGAGGGTGTGACCCGCGACGGGCGTGATGCGGGCACGTTCAACGCCGAAGCGGACAGCGTCGATGATCGCGCCTTCGCCGAACGCTGCGAAGAGGATCGGCATCACTTCCGCTTCATCGTCTCGCCCGAAGACGCCGACCGCCTCGAAGACCTGCGCGCCTACACACGCGACCTGATGAATGAGGCCGAGCGCGATCTCGGCACGAAGCTTGACTGGATCGGCGTCGATCACTGGAATACCGACAATCCCCATGTCCATGTGCTGGTGCGCGGCCGTGCCGACGATGGGAAAGACCTCGTCATCTCGCGTGACTATATCAGCCGGGGTCTCCGCGATTGCGCCGAGCAACTGGTCGAATTGGAGCTCGGCCCACGCACCGAGCGGGAGATCGCAGCCGGGCTTCAGACGGAAGTAACCGCCGAGCGCTGGACCGGTCTCGACCGCGCGCTGCAAGGGCTTGTCGATGATGGCGCCGGCGTTGCCGATCTGCGTCCGGGATCGCCGGAGCCGCGCGATCCGGAATTGCGCAAATTGCTGATCGGCCGCGCGCAGACGCTGGAACGGCTCGGCCTCGCCAACAGGCTCGCCCCCGCGGTGTGGTCGCTGAAGCCCGGCGCCCAACAGACGTTGCGCGAGCTTTCCATCCGGGGCGACATCATCAAGACCATGCACCGCGCCATGGCGGGCGGACCCGATCGCGCGCAAGCGGACTTCGCCATTGAAGACACGCCTCACGCCCCGGTGCTGGGAAGGCTCGTCGAACGTGGCCTCCATGACGAGCTGAGCGGCGAAGCCTATGCCGTGATCGACGCGGTGGACGGCCGCGTCCATCATCTGCGCTTCAACGATCTCGACGCCACGGGCGACACGCCCGAAGGCGGCATTGTCGAAACGCGTGTCTCGCGTTCGAACGATGGCGGTGGTCAGCGCATGGCCCTCGTCGGCCGCTCCGATCTCAACCTCGAAACCCAGATCGGCGCGAACGGCGCCACTTGGCTCGACCGAGTGCAACTGGCAAAGGAACGCGCGCCGCTCAGCATGGGCGGGTTCGGCGCCGAGGTCCGCGGGGCACTGGACCGGCGTCGCGATCATCTCGTCGCCGAGGGGCTGGCGACCAGGAACGGCCAGCGCATCACCTTCGCCCGCGATCTTCTGAAAACGCTGCGCGACCGAGAACTCGACACGGCGGCGGCGGCTATCGAGGCCGAGACCGGCTTGCCTCGCCGCAAGCCCGCCGAGGGTGATCGCATCTCCGGCACCTATCGCCGGCGGCTCGATCTCGCTTCGGGTCGCTTCGCCATGGTCGATGACGGCCTCGGCTTCGAACTCGTCCCGTGGAAGCCCCAGCTCGAACGCCACCTCAGCCAGCCCGTGACGGGCACGATGACGCCCGGCGGCGGGATCGACTGGAGCCTCGGCCGCAAGCGCGGGCTCAGCCTTTGAGCATTCTCCCGGAAGGAAAAGAAATGCCGATCAAGACACAGCAAACACAGGCCACCAGGATCCTCTGGGGCCAGATCATCATCGTCTCGCTCGTTGCGGTCGGCTTCGTCTGGCGGCGAGCCGATGACGGACGTCCTCGGCTGGCCTGTCTATCCGCCCTGGAGCTTCTTCGTCTGGTGGTATTTCTACGACGCCTATGCGCCGCGCGTGTTCGTCGAGGGCGCAATCATCGCAGGCAGTGGCGGGATCGCCGCGATTGCCGTTGCCATCTTCCTCTCCGTCCTGCGCGCTCGCGAGGCGCGGGACGTCACCACCTATGGCTCGGCACGATGGGCTGAGAGAAGAGACGTTGAATCATCAGGACTGCTTGCCGCGGACGGCGTCGTGCTCGGCCGCTTCGAGAACCGATATCTCCGGCACGACGGTCCGGAACATGTGCTGTGTTTCGCGCCGACCCGCTCCGGCAAGGGTGTCGGGCTTGTCGTGCCGAGCCTGCTGACCTGGCCGGGCTCGGCCATTGTCCATGACATCAAGGGCGAGAACTGGGATCTCACGGCCGGCTGGCGGTCACGCTTTTCCCGCACCCTCCTGTTCGATCCGACCGATGCGAAGAGCGCGGCCTACAATCCCCTTTTGGAAGTCCGACGCGGCGACAGCGAGGTGCGCGACGTTCAGAACATCGCCGATATTCTGGTCGACCCCGAAGGCCTGCTCGAACGCCGGAACCACTGGGAGAAGACCAGCCATTCTCTGCTCGTCGGCGCGATCCTCCATGTCCTCTATGCCGAGGCCGACAAGACGCTCGCCGGCGTCGCCGCCTTCCTCTCAGATCCCGGCCGGCCGATCGAGGCGACGCTCGCGGCGATGATGCGCACACCGCATCTGGGCGACCGACCGCACCCGGTCGTGGCGCAGGCGGCGCGAGAACTCCTCAACAAGTCGGAGAACGAACGCTCCGGCGTCCTGTCCACGGCGATGAGCTTTCTGGGCCTCTATCGCGATCCCGTCGTCGCCAAGGTCACCAGCCGCTGCGACTGGCGAATTAGAGATCTGGTCTCCGGCGCGCGGCCGACCACGCTCTATCTCGTCGTGCCGCCCTCCGACATCAGCCGCACCAAGCCGCTGGTCCGCCTCGTGCTGAACCAGATCGGACGCAGGCTGACAGAGGAGTTGAACGCCAATCGCAAGCGCCACCGCCTGTTGCTCATGCTCGACGAGTTTCCGGCGCTCGGGCGGCTCGATTTCTTCGAGAGCCAGCTCGCCTTCATGGCCGGGTATGGGCTCAAGGCATTCCTCATCGCCCAGTCTCTCAATCAGATCGAGAAGGCCTACGGTCAGAACAACGCCATTCTCGACAACTGCCATGTCCGGGTGAGCTTCGCGACGAATGACGAACGCACCGCCAAGCGCGTGTCCGACGCCCTCGGCACGGCGACCGAGATGCGGGCGATGAAGAACTATGCCGGGCACAGATTATCACCCTGGCTCGGCCATCTCATGGTCTCTCGGCAGGAGACCGCGCGGCCCTTGCTGACGCCCGGCGAGATCATGCAATTGCCGCCGGATGATGAGATTGTCCTCGTCTCAGGCGCACCGCCGATCCGGGGGAAGAAGGCGCGCTACTATATCGACCCGCAGTTCAAATTGCGCATCGTCGAACCGCCGCAACTGGTTGCCGATCACGCCGCGCCCCACAATCCGCAAAGGGATGATTGGAGCGGACAAGCTACCATCGCTGCGCCCAACCCCAGGAAGAAGGCCTTCCGCTACGGGAGTGAGGACAGTGACAGCGGCATCCGCCGCGAGCCGGAACTGCCCGAGCATGAAGACATCGCACCGGAACGAACAGCGCCGGCACGGGAAGAATTCGCAGGTCTCGACGATGAGCCGGATGATGATGCGCAGCGTGCCCGGCAGATGCAGGGGCGGTTCAAAAGCGTCGCGCGCCAAGCCTCGCTCGATCCCGATGACGGCATCGATCTTTGAGGCTCGCCATGAAGAAAGATCGGCTCAATGTCTATTTCGATCCGTCGTTGTCGCCGGAGCTCGACGCGCTGGCGGCACGGCGCAATGTGTCGAAATCCCAGATCGTGGAAGCGGCGCTGGCCTCCTATCTCTCACCGGACGCCGCCGATCAGCGCGAGGCTGCGATCACACGGCGACTTGACCGGCTGACCCGCGCTGTCGAGCGCCTTGAGCGGGATGTGACGATCGGCAACGAAGCGATAGCATTGTTCGTCCGGTTCTGGCTCACGACGACTCCGCCGCTGCCAGATACGATGCGCGACGCAGCGCAGGCGAAAGGCCGCGAGCGGTATGAAGGCTTTGTAGAAACGCTCGGTCGGCGGCTGGCCAAGGGGAACACACTGACCAAGGAGATCTCGGAGGAAGTCGCCAGTCTCCGATCAGAGCAATGAAGGCGCCGAGCTCCAAAATGCATGATGCTTCAAAGCCGATGGATGTCGGCTTTTTTCAAGACATCCATGTCGATGCGTCGTAGCGCTGTCTTACGCAAACTCTATGCGAGGTACCTTGAATGATCTTTCGCTATACAATCTTGTACGTAGATGACGTCTCCGCGTCATTGGACTTCTTCGAAAGGGCGTTCGGGCTTGAACGAGCGTTCCTTCATGAAAGCGGTGATTACGGTGAAATGACGACCGGGACCACCAAACTTGCCTTTTCCTCCAAGGAACTGATGCGCCAGTTGGACAAGAACCCGGCTTCGCCAAGACCGGATGCGCCGACATTCGAGATCGCCTTCGAGACAGATGATGTGGCGGGTGCTTTGCAGCGGGCTGTCGATGCCGGCGCCACGCTCATTCAGAACGCACGCGACGAACCCTGGGGACAGACGACCTCCTATGTGTCCGATCCGAATGGCTACCTGATTGAAATTTGCTCGGCCGTACAGCTGCCGAGTTGACGCCATGCAGGATGAGATCATCGAGCGGTTAAAAATCCTGGTCCTCTCGGTCGAGCCCAATGCGGGTTTTGTCGAGAAGTATGGTGGCGTCATCGTCGAAAGCATCGCTGGGCAACCCAAGTCGCAATTTTGCGGTGTCTTTGCCTATACAAGCCACGTATCCCTGGAGTTCACCCATGGCGCACAACTCGACGACCCGGATGAAATCCTAGAGGGTCGTGGGAAACGTCGGCGACACATCAAGCTCGTTGGCCTGTCGGACATCGTTGAAAAGCGATGCGAAGACTTCCTAAGTCAGGCTTACAGGCTTACAGGCTTCAAGACGGTTTCATCTGACCAATTGCTCAAGCCCGGTTGAGCCAGTTCGTTTAATGTGGCTGAGTCCTGGCGCAACTGCGCCGGTGTTCGTCCAAACCACCGCAAGAACTCCCGCGTCATGTGAGCCTGATCGCTAAAGCCATATTCGAACGCGATATCTGAAAGCGGAACGCGACATGGCAATGCCCGAACCGCCCGCCTGGCCCGCCCTAACTGACGCCAGAAGATCGGAGGCGGAAGGGAAAGGTCCTTAAAACGGCGTTGCAGGGTTCGTTCCGACACGCCTTGCTGCTTGGCCGAGCGCTCTACACCGCTACCCGGAAGACTGAGATCATAGATGATCTCCTCAACCTCCTGATCATGCCTCACACTGCATTCGATTTCTGGTCCCAGATTTGAATGCGCGCCATTTTCGATCTGAAGATCAGACAGGCGAATGGTGGTTCCTGGCCGCAATCGGTAACCAATCAAAGAGGTTCCCGCCTTTAGCTTCACCTGTCTTGGCGAGAAGTCCCAATTGGTGAGGCCAATCAAGACGCGGTTGGTCTCGCCGCAGGACGAGACAAGGATGTCGACACACCCATCCGGCAATACGAATGAGACCTCGTCAGCCTCGACGGTGTAGGTCCAGCGATGAACGCGCGGAGAAGTCTTGTTGGTTGGATGCCCCATAGACCCAACATGCACCAGAGGCGGTCACTGATCCAGCGGGCATGAACGGCACAATTATCCGAAAAGTAGCCCTCACTCATTCCAGCGCTCTACGCGACTCCCTGCCTTTGCGCGCCGCCCTTGTACTACGCCTACAAGACTGTTGCCGCTAACCCGATAGCGGTCTTCTTAATGAGCCCCGAAATCAAACACGGGGCCCTCGATGACCGTATGCACCTTAAAATCAGAAGCTCTCACTCGCGGCGCACGCATGCTCAGAACCGCTCTGGGGGCCGACGTAGCCGCATGGCTCGAAGACCCTGCGGTTATCGAGGTGATGCTCAATCCGGACGGGCGTCTGTGGGTCGACCGGCTGAGCGAAGGTCTCACCGAAACGGGCGTAGAGCTCTCCACAGCTGACGGTGAGCGCATTGTCCGTCTGGTTGCGCACCATGTCGGCGCCGAGGTCCATGCGGGATCTCCGCGCGTGTCGGCAGAGTTGCCGGGAACGGGGGAGCGGTTCGAGGGACTGTTGCCGCCTGTGGTCGCCGCGCCCGTCTTCGCGATCCGCAAGCCCGCCGTCGCCGTCTTCACGCTCGAAGACTATGTCCGCGCCGGGATCATGCCAGACGATGCGGCGGCGACCTTGCGTGACGCCATCACGTCGCGCGCCAATATCCTCGTCGTCGGCGGCACCTCGACCGGCAAGACCACCCTTACCAACGCGCTGCTAGCGGAAGTCGCCAAATTCTCCGACCGCGTCGTTCTGATCGAGGATACGCGCGAACTCCAATGCCTGACGCCCAACCTTGTCGCTCTGCGGACCAAGGATGGCGTTGCGTCGCTCTCCGATCTCGTTCGCTCCTCGCTCCGCCTTCGTCCTGACCGCATTCCCATCGGCGAGGTGCGCGGCGCCGAAGCGCTCGATCTCCTCAAAGCCTGGGGCACCGGCCATCCCGGCGGGATCGGCACCATCCATGCCGGATCGGCTCTCGGCGCACTGCGCCGGCTCGAACAGCTCATCCAGGAAGCCGTCGTCACCGTGCCTCGCGCGATGATCGCCGAGACCATCGACCTGATCGCCGTCCTCTCCGGACGTGGATCGGCTCGCCGGCTTTCCGAACTCGCCCGCGTCGAGGGGCTCGATGCGACCGGCGACTACCAGACCCAACCGCTTCTTCACCTCAGGACAGGAGACCATCCATGACCAAAACCACGATCCTTTATCCGCGCTGGCCATTCTACGCGACGGCCCTCGCGTTCAGCCTTCTGCTCGTCGCGCCCGCCCATGCGGCGGGCTCGGGCATGCCCTGGGAGGCGCCGCTTCAGTCAATCCTGGAATCCATCGAAGGGCCGGTCGCCAAGATCGTCGCGGTGATCATCATCATCGTCACAGGCCTGACCCTCGCTTTCGGCGACACCTCCGGCGGCTTCCGGCGCCTCGTGCAGATCGTCTTCGGCCTATCCATCGCCTTCGCGGCATCGAGCTTTTTCTTGTCCTTCTTCTCCTTCGGCGGCGGGGCGCTGATCTGATGCGGGACGAGGCCGACATTCCGGGCTTTTACGCGCCCGTCCACCGCGCCCTGGTCGAACCGATCCTGCTGGGCGGCGCGCCCCGCACAGTCGCCATCGCCAACGGCACGCTCGCAGCGGCCGTCGGACTCGGGCTCAGGCTTTGGGTGATCGGGATGGTACTCTGGCTTGTCGGCCATCTCCTCGCGGTCTGGGCCGCAAAACGCGACGCTCAGATCGTCGATGTCGCACGCCAGCATCTTCGCTTCCCAACTTGGTTCGGAGTCTGAGCGATGATGCGCCTTGCCGAATACCGCTCCAAATCCTCGCTCCTCGCCGACTTCCTGCCGTGGGCGGCGCTCGTCGCGCCCGGCGTCGTCCTCAACAAGGACGGCAGTCTGCAACGCACAGCACGGTTTCGGGGGCCTGACCTCGACTCCGCGACACCGTCGGAACTCGTCGCCGTGTCCGGCCGACTCAACAACGCACTCCGCCGACTCGGATCGGGCTGGGCGATATTCGTCGAGGCGCAACGCCTGCCGGCGCGCGACTATCCTCTCTCGCGTTTTCCCGATCCCGTGTCCGCGCTCGTCGATGCGGAGCGGCGGGCTCAGTTCGAGGAGGCGTCGAGTCATTTCGAAAGCAGCTATTTCCTGACCTTCGTCTGGATGCCCCCGGCGGACGACGCCAGCCGCGCCGGGCGGTGGCTTTATGAGGATGCCCCCAACAAAGGGCTCAATCCGCAGGAGCACGTCGCGAGCTTTGCGGCGCGGACGGATCGTCTGCTTGATCTCCTCGACGGCTTCATGCCGGAAGCGGCCTGGCTCTCCGACGAAGAAACGCTGACCTTTCTGCATTCGACCGTGTCGACGCGTCGTCAACGCGTGCGTGTGCCGGAAACGCCGATGCATCTCGACGCGCTCCTGGCCGATAGCGCGCTTGTCGGCGGACTGGCGCCGAGTTTGGGAGGGGCGCATCTGCGCAGCCTCTCCATCATCGGATTCCCCACAGCCACATGGCCGGGACTGCTGGATGAGCTCAACAGCCAACCCTTCGAATATCGTTGGGTCACGCGCGCCATCTGCCTCGACAAGACCGACGCCGCCAAGTTGCTGACGCGCATTCGCCGGCAGTGGTTCGCCAAGCGCAAATCCGTCGCCGCGATCCTGAAAGAGGTGATGACCAACGAGGCGTCGACGCTGCTCGATAGCGACGCGGCGAACAAGGCCGCCGACGCCGATGAAGCCTTGCAGGAGCTCGGCGCCGACATGGCGGGCGCTGCCTACATCACCGCGACACTGACCGTCTGGGATGAGGACGAAGCTGTCGCGGACGCAAAGCTAAAGGCGGCCGAAAAGGTCATCCAGGGACGTGACTTCACCTGCAAGCCCGAGACCTTGAACGCCATCGAGGCGTGGCTCGGCTCGCTGCCTGGCCATCTCTACGCCAATGTCCGTCAACCGCCGGTCTCCACGCTCAATCTCGCCCACATGATCCCGATCTCGGCGGTCTGGGCAGGACCGGCGCGCAACGATCATCTGGACGGTCCGCCGCTCTTTTACGCGGAGACGGAAGGCTCGACCCCGTTCCGCTTTTCGCCCCATGTCGGCGATGTCGGGCACACGTTGGTCGTCGGTCCGACCGGCTCGGGCAAATCCGTGTTGCTGGCGTTGATGGCGCTGCAATTTCCTCGCTACGGGCGTAGCCAAGTATTCGCCTTCGACTTCGGCGGCTCGATCCGCTGTGCGACCGTCGCCTGTGGTGGCGACTGGCAGGATCTCGCCGGCGCGCTCTCGGATGACGAAGCCGCCGTCCAGCTTCAGCCGCTCCGCAACATCGACGAGACGAGCGAACGCGCCTGGGCGCAGGACTGGTTGTCCGGCCTGATCGCGCGTGAAGGCGTCACCATCAATCCGGTCGCGCGGGATCATCTCTGGTCAACGCTGACGTCGCTCGCCTCGGCGCCCGTAGGAGAACGAACGCTCACAGGGCTTTCCGTCCTGTTGCAGTCGACCGAACTCAAACAGGCATTGGCGCCATTCTGTCTTGGCGGCCCCTTCGGGCGTTTGCTCGACGCCGAAACTGAAGAGCTCGGAACGGCCGATTTCCAGGCCTTCGAGACCGAAGGGCTGATCGGGTCGGCGGCAGCGCCCGCCGTGCTCGCCTATCTGTTCCACCGGATCGAGGATCGCCTCGACGGACGTCCGAGCCTCATCATCGTCGATGAAGGCTGGCTCGCGCTCGATGACGGCACTTTTGGCGGCCAACTCCGCGAATGGCTGAAGACATTGCGGAAGAAGAACGCGTCCGTCCTCTTCGCAACGCAATCGCTTGCTGACATCGACAATTCCGCGATTGCACCCGCCATCGTCGAGAGCTGCCCGACGCGGATTTTCCTGCCGAACGAGCGCGCCTTCGAGCCTCAGATCGCCGATATCTACCGCCGCTTCGGCCTCAATGAACGCCAGATCGAGATCGTCGCGCGGGCCATGCCGAAGCGTGACTATTACTGCCAGTCGCGGCGCGGCAATCGGCTTTTCTCGCTCGGTCTCGGCGAGGTCGCGCTCGCCTTCACGGCCGCATCGTCGAAGACCGATCACGCCGCCATTACCGACATTCTCGCCGAACACGGGCGAGACGGTTTCGCCGCAGCCTGGCTCGCCCGTCGCGGTCTCGATTGGGCCGTCGAACTGCTCGGCCAAGCACCTGATCCGATCCCATCCCCTCAAACCAAGGAGACTACTCATGCGTAAGAAATTCGCCGCTCTCATGCTGACCGGAGCCATCGCTTTGGCGCCCATGCAACCGGCCTATGCGCTGTTCGGCGTCGGCGACGTCGTCATCGATCCGACCAACCTTGCGCAGAACATTCTGACCGCCGCGCGCACCCTCGAAATGATCAACAATCAGATCACGCAGCTTCAGAACGAGGCGCAGATGTTGATCAACCAGGGACGCAACCTCGCAAACCTGCCGCACTCATCGCTGGCGCGTCTGCGATCGATCATGCAGCAGACAGAAGATCTGTTGGGCGAAGCGCAGCGCGTTGGATACGTCGTCTCCGAAATCGAACGCGTCTTCTCAGAACAATATGGAGACGCCGCAGCAACCGGCGATTTCGCCGCCATGAACGCCAATGCCGAAGCGCGCTGGCGGACCTCGGTTGCGGGCTATGAAGACGCATTGAAGGTCCAGGCAGGTGTCGTCGGCAACATTGAAGCGACGCGCACGGAACTGAGCACTCTCGTCTCGCAAAGCCAGGGTGCGGTCGGCGCCTTGCAGGCAGCGCAGGCCGGCAATCAACTGCTCGCCTTGCAAAGCCAGCAGATGACGGACCTTACCGCCGCCATCGCCGCGCAGAACCGCGCGGACGCGCTGGACGCGGCTCGGCGAGCCTCCGCTGAAGCGCAGGGGCGCGAGAACCTCAATCGCTTCCTCGACTACGGGTCCGGCTACACGCCAACCGCCGTCAGCATGTTCCGGTAAGTTCCGTGCGCAGCTCTTCCGACCAAATCATCAGGCTCGTCGCTATCGCCCTGGGCGGGCTCGCTGCGCTCTTCGCCGCGGTTGAACTGGCGAACACGGTCACTTCGGAAACGCCGGCGAGATCGTCGGCGAGCGACGATCCTTTGCAGGCGGAACTTTCTCGCTGCCGGACGGTGACGCCGGAAGAGCTGGAAACCGACACGACGTGTCGCGCCGCCTGGGCAGAGCAACGCCGCCGGTTTCTCGGGCTTCCTGGCGACGATCCCGAGAAGGAGTAGGATATGGGCGGCGTTGGCGTCATTGACCGCTTCCTGCAGGTCTTCACCTCCTACATCGACAGCGGCTTTGGCCTGCTCGGCGGCGACGTCGCCTTCCTGGCAACGACCCTGATCGTCATCGACGTGACGCTCGCCGCGCTCTTCTGGGCCTGGGGCGCCGACGACGACATTCTCGCCCGGCTCATCAAGAAAACGCTCTTCGTCGGCGTCTTCGCCTACATCATCGGCAACTGGAACGCGCTCGCCCGCATCGTTTTCGAAAGCTTCGCCGGTCTCGGCCTCATCGCTTCCGGCGGCAGTCTCAGCCCCGGCGAGCTGCTTCAGCCCGGCCGCATCGCGGAGATCGGCCTTGATGCGGGCCGTCCGATTCTCACATCGATTTCCGATCTGATGGGCTTTGTCTCTTTCTTCGAGAATTTCCTCCAGATCATCATCCTGCTGTTCGCCTGGCTGGTCGTTCTCCTGTCCTTCTTCATCCTTGCGATTCAGCTCTTCGTCACGCTGATCGAGTTCAAGCTCGCCACGCTGGCCGGCTTCATCCTCGTGCCCTTCGGCCTCTTCAACAAAACCGCCTTCATGGCCGAGCGGGTGCTCGGGCTGGTGATCTCGTCCGGCGTCAAGGTGCTGGTGCTCGCCGTGATCGTCGGCATCGGCTCGACCATCTTTGGCGAGTTCACCGCTGGGTTCACGGGCGAGCCGACCATAGAAGACGCCATGGCCATCGTTCTGGCCGCGCTTTCAATGCTGGCGCTCGGCATCTTCGGTCCGGGCATCGCCAACGGCATCGTCTCGGGCGGACCGCAACTCGGCGCAGGCGCTGCGGTTGGCGCAGGCCTCGCCGCCGGCGGGCTCGCTGTCGGCGGGGTCGCCGGCGCCCGGATGGCCGT
>NZ_AWFD01000017.1 GCF_000682735.1 Hyphomonas sp. CY54-11-8 | reverse complement strand
CTCCTTAAGCAATTTTCCCGATCTGTCTCATGGTCGCTGACGGGGGACACTTTGTTAGGTCAGCCGGCTCCGTGCCTATGGCATCCAGCAGATTGGAGGCTTCTTGTTTGATGTCGCTGGAATAGTCTCGATGGGCAGCCATAGCGGCTAGTTCAGCTTGCATTTCTTCTGCGGCGGCAGACTGCCGGTTCATATCCCAATCATAAGCACCAGGTTCAACTGGGTCTGGAACTGAGTGGTTTGCCACCAGAGTTCTGAAGAACCCATCGATCAGTTTGTTGATGTCGCTTTCACTCACTTCACCCATGGCCACGATGCTATCACACAAATCTATGAACCGGGAACCGGCTTGAAGAGCCAGGCATCGCGCGACTGAAGGGTCGCGGGTATGCAGAGAGCGCTGAATTTCCTTGCGCCCGAACAGGTCGTGCATGCGCTTCGGAATGGGTAGCCGGACCTGATAAGTCGTTCCACGCAGCATCAAATAAGGGACACGACGGCGGGTCACTGACCAGCGTCCTGAATGGCCAATTGTGACAGTGTATTGTGACAGTCGCGGGAACACGACGGTGCCCACAGCAGCAGGCTTCTGTATTTATTGAAGTAATTAGAAAACTGGCGGAGAGAGAGTCCGCCGCAGTTTTGTGCACAAACGTTCGCCGGTATTCATATAGGCACTGTTTTATTTACCTTTTATATGAATCGAAGTCGCCACCGTTCGTGACAATTCACCCCAAGCCGGTTAACGTGGCGGGGTAGATGGCGGGGTTGGTTTCAGCGGGACCAAGAACGATGGCTGTCACTCTCAATCGCCTTACAGCCAAGCAGGTGAAGGATGCTAAGGGGAAACGCCGCCTCGCTGACGGCGGCGGCCTGTGGCTTCAGATCAGCAATAAGGGCGCTAAATCCTGGTTGTTTATCTATCGCTGGAACGGCAAGAGGCCCGAACTGGGCCTGGGTCCCTACCCTGCCGTTTCCTTGGCAGACGCCAGAAGACTGGCCGAAGAGGCACGCGCATACCTCGCGTCCAAACCACCCAGAGATCCACGTGATGCCTTGAATGGCTCAGACGGGTCTGAGGACTCCATTGCGTTCGGTGAATTCACTGAAAAATTTCTGTCAAACATCCTGACAGACTTCCGCAACCAGAAGCACCGTCAGCAATGGGAAAACACTCTTCGTCAGTATGGCGTCTCGCTCTGGGAGGTCGATATCAGCGACATCGACACCCATCACGTCATGGATGTGCTCCAGCCGATCTGGAACTCCAAACGAGAAACGGCCCGGCGACTTCGTGGTCGGATCGAGCGGGTTCTGGATGCCGCAAAAGCGCAAGGCCTGAGGTCCGGTGAAAATCCGGCACGTTGGCGCGGACACCTTTCTGCGCTTTTGCCGAACCAGAAAAAGCCTCGCAGGCATCACCCAGCCATGGCTTTCAAGGATGTACCAGCATTCATGGCGCGTCTCCGCGATCGTGAAGCGTTGGCAGCGCGTGCTCTGGAATTCCTGATCCTCACTGCCGCGCGCTCCTCCGAAGCGCGTGAAGCAACTTGGAAAGAGATCGACAAGGAGACTGGTATCTGGACCATCCCAGCTGAACGCATGAAAGCGGGCAAATCACATAGAGTACCGCTCAGCAAGGCCGCATTGAAAGTGCTGACGCCGCTTCAAGGCGCCAGACGGTCTGACTTTGTGTTTCCCGGCCAATCGCCCAAACGTCCAATTTCCGAAACAGCAATCAGGAAGCTCCTTGAACGAATGGCAATCGAGAACGCAACGATTCATGGCTTTCGTTCGAGTTTCCGCGACTGGGCAGGTGAAACGACTACTTTCCCAAGGGAAGTTGCTGAACAAGCTCTTGCTCATTCTATCGGGAACGAAGCAGAGCGAGCATACAGGAGAGGCGATGCTTTGGAGAAGCGCCGTAAGCTGATGGATGCCTGGGCAATATTCATCGAGGAACAAGTAACAGGCTAGGACGAACTCTTCCAAGCGCATTTAAATTGCTGCGATAAAGCTGAGCCTGAGCCATCTGGAGGTCAGTTTGTCCGGCACTCGTGCTTTATATGATTATATGAGCTGAGCTGGCCGCATCACGCTCACTGGCCCGCCGTTGTCGCTTCAATGAATCAGTAGCGAGCTGGCCGAGCGCTAAGGCAACGAGCATCGCAATCGCTTCAGTGCGAAGAGGATAATCGACGATCGAATGAAGACAAATAGCGCACACGGTGATGGATGAGGCCTTCTTCATCCGCAGGCGCTCACCTCCATCACTCATCCATGCGGCGAAGGACAGGCGCAGAAAAGCAGCAAGGACGACGAACATCAATACGACGCCGAGCGCGCCGAGTTCCAACCACACCTCCAGATAGTCATTGTGAGTGTGATTGAGGAATCTGCCGGTTATCGCCGCCTGATCCTCATAGAGCGGGATGAGTTGTTCAAAGCTGCCCAAGCCAGACCCGAACGGGAAAAAGTCAGACGCCGAAGCCATGGTCAGACGCCAGGAATTCAATCGCCCAAGTTCGGTATCGGACAAACTGGTTACTCCAAGTGCCGGAAGCACCGGACTGAAGGAGAGCCACCAGCCAAGCCCCGCCACAGCGATCGCTCCGACCAGGCCGGCAAGGACATCCAGCCCCCTCACTTTCCGGCCCCGATACAGCAGAAAACTCATCGCCGCGACGGGCCCCAACAGGATGTAACCTGCGAGAGACCCGGCGATAATGATTCCGATCACAAGCAGGAGCATGGCCAGGGAGACAAACAGAAACTGTCCTGCGTCAACATCTCCCATATCGGCGTGAATTTTCAGCCTCGAAAAATAGACCACGCAAAACGGTAGAACAGACACCAGAAAGATCGACTGGTGATTGGCATTGGCCATCAGACCGACCGCATGCCCCCTATTGGTAATTTCCCAGAAATAGAAGGCCGAGTCTTGCCCGTCGAATATCTGGACCATCCCCAATACGGCGCTCAGAATCGCAACGGAGATCAGGACAAAGAGCACGCGATTTTCTTCGCGCCGTGAAGCGGTTTTGTAGGTGAGCACAAAAACTGCAATGGGCGGAATGAACCGGAGCAGACCTTCAGCCGTTTCCTGCGGCGTCAACGACAATGGCATCCAGGGAAGCTCATCCCGACCGAGTTGAACAAACCCCTCTTGGATAAAGTCCCGCCCCGGAAGTTCAGTCCAGACCTCCGGCGGCAAAGGTACGAGCTGGAGCACAAGAAAGACCATCAGTAGCGCCGCTGACCAGACGAACCATCGCGCGCGCTTGTCGGGTCCGGGGAGTCTATTATCCAGAGCACACCAGATCAGAATACAGGCGCCGACCGCCTGAAGAACCCCGTTTGCAAGAATGCCCTCCCGACTCGATCCTCCGGCCAGCAGGCCAAAAACGAGGTAGATGGGCAATATCCAATCACCGAGCTTGCGCGTGATATGTCCGAACTGAAACATTAAGGCTCCGGACTTCCGATATGGACTGAGCGGGTCGTGATGCCGACCCGTGCCGGAAACTCACCCGGCACTCCCCTGAGTATCAATTGCTGAGCCGCGCATTCTTGTGCAGGCACGACGAACTCTGTGGTGGCGGTAGTTTCTTCCCCGGCCGGGTTCTCGAGGTTCAGACTCGCAAGGGGGGTAGCAGCGTGAAGACAGGAAATCTCCCAGACGAGCCGACCCGCACTTTCCTGCGTGCGTCCGGAAAACTCTGTCACGAAGCTATAATTTCCAGGCCTCAGCATCATGGTCTGGCGGGCAAAGGAGGGCCGCCCGCGTCCGAAATAGATCGCATAGAGCCCGCCTTCTTTCATCATCTCCGTACCATTCGGATCCAGTGCCCAATTGAATGGACGCGGAAGGTCAATGCCTGAAAACGCCGGATCAATTGGCCAGGATATGTTCGAGGCATCACCTTCCTCCAGCAAGGAAAGCCATGCGATGAACGCCACTTCCGGCCCGCGCTCTCTCAACAGGCGCGAAATGAACGCGTCCTGCTGGCCAGGCGCCAGCCGATTGAGTTCGATCAGGACAGGAATGTCATCGGAATTTTTATTGAGTTCACGGACGATCCCATGCGTCCAGTTTCGGTCATTGCGCAGCAGCTGCTCAAGCATCGCCACGCCACCGTCCGCGAAAACGAAGTCGAGCGCGACCGGACCGACATCTCCCCCAAGACGGGGATCGATGGCGACCATTCGATCGAGCCAGCCAAGCGCGTCGCCGCCTTGGCCCTCAGCAAACGCGATCTGTGCGAGCCAACCAAGCGTGAACAGATTTCGCGGATTGCGGTCATAAGCAGCCAGCATGAGCTGTTCGGCATCTTCATCGCGCCCTTCAGAATTGGCCTGCAACGCGAATTCGATGAAAGACCATTCCACGAGCGGCGCCTTTACGCTGAGCTGGCCGCCAACAGTATCGGCAACAAATTCCTTATTTGCGATTTGCTGCTCGACCTCACTTCTCAGCACCTGCTCAAGCGCACCAGCGTGAAATGGCAGGACATCATGAACCTTTTGCGGTGCCGTTCCGGATGTCAAATCTGCCCAGCAGAAGGTAATCGCCGCAATAAGGGCAACGCTCCAGATCCCACCGAGCAGCATCCTCAAGACAATCATAATCGGCCTTCTACAGCGTCGACGGTGAACCTGAATTATGGGTTTTCGCGCACAACCCGGAAGCCAAAGAATGGCAACCGCTTGTCGGAATAGGAATAGCGGTATGACACACGAAGTTTGGTCTGATCCACACTGAATGCACCGCCGCGCAGGATGTGGTCCGGTTTATCGCAGTTCTCTGTCCAGGCCCCACCATCGGTAGGCGACGCGCCATACCCGTCGTGCCAGCAATCGGCGGTCCACTCCCAGACATTTCCCATCATATCGTGCAGCCCGAATGCGTTTGCCGTGAAGGATCCGGCAGGCGCGGACCTGTCGGGAAACCCGTCTTCACAGAGCTGGTTGCGCCAACGGTATTTACTGGAGGCGTCCGCCGCATTTGCGTATTGGCAGATGTCGGCCTCTGTGCGGCCGACATAAGATTCGAAGTTTCCTGCCCGGGCGGCATATTCCCATTCCGCTTCAGACGGCAGCCGATACCGGTATCCCGTCTTGCCTGACAGCCAGGTCAGATATGAATCTGTATCTGATGCCGAAACATTTATGACGGGCCGGCGCCCGCGACCCCAGCCCATGTCATCGGGCTCATAGGAGCAGGCCCCATCAGCGACACACGCGCCCCATTCGTCAAATGTCACTTCATGAACGCCGATTGCCACAGACCCACCGATTGAGACCTTGTGAACAGGCAATTCATCCGCATCTCCATCTCCTGACACATCCCCCATAAGGAACTCGCCTACCGGAACCGCGATCACCTGGGGACAGACAGGACAATCCTGGAACGGGGTTGCAACAGTGGTTTCAGGACGAACGTCCTCTTTTGCAGACGCATCAACTGGAGGGGTCTCCGATATCTCATCGGCATCTGCAGTTTCGATCGGCGGATCGATTGTCTGGTTGGTATCAGCTCCGGGCGGCGGATGGTTCACGGTACTCGCTTCGGCAGTGTCTTCTTCGTCAGATGCCAAAAGCTGGTTAGCCTCTGTCGTCCGCGTGCCGTCCGGAAAGCGTTCGATATACTCTTCCGCCGCAGCAATCCGCGCCGCATGGCCATCGGATGCAGAAACCCGCTCCCATGCCGCGTCGTCGAGGCGTTGGATCAGGGACCGGGCCTCGGGCGCATGCTCGCTCTCTCCAAATTCCTGCAGGAATGCGCGCAAAGAGGTCAGGTTATCGGTGGCAACCTGTTCCCAGACTTGGTCAGCATCTGGTTCTGAAGAGTTTGGCGCAGCATCGGAGCCCTCAGCAAGCGAAGGGTTTTCTGACTGATCTGCCAAGTCGGCATCATGTGTGGGTTCAGTTGCCGGGATTTCCTCCGTGGTAACGTCCGCCAGCTTCTGATCACTCTCGGCCGAAGAAGATAGGCCTGGTTGAAAGGTTCCCCTGTTTTGCCACAGAATAAAGCCAGCGCCAGCAAGAAGCAAAACGACCGCCACAGAAAGGATGATAAGGCGCAATTTCGGCTTCACGCTTAGATGTCTTCCCTCTTCCGATCCAGATGCCATTCCGTATGCTCAATTCAGCAACGGCGATCCCGTCGATCCCAATTTTGTTGCCCTGAATGGGCTGGCACCACCACAACCAAGGATTGCCAACAACTGCTAACAGTATGGTTAGCGAATACTTGTGGCACAGCCGCTTGGCCTCTTCGCAGCTACCGGGACCCGCCCGCCATGACAAGCCACCGATCCCAGAGTTTCAAACGAAAGTAGTGGTTTACAATTCCTTACACGCTTCAGTCCAATCACCCTGCGGACTTACACGCCGTTCAAATCTCATTCTGCTTTTATGCGAATGTGAAGTGACGGAGAAACCGCATGTCTGGCGTACAACACCTCAAGAAGAAGCTGTGCCTGCTTCTGCTCATGCTGATCAGCCTGCCGGCTTGTATTTCGGTTCAGGCGATTGAGCATGTTGCCGCGCCACCTTCCTTCTATGAAGGAGATGTCACCGTGCCTGTGGAGTTCGTGCCACCGCCGATGGTGGGCATGCGCTGCGCTGAGCGAGGATCAAAATTTCTAGGACTGCCGGGCTTCAATGCCGGCGCATGCGCCGACGAGCAGCTGGTGACCATGCCGGATCCTTGCATGACCTTTACCGGCGGCGCGTTTGCAGGAGCGCTTTGCCAGCAGTTTGAAATTGCCCAGCAGGACAAACCGGAACCGGTTTCCCTTCAGCCGGCCAGTGCGAAAGCGGATCCACGCTCTGCCATGCTCACAAATGCCAGCTGGGAAGCAGATGTTGCCACACTCCCCAAGGCAAGCCGGTACACAGTTGCGAGCACGCCTGTCGCACAAAAGCGCGAACAGGAGGACCGGATCGTCCCGGTCGAATTCGCAGCGCCTGGAATGATTGAATATCGCTGTGCAGAGCGCGGGGCCAAGTTTGTGGATGATCGCGGGTCAGGAGTCATCGCTTGTGCAGACAGCGCCCTGATTACCATCTCCAATCCTTGTGCACTCAGTGACGGGGGCTGGTATGCCCGCACACTCTGCCACGAACTGGCACATGCCAATGGTTGGCCCCCCAACCACTCACGCCGTCCTCCACCTCCAAGGGCAAGTGACAGCCGGGAAGCAAAACTCTGGCGTGAGAGCCTCAAGGAAGTCGATGCTTTCAAAGAGCAAACCGCTGCGCCTGTGGCCACACCAGCCCTGCTCACAACAAAACCTGCGGAAACAGTTTCTTCAACACCGACCATGATCAGCCAAGTGTGGCAGCATCACGAAGAAGTTTTTATTGAACTGTCCGGATCGAACAAACTGGATAAAGCTGCGTCGATCGCTGCGACACACGTCGCTCACGCCTCAAACGGCAGAGATCTTCCCGCGCCCGCACCAGAAGTTCCGGCACTTCGCCCCAGAACGACTTACATAGCCGGCTTGCATCCGATGATTTACGGCCGCTCCTGCGTCCTGGCCCCCTGACAGGGACTACCCGGCCCGGCGGGTATTTCCCCGGTGGATCCGGCTTGCTATCTTCCGGTGTCACACCTTGGTTGGGGACGAGGCATGTTCGGGCGTAAGCCAAAGTCTTTGAGCGGAGTCAGAAGCGGAAGCCACAAAGGCCCACCCGGCAAACGATGCTATGCAATTGGTGACGTTCATGGACGCCTCGACCTGCTCGAAGGTCTGTTCGACGCCATCGGGGATCACAACACGTCACGCCCAAGACGCCAGACAACCATCGTCATGCTCGGAGACCTGATCGATCGCGGCCCGGATTCCCGCGGTGTAATCGAGTTTCTCCGGCAACCGCCAGACATCGGCGCAAATCTGGTCTTCCTGAAAGGCAATCATGAGGAGATGCTCCTGCAGGGTTTGTCCGGGAATCCAGACACACTCAGGAAGTGGGTCGCGCTTGGCGGAGACCAGTGCGTCAGGTCCTATGGCGTGGAGCCAGGTTCCCTGCTCGGACAACCCGCTGAGCAAGTCGAGAGCATCTTATCCGCTCACATCCCTCTCGAACACATCGAATTCCTCGAAAGCTTCTCCGACAGCGCTCGCTTCGGCGATTTCCTGCTCGTGCATGCCGGCATAAGACCCGGCCTGCCGCTCACCGAACAGAGCTCCCGGGACCTGCGATGGATCCGAAAGGAGTTTCTGACCAGTGACGTACAGCATGAATTTATGGTCGTTCACGGGCATTCTGTAACAGTTGATATAGAACAGCGCGACAACCGTATCGGAGTAGACACCGGTGCCTATCGTTCCGGATTGCTGACCGCGATCTGTATCGAGGACGATCATACGGAGTTTGTTCAGTACCAAGGCGCGGCAGACCCGTCTTTCGAGTCCGTATAGTAAACGCCGCTGCCTGAAAATTGCGCGTTCCAGGCGTATTTCGTCACAAATCGGACGCGGACCGGGTGTACAGTTAATACTCACTGTGGTAGCGGAAACCTATTCAAACGAGGGGACCTGTATGCAACTTCGACTTTCATTGGCCGTTGCGGCTGCGGCCCTGCTTATGGCTGGCACCGCTCAGGCAGACGAGACATCTGGCAGCCTCGGCACCGTTACTGTGACAGACGGTCCGATCGATTCCGTTCTGATCCTTCGCGGAAACACGACTTATCGTCTTCAGGAAGGCGATGCGCTATTTGATGGCGATCTCGTGTTCACGCGAACGAATGGTAGCACCACTCTGAACCTCAACGGATGTACGGTTGAACTGCCGAAGGCGTCTTCGCTCTCCATTGGCTCGGAATCCTGCAACAGTGCCCCGACCCAATTAGCCAGCACTGAAGTTATCGGTGGCTACGAAATCGCCGCGAGCGGCGGTGGTGTCGGCGGCACACCGGCGCTTCTTGGCTTGGCATTGTTGGCATCTGGCGGTGCGGCTGCAGCCAGCGGCGGAAACGGCCAGGGCGATCCGGTTCAACCTGTCAGCCCCTGATCCTTTCCTGAACTTCCCCCCTGATAAAGAGGCGAGCCGGTCGGTTCGCCTCTTTGCTTTTGGATCACGAAAACCAGTCTGGTCGATGGGGGTATTCACGATCCGGCCTTCTGCACAAACAACGGTCACGTTTGCTGCACCGGAGAGGCAGGCGAAGAATTTTGGATCCTTACTCGGCATCCCCAGTGCTGTACTCAAGTGTAATCACTACTACACGATCCGCGCTCCTTTCGCTTCATCCAATTGGGGATTCCTCCAGACTTTCATAAATCTTTGATTGACTCATCAGTCTGTATGAATTTTCTATCTAATGCTGAAGATCGGGGTGAAATTTTTTCGATACTGTTAATAAAAGTCCCGATGACGGGCGTGGGTGTGGATTATGGTAGATTATAGTGGATGGCACGTCGTGCAAACGCATCCTTCGCGGGAAGAAATTGCCTGCAGCCATCTTTCCCGACAAGGATTTGAGACCTTTCTGCCGCGGTTACGCTCAAGTCGGCTGACCCGGCAGCGACGCACGAAGCACACTTTGCGTCCGCTCTTTCCCGGATATGTCTTCACGAAATTCGATCCTGCATCTGTGCGCTGGCAAGCGATCGACAGCACGATCGGCGTCTCTCGCCTTGTCCGCCTGGGTGACAGACCTGCCCGGCTTGAAATCGGCCTGGTCGAACGCCTCAAGCAGCTCTCTTCAAAAGGCTTTGTTGCCTTTCAGGACGACATCAAACCGGACGACACTGTCCGCATTCTATCGGGACCATTCGATCAGTGGATCGGACGCGTTGCGGGTTTGTCGGAAGGCAATCGCGCCATCGTGCTCCTGCAGATGACGACACGCAGCGTGAATATCGAAATTGACCGGGAAGATCTGGTGAAGACCGCGTAGGTGAAAAGCAGCCGACTGGGTGGGGATCCACGGCGAACTTGGGGACACAAATATGAACTTCATAGATGTGAGCACAGCCGATCGATTGGCCGAACGCGCTGGGTCTACGTTCGCCGCAGGAGTAGCGCACCGGCTATCACGTATTCGGTACCAGTTGGGTGGCGGCCTGATCGTCGCGGTCGTAATTCCAGCAATTCTTCGTGGAAGCCTGGAACGGTTCCCGGACCAGATCGCCAATTACGACAATACGCTTTACGGCACGATCGCAGCACTGCTTCTGGGCTACCTGTTCTTCAGGAAAGTTACCGCCCTGCCTGGTGCAAGCGCGACGGCCAATATACTGCCAGCCTTTCTGACGAGTTACATGGCTATCTTTGCCGTGTTCTTTGCGTTGAGACTGACATACAGCCGGACCCAGTTCCTGCTCAGTTTTTCAATGATAATGGTCTGGTTCTACACCCTCACATTCCTGCTGGCGCGGCTTCGAACTGCTGAACTCGGAGTCGTCTGCCCTCGTATCTACAAGAGATTGGAACGCCTTCCCGGCATACGCTGGCATCTCGTAAAATCCACTGACGCTGCAGCCAAGGCCCGCGGCATGCCTCTGGTTGTGGATTTCAACGATCCGGACCTTTCCGACGACTGGGAACGCTACCTCGCCGAAGAAGCTATTCAGGGCCGGCGTATTTTCAGCGATCGGCAGCTCATGGAATCCCTCGAGGGCCGCGTCAGGATCAATCATCTTTCCGAGAACACATTCGGACACTTGGCCCCGGATTCGATCTATTCACCGGCCAAGCGATATGTGGACGCCTTCTTTGCTGCCCTCGCGCTGGTTGTTCTTGTGCCGTTCCTCTTGCTAATTGGTCTTGCGATCCGCCTCGAAAGCAAAGGACCTGCGATCTTCAAACAGGTGCGCACCGGCTATCGCGGCAAACCGTTCATGTTGTACAAGTTCCGCTCTATGCGCATGGAGGATGACATCCCTTCCGACAAGGGACGGGACATGACCAAAACGGATGACGACCGTATCACCGGGATCGGCCATTTTATTCGCAAGACGCGTATCGACGAACTTCCGCAAATCGTGAACATCCTGCTTGGACAGATGAGCTGGATCGGGCCTCGCCCTGAAACGATCAAGCTATCCCAGTGGTATGAGAACGAAATCCCGTTCTATCGCTACCGGCACATCGTTCGTCCTGGCATTACCGGCTGGGCGCAGGTCAAGCAGGGTCATGTCACCAGCGTCGACGATGTCCGGCGCAAGCTCGAATACGATTTCTACTATGTGAAACATTTCTCACTCTGGACCGACGTCTTGATTGTAATCCAGACCATCAAAGTGATGCTAACAGGCTTTGGGGCGAGGTGAGCCCTATTTCAGGCGGCCATGGACATACCGGCACACTTGACCCACACGTCATCTGTCTGCCTACGGATACTTCTGCATGAACAAACGCAGGAACAGCGCACATTAGGCTTCATCTGAATTCCCGCCCCCAAGAAGCAACAATTCGGCAAGATGAGCGTAATTTTCAATCAATCACGCCATTCCCGCATGCAACTTCAACTATTGAGCTGGATCGCCCTTGACGGGATCGCCGCTTCCGACCTACTCCGGGAGCCAGATCGGGAACCTATCAGAAAATATTTCTCTGGTTTTCGCTGCAAGAAAACGTCCCGGGCTTTCTCCCCTCATCAACACATACAAAGCTGACAGGCATGCACAGCTTCATTCTCTGGTCCGCGAGACTTCTTTTTATTCTTCTCCTCGCTGCACTGATCTGGTTGTCGCTCGCCGGACAAGGTGAACCGGGCTCCGGCTGGCTGGATTTCATCATCTGGGACAAGGCAAAGCATTTCCTCGCCTATCTTGCCTTGTGCGCTGTGGGCATGGTCGCCTTTCCGCGAATGCCACTCCCGGTACTGTTCCTCGCTTTGCTTGCCCAGAGCGCCATCATTGAAGCAGCCCAGCCATATTTCGGACGCTCGCGTGATATCGCCGACCTTATGGCCAATCTTGCAGGCCTGCTCACCGTGCCGGCCTGTCTCATTGCAGGTGAAATGCGCAGCCGGCTGACACGAGCACGCGAAGGCGATCTCATCCTGCCAGCCGAACTGGTTTCCCGGAGCATGATGGACAGGAAATGATTGACCCCAGCCCCGTGCCGGCCCGCAGGATATTCTTCGTCAATCGTTTCGCCTGGCCCGACCACAGCGCCACTTCCCAGATCCTGACCCAGGTGTCCGAAGCGCTCGCTGATCAAGGACATGAAGTGCACATTATCACTTCCAGGGCGCGCTATTCCGGCGGCGGAGAAGACTTGGCCCCTCATGAAAGTTCACGAAGTGTCAGGATCCACCGCACCTGGACGTCCCGCTTCGGCCGGTCAAACCTTGCTGGACGCGTACTCGACTATCTCTCCTTCTATGGTTCCAGTTTTTTCAGCGTGATGAAGCGCACGCGCCGCGGCGATCTTGTCATCGCAAAGACCGACCCCCCCCTGCTCGGGATCTCCATTGGTCTCGCAGCAGGATTGAAAGGCGCGTCCCGCGCAAACTGGCTTCAGGACCTCTATCCGGAAGTCGCGGCTGAACTGGGTGTTTCGCTGGCTCGAGGCCCGATCGGGCGCGGCCTGAAAGCACTCCGAAATCACTCCCTGAACAAGTCCGATCTGATCATCACCATCGGCTCACGGATGAAAGAAGGTATCATCTCGGAGGGAATTTCAGCCGACCGCATCGCGATCCTTCCAAATTTTGCCCGCGACGATGAAATGTCTCCGAGCCCTCCCGGAACAGCAGACCTCAGACGAGAATGGGGGTTTGACCAGGACGACTTCATCATTGGGTATTCTGGCAATCTCGGCCGGGCCCATGATCATGAAACCCTCCTCGATGCGGCGGGCACGCTGCATCAGGACAAGGGAATTAAATTTCTGTTCGTCGGCGGCGGCCATGCGAATACGATCATCGAAGAAGCCGCCTGGAAGCGAAACCTCAGATCATTTTCCTTCAGGCCCTACCAGCCAGAAAGCCGTCTCGCCCAGTCGCTCAGTGTACCGGACGTCCATTGGGTAAGCCTGAAGCCTAGTCTTGAGGGCCTTATCGTACCTTCAAAATTCTACGGAATTGCCGCGGTCGCCCGCCCCGTTATCATGATCGGTGATCCGGAGGGTGAGATCGGCAGGATTGTGAAAGCAGCAGATTCCGGCGCTGTCTTTGCGCCCGGCGATTGGCGCGGTCTCGCCGCGTTTCTCGAAGAGCTGAAGCAGGATCCGGATCAGAGATACCGTCTCGGACAGAATGCACGTGCCTGGCTGGACGCGAATGCCAGCCGGCAGGCGATCTTCCGCAAATGGGCCGACACGCTGTCTTCCATGAATCAGGAAAAGACCTGAGCAGCGAAGTATCGCGCGCTTGAATTCCTGCCGGAACTGCGCTCCCCTTGGCAACTTGTCGTAAACAATGCGCCGCGCCGCGAGGCAAGCGGCAAGGAGTACAGATTGCGCTGTTCCGATTGTCTCGCGGAGATGAAGCCTCATGAAGGCGGCTTCCGGTGCAAGAGTTGTGGGCGCATGTCTTACCCTCAGCAGATGCCGGAGGATGATGGCTCCACGTCAGATGAAGACTCTGCCGCCCACCAAGTGACCTATGAGCCGCCCGGGAGAGTGCGGAATTCCAGTGGCTTCAGATGGCTCATCATTCTGGCCTCGCTTGGCGCTTTTGTCGCCGCCCTGGCAGCGGGCTGGTATTTTACGCCCCAGATCGGCCCAGCCCGCATTGTTCCTAAGGCGGCCATTTCGGACATCTATTCAGGCGTTTCCGCAGATGGTGTCACGCCGCTTGAAACATCCGCGATCTTTAATGACGCGCCCGGACCGCTTGGCGTCCGTTCCTCCGTCACAGTTCCTGCAGGCCTGACAGTCTTTCCAGCGGGTTCCGCGGACACCCCGGCGCTCGCTCTCATCCCGGACCTGAAAGACGCCGCCTCCCTGCCGGCTCGCGACCGCGCGCTTCTGCTCGTGCCAGGTTCTGACGGCCGAACATTCTCAGGCAAACGGCTTTGGTTGCCGCCAGCCGGGCGTCTGCAGGCGATTTCTCGTACACCATCAGGCGAACTCTTTGTGGTCTCCCGGCAGGCAGACGGCCTCCTGCTTCAGAAGATTTCTGCCGATAGCCAGACGCTCTGGACCGAGACACTTGCCAGCGCGTCTGCCAATCATCCGGATCCTGTCCGGATCACCCTGCCGCGCTCCGGCGATGGCGCCTTCGTTCTGCTTGGCGACGACGCCGGCATGGAAGGGATCTATTTCGATACAATCGGCAACAAGCTCTGGTCACGCCGCATCTCTGACACCTCAGGCCGGGCCTTCATCGCCACGTCGCCTTTTGATGAATTCCTCATCGTCCTTGAAGAAGCGGACCAGACCGTCCTCATCACGCTCGACCAGGAAGGCGGGGAAGCCTGGCGAAGGACCTGGCAGGCCAATGCAGATCAGTCGGTCGCTTCTGTTGCGGTCGATGCGCTTGGCTCCGTTTTCGTGCTGATGACGCCGGCGGGGCACCTCTTCAGTGTCAATTCGGTGGGAAGCCCGGAACTTGATCTTGAACTGTCGGAAGCAGATTCAAGCTCAGGCAAATCCTGCGAGCTCTGGCCGGGGCCAGCCACGATCAGTCTTCTGTGCCCGCAGGTGACCGGTGTGGAGAGAACAGAATATTCAAGGATCGGTGCGCGCCTCGACACCGACCTGCTGCAGACGCATGGCGAGTGGCAGAATGTGAGCCTGCTTGCAAGCGAAGACCTGCTTATCGCCTGGTCCGCAAATGCGGATGGTGTCCTGTCGATTGACTTGCTGGGACCGGCCCAATCAAAGCCAGCGGAGGACAGGTCCGCCGCAGCTTCGGCTATTCCGGACAGTCCGGCAGGCTCTCAGAGCGCACCCCGGCAAACCCCGGTGGAGATCACCGCCGCCACGCGCCCTCCTGAAGCTCCGGCAGCACCCGAACCGGAACGCCAGCCAGCAGGACCAGAAACCACCGAACCGAACAATGCAGATCTGGAAGAGTCGCTTCCGGCTGCCTGGCAGTCCTTTGCCTGCAGCTTTTCCTGCACCTCTGACCGGGCCGCAGGCGCGAAGTTCCCGCTGACGACCCGCATCGATCTCGACCAGAATATGCCGGACGACCAGCGCGAGGCCATGATCGAAGGAGAATGGCGCAGGGCCTGCAAAACCGCCGGTGGCATCGCGGCGTCGAGACCGAAACCGGAATGCATTGCCGAATAACAAGCCCCCCAAGATCCGGCCAAAAATCAGGCCAGAAAAGATCAGGAAAGACAGACCGAACTGAAGTGCTCCCCCAGATTGGTCAGCATGAGCGCGCTCTTGACCACCCGGGGTTTGCCGACCTGGGCTGCCTGCTGCAGGGCCCGCTGGTGAGCCGGCTCCTTCAGGATGTCCTTGTAGGGCTCGTCAGTGGCAATGCGGGCCTCTCCGGGCACGGCAACCAGCTGGAGGCGCAGGAGATTGTCGATATAGGTCGGAACGGCTTCGCGGACTTCACAATGACCGGAAAGGCCTTCCGGAAGCAGGTTTCGCCGGATCGAGAGCGTCCGTCCTTCGCTATCCTGGGCATGGATATGTGCCAGCGGCACAACCTCGCCTGAGGGAGGCATCAGCGTCAGGAGGCGCAGCTCATCCTGGGTGAGCTGGCGGAGAATATTGACGAAGGCTGGATGGGCCCGGTGGCTGAACCGCTCGTCCATGGAAGCTGCGATGAGGCAGACGAGTTCCTTACGGAAACTGCAATAGCGCATGGCTTCGATTGCCGGCACGGCGATTTCGAGCCTGGGCGTTTTTATGTAGCGCCGCGGCACACTACGGCGGCTGAGAACCTCGCCGACCGAGGTTGCGACGAAGTCGTGAATGCGCTGCAGGTCCCAGACTTCCGAGGATGCCTCAGCGATGACACCGGAAATTTCCTGGGGAGAAACAAGCGGAAACTGGCTGATGCCGGGACTTTTACCCGCAGGCCTGCTTCCGGCAAGCCCGCTCACAGGTGAAAGTGCGCGCCCGGCAGGAACCTGTCCTGCGGACGAATGCAGAGGCCTTCGCCCCCTTCCCACCCTTCTATCTGGGCCCCTGGTCGCCATCTACCTTACTCACTCTACGTTTGCATAAATATAAACCAAAACGAGCCAGATGCCCAGTCGCCTCTGAGGGGAATTTTCTGAATTACCCTCATGGTCTGAGGCGTTTCAAGCGCATCAGGCGCGATTTGCCTCACATTCCCCGCCGGTGTCCAACTGACGCGCAGCGGGGCATCAGAATGCGCGTGCCGGATCACCAAACACGCGAAGTCCCCTCCTTTTCACCCCACCGGGCGGAGTGTGATTGACAGCTCTGGCGGGCCTGCCTATCGAACATGGCATGGGGAAGAGTGCATCCGGGGTCGTTGCCATGTCGGCAGGTCCAGTGCGGTAGCTTTTGCCTGAACGTGGCATGTTTCAGTTTCGTGACACCCACCCCCAGGCAGCGCCTGTTGCAGGCGCGGCAATTTTCTCTGTACGAGCATTCCATCCGGGCACGGAACTCCTTCAGAAGTCCCCGAAGCGCAGCCCAGAGCTTTCACGCCATCGCAATGCAATTCCTGAAGCCTTTAAAGCGACCGCTTTGCTGACGACGAACCAATTGGAGACACTTCATTGAAAAAAGCCCTGATCACCGGCACGACAGGACAGGACGGATCCTATCTCGCAGAGCTCCTCCTGGAAAAGGGCTATGAAGTTCACGGGCTGAAGCGCCGGGCCTCTTCTTTCAACACCCAGCGGATCGACCACATCTACCAGGACCCGCACACGGACAACCAGCGCTTCGTCCTCCATTATGGCGACCTGACGGACAGTTCGAACCTCACCCGCATCCTGAAGGAAGTGCAGCCGGACGAGGTCTACAATCTCGGCGCGCAGAGCCATGTGGCCGTCAGTTTTGAATCGCCCGAATACACCGCCGATGTCGATGGCATGGGCACGCTGCGCCTGCTTGAAGCGATCCGCCTGCTCGGCCTCGACAAGAAGACGCGCTTCTACCAGGCCTCGACGTCTGAACTCTATGGCCTCGTACAGGAGACTCCACAGAGAGAGACGACCCCCTTCTACCCGCGCAGTCCCTATGCGGTGGCGAAGCTCTATGCCTACTGGATCACTGTGAACTATCGCGAGGCCTATGGCATGTATGCCTGCAATGGCATCCTGTTCAATCATGAGAGCCCGCGGCGCGGTGAGACTTTTGTGACCCGCAAGATCACGCGCGGCCTCAGCAATATCGCCTATGGCCTGGAGCCCTGCCTCTATATGGGCAATATGGATGCCCTGCGGGACTGGGGCCACGCGAAAGACTATGTCCGCATGCAGTGGATGATGCTGCAGCAGGAGAGCGCGGAAGATTTCGTCATCGCGACGGGCAAGCAGATTTCCGTGCGCGACTTCATCCGCATGAGCGCCAGCGAGCTTGGCCTGACGCTCCAGTTCGAGGGCGAAGGCGTGAATGAGACGGCGCGTATCGCCGCCATCGACGGCGATAAGGCGCCTGCCCTTTCTGTCGGCGACACGATTGTCCGGGTTGACCCGCGTTATTTCCGCCCGGCGGAGGTTGAAACCCTGCTCGGCGATCCATCCAAGGCGAAGGAAAAGCTTGGCTGGGTGCCGGAAATCACGGTTGAGGAGATGTGCGCCGAAATGGTTGCTTGCGACCTCGAAGACGCCCGGCGCCATGCCCACCTCAAAGCGAACGGCTTTTCTGTGCCGATCGCCGTCGAGAATTGAGATGACCGGATCAGGCGCACCCAGGGTTTTCGTCGCCGGCCATCGCGGCATGGTCGGCTCGGCAATCATTCGCCAGCTGGAAAAGGCCGGCGGGGCAGAGATTGTCACACGGACGCGCGCAGAGCTTGACCTGACGGACCAGGCGGCTGTCCGGTGCTTTTTCGAGAGCGAAGCGATCGACCAGGTCTATCTCGCCGCAGCAAAGGTCGGCGGCATTCATGCCAATAATACGTATCCGGCCGAATTCATCTTCGAAAACCTGATGATCGAAGCCAATATCATCCACGGCGCTTATGCCAGTGGCGTGAAGAAGCTGCTCTTCCTCGGCTCCTCCTGCATCTATCCGCGCGCTGTGGCCCAGCCGATGCGCGAGGACGCGCTGCTGACCGGGGTCCTGGAGCCGACGAACGAGCCCTATGCGGTGGCCAAGATTGCCGGCATCAAGCTCTGTGAGAGTTATAATCGTCAGTATGGGGTCGATTACCGCTCGGTCATGCCGACCAATCTTTATGGGCCGAACGATAATTTCCATGCCGAGAACAGCCATGTCATTCCGGCCCTGATGCGGCGCTTCCATGAAGCAAGGCTCGCCAATGCCCCGAGCGTCACGATCTGGGGCAGCGGCACGCCGATGCGCGAATTCCTGCATGTCGACGACATGGCGGCGGCGAGTGTGCATGTCATGAATCTCGACAAGGCCGCTTACGACGCCAATACCGATCCGATGCTGTCACACATCAATGTCGGCACGGGCGCCGACTGCACGATCCACGAGCTTGCCGAGACGATTGCGAAGGTCACTGGCTTTGAAGGCACGCTCGCCTGGGACACGACCAAGCCGGACGGCACGGCGCGCAAGCTGATGGACGTCTCACGCCTCAAAGCGCTCGGCTGGTCATCCACGATCAGCCTCGAGGATGGCCTGAAAGATACCTATCAATGGTTCCTCGAAAATGCCGAAACGGTGCGGACGTGAACAGCCCCAACAAACAACATCCCTCCCGCACCCGCTGGCCTGGCACCCCCACAAGCAACGCGCAGGCGCAGGCGCCGCGGCAAAGCCGCGAACAGCGCCGAGCAATTCAATCAGGGATCGGTGTTATCGGGCGAGCTACCCAGGGCAGACAGATAGCAATTGGAAATGGGAATAACTGAAACACCCTCGCGCGCGTGCGCGCGACCCCGGATCGGGCAGCATTCCTCATTCAACACATTGTTTTAAAAACATTTAAGTAGAGTCAGAATTTGAAAGTCACCATTTTAGGCACAGGCTACGTTGGTTTGGTTTCCGGCGCCTGCTTTGCGGACTTCGGCCATACGGTTACCTGTGTCGACAAGGACGCTTCCAAGATCGAGAAACTGGAGGCCGGCATCATGCCGATCTACGAGCCGGGCCTCGATGACCTGGTGGCCAAGAATGTCGAGGAAGAGCGGTTGTTCTTCACGACCGATCCGGCCGAAGCCATTCGCGGTGCCGATGCTGTGTTCATTGCCGTCGGCACCCCGTCGCGCCGCGGCGATGGGCATGCAGACCTCTCCTATGTGTACGGCGCGGCTGAAGAGATCGCCCAGCTGATGGATGGCTTCACGGTCGTCGTGACCAAGTCCACTGTGCCGGTCGGGACCGGGGATGAGGTGGAAGAGATCATCCGCAAGACGCGCCCGGACGGCGACTTCGCCGTTGTGTCAAATCCGGAGTTCCTGCGCGAAGGCGCCGCCATCAAGGACTTCAAGATTCCGGACCGTGTTGTCGTCGGCACTGAGGACGAGCGCGCCCGCGAGGTGATGAAGGAACTCTACCGTCCGCTGTTCCTGAACGAGACGCCGATCCTGTTCACAGCCCGCCGGACGTCTGAGTTGATCAAGTACGCCGCCAACGCCTTCCTTGCTGTGAAGATCACCTTCATCAACGAGATGGCGGATCTGTGCGAGAAGGTCGGTGCGAACGTCCAGGAAGTGTCCCGCGGCATTGGCCTTGATGGCCGGATCGGCAAGAAATTCCTCAATGCCGGGCCGGGCTATGGCGGCTCCTGCTTCCCGAAAGACACCCTCGCCCTGACCAAGACCGCGAACGACCATGGCAGCCCGGTGCGCATCGTCGACACGGTCGTCGAGGTGAACGCAGCCCGCAAGAAGGCGATGGCCGGCAAGGTGATCGCGGCCATGGGCGGCGATGTCAGCGGCAAGACGATCGGCGTGCTGGGCCTCGCCTTCAAGCAGAACACCGACGACATGCGCGATGCGCCGAGCCTCGACATCCTGCCGGCACTGCAAGCGGCCGGTGCGACAATCAAGGCCTATGACCCGGAAGCGATGGAAGAGGCCAGCCACCTGCTTAAGGACATCCAGTTCGCGAAGAATGCCTATGAGGCTGCCGAGGGCGCCGATGCCCTCGTCATCGTGACCGAATGGGACCAGTTCCGCGCGCTTGACCTCGAGCGCATCAAGGCTGCCCTGAAGAGCAACGTCGCAGTAGACTTGCGCAATATTTATTCGCCCGAAGACATGGCCACCAAAGGCTTTGCCTACACGTCCATCGGCCGTCCACTTATTAATCTGGAGCCCTGAATTGCATTACGCCCCAAGAATTCTCGTCACCGGCGGCGCCGGCTTCATCGGCTCCTTCCTGTGCGAGCGCCTGCTCGAATCCGGCGCGGAAGTCCTCTGCGTGGACAATTTCTTCACTGGCCGGCGCTCCAACGTCGCGCACCTACTGGAAAATCCACGCTTCGAGATCATGCGCCATGACGTGACCTTCCCGCTCTTCGTGGAGGTCGACCAGATCTACAACATGGCGTGCCCGGCAAGCCCGGTGCATTACCAGTTCGACCCTGTCCAGACGACCAAGACAAGCGTGCACGGCGCAATCAACATGCTGGGCCTCGCCAAGCGAACCCGCGCAAAGATCCTCCAGGCGTCGACCTCGGAAGTCTATGGCGATCCGGACATGCACCCGCAGCAGGAAGAATACTGGGGCAATGTGAACCCGATCGGCATCCGCTCCTGCTATGATGAGGGCAAGCGCTGCGCCGAGACGCTGTTCTTCGATTATCACCGCCAGCACGACGTGAAGATCAAGGTCGCCCGGATCTTCAACACCTACGGCCCGCGCATGCATCCGAACGATGGCCGCGTCGTCTCAAACTTTATCGTGCAGGCCCTGCGCGGCGACGACATCACGCTTTATGGCGACGGCAAGCAGACCCGCAGCTTCTGCTTTGTCTCGGACCTGGTCGACGGTCTCATCCGCCTGATGAACTCCGATGACGACGTCACGGGCCCGATCAATCTCGGCAATCCCGGCGAGTTCACCATGCTCCAGCTGGCCGAGGCCGTGCTGGAGCTGACAGGCTCGAAGTCCGGCATCGTGCACCGGCCGCTGCCGTCGGACGATCCGCGCCAGCGCCAGCCGGACATTGCAAAAGCGAAATCTGCGCTTGGCTGGGAGCCGACCATCCCGCTCGCAGAAGGCCTGAAGCCAACAATCGAGTATTTCCGGAACGAGATCGCGGAAAACAATCCAATCTCGTCCTGAGATCCGCATGAAAGCAGCAGTGATACAAGCAGTCGATTGATGCCAATATTCGAAGATCAAAAGTGCCTATTCGTCCACATCCCAAAGAATGCTGGAAGGTCAATAGAGAGCGCCTTATTGGCCGAGCGAGGCAGCCCCCACCATGGCCGCCGAAACTTACTAAATCGTGGAGCAATTGCTCTTGCACGATATTCCGCCCCAAGCTTTTCTCAAAAATTCTTGATAGGAACGCTGGACTACGCCTTTGCTGCCCAACACCTCACTTATGTGGAGATGGAACTTCTCGGACTACTACCGGTTGACGGTCGCTATACGTCGTTTTGTGTCGTACGAAATCCTTACGACCGTGCGCTTTCGTCCATCATGCACTTTTACCCCGCGCAATGGGCGAACGCAGCAGACGAGGTCGAGCGGCACGCAGGTTTTGAGAGAGACCTACAGGATTGGCTGCGAAAGCCGCTCAAGGACCACAACGAGCGCGCTCACCGTCGCCCCCAACTTGATTATATGCGAAACAAATTCGGAAATATAGCAATAGACCACGTACTGAGATTTGAATCCCTGGATGCAGATTTCTGTGAATTCTCCAGACTGCTCGGAATACCCGAAACGAACATAAAAAGACAGGGGGCTTCAGGCAGAGTACGGAGTTATCATGACTACTACTCTCTATATTCGAAGAAGTTGGTAGAAGCCGCCTTTGGAGCCGACATTGAAACGTTTGGGTACACATATTAATGCCCAAATCACTTCGCCACCTTCCGATCGATCAAATAAAACGGGCCGGGTTTGCAACATTTCTAAGGTTGTTAGCGACCAGCCTCTCCCTAAGTTTCAGCATCTTCGGCGCTCAACTCTTAGGCGCAAAATTCTTTGGAGAATATGTATCATTCTTCGCCGTCGCGGGATTGCTGACTGTTGCAACCTCCATCGGCTTGCCTGCGCTACTTCAACGAGAAATATCCGCGAGTCGAGGAAGCGGAGATCGTCATTCATTACCCCCACTTGCGCAAGGATTGCTCTTATTAAATGGGATCCTGCTTGTCTCCCTCGGAGGGGCCATTTTCACTCACAATCATTCCTTGTCCATTATCATTGCCTTCTGCCTGGCGGGTAATGCTGCAGGGGTATTTGCTTCGATCTATTCCGCACATGAAAAAGTTATTCTAGCGAGTCTGATCAATGACGTCGTTCGCCCAGCATCGGCACTACTGGCACTCTTCGCTCTTTCCTTAATAAGTACGCCATCCAGCGCGCTCCCGATGTACGCTCAGATAATTGGCACTTCTACAGCGATCGTAACTTTTTTTCTGCTTTGGCAAGGCGAGCCCCTAACCAAAGGGCTCTCATTTCTGCGGTCAGATTGGTGGTCGGAACGCCACCTTTCGATGCTTCGAACTGGTTGGATATTCGCAAGCACGCAATTCCTGATCAACCTGACGACTCAGATCGATGTCCTAATATTAACAGCGTTAACCAGCCCTGAGGACGTAGCACACTATTACGCGGCCGCTCGTGCTGCCTTGGTTATAAACTTTTTTTATGGCGCAAGCGGTCTTGTTGCGGAACCTTTACTCACTCGCCTCTATGCCGCCGGTGACAAACAAGAGTTTCAAAAAAATACCACCCGGACGGCCTATGCCGGAGCAATCGTTACGATCATAGCGGCGATAGCATCCATTTTTGTTGCACCATTTTATCTGAATCTGTACGGACCAGACTTTTCCAATGCGCTTCCAGCGTATTGCGTGGTAGTTTTAGGACTTGCATTGCGAAGCCTGTTTGGCCCTACCATACCACTGCTACGCGCAACGAGATCAGATGGCACTCTCTTGCTTATTACGGCTGTAGTCATCGCAATCAATGCGGCTTTGAGTATCAGCCTAGTGCCTCATATTGGAATCTTGGGCGCCGCAATAGGATCGGGGGTGCAATTCAGTATATACGGTCTAATTCTAGGTATCGCATTGTGGCGCCAAACATCTATTCGTCCGGATGTGTTCATTCTCGCGCGATCAAATCAATCGAACTGAGTTATTCTCCGCATGCTGACCTATTGAATTCATGCCGCACAATACCGATACAATGACAATCGATCCCCCTCGCTTCCTTGTGGTTCAGTATGGCGCCAGACATAACTATGCCATTCCAGAAGCATTTTTCAACGCGGGCGCCCTCGCCGGCTTATACACGGACCTTACAGCGACAACTGGCATAGGCCGCCAACTGTCACGAACTAAGATTGGCAGACAGTATTTATCTAAGCAGCTCGCTCGCCGAACTCCGCCGAATAAAATTGAAGATTTTGTGCACTCGTGGGGAACAGCAACCATTGCTGGCGAACTAGCACGCAAATTTATCGCAGACGCCCAATCAGAACATTCAGGTTACTTCGTTCGCAACGCAATTGCCGAAAGCCTAATGGTTCAATCAGGAACTCTTGGAGCCACACATATCTATTCTATGTTTGGCGAAGGAGGACGCTTCCTAAGTCACGCAAAGCGAGCGGGCCTTAAAATTATTGGTGACGTGTTTATTGCACCATCAGCGGATTTGATTGTCGCAAAAGAAGCAATGAATTTTCCAGACTGGGTAGACGCCACTCCCAAGTTGCTCTCCAGAGACGATGTATTGGCACGTCACTCCGCTTTGCTGACAGAAGCTGACCTACTCGTTTGTCCCTCGAAATTCGTCAGAGACGATATTGTAAAAAACTACGGAGTGGCTGCTGAAAAGACCATCATTTGTCCTTATGCTGTCGATCAAAAATGGTTGGGTTTAGAAGCTCAGCCCGAGCCTGGGAGAGTCTACTTTGCTGGAACAGCAAACTTGAGAAAGGGCATTCACTACCTCGCTGAAGCGGCAACATTACTTAAGGATGCTTGCCAAGTGTTCGTGGCGGGAAATGTGTCAGCGAGAGTACGAAATCATCCAAAAGCAATAGATCTGAATTTTTTGGGACATCTCGGCCCTTCAGAAATGGCAAATGAAATGGCTCGTGCCGATGTATTTGTTCTTCCTTCATTGGCGGAAGGCTCTGCTAGTGTTACGGCAGAAGCACTAGGAGTTGGCGTACCGGTTGTTACAACGGCCGCGGCCGGTTCGATTGTACGTCACGGTATAGATGGTCTTATTGTATCTGAACGAGCCCCCAAAGAACTTGCCGAAGCTATTCGATCCATCGTGAACAATCGAAAGGTAAGAGACAAGATGGGTGCGGCGGCAAGGGAACGCGCAAAACAATTCACTTGGGAACGCTTCGCGCTACAAGTGATCTCTTCGACCTGTAAGCCACTTGCAGAAGCGCCAAAAAGATAGCTGACAATAGCCAGAGAAAACGACAATCAACAACGCGCCCTTATTCCCAATAACTGCATATCTCGACAATTCCGCTGTCGATTGGCACCTGAGCGACTTTGATAGCTCATTCGAGCAATATTAAGTGTTTCAAGTTTGACCAACTTCAACTTTCACCTCGAATTTCTAGTCTTGGTCGTTGTGCTGGCGTGGCTGGCTATACGTGGGATTTATTCGGGGAAAGGGGTTTATGAGTTTCCTACATTGGCCGCTCTCATAGGTTTCGCCTGGGTAGTCCCTCAAGGAATTGAGTTAGAGACATCATCAGAAAATCAATACGGAGGTGGCGCTTTCTGGCTGTATGTTTCAGCTTGCTATTTGCTGATTGCCTGGGGCTTTCACGCCGGGCTTCAGCGAAAGAAGAAACGCCAAATGGCGACCGCAAATGCTAAAATACCTAAACTTGATCATGAGAGGCTTTTGATTGCTGCTTTCGGACTGTCCGTTGTCGGCCAATTAAGCAATCTGATGATCGGGAGAATAGACACCTCCAACATGGGAGGTGAGTGGACTGGCGTCATTACGATGTATTCTCTCTTCTGGAGTTGTAATGGCATGGCCCTGTGCCTTGCGGTTTTAGTGTTCGCTCGCACTCGCTGGCCGATAGCTATTGGCGTTGCTGCAATCGCTGCCATGCCAATAATTCTCTCAGTACTTAGCGGAGTTCGTCGCGAACAACTGTTCGATCTGATCGTACTCACTGTGGGTGGATGGTACCTGTCTCGCCGATTGACGCCACCACGGCTCGCAATAATTGCGCTACTAATCGTCGGCACTGTAATTCTCAACAAGGTTGGAGAAATCAGAAACTATGTAAAGACAGGCCAAGGCTCCT
>NZ_AWFD01000016.1 GCF_000682735.1 Hyphomonas sp. CY54-11-8 | reverse complement strand
CCAACCGCCGACTCTAACTCTACGGTTGGACTAGTCCGATTGGGCAAGCCATTGTCATGCTTGGGCTCTTTTTTGCCTCCCTCGCACTCGCACAGTATGGCAGCACGCATTTCAGGGATGCCAATTTCTATCTGCTGCCGAGTCGGGGGTGGGAACTTCTGGCCGGCGCACTGGTGGGCCAGGTCATGCACGGCACAGCTGGCCGGAACGGTACGCTCAAACGCTTTGGCGTGATGGATGAAATTTTGACCGCCGTCGGCCTCGCGATGATCGTTATATCCATCGTTCTATTCTACGATACGATGCGTCACCCATCACTCATCACGGCGATTCCGATTGTCGGCACCGTACTGGTGATAGGGTTTGCCGGCAGTGGAGGAATGGTCACCAGATTACTGAGTTCGCGCCCGTTTGTATCGATTGGGCTGATATCGTACTCGTTCTATCTTTGGCACTTTCCGGTTTTTGCATTCGCACGCATCTGGATTGGCACCCTGGATGTCGGCGACAAATTCATCCTAATCGCGATCTCCTTCGCACTTGCAGCGCTTACCTACACATTGATCGAGCAGCCACTTCGCAGACGTGATGTCATCAGCAAGAAAACTCTCTATTTTTTTTGCGGCTCAATCACCGCCGCGCTGATCATCGGCTTTGGACTCGTATACACGGGCAAACTGGTTCCATACCGGTACGTGATCCTGGAAACCATGGTCAACTTCAAATACGATCCAAACGAGGATTGGCGTGAAGGCACCTGTTTTATCCAGCCTCAGAATATGCAGCAGCCGGATGTCTTCAGGAATTGCGAGATCAGCAACTACGACAGCAACAAACCAGTTCTGCTGCTTTGGGGAGACAGCCAGGCCGCCCATTTCTATCGCGGATACGAGCAAGAGTTCGGCGGCGAATATAACATCTTGCAACTCACATCCTCTCTTTGCGCTCCCCTGCCAGGAAGGAATGTCAGTAACCGACCAGGCTGCAAGGAAATCAACGATGATGTGCTCGACATGATCGTGCGCACCCGACCAGACAAAGTTCTTTTGTCAGCGGCATGGTCGGTAACAATGATCGATGATGTGAGAAACACGATCGACACGCTTCGGAAGGCCGGAATTGACGACATAGAAATCATCGGCCCCGTTCCCAAATGGGAAACGACACTGCCGGACCAGATCGCTCGCTATGTGGACAAGCACCACAGTTTCCCGGAACGCCTGAGCACCGGGCAGTCGCCATATCCATATGACGCCAACGACGCGCTTCACGCACTGACCGAGGAGATGGATGTCCCTTACTATTCGCCGATCGATATTCTGTGTCCGGATCGTAACTGCCAGACCCGTGTCGGAAAAACACCTGACTCCATTACACAATTCGATACTGCCCACCTGACACGGCAGGGCGCCATTTTTGTTGTTGGCAAGATCAAGGAGGAAAAAGCGAGGTCGGCCCAGCAAAATTAAACTGACCGCCTGATTCCTACAGCTTTGCTTCGTGCTGGTGTTCCAGGAACCAGCGATAGGCATCCTCGAGCCCATCGCGCATGCTGATCCTGGGCTTCCAGCCGAGCGCGCGCAGCTTGTCGGCCTGCATCAGTTTCCGGGGCGTCCCATCGGGCTTCGACAGGTCCTTTTCCAGATCCCCCTCGAAGCCGACCACATCCATCACCAGACGCGCCAGCGCTTCGATGGTCAGGTCTTCCCCGGAGCCGACATTCACATGCTCGTCACCGGAATAGACCTTCAGCAGATGCACCAAAGCATCCGCACAATCGTCCGCATGCAGGAACTCCCGCATGGGTGTTCCGGTGCCCCAGATCATCATGGACGGCGCACCTGCCAGCTTTGCCTCATGCGCCTTGCGGATCAGCGCAGGAATGACGTGGGAGGATTCAAGATTGTAATTATCGCCCGGGCCATAAAGGTTCGTCGGCATGGCCGAGATGTAGTCGACGCCGTGCTGGCGGCGATAGGCCTGGCAGAGCTTTATGCCTGCAATTTTCGCAATGGCGTACCATTCGTTCGTCGGTTCGAGCGGCCCGGTAAGCAGGGACTCTTCGGCGATCGGCTGCGGTGCAAATTTGGGATAGATGCAGGACGAGCCGAGGAATAACAGCCGGCCCACACCTGATCGAAACGCCGCCTCTATGACATTGGCTTCGATCATCAGATTGTCATACAGGAAATCCGCCGGGTACGTATCATTCGCCAGGATACCGCCCACCTTCGCAGCTGCCAGAACGACAGCGTCCGGCTTGTGCTCAGCGAACCAGCTGCGGACTGCCGCCTGGTTCATCAGGTCGAGTTCATCCCGCCCAGCCGTCAGGGTCTCGCAGCCCTCCTGACCCAACCGGCGCACAACTGCTGAACCAACCATGCCGCGATGGCCGGCAACAAACACACGTTTGCCGGAGAGCTCATATTCATAGTCAGACATGTCGTCTCATCCTGCAGTTCTGGCGCCGGGACCGGTCAGTCCACGCGGTTGTTGCGCCAGGTCTCACCTTTCACCACCGACAGGTCCGACTGTACCATTTCTGTCACCAGGTCGCGGAAGGGTGTGGTATGCTTCCAGCCCAACTGGGTGTTGGCCTTGGTCGGGTCGCCGATCAGCAGGTCAACTTCGGTCGGGCGGAAATAGCGTGGGTCGACCTCGATCAACACCTTGCCGGTCTTTGCGTCCTTGCCGACCTCATCGACACCCTTCCCGCTCCACTCGATCGTTACGCCGACTTCGGCGAAGGCAAGCTCAACAAATTCACGGACCGCGTGGGTTTCACCTGTCGCCAGAACCCAGTCGTCGGGCGTGTCGTGCTGGACAATGCGCCACATGCCCTCGACATAGTCCCGGGCATGTCCCCAGTCGCGTTTTGCATCCAGATTCCCGAGATAAAGCTTGTCCTGAAGGCCAAGATGGATGGCCGCAACCGCCCGCGTGATTTTACGGGTCACGAACGTCTCGCCGCGTGTCGGGCCTTCATGATTGAACAGAATGCCGTTGGAGGCATGCATGCCATAGGCTTCGCGATAGTTCACCGTGATCCAGTAAGCATACAGCTTGGCTGCGGCGTACGGGCTGCGCGGATAAAACGGAGTCGTTTCAGATTGCGGCACTTCCTGAACCTTGCCGTAAAGCTCGGACGTCGACGCCTGATAGAAGCGGACGGTCTCGTCCATTTTAAGAATCCGAATTGCCTCCAGCAGCCGCAAGGTGCCAATCGCGTCGGCATTGCCCGTATATTCTGGCGTTTCAAAGCTTACCTGGACATGGCTTTGCGCCGCCAGATTGTAGATTTCATCCGGCTGCGTTTCCTGGACGAGACGGATCAGGTTGGTCGAATCCGTCATGTCGCCATAATGAAGATGAAAACGCCCCTTAGGATCATGAGGATCCACATAAATGTCATCGACACGGCTGGTATTGAATGAAGACGAGCGACGTTTCAGCCCATGCACTGTATAACCTTTTTCAAGCAATAGGCGCGCAAGATACGCCCCATCCTGCCCGGTGGCGCCTGTGATCAGGGCTGTTTTACTCGTCATCTAAGGATTCCCATTTTGCTTTGGCTCTCCATATGGCGGAAGCCCGTTAACCTCAACCAGCTATCAACCTACCCGATCAGCTTGACACATCCGCCCATATCCGGTGAGGCCAACTACTAAGACCAGTCGAAACAGGAGCGACGCAAATGGAGGGAAGTAATCTCTTCCAATCTAATGAGGCGACAGAAGCCTGGACGAACTCCGGTTTTGTCAGCCTGCCGGTTCTGCGGCAACTGGTGAACAGCACCCGCTCGGGTGCCGCATTTACAGAAACACTCAATCGCTACCTGCTCGCTTTCAATGGGTCAGACCGGTCCATAGAGTCGATTTCCGCCGCTGTCGCTCAGGGTGACCAGGCCGCGCTCGCCGTGCAGCAGGCGCTGATGGATCTTGGCGCCTGGACGCAGCCATACACGCCCATATCTGGCGAAACCTATACAAAACTAAAGGAAAAGATCGCCAAGGCGGGCCGGTTTGAACCGGAAACGGCAAATGTCGAACAATATCCTTACTATGTACCCGGCAAAACGCTCGGTTATGACGTCAATTGGATCCGCCAGGCTGCAGGTGAAGCAGCAGCTCGCTTCGAGCGCTTCAAGGCCGATCGAACAGGCGACACCGCCATTCTCGTGGGCAATGGCCCTTCCCTGAACAAGGTGGACTTTTCGCTGTTCAAAGGCCGGGATGTCTATGTCAGCAATTACGCGATCAAACACCCCGAACTGCGCCAGTACGCAAAAGGCGTCGCCGTCACCAATTACCTCGTCGCCGATCAGGAGCCCTACGCATTCGGACTGGATGAAAAACTGTGGAAGTTCTTCCCGTTCTGGCTTCGCAATACGCTCCACCCCGACGAACAAACGATCCTCCTGAACGCGGATGGCGGTGAGCTATTCTTCTCCGAAGACGTCCTCAAGAATGTCGCCTGGCACTCCACGGTCACCTACTTTTGGTTGCAAATCCTGTACTCGGCAGGGTACGACCGTGTGCTCATGACCGGGTTCGACAACAGCTATCAGCAGAAAGCCGCCGCCAAGGAAGGCGACCTACTGGTCCAGAAGGAAGAAGACCCGAACCATTTTGATCCGGCGTATTTCAAAGGCAAAACATGGCAAGCTGCCGACACCGGCAAAATGGAAAGCACCTATGTGCTGTCCCGCGAAAAATATGAGGCGGCAGGCAAGCAGCTGATCAATTGTACCGTCGGCGGCGCACTCGAAGCTCTGCCCCGTCAAACCCTCGAAGACGCATTGAAGCCCGCGCGCGCCATTCCTCCGGCTGTCCCTGAATCGCCGCGCATCGCGCTGGTGACAGCCTTCTGGAAAGGTGATGCGCAAACGGCCGAGCGGCACTATCGGGCAACACAGAAGTACGCCCCCGCCGGGGTCGATCACATTCACGTCTTCAAGCATGGCGAAAGCCAACTCCCGCACCTGACAATGCCGCGAATTGTCTGCGCTGACCTGGAGCACAGGTTTCCGGATGCCGTCGACAAACCGCACCCGGCCGGCCCGAACCTGACCTTCATTTGCTCAGCTCAGCTGATGAAGGAAATGGGATACACACATTTCTTCTGGTTCGAACCGGACTGCGTGCCGACCCAGAAAGGGTGGCTGGACCCCTTTCTTGCTGCGCTTGAGGCCAACCCGGACGAACCGGTCATTGGAACCGGCGGCGGCACCGTTCAGCCAGGCAAACCCCATTGGAAAAACCACTTCGCGGGATGCTCCCTCTATAGCGTCGAGGCGCTTGCAGATCTCGACTGGGACCGCCTGATTGAAAAGGAACTGGATGTCTCGTTCGATGTCTGGCTCGCTCGCGAACTCGGCTACATTGAGCTCGGCGCACAGAACGATCAGGACCAGGATGACACGATCATTTTCGGCGAGCACAGGTACAACTGGACCCTGACGCGCAAACCGGAATCGGTCGTTACCGGCATGTTCGAGCACTGGCGCCCCGAAAAATTCCTGTCGAAAGAGCAGCTCGAAGAGCGCCTCGGCTGGCCGCAGTTTAAACTGTTCCACGCGATCAAGGACCCGGAACTGCTGGAGAAGGCATCCCGCCTCGGCTCGCCGAAAGCTGCCATCATCATCATCAACTACAACAATGGCGGATATCTCAGCGAGGCGATTGCATCGGCACTCAGCAACCAGCAACATTATCCCGATACGGATGTCATTGTTGTGGACGACGGGTCCACAGACACCTCAGCAGACATCATCCGGAGTTTCGGAAGCGATATCACCGCAGTTTTCCTTGAGCACGGCATCAATATTCCGAACTTCAATCAACAGCGCGCGATGAAGGCAGCGCTGGCTGAAACCGACGCTGAAATCATCTGTCTGATGGATGGTGACGACCGGTTCGATGCCAACAAGGTCGCCTCTGTTGTCCCAGTATTTGACGAACTGGATGTGGTCTTGTGCCAGCATGGCATGCAACTGATCGACAAATCCGGCGCCCCGCTCGACGGACGCGGCACACTCTTTCCGGATGAAGAGATCACACTGGAACTCTACGAACGTGAGGGCCGGGTCAATTTCTACCAGCCGACCAGCGGCCTTGTGTACAGACGCGCCTATCTTGAGAAATGCCTCGAATGGCTCCTGCCTGACGAACATGTTTCGACCTGGCTGGACGTCCGCACAACGCGGCTGGCGCCGGTTTTCGGCAAGGTTGTGAGTCTTAAGGATGTCCTGGGCGACTGGCGCCGGCACCCAAAATCGGATTCAATCCGCACAGATAACGTAAAGGAGCGGGTCGCTCTTCACCATGCATGGTACGAAGAAGAGTCAAACCGCCAAAGAGTGAACATGAAATCCACGCAAGATAACACGGCGAACGGTCTTCTGCGCGCCAGCCATGCTCAGGTCGATGAGACTGCGATCGTTGCTCATCTATTGAAAGCGCGCAAAGGACGCCAGCATGTCATGCTGGATGTCGGTGCACATTTTGGCACGTCGGCTGGCTACTTTCACTCTCTCGGCTGGAGCATCCACTGCTTCGAACCGGATCCGAACAATCGGAAGAAGCTCACGGCTCGTTTCGGCGAAGCAGAAAATGTTCGCATTGATCCGCGTGCGGTGAGTGACAAGCCCGCTACGGGGCTGGAGTTTTTTACATCGGATGAAAGTACCGGCATCAGCGGCTTGCATGCTTTCCGCGATACGCATTCGGTTACCACAAAGGTCGACGCCACCACTGTGGCAGAAATTGTCCGTGATCGAGGGATCAAGTCCGTCGATTTCCTCAAGATCGATGTCGAAGGTTTTGACCTGAATGTCCTGAAAGGCGTGCCCTGGGACGACCTGACACCGGACGTCGTCGAGTGCGAATTCGAAGACGCGAAGACCCTCAAGCTTGGTCACGACTGGAAAACCGTGGCCGATTACCTTCAGGACAAAGGGTATGCCGTCTATGTGAGTGAATGGCATCCGATCGTTCGCTACGGCATCCCCCATGACTGGCGCAGGGTGTTTGCTTATCCCGAACATGAAGTCGATCAGAATAGCTGGGGGAACCTACTGGCTTTCCGTGAAGATCCCGGATTGGAGGCTGTAGAGTCGGCTTTCAACCAGCTTGTCACACGGCGTGCTATGCCCACTCCCCAGAAAGTTCCACCGAAAACCGTCCAACCGTCCCCTCACGTGCCCCCTCCGGTACGTGCCGGCAGCGAGCCCCCCGCCTCTTCCAAAAAAGTCTGGTATTATTCTATGGCTCACAAGCTGCGTTCTGTATCTCCCCTGATGTTCGAGCTGCTCCGGTTTGCCCGTCGCGCAATGGTTCATGTGATGCACAGCCGGATTCTGCTGGCCGCTCTTGTCGCAATTGCCGCTCTGGTCGCCTGGTTCAGCCTGGACGCCCGCTTCGGTGGTCTTCGCCCCTGGCTGCTGGTCAGCACGGCATTCGGGGTCCTGACCCTGATCCTCACCTATGTCGCAGCCCGCGCCTATGCACATGCCGCTTCGCTGCACATTGAAACGCATGATCTGAAGGCGGAGCTTCTGCGGCTTCGCGAACAGATCAATCAGTCATCCCAGATCGACAAAAAGCTTGCCCTTCGCGATGCCCGGATCAACGAAATCCGTACATCTCTTGAAAATGCCAGGACCATGCTCGAAAAACAGGGCACTGAGCTCAAACAGATCGAGGCTCTCAAGAAAGCGGATGCCGATCTAGAGGCTCAAAGAAAATCCCTTGAGGAGACCGTCGAAGCCGTACGCCACAAACTGGGCCGGGTTGATTCTATCCTGACGCAGAAAATTGTGGAAACGAAGGTATCTATCGATCACGCGAATAACCGGGCGCGCGCGGGTGTAGAAACTGCCACGGTCCTCTCCGGACAAGTCACAGAACTGGAATCCCGCTTGGCCGCAACCGACAAGTGGGCCCAGTTCGACAATACCCGCTGGTACCAGCACTTTAACCGTCGGCTGAGCGATCAACACATTCAGACATTGGAGAATGAGTGGCGCAAACGCCTTTCGGTGCCGATATCCAAACAAGTGCTTGGCTACATGGCTTCGCGCGCTTGCGACATCGAACGCCGTCTCGACGGGCGCCTCGCCACCTCCGTGGAGGATATTCTCCTACGCACGCTGGTCGCCCGTGCTGTCAAGGGCAAGACCCTGGATGTACTTGAGATCGGCACCCTCTTCGCCACCGGTGCCGCGATCATCTACGATTCCGCTGCGCCACATTTCGACAAGGCCCACTTCACCTTGCTCGATCCGCTGGAAGGCTATTACAATCAGACGCAGGCAGACATTCTGACCGGACAGGTCATCAATGAAGACGCTGTGCGCCGCAATCTCGCACGGGTCGGCATGTCTGACGACGAATTTACGCTGATCAAACACCTCAGCACCGAACCGGAAGCCATGGAAGCCGCCAGTAGGAAAACCTACGATGTCCTGATCATCGACGGTGACCATTCCTATGCAGGCGTGAAGGCAGACTTCGAGAACTATGCCAGCATGGTGAAGCTCGGTGGATACATCATTTTGGATGATTACAACTCGCCGGACTGGCCTGACGTAACCGACTATGTCGACAAGGAACTCGCCGGTCATGATTTCGTTTCGCCAGTCGGCGCAAGCTGGCGGACGTGCGTCTACCGTGTGGTGAAGGCACCTGCAAAGTCAGGCCGGACTACACCAGTCATGTCACCGGAGTCAGCAACAACGCCTTATCTTGAACGCCAGACAAAGGCCGACGACATCCACTAATCAGATCCCCTGCCCGATATCATCGGGCGGGGGCTTTTACTGATTATCAATTGGAAAGTCCGGCTGTTGTTCACTCATTTTCATTCACTGGAATGCAGTGAATACCTGAATTTGAACTGGTTCCTGCAGGTGAGTTCGGTAAACCTGAACACGGTGATACGGCAGCGGCATCGAATCCGGATGAAGGAGCAGGACGCGTGGGATTTGGTGGAAATCCGCTAAAAAGGGAACGGCAGACGCTGCCGCCTGACCCAAAGCGGACGGTGCTGAATCCGCCTTCAATCTCGATTGTCACGCCGAACTTCAATTCGGTCGAGTATATCGATCGTACCATGAAGTCGGTGCTCGATCAAAATTATCCCAATCTCGAATATGTCGTCATTGACGGCGCGAGCACGGATGGATCGCAAGCAGTTATTGACAAGTACCAGGACAGGTTGAGCGCATATGTATCTGAGCCGGACCAGGGGCATGTCGATGCCCTCAGCAAGGGCTTCGCGATGACCTCCGGCGACATCATGGGCTGGATCAATTCTGACGATCTGCTCCTTCCCGGATCGCTGGCCGCAATCGGCGAACTCTTCTCTAAATACCCGGAAGTCGAATGGGTTACGGGTCAGCCATCCGCACTGCACGATGACGGCACCTGGAAACTCCACAAGCCGCTCAGCTGGTCGCGTATCCGCTTCCTGAACGGGAACTATCGCTGGATCCAGCAGGAGTCGACTTTCTGGCGCCGCTCACTGTGGGATCGCGCGGGTGCCCATCTGTCGCGTGACGTAGACATCGCCGTCGATTTCGAACTCTGGGTCCGGTTCTTCCGCCACGCAGAACTTTATACTTACCAGATGCCGCTTGGCACGTTCCGGTATCGGGAAGGACAACGCTCCGTCGCCTTCGCGGACCGCTATGAAGCCGAAACCCTTTCGATCATCCAGCGCGAAGCAGAAACGCTGGACGATGCATATCGCAAGACATTCCAGGCCATGCTTCCCGAGACAATTCATCCGCTCACACCTGCGGAAGCTGACGCGCTCGACCGGAAATTGTCCATCTGCGATCCTCCAATGATCACGGCAGAAGACGTCTCCCGGCGTGAAGAGTCGCTATCGCCTGAACCAACGTCGTCTGTCATCCGGCGCGACACGGCCGAATACCTGCTCACCTGCGACGACCTCACACCCTTCAAGGACCTTCACGCAGGCGAACGCTGCTTCATCATGGGTAACGGCCCCTCCCTGAACAAGATGGACCTCGGCAAACTCGAGGGAGAGACCGTCTTTGGATGCAATAGCATCTTTCTCCTGTTCGACAGGATCAACTGGCGGCCAACCTACTATGCCTGCGTTGACTCCCGCGTCTTGCCAGACCGGGCAGCCGACATAGACAACATGCTTGCCGACTGCCCAACCATAACGGCGTTCTTTCCTAATGAGGTTGTGGAACATTCGGGCGAAATGAGGCGTTTCCCCACACGTACAATCCTGCCTCCGGCAGAAGGTCGGTACTATTTCAGGGAACAGCAAAACTCGCTCAAGAACCTGCCCTATTCGATGTTCTCGACTGACATCGACGACCACATCGTCCAACCCTACACCGTCACCATCACGATGTTGCAAATAGCCATCTATATGGGCTTCTCCGAGATCTACCTGATCGGCTGCGATACGGATTATACCGTACCGGAAGACACGGTGAAGGAAGGCGTGAAGGCGAATGGAGAAGCTGGTCTCGCCCTGACTTCAACGCATGACAACGACCCAAACCATTTCGACCCACGTTACTTTGGCGCAGGCCGGAAATGGCACGATCCGCAGACAGATATGATGATCGAGCACCACCGCTATGCCCGCACGGTCGGTGAACTTCTGGGCGTTGAGATTTACAACGCCACAGTCGGCGGAAAACTTGAAGTCTATCCACGCCGCGATTTCGACAGCCTGTTTGACGGCAACGCCGCCGCGACCGTCACAAAGCCCAGAAAGCCGGTACGTCCGGAGGAAAATAATCGCCGGGCTACGAGTTTATTGCCAGCGGGATATTCAGCGGAGGTCGAGGTCTCCGCCGGGCGCGTATGGTATGCCGGACCAGCCCTGAAGCTGCGCGAAGCGTCTCCGCTATTGTTCCATGCGCTACGTGCCACAAGGCGCTTCGCTGCCCGTATCTTAGCGAGTCCGCTTCTGCTGCTTCTTCTCGCTGGTATGCTTGGTCTGGCAGCTTGGATTGGACTTGGTTCACGCTTCTGACGCGTTGTCGGCAATCGCTCAGTAATCGATGGCATCCGTCCGGATCATGCGGGCCTTGCCAAAGGCTTGTTCGACAATCGCAAGCGGTGCGAGATCAAAATCCGACTTGCCGGCACGCACGAGACCAGCGAAATGCTGGTACACGCCATCATATTCCGAGACATCGGCTGGCGGTGCCTGCCTTCCCCCGATAGACAGCGTTGCCCCGCCATCAGAAAGCTCCAGGACATCGCCGTTCTCTGCAACGAGCCGGATTGTCCAAATCTCCTCAGCCTCCGAATGGAATTCGAACGCAACATTCAGGCTCGCGGTAGCGCCGGCAAGTTCGAAATCGGCGGCGATCGGCGTTCCGGCATTTGCTGGCATCCTGAACACCGGCGAGCGTACTTCCCAATTTATCGGGTAAAGCGCCGTCAGGATGGAAAGTGCGTTGATACCGGGGTCGAACACACCAAACCCGCCGGCCTGCCATAGCCAGCCCTGCCCCGGATGCCACTTGGCGGCATTCTCCCGCCACTCAATGGAACCGGCCCGCAGCGCGCGGCGACGCGCCCAGTCTTTCGCCATGTCCATATGCGGGGAATGGCGGGAGTGCCAGGCCGCATACAGGCTCGCTGCCCTCGCGTTCGCTAGGTCCCTGATGGATTCCGCAGCAGCGAGCGTCTGAGCCGGTGGCTTTTCCAGAAGCAACGCGCACGGGCCCTCGAGCAGCTTTCGACACAATTCCATCCGGGGCTGTGGCGGTGTGCAAACCGCAACCGCATCGAATGACAGGCCGGCCTCAAAGACAGCATCAAGTGTGGGAAAAACCGGAATCTCTTCATCGGGACTGGAGACCGGATCGACCACAAAGGCCAGATCAAAATCCGGGCTTCTCCGGATGGCCGGCAGGTGCTGATCCCGGGCGATCTTTCCCAGTCCGACAACACCGATACGGATCGGTTCCATCAATGTCTGCCTCACGGTCTCAGTCGTTGGTTTAGGGCCGGATTATCAATGCTGCCCGCATGACCGGACAGCCAGAACATTCGGGAGAGACGCTACCCCCTCTTACGGACCAGTTTTGGGCCGGATTGGTGCCCATCAGATCGATCCAGACGTTTCCAGGTGTGCGGCACAGTGATGGCCCCCCATGTCGGGTGAGAGGCCGAAAGGACGTGCAGGTCAGGATTTTTCTGCCGGAACAGGAATTCCGGACCATCAAGAATCGTCAGCATCGACTTGATGGCACCTGGATTCAGGTAGCCGCCTTCCACCTCCAGCAGGAGATCGACAGTCTCCCCTTTCCGCACATCGAACTTGTGTGAATTGATCTGCGTCGACAAGCCCGTCGTATAGTGTGTGTTCACTGCCCAGACCGGAATACCAATAATCAGGTTACGGACGTCAATATTCGACGTGAACTTGATGCGCATGGCGTAAGGTTGATTGAAAGCCACTTCTTCAATCGGCTCGCCTGACGTGTCGCACCAGAAATGCTGCACATCTGAAACCGCACCCTCATTGTGGAATGTTGGCCCCATGGCCGCAATCAGTTTCTGGTTGGCGTCCGCTGCGGGCGTGCCGGAGTCGAGCGATTCATACACTTCGATCGCTTCTTCGGGATCTCCCTCGAAGTACACCTGCCCTTTGTGCATCACGATGACCCGGTCGCAGAACTTCGCCACATCGCTCATCGAGTGAGAAACGAACACGAAGGCGGAGCGGTCGCGCATTTCCCGCACCTTCGCGAGGCATTTCTGGCGGAACCTGAAATCACCAACGGCCAGTACTTCATCGATCACCAACACGTCTGGCGACACGATCGCCATAACGGAAAAGGCGAGACGCATGCGCATCCCGGCAGAATAGCTTGCCAGCGGCGCGTGGATGGCATCCCCCAGTTCCGAGAAGGAAATGATCTCGTCCAGATGGGCCCGCGTCTCCTGCCGCGTGAAGCCGAGTGCCGCTGCACGCAGAAAGATGTTTTCATGCCCACTTGCGGCGGACTGGAAACCGGCCTGCAAATCGATCATCGCCGCCGAAGAGCCGTGCACGACAACTTCACCGGCATCCGGCGGGATCTGACCCGCGAGCATCCGCAGCAGGGTTGTCTTCCCCGATCCATTGAGCCCGACAATCCCGATCGCTTCCCCTCTGGCGAGGTCAAACGACACATTCTGGACGGCCCAGAACTGCGAACCTTTTATGGTGATCTTGGTGGACGGGCGGATACCGAAGAATGCACGCCAAGCGGCCGCACCCAGCTTGCGCCGGACATCCTTCTTTTGCCGGGCGTAAACTTTGCCCACTTCCTTCACCTGAAGGATCGGCATTCCAGGATCGGGCATATCTTGCTGGGTCATACGGTCTCCCGGATGCGGAGTTCCATGACGTAGAAGAAACGCAAGGACAGCAGGGAAAGAACGACCGCTACGCCCGCCCAGGCAAGCAAGGCGGCTGCGTCCGGGTGTCCTCCGAAGAACAGGAAATCACGCGCAGATTTGATAAAGACGTTGAAGGGATTGTAGTTCTCGGTCACGGCCAACGGCCCCAGAGTGCTGATCGGGAAAATCACGCCGCTCAGGAATATGCCATACTGGAGCACTATCGTCGTCAGGCGCTCAACATCCGTATAGATCATGTTGAAAATCGACAATGTCAGGCCAATCGACAGGCAGAACAACAGGCCGCTCGAGATCGCAAGAAGCAACCAGAGAATGTTGACTTTGGGGACCGGACCGAAAACAGCGACCAGGACGGCTACAAGGACCAGTCGAACCAGCGTGTCGAAACACAGCTGAGCGAATGACGAGCTGATCGCCGCTGTAAGGGGAATGGAGGTTTTCATCGCCTCCTGCGTCCGCGACTTCACCACCTGAATGGATCGCGTAATTACGCCGGTCAGCAGCATCCACATCGTCACATTGAAGCTGAGGTAAACCGCTGGCGGGATTCCTTCGAAACGGGGGAACACCCTCAGGCTGACAAGAAGGATGTAGACCGAAATCGGTATCAGCGGCAGCGTGAAGTTCCAGAACACACCGAAGACCGTGCCTCGATATGTATTCTTGAAGTCCGCAGCGAAAATCGTGGCGATATGGGACCGGTATTGCCTGATCTCTCCGATGAGCGCGGCAATTGCCGAAAATATATTGGCGTCGGCACGATTGTTGGGACGATAGGACCGCTGTGGAGTTCCTGATTTGATGTCAGACAATTCCCGCTACTCCACTATGCGTGTTGATGATTCGGAATGGAGACATCACTCGCTGCAATCCATTTTGTTGCTGCCCGAGCGTTTAATATGTGTCAACGTAACGAATGAAGCTGGGCATGCCGTCCAGACAACATGAAAATTTTGTTATGTTGGCGCATTCGCAATGCCTGCAAGCCGTCCACGCGACGACCTACAACGAAAGCACGCCGGTTACGCTACAAAACGCCCCAAGATGGAACAGCATGTGGCACAAGGGCGCTTCTAAAGCACAGCTTGCGAAACACTTTCCCTGCGGCAGGATTAACTTGCTTCACGGAATCGAGGTTTCTATACCGGATAGACCTTTGATCTGGAATTCAGGCGAAGTTGTAGCTTCATGACGACTGTCAGCATTATTTTCCGTGCCCTCAACGAAGAAAAATGGCTCGGAGAGGCTTTGAAGGCCTGCCTTGCGCAGAAGCTGAATCCGGACACCGAAGTTGAATTGATTCTCGTGGACTCCGGCTCGACGGACAACACGATCGCCATCGCACAGGAACATGGCTGCCAGGTGTTCCACATCAGCAAGTCGGAATTCACTTTCGGACGGTCGCTGAACATTGGCTGCGATGGCGCGACCGGCGACTACCTGGTCTTCATCTCGGCGCACTGCATTCCCTGCAGCGATACCTGGTTGGAGCACCTGATCGCACCGCTCAAGGCCGGCCAGTGCGATTATACCTATGGTGGTCAGGTGGGCATGCCGGGGGTAACACATTTTTCCGAGGCACAGGTCTTCGCCCACTATTACGGTCAGGAAAGCGATCTCACCCAACAGGGCTTCTTCTGCAACAATGCCAACGCTGCCGCGACCCGTAAGGCTTGGGCGGCGCACCGGTTCGACGAAAACGTCACCGGCCTGGAAGACATGGTCCTCGCCAAGGCCATCGTCGGCGCTGGCGGGCAGATTGGCTATGTCGCCGATGCCGCCGTAACCCACATCCACGAGGAAAGTCTGCAACAGACCCACCGGCGCTATTTCCGCGAAGCGCTGGTGATGCGCGACATCATGCCGGAAGTGCACTTCAACCTGTTCGACTTCATGCGCTGCCTAACGGCCGGCATCACGAACGACCTGATCGAAGCGGCCCGTCTGAAACAGTTCCGGAAACACGCGCTCGACATCGTCGCCTACCGGTTCATGCAGTACTGGGGCACCTATCGCGGCCACAACAATCACCGCGAGCTCTCCCGTGCCCAGAAAGAGCAATATTACTATCCGCGCCGCGTACGCCAGCGGCCGGAATCGCCCCATAGGCCAGCCCGAAAGGACGAGGCCCAGAAAATCCATGCCGAGGCGAAATCCTCGCATTGACGCCGAGCCGGAAGCCACGCAAACACCGCTCCCATGATATACGGTAAACGACTGACGGCGCTCCTGCCGATGAAGGCGCACAGCGCGCGGGTGAAATCCAAGAATTTCCGGGACATCGCCGGAAAGCCCCTCTTCCGCTGGATCCTCGATACGATGCTCGAAGTGCCCGAGATTGACCTGGTGGTCATCAATACGGACGCACGCGACATTCTCGCGGCCGAGGGCCTGCAGGATGGCGAGGCAAACGGCCGGGTCATGATCCGCGACCGCAAACCGGAAATCTGCGGCGATTTTGTTTCGATGAACCTCGTCCTTGGCGACGACATCGCGAACGTCCCCTCAGACCATTACCTGATGACGCATACGACGAACCCGCTGCTTTCTCCGGCAACGATCCGCCGGATGCTGGACGCCTATATGGCGGGCGTGGAAGCTGGCACGGCAGACTCGCTGTTCACGGTGAACCGCCTGCAGACGCGTTTCTATACGCCAGAAGGCGCGCCGATTAATCACGATCCGGACAATCTGATCCGGACGCAGGATCTCGATCCCTACATGGAAGAGAATTCGGTCGGCTACCTGTTCTCGCCGGATAGCTTTGCGGCCACCGAGGCACGTATCGGCAAGAAGCCGATCCTGTTCACGACGCCGAGCCTGGAATCTGTCGACATCGATGAGCCGTCCGACTGGTTCATTGCTGAATCCCTGCTGCGCCGCGTGGCAGCGGGCGAAACCCTGCCGGAGAGCTGATCCCGATGGCCACGCCCCGCATCCTCGTCACCTGCCCGCCCATGCTGGGCCTCTTCTCAGAGTTCGAAAACGACTTCCACGCTGCCGGCCTCGAAGGCATCGCCGCGAAGACCACGCAGGTGCTGAGCGAAGACGAGCTGATCGCCCTGCTGCCGGACTATGACGGCTGGATCATCGGCGACGACCCGGCCAGCCGGCGCGTCATCACGGCGGCCAAGGCCGGCAAGTTGCGCGCCGCGGTAAAATGGGGCGTCGGCGTCGACAATGTCGATTTCCCCGCCTTCAAGGATGTCGGCGTGCCGGTCGAGAACACGCCCGGCGTGTTCGGTGGTGAAGTGGCGGACGTCGCGCTCACCTATACGCTCGGCCTTGCCCGCGAGACCTACCGGATCGACCGCGAGATCCGCCAGAACAATGGCTGGCCGAAGCCCAGCGGCATTTCCATGACCAGACGTACCGTTGCGCTGGTCGGCTTTGGCGATATCGGCCGCCAGACCGCGAAGCGCATTCTCGCCTGCGGCAGCAACGTCATCGTCTACGATCCCTTCTTCAAACCCGCCGAAGGCCTGGATGTGGAACACGCCGCCTGGCCAGAGCGCCTTGATGAAGCCGACTTCCTGATCTTCACCTGCCCGCTGACGGCAGAGACCCGAGGCATGTTCAACAAGGACCTCTTCCCCCGCCTGAAACCGGGTGTGCGGGTTGTGAATGTCGCGCGCGGTCCGGTCATTGTGGAAGACGCCCTGATCGAAGCGCTGACGTCCGGCCTTGTCCATTCGGCCGCGCTCGACGTGTTCGAGGTCGAGCCCCTCCCGGCGAACTCGCCCCTGCGCGGCTTCGACAAATGCATCTTCGGCTCGCACAACGGGTCGAACTCGGCAGACGCTGTCCGACGGGTCAGCCGGATCGCGATCGGAAAAATGGCTCGTCTGCTGGGTGAAAGCTGAGCCGGCCAGCAGGGACCCGCCTTCCGCGATTCCCCGTATATCCGCCTTAATAAAAATCTTCCCGGCGCCGTGCTGAGCAGCCTCGCCTTCAAAGTGCCAATGGGCACGATCGAGAACAACCAGATCGCTTCGGCAGATTTCGGCGGTCCGGTTTATGGCAGCGCCATCCTGGCCATTCCGAATTAACTGAAGATCTTCTTCGCCCGGTTCGCCTCCAGCCCGGACCTGCAAGCTGTCTTCTCCGGCGGCGCAGCATTCTCGCTCACGACAGGCGAGCTGACCAGCGCGGCGAGGCCCAGTGCCAGCACGAATTTCTCAGCGACGGAAGATGGCCGCCTCATCATCGAAAACCGGCGCGGCTATGCGGTCGCCTACACGCTTTACGTATTCAATCGCTGACCCAAGCCGCCTGGCGGAAATAGAGGGGCCGGGCTTTCGGGTTTTTCTCCGGCCGGTCCTTCTCTGGCCGGATCACAGTGACGGCGAGCGGTTGGCCCGAAGCCAAGGGCGTCTCGAAATCCAAACGGATCTGATTGCCGGACCGCTCTATCTTTCCGACAGGCACGCTTGCGCTGACGGCCAGGTCATCTGGTTTGCCATCGAAGGAAAGGCTCAGGCCGCGAACCGGGGTCTCGAAATAATGTGCGAGGGACAGCGTCGCCTGTGACGCGATCTGGCCATCCGCCCGCAGGCCGTAAAGACTCTGCCCGAACTGACGCAGATGTTTCAGCACCCGGTCCTTCAGGACGGGCGGCCAGATCATGTCAGCAATGGCGTGAATGGCGAAGGCGCGGAAGATTTCCTTCTGCTTCTCCTCGGGCGTGTGCGCCGCAATTATGGCGCGCAGCTCCGTGCGGCGGCCGCGATTGAGCGATGCCGATTTCGTGTCCGCGCCCCACAGCACTTGTGACATCGGCGCGTCTATGAAGGCAAATTTTGCCCCGGCCTTGTAGAGCCGGATCCAGAGATCCCAATCCATGACATAGTGCAGGTCACGGTTCAGTCCGCCCACGGAATCATAAGTCTTGCGGCGAAAGAAACAGGACGGCTGGGAAATGATGCAGCCTTCGAACAGGCGCGGGCCCGGCGGTTCGACATTGAAGTGATAGCCGGTCATTGCGGAGGCTTCGTCGATGATCGTGCTTTGCCCGTAAATCACGTCGAGGTCCGGCTCGCCCGCCAGCTTTTTCCGCACATGGTCCAGCGCGCCCGGCATCAGGATATCATCGGCATTCAGCCAGCCCAGCCACTGGCTGTCCACATTTGCCCAGCCTTCGAGGATGGCGTCCGACTGGCCCTTGTCCGGTCCATGGCGGCGATAGGCCAACCAATCGGCCTCGGCATCGCCGATCGCTTTCACGCGCGGATCGCCTGAGGCGTCCAGCAAGGCAACGGCGACGTCCGGGCCCTGTGCCTTCAGGCTGGCCAGCGCATGCGGGAGGAAGGGGTGCCAGGCTCCCACCGGCACGGAAATGGCAAATCTTGGCATAGGGTCAGCTCCGGGCGGGGTCCAACATATCGGGCGCGGCGGTCGGCACTTCCGGTCTGACGACAATCCGCTGTCCCAACAGGTTCATCGGGTTCCAGGCCATGACGCGCATCAGCTCTCCCAGTGACGCTGTGCGGCTCGGCGGACCGAAACTGTGATCTGCCCGGATACGGCCCAAACCGGCAATACCCGCCATCAGGCCGCGCCAAACCGGGCCGGCATGGCCTTTCGTGGCTCCGCGCAGCAGGATCGCGAGCGTCATGGCGATATGGCCCGGCAGGGTCAGCACCAGCAGCGGCGCGGGCGTATTCTTCGCATAGGTCCACAGGCGGTTCCGCGTGCCATGGAACAGCGCGAACTCGCTCACCCGGCCAGTGATCCCGCTGCCCGCATGGGACACGACCGCCCGCGGCAGGAAGATGCAGCGCTCACCCGCCAGCCGCATCCGGTAACCGAGATCGACATCCTCGCAATAGCAGAAGAAGCGTTCGTCAAAGCCGCCATGGGTCAAATAGGTCTCCCGATGGAACACCGCAGACGCCCCGCAGGGTGAGAAGCACTCTCCCTCCTCCGGCAGTTCGCTGACGGGCCGGCCGAACCCGCCGCGCCACGGAATGCCGAAGCCGAGGAAATTGTCGCCCGCCCCGTCCAGTACCTGCTCATCGTCCAGCGACAGCTGCGTGCAGGTAAACATGTGCACATCCGGATGACGCCGGATGCCGTCCATCACCTGGTCCAGCCAGTCCGGCCGCGCAGCCGCGTCGGGGTTCAGCATGGCTACCCAGGGCGCCTTGGCGGCCTTCACGCCGACATTGCTGCCCTCGGCAAAGCCCAGATTATCATCCTGTTTCAACAACCGGAATTCCGGAAGCCCGCCCGTGTCGAGATTGTCGGCAGAACCGTCGGTCGAGGCATTATCGACAACGATCACTTCGAAATTACGGAAAGCCTGTACGCGCAGGGAATCCAGCGCTGCCTGCAGGTAGCCCTCGCCATTATAGTTCACAATAAGAACTGAGATGGCCGGCAAGAATTCCTCCACTCCCGGCGACTCGCCGGTCCGCCCCGCATCTTTCTTATATACCGCGGATTGGCAACATCAGGCCTGCAACTGGCGCGCGAGTAACAAAGCCTGCATTGTCGAAATGCGTAATCCTCTGTGACTTGCCGCCAGCCGCGCTGCAGCCTATCGGGGCAGCGTACAGTACAGGACAAAGCCCATGAGCCTCCCCTTCATCGACCTTCAGGCCCAGCGCAAACGCATCGAGAATGAAGTCAACGCCGCCATTCTCTCCGTTGTCGAAAGCGGGCGCTATGTGCTCGGCCCGGAAGTAACCGAGCTGGAAAAGCAGCTCGCAGCCTGGTGCGGCGCGAAACATGCGGTCAGCTGCGCCAACGGCACCGATGCCATCGCCCTGCCGCTGATGGCATGGGAAGTGGGCCCGGGCGACGCGGTCTTCTGCCCCTCTTTCACCTTCGTCGCCACGGCGCAGGTCGTGCCCTGGACGGGCGCCTCGCCGGTCTTCGTCGACATCCTGCCCGACACCTACAACATGGACCCGGCGAGCCTCGAGGCCGCCATCGCCCGCGTGAAGGCCGAAGGCAAGCTGACCCCCAAAGTCGTCATCGCCGTCGACCTGTTCGGCCAGCCGGCCGACTATCCCGCCATCAAGGCGATCTGCGACCGCGAAGGCCTGAAGCTGATCTCCGACAATGCGCAGGGCTTCGGCTGCACGCTGAACGGCAAGGCGACGACCGACTGGGCCGACATCGCCACGACCAGCTTCTTTCCGGCCAAACCCCTCGGCTGCTATGGCGACGGCGGCGCGGTGGTGACCAATGACGACCGGCTCGCCGAACTGGTTGAGGCGCTGCGCGTCTATGGCAAGGTGACGCCGACGGATGCCGCCGAGCGCAACTTCCACCACGACCCGAAATACCTCTCGCTGCGCGTCGGCATGAACTCCCGCCTCGACACAATCCAGGCGGCTGTCCTGCTGGAGAAGCTCAAAATCTTCGGCGACGAGATCGAGCAGCGCCAGAAAGTCGCTGCACGGTACACGGAAGGTCTGAAAGACCATGTCCGCCGCGTGCCGCATGTCATTGACGGCGGCAAGAGCGTCTGGGCGCAATACGTCATTGAGCATGAGAACCGCGACGGCCTGCAGGCGCATCTCGGCACGCAGGGCATTCCGTCCATGGTCTACTATCCGGTGCCGATCCACATGCAGGACTTCGCCGCCGAATGGGCCCCGCCCGCCGGCACCCTGCCCGTCACCGAAGCGGCCAGCAAATTCGTCATCGCCCTGCCGATGCACCCCTATCTCGGCGAAGAAGACCAGGACCGCGTGATCGAAGCGATCCGCGCGTTCAACGGCTAGCCCGAACGGGCGTCAGGTCTGCGGGGCTGACTGTACCACGTCGACCCATTCGGCGTGGGTCAGTTCGGCGAGGCGTTCCGGAGTGATCCGGATCGCCGCGTTCGGCGCGCCGCCGGCAGGAAAGACTTCCCGGAACGCCCGGATCGAAACATCGCAATAAACCTGAAGCGGGTGTGACAGCCCGAAAGGCGTGACCCCGCCGACGGGATGACCGGTGCGGCTTTCCACCTCGTCCGCTTTCACCATCCGGGCCTTGGTGCCAAACCGCGCCTTGTATTTCCGGTTGTCGAGCCGCGCATCGCCGCGCGTGACGAGAATGATCACCTCGTCACCCACATATAGCGACAGGGTCTTGGCGATCTGCCCCGGCAACACGCCAAGGGCTTCGGCGGCAAGATCGACTGTGGCCGTGCTCCGATCCAGCTCAAGAACTTCAAGGTCCGGCGCAGAGGCGTTCAGGGCGGCTTTGACCGATTGCAGGCTCATGAAGTCGTCATCCGATTTTGAGTGGCGTCGTGAAGCAGATTATTCGGGTTCCTGATTGAGTGGCGTGTTTCCGCGCGCCTTCAGATCCTGAAGCATCGCGTTGAGAGCCCAAATGACAGCCCGCGCCATCCGGTCGGCATCGAGGTCCCACTGATCGCGCATTTCACGCCAGGCAAATCCGCTGCAAAGCAATTGCATCACGGCAGTCGCCTCCCTGGCATCCGCCGGACCGAGCTCTTTGACGGCATCGGCAAACACATCTGTATACGCAGCGACGCGTTCCGCCTTGCGCTCGTTGCGCATGGTGCGCCCCTCGACGCTGGACATAGCCATCATGGTCGCGTCGGCATTCGAATCGAACATGCGGAAATGATCGCGCAAGCCATGGTCGAGCAGTGTATCCAGATTGTCCGGCATGGCGCCGGTGGAGGTTAACAATGTCCAGATACGTGCGCGCAGCGCGGTCTGGTCTTCATAGCGGCGGTAAACGGTTCGCCGCGAAACGCCCGCCACTTCGGCCACCCTGTCATGATTGAGGACGCCGCCTTCACCCATCACTTTCAGGAGGGCGGCATCGATCGGATCGATCTGCTCGCTTCCGGAAGCCTTGGAACCGGAAACGCTATTGCGGGTATGGCGATTTGATGTGTTCTGCTTGGTCATGATGTCCTGATAAAGCGTGGCACAAATTGTGTCAAACCGTATTGACACAATTTGTGCCACGTGAAAAAAGCGCGCCTTCACTGAGCATGAAAGGAAAAGTCAGTGTTGTTCCATCTTTCGATAGATGCGCATGATCCCGAGCATGTTGCCGGTGTGATTGCTGAATTGTGGGAAGGCGAAGCATTCCCGTTTCCGCCCGTCATTGAAGGCAGCTGGATCGCCATGGCCGGAGATGCGCGCAATACCGCCGTCGAGGTTTATCCGCGTGGAACCGAACTTCACATGGCGGAAGGCTCCGGCGACGGCTATGGCCTGCCCGGATCAGGCGGACGCTCGCCAACCCATTTCGCCATGGCGACCAATTTGACCCTGGAAGCGGTCATGGCCATTGCCGAACGGGAAGGCTGGCCAGCCAAATACTGCAAGCGCGGCGACATCTTTGGTGTCATTGAAGTCTGGGTGGAGGGGGACCGCATGGTCGAAATCCTGACCCCTGACATGCAAGCGGAATATCTTGCGACGATGACCATTGATGGCTGGAAAGCGTTCATGGCCAGCCTGGGCGCCGCGGCCTGACCCTTCATCCGTAAGCGTTCAATCCACTCCCGACTACTGGCCTGAACCTCGGCCAGCTCCTCCCCCTGTCCAAACAAGACAAATGACCTGAACCGGAGCCCCCTTGCCTCCGGTTTCCCTTGGCCTTTGCCTGAAATGAAAGACACAAACAGATGTTTAGAAAAGCGATTACCGGCTGTGCCTTCATTGTCGCAGCCCTCGCCCCTGCTGCTGTCGCAGACACGTTCAGCGGCCCCTATGCCGGGCTGGAAGCCGGCTACGAAGATTTCACTGATGACCTCGACGGAGGTGTGTACGGCGGTTTCGCCGGCTGGGACATTCCGGTCTTCGACAACTGGGTACTCGGCATTGAGGGCCGGCTGGCCGAGCCGGACTCCTCGTTCCGGATGTCACGCGACACCGCTACCGGGACGGCTGTTTCGGCGATCGATCTGAATGAGCAGTATGGCGCAAGCCTCCGGTTGGGCCGCGTCTTTGGTGAGCGCACCCTCGTCTTCGGCCAGATCGGTCACGAATGGTTCGAAGTGGACGCAACCATAACACACACCCCGAACCCGCCTTGCCAGCAGTGCGCCTCGACGGTCGATGATTTTTCATTCGATGAGGAAATGCCGACCTATGGAGCCGGCATCGAGCATGCCCTGACCAGCAAGGTCCGTGCACGCCTCGTCTACACCTATGGCGATGGGGACGCATACGAGCGCAACCGTCTCAGCGTGGGCGTCGCCTTCGCATTCTGATCTCGGGCAGCGCTTAGGTGCCCCGCCTCAGATGCTTGAGGCGGGGCACAATTTATCCAACGCCTGTTACCGGCTGTAATAATCCGAGATCAGATCGAACATGAGCCGGATGCGCTTGCTGGTGTGCAGCTCGCGGTGGGTCACCAGCCAGATCGGTACGTCGAAAGGTTTGAACCCGGGCCAGACGATTTCCAGGTCCGGGAACTGATCCACTTCATCCGCGATGAAGAGGCCGACGCCGAGGCCTTTCCGGGCCAGCTCAATGGCCGCCAGGCCACTGTCGGCAGACACGGTGAAATTCGATCCCGTCAGGGCGAGCCCGTTCTGCTTCAGAGGCGCAATCAGCGTGTCGCGCGTATCCACCCCGATGAAATTCAGCTGCTGAAGATCTTCAACGCTCCGCGGCCGCCCGACCCGGTCGAGATACTCCCCCGAGGCATATAAGGTTGCGGACGTCGTTCGCACCTTCTTGGCGATCAGTTCCGGCTCGCTGGGTCTGGCATGGCGGATGGCGATATCCGCCTCGCGCTGGATGAGATCCTGCAATTGGTTGGACGTGCGGATCTCGACTTCGATGTCTGGCGCCATTTTCCGCAGACTGATGAGAATATCCGGCAGATGATAACAGGCCAGCGTGTCTGTCGTCGCGATGCGGACAAGGCCCGCAACGGCCTGTGACTGGCCGGAGGCAGAGAGAGATAGTTTCGCCGCCGCTTCGTACATCGCCCGCACATGATCCAGAACCTCGAGGCCGGCAGACGTCAGGATCGTCGTGCGCGGGCCGCGCTCGAACAGGGTGATCCCCAGCGTCTCTTCCAGCGCGCTGACCTGCCGGCTCAGCGTCGGCTGGGTCACGCCAAGGGCGCGCGCGGCCGCCGACAAGGACCCCTCCTCCGCGGTCGCGAGGAAGGCGCGCGCCTGGTTCCAGTCGAAGTCTGCCGCATCCCAGTTCATCGATTTGCGTATACCACTTCCAGATTTTTACGCAATTTATGCATGGCGAGGCTTCGGCTATCTACGCCCTGACAGAGAACCGGCGCTTGCCGGAAACCATGCCGAGGCTGCCATGACCCTTTCAGAAAGCGTTCCAGTTCCTTCCAGCCGCCGGGAATTTCCCGACACCCGGCCGCCCGCCGGAATGAAGTCGATCGGGCGTCTGACCGGGGCGCTCTACCTGTTGCTCGCCATCATTGGCGGCGCCGCCTATTTCCTCGTCTCGGAAACCCTGATCGTCCATGGCGACGCCGCCGCCACAACACAGAACATTGTCTCGCACGAGCCCCTGTTCCGGGCAGGTGTTGCTGCGTGGCTGATAACCGCCCTGATCGATGTCGTCCTCGCCTACCTGTTTTACTGGATCTTCGCCCCGGCAACGCCAATGCTGGCCCTGGTGTCGATGGTCTTCCGCCTCGCCTATGTCGCGGTCCATGCCGCCGCGCTGACCCGTCTTTTCGACATAATTACGCTGATCGATCAGGGCGCCGCGACAGCAAACCCGGACCAGATCCTCTTCCTCGCCGAAGCGCATCTGAACGGGTTCATGGTGTCGCTCCTGTTTTTCGGCGTGCACCTGATCCTTCTGGCGGCGATGATTGCCAGAACCGGCTATATGCCGCGCCTGATTGCCATTCTGCCGGTGCTGGCGGGGCTCGCCTATTTGGCCGATACGTTCGCCCTGGCATTGCTGCCATCGACATCTGCGATGTCCGGGTATATCGATCTTGCGGTCACGATGATGGCATCACTCGGCGAAATCGGCTTCCTGCTCTGGCTGCTGTTTGCCGGGCTGAAGACTGCAACACCGAACCGGGGACCCGATTGATGACTTTCGTTCCCATACGCACCCTGGTCTTCTTCATTATCGGTTTCCCGGTGGGGTTCATTCTCACCGCGCTTGTGTTCGCGGTGACGCAAACCCCCATTTCGGCACCGGCGATCTTCCCATGGGCCCTTGGTCTGCCACATGAAAACTGGTCCGGTAATTGAGTGAGAGTCGGCTTCGA
>NZ_AWFD01000015.1 GCF_000682735.1 Hyphomonas sp. CY54-11-8 | reverse complement strand
TGTAACCTATCTCTCCGGTACAAAGTGTTACCTATGTCTCCGGGTCGGACAATTTAGGGAACTGGCGACCCCGGCAGGATTCGAACCTGCGACCGTCCGCTTAGAAGGCGGATGCTCTATCCAGCTGAGCTACGGGGCCGAATCCGGACCCGGATGCGCGACTAGTGCGTCCAGGGCTGTTTCCGGTTGGCGTCGAAATTGGCACTATACGACTTTACAAGGCGTTTGCGCTCATGTGTCGGCTCGACGCGGAAGGCGATACCCTCGCGCTTGGCGAATTCGACGGCCTGCTCCTGGGTGTCGAATTCCATGCGGACCTGACCGGATGTGTCGTCGATGCTGGTCCAGCCCATCAAGGGATCTGCAGTGCGGTGGACATTTTCCTTAACGAATTCAAGCACCCAAGCTTTGGTCTTGCCACGGCCCGACGTCATCGCGCTCTTGGAGGGCTTGTAAATTCTCGCCTGCATCTGCCTGTCCCTGTAGGCCGCCTGAAAAAAATGGTCGGAGCGATAGGATTCGAACCTACGACCCTCTGGTCCCAAACCAGATGCGCTACCAGACTGCGCTACGCTCCGGAGTCCCGGTGTAATGATCGCGCCCGCCGGTGCAAGTCCTTTTCGCGGTTGCGAACAGTGATCAGCGCTTTTTCCGGGCCGGGCGCATCAGACCTTCCTGGGCAACGCTGGCCACGAGGCGGCCATCCTGGGAGTAAATGGAGCCGCGATTGAAGCTGCGCGCGCCGCCGGCATAAGGGCTGTCCATGGAATAGAGGTGCCAATCGTCAAACTTGATGGGTGCGTGGAACCACATGGCATGGTCGAGGCTGGCGGACATCAGCTCTCCGGTCATCCAGGAAATGCCGTGCGGGCGGTTGCCGGTGCCGAGCAGCGCCATGTCACTGGCATAGGCCATCAGGCAGTGGTGCAGCCACGGCGCCTCGTCGATCTCGCGGGCGACGCGGAACCAGAGATTCTGCTGGTCGCTGGCCTTTTCCGGCTTCAGCGGGTCCAGCGGATCGATTTCGCGCATCTCGATCGGACGGGGACGCAGGAAATGGCCGCGATGGCGCTCCGGCACTTTCTCGGCGAACTTGCGGCGCCATTCGATGCGGTCACCCAGCGTTTCCGGGCCTTGAACCTCAGGCATGTCATGCTGGTGGTGCCAGCCTTCTTCGACCACCTGGAAGCTGGCGGCGAAGTTGAAGATCTGCTTGCCGTGCTGGATCGCGACGACGCGCCGTGTGGTAAAGCTGCCGCCGTCGCGGGAATGGTCGACTTGGTAGATGATGGGCACATTCGGGTCGCCGGGGCGGATGAAATAGCAGTGCAGTGAGTGGCATGGCCGGTCTTCCGGCACAGTGCGATAGGCGGCCACGAGGCTTTGCGCGATGACCTGCCCGCCGAAAACGCGCTGGCTTTCCTCTTCATCCGGGCTCTGGCCGCGGAAAAGGTCAGTTTCGAGCCGCTCGATATCGAGCAGGGCCAGCAGATCGCCTACCGGATCAGTCATTCTTGTTTGCCTCCCATTGTGCACTGCAGCAGATACAGAACCGTGCCGCAGATGCAATCCCTGCCTGTTTATGGGCCTGTGTGCGGGCAAATCGATGAAATTTCAACGATTCCCGAACCGGGCCGTTCACCCTGTTCGATTACAGTGTGCGCTAACGACATTCTGGTGGTGTGCAAGGCGGTTGTCGATGAAGGCCCTGTCAAATCTGCAGCGAGACGCAAAGTTCCTGACGGGGGCGCTGAGCCTCCTGAAATGGACGAAGGGGATCTCGCCCGACAGCGATTTCCTCGTGCCGGATGATTTCGAGCGAGCTGTAGATGAGCACGAGATCCGCATCGCTTTCCGCTTTGAGGGCCGCCTGACGACCTATGCCGAGTTCGATGCCCGCGCGAACCAGTATGCCCACTGGGCGCTGCAGCGGGGCCTGAAGAAGGGCGACGTGGTCGCGCTGCTGATGGAGAACCGGCCGGACTATGTCGCGGCCTGGGTCGGCCTGTCGAAGGTAGGCGTCATCACGGCGCTGGTGAACACCAATCTCGATGGCGAGGCGCTGGCCTACAGCCTCAACATTGTCGGCGCGCGGAAACTGATCACCGGCACAGGGTTCGAGGCCGCCGTTCACACTGCGCAGCCTTATCTGGAGCAGCCGCTCGACGTTTGGTCGTTTAACAGCCCCGTCATTCGAGACATTCGGGCTGACCTGAAGGATATGCCCACACACCGTCCGACACGCCTGCGCCGTGCGGGCCTGAAGGGCAAGGATACCTGCCTCTTTGTCTACACGTCCGGCACGACCGGTATGCCAAAGGCGGCGAAGCTGACCCATGCACGGGTCCGCACGCTGATGCGCAACTTTATCGGCCCGTGTGAGATTACCCCAAAGGACCGGATCCTGGAGGCGCTGCCGCTCTATCACGCGACCGGCGGCGTCTGCGCCGTGGGCGCGGCGCTGATGTGCGGGGCGAGCCTGATCCTGGAGCGCAAATTCTCTGCCAGCCGGTTCTGGGACGAAGCGGCGCTGAATAGCGCGACCCTGTTTGTCTATATCGGCGAAATCTGCCGTTACCTGCTGAACCAGCCGGCGGGACCAGCCGACAAGGCGCACCAGATCCGCGGCGGTTTCGGCAATGGCCTGCGCGGGGATGTATGGGCACGTTTTGCAGACCGGTTCGGTGTGTCGGATTTCAAGGAATTCTACGGCTCAACCGAGGGCAATGTCAGCCTCCTGAACATTGACGGCAAGATCGGGGCCTGCGGCCGCATCCCGCCATGGATGAAGAAGCCGTTTGCCCATGTGGCCTTTGTGAAGCCGGACATGGAAACCGAGCAGCCGGTTCGCGGCGAAGACGGGTTCTGCATTCGGGCTGGCGTGGATGAAGTTGGCGAAGTGCTGGGCCGGATCGGCGACGACAACCGCACCCGGTTCGAAGGCTATACCGACAAGCGCGATACCGAAGGCAAGGTGCTGCACGATGTCTTCGAAAAGGGCGACATGTGGTTCCGCACGGGCGACCTGATGCGGAAGGACAAGGACGGTTATGTCTATTTCGTCGACAGGATCGGCGACACCTTCCGCTGGAAGGGCGAAAACGTCGCCACGAATGAGGTCGGCGAAGCCTTTTCACATATCCAGGGTGTGGAGACGGCCAATGTTTATGGAATTGCCGTGCCCGGCGCCGATGGCAAAGCGGGCATGGCGGCAATCACGGCGTCGGATGAACTCGACATAGCTGGCCTCCACCGGCTGCTGGCAGAACGCCTGCCGGGATATGCCATCCCGGTCTTCCTGCGCGTGCAGAAAGAGCCGGAGACGACCGGCACCTTCAAGTATCGCAAGTTCGAACTGGTCAAGGACGGGTTCGATCCGCACCAGGTGCGTGATCCGCTCTACGTCTACAATGCCGAAGAAGACCGCTACGAGCCGATGACGGAAGAGGTCTACAAAAAAGTCGTGAGCGGCGGTGGCCGGTTCTAGGCGATCCGGCCCATGCGCTGTTCGAGGCGTGTGGAGAACCAGGAAATCAGGCGGCGCCACAGTTCATCCTTCAGGATGGCGCCTTCGACATCATGGTCGATCGACGGGTTGTCATTGATCTCGATGATCATTACGCCCCGGTCGGTCTCTTTCAGGTCCACACCATAGAGGCCGTCGCCGATGAGGCGGGCGGAGCGCACGGCGGCGTCCACAATGTCCGGCGGGGCATCCTCGACGGCGACAGTCTTGAACCCGCCTTCGGTCGTCTTGCCGCCCGGCCCGTGCTTCACGATCTGCCAGTGGCCGCGCGCCATCCGGTATTGGCAGGCATAGAGGGGCTCGCCGTTCAGCACGCCGATGCGCCAGTCGAACTTCGTCGGCACGAATTCCTGCGCGATGACGAGCGCAGTCGTCTCGAACATGGCCTTTACGCCATCCTTGAGTTCTTCCAGCGTCTTGGCTTTCACCATGTTGGAGCCGAACGATCCATCCGGTGTCTTCAGAACGACCGGCGAGCCGAGCTTGTTGAACACGGCTTCCAGGTCTGACTTCTCGTCAAGGATCTCCGTCTGCGGAATGGGTAGTCCGGCCTTCTCCAGAATCTCTTTGAGATACACCTTGTTCGTGCAACGAATCATGGAGTGCGTGTCGTCGATGACGGGCATGCCTTCCTGCTCCGCCCGGCGGGCGAACTTGTAGGTGTAGTTGTTGATCTGCGTCGTTGCGCGAATGAACAGGGCATCGAACTCGGCGAGACTGGTCAGGTCCGAGGGCTCGATGATCTCAACTTCAACGCCCATCTTTGCGGCGACGTCGGCGAGGCGCTTGATAGAGGCTGGCTTCGACGGGGCAGTGTGCTTCTCGTTCGGATCCACCAGAACGGCGAGGGCCCACTTGGCGGGTGCCTTGGTTTTCGGCTCGCTGATCCGTCCGCTGGTATAGGACTCCATGGCGCGGAGGAAAAAGTCGCGCCGCTCGCCTTTCAATTTCTGCGGTGGCACCATCCGCACACGGGCGATGCCATGCGGAGCATCTGCGTCGAACTCGACCTCCAGCGCCGGTACGCGGAACCAGTCGGAGACTTCACGGGCGAGGCGTTCATAGCCAGCTGTTTCGGGCTTTGAGAACGCAACGAACAGGCTCTCGATTTCCGGCGCGCCCTTGGCACGGGCTTCGCGCAGGCGCTCGCCAAGGTCGGGCAGGGCGTGATTGTAGAGGCCCTTGGCCGAAAGCTCGACCATGGTCTGCACGCTGGGGCTGACGCGGTGGCCGCGCGCCTCGGCCAGAAGGGAGGCGTAATAGCCTTCCGACTGATAGCCATAGGAGCGGCAGAGGTTCAGGATATAGGGGCGCCGTCCGGCGAACAGGGCCGGCCTGGTGATATAGTCGGCGACGCGGAGCACTTTGTGCGGCGTCTCGGCTTGGGAAATATCGTTCGCGTTTTCAACGAGAATGACCCAGTCGGTCATGAATCTGCTATGCCTCAGAGTTGGATGGGCTTTTCCATCCGGGCTGCTGTTTCCCCGTCCGGATAGTAAGACGGTATTTGCGCCATTACGCGGAATCCGTGGCGTTCGTAAAGCCGGATTGCAGTGGCGTTGGATTGGCGGACTTCCAGGCGCACCCGGTTACAGCCCCGGCGGGCTGCATCGGCCTCCCCGGCGGTCATAAGCGCCGATGCGATGCCCTTCCCGCGGTGGTCTGGCGCGACGGTCAGCGAGTAGAGCCGGGCCACTTTCGTCCCTGTGCGGTAGAGGTAGACGGCCGCGCCGCAGATTTCGCCATCTGAAATAGCGACATAGGCCATGGACTGGCCGCGCAGCAGGCGCCGCCAGGTGCGGACAGGGAAACGATCGTCCTCGGGAAAGTTTTGCTCCAGCGCCACAAGGGCGGGGATGTCGGCTTCAGTCGCGGGCCGTAATCGGACGGCGGTCATGTGCGGACCATGTCGTCGCGGTGGACGATGGCAGGGCGGCCGCGATAGCCGAGAATGGTCTCGGTCTCGTCGCTCTGGCGCCCGGCGATGCGCTGGATGTCGGCGGCGGAGTAGGCTGTGACCCCGCGGGCGACGATCTTGCCGTCCGGCCCCTTGATGGCGACCGCGGCGCCCTTGTCGAAATTCCCGTCCACGCCGGTGACGCCGACGGCCAGCAGGCTGGCGCCGTCTTTCAGGGCGCGGGCGGCGCCCTTGTCCACCTTGATGAAGCCTTCCGGCTGCAGGTGTCCGGCGAGCCAGGCTTCGCGAGCGCGAGCGGGGGTTATGTTGGCGCGGATCAGCGTCGCCCGGGCGCCTTCGGAAAGGGCCAGCAGCGGGTGTTCACGGTTGCCGATCGTGATCACGGTGGAACAGCCTGCGGCATGCGCAATGCGCGCCGCCGCGAGCTTGGTGACCATGCCGCCTGAGCCGACCCCGGCCGAGGCATTCGCCCCGGTCGCCATGGCGTCATGCTCGGGCGTCAGTGCGTCCAGCACGTCGATATGCGTTGCGTCCGGATTGCTGCGCGGGTCAGCAGTGTAGAGACCGTCAATATCCGACAGGAGGACCAGCAAATCCGCGCCCATCATCTGGGCGACCCGCGCGGCGAGGCGATCATTGTCCCCGTAGCGGATCTCTTCCGTCGCGACGGTGTCATTCTCGTTGATCACCGGAACAATGCCGGCTTCCAGCAGGGTTTCCAGTGTCGCACGGGCGTTCAGCCAGCGGCGGCGGATTTCCGTATCGGTCGGCGTCAGCAGCGCCTGGCCGACGGTCAGCCCATGCGGCACGAAAGCGGCAGCGAGAGCGGCCATCAGGCGCGGTTGGCCGATCGAGGCAGCGGCCTGCTTCTGGTCGAGCCGGGCCGTGCCCGCCGAGCCGAGTTCTGCCCGGCCGAGCGCCACCGCGCCGGAAGACACGAGGATCACATCCTGCCCGCGTGCCCTGCAGGTGGCGATGTCGGCGGCCAGCTTCTCCAGCCAGGCATGACGGGGGTGCCCGTCCTCGGCGATCAGGGCCGATCCGATCTTAACGACGATGCGTTTTGCATGGGAGAGGGCGTCAGCTGTCATGGCGCGCAGCGATACATGAGTGCGGGCTTTGCCGGAAGAAAAAAGTCGAGCGTTGACAAGGCAAGCCGTTGCGCCTCAGTGGAGCCAAAAGAGAGGTACCCATGCCGCAGTTCAACATGATCCTGATCACACCCGAACAGGCCGCCGGTCACGAAGTGCTGGAGCACACGGCGGGCACGCCGCTGCGCGAAGGCGGAGGGGACGAGACCTATCGCTGCGGACGGTGCAAGACGACGCTGCTGGTGGATGTGGCTCATCATGATGCGCATGGCGTGATCGTGAAGTGCGGCAAGTGTGGCGCGATCAATACGGAACCGCACCATCACTAGGCCTTAAAGCGGCGTCCAGCTGTCGTCCGTGTCCGGATTCTCTTCGGCTTCCAGTTCAGCCTGGATGCCAAGGTGGCGGGCGATCTCGTAAAGAGCCTGCTTCACGCCCTGGCCGGTCACGCCCGAGATCAGCAGGGGCTTGCCCTTGTATTCGGTGGCGAGCTGCTTTGCCTGTTCCTCGACGAGTTCCGGCGTCAGCGCGTCAATCTTGTTGAGGCAGACGATTTCCGGCCGCTGTGCCAGTTCCTCGTCATAGGCTTCGAGTTCGCCGCGGATTGTGCGGTAGGCGCCGGCAACGTCGTCCTGCGTGCAGTCGATCAGGTGCAGCAGCACCTTGCAGCGCTCCAAATGGCCGAGGAAGCGGTGGCCGAGACCGGCGCCTTCTGCGGCGCCTTCAATCAGGCCCGGAATGTCGGCCAGCACGAAGCGCGTGCCGGGTCCGAGATCCACGACGCCAAGGCCAGGGTGAAGCGTTGTGAACGGATAGTCCGCGATTTTCGGGTGCGCCGCCGTCACCGCCGACAGGAAGGTGGACTTGCCGGCATTCGGCAGGCCGATCAGGCCCGCATCGGCGATCAGTTTCAGGCGCAGCCAGATCCAGGCCTCTTCGCCTTCCTCGCCCGGATTGGCGCGGCGCGGGGCCTGGTTGGTCGAGGATTTGAAGCGCATATTGCCCCAGCCGCCATTACCGCCTTGCGCGAGCAGCACGCGCTGGCCGACCTCTGTCAGGTCCGCGATGAGGGTTTCCTGGTCTTCCTCGAAGATTTGCGTGCCAACGGGCAGTTTCAGCACAACATCGTCGCCCTTCGCGCCGGTGCGCTGCTTGCCCATGCCGTGGCCGCCGCGCTTTGCCTTGAAGTGCTGCTGGTAGCGGTAGTCGATCAGCGTGTTCAGCCCCTCGACCGCTTCGGCCCAGACATCGCCGCCCCGGCCGCCATCGCCGCCATCCGGGCCGCCATATTCGATATACTTCTCACGCCGGAAGGAGACACAGCCTGAGCCGCCCGTTCCGGACTGAATATATACCTTGGCCTGATCGAGGAACTTCATGATGCTCTCTTACGTGTATCAGCCGACACGCGCCATGTCGAAATGGTCGACACGCTCGCCGCGGCCCATACAGAAAATGGGGCGCCGGTCGGCCTTCATGAACTGCAGCTTTTCAAGCACGCGGCCGGAGGCAGGGTTGTCCGCCAGATAGCCCGAAACAAAGCCGCGCTCGCCCCGTTCGCGCAGCCACTGGATCAGCGCGCCTGCGGCTTCCGTCATGATGCCTTTGCCCCAGGCAGCCGGAGCCAGCCAGTAACCGATTTCGAATGGCAGCTGCAGCTCGTCCCTCTCTGCGCCGACAATGCCGATCAGTTCACCGGCCTGTTCGATGGCAAAGATGTGTGCCGCATTCCGCTCCCGGCGGGCCGGATGCTTGGAGATCCATTCGGCAGACTGGGCCACCGTCTGGTGCGGCGGGATCCGGGCGACCATACGGTAGATCTTCGGATCATTCACCAGGTCAGTGATCGTCGGTGCATCGTCCACGCGGAGCCGCCGCAGGGCGAATCTGTCGGTCGTTATGGCTGCGCACATGCTGTGACTCCTTCCTGAGTCGTAAGCGGGCAGGGGAGGCATTGAAAAAGGGGGAGACAGTGGCCTGCCTCCCCCCGGAAACTGATCGTCTGGTGCGATCCGGCCACGTTCCCGCGGCCGCGCTGTCAGCCGCTATTCTGCTGCTTCCGCCACCGGTACAATGTTTACGTAGACGCGGCCCTTGGCCTTCTTCGCAAACTCGACCTTGCCCTCGGTGAGCGCAAACAGGGTGTGATCGCGGCCCATGCCGACGCCTTTGCCCGGCCACTTCTGGGTGCCGCGCTGACGCACGAGGATGTTGCCCGGGATGACGTGCTCACCACCGAACTTCTTCACACCGAGGTACTTCGGATTCGAATCGCGGCCGTTACGGGACGAACCACCTGATTTCTTATGAGCCATGGTTTGCTCCTGATCCTTTAGCGGAGGGCCTTATACAGGCCTTATGCGTCTTTTGCGAGTTCTTTTGCCTGCTCGACCCAGCCATCCTTGGCGAAGCGGCCGGAAAGGCTGAGTTGCTCTTCCAGCTCGGCGATCTGAGCATCGGTAAGGGCAGCGATCTGGGCGAAGGTGGTGATGCCTGCGCCGTTCAGCTTCTTCTCAAGTGCCGGGCCGATACCGGTCAGCTTCTTGAGGTTGTCAGCTGCGCCAGCTTCAGCGGCCGGGGCGGCAGCTGCCTCTGCTTTCGGAGCAGCGGTTTCAGCCTTCGGCGCGTCTTCCGTCTTGGCAGCGGCTTTCTTCGCCGGCTTCTTGGCACCGTCAGCGCTGATTCCGGTGATTTTCACCACGGTCAGCTGCTGCTTGTGGCCGATCGTGCGGCGGTAGGTCTGGCGCTGGCGCTTCTTGCGGGTGATGACTTTGTCACCACGGGTCTGCTCAGCAACTTCGCCGGTCACAGCGGCGCCGGCCACGACGGGCGCGCCAACCGTGACATTTGCGCCTTCGCCCAGCATGAGGACGGTATCGAACACCACATCCTTGCCAGCTTCGGCATTAAGCTTTTCGACAACAATCGTATCGCCTTCAGCGACCTTGTATTGTTTGCCACCTGTCTTGATGACCGCGAACATGGGTCTCATCCTTCCGGCATGGAAATAAACGGGATACGCACGGGAGCCGTCACCGGCCCCGCGCCTGAAGCGGGGGGTAAACACTAAAGCGGCAGCGCTGTCAAATATCATCTTCAGGCGTTTTCAGGTGGTTGAAATCCGCGCGCAGTCATTATAGGTGACGGCGCTTCAACACCGGCGCGGAGAGGTGCTAGAGTGGTTGAATAGGCTAGTCTCGAAAACTAGTGAACTCGCAAGGGTTCCGAGGGTTCGAATCCCTCTCTCTCCGCCAGCCAACCCTGATAATAATCAGTATTTATTATAATTATTACTGTTTTTAATAATTCTACCCCGCCACCTACCCCGCCAGCATTGTTCGCCTGTTTTGACAGGAGAAATTGTCCTATGGGTTACTTGAATCCGCGGACCACATTTCAACCAACCCCCTTTGCGCTCATTCGGGCCGAATGATGCACATCCAATCACCGATGAGTGTGGGAATGTGCGAGGATCCGGACCAAGTCATGACGCATACACCACCACTCAGCTCATACCTGAACCAATTCACTTCTTTCTCATGAGTGATCTGGTCGGTCGAATGGCTGCCAATCATGTAAGTTCAAGGGATGTTGAAGAAGCTTCTGCACGAGGTCTGCATTCCTTAGTGATCCAGTCTTCCCCTTGATCCGCCAGAGAGCCGATTCCAGACCTGCCTTCGGCAGGTCACCTTCCGCCAAACTTAAATCCGAATAATCGCCTGCAACAAGTCGTTCGCAAATCTGGTACTCTTCTTCTGTGAGCGAATAAGCTTCCATCAAGCCATGTCGATCTAACTGGCGCGGCGAGGATGCCCGATCCAAAAAGAGGATAGCATGTCCGAACTTGCCTCCAAACACACCAAGTGGTGGAACAGGTGCAACGTTACAAACATAAGCATCCCCTGCCGGTTCCGGATGAAGCAGGAAGTGTCCTCCGATCATTGTCGCTTCTCCACCCAAAGAAGCCGCAAAAGTCTTGTTGGCCGTTCCTGATTTCAAGTCGAGTTGACCGTATTGGTCTGTCCTGATCACTCCCGCAGTCAGCAATTGGGCAAACCCCGGCGAGTAGTCCAGGAGAGTTCCATCTGCTTCAACAATTGCAGCACGTGCATCCGGACCAAGCATGTCCAGCAGTGAATGGGCCCGGGTTGTTATGAGTTGCTCTGAGAGATACACAATTGGTATCGCCTGACGCACGGCATCTGAGAAATGTCGCACGGCGATTTTTTCCAATGGTCCGGATTCCCAAGGCTGAGCAATGGCGAGGATGGTCACATCATCCCTGCTACGAGACAAGGCGGCGCCGGCGAACCGGCCGACCCGTGCGGGAATGAGTAATTCCTGATACGCTGCATTGGAAGCAATTCGCTCATCGTCAATAAAGTCATGATCCTGAACAGTGTGTCCGGTCTTGATTGCTGACAATGCCATCGCACGTGGATTTACGGGAAGATATTCTTCTTCATTATTGAACAGATCCTGATCAACACTCCCGATGAGTGCTGAGTCCAGAATTTTGTTCGTTTGGCTCAATACGATGAGTTGGGAAGTTTCCGTATCGCAAGTCTGATTCAGCCATTCAAGCGCCGGCGGAAGCGCATGGTAATCGAAGAGCCCCTCGAGCAGGAGCTCCTGAAACCTGCTCGACATGTTTCCAATCATTTTCGGACACCTAAAGGTGGATTTTTTTTGCAATCGAAAGAAACTGAAGAAATTCTTCTCAAAGCGTCGTAATTTTCCGTCGCAAGTCAACGGTTATAAGTAACTGCGCGACCAAGCCTCCCAACTTGTAGGATTGTCAGCGCTTTGCGCTTGAGCGCCCGATACTGAACTCCAGCACCAAATATTTGCTTGGGCCAACTTCATCAGGTCGACCCTGGGCTCCCGCATGGCGGTCACCATCTATTCCGATTGTTTATAATGGTTATTTCTGCAGGTTCCACTTCATCGAAAACAGTTAAGCTGGATGTCCGATTAGGGCCAGAGGCAGACATTGGAACTGTAGTGCATGAGTGACCAAGCTGGCTGAAGTATAAATGAACTCATGCTTTTCATTGTCTATTCCGATAAGCTCCCATGAGTTGATACATTTCTATTTAATGGAGCGGTGAGCGTACGGGCGCTAATTCATAAGCAGTCAGGCGTGGGTGGCTCTATAAGGAGACCGATTGTGAGTCTGACACCGACCTGCGTGTTCCTGTCCCTCGACACAGTGCTCCGAGCGGACCTTCTGGCACGAAATGAAGTCGAGCCGACTGAAGAGCGCCTGGCCGGTGATTTCAATGAGCTGGGAAAACAGTTCAGAGAGGCGCTCGAACAGGATCTCAACTGTATCGCGACGCTTGGAACGGACTATGCGACCCAGCTGTTGCATGATTACCTGACCAAAGAGGGGTGGACAGCGGAGAACTTTGCAGCATCCAGAAGCACGCGTGACCGGGCCTGTGCGCTGCTTTGCCGAAACCCTGACGCCTTTTTCGAAGCACTGGCGATATGGAACGGGAATCGCTTGCGTGGGCGGCTCGATCGAGAACAGGGATTCCGGTTGCCCGAGCTGGCTGATTTTTCCTTTGCTCCTCTGAGCGATGAGGAGAACGAGGCGCTCACCACATTGATCAGCCAAGTGGTGTCGGACAGCTATCCGGGTAAAGTTGTCAGCCGGGTCAAAGTGTTCGAGCGGGACTCCTGCGGGTTGTCCACATCATCAGCGAGAGTTCTGCAGTGCGACATTTCCATTGGGGACGATCCTGAAAATATCGAAGTGATCGAAGAAGGTCAGGAAACATCGGTTACGATCAGCCGCCTATCCAGGATAAGCGTCATCATCGATCCGGGAGCGGGAACGCTTTTTGTCGGCACGGAGCTTGGCAAGAAGAAGATGCACGAAGCCCTCGCCAGTGTGCTCGTCGAAGCCCTGTTTGATATGGAAACGACGCCGGAGCGCCTCAGCCCGCTCCGCGTCTATCCAGAGACGTGCAAGGTGCCAGTCCATTTTTCTTACAGCGTAAATGACAACATTGAGATGCCCCGGATTGCGGAATTGCGCTACCGGCTATTCGGGGCACCGAACACGCTCGTGTACAGCGTTCGAGACGAAGAACCGGGGAGCCTAATTCATGACCTCGACGATATTCAGAAACATTCAAAGCGTATGCGTATCTGGCGGGCGGTCATTGATTTTATTTTCAAGCCTTCGGGGGACCATCCGCCCCTTAGGCGGTCAGCGACGCTGACAGAACCTTCCAGCGTGTCCTTCGGGCGCTCGTTCCCGGAAGAGCGGATCGTAATGGAACGTGTCCTGACGGCTAGCGGCCTGATTGACCCAAATTTTAGCTGGGACAGCCGGGCAAGGTTTTCGGATGTGGCTCGTCTGGTGACGCCCCATCATGCAGCGGAGCTCCGGCAGACATGGTTGCCGCTGACTGTTTCGAAGCTGACCGATGCGGGCGTGCTTGTTCAGGGCACACCGCACCCGAGAGCGTGGTGCAGTATCTGCGGCGAGACGCACGGCATCGGGACGGTGACGAGCGATGAAGGCAAGATTCATCTGGTCGAGTGTCCTGTCGAGCCTTGCCCGGTCACCGCGGACCATGTCGATACACTGGTGCTCTCTATCGATGGACTTCTCAGTTGGTTGGGCAAGACTGCGCTTGCCTCTGCCGGAGCGCCTCAACAAATTGGCATGGATGCCACTCGGGCCTGGTTGCTGGGCAGAGCCGCCCACAAGGGAAAAGGTAAGCCGTATGACCTCATCCTGGCAATCGATGTCGATCGGCCGCAAACGACGCGCGATCTCAACGCGTTTCTGCTGCGCCAACTTAGCGGCAGCCGGGGTATTATCCTGACGCTTGTGGATGACCCGGTTCAAAAAGGATTCCCGGGTGACTGGCGGGCGACCCCGCTACATTCAGTCTGCGACGTGACCAAGAGCGGATTGAAATTCCGCGGCAACCGGGCTTCTGCGATTGCGCATGGCAGATCAGCAAAAGCGGTACAGAAAAGCGAGGAGGACTGGGATCAAATCTTTGCGTTGTTTGAAGCGATGTTTCCTGATGGGGATCAACTTCAACATTTTACGGTCGCGAACCAGATGATCGCCGCCGAGCCTGAAATCTGTGACATGACTCCGCGAACGCTTGCTGATCAGCTCTTTGCAAAATTTCCGCATCGCTTCGCGGCTGGGGCAGGCTGAAGGCGTGGGTGGAATAGAAATACCTGATCGAAACATCGACTGTACTGGTCTGATTTCCATTCTGCCATTTCGATCGCTCCACCGACACAATCGCACGTGTTCAAACAAGCACGGAGCGTCCCAAGATGTCGGACCATGTCGAAACTAGACAGAGATTGGCCATCGCGCCGGCGGAGGCTGCAAGGGCGCTCGGGCTTGGTAGGACGAAGCTTTACGAGTTGATCGCGACGAACGAGATCGCTTCGTTCAAGATAGGCAGTCGACGCCTGATCCGCGTGTCGGACATTGAAGCCTGGTTGGAACGCATGACAACGGGGGCGTGATCCATGCCGCCTCCCAAGCCCCTGATTGTCGGCTCCGAGCAGGAGATTGCTGAACACGTCATCGAAGACCTGACGCAGGAGTTCGATGAAGTCATTGCGTCCGGAAATGTTCTCTACACCTGGGCAGGTACTCACTGGATTGAAATCACGCGATCCCGAATATTTTCCTTCATCAAGGCGTATGACGGATTCCCGTACGGGCACGCTGGCCACCAGCGCCTGGTCCGTCTCTCGAACCAGAAGGTTGAATCCATCGAGAAGCTGGTCGCACGTAACCGGGAGTGTGCGGACTTCTTCAGCGAGCCGGCGATTGGCATTCCCTGCCTCAATGGGTTCATCAAGCTGGGGGAGGGGGGCGCTGAATTGGTGCCACACCATAAGAAGCACCTGAACCGGCATGTCCTACCGGTGCAGTGGGATGAAGGAGTGTGTTCAGCGGCGCACGAAGGTAGCCTTCTGGAAAAATACCTTGAAGGGGTGTTCCGGGATGATCCGGAGGCGGCACAGAAATGCATGGTATTGGCTGAAATCGCCGGTGTCGTGCTTTCCGGATATGCAACGCGCCTGTCTTCACCGAAAGCCGTCATTTTGTATGGCCCCAGTGCGGCGAATGGAAAGTCCCAGTTCCAGTCATTGCTCCGGGGGCTTGTTCCTGACTCTGCACAAATCACACTCAATCCGTCGCACCTTGCTGACGACCGGAGCATAGCGTTGCTTGATGGCGCGTGGCTGGTTTCCGCTAGCGAGATTGGTGGGAAGGCGATTGCGTCTGAGGCGTTGAAGGCAGCCGTCACGGGCGATCCGATGTCGGGCCGACCGCTTTACAAGGCGGGGTATACAGTCAGGCCGAAAGCCCTGTTCGTCTATTCCGCCAATTCACTTCCGCCTTTTACTTCGGGCATGGATGCGGGTGTTCGCCGCCGGTTGCTGATCGTCGCTTTTGATCGCGTCATTCCCGAGGATGACCGGATTGAGCGGATCGGAGACCTGATCGCTGAACATGAACTTGCGCTTGTCCTCTCCTGGGCCATCGGCGGCGCGCTGAGGGCTATCCGCCAGCGCGGCTTCACAGAGCTGAAGTCGGGCAGTGATGTGATCGGCGATTGGGTGTTGGTTTCAGATCCCTTTGAATGTTGGCTTAATGACCCGATGGCCGTTGCCATCACCGGGAGGGAGGAAGATCGTCCAACGACGCGGGAGGCTTTTGCTGCGTTCCGGAAATGGGGAGAGCTCGAAAACCTTCGGGATACGGACATCGGCAAACAGACGCGATTTACCCAGCGCTTGCGTGAACTCGCCTCTCGCGGTGTCCATGTCCGCCACAGTAACCGCGGAAACAGGGTGCATGGCCTGAAGCTCAATCCCGGCGTGACACTTTCAGATGGTGAAGGGGACAAATCGTGAGCGTCAAACCTGTAGCCGCGATTGGCGAAGTGACAGAAGTGAGCCTTTCCCGTCTACCCTTATATACCCCCTCTGACTGCCCCTATTGTAAGGGAATAAGTCTCACTAGTGTCACTTCCCCTGAACCGCCAACAGGTTTGGCCCTCCGGAAATGCAGTTCATCTGTCACTGAGGTGTCACCGCATGTTAGGTTTCCCAACCGATTTCGACAAAACCGGGCAGGAGGGCGTGATGGGCGGCCTTCTTAGCGGTGGCGCGGACCGAAAACACCGGGGAACGATCGAGGAGTACAGGCGGATCGATGCGGGACTTTTCTTCCGGAAAGGTGCCTTGCGCCCAGGCTATGCCGGGACCGTTAGCTGGACGTCAGCAAACGGAAAAGACCACCAGATAGGCTTTCGGGCAGAAGATCGCTCTTTGAGGCTGCAATATGCCTACCGCCGGGGCGAAGACGCATGGCGCCAGATTGATCAGGTGGTGCCGGTCATCCGCCGTCAATGCAGGCTGGGTGGGGGGACAGCGCTATTTCTGTGTCCCGGCTGTTCCGCCATACGCAAGCACCTTTATGGCAGCCAGGCAGAGTTTCTCTGCCGCAAATGCTCAGGCCTGACCTATTCGACCCAGCGTGAACGTGAATACGACCGGGCCGCGCGGCGCGCCCGCAAGCTGCGCCGGCGCATTGGCGCAGACCTGGGGCTCGGTGACTGGGTTGGAACGAAACCCAAGCACATGCATCATCGAACGTTCGACGCGATCGTCGAGCAGATCCACGCACGTGAAGAGGTGGCCGAGATGCAGCTCGTGCATGTGCTCCAGAGACTGCAGCGGATCGAACGTCGCCTCCCATCCCGGAAAGCAAAGGCGTTCTGGTCATGAGTGATGAAGCCGTAGTGCCACGCAACATACGCCCACTGGAAGCGCAAGTTGTGCTGCCATGGGAGAAGGAGGAGGATTATGCGGCGCTATATGATGCAATGGTTGCTGACTTCAGTCCGAAGGGAGAGGCGCAAAGGCTACTCGTTGAACGCCTTGCCTGGGTCGCGTGGCGCAGGAAGCGCATCCAGTATGCCGAACGTGCGCTGCATCTGGCACAGGTCTCAGAACACACAGGGGCTGGTTCCGACAGTCGGCTGACCCGGCAAGCGCTGATCGGAAGCGGTGTTTCTGGACAAGCCGCAACAGTGAAAGACGCAGTCGAGACGGGGCCCGAGCAAGACATCAAGCAGGGTGCCTACAACGCCCACGAAAACGAAGACCTGAATAAGGCGATCGCTATCCTTGAAAGCAGCAAGACCAAGGCGGCATTGGAGGCGGCAATTGACCTGCTGCGGGATGACACGATCGAATGGTGGAACAATGTCCTAGAAGATGAGGGGGAAGGGGACAGCGTCTCCGAGAGGGCCGAGCGGCTGTTGTCATTCCTTAGCGGTGTCGTCCGGGAGCAGATGGACGACCAGATTGCGGCAGTTGAGCAGCGACCCGCCGTTCGACTGATGGCCTGGGGCAAGAGTTTGGATGCACTGCGGTTGATGAAGCTCCTGCTGCTAGACGGGGAGCTGGACCGGCAGTTCGAACGGACGTTGGGGATGTTGTTGGCGCTGCAAGCCAAGCGACCGAGTGAAGGAAATGATTCCTAGCTCGCCGTAAGCGGGGTACGGCGGTTACCGGTTCCGCCGTTCAAAGCCTGAAGTTATTTGAATACTCGAAAGAATGTCTGTTTGATCTTGTCTTAACCCCGCCATCTTCCCCGCCGCGGTGTACTGTCTACGTGCGTTGGTATTTGTCTTCATACCGGATGATATCGTCCTCTCCGAGATATGTACCGGTCTGTATTTCTATCAGAACCACTGGAACGCATCCTGGATTCTCAAGGCGATGCGTTTCTCCGAGAGGCACGTAGACGGACTGGTTCTCGCTCACGAGACTAATCTCTTCGCCAATCGTGACCCGAGCCGTGCCTTCGACCACGACCCAATGTTCTGCGCGGTGGTGATGGCTCTGCAAAGAGAGTGAGGCGCCGGGTTTTACGACAATCCTTTTGACCTGGAACCGGTCGCCTTTTGCGAGGCTTTCGAACCAGCCCCAAGGTCTTTGGTCACGATTGAATTCCGTTGCGACGGTAGCGCCTTGGTCTTTCAGGAGATCAACGGCCTGCTTGACGGATTGCGCCCTTTCACGAGGTGCGACAAGGACAGCGTCGTCCATGGCGACAACGATCATATTTTCGAGGCCAATTCCAACCAGGTGAAGTTTATCTGACCGAAGCAGGCTGTCCTTGCAGTCAAGCGCAACGGCGGTGGCTGAAAGAGCGTTTCCTGCGGAGTCCTTGTCGCTTTCATCATGCACTGCGTCCCAGGAACCCAGGTCGTTCCATTGAAAGTCACAAGGCGCGGCAACAAGATTTCCGGCTTTCTCCATGATCGCGAAATCCACTGAAATACTCTTGGCTGCCGAAAAGGCTTCTGGCTCAAGCCGGAGGAAGCCGAGATCGGTTGTGGAATGAGACACGGACGGTTCGACAGCGTCCAGAATATCCGGCGCGTGCGTTTTAAATGCCTCAATCGCAGTCCGGGCAGTCATCATGAAAATACCAGCGTTCCAAAGGAAGTTTCCGGATTCCACCATCTTGAGAGCCTGCTCGAACTCCGGCTTTTCTACGAACCTTCGCAAAGGGCAAACGGCTTCGTCAGAAGCGCAATCATTTCGATCAATTTCGAGATACCCATATCCGGTGTCCGGATGGTGCGGGGTGATACCGAACGTCACGATCCGGCCTTCCTGCGCAGCAGGAGCTGCGCCCAGGATCTTGCGTGCGAATGCTTGATGATCGGGGATCAGGTGATCGGCCGGAGCAACGAGCATGATCGCATCAGGTGTCTCGCGAGCCAGCCATAGGGCGGCCGCAAGGATCGCTGGCGCGGTGTTGCGCGCGACTGGTTCGATCAGTACGCTTTTTGGAGCGATACCTATTTCTGCGAGCTGTTCTGTCACGACAAACCGGAAGGGATCGCTTGCTAGAATAAGCGGATAGCTAAAGCCCGGCGCAGATAGTCGCTTTGCCGTTTTCTGGAATAGGCTCAGTCCGTCGAACATATTCACAAACTGCTTGGGAAATCGTTCGCGCGACACCGGCCAGAGACGTGTTCCGGTTCCGCCGCACAGAATGACCGGAATGATCTCTGAAGCACCCGTTGTTTCTGCCATGACCGCTCCTGATGGTTAATTGAAGACCTACGATGATGCCGGACGAGTTAGGGGTGGTTTTCAAATTGTTATGGAGCGACAGCTACAGCCGCTTGTATTCGTCACCGCGCTCTCCGATGGCATGTCAGGCACCAGTGTCGTCCTCGCCGGCTTCCGTGAAAATGCGAACTTTACGGCGGGAGCTGGCGCTGTCCGATACACGGCGGTCCGTATACGCATAACCCGCATTGCCATAATTGTATGAGTAGTACCCATAGTCATAGCCAGCCTGTTTGACGTCGAATTTTGTCAGCATCGCGCCAATGACATGCGTATTGCTTTCCAGCATGCGGTTGACGGTCCTCGAGACCGCGGGGGTTCGTACCTGACCTGACTGAATGATCACAATCGCCGCTTCTGCGATTGACCCGAGCAGTGGTGCGTCTGCAAAGCTCAGAACCGGAGGGGAGTCGATCAGGACGATATCGAACATGTCTTCCGCTTCCGATATCAGGCTCTTCAAGCGGGGACTGGAAAGAAGCTCGGCCGGGTTTGGCGGCACGATACCAGCCGGCAGAAGATAAAGGCCTTCCGTTCTGGACGACACGACGTTTTCTGCGAGGGTCGCTTCCCGGGTCAGCAGGCCTGACAGTCCGATCGACGCACCGGCATCAGCTACAAAGGATGGTTTACGCATATCCGCATCAACAATCAGAACTGTTTGCCCGAGTTTGGCAAACGCCATGCCGAGGGCTACCGTGCTGCTCGTCTTGCCTTCGCTTGGTCGGGTGGATGTCAGAAGCAGGCTTCGCGGCGCGCCTGCAGGGGTCGTGAACTGCAATGCCGTTCGTGCAGAGAAGAAGGCTTCCGAAACACCTGATTTGGGATTGTTGAGCTCGTGAGCGATGATGTCCTTGTTACCTTTGACCTTCGGCACAACACCGATCGTTGGTAGTCCGAGTTTGGTACGCACATCGTCCGGCGTTTTAATCGTGTCGTCGATATAATTGAGCAGGAAGGCAAGGCCGATACCGGCGGCGAGGCTGAGGATCAGCGCCTGGATCAGGCTGCGAGGAAGGTTCGGCTCGAACGGAAAGGCTGGTTCCAGGGCCCGGTCAACGATCGAGACTTGGCTGGAACCAACCCCCGTCGCGATTGATACTTCCTTCATCCGCTGAAGGAGGGCTTCATATTGGGAGCGGTTTGTATCAACTTCACGTTCGAGGATCGTGTATTCGATCCGGCGGTTGCGAAGATCCTGAACACTGGTTTTTAGCTCAGCGACCCGCTGGCGTAGAGAAGCTTCTCGTGACTGCGCGGCGCGGAATTCAGCGGCAAGGGCGGCAATGATGTTGCCTTTTTCGACCTCGATCTCACTTTCAATCGCGTCGATCCGGGCTTGCAACTGCTCCATTTCCGGATAGCTCGGCTTGAAGATGCCGAGTTTCTGCTGATATTCAGCATTAAGTTCAGAGCGGCGTTCTCGGAGTCTTCTCAGGTCTTCGCTTTCCAGCATCTGGGTCGTTGTGCCGTCCCGGGCTTCAAGGTATTTTTGTTCGGCGGCGATGCGCTCGCTTTCTGCGCCTGCAAGTTCAGAATTCAGGGAAACAAGGGAGTCTGCATCGAGGGAGCTTGAGCCGTTCTCACCACCGACTTCCAGAATGTTCTGTTCCTGTGCGTAGTCTACAAGCTTGCGTTCAGAGTCCTCAAGGGCGGACTTGGCAGTTGCGAGGCGCTCTTCGATGAACCGCCGCGCATAGGCCGTCGTATTGTACTTCCGCTCGAGATTGGACTCGATGAAGTTCTCGACAATCGCATTGGCGATCCGAGACGTCTCCGCCTTGTAAGGCGAGATGAACTGGACGTTGATGACGCGACTGCGCCCTTCAGGTGAGACGCGGATGTTCTCGACGAGGGTTGCCGCAGCAGCCTTCAATCGAGCCTCTCGGCTGAGCGTTGGGGCGGCATATCTCGGATCAGATGGCAAATCCAGGACCTCGGCCACGCGTTCAGCAAGGGAGCGGCTTTTCAGAAGGGCATACTGGGTGGCCATATACTCGGCATCGGCCACGACCACCGGATCAACGGAAGCCGAGCTCAGGATCTTGGCCTCCTCGCGCTGGATCTCGATGGTGGCGGTGGAGCGGTAGAGCGGCGTCACCTGAAGTGTCATTAACGCAGCGCCCGTCACGCCCAGAAAGGTGATCGTCAGGATCATCCATTTCCGGCGGAGAATAATCCGCAGGGTTTCCCAGAAATTGAAGCCGTCTTCTTCTGCCTGACCGTAACCCTCACCGCTTCGACCGGCGGGCGGATCATAATAGTCCACATCCCGGCGCTCGTGCGGAACAATCCCTCTTAGTCTCTGGGCGCGTTCCGGGTGCTCGTCGAAGCCGTCATAGTTCATTTCAATTTCCCCACCGCGATCTCAGGCCTAGAATACAGCAAACAATGCCAGGAATGGGGCGGCGCGAATGATATCCCGGTAGTTTTCCCGTGTCTGGCTCCCGTCCACCACAATGACGTCATTGCCATAAACCTGAGGGTCAGGCATTTCCCCTTTGCGGATCGCCTTCAGGTCAAACACAGCGACCTGCCGCTGGCCTGAGACCTGCCGGAATATTGCGACCTTGCGCTCATTTGCGGAGAGTGTCGGCCCACCCGATAGGGCAATGGCCTGCAGAAGCGAGAGCTGGCCGGGGACTTCATAAAGTCCGGGTTTGTTGATCGATCCTTCAACGGTGATCTGTTCCCCGCTGCTTTCTAGGATCACCACGGTTACATCGGGATTCTGGAGATAGGTCTCCCCGAGGCGTTGTTCGAGCTTTCGGGAAAATTCGATCGCTGTGTAGCCCTTTGCGGAAATTTCGCCGACGAGCGGCATCTTCAAATTGCCAACTGTATCGACCTGGTATTCCCCCTCCAGTTCATCCACTCCGAAGACACTGACTTTCAGCAGGTCCATGGGCCCGATGCGTAAATCACCCGTCTGGGCGATGGCTGTCCGGTCCGGCAGTGCAAGATTGCTGGTCGTGGGCGTCGGGCCTTCGTCGCTCGCGCAGGCAGCGCAGAGCATCACCACAATCATGGCCATGAAAATTCTGAATTGTGTCATCCCACTCAACGCTTTTTTATTTTCCCCGGCACCCGATCTTATCGAATACCAATGATTACCTTTTATATCAATCTATTGTTGCAAACAGAATGCCGTTTCACCGCAGATGCCCGCGCTTGATCCCTGTTGAAACATTTAACCGCTTCTCATGATCGTTTTGTGGACACTTAGGGTTTGGTGCGGCATGCATTGGCTAGTTGTCCCCCGGCAGTCAGGCATTCAGGAAGGCTAGGGCTTGGGGCGAAAAGTTTTACGTGAGATGGCTCAGATCAGAAATAAGAGGCGAGTCCCGGCTGACCACCTCATCGGTCCAGCACCACACACAGTCCAACAAGCAACACAGTCCCGCGCTTGCGGGCCAGGCGCCAACCCAAGCAGCGTCGAGCAAGTCCCGAGTGACGAACCCTTTTATCGGGCGAGGGTCAGACAAAAGGCCCGGATTTCCCTGTTAACGGCCGATTTACAGGGAAAATCGCGGAAGTATCAGGGAAACGCGGCAGTTCTGGTGCTGCACGCCACAGAAAATATTGAGGAAAATGTCCATTTCCCTAGAAGACGGAACAGGGAATTTGTGAGCAGCGAACAGGGACTTGCTTTCACAGGAACAGGGAAATTTTTCCAGGATAAAAGGGCCGGGAAAACAAGGTGCGAGGCGCTCCCTGCCAGTGATCCCGGTGACTGGGGCAGGCGAAATGGGTTCGTTTGGAAATCTGCGCTGAATCCCCATTCGGGCGAGGGGTTTTAAAAAGTTACCGTATCAGGAGATATTGGCGCGCCAGAGCATGGTAAACAGTTCCTTTCCGGATTCCATGTAATTGCACCGATTGGGCCGCTTCCTACCGGCCACCAACTTATCGAATTTGATCTTTCTCCTTAGCGTGGATTTCGGTTCCACCTGCTAGGTTTGCCCGGCATTCTGATGTGAGGGACAAGCCGCATGGCCACGGAAAAGCAGATCGAAGCCAATCGGCGCAACGCCCGGAAGAGCACCGGGCCGAAGACGGATGAAGGCAAGGCCGCCAGTTCGCGCAATGCGATGCGGCATGGCATCCTCTCCGAAGTGGCGATCGCCGACCATGAGGATGGATCGCTCTATCTCGCCCTGCAGGAACAATTGATGGCCGAGCATGAACCTGTGACGGGGACGGAGTTCATGCTGTTGGAGCAACTGGCGCTCCTCTTCTGGCGGATGCGGCGCCTCGCGCGAGCAGAAGCGTTCGAGACCATTGCCGTACGGAAGAATGTCGAGTTCGAAACCAGTTTGGAGAAAAAGGGAGGCTTTGTGATCAACCGCCTTCCGAAATACTACCGGGCCGAAGAAAACATCCTTGCGATCGATACCCAGCTTCTCGTTGGTCGTTACCAGACGATGTTGTCAAACCAGATTACGCAGACGCTGGCCCAGTTGCGCCAGGAGAAGGCCCTGCGGGAAAAGACGCTCGACGGGGATTTGAGTTAGAACCTCCGGCGCCTGGAACGTGTCGGAGGTGCCGGGTTGCCGTTTCGATTGCCCTGGCTGTTGCTGGCCCTTTACATGGGCGTAGGTACCGGCGCCGGATCAGGCTTTTGGGCGCTTCAGGCGGACGCCTGGCGATGACACCGGATCGCCGATGAATTCTATACCGGCATCTTCGAGGGCGTGCGCGATCATATTCAGTTTGTCGTGCTGGCCGTTAGGTACCGCGTCGCTGGCTTCATAACGTTGGATGGTTGCCCATCCTACTCCTGATAACCGAGCAAGGTCCTTTGCACTCAAGCCGAGTAGTGCGCGTGCAGCTCGAATTTGAGGACCTGATGGCATTGACACGTTCTTATTTTAATATAATTTATATCAAGTATGGTGTTTGAAACTTTAACATCCCCAGCTTCGCAGGATTGGGCAAGTCTGTTGGATCGGATGTTTGCCCGCTGTGAAGGTGCTTATTCCGACATCACGCTGCGTGGGTATCGGGTGGACCTTGAGTCTTTCGCAGATTGGTGCGTGCGCAATGGCCAAGAATTTCTACCTGCGAGTCCGGCGGGCGTGGCGGCTTATGTGGATAATTTGCTGGAACGATATGCCTATTCAACAATCCGGCGGCGCATTGCGGCAATCCAGTTTGCGCACCGGTTGTCAGATTTGTCTTCACCGGTGGGAAGTTCTGACGTCTATCTGGCGATGCGCAGGGCAGGGCGGACAAAGCGTCGCCGGCCGAAGCAGGTCAAAGGTCTGACGGCGGATTTACTGGAGAAGATTTTGGAGGGGTGTCCGGAGACGCTTTCCGGCCTCAGGGATGCGGCACTGATCAGCGTTGGATATGATACACTCTGTCGGAGTGCGGAGCTTTCCTGGATGGAGGTCGAGCATGTCGACCTTGAGGAAGGGACTGTTTACATCCCGCGCGCGAAGAATGACCCGTTCGGAGACGGACGGATAGCCGGGCTATCGGAGCGGACTGTGGGCTTGGTCCGAAAATGGATTCGTAAAGCGGGGATCAAAGGTGGTCCGCTGTTTCGCGGATTGCATGCGGCCAAACTCGGAAAAGGGTTCTTGGAGACTTCTTCGATCCGGCGCCTGATCAAGGCGGCTGCGAAGAGGGTGGGGCTTGGCGATGCAGCCAAAGAATTGAGCGGACACTCAATGCGGGTCGGTGGGGCTCAAGATTTGATGACTGCAGGTTATGATACGCTGGCAATCATGACCGCTGGCGGATGGAAGGATGTTGAGGTGGTCGCTCGATATGTTGAGAAAGCAAGTTTAGTTAGATTGGGAGTTCATCGCCCTGCAATACAGAAATCTAGCAGAAGCAGAACTTAGCTTACACTCTCAATCGTTGATTTTAGGTCGGACACGGATTTTTTCGGCAGGGTTGCCTGCAACGATTAAATTGTCGCCGATTCCCTTTGTGACGACTGCGCGCGCACCGACGATTGATCTTGCGCCAATACTAACACCGGGACCGATGAATGCATCGGCACATATCCAAGCCTCTTCGCCTATTGAAATCGGTGGCTTCAAGAGGTCGAAGCTTGTGCAGCTATAGTCGTGAGATCCCGCGCAAAGGTGAGCATACTGGGATATTGTTGCTCTCGTTCCAATATGAATCAAACCGAGCGAATATAGGATCGCTCCATCACCCACGGCGGCTTGATCGTCGATTTGGATATTCCAGGGAATAGCTATTCTGACTGAGGGAAACACATGCACGTCAGCTCCTACTTGAGCACCAAATATACGAAGCAACATTCTGCGGTACGCCCACAATGGGCGCGGGGAAATTGCAAAGAGTGGGCTGCCAATGGTTTCCCAAAGTGCGCGGCCTAGGAGTTCTTTACGCGACCATTTCCTCGCCTTTCGATTGCGGACGATATCGAGTGCGGCAACTCCTTTGGAAGGGGGGAGGAGGTCATTCATTGCGAGGAAAGCCTGCTCCTTCGTTCCGTTAAAAAATTCCACGCGTGCTCAATCATGTCATCCAGTGAAGTATATTTTGGGTACCAGCCTAGCCGTGCGTACGCGGCGGCGGCATTAGCGACGAGCGACGGTGGATCGCCAGGACGACGTGCTGCTGGTTCCCACGGAACCGACCGTCCAACAACCGCTTCAACTCGGTCAATGACTTGTTTTATCGAGAAGCCACTGCCGTTGCCGAGATTGTACGCTTGGAATTTGGACGGCTCCAGCACGTTAAGTGCGCTAACATGTGCGTCCGCGAGATCGCAGACATGAATGTAGTCCCGAATGCACGTGCCGTCGGGCGTGTCATAGTCAGTTCCGAAGACGCTTAGCTTGTCGCGCATGCCCGCTGCGGCAAATAGCGCTAGTGGCATAAGATGGGTTTCTGGTTCGTGGACTTCGCCCAATTGGCCGTCGGGATCTGATCCAGCGGCGTTGAAATAGCGCAGGGCAACGGACCCGATGCCGTAAGCGGTGGCGTAATCCTTAAGAACCCTTTCGATCATAAGCTTAGACGCCCCGTATGGGTTGATGGGCTTCTGTTCATCTACTTCTGATATGGGGTGATTAATGTTCCCAAAAGTTGCGCAGGTGGAGGAAAAGATGATTCTATCCACTCCAGTTAGCCGCATTGCATCTAGCAGCGAAAGTGTCCCCACAACATTCGTACGGTAATAGGTGCCCGGGCGTGTGATCGATTCGCCAACATAAGCAAGGGCGGCAAAATGCATAACGGCATCGATCTCGTAATTCTTTATTACGTTAGCGACCCGTTCTGTATCAAGGATGTCACCGTGTTCGAATGGGCCATATTTAACCGCCCACAGATGACCAGTGCGCAGGTTGTCGAGTACTACCGGCTGATGGCCAGCCTCTTTGAGGGCCTTACACGCATGAGAGCCGATGAACCCAGCGCCTCCAGTTACTAGGATCTTCATTTCTCAATACTTCCTGTTTTGGATGGTTTGGGCATTGCGTTAGTTCCCATCAAAGCCTCAAGAACAAAAATTGCGGTCATGCCCTCATAGACCGACAACATAAGGGCATAAGCAAATCCTGCACGGCCATCACGGAAGCCCTGCTTCCAAAAGTAAATATAGAGAAAACGCAAAATCGGACGCAGTGTCACCGGCAGCTTTGCGGCTTTGCTTTTGGCGGACCTTCTCCGACTAGTCGCATCCAGGCCAGATTCGATTTGAGAACTACCGTTTCGAATGTCGAATATGAGAGCCGCCTCATCCCGAGCATATCGGACATGCTTTTGAAGCCATCCGAATAGTCCGTGGGAGAATGAGTAGTGTAAATATGGTGTATCGAAAATTGCTACGCGTTCCGCTGGGAGATCCTCGCGCTGTCCGTGACCGACCTGTTTAAAGCGCAGTCGATCACGATGGCCGAGCCGGACTTGGTAGGTCGGGTACATTCCAGCATGTTTGATCCAGCGTCCGAACAACATCATTTTTGAAGGAATTTGATATGCGTCGATACCTTCATCTGGCTCCGCTTTGGACAACGAAGCGATGAATTCTGGCGTCGTAATTTCATCTGCATCAAGATGTAGAACCCACTCATGAACAAAATCACCATTGTCGAGCCCCCAATTCCTCTGACCAGCGAAATCATCAAATGGGCGTTCCAACACACGGGCGCCGTTAGATTTGGCGATCGCAACCGTTCTATCTGTGCTCCCTGAATCCAGGACCACCACGTCGTCACACCACTCTAATGCACTAAAGCACGAGGGGAGGTTCTTTTCCTCGTTGAATGTAAGGAGCAAAACTGAGGCTTTCATATTGGCCTAACTCACCTTGGCATCATAAGATGAAATTGCACTTCTCAATCGGCTAAGAGCTTATACTGAGGCATGGGATTTTCCGCATTCTATTGCAATTGGAGCTGAGAGTATTGTGCTCATCTTGGTCGGTGTGGGTAGCAATGTATCGGAAGAGGCAGCTGTCCGTCGTCAGGTAATTTGAGACTTCAGGCTGCCTGACTTAAGGAGGGTCTGGCGCATCTGGTTTGAGTTAAGCAGCGGATTGGGCGTGCTGCAAGCGCCGTAGTTTCATCGTCCTCCTTTTGATTTTCTCACGTTCGAGCAGGATGGTCTGGCCGCGGCCCGTATAGACATCTGCCGGAGTGAGATTGTTCAGGCTCTCGTGATAGCGCTGATGGTTGTAGTAACCGACGAACGCATCGACCTGCGCTTCAAGGTCTCCGGGCAGGAAGTAGTTTTCCAACAGGATGCGGTTCTTCAGCGTCTGATGCCAGCGCTCGATCTTTCCTTGCGTCTGGGGATGATACGGCGCGCCGCGCGTATGCTGCATGCCTTTGTCGGCAAGATACTCAGCCAGATCGCCAGAGATGTAAGACGGTCCGTTGTCTGAGAGTAGTCTCGGGCGATGAACCACATTCACTTCATCGAGTCCGGAAGCTTCAAGCGCCAGGTTCAGCGTGTCCTGCACATCGCTCGCCGCCATGCCCGAGCAGAGCTTCCAGGCGATGATGTAACGGGAGAAGTCGTCCAACACGGTGGAGAGGTAGAACCATCCCCAGCCGATCACTTTCAGATAGGTGAAGTCGGTCTGCCAGAGCTGGTTGGGCGCGGTGGTTTTCTCCCTGAACTCATCGGCCGCTTTCATCACGATGAAGGCCGGGCTGGTAATCAGGTCGTGCGCCCTCAAAAGCCTGTAAACACTGGCTTCCGAGACGAAGTAGCGCTTCTCGTCCGTGAACGTCACGGCCAGTTCGCGGGGAGAAAGGTCCGGCCGGTCGAGCGCCATTTCCAGCACCTGCTGACGCACCTCATTCGGGATGCGGTTCCAGACCCGGCCAGAGCCGCCGCGCCGATCCTCAAGCCCGGCTTCACCGAACCGCCGGTAAAGGTCATACCAGCGATAGAAGGTCGGACGTGACACGCCGATCTGTTCCAGCGTTCTTTTCACGGGCTGATGCGATTGCTCCACCAGCCGGATGATCTCCAGCTTCTCGGACGCGGGGTATCTCATTCGATATCCTCCCCATCCCCGATCACGCTTTTTTTGAGGATGCGGTTTTCCAGCGTCAGGTCGGCAACGACCTCCTTCAGATCGCGCATC
>NZ_AWFD01000014.1 GCF_000682735.1 Hyphomonas sp. CY54-11-8 | reverse complement strand
TCCACGCCAAGCCTCCAGCTTTTCCCTCGCATCGGCGAGGCTCATGAACCAATGCTGGTTCAGGCATTCTGCCCTGAACCGCCCGTTGAAGGACTCGATGAAGGCGTTGTCTGTCGGCTTTCCGGGCCGTGAAAAATCCAGCGTCACATTGTTTGCATAGGCCCAGAGGTCGAGGTCACGGGAGATGAACTCAGAGCCCTGGTCGACCCGAATCGTCTTCGGATAGCCGATCTTGCCGCAGACACGGTCGAGCGTGGCAACAACGTCCTCGCCGCGATAGCTGAACCGTGGATCGATGACAGGCGAGTAGCGTGAGTAAGTGTCGATCACCGTCAGTATGCGTATCTTGTGGCCGCTCACCAGCTGGTCATGTACAAAGTCCATTGCCCAGACATCGTGGGAGCCAGTTGCCTCCCTGCGGTCGTCCCGGAGCTTGGCCTTGACCCGCCGCTTCGGCGTTTTGTTCCGTAATTGCAGGCCTAATTCGTTGTAGATCCTTCGGACCTTCTTCATGTTGATTACCCAACCTTCACGCCGCAGCATGACGTAGACGCGCCGATAGCCGTATCGGACACGCGTTTCACAAATCTCCCGGATACGCAGTTCGAGAGCAGCCTGGTCGCGCCGGCGAGAGGTGTAGCGATAGGACTTCGGATCGAGAACCAGGAGCCCGCAGGCTCGCCGTATCGAGACCGCCCAGTCGTAGCACACCTCGTTGACCAGCTTGCGCTTGCGGCCAGGCTTCAAAGCTTTCGCTTGATGACGTCCTGCAAAATCTCGCGGTCGAGAGTGAGGTCGGCTACGATCCGCTTGAGCCGGGAGTTCTCCTCCTCAAGCTCACGTAGCCGCTTCATCTCCGACGGAAGCAAACCGCCATATTTTTTCTTCCAGTTGAAATACGTCGCCTGGCTGATCCCGGCCTTGCGGCAGACCTCTGCCACCGGAGTCCCTTCTTCGCCCTGCTTCAATATGAACGCCTTCTGTGCGTCCGTGAACTTCGATGCCTTCATCGCTTTCGCTCCATCCCAGCCCGGGAACATTACGCGAAAACTCCAGCCTCAAACGAGGGATTTTTCGGGCAGCAGGTCACAGGAAACAACAGAGTGCTCGCAGCGCCCTATCTCTCACTTATGTTTTTACGGTACACTGATTTATTCCGTTACCAGCCTCGCCGCCCTGAGCCCGCGCACAGCATGCTCAAAAAATCGGGACGCTTCACAGGTTAAGGGCGTTGGATATGAAGCATCCCGGCACCAACCGCGGCAATGTGACTTGCCCAGCGATGCAAAGGCAGGACCCCGAGAGAGACTGGAAGCCCTCAACGCGCTGTCCTTTTTGAACTTGCCAGCTTGGGAATTTCGAAATGCAGCGCGCCTTTGCGCTTGTTGGGCCTTGACCTTGCTGGTGTCAACACCGGACGGGAGCGCGATCGAGCGTTCGAATGTGCCAAACGATCTTTCGACAAGCCGGTAGCTCTTGGTCTTTTCGTCCCTCTCCGGTTTCTTTTCCCCGCGGATCGTCAGCCGGCTGTCGGTCACATTGACCTCGATATTCTTTTCATCCACCCTGGGAAGCTCGGCGGCGACTTCGATCAGACCATCACATTCCTTGACTTCCAGACGCGGCCAGACCTCCTGCATTCCGACCGGACGGCGGAAACCTGCGCCGCTGAAACTGTCAAAAAGACGGTCGATTTCACTCTGCAGGAATGAAAAAGGATCGCGCGCCGGGCAGCCATGTGTTTTTCCTTTAATGACTCCAAAGGCATTATTTGACCGCAAGCCCGCCGCCCTCTTGAGAATTCGCAACGGTTCCGGCCATGAGTTCACTTTTTGTCTGTATCACGCCGATCCGGCACAGTGGAGCGCTGCAGCGCGCCCGGCGTTGCAAGGAAGAGAAGAAGTGGGTGAACGCGTCTGAAATTCAGAACGGTGGAGAAATTCCAATACCCTATTCCTGTGAGGGACGCAACGTTTCTCCACCTCTTAGCCGGGGCGATGTGCCGGTGAACGTAAAGAGCTTCATTGTGCATTGTCAGGATCTAGCCCGGCGGTGCTCAATTGCCGGACGCTCTTTCTCATGACTTGCAAATGATCTACAGGCCGACCTCGCATGGTTCGCAATGGAAAAACGCCGAAAGATTCTGCCGACATCTCAAGAATTGCCATGGTGGTCAGGTCCAACTTGCCGCTGGATTTTAACGTCAGAGCCTGACCACCGAACCCAAGCGCGTCAATCGAAGCCGAGACTAACTCAAATACCAGGCCACTTTTACGGAGGCAGCCCCCACGCAATCAAATAGATGTCCCTCATGCCCCCAATTCCACGGAAACCGCTTCTACACAGACCACCCGCCCCGGCCTCATACGTAAAGCCGGTCGGCTCAGGGGCAACCTGACCTTCTGACTCTGGCCCCTACACCCCGAGACCAGAATTAAAATTACGCAATGCAAGAATATCATGCAAACCTTCATGCACGCCCCGGCATCAGGTAGGCGCCGCGCCCGCTCGAAAGCAGCGCTCCGCTGGCGTTCATGACAGAGGCTTCGGCGACGGAAAGAGTTGCACCCAGACGGACAATTCTTCCCATCATGCTTAGCGTTCCTGGCGTGGCAGGTTTGTGATAGTCAACTCGCAAGTCCGCCGTCGCAGCAGGCGTGTTCCCTGCGGCGAGCAGGGCATAAAATCCTGTGAGATCAATCAGCGCGGCAATGACACCGCCATGGGCAGATTGTATTCGCGGATTGGAAACCAGCTCCTCACGCCAGGGCATTTGCAGTATCAGCTTGTCCTTGTCTGTGCTGATCGCCTTCAGCCCAAGCCAGCGATGGAAGGGGGCCGCATCGAGTGCGGCCTGTATCTGATTAACATTGAGCATGGAGGTGCTCATGCAGGGGTCTGCTCTCGAATCGGACGAAGAAAGGACACGACTGCTTCGACAAATAAATCGTTGCAATCTCCTGCCACCATATGTCTGGCCCCAGCGACGTCAGTGAAATGTGCCCTCGGTGCCAAGGAACGAAACGCCGCGACGGAGTCTTCTGTAACCAGCTCGCTCATACGTCCACGGATGAGATGAAGCGGTACGCGGATGTTCCGAACCGCCTGCTCCAGCTCACTGGTGCGAGCAACCCCAGAGCGACGCGTGACGCCGGTGATAAAGGCAGGGTCCCAGTGCCATCGCCAACGCCCGTCTTCGCCTTGCCGCAGATTCTTACGCAGCCCTTCAAGGTCTTTCGGCCGGGGCCGATGCGGCAAATAGGTGGCAACCACATCAGCGGCCTGTTCCAACGAAGCAAAGCCTTCCTTAACATGCGCGCCCATAAAGCCGACAACTTTGGTGACGCCGGCGGCGTCCATGTTCGGCGTGATATCGACCAGAGTAACCGATTCAAACGCATCGCGCGCAAACATGCCTGCGGCAACTATGGCTGCAAGTCCTCCAAGCGAAGCACCGACTACATGCGGCCGCGGCCTTCCAACCGCGACGCTTTCACCAACCTCTACAAGGTCTCGAGCGATAGCTCCGAGAGAGTAATCACCGTCTGGAGCCCAGTCGCTTTCACCATGCCCGCGAAGATCTAAGATTATTGAGCGATATCCTTCAAATGCCACCGCCTTCGCGGCAGCGCTCCAAGCATGACGAGTTTGTCCTCCGCCATGGGCAAAAATGACCGGAGGGGCAGCGGGATCGCCAACCGAACTGTGCGCCAGCTTCAGCCCCTGCGCATGGAGATATCCATCACAATCGTACAAAAGATCCGTCCACTATAAACTCTTTTACTTATTCCTTTATTAAGTTACCTTACAATCATTGTAAATGGAGAAACCTGTCAAGTTGCCCACGCGGTCGCGCGCATCTGGCTTCATATGAGATCCCGCAATCGATTTCAGCTTCCTTTTTGGTGAAGTGAGCCGACTATCGCGCCGGGCGTACGATCAGGAAATGGAAGCTATCGCCCTCACGCGATCACGGTGGCAGGCGCCTGGTTAAATGATCAGACTGGAATGCCCCAGATCCAGCTTACCGAAGTGCACGACATTAAGCGTCCACATGTTGGGATACTGATCAATCAATTCGATTGATCGGGCCATGTCTCGCGTGAGCGAGATTACCGTGATCGTCGAGCGTGGCGAATTGTCCCAACCGGATTTGCGATCCAGCGCGCAAAGGAGTTTGTGCGATCCGCCGAGCGGCTTGCAGCTCAAGACTTTAACCCTGTTATTGATCCTAGTCCTGGCTTCAGCAGCGGTTTTACTTTCGACAGTTAGCGAGAATCTGAAGTCATGAACTCCTCATCAGCGAGGCTCTGATCCCATCCAGATGAAAGTTCGCTGGCAGGCCAACGTCCATCCTTATGGGCTTCCGGTCCGCGCCTCCTGCCTCTACAAAATCTCTGGAAATGGCTTGCGGAGCGCTACAATATTCAGCAACCACTCCGCAAGCAACAGCTGGAACTTCGCGCTTCCCTCCCCTATGAGATTGGCTCTTGCACCTTGGCTCCTCAAGTCAGGCTAAGCTGACATTGCCTCAAAGTGCTCTAAAACCGAACACGAGCGGTTGCGCCAAAGGTCAGGGGCGGTGACAAGAAAGCACCAACAGCTGTTCCCGGAGCTGTTTGCGTGGCAGCGGTACCTTGAAGCGGCGTATCGAAAGCAAGTTCGTAATAGTCCTCATCAAACAGGTTCTGCGCCCACAGTTCCAACTCGAAGGGAGAGTTGTCACTGTAGAATGACATTCTTGCATTTACCACAACCAGCTCTTCAACCTCCTTGAGCGGATCGAGGTTCGAACCTGTATTATACTTTGAAGTGAACCGGCTCGATACATTGAAGCGCGCATCCCAGTCGCTGATGAACGAGGTTTCATAGGTTGCGGCCAACGTACCCGACCAACGGGGCGCAAATGAAATTGTGCTTCCCGGCAAGCGCGGCGGCGCGAAAAAGTCTACCGCTTCGAAATCATCATACTGGGTTTCCGCATAGACAAGACCGCCCTGCAGTGTCAGCCCTTCAAGCTGTTCAGGCAGGTACCGGACATCGAACTCAGCACCCTTGGAAATCACACCGGGAACAGATGTCACGATGAAGCTCGTACCGGTAAACGTGTTGAGCTGAAAGTCGCTATACTCCTGATAGAAAATCGCGCCGTTGAAGAACAAGCTATTTGCCGCATTGTTGGTCTTAAAGCCGACCTCATACGCATCAACAGTTTCGGGATCAAAGCTGGTATCCAGGTTGGGCTGAAATGGCGTGGGATCTGAGGGACCAAACTGGCTGCGGTCAAGGTTGAAACCACCGGCCTTGTAACCGCGCGAATAGGACGCGTATGACATCAGATTCTCACTGACCCGATATGCCCCCTTTACTGTACCTGATAAATCCTCGTCAGAGCGATCCTGCGTGGCGCTCACACCCACAAAGTTGTCGTTTGTCCAAGGCAAGCAAAGCGTTGGTGTCAATCCACCTGTAGGGCCAAATACGGCCAAGGCTGTGGTACAGCTACCCGCTTCGCCATTAAAATTGGACTCCAGCGTCTTCTCATCAATCGTATAACGAAGACCGACCGTGAGGTCGAACTGATCGCTCAAGCTGAACGTATTGTTCGTGAAGATGGCGTATGTATCCGCAGTTTGTTCATAAACGTCTGCGGTTGCATTTGCCTCGCCCGTATAGATATTACCTGGCAGCGAAGACAGATCAAACGCACCACCACTCGCACCGAGCAGCAATTGTTGAAAGTAGAAAAAGTAATCATTGCCGTAAGTAATGAAATCTGTACGATCAAGAGTTTCATTCGCGTAAAACACACCCACCTGCCAGTCGACGTTATCGGTCGCGCCCGCGAGTCGTAACTCTTGGCTGAATGTGGCAAAAGCGTCCCTGGACGTTTCGTCATCTCGATACCAAAGATCGGCGGCACTAAAATCTGTATCCTGACCCGAGCCGTTTTCCCAATCGCGATAGGATGTGATTGACGTCAATTCACCGAGGCCGGACTGCCACTCGATATTCGCTGACACACCCCAGTCCTCGGTCGTCTGCGTGGCGTCGCGGTTCGCAAAGGCGACGCGGTCGAACGGATCGATCGGAAAAGCAGAGGCCCCGTCACCGCCAGCCAGCAGCGTGATCAGCGGGCCCCTGGCCGGGTCCACCGCGATATAGTCACCCATGCAACAATCTTCTTCCCGATCAGTATAGTCAGCAGAGAGAAGAATCTCGAGGTCGCTGGAGGGCTCAAAACGAAGCTGACCTCGAACGGAGTAGAAGTCATACTGACTCGTTTCGTCCTCGGTACGTGGACCGTTACCGGTCTTTACGTCCAAAAGACCGCCGCGCTCTTCGTATACTCCGAACAGGCGACCGCTCACCGTCTTAGAAAGCGGTCCGGTGACTTCTGCAGACGTGCGAAGGAAACCTTCGTTGCCGATCCCGACCTCGAAGATCGACTCTAACTCGTCAGACGGTTTCTTCGTGATGACATTTATGACGCCCGCAGAGGTCGACTTGCCAAACAAGGTTCCCTGCGGCCCCTTTAGTACTTCGATTCGCTCGATCTCGCCGAGATCGCCGAAGGAAACGCCGTTCCTGGCGCGCGGAACCCCGTCGATAACGACGCCTACTGAGCTTTCGAGACCGGGATTGTCACCAACCGTGCCAATGCCACGAATCCGCGCCGTAGTATTTGCTTGCTTTGACGAAGAAGTTACAAGCAGGCCCGGCGTCACGACCGTCAGGTCCTTGATATCCTGAACGCCAGCATCGCTGAGAAGCTCTCCGGACAAGGCGGTCACGACAATTGGCACATCCTGCAAGCTCTGCTCGCGCTTTTGCGCTGTAACTGTGATTGCACCCAATCGACGTGTGGCCTCCACATTTTCCGCCCCGGATGCAGCAGCACCTTGCTCGTCCACCTCAACTTGCGCATGAGCACCGGCGGCAAACAGCAAAACCGCCAAAGATACCGAAACAGTTGTCTTCGACACCGCGTTGAAATAATACACCTAGTTTCCTCCTTATGTTTATATAATACTGTATGATATGATACTTATCTGCAATGTGAATATTCTTTTTTCCCCCTGACAGAGATCGTCGACGGGTGATGCAAATTTGCAATAGAGGTTATGGCTTGTCCAATCGGACTGGCCCAACCGAAAAGTTAGTTCCGGCTTCAGCTGACACGCTTGGGATCGGTGGTCCGGCCCTGGGGTTAATATCCAGCGGCAATGACGTGCTTGGTCTGGTGGTGCGGCCTTGGCGTTAAAATCCAGTGGCGATTTTGACCTTGCCACCATGGCATAGGCCGGCGTTACGGGCAAACTCGTCGGGAGATTGCCCATTGTGAGCCATGTGAAGCCGGCTCTCATTGGAGTCGCGCCTCCACGCCTCGATCAGCCGCCTTGCCTCGGCCAAGGAGGCGAACCAGTTGATGTTGAGGCACTCGTCCCGGAGCGATCCATTGAAGCTTTCGACGAAGCCATTCTGCTGCGGCTTGCCGGGGCGCGAGAAGTCCATTCTGACCTTGTAATGATATGCCCAGAGGTCCACGATCTGGCCGGTAAATTCACTGCCATAGCACATTGGGAACCGATGTTCCGGAGGTCGTGACCGCCTGCTTGTTTCTCACATGCAGGCGGGCGGTCATGACCGAGCCTTCAGGTCTCTTACAGTGGTTTTGCCGACCACAACTGAAGAGGAGACCGGCCATGACCAAGACGCACCATAAGACAGGGCAACCCGTTCTGGTAGCGATTGATATCGCAAAGCATCGCAATGAAGTTCTGATCGCTGTCCCAGGGAGGCGACGCCGCAAACGCCTCACAGTTCGTAACGTGCGGGAAGATATCGACAGATTTGTCGAGACGCTCACCGCCTTTGGCGTGCCGGTTCAGGTCGGATTTGAGCCGACGGGCGACTACCATCGGCCGCTGGCGTGGCGGCTCCATCAGGCGGGGTTTGAGTTGAAGCTCATTTCTTCGCTGTCGCTGGCACGCACGCGCGAGGCGATGCACAACTCATGGGACAAGAACGATCCGAAGAATGCGCAGGTGATGCTGCATATGATGCAGACTGGGCTAACCCAGATCTGGCATGACCCGCTCGTGCACGGCGTGAACGACATTCAGGAGTTGTCGAAGACACATGCCGTCATATCGCAAACCAAGACGGAGTTCTGGCATCGTTTGAGAACACACTACTTGCCACTCTACTTTCCCGAGGCTGAGCGCTTCATGGGCAACTCGCGCAGCGATTGGTTTCTCGCCTTCCTCGAACAGTTCCCCACGCCGGGATCGATCACGTGCATGTCCGAAGATGCTTTTATCGAAGCGGCCTGGGGTGTTGTCGGCAAGAAGGCATCAATAGCTCGGTTGCTCGCTGATATATACGCCACAGCCGCTGATTCCATTGGCCTGCCGGTCGATCCGGAGACGCCAGCGATCCGCATGTTTTGTCTCGTTCTCGGTCAGGGAAGGCATCTGATTGCCCAACGTGATCAGATCGAACAGCAAGCCAGCGACCTGCTTGGAACACATCCGGACTTCGTACGCTTGAGGACCATCCCAGGCATCGGGCCGATCAACGCGCTCACCATCCTGGCTGAGGCCGGGGACCTGCGCCGCTTCGGGCATCACCGGCAGTTTCTTAAGTTTTGCGGATTCAACCTTTCGACTCAGCAGTCAGGCATATTCCGAGGACAGACCAAACTCTCCAAGTTTGGAAATGCCAGGCTGAGACGGACATTCTGGATGGCGGGACAGGTCGCCATTCGGCAGCGCGAGAACGGCTTCCGCGACAAGTATGAAAGATACATCGCCAGAGATCACAGCGATCCGCACCTGAAGCGCAAGGCACTCACTGCCGTTGCCGCAAAGATCGCACGCACCGCACATTCGGTCATCAAGACCGAGACAGATTACCGCCCCTTCTTCGAAGGACGCGGTCCCAGGCGGAAGGACCCCGCTCTGCAAGTGCCGTTGAGGCATGCATCGTCATGACCTCGTAGATAATGTTCGGGTCTTCTGCCTGGGTATTCGGATCTCGTCTTAAGGACGGTGAGGGCCGCAATCCAGCGTACCCTGTGTTTGCTATGGAAGAACTGATTCCTTGACGACAGAAGACGCCTGGGTGATTTTACAAACGAGCGGGACGCAGGTTCGCCGTCACGCATCAACGACCTGTTGGCTCATTCCAGCTTTCGTTCTTTTCATAGGACGTAGCACATTCGGAACCAAGGCAGGTCATGGCCGCCTGCGGCGCATTCCGCACGCAGGCAGGAGGCCATGACCGGGCCGCAGGACCTCTTACAGTGGTTATTCCAACCACCACCGAAGAGGAGCAGACCGGCCATGGCCAGGATTCATTCTATCGCACAGGATGCTGTGCTCGTCGCGATCGACATTTCCAAGAAGCGCAATGATGTTCTGATACAGATGCCTGGGTCGCCTCGACGGCGGCGTCTTGTTGTGCTCAACCAGCGCGCAGAGCACGACCGCTTTATTCAACGGCTGAAGGCTTTCGACCGTCCGGTTGTTACGGGGTTTGAGGCAACCGGTAATTATCATCGGGCACTGGCCTGGAGACTGGTCGATGCCGGCATCAAGACACGCCTGATCTCTTCCATGGCACTCGCTCGCCAGCGCGAAGCCATCCACAACGGATGGGACAAGAATGATCCGAAGGATGCCCAGGTTATCCTGCATATGCTGGCGACAGGTCTCAGCCAGGTCTATCTGGATCCTTTGGCCGCCGGCCTCGCAGATATCCAGGAGCTCTCGAAGACGCATGAGGCCGTGTCGAGAGCAAGGACGCAGACCATTCACCGGATCCTGACGCACTATCTGCCACTCTATTTTCCCGAGATCGAGAAGTTCCTGGGAAGCTCCAGGCGCGACTGGTTCTTCGCCCTGCTCGAGACGTTCCCGCCCCCGGCATCGATCACGGCCTTGTCTCCAGAAGCCTTCTCAGCCGCCGCCTGGGACATTGTTGGCAAGAAGGTTTCAAAGGCCAGGTTGATCGTGGACATCTATGAAACCGCAAAAGAATCAATCGGGTTGCCGGTTCCGCTCGACAGCAGGGCCATCGCGATGTTCCGCATGGTTCTGGCGGAAGCGCGAAGCCTGAACCGTCAGCGCAATACGATCGAAGCGGAAGCTGAAGCCCTCCTGGGCGGAACCCCCGACTTTGAGGCCCTCAAGCAGATCCCCGGCATCGGCCCGATCATCGCCCTGACCATTCTCGCTGAAGCCGGCGACCTGCGCCGGTTTGGTCATCATCGCCAGTTCCTGAAATTCTGCGGCCTGGACCTCTCGACGCATCAGTCCGGCACTTTCCGGGGACAGACGAAGCTTTCGAAGTACGGCAATGCCAGACTTCGCCGGGCGCTCTGGATGGCCGGCCTGGTCGCGATTCGTCAGAAGGAGAACAATTTCAGGGATAAATACACGCGCTATATCGCCAGGGATCCGGACAATCCCGACCTGCGGCGCAAAGCGCTTACAGCAATTGCCGCCAAGATGGCGCGCACAGCGCATGCCATCATCAAGAGCGGAAAAGCTTACCGCCCCTTCTACGAAGGGGCGGTACCGGGAGGGAGAATCTCTCTCTGATGCGCGCCGTTGAGGCGCCAGTCTATCGGCGACCTCGTAGATAATGTTCGGATCTTCCGCTCGGATCGGCATCCCGTGTTAAGGACGGTAAGGACCAGCGAACCTCACTCGCATGGATCCTGTGTTTGCTATGGCTGCGAGCTCTTCCAGTGCGGCGGAAGCCCACCCGGTAATTGACTTCAAGACCCGTATCTGGAAACTACGGGACGAGGCTTTGCGCCCGAAACCTGCCAAAAGTTCAGAATGTAGGACGTTGTCCGAACGTATGTACCCAGGCGGTCCATGCACGACGAACAGATCGCCCAGCGTGTCGAGGACATCGCGGGAGTTCAGCTTGCGCTCGACGCGGATGGTGAGGCATTCGCGAGTGAACTCATCAATGACGCACAGCATGCGGAAGACCTTTCCATCATGCGTGCGATCCTGGACGAAATCATAGGATCAGACATGCCCCTTGTGCATTGGTCTGATCCGAATGCAGGAGCCGTCACTCAACCAGAGACGGCCACGTTTCGGTTGTTTCATCGGGACCTTCAGCCCTTCACGCCGCCAGATGTGATAGACGCGCTTCTCGCTCACATGCCAGCCACCCCGTCTCAGCAGGGCCGTAATGCGACGATAGCCATACCGGCCGAACCATTCAGCCAGGGTGATGATGGCCGCTGTCAGCACATCCTCATCCTGACGCGGCACGCGCGGCTTGCGCTGGGTGGAACGATGCTGGCCGATTACGCGGCAAGCCCGACGCTCGGTTGCGCCGAATGTCTCCACCACATGATCGACCGCTTCGCGCTTGCGTGAAAGGCTCAGTGGTGTCCCCAGTCAGCGAGCGTGGAGCCGCACAGGCAGTTTCGTGATGCCTCGCACAAGGTTCGAAAACAGACGCTCGGGCTCGCCGGTCACTTCGACCTTCGCGAAACGCTTTTGGATCTCTTCCCAGATAATCCTAAGTTGCAGTTCTGCAAGCCTGTTGCCCATGCAGCGATGGATGCCATAGCCAAAGGACAGGTGATGACGTGGGTTCTTTCGGTCGATTATGAACTGGTCAGCATTCTCGATGACAGACTCATCCCGGTTGCCCGACAGATACCACATCACCACTTTATCACCTTTTTTGATCAGCTTACCGCCAATCTCGTAATCCTGGAGCGCAGTCCGGCGCATATGAGTCAACGGTGTCTGCCAGCGGATAATCTCTGGCACCATGCTGGTGATCAGCGACGGATCCTCATTCAGTTTGTGATATTCTTCAGGGTTCTGATTAAGGGCGAGCACGCCGCCGCTGATCGAGTTCCGCGTAGTGTCGTTGCCGCCCACAATAAGCAGCAGCAAGTTGCCCAGAAACTCCAGGAATGGCATGTCCTGCGTCGCCGGAGAATGCGCCATCATGGATATGAGGTCGTTCTTGGGTTCCTGTTTAATACGCTGATCCCAGAGCCCTTTGAAATACATCGCGCATTCAATCAGTTCTTTGCGCCTTGCCTCATAAGATTCGACGATACCGGTTTCAGGCGCGGCCGTTGCGATGTCGGACCAGCGAGTGAGTTTGCGCCGCTCTTCCCAGGGGAAGTCGAACAAGGTCGCAAGGGTCATTGTGGTCAACTCGACCGAGACTTTATCAACCCAGTCGATTTCCTCACCAACCGGCAGATCATCAAGTATCTTGCACGCACGCTCACGGATTGTCGGCTCGAGCAACTGCAAGTTTGACGGCGCGACTGCGGAGTTAACGGCCTTGCGTTGCTGATCGTGCTTGGGCGGATCCATGGCGATGAACATTTCAAGCTCAAGCGCACCTTCCCCCGCATGCATGTCCTGAATGGCAATTCCGCCGAGCTTCGCTTCCGACGAGAAGACTTTGTGATTGGTGTCAACGGCCATGATGTCGTCGAACTTGGTAACCGACCAGTATGGCCCGACTTTGCTCTCAGGACAGTAGTGGACTGGATCCTCTCTGCGCAATCGGTCGAAAAACAGGCCAATTGTATCTTTCTGAAAAAGGCTTGGGCGTGAAACATCGATTTGCTCGATCGGAATGGTCGCGATTTTTTCGGCCGTGTTCAGCTCAATTGTTTCTATACTCATGTTCTATCCTTCAGTCCGTACGCGAAAATAGCGCGCCACCTTCTGGCAAATTAGCGGCCCCGCAACATGCCACTTTTAAATATTATCATACATACTTGACGATTAGTTACAACCATGGAAGCTAAACGCTTGATTTGGCCGTTCATCAGATTAATTATGATAATATATTAGGTTCAAAGATGCAGCCCAGGGCCTATAACGCAAAGAAGGCAAAGCGTGCACTTTCGCTCGCACAAGACATCGTTCGCGACATTGAAGCTGGTGCACGCGTTGCGGGAGACCGGTTGCCACGCGAAGAAGAAATGCTCGCGCGGTACGAAGTCGCCAGAGCAACCTTGCGTGAAGCGCTCCGCTTCCTGGAGCTTCAGGGCGTAATCCACCTTCAATTGGGCCGTGGCGGGGGCCCGGTGGTTGCGCGCCCGCAGTCCGGTGATTTCGCAAATAGTCTTTCTCTCATCCTGCAATTCATGGAAGCAGACCTGAGGGGTCTGCTCGAACTGCGTGAAGCCATAGCGCCGGATGTTGCAGCCTATGCCGCCCAGCGCGCGACCACAGGCGACCTCAGCGCACTCGCCGATTGCCTTAAAGAGCTTGAGCGGAATGAGGCGGGAAGCCAGTTCGAGGAACTTAACCGTCGGTTTCACGACCTGCTCGGTTGGGCCAGCGGCAATCCGCTTTTCGGCCTTCTGACCTCCACCTTGCATTTACTGACCCGCGAATTTTCGCGCTCGCTCGGCTATTCCGCCCAGGAGCGCGCAGTCCAGTTGCGAATCCTGCGCCGCGTTCTGGAAGCGGTACGCACAGGTGATGCCCAGGAAGCGCGGCAGGCCATGGCCCGCCTTGTGTCAGGTTCGGCAAATTATTTAGCTGAACGAAGTCCTGATCTGGTTTCTCAAAAAGTGAGGTGGGGACAAATTTAGAAGACTTGCGAACCGCAATGTCTAAGACGGGAGAATAAATAACATGCCGCTACAAACGCGCATATGCGAAATTCTCGAGATCGAATATCCGATCTTTCTGGCCGGAATGGGCGGGGCAAGTGTCCCCGCGCTCGCGGCCGCGGTATCGAATGCAGGGGGGCTAGGCGTCCTCGGCGCCGCGGCGTGCTCGCCGGACCAGTTACGTAGCTGGATCCGTCAGACCCGCGAGATGACCGACAAGCCGTTCGGGGTGGATACGCTTCTGCCGGCCTCGGTCCGGCGGGGGTCGGCGCCGCAATCCGGTAACGCGCCCGCCAACCCGATGGCAAAAATCGACGAATACAAGGAGTTTACCCGCGATTTCATGGCGCGGGAGAACCTTCCCGAAGTCGATGCTGCAGCAGCGATGCGCGCCGCAGGTTCGCCGGATATGGGCAAGAGCCAGCTCCAGCTATTCTCGAGAGAATTCTTCGAGGCGCAGATGGAGGTGGTGATTGAGGAAAAGGTGCCGGTCTATGCCGCGGGCCTCGGCAATCCCGCGCCCTGGATCGACCGTCTTCACGCCAACGGCACCAAGGTCATGGCGGTGATCGGCAAGGTCAAGCATGCCGAGCAGGTGGTCGATTCCGGTATCGACATGATCGTCGCCCAAGGTCACGACGGCGGCGGCCACAATTCACCTATCGGAACCATGTCGCTTATCCCGCAAGTCGTGGATGCGGTCGGTGATCGGGTGCCCGTGATCGGTGCAGGTGGTATTTCAGATGGGCGCGGTGTCGCGGCGTCGCTGATGTTGGGGGCAGAAGGCGCGTGGATCGGCACCGCATTCCTCGCAACGGACGAAGCAGGCATCGAGCATTTTCAGAAGGAAGCAATCACCGAAAGCGGTGACGCGGATACCGTCGTAAGCCGCTCGTTAACCGGCAAGCCTGCCCGCATGATCCGTAACAAATGGGCCGATGCGTGGGTTGCTGCGGGCAAGGAACCACTGCCCATGCCTTTCCAGTCGATAATTTCAGGTCCGGTTATGGCTTCAGGCCTCAAGGCTGAGCGCAAGGATATCATGCCTGGCTTTGCTGGCCAGGGAATTGGCCTCATCCATTCGATCCGGCCCGCAGCCGAGGTGATGCGTGAACTTGTCGAAGGTGCGGAAGTCGCACTCTCCCGCTCGTTTGTCGGAGACATGCAGTCCAGCCAACAGGACAAGCATCAAAAATGAGCGCCACATCCACCTTCAATTTCAGTGACAGGTCCGCAATCACGGGCGTCGGTGAAACCGCATTCATCAAGGGCGCCGAAAATACCGCGGTCGACATGATGCTCGAAGCTTCCCGCAAGGCGATCGCTGATGCCGGGCTGAAGCCATCCGACATCGACGGCATGGTTCCGCCGCCGATCTACACGACATCGGAAGAAATGGCCGCCAATCTGGGTATCGACGTATTGCGCTATGCGGCTACCGTTCACATGGGCGGAGCCAGCCCGACGACAGCGCTCCAGAACGCGGCGATGGCGATCGCCAGCGGACTTTGTGACCACGTTCTCGTAACGCTGGGCTGGAATGGCTATTCCGCACTCAGGCCCAAGGCCGGTGCCCCGCCTACCCGGCCGATGAACATGAACACTCTGACCAACACCATTCAGGGCTATTACATTCCTTATGGCGTGTTCCTGCCGGTGCAGATGTATGCCTGGCTCGCCATGCGACATTCCAAGCTCCACAGTGTCGGGCCGGACGCGATGGCCGCTGTGGCACTCGCATGTAACCGTCACGCGCAGCTAAATCCGAGAGCCTTCAATTATGGCCGTACATTCGATCTCGAGGCATATCACTCGGCGCGCTGGATATCCGAGCCTTTCCGGCTCTACGATTGCTGCCTGGAAACCGATGGTGCCTGTGCGGTCGTTGTCTCGCGCATGGAACGGGCCAAGGACATGCGGCACGTGCCGGTAAGCATCGCAGGCGCGGCTGAGGGCCACCCCTATCCCGCCGACGACATCCCCTCGCGCCCCGACCCTTTCAAGATCGGCCTCAGCTATGCCGCCCCGCGCGCATTCGAGATGGCAGGCGTCACCCGCGAGGATATGGATTTTCTGCAAATCTACGACTGCTTCTCTTATATCGTGCTGTTGCAGCTTGAAGCGCTCGGTTACTGCGAACCCGGCGGTCAGAGCGAATTCGTCGCTGATGGCCAGATCGAGCTGGGTGGACGCTATCCCATCAACACCCATGGCGGCTTGCTGAGCGAAGCGCATGTCTGGGGCCTCAACCATGTTGTTGAGGCGGTCCGCCAGCTGCGCCACGATTGCGGCGAGCGTCAGGTCGCAGATGCCCAGACCGGCCTCGTGACCGGCTGGGGCGACCTTGGCGACGGGAGTATCGCAATCCTCAGGAGGTTTACGTGAGCGACAAGAACGAACTGCCGCCTAAAATGCGCTTCAAGGCGCAGAAGGCTCCGCCCAAGCCGAAACCGCGCCCGCAGGATCCTATCGAACAGGAATTCTGGAATCGGTGCCAGGATGGCCATCTCTATTTCCAGCGTTGCAGCGATTGCGGCACCCTCCGCCACCTGCCTCGTTATATGTGCGCGAAGTGTGGCTCACCGGAATTTTCGTGGGAGCGCAGCACTGGCAAGGGTACGCTTTTTTCCTGGACCATCACCCACCAGGCCCTGCACCCGGCATTTGCCGCCGACATTCCCTTCGTGGCTGCGGTGGTTGAACTCGAAGAGGGTGTACGCATGGCCACTCGTCTGATCGATTGTGACCATGATAGCCTCAGGCTCGACCTTCCTGTAGAATTGACATTCGAAACAATCGGGGACGACTTCCGTCTGCCCGTTTTCCGTCCCTGCGAGGAATAGAAGCGATATGGATCTCGATTACGGCCCCGAATACGACACATTCCGTCAACAGGTGCGCGATTTCATCGAAGCGCATAGCCACCTTGCGCCGCCGTGTGCGACTCGGGCAGCCCGCCCTTCACCCGAAGCCGTCAAATGGCAGAAGCTGCTGATCGAAAACGGGTACACTGCCCGCACGATCCCGGCGGAGTATGGCGGCTACGGCGCGGAACCCGACATCCTCAAATCGCGCATCATCTCCGAGGAGTTTTCACGGGCCGGGGTGCCGGGCGGGCTCACGAACCAGGGCATCTCGATGCTCGTCCCGACTTTGCTGGAACTCGGCACCGAGGAGCAGAAGCAACGCTGGATCGAACCCACGCTGAAAGGCGAGATCGTATGGTGCCAGGGCTATTCTGAACCCGGTGCCGGATCGGACCTGGCCAGCCTCAAGACCAGGGCGCGAGTCGAAGACGGCAATTTCGTCATCAATGGCCAGAAAATCTGGACCAGCACGGCGAAGCAGGCCGACATGATCTTCTGCCTCGTAAGGACCGAGCCCGACGCACCAAAACACCGCGGTATTTCCTACCTGATCTTCTCGATGGACACACCGGGTATCGAGGTTCGTCCTTTGAAGACGATGACAGGCCACGCCGAATTCAATGAGACATTCTTCACCAATGTCCGCGTTCCGGTGGACCAGATTGTAGGGGCGCGGGGCCAGGGCTGGCTCGTGGCGAATGCAACCCTCGGCCATGAGCGCGGAATGCTGGGTGATCCCGGCGCGCTCGAAAACCGGCTACAGGCACTGATCGCCCTGATGCAGGAAGAGCGTATCGGACAGGCCCGCGCAATCGACAATCCGGTTCTGCGAGATCGGCTGTTGGCGCTCCAGGCCGAGGTGTCAGCGATGAAATGCAATGGGATGCGTATCCTTTCGAACAGCCTCAAGGGTGAGTCAGGCGGCATGGCGAAGCTAATCGTCAAGCTGCAAAGCTGTGAGATTGCCCACCAGATTTCAGCACTGGCGATCGACGCCATGGGTGAGATAGGCACGCTTTACCATGGCAGCCCGCGAGAGCGCGAAGGAGGCGCGTGGCAATGGAACTACATGTTCCAGCTCGGTCTCATAATAGGCGGCGGCACCGCGCAGATTCAGAAAAACATCATCGCCGAACGTGGCCTCGAAATGCCGCGCGAACCGAAGCTCGCAAAGGTTTCGGATGCGGCGAAAGCAACCGCAGACATAGAGCGTCACAAACAGGGATCAGCCTAATGGATTTCGGATTATCTCAGGACCAGCAGATGTTACGTGATGCGGTTGCCCGTTGTCTTGCGGACACCTGCCCGCTCGATCATGTCCGCGAATGCGCCGAACTGGACAATCCACTCAGCGACAAAGTGCTCGGCGCCGTTCAGGACTTGGGAATTCCCGGAATGCTGGTACCTGAAGAGCATGGCGGCCTCGGTATGACCCTTCTCGACGCTGCCATAGTTGCCGAACAGCTCGCCTATATGGTCGCGCCAGTGCCTTTTCTCGCCAGTCATGTACTTGCGCCTATCGCGCTGAGCGAGGCTGGTAGCGAAGAACAAAAAGCACAATGGCTACCGAAGATCGCGAACGGCGAGGCGCGTATCGCTGTCGCGATTTCCGAGACGGTCGAGGCGCGCGACGGGGCGGGCGTTTCCTCTGCTGATGGGAAGCTCAGCGGAACCGCCCTGTTCTGCCTGGATTTCGAGGGAGCTGACGCTTACATCGTAGCCGACGCTGGCGGCCGGCTGCACCTCGTTACAGCCGATGCCCTCAAACTGGAGACGATCCGGCTGACGACCATTGATCGCACCCGCAGTGTCGGGGAATTGCGTTTCGAACAGACAGAGGCAGAACCGCTTATTGACGATAACGGCGCGACAACGGCCCGGTTGCGCGATGCGGGCCGTGTGATCTTAGCTGCTGACAGCCTTGGCGCAGGCCAGGCCATGATCGAAAAGGCTGTCGATTATTCTGGCCAGCGCGAGCAGTTTGGCCGGCTCATCGGCAGTTTCCAGGCCGTCAAGCACATGTGCGCGGAGATGGCCGCACGTCATGAGCCATGCCGCTCGCTTGTCTGGTATGCGGCCCACGCCTTCGATTCGATACCGGAGGATGCATCCATTTTCGCCTGCCATGCCAAATCACACACAGGCGAAGTCCATCGCTTTGTCGCCCGCACCTCCACCGAAGTGCATGGCGGAATGGGATTTACGGACCTGATGGGTCTTCATTACTGGTTCAAACGTATTGGCTTCGACCGGCAAGCGCTTGGAGGCCCCGAAACGGTGCGGGCCGAATTGGCAGCCCTACAGGGTTGGATAAAAGCCCCGTAATACACTCATTGTATACGGCTGCGAGATTTGCGGCCCAGTCTTGAAGGAATCAAGCAACATGATCGAATGGAATCTCGGCGACATTCTCGACGCAATCGAGCCCGCCATGCCTCAAGACGCTCCGGCCTTGATACACGGCGACCGGATCATCACTTGGCCCGAAATGTCCGCGCGCTCGAACAATGTCGCGCGCGCGTTGCGACAACGCGGAGCTAGCGACGGCGCCAAGGTGGCTTTCTACATGCGCAACCGCCCTGAATATGGTGAGCTGATGGCGGCCTGCTTTAAGGGGCGGTTGACTCATGTGAACATCAATTACCGCTATCGCCCCGAAGAAGTTTTTTACATTTTTGATGATTCTGACAGCGAGGTGATTATTTATAGTTCGGAGTTCCGTGACTGTATCGTCGAACTCAAGGACCGGCTCGGAAAGGTTCACACCTTCGTTGAAATTGGCGATGCTTCGCAAATCGCACCTTTTGCGATCCCTTATGAAATTCTCGCGCAGGAAGGTGATGGATCAGCGCTCGGCATCACGCGCTCGCCTGACGATTTGCTCTTCATTTATACCGGCGGCACGACAGGGATGCCCAAGGGCGTGATGTGGCGTCACGACGATATGCGCAAGGCGCAACTGGACGCCCAGAAGCTGCTCGGCCCCGTTCCGCAAACAGTCGAGGAAAACGTCGCCCTAATCACCAGTCAAGGGCCGGGCAGACGTACACTTCCCTCCTGCCCGTTAATGCACGGGACAGGCTTCATCACTGCGATCGGCACGCTCATGTCGGGCGGTGCCATCGTGACTCTGTCGGACCCATCTTTCGATGCGCTTGAATTGTGGGAGACGGTTGATACGCACAAGGTGGAAAGCATTTCAATTGTGGGCGACGCTTTTGCCAAACCGATGTTGCAGGCGCTGGACGATAATCCCGGTCGCTGGGACACAAACAGCCTTGTCTCCATTGTTTCATCCGGCGTGATGTGGAGCAAGGAGGTCAAGGCTGGCCTGTGCAAGCATATCCCCCAAGCGGTGCTGATGGACAGCTTTGGCGCTTCCGAAGGGCTCGGCTTCGGCCTCTCCGTCACAACCGCAGATGGGGGTACGAACACCGCGAAATTCGGGATCGGTGAATTCTGCGATGTCTTCGATGAATACGACCAGAAAGTAACGCCGGGCAGCGGCGTACCGGGATATATCGCTCGCAAGGGCGCAATCCCGGCGGGTTATTACAAGGATCCCGAAAAGTCCGCCAAGACCTTCCGCACTATCGACGGGGTGCGCTATTCGATTCCAGGCGACTGGTGCACGGTCGAAGCCGATGGCAGCCTGACCCTGCTGGGCCGTGGCAGCGTGTGCATCAACACGGCTGGTGAAAAGGTCTATCCGGAAGAAGTCGAGGAAGTCCTCAAGACCCATCCCGCCATCGCTGACGCGCTGGTCGTGGGCGTGCCGAGTGAAAAATGGGGCCAGGCCGTCATCGCCGTCGTGCACCTGAGTGGCGACGCTGCATTCGACGAGCAAGGCGTCAAAGACCATGTTCGTCAGCAATTGGCCGGCTACAAAACGCCAAAGGCCATCCATCCAACGGAAACAGCCCTGCGCGCATCCAACGGCAAGGCCGACTATGCAACAGCGAAAGCAATCGCCGAGCGTTTGACGGTCGCGTGATGAGCAAGCGGGCTTCTCCTGATTACGACGCCCTAATCGTCGGTGCCGGCTTCAGCGGCATCTACCTGTTACACAAGTTACGTAACGCCGGGTTCAACGTGTTGCTGGTGGATGCTGCGGCCGAGCCGGGCGGTATCTGGTATTGGAATTGCTATCCGGGCGCACGAGTGGATTCGCAGGTGCCGATCTACGAATACTCAATACCTGAAGTGTGGAAATCATGGACCTGGAGCGAACGATTTCCCGGATGGAAAGAGCTAAGAGCGTATTTCCATCATGTTTGTAATACACTCAAGCTGTGGCCCATGATGCGCATGGGGTCACGGGTCACAGGCGCGAACTATGAGCAAGCGGCGCAGCAATGGCGCCTGCAACTCAACGGAGAGGAAACTGTTACGACACGGTTCCTCTTGCCCGCTATTGGTTTCGCATCAAAGCCGCATATCCCTGATTTTCCCGGCATTGAGGATTTCGAAGGCGAATGGTTTCACACGGCGCGCTGGCCACAACAGGGGGGCGATCTCAGCGGACGCAAGATTGCCTTGATCGGCACCGGGGCAAGCGGTGTGCAAGTCGCGCAGGAAGCCGCGAAGTCCGCATCGAAGCTGACCCTATTTCAAAGAACACCAATCCTGGCGCTGCCCATGCGGCAGCAAAAGCTATCAAAGGAAGATCAAGAACGCGACAAGCAGGATTATGCTGCTATCTTCGAAACGCGCAAGCAGACCAGCGGAGGGTTCGAATCTCAATCGCTGGACGTTTCGGCGCTCGAAGTTGACGAGAAAGAGCGCACCGCACACTTCGAATATCTGTGGCAGAAAGGCGGCCTCAGGTTCTGGTATCACAATTTCGCCGACCTGCTGATCAATCGCGAAGCGAACCGCTACGCCTATGATTTCTGGCGAAACAAGGTTTGCGACAGGATCTCCGATCCCAATCTTGTTGAACAGCTCGCGCCTTCCGAACCACCCCATCCATTCGGCACGAAGAGACCTTCGCTCGAGCAGTGTTATTACGAGATTTTCGCGCAGGATAATGTCGATCTGGTCGATCTGAAGGCAACCCCCATCACCCAGATCAAACCGCACGCGATAGAGACCGCTGACGGCGAGGTGGAATGCGACCTCATCGTTTACGCCACCGGCTTCGATGCCGGGCGCGGCGGCATGGTCGATATGAACATCACGGGGACGAACGGCCTGTCTGTTTCACAAGCTTGGGAAGACGGGTTACGCGCCTATCTCGGCATGGCGATAGCAGACTTTCCAAACATGCTGTTTGCATACGGTCCACTTAGCCCGTCAGGTTTCTCGAACGGCCCGACCAGCGCAGAGATACAGGGTGACTGGATCTGTGACTTTCTCGTCTGGATGCGGGACAATGACAGTAATCAATTCGAAGCCTGTGCGACCGCAGAAGCTGACTGGACCAAAATGGTTGCCCAGGCCGGCGCCATGACACTGTTTCCAGAAGCGAATTCCTGGTACATGGGCGCAAATATCCCTGGCAGGAAGCGTCAGCTGATCAACTTTCCAAGCGTGTCTGGATACGTCGCACTCTGCGAAGAAGTAGCGAACGAGGGGTATCGCGGCTTCATGATCGACAAACCCACCAGCAACGAACAGATGATGGAATGAGTATGTTAACCAAAGTGACAGTTTTTCCCGACGATATCAGCCCCGTCTGGGCTGGAGATGGTTCGCATCTGCCGGAATGGTTTGTGTCGGCCCTGAAAGTGCCGCGCGAGGAAGGTTATGTGGAGATCGACAATGCTAAAGTGCATTACTTTCGCTGGGGCGACCGCAGCAAGCCGAAAGTGCTTATGACACATGGCTTTCTCTCCCACGCGCGCTGCTTTGCCTTCATCGCCCCATTCCTCGCCGAAGACTATGACGTTGTCGCGTTCGATCTCGCCGGCATGGGCGACTCGGAGATGCGTGGGCAGGCCGATCCAGAAGCGAGAGGGCGCGAATTTGTTGAGATTGCCGAGGCGCTCAATCTGTTTGCAGATGGCCACAAACCCACCATCGTCGCGCACAGTTTCGGTTCCGGCGCAGCGCTCACTGCCGTGACGCAATCGCCCGATCACTTCTCCGGCCTCGTAATTTGTGATCTCATGGTCATGCGCGCCGAGCTCCTGGAGCAATACTGGAACCAACGCCGTTCCAGCCCGGGGTCAGGTGATCCTGACAAGCCCAAGCGGTCCTACGCGAGCTATGAAGAGGCGCGCAAAAGATACGTCCTTTCCCCGCCCCAGCCGGTTGGCGAGCCTTTCCTCCTAGATTACATGGCCTATCATTCTATGCGGCGCGACGGAGACAACTGGACATGGAAATTCTCACCCGAGGTATTCCGGCGAAGCAATAAGTCAGAGGAATGGCTCACTATCGGCCAGCGACTCGTGAATGCGCCGGGTCGCAAGACCATCGTTCATGGTGCCAAGAGTCAGCTCTTTACCAAGGATTCGGCTGACTACATCCGTGAGCTAGGGGGCGGTGACATCCCAATTATCGCCGTACCTGAGGCGCGCCACCATTTGATGCTCGATCAGCCATTGGCATTCGTGACCGCACTCCTGAGTATTCTGCACCTCTGGGATGACCTGAGCCCCGATTGGTCCTGCATTTGAATGGAGAGTCTGTCGCAAGGAGACAGACAATGCGGAAGAGCAAATTCAGCCAAGAACAAATCATCGCGATCCTGGCGGAACAGGAGCGTGGGATGTCGACCGAAGAGGTCTGCCGGCGCCATGGCGTGAGCTCGGCAACCTTCTACAAATGGAAGGCGAAGTTCGGAGGCATGGATGTCTCGGACGCCCGCCGGCTGAAGACACTTGAGACAGAGAACGCCCGGCTGAAAAAGCTGCTGGCGGACAGCATGCTGGATGTGTCGATCCTGAAAGACCTGCTGGGAAAGAGCTGACGACGCCCCAGGCGAAGCGGGCAGCGGCGCTGAAGGCGATGCAGACATACGACATCTCCCAGCGCCGGGCCTGCCGACTGGTCAGCGTTCGTCGGGCAATCGATCCACTGGATCGATTGCTGATCCTCCAAACATCCGAAGACTGTCAGGCGCGAGCCGGAACCGGATAATCCGGAGATCCGGGGTCGCATGCGTGAGATCGCATCCGAGCGGCGCCGGTTCGGTTATCGCCGCATCGGCCTGATGCTCGAACGGGAGGGCATCACCATGAACCATAAGAAGCTGAGGCGCCTCTACAAGGAGGAAGGGCTGGCCGTGAAACGCCGCCGTGGCCGCAAACGCGCCACAGGAACACGGGAACCGATGCCTGTGCCGGACGGCCCGTCAAAGCGGTGGAGTCTCGACTTTGTGTCAGACGTGTTCGGACCGGCCCGCCGGTTCCGCATGCTCTGCATAATCGACGATTACACAAGGGAATGCCTGGCGCTGGTTGCCGACACGTCGATCTCCGGTGCACGCGTCGTGCGGGAACTCGACCGGTGCATCCGGCTCTATGGCAGGCCTGAAACCATCGTCTCGGACAATGGCAGCGAACTGACCAGTCGCGCCATCCTCGAATGGCAGAATGAAACCGGCATCGCCTGGCACTATATCGCGCCCGGCAAACCGCAGCAGAATGGCTTCGTCGAAAGCTTCAATGGGAAGCTGCGGGATGAATGCCTCAACGAAGAAGTGTTCGACAGCCTCGCTCATGCCCGCAAGATCCTCGGGCGTTGGCGACATGACTATAACCACCACCGGCCTCACTCATCGCTGGGCGGGCTGACGCCCGCAGCGCGTCGGTCGCTCGTGCATGTGGGGAGCTCCGCTCCCGGCGCGCTCGCCATATCTCAAACCATGGACTATGAAAGGGTCAGACTCTCGAAATAAACGCGGGATGCGTGGGGCTCAGGTCAGTTTTTTCGGATACCGCGCAGGGGTGCAAACAGCAGAAGGCGATGAACCAGCGACCCTCTCGATTATTGAGGCCAGAAGATTTCTGCTGTTCTTCTAGCCTCCTCGCATGCATGCGTCATGTTTCGTCGGTACTTGCTACCATGATTTCGAAATTGTGACTCCGTACAATGCCGGTTCAGTCAGAAACACATTGCTATAAAGTCCAGGGCTGTCGTCCTGCAAATAGGCTCCCGTTATCACCTCTTCGTCAAACAGGTTTTTGGCAAAAGCTGTGATTTGGAAGCCGGTGTCATTATTCGCCAAGACAAGAGAAAGATTGACATTTTCCCAGCTGGAAATCTCGTCGCGCGGAACATTCCAGATACGAGCAAAGCTCTCCGTCTGATAGTAATAATCACCGCGGATTGTCAGATCCCAGCTACTATTACCAAGAGATGGAAAAGTATACTCCGCTGCCAAGTTTAGCGTAGTATCCGGAGCACCCGGCAGATTGTTGTCGCTGAGGTTTTTGTTGACGCCGTCGAATGGCGTCAATGCGCCGATTGTGCGGAGTGATCCGTCCCCATCGACATAGGACACATTTCCCAGCCCAAAAGTCGCCTCCTGACCTGCAAAACTGCCAAGACACAGCCCAGCGGTAGAACCCGCGCCAAGTTGCCCGGCCTCGATTGCGCCTAAAATCGTTGCATACCCTTCTGCGGAAACAGCGCAGTTCGAATAGCTTGCCGCGTTCTTCAGAACCACGAAATCGGAGTTACCGGCCGTGCGATCAAGGACGTCAATCGCAAAAACATCAACCAGCTTAGATTCGAGCAAACCGATATTTGCAGACAGCAGCCAGTTACTTCCGGGCGCCCAAAGATATTCAATCTCCAGGCCGTACACCTCAGCATCGACATTGAAATTCACCGATGAGCGGTTGATCACCTGAGTGATCTGATAATCCGTATAGTCATAATAGAAGCCTGCGAGATTAAGTTGCTGTGTGCCTCCTGCGAACCGATTCTTGGTTCCCATTTCGTATGCATTGATGAACTCTGGTTCAAAAGTTGATGGGAATGCGTTGGCATTTTCCGAAGGCTGCGGTGGGTTTATACCACCTCCCTTGTAACCGCGGGAGTAAAAGCCATACAGAAGCGTATCATCTGTGAACGACAAATCCGGTGTCCAATCAAATCCGGCGCGCCCTGTAACCTCTTCAAATTCAACCTCGAAAATTCCGTCGACATTTCCGTCCAGGTTCGTCTCTGTCGCCGGATCCGGAACCGGAGCTAATGGATCCGCGCGGACGACATCAGGCGTGAAGAGATAGGTCGGAATATTCTTTTGCGACTTTTCATCCTTCGTGTAGCGCAATCCGAGCGTGAAGGTCAGTTCATCATTTATATCATAATATGCTTCCCCGAAGAGCGCTGTCGACTGCAACTCATAAGGGGAAACTGTCCGGAAGTAATTTCGTCCCAAGCCGTTGAGTGAATTGCCGATATTTGAGTCGCCATCCACATTGGACTCATCAAGGCTTGCAGGGAATGGAACTCCCGGAATCACTGGTGGTCCACCAGCTGCAAGTGATGCGTTGTGTAATTGCAGCAGACCGGTAAGGGCATTGCTTATGAAGTAGTATCCATCGATTACATCGTCATTGCCCGCCTCATAGTCCATATAGATGGCGCCGAGATTGAAATTCAGCGGGCCACTAAAATCCGACTGTAGACGCAGTTCTTGTGTAAATGCCTCTGTTGTCTCACCGGATGGATCCGCCACCGTATAAAAGTTCGAAGGGCCGATCTGCGGGTCATTGACGACGCCGCCGGGGAAAACTGAATTATAGAGATCGACTTGCGGATTTATCCCTGGAGGAATTGCTGACAAGTCATTGAAGGTGATTGTGGGCTCGACTTTGGAGACATCCTCAAGAGAGAATACAGATGTTTCATTGAAACTCGACAATGAAGTCAATTTCAGGACTTCGTTAATGTCCCATGACAAACTAAGTGTCCACAGATCCTGTTCGGCTTGGTAAAATGGGTCAAATCCTGCCGCAATAGTTCGCAAATCCTGAATGGCTGGTGCCGTGAATGCATCTCCACTTAGCAGTCCAACCTGAACAGCTAGTCCACCCGCCAGCGTCGCGACCGAATTCACCGTATCGTGCGACTCGTCAAGAGGCGCACTTAGGCAGCCCTGAGACGTGAAAATCTGATCTTCGAAGGCGATGGGAATTCCCGCAAAGCTAGTATCTAGAGGGTCTTTCCGGCAAAGCTGCTTGCCCGAGCGAAGACGCGTATCGTCTTCTTCGAAATGTTCATATAATAGCCACCCACTAAATGAGTCGGTCGGCTCAAATCCAAGAGTGGCGCGGACTGACCACAAGTCCCGGTCGTCAATATCGTTGCCGGTGACTATATTATCAACGTACCCGTCGCGTTGCGTGAGAGATCCGGCAACTCGAAGGGCAACCCGTTCTCCTACGGGCAAATTGACCATGCCGTTAGCTTTTACTGAATTATAGTTCCCGTAAGTCAGCGCGGCGTCTGCCTGGAATTCTTCGAAAACCGGCTTGGCGGTGATCAGGTTGAACACTCCCCCATTAGCGTTTCGGCCATAGAGTGTTCCTTGTGGTCCACGGAGGATCTCGACCCTTTCAGTGTCAAAGAATTCCGATTCGAAAAGTCTGTTCGATTGAAGGGGGACGTCGTTCTGATGTATGCCCACCCCGGCATCGCCGGATGTTGCTACCACATCCACTCCTATGCCTCTGATTTTGAGGTTGAAGCCGGTAAATTGTCCTTTTGTGAACGACAGGTTCGGCACGGCTTTTGTGAGATCTGGACCACCAGTTAACTGGAGTCTATCAATTGCCTCTTCATCAAAAGCAGAAACAGCTATTGGTACGTTCTGAAGCGACTCTGAAGTTTTCTGAGTTGTGACAACAACTGTCCGCAGTTTTCTCACATCACCTTCTTCTTGAGCTTCGGCTGCGAACAAGACGCTCGAAACCGATACTGTTGTGTATAGAAATGCTGTCTTGGCCAATCTCGTGAAAATCATAATTTCCTCCCATTATGGTATCCGTCTATTGCGGATTTGCGCATCATTGTACGAAGTCATACCATATGCAAGCAGATGGGATGCCGGGGCATTTTATTTTTTCAGGGGGGGGGGGCGAAGCTCAGTTCGCTAACATACAGTATGGACATGCCCGTAAATTTTGAGTAATGGAGTTTGCAACAGTTGGCAGTCCGAGTGCCCGCTGCTTTTCTGAGTGGTGGAATGTCAAAATTGTCGTTCCGACGAAGTGAGAAAGGTATCGCATCGTCAGGAAGACGTCCTCCCAACATTCCGTAGCTCTGGGAAACTTGCTGGCTAGATTAATCTAGCCAGCACTTTTTCTTGCTCTGAACATAACGGTTGAATATCGAGCTGCACAAAGCCAGACTGAACTTTTGACACCATGGCAAGGTTTGGTTGGAATGGCCCAAAAGAATAATCAAAGATTCGCTGACAGTGATTTCTTGAACGATGAGCGAATTGAACTGGCTTTTCTGATAGGCCGTGTCACGCGCGAGCTTCGGCGTCGATTCGATGTGGATATGGCTGCATTGGAACTGACGCGGGCACAATGGAGGGCGATGCTGTATGTTTTTCGGCTTTCTAACCCCACGCAAACTGAATTAGCCGAGATAATGGAGCTGGGGCGAGCTTCAGTCGGGGCTCTGATAGACCAATTAGAGCGGAGTGGATATGTATCCCGGGTCGCGGACAGTCAGGATCGTCGTGTGTGGAGAGTCGTGCCTTCCAGATTGGCACTCTCCCGGCGGTCTAAAATTGACCGGGCTGGAAGGCGCGTGGCCGCTGAGTTATTTGCGGAGTTCGAAGAGAAAGATCTTAGAAACCTCCGTCGATGTCTTGAAAAGCTAATCCCTAAGAATCCAGCCGAAAATTAAGCTGCGTGATTTCAGTAACTTGTGATTCTGACGCGCTTGGGTCTGGTGGTGCGGCCTTGGCGTTAAAATCCAGTGGCGATTTTGACCTTGCCACCATGGCATAGGCCGGCGTTACGGGCAAACTCGTCGGGAGATTGCCCATTGTGAGCCATGTGAAGCCGGCTCTCATTGGAGTCGCGCCTCCACGCCTCGATCAGCCGCCTTGCCTCGGCCAAGGAGGCGAACCAGTTGATGTTGAGGCACTCGTCCCGGAGCGATCCATTGAAGGACTCGACCTGAGCCCCAAGCGTCCCTCATTCATTTCGAGAGTCTAGCCCTTTCTGAACCGCTCCCAAAATTGCCCTCATTCGGGGCTGGAGTTTTTGGCGCTTCCTCACCTTAGCGGGCTGGTTTCGCCGAGGTGATTCATCAGCGTAATCGGGGGCTTGTTCCCGATCGCGCTGTGGGGTCTTACCGTGTTGTAGATGGGGTGGATGGCTCCTGCTCCCACCGCCGCA
>NZ_AWFD01000013.1 GCF_000682735.1 Hyphomonas sp. CY54-11-8 | reverse complement strand
TTAAGTCAGGCAGCCTGAAGTCTCAAATTACCTGACGACGGACAGCCCTGCGTCTTCGTAACAAACGATTCCAGCACCTCCCATTCATAATCAACGGCTCACCTTTGATAGAGAGTCTTTCTACGGATCTTCACAGATACTTCATCCAGATTCCACTCCCATTGGCGCAATTGTCTCACCTTTTCTGAGCGCCGTTTGCGGATCTTGTGAGCGAAGCAAGTGCCGAAGCGATCCCCCCGGTGACGGATTGTCTCGAGACAATTGTCGATCCCTCACCCGTGAATCAGGTCGTCGACGTTCATTTAAGGCAGCGAGAAGCGAACGCACATCATGACCGCAAGCTGGATCAGCTCGGGTGATGTTTTGAAATGTTGGAAAGCGTTCTGACCCAATTCTGGAGCGCAGGCGTCAGAATGCGCCGTTTCAAGGTCGGTTGTGCTTACAATACCTCACAGCGGAATGGTTGCGTTCAAATCCACAAATGCGTCACTGATCAGCCATTTCAATGACGGTTTTTCCCATCGTGACCATCCCGGCCAGAGCGAATTCAAAAATAGTAGTGAAATCCGTCACGTGCCGGTCACACGCTCTCACTAGCTCAGGCCGGTCTGTTCGAGCATCGAGTCTCGACAGATGAAGATGATTTCTTCCGGCGCACTCATGGGGGTGAATGCGGCGGGTATTTTCAAGGGAAGAACAAGCAATGTCTTTGTTTAAGATGAGCCTGCTGGCTTCTGCCAGCCTCGCTCTGTATGCAACGAGCGCCATCGCGCAGTCCGCCGATTCCGCCGCACCCAATGACCAAGCCGAGCAGCGCCGTGAAATGGATACAGTGGTCATCATCGGCCAGGCGCAAACCTATTCCTCCGCTGAAAGCACGGAGGCCATGGCGCTGCAGCAAGCCCCCGTCAGCTCTATCCTGGCTCAGGTCGACAACCTTCCAGGCGTGCTGGTTTCGGAGGGCGACACGTTCGGCTTTGATGACTGGTCGACCGGAATCGCTGTCCGCGGTTTCCAGAACAATCTCGGCGAGCAGCAGATCGGCATCACCGTTGACGGCCTGCCGAACGGCGGTTCGAATTATGGCGGCGGCTCCAAGGCCAACCGCTACATCGATACCCAGAATGCGGGTGCCATTGAGGTTTCTCAGGGCACAGCCGATATCGCCTCTCTTTCGAATGATGCGCTCGGCGGCACGATCAACTTCACGACACGCAATCCGGAAGACGAAGAGCGCGTACGTGTTTCCGGCACACTCGGCGATTTTGAAGCTCAGCGTTTTTATCTGGCATATGATACGGGTTCCTTCCTGAACGACACGACCAAAGCCTGGTTCTCCGTCTCCAGCCAGACCGCGACGGATCATATCGAAGGCTCTGCCGATAACCGCCGCGACCACTATGCCGCGAAACTTGTCAGCACTCTTTTCGATATCGACTGGACAGCTTACGCTTCTTACGACGATGCCGCGGAGAACAACTACGACCAGCTGTACTCCGAGGCCGACTGGCAAACGGATCCGAATTCCGACCGTCTGATCGGGAACTGGACCGGCGTTCCGTATGTGGATCAATCCTATCGCCAGGTCTGGGGCACGCTGCGTGAAAACTCCCTGCTCTATCTCAAGGCTGAAAAGGAAGTTGCCGAAGGGCTGAAACTCAAAGGCGGCGTCTATCTGCACAATATGGATGGCCGCGGCGACTGGGCCCCGCCCTACCTTGTCAATGTGACCGACGATGGCGCCGGTAACGCTGAAAGCGAGTTTCTGGGCGGCGAGCGCGTGATGGGCGGCTCGCTCCTCGGTCAGCTCTTTTTTGTCGATCCGAATGGCGTTGCCTTGTCTCCGGAAGCGGGTTGTCAGTCTTCACTGACCTTCCCGTATGGCGGCACCTCGAACGCAGCCTACGATCCGGCCTGCTACCCGGCCAACGCGATTCCGGTCTCATCCTACCGCCACACGCATTACCAGCGGGAACGCTACGGCATCACGGCGGATATTGAGTGGACGAAGACGTTCGATGCCTTCGAGAACATGCTCCGCGGCGGTGTCTGGTATGAAGACGGTACCCGCTACGAATATCGTGACTGGCATCGCATCATCGACTCCCGCGTCGGGCCGGAGTTCGATAGTCTGGCATACTGGGTCCAGTATGATCGCGAGTTCCCGCAAAACACATTCAAATGGTATGTCGAAGACGTCGTCTCGTTCGGCGACTTCACGTTCCGGGCAGGCGTAAAGCAATTCAACAACTCGATCGATCGTGTTGACAATTTCGACCCGCAAAACCCGGACAAGAACTTCACGCTGGATTCCGAATCCGACGTCCTGTTCTCTGGCGGCGCGTCCTGGGCACCGAGCGCCGTGCCGGGCATGGAAATGTTCGTCGGCTATGCCGAGAACTACAAGGCAATCCCGGACAGCGTGCTTGAAGTCATCAATGTCGATGCAGGCATCCCCGATCCGGAAACTTCAGAAAACACGGAAGTCGGATTGCGCTATTCCAACGGCCGCCTGCGTGGCTCGCTGGTTTACTTCGACACGACCTTTGAAAACCGCCTCTTCCCCGCACCAACCGCCACAGTTGAAGGCATTGACTATCTCGAAGCCTCGAACGGCGGCTACATAAACGGCGGGGGTATCGACTCTACCGGCGTCGAACTTGCGGGTGAATTCCTGCTGAATGATAACCTGACCTTTTTCGGTTCGTATACTCACAACGATGCAAAGATCCTTGGGACTGGAGACAGCGTACTTGATGGCCTCGCTGGTATTGCTGTCGGCAACAAGGTTCCGGGTATCCCGGATGACATGTTTGTTCTGTCGGCTGATTTCACCAAGGGCAACTTCTATGGCGGCGCTTCTGCCAAATGGGTTGGCGATCGCTTTGTGAATTTGTCGAACACCTGGACAGCCGACTCATATGTCGACACCGACCTCTATCTCGGTGTCTCTGGCTCGGCTCTTTCGGGCGACCTGTCCAACATCGATTTCCGCCTGACAGTAAATAACGTGTTCGATCAGGACTGGCTGGCCGGTATCTCTGGCAACGCGGCCTGGATTTCTGCGCCGCGCACAGTTGCCCTGACCGTAACGGCCGATTTCTAAGGGAACCGACTGACGTAAATCTGAGCGAAGGCGGTCTCGAAGAGGCCGCCTTCCTCTCCGTTTAATTTCGTGTTTTTTCTGACACCGAAACTGGGCCAATAAGGCCAACACAAAGGAACTGTTCATGACCCGGATCAATCGCCGTCAAGCCCTGGCCCTCTTGTCCAGCACCGCACTCTCGACGGCATGCGCCACGCAGGGCGCACCTGAGGCTATGGACACGAGTGCATCTTTTACAGACCCCGACATTTTCCGGCACGGCGTCGCAAGCGGTGATCCAGAGACAACGAGCGTCGTGATCTGGACCCGCGTCTCAACGGGGTCGCCGATCGTGGATGTAACATGGGCCATCTATGAAGATCCGGAGGGCAACTCGCTTATCGCGAGCGGTTCCCACCAGGCCTCGGCAGACTCAGACTACACGGTGAAAGTCATCGCCGATGGTCTTCAACCGGGCCAGACCTACTATTATCGCTTCGAAGCAGAAGGCGAAGTGTCCCGCACCGGCCGGACCCGCACGCTACCTGTCGGAGCCCTCGATAGCCTCGGCATTGCACTCGTTTCCTGTTCGAATTACCCGTTTGGCTATTTCAATGCCTATGATGCAATCGCTCACGATCCGGCGATCGATATCGTCCTGCATACGGGCGACTACATTTACGAGTATGGCGGTCCGGATGGCTGGGGTCAGGAAACCGGCGCGGTGATTGGACGCCCCCACAATCCTCCGCATGAAATCATCACGCTCGCTGACTACCGGCAGCGCCACGCCCAGTACAAGCAGGACGCCGGGTCGCGTGCAATGCACGCCATGCACCCACTGATCTGCTGCTGGGATGATCATGAAAGTGCAAACAATCCCTGGACGGGCGGCGCGCAGAACCATCAGCCAGAAACAGAAGGAAGCTGGGAAGACCGCCGCGCAGCGTCGATCCAGGCCTACTATGAATGGATGCCCATTCGCGAGCCGAAGGCCGGCCGCACGCGCGCACAATTCTGGCGGTCCTATATGTTCGGTGACCTTGCAACCTTGCTGACACTCGAAACCCGGCATACCGCCCGCGGCAAGCAAGTAGATTATGCTGAATGGGCCCCGAAGCTGAACACGGAAGAAGACTACGAAGCTTTCCGCAAGGACGTTCTTGGTGATCCGGAGCGTCACATGATATCCCCAACCGAATTGACTGATATCTCGGAGGCGCTCTCCAGCTCTGTCGCGAAGCGCCAGCCATGGCGCGTGATCGGGAACCAGATTCCGATGGCCCGCACGCTGGTTCCGGATGTTGTCGGGCTGGGTGTGTTGCCGGTGCCAGACGAAGCGTCGCTCGAGGCACACAAGCGTCTTGCCTGGCTTGGCCAGCATGCGTTGCCATTCTATACCGATACTTGGGATGGCTATCCCGCCGCGCGTGAGGTGTTCTACGATACATGCAAAGCGAGTGGGGCGTCAGACCTGCTGGTTCTGACTGGTGACAGCCACAGTTTCTGGGCAAACCATCTTCACGATGGAAGTGGCACCAGCATGGGCATTGAACTTGGCACGTCCGGTGTGACATCGCCGGGAGATTTCGTCGAATCCGGCTTTGATGACGAAACAGCCCGATCACTTGACAAAGCTTTTTCGGATTACGTTCCCGAAGTAGTGTGGACGGACAATATGCATCAGGGCTATGTTCGGGTTGTCCTGCAAACGGATGTGGCAGAGGCCAGCTTTGTTGCTGTCAGTACTGTGCTCAGGCCAGTCTACGAGGCCAGATCGATTAAGAACTTCACTATCAGGAAAGATACCGCCAGCCTGTCGTTACAGGAGGCCTGAAGCCAAAAGTGGACGCTGAGCCACTTCGGAGCACAAGTCAGTCCAAGTGCCGGTTCTCCAAAATAGCCAATTGCGCACGCATGAGATTGCGCGCCCTGGTAAACCATCGGCGTAATCCAGCGGTAGGTGGCGAAGAACAACCAGAAGCCACTGCAATAAAGTTGTGCTATACTCACAAAAAATGGTGCCCACATGATGCAAACGGAAGATATCCGCATCGGGTCCAAAGGGCTTGGTGGTTTCCTGACCGTGCCGGACAAAGCACGGGGCCTCATCATTTTCGCCCATGGTAGCGGATCCAGCCGACATTCCCCGCGCAACGCATATGCCGCGCGCAGTTTCGAACGGCTTGGGTTTGCAACCTTGCTGTTCGATCTACTCACGGAGCACGAGGCAGGTGACCGGCGTAATGTCTTTGACATCGCCTTATTGGCAAAACGTGTCGTGCTTGCCGTCGATTGGGCTCGTCAGCAAACGCGGTTGCAAAATTTGCCTGTCGGTGTTTTCGGCGCGAGCACAGGCGGAGGCGCTGCCTTGGCAGCCGCGGCAGCCTCGCCACATATCAGGGCCGTTGTGTCCCGCGGTGGTCGGCCTGACCTGGCGGGCGCCGCTCTTCCGCATGTGCGCGCGCCAAGCCTTCTGATTGTTGGCGGAAATGACCGGGAGGTCCTGGCTTTAAATGAGGCAGCCGCGGCACGTATGACCTGCGAACACCGCATTAGCGTGGTGCCAGATGCCGGTCACCTGTTCGAGGAGCCAGGAACACTCGACAAGGTCCTGGCCTTGTCCGGCGCATGGTTCTCGAAACATTTGGCGCCCGCGGGACGGGAAACGATCCCCCTGCCAATGGCAGACCGAGCGGAAGCCGGCATGCTCCTCGCCCGGGCCCTGTCAGCACATGAATTCAAGGCCCCGGTCATCTACGCCCTGCCACGCGGCGGCGTGCCGGTTGCCCGGCCGATCGCGGAAGCCCTGAATGCTCCGCTCGATATCCTAATGGTCCGCAAGATTGGTGTGCCCTGGCAGCCGGAAGTCGCGGCCGCATCGGTTGTCGACGGTGAAGGCGCCGAGATCGTGAACAATGATCCGGTCATGCGGGCCACCGGGCTCAATGCCGGAAAAATTGCCGAACTGGCAAAACCGGAACTTGAGGAGATCGAACGCCGGCGCAGCCTTTACCTACCAGGAAGGGAGCCTGTGCGAGCGGAAGGCCGTACGGCGATCCTGGTCGATGATGGCATTGCCACCGGTACAAGCATGAAAGCGGCCATTCTGGCGGTCAGGAAACGGCGCCCTGCCAAAATCGTTGTGGCGGTCCCCGTCGCTGCGCCGGATACGCTGCACGCGATCGGCACAATGGTGGATGATGCGATCGTGCTCGCCGCGCCGGAGCGGTTTGGTGCCGTGGGCAGCTATTACCGGGACTTCCATCAACTGTCTGACGACGAAGTCATCCAACTCCTCCAACAACCGCTTGTTGGTGAGGAATGATGGATACCGTCCGTGTTCCCGCAAATGCAGAGCTTTCGAACCTGATTGCGGGACACAGCCTGCCGCTTCCCGCAAGTCATCCATACGATACGCTTGCCGAGGCGGTGGACGAATTCAGCGAAGCACGTGTCGTGCTGCTCGGCGAATGCACGCATGGCACATCTGAATTCTATGAGGCGCGTGCGGCGATCACCCGGCGCCTCGTTGACCAGCACGGGTTCCGGATTGTTGCAATCGAGGGCGACTGGCCGGATGCAGCAGAGCTTGATCGCTATGTCAGAGGCCGCGAACCCTGGGGCGAGAGGGATGCTTTTGTGAACTTTCCGCGCTGGATGTGGCGTAACCGGGAGTTTGCAAACTGCCTTTCGGCGTTGCGCGACTGGAATGCTAACCAGCCAGCGGAGGAACGCGTCGCCGTGCGCGGCCTTGATGTATACAGTCTCGACAAATCGATTTCCGAAGTGCTGGCCTATCTCGACCGGGTCGACAAGGAAGCGGCGGCCGTCGCGAGAGAACGTTATGCCTGCCTGTCTCCCTATGTCGGACGACCGCAAATTTACGGCGCGCAAGCCATGCGAACGGGCCGCACCTGCGAAGATGAGGTCGTGCACCAATTGCTCGATCTGCTCGACCAGCGCCTGGACTATGCCATGAAGGATGGCGACGAATTTTTCGATGCCGAACAGAACGCGCGGGTCGTCCAGGCAGCTGAACAGTACTACCGCGCCATGTATCATGGCTCGGTCAGCACATGGAATCTGCGCGACCAGCACATGTTCTCAACCCTTCTGCGGCTGTTGGAGCAGGCCGGGCCAAAATCAAAAGCCGTCGTGTGGGCGCACAACTCTCATATCGGCAATGCCAGTGCCACCGGCATGGGTGAACGGGGTGAGTTTAATATCGGCCAGCTGTGCCGGGAACTTTTCGGTGATGCTGTTGTGGCGATCGGCTTTGCGACGAGTACCGGCACTGTGATGGCAGCGGATGATTGGGGGAGTGCCGCGAAGATAAAGAAGGTCATTCCGGCCCGGCCAGACTCCTGGGAGCGCGTCTTTGAAGATACGGGCCTGTCGGCCAGCTTCACCAGTTGGCGAAAAGACAATAGCATTCGAAAGGCATTGGACCATGTCCGCCTCGAACGGGCTATCGGTGTCATTTATCGTCCGGAAACGGAACGTTGGAGCCACTACTTCGACGCCAATCTCGCTCATCAGTTCGACGGCCTGGTCTGGTTTAAAGAGTCTGCCGCTGTCACACCGCTACGAGGCAAAGGCCCCGAAGGCGCACCGGATACATATCCGTTTGGCTTGTGACATCTGATAAAGATGAAGGATAAGACAAGATTCGCTGCTCCAGAGGCCGTCGCCGTCTTCCAGACTGAGAAAGATGTGGATCCGTTTTCGCGGACGAGCAGATTCCAAGCGGCGATAAGGTGCCCCATCAACCGGGTTCAACGTCGATGAAGCGGCCTCCGTCCCTAACGAGCTGCTTGAGCGTTTCGCTCGGCGCAAATCGCTCGTCTTCTGCGCCAAGACGCTCCATTGTGTCGAGCACCGCGTCGGCCCCGACCATATCCCCGTAGAGCATGGGCCCACCCTTGTCTGATGGCCAGCCATAACCATTGAGCCAGACAATATCGATATCGGAAGCCCGCTGCGCTTTCTTCTCCTCGAGTATCTTGAGCCCCTCATTGATCATCGGGTGAATACAGGTTGCGATGATATCGTCCTGGCTGGGCGCCGATCCGGGCTTTACGCCCGTGATATCAGCGATGATCTTTGCGGTCACCTCCGACGGCTTGGGGCGGCGGTTTTCATCATAGTCATAATACCCCGCTCCGGTTTTCTGGCCACGCCGGTCAAGTTCACAAAGTGCATCGCGGATCGGGTTGGCAGTTTTTGCCCCCTTCTTCCAACCGATATCCAGCCCTGCAAGATCTGACATCTGATAGGGTCCCATCCGAAACCCGAACGCATTCAGGGCCGCATCGACATCCCAGGGCATGGCGCCTTTGGCAACGAGCTTCTGGGCTTGTGCCTGGCGGGCAAAAAGGATGCGGTTACCCACAAATCCGGGACAAACACCGACGAGCACGGCGATCTTGTTGATAGCCCTGGCCAGATCCATGCAGGTTGCGATCACATCGTCTGCCGTGTGATCTGTCCGAACGATTTCGAGAAGCTTCATCACATTGGCGGGGGAAAAGAAATGCAGTCCGATGACGTCTTCTGGCCGCTTGGTGACGCTGCCGATCTCATTGATGTCCAATGCGGATGTGTTGGTGGCAAGGATCGCACCCGGTTTCATGATCCGGTCCAGGTCGGAGAATATCTTCTTCTTCAAGTCCATGTCTTCAAAGACGGCCTCGATGATCAGGTCACAGTCTGCAAAATCTTCCATATCCAGTGTGCCCGTCAGGCACGCCATACGCGCCTCGACTTCATCTTGCGGAAACCGTCCCTTGTCGGCGCTGCGCTGATAATGGCCGCGAACTATGCCGAGACCACGATCAAGGGCTTCCTGCTTTTGCTCCAGTATCAGCACCGGAATTCCCACCGTGGCGAAGTTCATTGAAATACCACCGCCCATCGTCCCGGCGCCGATGACACCCACTTTCTGGATTTTGCGGCGTTGGGTGTCAGCGGGTACATCAGGTACAATCCAAGCATCGCGCCCCGCTTTCGCGATGTAGTCGGACACTTGCTCTGGTGTAATTGAAATTGCAGGCATTGATTTGTCTTTCATTTGATGAACGCGGGCGCGCTGACGCGTGTTTGGCGAACTATATTGCGCTACGCTACTATCTGATCCTCTTATTTTGAAGCCTGGATGAAAGCCACATTCGAACCGTCGGCACACTCCGCACCTGTAGCGCTGGTTTACCCACATGATTGGGGACCCCGCAATTCCGGATGGTTCTATCAGCCAAACTCCCCTGATCGCCATTTGCGATAGTACGGAATCAGCTCCTCAGGAATCGCCGCCTCAAATGACTTGTCCATCGGGTACTGGGGCATAGCTTCCTCAACCGCATTGAGCAGAGTAATCCCCTGCCGGCGATCCTTCGGACGTTTGAGTGGATTTCGTCCTTTTTTCTCCGACATCCAGAGCTTCTGTAGCGCAAACCATCGAGGATCAGGGGCAACAATCCGGACCGGTGTTCCATCTCGGCAGGCCACAACCTGGTCGACCGGCTGGCCAGGAAGCAACCATTCCTGCTCTGGTAAGGGCACAGGCCTCGGTCGATCGCTTCGTCCGAGAGTGTCTGCACGCGACGGCGCAACGAGAATCTCAACCTCATAGGCTTTCGCATTGCGAGCCTGAAATGTTCGCTCTGTATTCACCGTAAATGTCGGATCTACGGATTTTAGCATATCCCAGAGTACGGTGTCTGGCTCCTCGCTTTCAACTGCCGACCAGGCGAGATCGAAATCTTCCGTCTCCTCCGGAGCGCCGATAAGAAAACCTGCCGCTTCCAGAGCGTAAGCTGCGATCGCATTTGTTCCGACGACGAGCAGATGGCTACCCATCAAATCCCTGCGGTCACATTCCCGCAGGATCGGGCCTGCCCCACTCGACAACATAGGTAGCCTTAGCGCCCGGTAGAGCCGGGAACTTTCATCAAGTGTTGCACGAGTCCCGTCCCTCTGGGCCTGCGCCCTTTGCTTCTCTTCCCGGTAACTTCGGAATTTCTCTTCCAGCTCATCATTCAGCCGGCCAAGGCTTTTGCCATTGCCGCTGCGATCGAAGATTTCATAGAGATACGACTTGCCCGAAACGGTTTTGATGCGCAGATCATAGGGCATGCGCGCCAGTATACGCTCAGCCTCCATCCAGACCTCATAGCGCTGGCGTAGATTGATGAGCGTGCGAAGCTGCTCGTCTGTAAATGGCCTAACAGTCGCCATGAAGATTATCCCACGTTTTGTGCTTTTCTTGATATATGGGATAAACCATTAAAATTCAACATAATACACGCACCGACAGGAAGCGGTTTGGGGCAATATAACGACCACCTATCCGCGCCCCATAACTCCCGATAATGGGGCATAGTGTGGTTGAACTTGGCTGGCATTTGCCGGGCCTTTTAAGCGAAACGGCGCAGATGTGCTGTCAAACGAATCGAACCAGTCTCCGCTTTTCACGGACGAGCAGGTGCTAAGCGACGAGAAGGTAGCGCCATTCGCGAAGGGCGGCGTCTCGCCTCTTCTTGACGTCTGTACGGGAGTAGAACTGCCTTTCGAGATTAAAGTGATTGTATACAGATGAATTGATTTAAGCGAACTTTTTGCAGACTGCGCATGCGCCTCAAACGAGACAACGCCCGCTCTCGTCGGCGAAACGGCAAGTGGGAATTCTCAGAACCATTGTTCATATGCCGGCCGCATTCCTGGCGCCCTGCACTTCCGATCTCTTTCATCCTCGCGCCATGGGAGTGGCACCTTTTGGTCACAACGACATGCGGGTTGCCTCATGGCTTTTCGCATGAACTTCAATTCAGAAGTTTTGTCTCTTGTCTTCGTGACGAAGGACTCCAGGACTTCGCCCTCATGGTCGACGGCACACCACAAATAGTGGGTCTTCCCGCGGATCTTTACGAAGACTTCATCCAAATGCCACTGCCATTGCGGTGACTGCCTCACTCGTTCAGATCGGCGTTTGCGGATCTTGGTGGGCCAAATGCATGCCGAAACGGTCCGTGACTGGGTGGACCGCTTCGTGGCAGATATCGATACCGCGCTCATTAAGCAGGTCTTCGATATTGCGGAGCGATAACCGAAACCGGACATACATCATCACCGCAAGCTGGATGATCTCAGGCGACGTTTTGAAATACCGGAATGGGTTCTGGCTGATCTCTGGAGCCTAGCTCCAGGGTGCGCCGTCTCAAAGTCTGTTGCTCTGACGATCCCAGGCTTGAAACCAGCGCCTATATTTCGGAAGCGCTTTCGTCGAAGAAAGTCTCATGACCCTGCCGAGAGAGGTGACAGGGCCATGAGCCAGGGATTGGAGCCCGCTCGTCAAGCGTGCGTCCCCACCCAACCTGACGAGTACCACATGTCTAGCTTCGAGACTGGCTGCCGCGCCATCCCCTGAACAGGGGGCGCGGCGTTTCCGGAAATGTGACAGCTGGGAATATTCTGGTGTCTTCAGATGCTATCGAAGCGAGGCGCAGACCATTTGTGGAGGTGACAGGGGCTGCGGACAGGTTAGACGTCTGTGATCTTGATGGGGCCGCATGAAATGATTGCAACCAGACTTATGCTCCTGGCGCCGCTGATGCGACTTATCCTGCTCTCAGTGGCAGGCCTGCTCATGTTTCTTGGTATGGTTCTGGTGGTTCTGCAACCGGAAACCGGCTGGAACTGGTCGCCAGCTTATTGGCGGCCACTTGAGGATACGCATCAGGCCATCTGGGCGTCGCTGTGCACGGGACTTCTGGCCTGGCTTATCTCGTCCTGGATCTGGGCACTGAAACCGATGAATGTCCCCGCGGTTCTGTTTGCGGCCAGTGGTTTCGCCACTCTGGCGTTTTGTTTTTCGTCCTTTATCCCGTGGATTTCGCTTCCCATGTCAGAGGGGACGGTTGCATGGATATGGGCTGTAAACATGCTGGGGGCTTCAGCCTTTGGCATCATCATGACCTGTCTCTTTCTGGTCTATCCTTCGCGCGTGACATACTGGAAGCCGCTGAGCGTCCTGACTGTATTCGGCTTCGGTGCCTGGACCTTGCTACGCACCTTCGGACCGTTCCAGGATTTCGCAGAAGTCCAGCGCATCACCACGTTCGAAATGCTCGCTATCGTCGTCGCTGTAGTCTTGCAGATCCGATCATCAGCCAGAGACCCGCGCAAGCGAGCCATTGCAGTGTGGCTCGGTGCATCGACTTTGCTCGGCGCTGGCGCTTTTATTGCGACCGTTGCCGCCCCAATTACGCTCGGCTTCAGTCCGATGGTTCTGGAGAACTACGCGTTCAGCTTCTTCCTGATTATTTATGTCGGCCTCGCTGTCGGACTGATGCGGTATCGTTTGTTCGATTTGGGCGTATGGGCATACCGTCTGGTTTTCTACGCCTCGGCTGCGCTCGCACTGATACTACTGGACATTGCTCTGGTCAGTTTACTCACCCTCGATCCCGGGCAGGCACTCGGGGTTTCGCTTTTGCTCGTCGCCATTGTCTATTTGCCGATGCGCGACAGTCTCTGGCGGAGGATCGTTCAGCGGCGCCCTGCCAATGATGATGACTTGTTTCACCTCGTCCTGGATGCTGCCCTGAAGCCCACCGAGCAGGAACGAGCAGCCGGTTGGAAGGCGTTGCTTCAAAATCACTTCCAGCCCCTCGAACTTGCCGAAGCGGAAGACGCAATCTCGGAACCCAGGCTTGGCAATGAGGGTATCAGCCTCGGTATCCCCGGTGTCGCTGGCGTTCCGTCTCTCCAGCTCATGCACGCCCATAATGGTCGCTCGCTATTCACGCCGCGCGATGCGGGCGTGGTCATGCATCTCGTGCAGCTGATGAAGCATGCTGAGGCCAGCCGAACGGCCTATGACCGTGGGGTATCTGAAGAACGATTGCGGATCGCGAGGGATATCCACGACAATATCGGCGCCCAGCTCATGAGGGCGCTGCATTCTGCGAAGCCCGACCGGAAGGATGCCATGATCCGGGACACGCTGGCGGATTTGCGGGATGTCATCAACAACGCTCAGAGTCCAATCCTGCCGCTTGACGAGATTCTGGCGGATCTTCGTGCCGAAACCGCTGAGCGTCTGGAACCCCATGGCGTGTCACTCCGCTGGAGCTTGCAGGCAGATGCCGGCATAAAGCTGATACCATCCACCGTGCATGCACTTCGTTCTCTGGTCCGTGAGTCGGCAAGCAACACAATCAAGCATGCCGGGGCGAAATGCCTGGACGTCCGCCTTCGAATTACCCCTGATCGTGTTGAGGTCGAGGTTGAAGACGATGGATCCGGCTTTGACATAGCTACCGTTGAACTCGGTCAGGGGCTTGCCAACATGAAGGCCCGTGTCGAGGGGATCGGTGGTGTGTTTACCCTCAGCCAGGGGACAAGCGGCGCGCAGTTGCAGGCACAATTTCCCCACGAGGTCGCCGCGCCGTGAAAACCATTCTTATCGTCGAGGACATTTCTGAAACGCGAGCCTGGCTGCACGAGGCGGTCGAAGCGGCGTTTCCTGGCAACGAGATCCGGGAAGCGGCGAATGTCCGAGAAGCTGTCTACGCTATCAAGGGACATGATTTCGACATTGCAATTGTCGATCTCGGCCTGCCGGATGGTTCTGGGACAGAGATTATTTCGGCTCTCTCGTCCTGCAGGCCAGAGACAACAGTTGTCGTGGCGACTGTTATGGGCGACGATGCATCGGTTATTGCCGCTCTGTCACAGGGTGCGCAGGGTTACCTGTTGAAGGATTCCCCGTTCGAGACCTTCGTCCGGCAGCTGACTTTGATCGAACAGGGCCTGCCGGCCCTGTCGCCGTCAATCGCACGCCGTATTGTTGAACATTTCCGCAAGACCGCCGTTGCACATGAGATTAGCAACGACTTGACGCCACGTGAGCGAGATGTACTCGGCTTGATCGGCCGTGGCCTGAGAAACGCGGATGCGGCCGTCGCCTTAGGGCTTAGCGAGAGCACGGTGGCGAGCCACATAAAGTCGATCTATGCCAAGCTTGGCATTTCCAGCCGGGCTGAAGCCGCACTCCAGGCTGCGCGTTTGGGCCTGACGCAATCCTGACCTTCAAACTGCCTGATATGGAATTCCAGTCAGGCCAGATAGGGCATAAAAGACCGGCAGGATGGTTGTCCTGCCGGTCATCCATTTCAATGTCGAGGCCCGGCTTTGTCGACAGCCGAATTTACTGGCAGACCGTTGCGCTCGTATTGCTACCTTTCATGGTGCAATGTGCCCAACGGTATTTGTCCCGGGTTTCAGCGGAAATCTGCGAAGCGCTCTTCATCGGCGCCGGGGTGAAGGACGGGCTACTGTTCGAGTAGGTCGGCGCGCTCGTTCCATAGAGTTGCTTCCAACGCGCATCCGCCATGCCAGGCGCGTTCGTACCAGTTCCAAACGTGCCTTCCAAGCCGGTTCCACGAGCGGAAAGCTCGGCGTCTGCGGCTGCGCGCACCGGGCCGGTCTGGAACCAGAGCGCAGCAGCGTAGAGGTCGTTCGTGGATATGTCGCTCATGCGGCCGGCAGACTGGGTGGCGAGGATGGCTTTCTGGGCAAGTTCTTTTGAACCGGCAGAGTTGATTGCAGCGCTGACGGCATCACCGTAACGACCTTGGGAGAGAGGCGTATCGACCAACTGGCGGTAGGCAGCCATTTTTGCTTCGTATTCGGCCATTTCGCGGTTGTAGGTTTCCCAATCCGTCGCGGTCTGGCAGGCATCGGTATGGCCGAAATCGCAGGAGCGCCGCATATAGAGGGCACCGAGCTCATACTCTTCGATGCTGAGGTAAACGCCGCCGACATTGCGGCAATGCGCGCCGGCTTTTTGCTCGTCGCAGCGGATCATCGAATAGATCAGGCCTTTTTTTGCATCGAATGTGGCCGCATCCGGATCGGCATATAGGCGCGCGGCAACGTCGCACCCCATCACATCGTGAAACTGGTTACAGGCCTGTTCCGCGAACCAGCCGGCCGTCTGCATATCGATCAGGCTCGGATACTGGCCCTTCTTTCCATCCCACGACCAGTCGAGCCCCCAATAGCAGGGGTTCTCGACACCTGCCGTGCAGCCGGCCTTGGCCGTCTCGACGGCCTTCTGGAGGTCAAAGGCAGGAGACGTATCACTTATCCGGTGGCCGATGGCCCGGCTGCAGCCATCGGCATGACCCATGCTGCAGGCGCGTTCCATGTATTCTACGCCCTTCAAGACATCTTTTTCGAGATTGCCTTCTCCGAGACTGACCAGAATGCCACTGGTTGAACAGCCATCTGGCACACCCATGTCGCAGGACTTCAGGAAATAGGTCACGGCTTTCTGCTTGTTTTCCTCGACGCCCGCCCCCTGGGCATATTCGGCGCCAGTGTAGAAGCAGGCCTCCGCATCTCCAGAGTTGCACGCGTTCTCAGAAGCAGAACCTTGCGCGGATGCAAGTGACGCGCACCCCAGCCAAATTCCCAGCATAAGCCATTTTCTAAACATTCGATTCTCCCGCTGATATAGGTCTCGGAGCAATCGCATGAAGGCATCGGTCGCGCCTCCCCTGTTCAGGTGAGGGTGTTACTGAATCACTGGAGCTGGTTTGGCAGTGGATAACTGCTCATCTGTGCCGCTTCGAATTTTCTCGAATGCCCAACTTCAGCTTTCGCGATGTGCTGTGAGACCAATTCTAACCCGTCTCCATTTTTCGCGGACGAGCGGGCCTCAGGCAACAAGAGGCTCAAGCCATTCAAGAAGAAGAGCGTTACGTAGCGATTTGAACCTCGCCCTGCTAGCGATGTTTTTTTTGGTGATTAAGCTGATTGTACACAGACGGATGGATTAAAGCGAATTTCTGAAGGCTTCGCATTCGCCGGAAACGAGACATCGCCCGCTCGCGTCGGCGAAACGGCAACTGCGAGTTTTCAGCACGAATGTTCAGGTAGCGACCATACTCCTGACGCCGGGAATTTCCGATCTCGTTCATGCCGCGCGACAAGAATGGCTCCTACCGGTTACGACAACCTGCGGATTGCTATACCGTTTCATAGATTTTCTCATGAATTTCAATGCGGAAGCTTTGTCTCGGGTTTTCATGACAAACGGTTCGAGCACGTCGCCTTCATGATCAATTGCATGCCAAAAATAGTGAGTCTGCCTACGGATCTTCACGAACACTTCGCCTGGGTGCCATGGCCACTGACTTCTTTGGCGCATGCCCTCTGACCAAGATTTCCGGATATTGTGCGTAAAATAGGTACCGAAGCGATCCACCCAATGCCTGACCGTTTTGTGACAATTGTCGATGCCACGCTCATGAAGCAGGTCTTCGACATCACGCAATGACAGCGGAAATCGCACATACGCCGTCACCGCGAGTTGGATGATCTCGGGAGACGTCTTGAAATATCGGAATGGGTTCTGACCCTTCTCTGGAGCCTAAGCTCCAGAATGCATCATCTCAAGGCCAGTTCCGTTGACAATCCCCAATGGCGGTCATCCGCGTTGCACGAAGAAACGGCGATCATACCGTTAGTGCATCAATGATCGATGAGATCGCCTGCTGCGCCTTGGTGCGCATTTCTTCGTCTGTGGCATCCTGAATGGGATGCGGAACAAGCACGTAGCGCGCGTCTTCCATTCCAAGCGCGCTGCGCTGAAAATTGGCGGCTTCTTCGAACTCTGACGAAGCGACGGAGACTGCTGGGATTCCCTGGATTTCAAACCAGACTGTGTCGTGCAAACTGCACGTCGTACAGGAACCTCAATCAGCCAGCGCTTCGACGACGTAATCCACTTTGCTCGCAATTTCCCGGCGTAGGTCATCCGGGCACGGCTTTGTGAAGGTTGGCTTCGAATACCGCTTTATCGCAACGCCCGGCGCCACAGATGCGAGCTGGCGTTCGATTTCGTCCAATAACACATCGCCGCGCGGCTTGCGGATATCGAGCAATGCAACCGTGCCGGTGAGCGCACCGCTCCGCGGAGTGATCTGGCGCACAACCGGTTTGCGCTCGTCAGTGGGATCGAGGATTGTTGTCATATCGTACCCTTCTCTTACTTCCTCTTACTGATCATACTCTTTCCCAACCAAGTCTCTAGCCCAAATCGATCTTACGCGACACAGATTGTGAGCCGATTTCGCCCGTCGCCCATCCATGGAAAACAGAGCTAAACTTGCCGGCATCCGAGCCGGCAACGACAATATGGATGTATTCCGGCCCCGCAAACTTGCCCACGAGAGTCTCAAGTTTCTGCGGCCCCATTTTTTCGGCCGTTTTCTGGGGAATGCCTGCACCGGATATCTCATCGGCCACCATCTCGCTCAGGGGGCGTCTGGTCACCTCCTGGATTCGGGCGCGTAGTCGATCCTTAGGATAGTCCCCTTCGCAAATCAGCGTATCAATATGTTCGGGACAGACGACGAGTAGCGCGTCTATCGGCAAGTTGCGGACTTTCGGGAGAAACACTCCCTCCATGCCCATTCCGATCGAGCCGGCGACCTGATCAGGCTTGCGCGATTCCTGGTCGACAATATGCACAGGCCCGCCCGTCATGGCGAAAACCGTAACCACCGAATCCTCTTTTTCAAAACCGCGCTCCACGTGAAGCGGTGGCCAGGGGGAACGTTCTTCATTCTCAGCAAAGCACATCGTGTATTTCATGGGATTGCCAAGCGTGGAGCGTTCAACCCCGCCAAGCTTTCCTCCTCCCACATTACCAATGATCAGACGAAGCGCACGGCGGTGCTGTCAGACAAACTCGAAACAGTCTCCGCTTTTCGCGAACCAGCCGGTCTTAAGCGACGAGAAGCGCCCGCCATTCGCGAAGAGCGGTGTCTCGTTTCTGTTTGAACCGGATTCTGGTGTTGATGTGCCTTTCGAAGTTGAAGTGATTGTATACAGACGAATGGATTGAGACGAATTTCTGCAAACTTCGCATGCGCCGGAAACGGGACATGGCGCGTTCTCTTCGTCGGATTGGCAAGTGTGAGTTTTCGGCGCGGTTATTGAGATGGCGCCCTGTTTCTTGGCGGCCTTCGTTCCCAATAACTTTCATGGCGGCCCGATAGGACGGGCATCTATCCGTCACCACGACATGCGGATTACCATACCGCTTCATTGCTTTCTTGAGGAATTTCAATGCCGAAGCCTTGTCCCGAGTTTTCGTAACGAAGGACTCCAGAACTTCGCCCTCATGGTCAACGGCACGCCACAAATAGTGAGTCTTCCCACGGATCTTTACAAAGACTTCGTCCAGGTGCCACTGCCATTGCGGCGATTGTCTCATTCTTTCCGAACGACGCTTCCGTATCTTTTGGGCAAAGTAAGTGCCAAAGCGGTCCACCCAGTGACGAACCGTTTCATGGCAGATATCGATGCCGCGTTCATGGAGCAGATCTTCAACATTCCTCAATGACAGCGGAAATCTGATGTACATCATCACCGCAAGCTGGATGATTTCGGGCGACGTCTTGAAGTAGCGGAACGGTGATCTTGTCATTTTCTGACGCTACGCCCCGAAATCACCTACTCAACCCCGGTTCCGCTGACAATGCCATTTTTCGAGCTTATGCGCCAGGATTGGCTGCCTCAAGCTCAGTTCCGCTGACAATGCCCGGGCGACGTCTTGAAGTAGCGGAACGGCGATTTTGTCATTTTCCGAGGCTAAACGCCAGGATCGGACGCCTCAAGACCGGTTCCCCTGACAAGGCCTGCCAGCGGATCGCTCCTTATCACCCGGCACTGAGCGTCAGCAATGGGGAAGCGCCATCGCTTTCTGCCGACTGCAGAGACAGCAGGAATGACACCAGGCTGAATGTCGTTTTCGACTCTAGGTCAGCATCGTCGATCCAGAACCAGTGGCCACGATAATGGACTTTAACAAAAGCCCCATCCGGATTTCCGCGGCCACTTTTGACACTGAACTGATGGGCTAGAAACTCATTCCAATTGGCTGTCCTTGCAGACTGCATTTCACTGATGGTGACGAAACCGGCCGAGGTATGTTCCGGCGGGACAGCCACAGCATGAGACAAAGTATAGAGCGCACCGAGCACCGTTCTGGTTTTCGCCAGCAGCTCGCGGGCTCCGAACTCGTCCTTGCGTTCAACCAGGCGGAACTGCATGAGACAATCCGTTGCAGACAAGAGAGTCTCAAGCCGGCTGCATTCAGCCCCCTCCTGTGCATCGATCACCAGATAGGTCTCAGCCCCTTCTTCGCCGTCGATGACATGGTATTCGACGTAGACTCGTTCCTCCCGCTGGATCTTGCGGAGGATGCTGGCCGCCTCACGGAAATCCGAATTGTCCGGCAATTCTGAAGGGGTCGGCCCGGACGCTCGCGGTCCGTTTGCTAGGCCACCCAGCCGCTGAACGCAGCAGGCGAGCAACCGCTCGATGCTCCAGCCGGAATTGGCGAGCAGGACGATTGTCTCGGCGGAAATCGGCGAAAGCAGGTTCCGAGCGAACTCGCTTCCCTTCAGCGGGGCATAGCTGACGGTTGGCGTTTCGCTATACGTCGCCCCCGGGATCAGCAGGGTTGATCCCTCTTTCAGTCCTTTGAACGGAAGCATGTTCTCAGCAGATACACCAGCCACATACTGGCGCTGCGTTGTGACGCTACCGATGTCCATGAACACGATCGTGTCCCGATACCGGAGGCGGACGATGTTCAGTAGGAGTTGTTCATCCTGCGACTGTGCAATCGCGTAATGATATTGGTAGCCGGAGGGCGCCACTGCGCGTGCACCATAATTCGTGGTACACCCCGCCATCGCGGTGAACACCAGAGCCAGCAAGAGGCTGGCCCTCAGAAAAGCTCCGGCTACCTTGCACATCCCCACCTCCTGAATGCCTTCTAGTCCCGCAACCGGCTTCTGAAATCGCGTTTAGCGGATTCCAGGTCACTCGACAGGCGCGAGCGCAAGTCTGATCGTAATCGGTCCAGTCGGCTTCCTCCCGCCTCGAGCAGCTCCGGCGTCACCCCGACCCCCTTCATGGAGTCGATCATGCTTGGCCCGGTCAGCTTGAACCCTTGCGCCTGCTCGATCGCACCGATTGTCCAGAAGTCTTCTGTCTTAGTCCAGGCATCCATGGTTTCGAACGGGATGCGGAAATAGCCACGATCCGCCCATTTTTCGCTCCAGCTGTTTCGGATAAGATATGTTTTGTCGACTAGGTCGTACCCAACGATGAGCATGGCATGCCCGGATGGAGGCTGGGTCGTGACCACTTGATCAGGCTTTGGCATCACGCCGGTCTGGGCGGCGATCTGGTAATACTCCCCCGGCGCGAACATGCCAAAGACCACAGGCAGACCTTGCGCAAGCACTGTGAGTGCCGGCACGCCGCGCGGCGTGCGTGCGTATTGAACGGCCTCGTATTGCGAAGCATTCTGGTAGCAGTTCGCGGGCGGCTGAACTGTCACCATCGCCTTCTCGAAAGGCCACAACCGGGCTTCGCAGGCCCCAAAGGCGAGGATGGCGGCCATGCCATGGTGGATGAAGCTGCCCGTATCCTGCCCCTCCGAGCCGGACAGGCTGCGCGCATTGTAGTAGACAAACAGACGTGAAAGGTCTGTCAACGGTAGGCCTGCCTTCTTCTGGTGCAGCTCCAGCGCACCGATGACGGCATTGGCCACGCAGGAATTGGTCGTCAGCTGGTCTTCGACCGGTGAACAATGGATCCGTAAATCGATCCGCTCGGGTAGGGTCACTGACGGCGCGGCAAGGAGAGGCGCGGGCTTTGGTGTCTCCTCGAACAGGCATCCGCCCAGACTATAGTTGTTCCAGCTATTGGACATGGCCTGTCCTCCATTATGCGATGAAAGAGGTGTATTGTTGGCGCCGCACCCGGGGCATTCGAAACTCCACACCCCAAGCGGGTAGCTGCAATTCCAGCAATGGGTCGGGTATCCGGCTCCGTGGGTCGGCTTTTCTGACTGGTCGTTCATGGGCATGGGTCCCCAGGCATATGGTTCACGTGCATCTGCCCCTGCTGAAGGATATATTGTCCGTATGGGTCATAGGTCTGATAGTTGATGTGACAGCCCCGGTCCCATTCCATCCTGCCGTTCAGCGACATCCCCATGGCGGGCGCAACGACTGTGTAAGTCCCGCTGCTGCCGGAAAAGCTACCACTCAACTGCAGAGCCGCCCCGTCCATGGCATAGCCCGAGCCGCTGAATTGCCCGTTTGCGCCGACCTGCATTGAGTAGACTGCGCCATACCCGTCATTCCATTGCCCGCTGAGACTGGCATAGGGATTGGCCCGAGGCCTTGGTGTCGGCGTGGGTGTTGGTGTCGGAACAGGCGTAGGGTCCGGTACCGGATCGGGGATCGGGTATCCCATACAGGCTTGATATTCCTCCCCGGAAAGCCCGGCACAGGAATCTGGGTCTCCACCTCCGCCGTCATCCGGGATCAATGTAGCGATGACCACCACGCCAAGAATCGCTGCTGCTGCGATGCCGCCCCACAGCAACGCCTTGTTCGGAGGCGGGTTTGGTCCATCCGTGTCACTCTTGCGCACCGTCGTGGTCAGGTTCACTGCGTCGACCAGCGCCTTGCGATAGTCCTGCGCCGTTTGCGGTCGGTTGGCCGGACGGTTGGAAAGCCCTCTTTCGATCAACGTATCGATTCCTTGGGGAACATCCGACCGACCGCCCGAGGGTGGCTGCCAATGTCCCTGCGGCAGGACATCCACCAGCAACTCATAGAACAGGACCGACACAGAATAGAGGTCTGCAGGCGGGCCTGCAGTATCGGGATTGGTCATCTGTTCCGGCGCCATGTAACGCGGCGTGCCGAGCCCTGTACCGGTACCGCTTTCCAGCCGGTCGCCTGCCGCCCGCGCGATGCCGAAATCGAGGATCTTCAGCGGCGCTGCCTGCTCGGTCGGTGTATCCATCAGGATAATGTTTTCCGGCTTCAGGTCACGGTGGATCACGCCAGCATCATGCGCCGCTTTCAGGCCGTCGAGTGTCTCTGCTATTATGCGCGCGGCGACGCGGAGCGGAACGTCGTCGCGCTGCTGCACTTTCTCCCGGTGCCAGGACCTCAGAGACTGGCCGCCGAGGTATTCCATCGAGACGAAGGGCTGTCCGCCCGCCTCCCCGACATCGTAAACCGCAACGATATTCGGATGCCGGATGTCGCGTGCGGTAATGCCCTCCGATATCAGACGCTTGACGGCGTTCGCGCCCCCCAGTCGTTCAGGGCGGATCAGCTTCAGCGCAACTGTCTTTTCGGCAAGCTTATCCTTTGCCTTGTAGACAACCCCCATGCCGCCGCGCCCCACGATCTCATCGATTTCGTAGCGATCTGCGAAGACGGTTCCCGGCTCCAGCGCCGGAGCATGCGAGGCTCCGTCGGACTGGGTCTGCGTCTCGTCAAGCGTTTCGAGCCCGCCCATTGTCATCAGGGAAGTGACAGACGCCGCAGCCGCAACAGCCGGTTGGGGTACGGGCACAATCGCTGTCCCGCATTCCGGGCAGAACCGGGCGTCGGGTTCCAGGGCGGCATTGCATTTCGGGCACTGGTCCAATGTCTCACCCTCCCTTTTTTAGGCTCGGAACACGCGTAATGGTCACTTCGGCGACGGATCCGTGTTCGACCTGAAACCTGACGGTCAGGGCAAGCGCCCCGTCCACCTTGACCAACGGCTCGATGCGGTCGCCGTCACGAAGGGCGATTTCCTTACCCGTCCCATAGGCCTCACCGTTGATCCGTACACCCCCACTTCCGTTGACACGAAGAATGAGGCGGTTGCATTCGATGTAGAGCTCGAAATGACGCCGGGAAATGAGGCGGCTGGCATGTTCGTCGATCCCACCATCCGGCGTCTCCGCCAGCAGCCTCACATCCCCCGGGCCACCACTCCGGCGGCTCCGCGTGCGTCCCACCGCAAGAATTCCGTCCGGCGTCAGAATGGGACCGTCCGGCGGCGTGTCCTCCTTCGGAAATCCGCGCCAGACCATTTTTGTGTTTTTAGGAATCCAGAGCGTTTCGCTGAGCCCCCGCAATCCCAGCCTCCGCTCTTCCCGCTCGGCCCGCACCAGTTCAAGCTCAATCGCTTCCGTTGTTGCCTGAAGAACCTCGCGCTTGTCGCCCTGTCCCGAAATGTAGATCGTGTTGCCATGTCCGGCAGATTCCCCGCCAATCGTGACGACTGGCCCGGACTTTTCTTCGTCACCTTCGACCGTCAGCCTCAGGTCAGCGGAAAAGGCATAGCTCTCTTCCCGCCAGCGCCAGCGACTGGAAACGGCGACAAGTATCTCGATGTTGTGTGCCCCTGCCCGTGTCAGCTGACTCGCCGTGACAGTCACCGGGCGTGCCTGCCCTGCATCCAATCGCTCCCAGCCCAGATGTTCTTCACGCCACGCTCCTGCAGCTTCCCGGCTCCAGAGCCTGGTCACGAAGAGCGGGCGTTCAATCGCCGAACGGTTCGCAATAGATATCGGCAAGGCGATCGCGCTGCCGACCTTGGCTGCGGTCAGAGCCCCAGGCGCGATCATCAGTTGAGGCGCAACGCACACGGTACAAAGCCCCTGGTCATCCAGCAGACCGCCACATTCTTCTGCCGCCATGCAACGGATCAACGGCTTTCCGCACTCACCGCAATAAGTGGCATCCTTGTCCATGGCGGAGGTGTAGCAACACACCGCCTGGGTACGCCGGGGCAAAACGGAAGAGGATGCAGCCGTCATCAACATCAGGTCCGCATCTTGTGGCCACAGCCGGTGCAGAAGTTCGCCTTTGCCGGCAGGACGCGGCCGCACTCCGGGCACTCCACCTTGGCTGATGCGACATCCATGTCGGACGACACATCGTCCCTGCCGGACTTTCCGCCGGCGCCATGGGCAACACCTGTTGCGCCGGTCATTCCGGCCTTGAGGATATTCAGTTCGTGCGCCCGGCTGGCTTCGCGCTCTTCCGCAGCGCCCTTGATCAATTCACGCATGGACTCCATGGCGTTATCACCTACCGTGGACGATGCCCGGGCCTGCTCCTTGAGGACATCCGCCACATCGGCGGAAAGCCCTGCATTGATCGCGAGGATCTGCTCAGGCGTCATGCGCGCGCCCGCCTGCAGCTGAGCGACACGGCTGTCGGCATCTGCCTTGGACTCTGCAATCCGGTTGGCGCTGCTGGCATTCCCTTTTTTGATGTCGCGTTCGGCGTCGCGGTCCTTCACACCCGATTCCAACTCCATCAAAGTGCTGAGGTTCTTGGCTGACTGCTCGGCGGCAACCCGGGCAAGATCCAGCTCAATACGCTCCTTTCGTTCATGGAGTTCAATATCAGTCAGGACACCTACCTTCTTCATCTCGGCGACATGCTGGGCATCGAGCAGTTCTATATTGCGTTCAGTCTCCCGCAGATGGCCCGCTTCTTTGGTCAGATCCGTCAGGTGTGAGGCTTCGGCAAGCTGGTTTTCCATCTTGGCGGCGCGTTCGGTCCGCAGCACCTCAATCTCATGTGCCAGCGCCTGCATTTCCTGGCGCCTTGTGGCCGCTTCCCGGGCATCCAGGAAGTTGACCTCGCTTTCCAACACCATGTGGGCAAGTTCGTCCTCACTGGCATTTTCAAGCTTTGCCAGGTCGACATTCGCCGTGACCTTGACCTCGGTCGCCTCGGACTGCCGGGCGACTTCCCGCTTCAGCAGCTCCAGCTGGTAGTCGAGCGCTTCCTGCTGGCGCGCGACCTGGGCACGCTCGAATTCTTCCCGTTCGACGGCATTCAGGGCCCACTGTACCGAGACCGCCCGGACCATGATACCGATGTCCCCGCAAATGCGCTCGGCTTCCTGCATCATGTCGGCCTGTATCTTGTCCTGCAGGCCAGTCTCTCCCCGGATGTCGGCAGCTTCCATTCTGCCAATGACGGCTTCCATGACCCGGTCTGCGAAGTGCGGCGCGATCCGGTCGACCACATCGATGCGCGACAGCGCCTTGCGGCCGGTGATCGGGAAATCACCCATTTCCGGATCGAACTGCTGACGTGAAACCCCGCCCATGAGGCCAAGGATGTTGGAAGGCTTGTCCGGGTCCAGCTGCAGCTCAAGTGTCGCTGTACCAGCAATTTCGACATGGTCCTTGGACATCGCTGTGACCGGGATCTGAACCTGGAACGGTTTAAGGTCCGCCAGCATCAGCGCGATATGGGTCGATCCGCCCACGACGCCCTTGATGGCATTGGCCAGTCCGCCGACGGAGAAGTGCGCGCCCTTGAACGAGTTGATAAGCTCGCCATTGCGAAACAGGAGCGCAGCGAGATCGGGCGGTGTGGCAAAGCGCTTCTCGAAGAATGCCTTGAACTCCGTCTCCCGGACGAATTCAGCCAGGAGGTTCGGATCGGTGAGTACGAGCGGTTGCGAGGCCATGGATCAGCCCTCCTGCCAGTTGCGTTCGGAAATAAAGCGGTAAACCTGAAACCCGATCACAAGTGTTGCGACCGTGAACGAGATCGGATGACTCTGGATAACGGCCATGATACGTTCGGCCGTGGAGTATTCCTTCATCATCTCGCCCATGCGCGTGACCTGGAAGATCGCGCCGAAAATCATTGTGGCGAGCGTAAACAGGGACATGAAAAAACTGACAAAGCGGGCCAAATGCTGGCCAAGCGTGACGGGCCCGCGCTTGCGGTGCGCTTCTGCCCGCGCCGCCTCGCGCTCGCGCCGTTCCAGTTCCTTATCGAAGGCTTCGCCCCGTTCCAGCGCTTTGGCGCGGGCCTTCTTGTCGACCTTCAGGAAATCGGGCTGAGCCTTCCGGCTTTTCTCGGCCGCATTGACCGGGGTGAGGTTCGATGAGGCCCGGCGCCACAGGACGAAGACCGTGATCGCCAACCAGACCCCCGTTGCCGCCATTGTCAGGTTGAACAACAGGTCGATCAGCGGCCAGGCATCCGGCGGTATCTGGTTCAGCGTCTCGGACATTATGGTTTCCTCAGATCAGGGTGTCTGCAGAAGAAGGCGCAGGGGATCCGGGGAACGGGTCACGCACCCCACAAATTATTTTCCAGGGCTCAATGGGCGATTTCGCCGTTGACGCCGAAGTCCCGCCGCGCCGAGACAATCGTGACCATCACGCCGGCCAGGACATCCAGGAAGCACATCATGGTCAGCAAGAAGAAGGTTGCCGTCGCAAAGTTCCGCATCATCAGGAATTCGATCATACAGAATACCAACAGGAACATGGATGCGGCGTGGTTCGCGATCGCCGCTGACCTGGTACTGGTTGATTTCACGATCTCCACGAACAATACGCCAAGGCCGAGAAACAGGAGCGTGTCGCTCACCTCGAAGCGCCAGCTGACCCCTGAGATCATGGGCATCTCGAAGAAAACAGCATCCAGACGCGCAAGCACCGGAGGTAGTCCCGCAGCAGTTTCCCCACCCGCCGAGAAAGCGATCAGGTTGTAGATCAGGACTGGCACGACCAGCAGCGGGAACAGTGTGAATGCTTTTCTCATTTTGAAGCCCTTTCGAAAGCTCACAACGGCGCCGGCACGCTGGACAATGCGCCTGCGAGCCCCAAAAGGTGTCCGTCATTATGAAAGGCGCGATCCTGCCGTAAAAAGGGTCAGCGCGTCTGAAACCATTCCCCCAAACGGCGTATCCGCTTGTGCTCCTGTAGCAACTATGGCTAGTCTCTGGCCGAGGGAGACGCATGGAACAGCCAAATTCCATCGACGCAAAACAACTTCTGCAGGCTTGGCGCAACGGCGACACCCAGGCCCGCGACGCCTTGTTCAATCTGCTCTATGTCGAGTTGCGGCAGGTTTCGGCCGCCTTGCTACGGGCGGAACGAAACAATTCCCTGTCGACCGGGGACCTGGTCAATGAAGCCGTTCTGCGCTTGATCAAGCTTGAACAGATAGAGTGGACCGACAAGAGCCACTTCCTCGCCCTGTCCGCACGCGCCATGCGGCGTATCCTGATAGACCATGCGCGAAAGAAGAATTCGGACAAGCGCTACCACCACAAAGTGACCTTGGTCACTCGCGTGGAAGGCGTATCGCAGCGTTTCGACATGGACCTGCTGGAAAAATCCCTGATCCGCCTCGGCGTGATTGATCCGGACAAGGCGGAGATCGTTGAACTGCGGTATTTCGGTGGGATGAGCCTGCAGGAGGTTGCGGAAGTCGTCGGCGCCTCGGAGTCGACCGTGAAACGGCAATGGCGCGTGGCACGCGCTTGGTTGCTGGACGCCATGACGGAGGAAGTGGATGTCGGAAGCGGATACGCTTGAACAGCAGGCACTGAAGCTTCTGACAGACGCATTGGAGCAGCCGAGCACAGACAGGGAAGACTGGGTACGCAAGCAGGCTGGCGACAATGCTGCGCTGGTCAGCCGTGTGCTGGCACTGCTTGAGGCAGACGGGTCCGTCAACGCCGCGCTCAGGACAGGGGGCGCCAAGCGGGACGCCGGCGACGCGCCGCCGCCCGACCGCGCGGGCCCTTACAAAATCACGGGCATGATCGGCCGGGGGGGCATGGGCGCGGTCTACAAGGGCGAGCGGGACAGCGGCGACTTCAAGCAGATCGCTGCCATCAAGATTATCCGGCCCGGCGTGCTGAGCGATAGCCTGATCGCCCGCTTCGAGCGCGAGCGGCAGATCCTCGCCGATCTTTCGCATCCGAACATCGCCCGCCTATTCGACGGCGGCGCCCTGCCAGACGGATCGCCGTATTTCGTCATGGAATATGTCGATGGTGAACCGATCACCGAGTGGGCTGATACCGCCGGGCTCGGACTGGACGACCGGCTCTGGCTGTTCCGGGACATATGCACCGCCGTCCGCCACGCGCACCAGAACCTGATCGTGCATCGTGACATTACGCCCTCGAATGTCCTGGTTACGAAGTCCGGCACCGTGAAGCTGATTGACTTCGGTATCGCGAAGCCTCATTCCGACGAACTCGCCGAGGTAAGCGAAGCGCCGCCTTCAACAAAGTCCCTCGCTTCGCTCAGTTTTACGCCCGGATATGGCGCACCGGAACGCGCACAGGGTGCCCCGGCTAATACCTTGTCGGACATATATTCGCTCGGAAAACTGCTCGAAGCGCTGGTACAGAACCATCCGCCGAACGCGGATGTCGCCGCCATCATCGCGCGGGCCGCTGCCGACAATATGGAAGAGCGCTACGCCTCGGTCGACGCCCTGATCGAAGACCTGACAAACTTGCGGACCGGGTATCCCGTCGAGGCCCGCGCGGGCGGATCACTTTATAAATTCAGAAAATTCCTGTCACGGAACCGCCTGGCAATGACACTTGGCACGCTGGCGCTGGTCGGCCTCATCGGAGCGCTGGGCATTACACTGCATGAATACAATCGCGCAGAGCAGGCCCGGCACTACGCAGCGGCGCGCTTCGAACAGGCTCGGGGCCTCAGCAAAGTCTTCATTACCGATGTCTATGACGCAATCGAACACATTCCCGGCTCGCTGGAGGCGCGGGAAAACCTTGCGGGTATCGTGAGAGACTATGTGGACGAGCTCGCTGCCGATCCGAATGCACCCGATGACGTCCTCATGGACGTGGCCGTTCAGAACACCCGCTTGTCTGACTTGTATGGCGGGCTGGGTGTGGCGAATTTCGGCGATACAGAAACCTCTTTTGCGCTGTTGCTGAAAGCGGAAGAGGCTCTCAACCGTCTACTCGAACGGTCACCGGATGATGTGCATGCAATCGACGAAATGGCCTGGGTGAAACGGCTGAAAGCCAATCAGGAGATGAGCTACCAGCTCGACATGGACGCGGCCCGCCGAACCAATGAGGAGGGGCTGGCCCTGGTCGAACGCGGCATGACCCTGCCGGGTGCTGACGAGACGAAGCTCTTCTTCCGGCTCTGGAACTCGCGAGCTGACCGGGTGAAGATCCTGATGTACCAGAACGACTATGAGACAGCCATCGCCGAAGCCCGGCGCTATCGGGACGAACTGGCCGCGAGCGAATACGAAGAAAAACCACGCCGCCGTCTATCCCGGCTCGCCTATTTCGCCCGGCTGGAGGGTGAAGGACTTTCAGATACCCAGCACTGGGAAGACTCCATCCCGCCGCTCGAATATGCCGTGGAGGCCTATGACGAGATCCTTGCAGAGAACACAGCCGGTTATTATTACAATCTCCAGAAAATGACAGCGCTCAACCCGCTGGTAATGTCTTACCTGAAAGCCGGAAAAGGCGACGAGGCGCTGCAAACGAGCAAGGAAGCGGTCCGGATCGCGGAAACTCTTCGAGAGGGAGATCCGAAGGACGCTGCCTCCCGGGCTTTTCTCGCCACACAGCTTGAAATGGACGGCAGGGTCGAATCCGAATTCGGAGACCGTGACGCGGCACTGTCAGCCATTATGGAGGCGCTGGATATTCGCCGCCGAGTGATTGCAGATTTCCCGGACACTGCCGGACACCGGAGAGATCTCGCCGGCACGCTGAAAACTGCAGCTGTTGTGTACCAAGGTTTCGGCCTCCACTCCAAAGCCTGCGATGCGCTCCACGAGTCAATGGGTCAGCTGACCTTATTAAACACCGCTAAAGCCCTGACCAATGTGGAACGGGATGTCTGGATCCCAGAAGTCTCCCAACAGATCGCAAATTATAGTTGCCCCTCTGAATAGGTCCTGTGCTGGCGCTATCAGCGGGGCGAAAGCGATATTCGAACCGTCGGTACACAGATTGACCTGAGACCCTCGCGTCCCTCATTCATTTCGAGAGTCTAGCCCTTTCATAGTCCATGGTTTGAGGTGTGGCGAGCGCGTCGGGAGCGGCGCTCCCAACATGCACGAGCGACCGGCGCGCTGCGGGCGTCAGCCCGCCCAGCGATGAGTGAGGCCGGTGGTGGTTATAGTCATGTCGCCAACGCCCGAGGATCTTGCGGGCATGAGCGAGGCTGTCGAACACTTCTTCGTTCAGGCACTCATCACGCAGCTTGCCGTTGAAGCTTTCGACGAAGCCGTTCTGCTGCGGTTTGCCCGGGGCGATATAGTGCCAGGCGATGCCGGTTTGGTTCTGCCATTCGAGGATGGCGCGACTGGTCAGCTCCGTCCCGTTGTCTGAGACGATGGTTTCGGGCCTGCCATAGAGACGGATGCAGCGATCCAGTTCACGGGCCACGCGGGCGCCTGACAGCGATGTGTCCGCCACCAGTGCCAGGCACTCGCGCGTGTAATCGTCGATCACGTTCAGCATGCGGAACCGCCGGGCCGGCCCAAAGACATCGGACACGAAGTCGAGGCTCCAGCGCTGCGACGGACCGTCCGGAACAGGCATCGGTTCGCGTGTTCCAGTCGCGCGCTTGCGGCCACGCCTGCGTTTCACCGACAACCCTTCCTCCTTGTAGAGGCGTCTGAGCTTCTTCTGGTTCATCACGATACCCTCTCGTGCCAACATCACTTCGATCCGGCGATAGCCGAACCGGCGACGTGTCGCTGCGATCTCTCGCATGCGTTCGCGGATCTCAGGGTTGTCTGGTTCGGGCTCTCGCCGGACAGTCTTCGGATCGACGCTGACCAGTCGGCAGGCGCGGCGCTGGGAGATATCGTATTTATCAATCACCTTCAGAGCCGCAGCCCGCTTCAACTGGGGCGTCGTCAGTTCTTTCCCAGCAAATCTTTCAGGATCGAGTTGTCGAGCATGCTGTCAGCCAGCAGCTTCTTCAACCGCGCGTTCTCGGTCTCCAACGTCTTCAGCTTGCGGGCGTCCGATACGTCTGTCCGTCGTCAGGTAATTTGAGACTTCAGGCTGCCTGACTTAAGGAGGG
>NZ_AWFD01000012.1 GCF_000682735.1 Hyphomonas sp. CY54-11-8 | reverse complement strand
CCTCCTTAAGCAATTTTCCCGATCTGTCTCATGGTCGCTGACGGGGGACACCTCATCGCGCCCATAGATCTGCAGGGGCGAACTTTCCGGCGCCAGTCCCCGGAGGCTCGTCCCGGTCACGGTTACCTTGTCGGCGCGCAACACGCCGCTGGGCTCCTCTTCCGTCTCAGGTTCGATCCGCACGGGCGCAGCCGCTTCCTCCTGTTTGACAGGCTGGGGGCGTGCGTCCCGCCTTGCGGATTTTTCGGCTATTTCGCGGATGATGCGCGTGCCGCCCGGCGCGGTGACCGCCTCCAGCCCGCTCCCACCGAGAAGGGTCCGGAGGCCCTCATCGGGACTGAATGCGCCCTCAAGACCGGGGGCTGTCTTCCCGGAGACAATGTCTTCGGAAAACAGGACCGGGGTTCCCGATTGCTCACTGAAGACGCGCAATGCGTCTCCGAGGGCCTGCGGCGGGATGGAGAACCGGATCGCCTGCCCTTCCGATTGCGGATCCGCAATTGCGGTATACGGAGTAAAAGCCGGCACGAGCGAGAGCGCCGCAGCGCTGAGCAGCGCGCGTTTGAACGAATTGGTGATTTGCATGATCCCCTCTGGAATTGACCCTGAGCCCGGGCGCAGCCCTGCAGGCTGCGTTGCTCAAAGGGGTCAACAGATCAGTTGGCAGATCAGACGGAAAAATGTTTCTTACGTACAGCCATCTGCCGGAATAGTTTTTGACAGGCAGGCCATTCTGCGCCTGTGTCCGGCCTTGTCCGGCGGTTCATCGGGCTCATCTCAATTCTTCCGGGGCATCCTGAACAGCGTCAATATGGCGGCCGGGCCGCGTCTGTTACGATTTCGCAGCAATACCTTATCGGGACTGCTTCCCCTTCTGAGATTGACTTCGATATAGACACTTTCGGCAGCGTCAACCCGCTCATCCTCGGTGCGGTGCGCATCGGCATCCCGGAAAGCTGCCTCGAATTGCGCGGCGACCAGTGCGCCATGTTCGGCGCGAATGCGAGGCGCTCCGCCGCCTCCGATGTTCTGTCTTGGGGCCTGGTACTGGGTTCTGTTTACACGCCGGCTGATGTCGATATGCGGCTTGTCGAATTCAGGCATTGCGGATCAACCCTACTTCGCTGTTTGCGAAAAAGCTTCCCGCATTTCTCTTCGGCCGTTCAGGTAGCGAAGGACATCATCGGTCTTCAGCGTATCCCGTTCATCCAGAATTGCGCATTTTACCGCATCTTCCGCAGCCCTCACGATTTCAGACTGGCTGAGACCATGGGCAGCCTCGATGATTTTTTTCCAGCCAAGCCTCGGAAACTTCAGGGGGCGCAAATTCTTTGAGATCAGATCCCTGATCTGCGCCTCGGAAGGTGGATAAAATTGCAGGACGAGGTCGAACCGCCGCAACAGGGCGCGATCCAGGATTTCCGGATGGTTCGTCGCGCCGAGAAGCACGCTGTCCGTGGCGTTGGGCTCTTCCATGAACTGCAGGAAGGAATTCAGCACACGGCGCATTTCGGCGACGTCGTTGGCGGCTGATCGTTGACCGCCGATGGCGTCGAATTCGTCGAACAGGTAGACGCCGCGGCGCTTCAGGGTTTCATCGAAAACCAGGCGGAGCTTGGCGGCCGTTTCACCCATGAATCGGGTAATGAGGGACTCCAGGCGGATCACGAACAGGGGAAGGTGAAGTTCGCCCGCAAGTGCTTCGGCCGACATCGTCTTTCCGGATCCGGGAGGGCCGATGAACAGCACGCAACGGTTCGGCGTTTTCCCATGCTCCCGCAGCCATTCGCGCTTCCTTTGTTGACGAATGAGGTCCTCGAGTTTCTCCCGCAAGCCCTCATACAGCACGACGTCCTTGAGTTTCAGCTTCGGTTCCCGAAGATCGATCAGGGACTCCAGCTCGCCCCGCGGCTGTGAAAACTGTATCGGCACAGCAGCCCCGCGCGACTTCGTGCTTCGCGCCAGATCAACCGCACTGCGCAGCTCTTCAGCTGTGGTTCGATGTCCGCGGCGCGCTTCTGCAGCGGCGACTTGCAGGGCGATGGAGTAGAACTGCTCATCATCCCCTGCCGCCTTGCTCTTCAGCATCGCCAGAATTTGTTTCGTGTTGGACATCCCGGTTCCGTATCGCTCGCCTCTAGGGCAACGTTTAGTTAATTGCCCTGCGAGGCCATCATGGTCATCCCGTGGGATCTTCCGGATGAAGCCGTCCGGGATGGCCAGACCGGAGGATGTCAGGATGCCGACCCTTCCGCATCCCGATCCCGGCGCGGCAGCCAGCTTGATGATCAACCCTGCTGGGATTCCTTGAGCAGGGCCAGCATCGCCGCAGGATCGCTGCTCTCACGCAGATGCTGGAAGAAGGCCTCGGCCGTGGCTTCGCCTCCGACGCGATAGGCAATCGCTGCATTGATCCAGGCATTGATCGACACACCATCCGCTTCCGCGAGGCGCGCGACCTCAGTCTTGAGTGATTTCGGCATACTCAGGGCAAATCTTTGGCTCGCACTCGCAGCCATGTCACATCTCCTCTCTCAAATCATATCCTCAGGCCGGACAATTTTGATGGTCCTGGACTTCAGGACCGCTTTGACCTCATCCGGCCGGTTGGTGACAATCATCTCGGCCTTCCCACTCCTGGCGGTTGCGATCACATTCACGAGGTCAGGCGCTTCCGCAATAATTTCGGCGATATGCGCCATTTCGATGTCAACGCTCGTGACAAAATGGCTGAAGGAATCCAGGAGCTGACTGGCCTTGGCAGAGCTCAGCCTGACTTCGCGGCGCTGCACGGCACCCTGCAGGGCAACACCGTAATCTGCATGGAGTTCCGGCGAACAATAGGTTTTCAGCTTGCCACTCGCGATCCTGACCATGAGTTCATAGCTCGCTCCGCCGTCCGGCCGGCAACCATCCACAACCACGTCGATATCCAGTACGATTGACATGATCTATATAGATGATGTCGTATATGATGTCAAATATGATGTCATTCTGGTATTCCCTCCTCTATAGTCGCCTGAGCCAGCTCAAAGTAGCGTTTGCAGGCAGTAAGGCGTTCTTTTCCAAATCCGCTTTCCTCCGCCTCTCGAGCCGCCAGCTCCGCAACGACCGACCTCACAAAATCCCGTTCACCGGAAAGTGCCATGTTCAACGCTCCATACCGGTATCTCGCAAACATCGCTGAGGCGGCACCCTGCTGGCTTCGAGGGTCAAGCGCCACGAACCGGTCAACCCAGTCCGCAGGCCGGATGGCCGCAAAGACCGGGGAGTCAGCAAATTTGCCGCCACCGCCAGAACCGTGAGCGATGGCCTTCAGATACGCATCGGAGCCTTCTTCCATCAGGTCCAGCAGCTGAGGCGCATCGCCGGCCAGACTGGCATGAAAGACCTCGTGGCACCGGCCTTCGAGATAGGATTTCAGGCGCCTGAAGTCCGGATGATCGGGCTCTGAATAGACGACACCACTGGTGCCGCCATGGTCCAGGCGCTGGCTGACATCCAGCGGATCAATGGGGGCAAGCTCACCCTTCGCTTGGATGGCATCGACATAGGCTATCAATTCGTCCGCGACCGCGTCTTCCATCGTATCGATCAGGCCAAGACGTGCCAGACGGCGGCGGATCGAGAACAGGTGAAGGACAATTTCCGGCGTGTCATAGGCGTGGCCCGCGAATTCGGATTTATGGGTTTCGAGCGCCGCGCTGAGGACTTCGTCCTCCTGAAAGGCCCCGAAGGCGAGCACCTGCCAGGCAGGCGGTGGCCCGTCTTTCCGGAAGGGCGGCTGCAGATTGATGGAGGCCTGCACCTGCTTTGCGTCGAAGACACCATCCAGCAATGTTGCAACCAATATTTCATTGGACAGAAGCGGATCGAACAGATCGACCATCGCGTACCGTCCGTCTGCTTCCACAATCGGGCTGGACGCCTTGTCCTTGCCGCCGAGGCCTGAAAACATGGAGGCAAAGCGCGTCGAGCGCTGCATAATGCCCTCGCGGCCAAGACGCCCCATTTTGGTTTCGATCCCGAAGCCAAGCATCAGCCTCAGCAGGCGGTCCACAATGTCCGCCTCTGCCTTGTGTTCCGGCGCAAGCAGCCGATAGAGCCGTTCGAAGTCCCAGAGACTTTGTTGCAGGACCCGCAGATTCTCTGCCTGAGACCCCTCATAGATTCCGAGAACGGTCTCCGTTGAACGCTCGAGAACAGCCCGCGCATCCGGATCGGTGATCTTTGTAAGGAAGAAATTATAGGCGTCCGCGAGGGCGGACTGGACTTTCAGGGTGCGCCCGACGAGCTTCTCCCGCTGGGTCCGGAAGACTTCGTCCTCGTCCATCTTGTGATCTGTATTGGCGATCAGGACGATACGGCAATCGTCATGCTCAACGAACTCATTGATATAGCCAAGAATCGCGCCGATCGAGAGTTCGGCGCGTTCAAGGTCGTCGAACACATAAAGACCGCCCTTGATGCCATCGAGTATCTTTTCCAGCGAGAGGTCGCTTTCGACGCCCCCGAATTTCAGGACACTTTTCAGGACAGCACCGCCCACCCTGGCCGCCTTTCCCGTCATGGCGGGATGCACGGCCTTGAAGATGGCTGCGTCAATATCGGATTTCGTTTCGGCTCCGAACAGGCTCACATAATAGTAGCCGTTCTCGAGTTTGGCCTCGTCGAGGCACCGGCGCACGACGTAGGTCTTGCCGATCCCCCACGGCCCAGTGACAAGGACGGCATAATGAGGGGCGTGCTCTAGCCGGACATAGTCCACGAGCGCAGCTTTCAGGCCTGCGTTTGCGTCAGTCATTTACCCCCCGCTGCGATCCGGCAGGCTGGTACCTATATCACCCCCTGGTTGGATTCCCAGTGATTTCCGGATTGTGTTGGCCCGACGATCGTTTCCTATTTAAAACCAGACATGCGTCCCGGCCATGCCAGCTGCGGCTGCATGTATTCAGCGTCGTCCTCACTGGCGTTTATCGCCGGACAGACAAATTCCGGTTGGCACACGTTTCACGTACTGGCCTGAGCCTCTGCGCTCAATGAAAATCCCGGCTGTAAAAGAGCTTCTTCGCCTGCTCGCGAGGATGGCGGCCACCAGTCCCGTACCGCAACTGCTGTGCCCTCTGGAGTTCGGCGGTGATCTCTTCGGAGAGAGGTTTTCGTTCCGGACGCCGCGGCCCGTATTCTCCGGAAGGCGTGGGGCGTTTAACGTCGTCGGCATTGTCATGGGTCGGATCGATCAGGGTTCCGGCGCTGCTTGCATCCCCCAGCGTATCGAGCAGGCAGGAGAGATCCTCGATACGGGACGAAACCACATGCGTAACGATGCCTTCCCGCTGCAACCGGCCCGTCACACGGACAAGGCGTCCCGCCATCACCTGCTTGCGGTATTTTTCGAACGTGCCAGGCCAGACGATGACGTTCGAGACGCCGGTATCGTCTTCGAGGGTGAGGAAGATCACGCCGCTTGCCGTGCCCGGCCGCTGTCGCGTGATGACCAGCCCTGTGACAGTGATCCATTGCCGGTCCGGCGCATTGCGGATGGCGGCAGCTTCGGTGAACCTGCCAATCTCCGGACGGAGCAGCCTGACGGGATGATCCCGGAGCGTCAGCCGTGTGGCGACATAATCCTCGAACACTTCTTCCCGTTCGGACATGGCCGGGAGATCAGAAGCTATGGCGGGCAGCCCCTCACCCTCCCGTTCGAACAGCGGCAAGGGCTTGTCACCGCCAAGACCTTTGACCTCCCAGACGGCATCCCGGCGGCTGAGGCCATATTCCGCAAACCCATCAGCGCCTGCCAGCCGCGAGAGAACGCCGCGCCCAACGCCCGCCCTCCGCCAGACGGCATCGATGGAACGGTAGCCATTGCCGCGCGCGGCGGCGAGCCAGTGTCCGTCTTCTTCGGAAATCCCCTTGATCTGGCGAAAGCCGAGCCGCACGGCGAGCGATCCATCTCCTGCCGGTTCAAGCACATTGTCCCAATAGCTGCGTTCTGCGCAGACGGGCAGCACTTTGACGCCATGGGCGCGTGCATCTCGGATAATCTGGGCAGGCGCATAGAATCCCATGGGCTGGGCGTTCAGGAGCGCACAGCAGAACACTTCCGGATGGTGGCACTTGATCCATGAGGAGGCATAGACAAGCAGTGCAAAGCTGGCGGCATGGCTTTCCGGGAAACCGTAACCGGAAAAACCCTCAAGCTGCCGGAAACAGGTCTCAGCGAATGTGAGATCATAGCCATTGCGGAGACAGCCGGCGATGAAACGCTCGCGGAACGTCTCGACCGACCCTGGGCCCCTGAAGCTTCCCAACGCCCGGCGGAGCTGGTCCGCCTCGGTCGCCGTGAACCCGGCCGCGACAATCGCGATCTGCATGGCCTGTTCCTGAAACAGGGGCACGCCGAGCGTCTTGCCGAGGACCGGTTCCAGCGCCTCGGACGGATAGACGATTGCTTCCTCCTTGCGCCGGCGCTTGATGTAGGGGTGCACCATATCACCCTGGATCGGACCGGGACGGATGATCGCAACCTCGATGACGAGATCGTAGAAACAGCGTGGCCGCATGCGCGGCAGGAAACTCATCTGCGCCCGGCTCTCGACCTGGAACACACCGATCGTGTCAGCCACGCAGAGCATGTCATAGACCGCAGGGTCTTCCGGCGGCAGCGTGGCCAGAGAATAGCTCATTCCCTTCCATGTCCGCAGCAGGTCGAACGCCTTGCGGATGCAGCTCAGCATGCCGAGCGCGAGGACATCCACCTTCAGCATGCCGATGACATCGATGTCGTCCTTGTCCCACTCGATAATGGTCCGGTCGGCCATTGCGGCATTCTCAACCGGGCAGAGCTCGTCGAGCCGGCCGCGGGTGATGACGAACCCGCCGACATGCTGGGAAAGGTGGCGCGGGAACCCGATGATCTCCTTTGTCAGCGCGAGCGTCTGTTGGAGCCGCCGGTCGGCAAGGTCGAGCCCGGCAGCCTTTGCGCGCTCATCCGCAATGCCACCGCTGTTCGTGCCCCAGACCTGGCTCGCAAGGGCCGCGACGGCATCCTGCAGGCTCTCTCCGGGCATCTCGCCCGGCGGGGATTTGCCTTCTTCCGGCCGGGATCCGGTGACGCGGACCGAGCCCCTGATCAGGGTGACCGAGACGGAGCTTTCTTTGGCATGAATATCGAACTCGGTGCCAAGCGCCCGCGTGCGCGTGCCGGCGGCCTCCACGAGAAAAGGACGGTCAGCATGTTCGACCTCGAACAGGGCTTCGCCTTGTGTGAGGCGGATGAGGCGTTCGGTTTTCGAATAGAGGACGGTCAGCCTGGTGTTCGTGTTGAGCGTGATGACGGATCCGTCTTCGAGGGTGACCGCCTGCTGTTCTCCGATGGCGGTGGCATAGGTGAGCGGGCTGGGCCCTGCGCCGGGCTTGCGAAGGGTCATCAGGGCCGTGGCGGAGAGGAGGATGACGGCGGCCGCAGCGGCAAGGGCCAGCAGCGCCGACTTGCGGCCCCTGCCCGGCCTGGTTTCGCTTCCGGTCTCCGCCTGGGAAAGACTTGTCTGGTCGAGGATGCCGAGCGTTGTTTCGATCTCGCGATAGGCGGCGGCATTGGCCGGGTCCCTTTCCCATTCGAGAAAACGTTCCCAGATCGCCTGACTGACGTCCGCCGCCTGCAGCTCTGCAAACCAGAGGGCGGCGGTCTCCCGCCGCGCCGCCTCACCCCTTTTGTCCGTCATCGCTTTGCTCACTTATTCTCGGCAACTTCGCGCTCCTGTCGGACATTGTGTTCACGAGCTTCGCTCAGCTGGGCCTCAATGCCACCGGCGGCACGATAACAGCCGAGGACATCATGAAGCCGGGCTTCGTCGCCGCGACCGGCTTCGATGCGGCCCTGCCCCTGCTCGACGAAATCGAGAAACTCACCGGCCCGCTCGCCTTTTTCGAGAACTTCGTGATCATTGCGGTCCTGTTCCTTGCCTGGATCATTACGCTGCTGGCGTTCTTCTTCCTCGCAATCCAGCTCTTCGTCACCATCATCGAGTTCAAGCTGACGACGCTCGCCGGCTTCGTGCTGATCCCGTTCGCGCTCTGGAACAAGACCTCGTTCCTCGCCGAAAAAGTTCTCGGCAATGTCATCGCCTCCGGCATCAAGCTCATGGTGCTGGCGATCATTGTCGGCATCGGCTCGACCATCTTCTCCTCCATCACGTCCACCTTCCAGCCGGACGAGGTGACACTCGAACAGGCCGCCTCCGTCATCCTTGGTTCGCTCGCCATGCTGGCGCTTGGCCTGTTCGGGCCTGGCATTGCGACGGGGCTGGTCTCAGGTGCCCCGCAGCTGGGCGCAGGCGCCGCCATCGGCACAGCCGCGGGCGTTGCCGCCGGTATGCTCGAAGCTTTCCTGGCGAGCGACGCAGGGTTCCGAAAGGCGCGCAAGGCCCTGAAGGCCAGCCAGAAGGGCTGATCAGCGGGACACCAGGCCATGCACGAAGTCGATGAAACCGTCCGGCAGATGTCCAGTGAAATCGGGTTGCCTGTCTATCAGCGCTATTCGGAGGAAGAGGCTGCCCACCACCTCGGCATGTCAAAGCAGACTCTGAAAAGGCTGCGGGATGCAGGCCGGATCGGCTTCGTGCGGGTTTCGAAACGCAAGCTCTCATTCTTCGGATTTCAGCTGGCCGAGTATCTGTTGAACGCAATTGAGGAAACGACATGGCAAGATACGTCGACAGAGACCGATACCAGGTCGGCGAGTACTGGCTCGGCCAGCGCTCGGGGAGCCCGGCCTGGTACAGGATGTGGATCGACCCCAAAACTCGCAGGACCAGCCGCGCTAGCCTCGGCACAACGGATTTTGAAGAGGCAAAGGCCATCCTGAACGATTGGTTCGTCCTCAACCAGTCAAAGACGCAGGAAGCACCGGACGAAACCACGCTGGCAGAAGTCTTCGCTCGGTTTTACGAACACCATGGTCAACACCTCCGATCCGCTGTCGATATCCGCCGCACTCTTCGCTATTGGCTCGAATTCCACGGTGAGGCGACGATCAAGCAGGCGCTCCACCAGGATCAGCAGCTGAAATTCCGTAGCTGGTTGAGCAACGAAAAGAAGCTTTCGCAAAGTTCGGTCCGCAATGCCCTGATGATCGGAAAATCCGCGCTCAACTGGGCCTGGAAGCGGGGCGACATCGCTTCGGTGCCTTATGTGCAGCTGGTCAATCCACCAAAACCCGAACCCAAGGGGCGTCCGCTTGAAGTCGAGGAAGTCGCCAGGCTGCTTGATGCTGCCAGCGAACAGCACATACGCGTCCTGATTGCGTTTATGGTCGGGACTGCTGCCCGCACGGGCGCTATCCTGGACCTAAGCCTGACCCAGATTGATCTGGAACACAGGCTGATAAACCTGAACCCAACGGGCCGGGCGCAGACGAAGAAATACCGTCCAACCGTGAAACTCCCTGATCAACTCGCGCCTTATGTCGAAGCCCGCATGCAGGCATCAAAAACAGGCGCGCTAATCCAATACGATGGCTTTCCGGTCAGCTGCGTTAAGCGGAGTTGGGCGACGGCGAGGACAGCGGCCGACCTCCCGGGAAACGTGCAGACCTATTCCTTCAGGCACACGATTGCACGCTGGCTCAGAATGCAAAGTGTTCCGGCATGGGAAGTGGCCGCCCAACTCGGCCACAAGGCAGCTGAATACTCGACGACGGAGATCTACGCGCCATTCGATCCTGCATACCTGACGAAGGCGACTGAGGCGATCGACCTATTCTTGTGCCAAGTTGCGCGCCAATTGCGCGCCAGTACGATCTCTGAATTCCTGCTGAAATCGGCGTAAGGCCTTGTTTCCTATGGTGCCGGCTGCAGGACTCGAACCCGCGACCCTCTGATTACAAATCAGATGCTCTACCAGCTGAGCTAAGCCGGCCCATGAGGAAACCCGTCACTAATGGGAAGTGCGGCCGGATGCAAGCAAGTGCTCCACACCCAATCATCGAAGGCTGTGATTCCCGAGAGGCGATGGCCGTCCTCCGCCCCGGACCTGCCTTATTTGCCGCCAAAATTCACCTGAGGCGCGAGATCATAGCAGACCCAAGAGACTCACACCGATGATTTCAAAGGAATTTACGCGCTATTCGTGGATTCCTTTCAAATTCCTTGGCTCCGCCTCATTCGCCCCGGTGGGCGCACATTTCAGCCGCAAACCAGGCCTATCCCTTTGTTCATGCAAGGGCACAGGAACCGGAAGAGTTCCCAGGGATTGATGGAGCAAGAGATGAGCATGAAGGAGACCATTATGAAACGCACGCTGTTCGCTGCCGCAGGCCTCGGCCTGATAGGCGCCCTCGCTGCGCTGCCGGCTGTTTCCGATGCCCCCAAACCGCCACCGGCAGAGCCTGTCTATGTCGCGCGCAAGCCAGTTTGCGAGGACATGAAACTGTCCATTTATTTCCCCGCCTACGAGACGATGCTGTCGTCCTATTCCGTCCGCGCACTGAACGCGGCGACGAACAGCCTCGAAGGCTGTGCCGTCACCGATATCGACGTGGCCGTCGTGTCCGAAGAAGCCCACACCGATGCGGAACTGGCGCAGCTGTCTGAAGCGCGCGCTGCCGCCGTCCTGCAGGCCTTGTCGGACCGCGGCGTCTTCGCCCCGCGCATCGAGACGAGCTTTCACGAAGTCAACGCCAACGCAGCCTCGGCAGAAGTTCCGGTGGAACCAATGGCCCGCCGTGTCGATGTCAGCCTTGACGTAAAGCCGGTTTACGGCCTCTGAGACCCATTTCCTTCCTACCTCCAAACCGGTGCAGGTCAGATCACCGCGCCTGCACCGTTGACTGCCCCGGACCGGCCCTGCCGTTCCGGGGCTTTTCTTATGTTCCAGGACGCCAAGCCACTGTCCTGACGCAGGTTTTTGTCTGCTCCATTTCTTTCATTTCCAGCAGTCCGCGTTAAAAGACAGGCTCCGCAGGGCTGGAAGGCCTGAATCGCGGCCCTGAAGGCTCAAAACGGAAAAGACTGACACCCAATGACGCAATCCCGGCGCATCCTCGTCACCTCTGCCCTGCCGTACATCAACGGCGTCAAGCATCTCGGCAACCTGGCCGGCTCGATGCTCCCGGCTGACGTGTATTCCCGCGTGATGCGCCTGCTGGGCCATGACGTAACCTATATCTGCGCCACGGACGAGCACGGCACGCCCGCGGAGCTCGCCGCGCAGGCCGCAGGCGTCAGCGTTCAGGAATATTGCGACGAGCAGTATGAGATCCAGCGCAAGGCCGGCGAAGGCTTCAGCCTGGCGTTCGACTGGTTCGGCCGCACCTCGCGTCCGGCGAACCACGCCGTGACCCAGCATCTTGCCCAGGCACTGGAAAAGCAGGGCCTGATCGAGGAGCGGACGTCCAAACAGGTCTATTCCGTCGATGATGGCCGTTTCCTGCCGGACCGTTATGTCGAGGGCACCTGCCCGACCTGCGGCTTTGAAAAGGCGCGCGGCGACCAGTGCGACAATTGCGGGCGCCTGCTCGACCCGGTAGACCTGATCGATCCGTATTCGGCGGTTTCCGGCAGCCGGAACATCGAGATCCGCGACACGAACCATCTCTACCTGCTGCAAGGCCAGATGCAGGACCGCATCCGCGAATGGGTGAAGAGCAAGGGCGCCCAGTGGCCGAGCCTCGCTGTCTCCATTGCCAACAAATGGCTGGATGAGGGCCTGATTGCCCGCTCCATTACGCGCGACCTCAGCTGGGGCGTCAAAGTGACGGATAAGGACGGGAACCCGCGCCCGGGCTATGAGAACAAGGTCTTCTATGTCTGGTTCGATGCGCCGATCGGCTACATCTCCGCCACGCAGGAATGGGCCGAAGCCACGGGCAATGACTGGGAGCGCCTCTGGAAGACCGACAAAGGCGCCGATGAGGTCGAATACGTCCAGTTCATGGGCAAGGACAATGTCGCCTTCCACACCGTGTCCTTCCCGGTCACGCTGCTCGGCTGCGGCGAGCCGTGGAAGACGGTCGACAAGCTGAAAGCCTTCAACTGGGTCACCTGGTATGGCGGCAAGTTCTCCACCTCCATGAAGCGCGGCGTGTTCATGGATCAGGCGCTGGAACTGCTGCCAGCAGACTACTGGCGCTGGTACCTGATCTCAAACGCGCCTGAGGGCTCCGACGCCGCTTTCACGTGGGAAGGTTTCCAGGCAGCGGTGAATTCCGACCTTGCGAACGTGCTTGGCAATTTCGTGAACCGCATCACCAAGTACACCGCGTCCAAATTTGACGGACAGGTGCCGGATGCCGGCACACCGGGCGAAGCCGAGGCATGGATGGTGGCGGAGCTGAAAGAACGCCTGCCCCGCCTGATCGAGCATTATGAGGCAATGGAGTTCCGCAAGGCAGCTGCCGAAACCCGCGCGATCTGGGCTGCCGGGAACGAGTATCTCACCAAGGCCGAGCCTTGGGTGAAGTACAAGACGGATGTGGATGCAGCCGCCGTCGGCGTGCGCGCGGGCCTGAACCTTGCCGCCCTGTTCGGCATCATCGCCCAGCCGATCATTCCGGGCGCCGCGAAGAAGATCCTCGATGCGCTAAACATCCCGGAAGAGCGCCGGAACTTCCCGGCAGCGGATGCTGACTTTGCCGGCCTGCTGGACGCCCTGCCGCACGGCATGGCGATCTCTCCGCCGGAGGTCCTGTTCCAGAAGATCGAGGATACCCACGTCGCCGAGTGGACCGAACGCTTCGGCGGCGGGAACGCTGGCTAGGACTCCCCAGAGGAAACGTCTTCGGCCTGGCCGCCGGACGCTTCTTCCGGTCCGGCCTCATCCTTTAAGTCTTCCCTCAGGGCGCGCAGCCGTTCCCGGTAGTGTTCGGCATCGCCATATTCCGAGAACCCGGCATAGCGCGCATGCGTTCCGATCACGCGGCGTGCCTGCTTGATCGGACACCAATATTGTTCGGTACGCGCGGCCACTTCCCGCACATAAGCGATGACACCGTTCGCATAGGAACAATAGGCGCAGTTCAGCTTCTCCATCGCATTCAGGTAAGCGAGGCTCTTGCGATCGAACACCAGATAGTCCCGGCGCCTGACCTGCGGGATGCCGTACACCCGGAAACAAATGGCTTGGTAAAGCGACACCCATAGGTCCAGGACCACAAAGGCCACGATCAGGGAATAGATCACCGGCGCCGTCACCACGACCCAGAACCGTGCGCTCAACAGGTAGGGTATCAGGGCCTTGCGCAGCTCATGGTGCCTGCGGATCACTTCCTGATCGAACAGGACACGGCCGCGTTCCAACCCATAACGGAAGCCCGCCCGCTTCTTGGCAAATTCCGCTTCTAGTTCCAGCTCAAGCTCATGAATCTTGCCAAGTATGCGGTCTGTGTAATCAGACATGTTTTCCCGATGCTCCCAGTTGCTGGTGTTGGATCGGGACCGGACCGGTCACGACCGCCTGAACAGGACCGACAGATTATTTGCCGGCATCTCGACAACCGACTCAAGCCTCAGCCCTGACGCTTTTGCCAAAGGCACGATCTGCATGTCGAGATCACGCACGCCCCAGGCCGGGTCACGCGACTGAAGGTTTTCGCCGAACGCGGCATTTGACGGGGCGATCTCGCCATTGCGGGCATAGGGCCCGTAGAGGAACAGATGCCCGCCCGGCTTCAACAGTCGCCCGGCGCCTCGCAACAGGCCTTCCGTCGCCGCGAAGGGCGAGATGTGGACCATGTTGACGGATACGATCAGGTCCCACGCCCTGCTTTCCACTTCGCCCCAGTCATCGGACGAGGCGTCGATGATCAACGGACCTGACAGCCGCTCATGCTCGGCTGCTTGTCGCCAGGCCTGCTGGCTGGCACGGCCGGCGGCATCGATGTCGGAATAGGTCCAGCGCAGGCCAGGGAATGCATCCGTCAGGAACGCGCCGTGCTCCCCCGTACCGGACGCAATTTCCAGCACATCCCCAGCGGTCAGGCCATGCGCTGTGAAAACATCGCGGATGGGTTCACGGTTGCGCGCGGTTGAGGGCGCGTAGCGGCGCCCGTCGCCGCCGTCCGACCGGTCTTCGAGCGCGACCGGCTTCTCAGCCATTCGCCTGCTCGAAATCGTACATCTCGGTTGTGACCGATGCCTGGCCCATCGCATTATAGCGCGGTCCCACGGCCCGCTCCGGTGCGAAGTGCGCATCGAGACGCGCGACCTGTTCTAGCGTCAGGGTCACCTCCGCGGCGCGGTGGTTTTCTTCCAGATGCTTCAGGTTCGTCGTACCAGGAATAGGCAGCACATTCAGACCCTTGGCCAGCGTCCAGGCGATGGCGAGTTGGGCGACGGAACAATCCGCCTCCTTCGCTACCGCCTTTGCTTCCTCGAGCAGAGGCAGGTTGCCGGCATAATTCTCAGCGTTGAAGCGCGGGAAGATGCTGAGGCGCATGTCCGATTCATGGAACTTGGCCGGGTCTGCCGGCGGATCGGCAAGGAAGCCACGGCCAACCGGCGAGAACGCCACGAGCGCCGTGCCCAACTCCTCACAGGCCTGCATCACCGCGATTTCCGGATTGCGCACCCAGAGGGAATATTCCGACTGCATCGCCGCGATGGGATGCACTGCTGCCCCTCGCCGCAACTGCTCAGCGCCCATTTCCGAGAGGCCCGCGAACCGGATCTTGCCTTCGGAGACAAGGTCCGCCAACGCACCGACGGAATCCTCGATCGGTACCATCGGGTCAGGCCGGTGCAAGTAGTAGAGGTCGATAACGTCCGTCTTCAGACGTTTCAGGCTCGCCTCGCAGGCCGCCTTGATCACCTCCGGCCGGCCATCCAGGATGCGCTTGCCATCCCGGAAGCCCAGCACGCACTTGCTGGCGAGGAAGAAATCCTGCCGGTGAGACCCAAGGGCCTCACCGATCAGTTCCTCGCTCCGGCCGAAGCCGTACAGCGTCGCCGTGTCGAAGAAATCGCACCCGAGATCGAAAGCCTTCACCAGCAGCGCTTTGGCTTCGTCCTCCGGCAGCGGCGGGCCATAGGCATGGCAGATGTTCATGCAGCCAAGGCCGACTGGGTAAACTTCCCGGTCTCCGATCTTGCGACGTTGTACGCTCATTCGATTATCCCCGTGGTGTGAACCGCTCCCGCAGCTCGTTTTTCAGGATCTTGCCGTTGGCGTTGCGCGGCAGGGGCTCGTCCAGGAACTGGATCTCGACCGGCACCTTGAACGCGGCCAGCTGGTTGGCGACGTGGGCACGCAGCTCATCCTCCGTCACACTCATGCCGGGCTTCAGCTGCACGACAGCGCCGACCTCCTCACCCAGCACCTTGTGCGGGATGCCGACAACAGCGGCGTCCATGACGGCCGGGTGGTCGTACAGCGCGCTTTCCACTTCGATGCTGTAGATGTTCTCGCCGCCGCGGATCAGCATGTCCTTGGCCCGATCAACCAGGTAGAGGAAACCTTCCTCGTCGAGGCGCGCAAGGTCGCCCGTAACGACCCAGCCATTGCGGAACGTCTCAGCCGTGGCATCCGGGCGGTTCCAGTAGAGCTTGCAGTTCGACGGGCTCTTGCACCACAGCTCGCCGACTTCACCAGCGGGCATCTCGTTTCCGTCCGGATCGCAGATCTTCAGCTCCACGGCTGCCGGCGGCGCTCCGGCGCTGGTCGGCCGGTTCACATAGTCTTCGCCAATGTTCAGCGTGACGGTCGCGCAGGTTTCCGTCATGCCCCAGCCATTACCAGGGGCGGCGTTGGGCAGGCGGCGCTTGATGGTGGATACGAGTTCGGGCGCAGACGGCGCACCGCCATAGGAAACCACTTCGATCGAGGAGAGATCGTACTTTTCGCGGTCCGGATGTTCCAGCACCTGCCAGGCAATCGCCGGCACACCGCCGACACTGGTAATCCGTTCACGCTCGATGATCGGCAGGGCCTGGCCTGCGTCCCATTTGTACATGGTGACGATCTTGTCGCCGCGCAGGGCGGTCGGGATCAGGATCGCGAAGGAACCGGTCGCATGGAAGAACGGGATCGACATCAGTGTCGCCCGCGACACGTTCGGATCGGGTTCCGGTACCGCCTCGCCCTTCCGCAGATACATCCGGGCCGTGCAGGTCAGCGAATTGAACATGTTCGCGATCACGGCGCGGTGGGTCGCCAGCGCGCCTTTCGGCTTTCCCGTCGTACCGGACGTATACATGATCGTTGCGTCGTCATCCGGGCCGACATCCACCGCCGGCATGCCGAGTTCCGGGAGGTCAGCCCAGGAATTCGCCGGGCCGATGGCATCTTCCATGGAAGAGACGCACGGATGGTTATGTTCGTCGCCGGGCTCGCGCGCGATGATGACGTGTTTCAGGTCCGGCAGGTCTTCCATATGCTCATGGATGCGCTCGTAGATCTGCGGATCGACGACGGCAGCCTTCACGCCCGCGAAGGACAGGCCGTATTCCAGTTCCTCGCCGGTCCACCAGGAGTTCATGGGCGTGGCGATCGCGCCGAGGCTGAGGGCCGCATAGAAGGCCACCGGCCATTGCGGATAGTTGCGCATGATCACGGCGACGCGGTCGCCCTTGGCGATGCCGTACTTGTCGCGCAGCGTGGCAGCGAAGTTCTCCACCGCCCGCAACATCGCCTTATAGGTCACCCGCTCATCCTGATAGACGATGTAGTCCCGGTCCGGGTGGGTCATCGCGGCCAGGAAAAGGATCGAGTGGATGTTCGGCGGCGCGTTCGTGTAGCCCTTCGACGGAATGCCATCGATGACCGTATCTTCCACCTCAACCGGAGACCCGGCAGCGGCCAATGCGGCGTTGGCCTCGGCGATGGACATGGCGGGCCAATTTGGGGGAAGCAGCTCTGATGACATGGGTTTCCTCGGGAAGGTTATATGGTTCGCGCCACACAACCACGCCGAAGCCCAGGTTTGAAGAGGCCGCGAGGCCGCGGATCAGGGATTCCGGCACTTTACCTAGCGGAAAGAACTGCAGAAATCTTCCTGAACCGCGCTCGCGCGCTGCAATAAATGTTACAGCCTGAAAGGCTTTACTTCCCGAAATCGCAGAAACGGAGTTCGTGATAGGTGCCGTCCGGCTCGGTGACGTCATAAGCCCGGCCGGTCAGGGAGTCGCCCTCGCAGAGGTAGCCGATCTGATACATGGCCAGCAGGGCTTCATTGTCCGGGGTCAGGTCGTTCGCCAGCATCAGGTCGATTGCGTCGTCATGGCGGCCGAGTTCCATGAGGATATTGTACTTCTGCATCCGGGTCGTTTCCGGCTGGGCGAGGAGAGCGTTCAGAGACGTCGCCTTGCCGCGTGCGCTGTCCAGCATGGAAGCGGCCGCGGTGCTCCACTCGGTATCGCTGTAGTCCGCCAGGATCTCCTCGAAGTCCTCGATTGCGCCCATCGTGTCATAGCCATGCTCACCAAGGCGCAGCTCACCCCGGCGATAAAGCACCTCTGCCAGCTGGTCGCGGTCCAGTGACGGGTCGCCGGTCAGCTGGGTCAGCCGGTCAATCGCCGCCTGCGTGTTGCCTGCCGTCACCAGTTCTTCGACAGTCTGCATCGCCAGTTCGTAAGGCGACATGACCGTCGTCGTGGACACCGCGGCAGCCGTTTCGGCTTCCGGTACAGGTGTCGAACTACAGGCGGCCAGGACAAGGGCGGATGCGGCGGCGGCAAGGCTGAGGCGAATCATGATCGGAAGCTCCGTACAGGCATATTGAGGCAATGACCCTGTTGTTAGACGTGCAACACGTACGGCGGCAGGGCCGGATTGTGAATTTTGTGTGGTCTTTACGTCCCGGTGTCTTGCGGCTCTGCCTCCGCTTCGACCGTTTCAGGGAGCGGATTGCACCAGGTGAGGCCGTCCAGCCAGTCGCGCGCGTCGCCAGCGCCCTGTACCGGTCCACCTGCCCCGTCCGGTCCACAGACGAAGCCCGCATCCTTCAGCTTTTGGGTTTGCGTTTCATCGGGACTGATTCCGGCTTTCTGGTATCGGCGCGCCGGCGCATCACGCTCGCCGAGCGTCCATGAGACATCGAACCATTGCGGCAGGGTCAGCATGTAGCTGAGGCGCGGCTCCAGCGCTTCCAGGTCTGAGCGCGCAAGGTCCAATTCGATTTCTGCCTGCCCGGCGCGCTGATGCTCCGGCGCGAGCGCCAACATCGCCTCGAGGTCCGCAACCGCTCCGCGCCGGTCATCCCCGGCAAGGCGCCGCAAACTGCCTCGCTGGTAGAGCGCCTCGGCCCGCTCCTCAGTCTTCAGCTTCGGATCGGCGAGCAGCGCTGTCAGGGCCGCATCCACTTCATAGGGATTGCCTGCCGCTTCAGCGGCGGCGAGGCGGTCTGCAAAAGGCAGGGCCGGCTGTGGCGCCGTGGCGCAGGCGGCAGCGGCGGCCAGCATCAGGGCCGCCAGACAGGAACGGTAAGAACGCATGAGAGCACCTAACCGGGCTTCGACCGGCCTCGCAAATTGCATTTCAGTTAGGCAATGACTCTGGCGAATTTCAGGCCTTCGCTAGGCTCTGGCGAGGCGCTCGATCTCTGCGATATCACCCCGGCCGAGTGCTTCGATTGCACGGGCCGCGATGTGCCGGGCATTGAGGCCGGCAGCCTCATACATGTTGTAGGGCGTGTCCTGATCCTGGAACTCGTCCGGCAGGGCCATCGGCCGAATCTTCAGTCCACTGTCGAGCCCGCCGCTGCGCGCGAGGTACTCCAGCACGAAACTGCCGAAGCCGCCCATGGCGCCCTCCTCGATCGTGATCAGGACTTCGTGCTCTTTCGCAAGGCGGTCGACCAGGTCTGTATCCAGCGGCTTGGCGAACCGGGCATCGGCGACCGTGGCCGACAGGCCCTGTGCGGCCAGCATGTCAGCCGCCTTCATCGCTTCGCCAAGGCGTGTGCCATAGGAGAGGATCGCGACGGCTGTGCCCTCACGGATCACCCGGCCCTTGCCGATTTCCAGCGGCGTCAGGACTTCCGGCATATCGACTCCAACGCCTTCGCCGCGCGGATAGCGGAATGCGCTCGGCCGGTCGTCGATTTCCAGCGAAGTCAGCACCATGCGGGCGAGCTCTGCCTCATCGCCTGCGGCCATGCAGATCATGCCCGGCAACGCGCCGAGATAGCCGATGTCGAAACTGCCGGCATGGGTCGCCCCATCGGCCCCGACGAGGCCAGCCCGGTCGATGGCGAAACGCACGGGCAGTTTCTGGATGGCCACATCGTGGACAACCTGATCATAGCCGCGCTGCAGGAAGGTCGAGTAGATCGCACAGAATGGCTTCATGCCATCTGCTGCGAGGCCCGCGGCGAAAGTTACGCCATGCTGCTCCGCGATGCCGACATCGAAGTGACGGTCCGGGAACTTTGCGGCGAAAATATCGGTTGAGGTGCCGGACGGCATGGCTGCCGTGATCGCGCAGATCTTGTCGTCTTTCTCTGCCAGCTGCGTCAGCGTCTGGCCGAAGACCTTCTGATAGGCTGGCGCCTTCGGTTTCGGCTTGGCCTGCTCGCCCGTTATGACGGAGAATTTCGAGACGCCGTGATACTTGTCGGCGGAGTTTTCGGCCGGAGCGTAGCCCTTGCCCTTCTGCGTGACGACATGGATCAGGATCGGCCCGTCGCGCATCGCCTTCACATTCTCGAGGATCGGGATCAGCACGTCGAGGTCATGCCCATCGATCGGGCCAACATAATAAAAGCCCAGCTCCTCGAACAGCGTGCCGCCCATGGCGAAGCCGCGCAGGAACTCCTCGGCACGCCGGGCCGGGCTTTCGAGGCCCATCGGCGCAACGACTTTCTTCGCGATCCGGCGCAGGCCGCGATAAGGCCGCGAGGAGACAAGCTGCGAGAGATGGTTGCTCATTGCACCGACCGGCGGCGCGATGGACATGTCGTTGTCGTTGAGGATGACGATCAGGCGCGACTTATCGGCGCCGGCATTATTCATTGCCTCATAGGCCATGCCGGCAGACATGGAGCCGTCACCGATCACTGCGATGACATTCGAGTTCTCACCCTGGATGTCTCGCGCCTTGGCAAAGCCGAGCCCGGCGGAGATCGAGGTCGAGGCGTGGGCGGCGCCGAACGGGTCGTATTCGCTCTCGGACCGCTTGGTGAAACCGGAGAGACCGCCGCCCTGGCGCAGCGTGCGCATGCGGTCGCGGCGGCCGGTCAGGATCTTGTGGGGATAACACTGGTGGCCGACATCCCAGATCAGCTTGTCCTTCGGCGTATCGAAGATCGAATGGATCGCCACGGTCAGCTCAACCACACCGAGACCGGAACCAAGGTGCCCGCCGGTCACCGACACCACATCGATGACCTCTTCGCGCACCTCATTGGCGATCTGTTTCAACTCGGCACGCGAGCGACCTTTGAGGTCCTCGGGCGAGTTGATCGCGTCGAGCAGGCGGTTGGGTCGGGTGTCGGTCATCGTTCTATCGGACCTTCTGGGTGACGGCTTTCTGTCTGTCTAGTGTGTTCTATCAAGAACAAAATCGACTGATTGCAGCAGTATATTGGCCTTTTCGCGGAAAATAGCGAGGTGTTCCTTCGCCTGCTCCGCCAATAGTTGCACCCGCTGACGTGCCCCATCTATGCCCAGAATCGTAACGAAATTAGCCTTTCCGGCGTCTTCATCCTTGGCCAGGGCCTTGCCGACCGTTTCTTCATCACCGGTTGCATCCAGCAGGTCATCGGCGATCTGGTAGGCAAGTCCGAGATCGTTCGAAAAGCCTGCAAGGGCGCTGCGTTCATGCTCGCGCGCGTGGCCGATGATTCCCGCCGCCTCCGTGGCGTAGGAGATCAGCGCCCCGGTTTTCAGGCGCTGCATACGGGTGATCGTGTTCAGGTCGCGGGGGCTGTCGCTCTCCAGCATGTCGATCATCTGGCCGCCCACCATGCCGCGCGCGCCGGAAGAATCCGCCAGCCGCTCGATCAGCATGGCCCGCACTTCGGCATCCGGGTGGGTCTCCCGTGAGGCGAGAATCTTGAAGGCCAGCGTCAGTAGCGCATCGCCCGCCAGCACAGCCGTTGCCTCATCAAAAGCCTTGTGAACCGTCGGCTGGCCGCGGCGAAAGTCATCGTCGTCCATGCATGGCAGGTCGTCGTGCACCAGTGAGTAGCAGTGCACGCATTCCAGCGCGGCAGCGGCTCGCAGGAGCGATTTCTCCGGCGCGTCGAACATGGCACCCGCTTCCAGCAGGAAGAAGGGCCGCATGCGTTTTCCATTGGCGAGGGCGGCATGGCGCATCGCGCGCATCAGGTCCGCCTCCGGCCCGGACGCCGGCGGGATCAGCTGGTCCAGCGCCACGGTCACCTTGTCGGCAACTTCCTTCAGGCGCAGGTCGAAGTCGATCACCTCCCCCATGGCAGTCCTAGTCGAAGCTTGCGGGTTCGGTGGACGGGCCTCCGGCGCCTTGTACGATCTGCTCGACCTTCAGTTCCGCCGCCTTGAGGCGCGCTTCGCAATGCGCTTTCAGCGCTGCGCCGCGTTCGTAGATGGCGATCGACTTTTCCAGCTCGACCTCACCGGCTTCCAGCTGGCGCACGATGCCTTCCAGTTCGGCAAGCGCTTCTTCGAAGCTCATCTTGTCGACGGGTTTTTCCTTCGGGTCTGCCATGTCGCCTCACGTTTCGGATCGACCGAACACTAGAGCGGTGCCCGACCCATCACAACCTTTTCCAATTCGATTTTGACCCCGGAATCACCGGTATTCGTAGACGCGGAAACTCCAATAGGAATCTCCGCCGTCGCGCACGCATCTCCAGCCGAGCTTCTTGAGCTCCGGCCGCAGCATGCGATTGAACCATCCATGCGCGGCCAGGTAGACCTTCGCATCCTCAGATGCCTCGTGCAGCTTCTGCGCAGCGTCCATCGCCCGCAGGCGGGCCTGAACGACGCTTTCCCCATCCAGCGCATGGCCATTCAGCCAGGCGGCGCGGGCGAGGATGTTCCATGTCTTCGGCAGGTAGCGCACCCGCGGCAACATCGGCGGTGGCAGCGGCGCTTCGTTGAAGACCGGGTCGTGTTCCGCTGTCATGTGCGGCGCGGCGCGGGCAGCGGTTTCCTGCGCGCGGATGCGGCCGGACGCGAAGACGAGGTCAGCATCCTTCACCGCTCCCATCAGGTCCGGCGGCGCGACCTGGCCTTCGGCCAGCGGGCTTTCTTCGTACCGGGCCCACCAGTCCTTGTACTGGCGCCAGTCGAGCCGCGGCCCGGCCGTACGGTCCAGCGCCGGCTTGCCATGACGCGACACCACGATGGGTCCGCGCCGGTTTGCTGTCGATGTCGTTTCTGGCATCGCCATCCGGTCCGTTCATTCTAGTCCGATAGGGTCAGATGCCCCGCGAACTTCCAGCCACTAGCGAGGTTGGCCGGAAGCGACAAGGCAGGAATCCCGGCTTTTGGATCCCTACAGGCCCTTCCACACGCGTTTCGGGCACTTCTCGCCGTCCAGCAGCTTGCAGCGATAGAAGCTCATCAACACCGTATCGGCCCGTCCCATCAGGTGATCCATGGGAACGAAGCCAACCGAGGCTTCCTTCGGATCCACGGCCAGCGGGCAGCCGACGCGATCCACAACATTGCCAACCGGCGGGCAGTGGCCGGATAGGAAACGGCTATCGAGGGAGTTGTCACGATTGTCGCCCATCATGAAGACATGGCCCTTGGGCACAATGAAGAGCACCGTGTTGTCGCCTCTGTCTCCCGCTTCCTGGCGGTCGGTGATCCAGCTTTTGCCGTCCTCGGCCGTCTCACGCCACTCATAGGCGGTCGCCACCCAGTTGGTGCCGTGCGGGACATAGCGGACGGAGCGGACATACTCACTCGGGAGCGGCTCGCCATTGATGTAGACCTGCTCGTCGATCATCTGTACCTGATCGCCCGGGAGGCCAATCACGCGCTTGATCATCACCTTGCCGGCATGCGGATGCTCGAAAACAACGACATCGCCGCGCTTCGGATCGCGCGCAAAGATGCGGCCTTTCGGCAGCGGCAGGTAGCGGCCCATGCTGAACGGCAGGGAGTAACGGTCATAGCCATAGGCGAACTTGGCCACGGCAACGCGGTCAGACACCTGCAGCGTCGGCACCATGCTTTCGGACGGGATAACGCGCTGCTCGTAGACAAGGCCTGAGAACAGCATGAACAGCGGAACGAAAACCGCAAGCGTGGCGCCCCATTCCTTCAGTTCCTGCTTCACCTTATCGGCGAGAGTGGTGGGCGCATTGTCACTGCCCTGCGCGGCCTTTTCGCCATCTCGTGCCATCAAGGCCTCGCTATCGTCTTTCAACAGGGGCCTTTCTTAGACGAAAGCCCGGCTGATTGCGAAGCCGAAAACTGCCAATGGGCTGTAAAACGGGTCAGCTGGCCAAACTGTAGAGCGTCACGCCGTCCGGGCCAGGTTCGGCCTTCACCTCGCCGCGATAGATCAGGCAGTTCAGGTGCGCCAGTGCTTCGCCGGTCGCCATGCCTTGTTCGTCCAGCGCAATTTTCCGTCCGAAGATGGCGGCGAACGTGTCCAGCACATTACGTGGCCGCTCTGCCAGGCGCTGCTTCAGGCGCGTCAGGGCAATCTCATGTCCGTCGATCAGGTGGCGCAACCGTTTGTGGGCGCCCCGGAACGGCTCATTGTGGGCCGGCAGCGCCAGCACGTCTTCCGGCAGACGCTCCAGCAGTTTCTCGCAGCTCGACATCCAGTCCAGCAGCGGATTGGCCGCCGGTTCGGTCGGGTGCACTGACACGTTGGAAGAGATGCGCGGCAACAGCTGGTCGCCTGAAATCACGATGTTTTCCGATGGGCAGAACAGGCAGACATGTTCCGGCGAGTGGCCGTTGCCCGTGATCACTTCCCAGGTCTCGCCGCCCATTTCGAACGTGTCGCCGTCGCTGAGGCGGAAGAAACTGTCCGGCATCTTCGAAACGCCGCGCCCGAAACCGCCAAAGCGGTCGCGGTAGTTTTGGAGCGCCGCCTCGTCCCAGCCGGCCTTGCGGTAGAAGCTGATCCCCGCCTCCGGCGCATCGCGGCCCGTGTCCGAGATGAGCATGCGGCAGGTCGTGTATTCCAGCCGGCTCATCCACAGCTCCGCCCCGTACTTGTAGCAGAGCCAGCCCGCACAGCCGACATGATCCGGATGCATGTGTGTGACGATCACGCGCTTCAGCGGCTTGTCTGCCGTTACCCGCGGTTCGAGAATCGCCTTCCAGGCGTCCCGCGTCTCTTTCAGCGGCATGCCGGTGTCGACGATCGTCCACCCGTCGCCGTCATCGATCAGCCAGACATTGATGAATTTCAGGGAGAAAGGCAGCGACATGCGGATCCACTGGATGCGCGGCGTGATCTCCATCATCTGCCCGTGATCGGGTGCAGCATCACCGTGCAGGTAGTTCAGCCCGGGGCGCTTGGGTGTCTTTGTCGTGAAACCGTCCATGCCGCCAGAATAGGCCGGGCGTGCAGCGCGTCGAGCCGTCACGCAGGGTCAGCTATTTGATCGGCGTCCGCTTGCGGGGGCCAAGTTTGGTACGCTTGAACTTGGCGCCGCGCATCGGATTGACCGGCTTTTCTTCCCGGCTGTCCGGCTTGCGGTCCCCGCGCGGCGGACCGCCTTTTCCGGCTGGCTTCCCGCCAGGTCTTCCGGAAGGCTTTCCCGAACGCGGCGGACGGTCGGGCCGTTCGCCACGTGCCGGGCGTTCGCCACGCTGGGGCCTCTCCTGCTGGGGCCTGTCCTGCGCTTCGCGCGGCGGGCGGCCCCTTTCTTCCCGCGGCTTGCGGGGCCGGGGTGCCGCACCACTGAGCAGCGCTTCGCGCTCACGCGCACTGATCGGGCGCCACTTGCCTTCCGGCAGGCCTGCAAGTTCCAGCGATCCGATACGCACGCGCATCAGGTCCACGACGCGCAGGTCCACCAGCTGGCACATGCGACGGATCTGGCGGTTGCGGCCCTCGTGCAGGATGAAGCGCAGCTCGTGCGCCTTCACCTGCTCCACCTCCGCCGGTTTCAGCTTGCGTCCGTCCAGCTCCAGGCCGTGGCGCAGCAGGGCGAGCTTCTCAGGCGTCACATCCCCCTTCACCTTGACCACATATTCCTTGTCGACCTGGCTTTCCGGCCCGATCAGCGCCTTTGCCAGCACGCCGTCCTCCGACAGGACCAGCAGGCCTCGGCTGTCCTTGTCGAGCCGGCCGAGCGGGGCGAGCTTGTTGTAGCGGCCGGGAATCGCGTGTGCTTTTCCGGACAGCGTCTTCTCCGTAATCAAGCGCACAGCAGGGATCTCGCCCGGTTCGGGCGTGCCGGAAACGATGCCTTCAGGCTTGTGGAAGATCAGCGACAGCTTGTTGTCCAGCTGTCGGGTCGCCTTCTGCAGCAGGGTCAGCGTCTGGCCGGCTTCGATCTTCTGGCCGGCGACAGCAGCTTCGCCATCGACCTTGATCAGGCCTTTCAGGATCAGCGCGTCGGCCTCGCGGCGCGAGCAGACGCCTTCCTCGGCCAGCCATTTGTTGATGCGCAGCGGCTCGGCGCCTTCATATGTCTTGGTCCAGGCCATGATGTGTCGGTTTCCTGCCGCTTCCGGTGCCCGTCATATCGGTCCCGCCGCAGGCCCGCAACCAGCGCGCTCACTGTTGGATAAGGCGCCTCTCAGGCAATGAAGAACACCATGAATACACCGTGTATGGACATGAATAAACGCCCCCGCACGGCCCGGAAGCCGCCTTTGTCACAAAGATACGGTCGACAGGCCAGGCGGTTTCGCGGATAAGCCCGCCTCCATGAAAACCACCGCCTCCCCCTCGCTCGCCTTTGCGTTGCTGCTGCTCGGCACGACCCTCGGTCTTGCCGGAACAGACCTTGTGCTGCCTGCCGTGCCGGGCCTGCCGGAGGTACTGGGCGGGAGTGCGGCCATGGCGCAGCTGGTGCTCGCTGCCTTCGTCGCGGGCGGCTGCGTGGGCCTGATCCTGTTCGGCGAACTCGGCGCGCGAGCGGACCAGCGCAGCCTTCTGGTCGGCAGCCTGATTGCCTATGCCCTCGTTTCGCTCGCCTGCGCGCTGGCGCCGTCCCTGCCCGCACTTGTCGGCCTGCGCTTTCTGCACGGACTGTCGGGCGCGGCGGCGGCCGTGTTCGCGCCGGGCATGATCCGCGCCATGTTCAGCGAGGCAGGCGCCGTTCGTGCGCTGGGGGTGATGGGCAGCGTCGAGTCCCTCGTGCCCGCCCTCGCCCCGGTCGCTGGAGTCTGGCTGCTGGCCGCGTTCGGCTGGACGAGTTCCTTCTACATGATCGCCGGCCTCAGCCTGATCGTCGCGGCGCTCGTCCGCGCCCTTGGTTCCAGCATGCCAGTGCCGCCGCCGACACGCGGCCAGGGCAGCTATATCCGCCTGCTGAGCAATGGAACCTATCTGCGCTATGCCCTCAGCCAGGCCTGCACGCTGGGCGGCCTGCTGATCTTCGTGTTCGGCGCCCCCGCCATGATGACCAAGGCGCTGGGCCTTACCCTCAATGCGTTCATCATCATGCAGGTGACCGGCATCGCTTTCTTCATCCTGGCGTCCAACATCGCCGGGCGGCTGGCCGACATGTTCGGGCCGGAGCGGATGATCCTTACCGGCTCCGCTGTCTCGGCCCTCGGGCTGATCGGGCTGGTCCTCTATGGCCTGCGCGGCGGAACGGATGCATGGGTCATCACCGCCCTCTTCGTGCCCGTGAACCTCGGCCTCGGCCTGCGCGGCCCGCCGGGCTTCTTCCGGGCCATTCTCGCATCTGACGGAGATGACGCCCGCGGCGCCGCGCTGGTGATCCTGTTCATCCTGTCGACCACCGCGACTGGCACGGCGATTGCCGCCCCGTTCGTGACGGCAGGTCTCGCCCCGCTGGCGGCCGTGGCAGCGAGCGGATCCTGCCTTTCGGTCCTGTTATTGCTGGCTTTACCAAGACTGCAGCCCCGGTAGTTCCATGAAATTTTCAGCATTCTGAATATTTAGTTGCAGATAAAAGCAGGCTTTGCCTTGCAATGCTGCCGAAACCCCTTAGATGAGTGTTTCGACTTTTCGCCGGACAATCAGGCATCGAATGTCAGGGCCTGCCCTGCCACTTTATCAGAGACCTCCCAAACAAAACTCGAACTTCCGCGAGCCCGCATGTTGCAGGCACGCATTTATACAGGAGTGTCCCATGACCAGTGGCACCGTAAAATTCTACAACGATCAAAAAGGCTTCGGCTTTATCGCTCCGGACGATGGCAGCACCGATGTGTTCGTCCACGCAACCGCGCTTGAGCGCGCCGGAATGCGCATCCTGACCGAAGGCCAGAAGGTTTCCTTCACCACGGCCGTCGACAAGCGCAACGGCAAGACTGCCGTCGACTCGATCGAAGCCGAATAGTCCTTCAGGACTATCAGGTTAAGAAAGGCCGCTTCCCTCGGGAGGCGGCCTTTTTTCTTGCCGGCAGCCTATTCCGCATCCTCCTGCGCCGGTTCCATCACCAAAGATACCGATCCCACGCGTAGGCCGAACCAGCCAACCGTCGCAGTGTTCAGCACTCGCCCGCCGCGGTCCTTGACCAGCACATCCCGGAACCGGACTTTGCGGCCATTACCGTTTTCCGACGGTAGAACGACGTCATATTCCAGACGGAAGGCGCGTCCGTCCTGATAGCCCCGCGCGGTGCCGACCACGTCTTCGCGGGTCCCGGCGTATTCACCCGGCGCGATGCGTTCGAGTTTCCAGGTTTTCTGGTCTTTTTCGCCGTCGTCATAGACGAAGTCCTCGACCAGAGTAAATGTCTCACCGTCCCATGTGCCGGTCAGTTTTGCAGTGAATGTCCGGTGCACGCCGGTGATGGACTTGAACTCGCCGCGCGCCACATGGGCACCGGCAAGATCGCGCTCGATCACAAAGGCATCACCTGCGGCATCGTCCGGCACGGGCGGCCGGCTGGCACAAGCAGCGACGAGGGCGAAGGCGGCGAGGGCTGGGAGTTGCTTCTTCATGGCCCTTGGTACGCGCCTCGCCCACATTCGGATGACCGCGTCTAAGGAAACCGATGTGCGCCCTGTTTCGTAAAGAGCGCAGACCCACTGCGCATACCGCCGAAAGGCCAAGCCGATTACCGATCTTGTTTTCATCCTGGGCGACCAGCTTTCGCCATCCATCTCTTCCCTGAAGGCCGCGAGCCGGGACTCGGCCCGCATCCTGATGGCGGAAGTGATGGAAGAGGCGTCCTATGTGCCGCATCACAAGAAGAAGATCGCCTTCCTGTTTTCCGCCATGCGCCACTTCGCCGAAAACCTTCGGGAAGACGGCTGGACGGTCGATCATGTGCGGCTGGACGATGACGGCAATTCCGGCAGCTTTACCGGCGAACTGAAGCGCGCCATCAACCGCCACGGCCCGGACCGCATCCTCGTCACCGAGCCCGGCGAATGGCGTGTGCGGCAGGACATGGAAACCTGGGCAGACGAGACCGGCCTGCCCGTCGATATCCTTGAGGACGACCGCTTTCTCTGCCCGCACGAGGAATTCCGCGACTGGGCCGAGGGGCGCAAGGCATTGCGGATGGAGTATTTCTATCGCGAAATGCGCCGCAAGACGGGCCTGTTGATGGAAGACGGCGAACCGGCAGGCGGAAAGTGGAACTATGACGCGGAAAACCGCAAACCCGCCAAGGCGAGCCTCTTCATGCCGCAGCCGCACCGGGTGCAAACTGATCCGATTACGGAAGAGGTGCTCGCCCTCGTCACAGAACGTTTCGCCGATAGCTTCGGAGACCTTGAGCCCTTCTGGTTCGCCGTCACACGCGAGCAGGCTGAGGCTGCGCGGGCACACTTCATCTCAGAGGCGCTGCCCGATTTCGGGGACTATCAGGACGCCATGCTGGCCGGGGAGAAATTCCTCTACCACTCGCTCCTCTCCTTCTACATCAATGCCGGCCTGCTGGACCCGCTGGAGACCTGCCGGATGGCGGAAACGGCCTGGAAAGCAGGCGATGCGCCTCTGAATGCGGTGGAAGGTTTCATCCGACAGATCATCGGCTGGCGGGAATATGTGCGCGGCATCTACTGGCGGAAGATGCCGGACTATCTGGACCTCAATTTCTTCGACGCCGACCGGCCCTTGCCGGAATTCTACTGGACCGGTGAAACGGAGATGGCCTGTCTGCGAGACGCGATCACACAGACAAAGGAAGAGGCCTACGCCCATCACATCCAGCGCCTCATGCTGACCGGGAATTTCGCCCTGCTGGCGGGCATCGACCCGAAGGCTGTGCATGAATGGTACCTCGCCGTCTATGCCGACGCCTATGAATGGGTGGAGCTTCCAAACACGCTGGGCATGAGTCAGTATGCGGACGGTGGCATGTTGGGCACAAAACCCTATGCGGCCGGGGGCAATTATATCAACAAGATGTCTGATTATTGCGATGGCTGCCGGTATGACGTGAAGCAGAAAACCGGGCCGGACGCTTGCCCGTTCAATTCGCTCTATTGGGATTTCGTCAGCCGCAACGCAGACAAGCTGCGCACCAATCCCCGCATGGCGCGCGTCTACTCCACCTGGGACCGGATGAAGGACGACCGGCAGGCCGAATATCTGGAAACGGCGGCGAAATTCCTAACCTCGCTCGACGTCGAATGAGGTCAGGTGCGCCTTATCCGGTCAGATCCCGAACAGCGCCTCGCTACCTTCCAGGAAGGTCTGGCCGCCTTCGGTGATGCCGGGCACGCGGCCGGGGGCTTCGGCCAGCGCGGTCTCCGCAAAGAAGCCTGCGAGCGCGAGGTTACGGGCGCGGGTGCCCGTATCGCTGGAGCGCGCGGCGACGGCCGCTTTCGTCAGGAAGTGGCCGCCAATCACGTCGCCTGCCAGCGCCAGATAGGCCGTCGCCCCGGCGAGTGCCTTGTCCTGATCCCGGTCTTTCATGGCGGCCAGCATCCAATCCGTCGCTTCGCGCAGCGCATCGGCGCCGGCACGCAGGCGGTCTGCGATCTGGACGAGCTGCGGCTCGTTCGTGGCGCGGGCTTCGCGGATGGTGGCGTCGATATCGCCGAGGATCAGCCGCATGGACTCACCGTTCGTGCCGGAGAGCTTGCGGCCAACAAGGTCGATCGCCTGAATGCCATTGGTGCCTTCATAGATCGGCGCGATACGGGCGTCGCGGTAAAGCTGCGCGGCCAGCGTCTCGTTCATGAAACCCATGCCGCCATGAATTTGCAGGCCGAGGCTTGCGACCTCGACGCCCATGTCGGTCGACCAGGCCTTGGCAATTGGCGTAAGCAGGTCTTCGCGTAGCTTCGCGGCATGGCGCGCCTGCTCGTCGGTCGCAGCCTCGGCAAGGTCTGCCGCCACACCGCAGGCATAACAGATGGAGCGGGCCGCCGCGACGCGGGCGCGCATGGTCGTCAGGGTACGGCGCACATCGGCGTGGTGCAGGATCGGGGCGGGGCCGTCGACGCCCGGCGCCTTGCCCTGCTTGCGCTCCTGCGCGTATTCGAACGCGGTCTGGTAAGCCGCCTCGCCCACGGCGACGCCTTCTAGGCCCACGTTCAGCCGCGCCGAGTTCATCATGGTGAACATGCAGGCAAGGCCCTTGTTCGCCTCGCCGATCAACCAGCCTTTTGCACCGTCATATTCCATCACGCAGGTGGGGGAGGCGTGGATGCCGATCTTCTTTTCAAGACCGATGCATTTCAGGCTGTTGCGTTCACCCAGGCTGCCGTCCTCATTGACGAAGAATTTCGGCACCAGGAACAGCGACACGCCGCGTGACCCGGCCGGGGCATCCGGCAGGCGCGCGAGCACGAGGTGGATGATGTTCTCGGCGATGTCATGGTCGCCCCAGGTGATGAAGATCTTCTGGCCGCTGATCGCGTAGGAGCCGTCTTCCTGCGGCACGGCTTTCGTTTTCAGCGCGCCGACATCGGAGCCCGCCTGCGGCTCGGTCAGATTCATCGTGCCGGTCCAGTTCCCGGCGATGAGATTGGGCAGGTAGGTCTGCTTCTGCGCGTCGGTGCCATGGTGCAGCAGCGCCTCGATGGCGCCGAAGCTCAGCAACGGGCAGAGACCGAAGGCCATATTGGCCGAGTGGATCATCTCCATTACGGCCAGCGCGACCGCCTTGGGCAGGCCCTGTCCGCCCCATTCCTCCGGCGCGGAAAGCCCCATCCAGCCGCCATCACGGAACTGGGCATAGGCCTCGGCAAAGCCCGGCGCGGCCTTCACGCCCTCATCGGTCAGAACGGCCCCGGTTGCGTCGCCGGACTGGTTCAGCGGCGCCAGCACGTCCCGGGCCAGCTTGCCGGCTTCTTCCAGAATCGGTGCAATCAGCTCGGCATCGTAAGCCTCGAAGCCCGGCAGGCCTTCCAGCTTCGGCAGGCCGGCGACAGCCTGCAGCGTGAAAGCCATGTCGTTGATAGGGGCTTCATAGGCCATCAATTTATCTCCGATTACGCATAAGTGATATTGGGCTCAGGCTTTAGCGTGACTGTAGCGACTGTCCAGCGGAGCACTATACTCTGCGTCAACCTGACCAACAGAAGGCTCAACCACCCATGCGCACAATCCTCCTTTCCGTTTCTGCAATTGCTCTCGTCGCTTGCGGCGCCCCCACGGCCAGTGAAGCTGCTCCGGCAACCCCGGAAACCAGCGCCGCTGAGACCACCGCCGGCCCGGCCGAAGCCCCGGCCCCGGAACTCGGCCCAGCTGGCACCTATGACCTCGACCCGACCCACGCCTCGCTGACCTGGCAGGTCAACCATTTCGGCCTGTCGAACTACACCGCCCGCTTCACCGGTATTTCCGGCACGCTGGAGTTCGACCCGGAAGACCTGTCCGCCAGCGTGCTGGATATCACCGTCGATCCGGCCTCGGTCGAGACCGACTTCCCGGGCGACTTCAAGGCCAGCCACCCGGACAGCCCGTTCGACACGTTCGATCAGGAAATCTCCGAGAGCGACGCCTACTTCAACTCCGCGGCTTTCCCGGCCATCACGTTCAAGTCCACCGAAATCACCACGACCGGCCACAACACTGGAACCGTGACCGGCGACCTGACGTTCCGCGGCGTGACCAAGCCGGTCACCCTCGACGTGTTGTATAATGGCACCGCAAGCTTCCCATGGGCCCCGGATCAGCCGAAGATCGGTTTTTCGGCCACCAGCTCGCTGAAGCGGTCCGACTTCGGCATGGACATACTGGTGCCAAGCGTCAGTGACGAGGTAGACTTGCTGATCGAAGTCGAATTCGCCAAGGCAGCGGAAGCCAGCGAATCTGAATAAGGCCTACTTCCATGCATGCTCCATCCTCCAACCGGTACACCGCCGTCGCGATTCTCCTGCACTGGGCGATCGCGGGCTTGATCCTGTTCATGATCTGGCTGGGATGGAACATGGAAGACAATGAAGCCCGCTTCCAGCTGCACAAATCGATCGGGATTGCGATCCTGTTCCTCAGTGTGGCGCGGGTGACGTGGCGGTGGCTGAACCCGCCGCCGCCATTGCCGGACGATATGACCCCGTGGGAGAAACGACTCTCCCATGGGGTACATGTCGGCTTTTACGCCCTGATGATCGCCCTGCCGCTGCTTGGCTGGTTGCTGGTGTCCACCTCGAAATTCCAGGTTTCGACTGTCCTTTTCGGCACCGTCAGTTGGCCCCACCTTCCGTTTACAGAAGGCCTGCGGGGCGGGGTGGTGCACGAGGTGACCGAGTTCCTGCATTCCAAGGGCGCCTGGGTTCTGATCGTGCTGCTAGGCCTGCACGTTGCTGGCGCCATCAAGCATGAAGTTGCCGCGGAACAAGGCGTATTCAAGCGTATGATCCCGGGCCTGTTCGGCCGGGCACATTCACCGGCTCCGGCGAGGGGCTACGTAACTGCCTTCGGCGCCGCTGTGCTCCTGTTCGCGGTCATCGCGGCGGTCCCGCTGATGAAATCTTCGCCGTCATCGCCGGCAGGCCCCGGCACGATCGGCGCCGTCCCGGCAGAAGCCGGCAATTGGGAGATCGATCCTGCGACCTCCGAAATCGCCTTTTCCGGCATGTATCAGGGCAAGCCTTTCTCCGGCACATTCTCCCGCTGGGATGCGAATGTCCTGTTCGACCCGGACAATTTGGAAAGCTCCGCCGTCGAGGTCGAGGTTTATCCTGGCACGGCCAGCACGGGCACCAAGCTATATGACGACACGCTGCAAGGCGGCGAATGGTTCGATACGAACACGTTCCCGGTCGTGAAAGTCAGCCTGATCAATTTCGCGGCCTCAGCCGAGGGCGGCTACAGAGCAGAAGCCTCGCTGCTGGTGAAGGAGAAGGCCGTCAATGTACCGTTCGACTTCAGCCTGATCATCGAAGGTGACACCGCGACCTTTGAAGGCACGACCACGCTCTCCCGCGCGGGCCTGAACCTCGGCCAGCAGTCTGACCCCGGCGGTGACTGGGTCGCAGACGAGGTCACCGTTACCGTCAAAGGCACCGCTACCCGCAAGGAATAATGCGCCTGCGGCTTCCGGCCAGGCGGGACGGGTGATAAGGCGCGCACTATGACCGCCATCGTGCCCATCCAGCCGGGAACGCTCAGCCTCGCCGCCATGCATCTGCGCGGCGGCGGCCTTGTCGCCATGCCCACCGAAACCGTCTACGGCCTCGCCTGCAATGCCGCGAACCCGGATGCCGTGGTGCGCCTCTATGAGGCCAAGGGCCGCCCGCGATTCAATCCGCTGATCGCCCATGTCGCCAATATGGAGATGGCGGAGCAGGAGGCTGTCTTCTCCGAGTCCGCCCGCGAGATCGCCGCGAAGTTCTGGCCGGGGCCACTGACCATGGTCCTGCCCGTCGCGCCGACCGGCACCGTCAGCGACATCGCCCGCGCGGGCCTCAACACGATCGCGCTGCGTATGCCGGCCCATCCTGGCGCGCGCGCGCTGATCGAAACCTTCGGCAAGCCGCTGGTCGCGCCCTCGGCCAACCGGTCAGGCCATGTCAGCCCGACAACGGCGCAGCATGTGAAGGAAGACCTGGACGGGAAGGTCGACCTGATCCTCGACGGCGGTCCGTGTGAGCGCGGCATCGAGTCGACCATCGTGTCTTTCGTTGGCGAGCGCCCTGTCCTGCTCCGCGCTGGTGCGCTGGAAACCTCCGCGCTGGAGGCTGCGCTTGGCCAGTCTCTGGTGGCCCGGGAGGAAGCCGACGGAATCTCCGCCCCCGGACAGCTGAAAAGCCACTACGCCCCGAACGCCCGCGTCCGCCTCAATGCCGACGCACCGGAGCCGGGCGAGGGATGGCTCGCCTTTGGTAAGACGCCCTACCCGGGTCTCAATCTGTCAGAAGCCGGAGACCTGCGCGAAGCCGCGAAGAACCTCTTCGCGGCCCTGCGCGCGCTCGATACACAGCATGACCGGATCGCCGTCGCCCGCATCCCGGACGAAAGCCTCGGCGAAGCAATCAATGACCGCCTCGCCCGCGCGGCCCACCGGGATTAGGATAAGGCCATGCACCCTGCCCGCCGTTTCCATGTCACAGACCCTGCCATCCTGCGCCAGCGCATTCTCGAGCATCCGTTCGCGGTGATCAGTGCGGTGAGCGATGGCCAGCCCATTGTGGCGCACGCCCCCATTCTTCCCTATTCAGAGGGCCTCCCCTCCGGGGAAGGGGAGCCCCTTAAACTGCGCTTTCACCTGTCCGTCGCCAATCCGGTCACCAAGGCCCTGCTTGCGGGTAGCCCGGTTCTGGCCGTCTTCACCGGCGCACACGCCTATGTCTCCCCGGACTGGTACGGCATCGACGACCAGGTGCCGACTTGGAACTATATCTCTGTAGAAGCTGCTGGCCCGGTCACCCGGCTGGACGATGACGCGATGCGCCAGCTGATCGACGACCTCTCCGACCATTTCGAAGCAGGCCTCGCACCGAAACCAATCTGGAAGACGGCCAAGATGAAGCCCGCCCGGCTGGAGGCGCTGTATCGCGGCCTGGTGGCGTTCGAAATCCGCCTGGAACGCTTCGAAGGCATTGCCAAGCTGAACCAGGACAAACCGGCCAGCGCCCGCGCCGGCGTGATCGAGGCGCTGGACGCGACAGAAAGCGGCTTCGCGCTCGCCGCGGAAATGCGTAAACTGGAGTCATGACCCAGACGCTCTCCCCAGACTTCCTCGCCGCCCTCAAGGACATGCTCGGACCGCAAGGCTGGAGCGAAGATCCGGATGTCCTCTCCGAACACGCGCAGGCCTGGCGCGGCGTGCTGCAGGGCGAAACGCCCATCGTCGCCAAGCCCTCCAGTACGGAAGAAGCCGCTGCGCTGGTGAAACTGTGCAGCCAGCATGGCGTCGCGATCTGTCCGCAGGGCGGCAATACGGGCCTTGTCGATGCGGGCGTGCCGCATGGCGAGATCTGCGTCTCCATGCGCCGCATGAACAAGGTGCGCAGCGTGGACGTGTTCAACAATTCGATGGTGGTCGAAGCCGGCGCCCCGCTGGTCACGGCGCAGCAGGCAGCCGAAGAGGTGAACCGGCTGTTCCCGCTGTCGCTCGGTTCCGAAGGCACCGCCACGATTGGCGGCCTGATCTCCACAAATGCGGGCGGCGTCGCCGTGCTGCGCTACGGCATGATGCGCGATCTCTTGCTGGGCATGGAAGTCGTGCTGCCGTCCGGCGAGATCTGGGACGGGCTTTCGGGCTTGCGCAAGAACAATACGGGCTACGACCTGAAACATTTGTTCGCCGGAGCTGAAGGCACGCTGGGCCTCGTCACCGCAGCGACGCTGAAACTGTTCCCGAAGGTGCAGCGCGCCACCGCATGGGTCACCGTCGACTCCACGCAGGACGTGATCGCGCTGCTCGCCCATGTGCGCGAAATGGCGGGCGACACGGTCACCAGTTTCGAGATGATCCCGGCCAATGCGGTCGAGATGGTGCTGGCCGATATCGAAGGCACGCGCGATCCACTGCCTTCGAACCTCGCCTGGCGGGTGCTGATGGAAGTGTCCTTCTCGGATGAAGCCATGGCCCGCAAGACGCTGGAGACGGCGCTGGAAACCGCCTTCGAGAAAGGTCTGATCCAGGACGCCGCCATGGCCGAAAGCCTCGCGCAGGCAAAGGCCATGTGGATGGTGCGTGAGACAATCCCGCTGTCCAAACGCGCCTATGGCAATTCGCTGAACCAGGACATTTCCGTGCCGGTCAGCAAGATCCCGGCCTTCATGGAAACCTGCAATGCCCGCATCGTCGACAAGCTGCCGAAAGCGGACTTCGTCATCTTCGGCCATGTCGGCGACGGGAACCTGCATTACTCCGTGATCGAAGCGCCGGGGAAAACCGGCCTGAAGGAAAATTTCAACGCGCTGACCCGCATTATCTATGATACGGTGATGGAGTTCGACGGGTCGATCTCTGCCGAACATGGCGTTGGCCGCCTGAAGCGGGACGAACTGGCAAAGCTGCGCCCACAGGCCGCCACCGACACGATGCGCGCCATCAAGAAGGCGCTGGACCCGAAGGGCATCATGAACCCCAATCGCGTCGTCAGCGTCTGAGCAGGTCCCCGGCGGCCTTTACGGCTGGTGCGTCCCACGCATTTATGGTGCGGTGAATTGACGAAATTGGTACCTCCGTGTCTTCCGGCGCGGGCATGCCGGTGATGGCATAGGCAATCTCGGCGTCCAGTTCCGGTGCATGCCAGGCCCCTGAATAGAGCCCGTAGGCCTCGCCGTGATGCCCGATCAGCTTCACGCCGGGTACCGGAGAATCCGAAGCCGGATGAATCTGCGGCCCCTCGCCATAGACGGTGAAATAACCATCGTCAGTATCGCCGTTCTGCACAGCCGGATCGAATACCCAGGCTGGACGCGTGGCGACCTCATCCACGGCGATGGTGCGGACAAGCGGGCAGAGTTCCTCAAGGCTCGCGCGCAGGCCACCTTGCGGGCTGAACAGTGTTCCGTTCGTACCGACTTCATAGTCCTCAAGTACCAGACCCTGCGGCATCGTCACCGCCGGCCCCATCCCATTCAGCATGTCCGGACCATCCGTCTGGACCGTCCATTTGTCATCGATCTTTCGGCTGAGCGTTGCACCGGCGCGGCGCTCTTCCTCCGGCACGCCGGACCAGTTGAAACCAGCCGTGATGCCCAGCGGGCCCAGCGTGATACGGTCGGCCAGCAGGTCGAACCGTTCGCCAACCTCCCGCTCCAACACTGTCGCGAGAATACTCCAACCAAAATTGCAATAGGTGAAATATCCGCCGGGCGGACCAGGCAACCAGATGTTCGGCGTAAACAGGTCCTCGATTCGTCCGGTCTCTGTATACCAATAGACCTCCGGATCCTGCAGGCCGGACGTATGGCTCATCAGGTGCCGAAGCGGGATCTCCACATCCGGAAAGCCCGGATGGCGCATCGCATCGCCAAACCAGTCTGACAGCGGCGCGTCGAGGTCGATCTCGCCACGCTCTGCAAGGCGGTGCGCCGTCAGCGCGACTGCCAGTTTGGAGACGGAAGCCACCCGCATCTTCGTATCCGACCGGAAGAGGTGGCGGCCGTTCGCAATGCCCGCCCCATGGGCGAACACAGTCTTGCCTCCCTTGCGAACGACGAGTCCCGCCGCTGGCGCGATGCCGTGCGCGACGATGCTGTCGATGGCTTCTTCGGGTGGAATGCCTTCCTCGATTCCTGTTCCGGACGCGCGTCCGCAAGCGCCCAGCATGGACAGGCCGAGGGCGATAAAATTCCGGCGATCCATCAGCGGCGCAATCTCAAAAGTGTTTCGTCAAGATCGGCGAGGCGCGGCACGCCCAGCAGGCCGAGGCCGCGCTCCACATCGTCCTTCAGAATCTGGATCGCCCGGGCAACGCCCGCTTCGCCGCCGGCCGCCAGCCCGTAGAGATAGGCCCGTCCGATGGCCACGCTGGTGGCGCCGCGCGCGATCAGCTTGAGCGCATGACTGCCCCGGCGCACGCCGCCATCGGCGATCAGTTCAATCTTCGGATCAATCGCCTCGCGAACCTCTGGGATAAGGTCGATCACCGGCACGGACGTGTCGATCTGGCGCCCGCCATGATTGGACAGCCAGACGGCGCTCGCGCCATGTTCCACTGCGCGCACGGCATCTTCCGCGGTAGCGATGCCTTTCACCGCGAACGGGCCGCCCCATTCATTGGCCATCCATTCGGCGTCCTTCCAGGCCATGCTGCGGTCGAACAGATTGTTGATCGTCCCCATCACATCGCCGCCGCCTGCCTGCTGCGCGAAGTTTGCCGGACCGATCTTCGATCCGGTCACGATATCCCAGAGATAGCCAGGCTTTGCCAGCGCCTGTGTCGCGGTCTTGGAATTGACCTTCGGCGGAATTGAAAAGCCGTTGCGCGGGTCACGTTCACGGTAACCGGCCACAGCCGCATCCACCGTCAGCACACAGCCGACAAAGCCGGCCGCTTTTGCCCGGGCCAGGAACTCCTTCACCACGCCCCGGTCTTTCCAGACATAGATCTGGATGATCTTCGGCACGTCCGGCGCGGCAGCGGCAATATCTTCCAGCGTCTGGCTGGCGAGCGTGGAGGCGGAATAGGCGATGCCTGCCTTCTGCGCCGCGCGGGCGACGGCCAGTTCACCTTCCTTCGGATAGAACAGACGGGACGCTGCCGTCGGCGAAATGAAGAACGGCATCGGATTCTTCTGGCCGAACAGCGTCGTGGACAGGTCGAGCTTTGTGACATCGACCAGCGAATTCCACTGCCATTCATAATCGGCATACCGATCAACCGACCGGCGCAGCGTGATCTCGTCTTCCGCGCCGCCGTCGATATAGTCAAACACCATGCGCGGCAGGCGCTTCTTCGCCAGCGTGCGCAGATCGTCGATATTGATTGCCCTGGATGCCCTGCTCATGCCGGGAACTGTAATCCTCTTTGCGGGCACCGGCAATTCCAAAGCCATGCCTTGCCAGCCTGCCCGCAATGGCTACCGTGAAATGGAAGGAGACAGTTCCATGCGACTCATCACCGGCCTCGCCCTCATCGCCATCCTGCCCGGCCTCGCCGCCTGCGACCTGGTCGGCCCCGGCCCGATCGCAGGCGGCCCGTGCAGTTATGAAACCTCCATCGTCGAAGGCACCGTCACGGAAGTCGACGAGGACGGCGCCCTATTGATGGGCGAAGAGGGGGAGTTCTGGGTGACAGCCGAGTATCTGGGCACGCTGCCCGAAGTCGGCGATACGCTGACCCTGCAGCGCGAACGCATCACTGAAGGCACCTGCACGCCGGAAATCTATTCCGTGGTGGAAACCGGGAATTAGGCGCGCGTCAGCCGACTGGCGATCTCAAGGTGAGAGGCGAACACGCCGTGCGCCCCGGCGTCGGTCAGCCGTCCGGCAAGCCCTGCATCAGCATGGCCGCCACCGGTGAAGCCCCAGGCCGTCATGCCCGCCGCCCGCGCGGCCGTCACACCGTTAACGCTGTCTTCGATAACGAGGCAGGTTTCCGGCCGGGCGCCGATCTTCTCGGCGGCAAGCAGGAACAGATCCGGCGCAGGCTTCCCGTTTGCGACGAGATCTGACGAATAAACGTGCGGGGCGAACGTCTCGTGCAGGCCGGTCAGTTCCAGCTTGCGCACCAGCTTGTCCGCTTCCGAGGAAGACGCCACTGCCCGCAGGCCCGGAAAGGCGGCGACCACATCCAGCACGCCGGAAATGGCCTTCAGATCCGTCTCGTATCTCTTCCAGTTATTGGCGTGCAGCTGGGTGCCGAAACCTTCCGGCAGGGTGACACCCGCCGCGTTTGCATCCGCGCTCAGCGCGATGTGGAAATCCCGGTTATGCAGACCGACGAAGCGATGGACGAATTCCTCGAACCCATAGTGCAGGCCCCAGCCAGCCAGGGTCTCGCGTTCGCAGGCTATCGCAATAACTTCGGAATCGACCAACACGCCGTCGCAGTCGAAAATCAGCGCGTCGAACTCTGCCATTGGTCAGCGGCGTCCGAACAGTTTTTCGATGTCGGCGAGTTTCAGTTCCACATAGGTCGGCCGGCCATGATTGCACTGGCCGGAATGGGGCGTCGCCTCCATCTGGCGCAGCAATGCGTTCATTTCCTCGCCATTGAGACGGCGGCCGGAGCGGACGGAGCCGCGGCAAGCCATATTGCCCATGACTTCCTCGAACCGTTCCTTCAGGGCGAGACCTGCATCATATTCGGCGAAGTCGTCGGCAAGGTCGCGGATGAGGCCCGCGGCATCCATCTCCCCGAACAAGGCGGGGGTGGCGCGCACGCAGACCGCGCCGGATCCGAAGGGTTCGATCTCGAGGCCCAGCTCTGCCAGTTCATCGGCGCGCTCCACCACGCGGGCCGCTTCGTCTTCCGTCAGCTCGACGATATCCGGGATCAGCAGCGCCTGGCGCTTCACGCCGCCTGCCGCCATCTGGCGCTTCATGTCCTCATAGACGAGGCGCTCATGCGCGGCGTGCTGGTCGACGATGACGATGCCGTCACGTGTCTGGGCGATGACATAGGTTTCATGCAACTGCGCGCGGGCAACGCCGAGCGGGAAGTCATCCGTAACCGGCGCTTCCGGTTCCACGCGGGCGCTTGGTGCCACGTCGCGCTTATAGGCCTCTGGCGCGTAAGACTCGGCGGACTCGGCCCATCCTCCAGGTGGCGGCGCGGGCTCATAGGCCGCGGGTGGCCGGACAGGTGAAATGCTGGCGGGATTATACGCCGGGCGCGAGGCAAACAGCGCCCCGGTCGGCGCGCCTTCCGGACGCACCTTGCCCAGCGCAAAGCCTGCCACCGTGGTCGACGCCCTGTGCCCGGCGTCGGCCAGCGAGTGCCGCAGCGCGCCGATCATCAGGCCACGCACATTCCCGGCATCGCGGAAGCGGACTTCCGTCTTCGCCGGATGCACGTTGACGTCGACATATTCGGGGTCCAGCTCCACGAACAGCGCCGCCAGCGGATGCCGGTCACGCGCCAGGAAATCCTGATAGGCCGCGCGGATCACGCCGTTCAGCATCCGGTCCTTCACGGGGCGTCCGTTGACGAACAGGAACTGCATCTGCGCATTGCCGCGGTTCAGCGTCGGCAGGCCGGCAAATCCCTTCAGCGTCACGCCTTCGCGCTCTGCTTCGATCGGCACGGCGTTGTCGCGGAAATCCCGCCCCATGATGGCACCGAGACGGGCAAGGCGTCCGGCTTCGCCCTCGGCCTCCGCCGCATAGCGCAGAACGTTGCGGCCATTGTTCTCCAGGCTGAAAGAGACATGCGGATTGGCCATGGCTAGGCGTTTGACGACATCGGTCACCGCCATGCTTTCAGACCGTTCACCCTTCATGAATTTTAGGCGCGCAGGCGTGGCGTGGAACAGGTCCCGCACTTCGATCCGCGTGCCGGTCTCGCCGCGCCCGGTAAACGCGGCGGGCCGGGGGCCTTCGATACGGCCCGCCTCGATGAAGACTTCGGCGGCCTCTTCGCCTGCCGCGCGCGACGTGATCGTCGTGCGGCTGACCGAGGCAATGGACGGCAGCGCCTCACCGCGGAAGCCCATCGTGTGGATGTTGAGCAGGTCCACCCGGCCATCATTGCCGGGCGTCAGTTTCGACGTGGCGTGCCGGTCGAGCGCGAGCAGGAGATCATCCGCGCTCATGCCGCAACCGTCATCCTCGATCGTGATCCGCTTCAGGCCGCCCGCCTCGATGGCGATGGCGATCCGTGTGGCGCCCGCGTCGAGCGCATTCTCGGCAAGTTCCTTCACCGCCGCGGCCGGGCGTTCGACGACCTCGCCGGCCGCGATCCGGTTCACGACATCGGGCGGCAATTTGCGGATCTGGGGACGGGGACGAACGGAATCAGCCATGTGTTCAGCTTATCGCGCCGGGCCAGTTTTGTCCCCCGGCCCGCGGCAGGCCCAACGCCCTGCCCAGACCTGCGGCAATAAGCCAAAAACTGTATGAAATCAGTGCGATGTTGCAGGTTTTTCGGCCGGAAACCCACCTTCCAGCATACCTCTCAACTGTTGTTACACACTGTTTTCAAAAGCTTTTTCACTCAATTCACCCCCCTGTTGTGTGTGTTTGCATTGTCCGGCGAGAAAGACCAGTATGCATACGAAAACTCAGTCCGGGGCCTTGATTCTATGCGACTTTCTCTCGTTTCCGCTTCACTTATTGTTCTTGCCGGCATGACCGCTGCCTGTGGAGGCTCCGGCGAAAGTTCCACGCCTGCCGCGCCAGCTGCCGAAACACCGGCCGCCACGCCTGCACCGGAAGCCGCCCCTGAGGCCGCTCCGGAAGCGGAACCCCCGGCACCTGAAGCTACGGCTGAACCGACCGCTGCTCCGGCAGAGGAAGCCGCCGCCAGCGAAGGCTCGCTGGAATTTGCAAGCCTGCCTGCGCCGTACAACACGGCCGATTATGCGCGCGGCCGCCGCACGTTCAAACTCTGCCAGTCCTGCCACACGACCGCCGAGGGCGCTGGTGCGCTGGTTGGTCCGAACCTTTACGGCCTGTTCGGCCGCGAAGCCGGCACATCCGAAGGCTTTGCGTACTCGCAGGCCCTGCAGGATGCAGACTTCATCTGGACGCCTGACAAGGTCGATCACTGGCTGGAAAATCCGCAGACCTTCCTGAAAGGCAACCGGATGACCTTCGCCGGTGTCCGCAAGCCGGAAGACCGCACAGCCGTTATCGCCTACCTGATGACCGAAACAGGCTACACGGGCGAGTAAGCCTTCAAGTGTTCAACGGCGCACGGTTACGGCGAGCAGGACCGCCTGCTCGTCGGACTCGCCGCTGAACTCTCCCCTGTACCCTATCGACACATCCGCAGCAGGGAAGTGGTAGCCGATCTGGGTCTCGGTCTTGATCGAGTCCGCTGACTGGCTGCCATACTCCGGCCAGAGCTGCTCCGTTGTGAAGACGTTTCCGCCCAGGTCGGTGCCGTAGCCGAATTCAAAGCGCTGACGGTCGCAACCGCCTTCCTGATGGATTCAGACGGCATCGGCGAAGACATAGTAATTGCGATCCTTGTAGACGCCGCTGCGTCCGGCCGAGATGCGCGCCTCGCCGCCCAGCCTTTCACAACCGAACACGCCCACCAGCGTCGTGCCGTGCAGCACCGCGCCTTCCGCGCCGATCGCCCAGCCCTTGTCGTTCGACTAGAGCTGGCGCCGCGCAGAGATACGATAGGCATCGCTGTCCTGCGTCCCGCCGTCATAGCGCACGCTTTCCGCCTTGCCGTTGACCATCCAGCCGCCGCCGAGGCCATATTCGCCATAGAGATCGCCGCGCCAGCCATCCTCGCCGTCCAGCCGTTCGGCCGAGACGTTGGCGCGCGCATAGATATCGCCCTGCAACTGCGTCCAAGGGCCGGCTTCCGCCGAACCGGCAATGGCGAGCGCGCTCAGACATATTCCCCTCAATCCCCGCATGAGACAGAACTCGCTGGGATTGAGGGGCGCGCCCAGCAGAATCTCCTGAGGGTTGACGCGCTACAGATCCCAGGAAGCGTTCTGCAGGACGATGCGATATCCGTCCGGATCTTCAAAGGTCACGCCCTTGTCGTCCCAATAGGCATTGAAAGCAGGCACGGGATGAAACCCGGTGGCCCGCAGGCGGCGGTAGACCGCGTCGAAGCGGTTGCGCTCCGGCAGGTAAAAAACGAGCAGATTGTCTTCGGTCGGCGCCCGGCCCGCGACGTGCCCATGCGCGACGGTGAACTCCAGATGATACGGCGCCCCGGGATGGCCGAGCATGACGCCGTCGAAACTGTCATGCCCCTTGAATTCATAGAGCACGCTGAACCCCAGGCCATCACGATAGAATGGCAAGAGGGCAGCCAGGTCGTCCGTGGGCCGCGCAATCCGGATTATTGCTTGTTCGAGTGTCATGAAGGCGACTCCCTGTTGATCTCAGGGCGGCCTTGTCGGACCTCAATCAAGGTTGAGGTCAAGCGGGAATGTGCAAACGCCCAAACAAAAACCCCCGCACGAGGCGGGGGCTTTCTCCCAGGGTATTTACCGGACCGCTTCTTAGAGGCGGAAACGGATCTGGTCGGACCAGAAGCGCTCAAGGCGCGTGATGGTCTTGTTCAGCTGCGAGAGGTCGTCCGGACGCACGCTGGCGGTGGGCTCAAGCGCATTGGCCTGCTTTTCGAAGAGCTTCGCAACACGCGCGCGGACCTTCAGGCCACGCTCGGTCAGGCGCAGCGTCACGGTGCGCTTGTCGTCTTCCGAACGCGTCTGGATCAGATAACCACCTTCCTGCAGCTTCTTGACGTTGTAGGAGAGGCTGGTGCCGGCAAAAGCGCCGCGGGCACGCAGGACTGAAGCCGGAGCTTCACCTTCGCCAATTTCGTAGATCAGAAGTGCCTGGACACCCGTCAGCGAACGCTCGCCGCCGCGTTCCAGATCGTCTTTGACAACATCGTGAAGACGACGGTGCGCTTGTTCAAGAAGAGAGAGAGACTTCAGGAAAGACTCGCCCAGGCTCAGTTCTGCAGTTTCCTGCATTTCAGCAATCATCATTTCAACCACCACTCAACTTTTGTTGTAGTTTGAACAGAACTACACGAGCCATCCTAATAAACTGATAAGCATGTTGGGTTTGGGCAAGTCGTTAGTTAATATTCGTCCGCTTTCATTAACCGTTACTTTTGCGAAACAATTTTACTTCTGATTCACGAAATCCGCCTGCACCTGCGATGCGCGCGTGCGATTACCTGTTCTGTCGGGATCAGTTGAACGCTGAAGTGGCCGGGTCGTATTTGGGGCTCGGCCCGTGGACATTCGACTCCGGACGGGAGTCGATCAGCATAAAGACGAAGATCACCAGCCAGCCAATATAGGGCACCCAGGTGATCAGATAGAGCCAGCCGGACAGATCTTGATCGTGCAGCCGCCGGACCGTCACCGCGATGGACGGGATGATCTGGTAGAGAAACCAGAGCAGCGTCAGCAGCGGCACGAATTCATCACCGCCAAAGACAATGGCACTCAGGACAATATCCAGGAAGAAGACCACGACATAGGCCAGCACGTTGAAAAGCGTGTAACCCCAGTATTCCTGCCGCCGCGCCCGGCCCGTGAACTTGAAATAGTTCTTCGTGAGGCTGCGGATGAAATAGGTCCAGACGCCGTCGCCCTGCACCGCTGGCGGCTTAGTGCCATAAGCCTGCGAGGCGGTCCGCGCCTGAGGCTGAGCGTGGGGCTGGGGATAAGATGGCCGAACTGCAGCAGCTGGAGCCGCTGCCATCGCGGGAGCAGGCTCTGGCGGCGCAGCCTGCGGCGCCGGGCCAAGCGCGTAGATGTCCCGCGCTTCGTCGCCAAGGCCGATAAAGTCCACCTTCTGGCCGGGGGCCAGCGAACCGCCGCCCCGCACCTGCGCTTGTTCATAATTGTAGCGAACGCCATCGTCACCGAGGATAAGCCCCGGCCCGTCTGCGCCATCTGCTTTCAGAACCTGCCCACGCATTTACCCAGCCTCAAATATTGTTCCCTGAAGACTATCGGGAATACTTGGACGGCTTGTCCAGTGCTTTGGCGAAGACTCAGAAGGTAAGTTCGTCTTCACCCAGCGGCGCGAAATACTTGTCGACCATCTCGGCTGGCACGTCTTCGATCGTCGCCGGAGACCATGCGGGCGCATTGTCCTTGTCGACGATCACCGCGCGAACGCCTTCCTGGAAGTCGTGGCTCTGCACTTTCCGCCAGCCGATACGATATTCCATCTGCATGTTCTCGCGGAAGGTCTTGCACCGCCTTCCTTCGCGCAGCTGGCGCAGGGCGACCTTGATCGTTTCCGGCGATTTCGACCGGAGCGTCTTCACCTGGGCCAGCGCCCAGTCGCTGCCATCGGCTTCCAGCGCCTCAACGATCTCCTCCGCCGTGTCGAAGGCGAAGCACTTGTCGATGACAGCACGGTGTTCCTCGAACCCGCCTACCGGGATGGAATGGGTCAGCGTGCGCAGGATCTCGTTCAGCATTTCCGCCGCGCCGACGGAGAAGTCCGCCGAGGCGATCTGCTTCATCAGGTTCGGCACCAGTTCCGACGGCAGGAAGTGCGTCGCCACGCGCGCGGCCGCAACGTCCACGCCTTTCAGACGGTCACCCGTCAGGGCCAGCCAGGTGCCAAGTTCACCGGCAAGGCGCGGCAGGAACCAGCCGCCGCCGACATCCGGGAACAGGCCAATGCCCGTTTCCGGCATGGCGAACAGCGTCCGCTCGGTCGCGACCCGATGAGAGCCATGCACCGACAGGCCGACGCCGCCACCCATGGTCACGCCATCCATGATGGCCAGCACGGGTTTCGGGAACTCATCCAGCGCGACATTCATCCGGTATTCGGTGGCGAAGAATTCCCGCGCCTCGCTCGCATCACCTGCCCCGCTTTCGGCCAGCATGCGGATGTCGCCGCCGGCGCAGAAACCGCGCGTGCCTTCCTGATGGTCGATCAAGACGAGGTTTACGGCGTCATCGTCTGCCCACTCCGTCAGCGCTTTCAGAATCGCCGCGCACATCGGCGTGTTCAGCGCATGCAGCGCAGATGGCCGGGTCAGCGTGATGCGGCCAACGCCGCCTTCGACCCGGATGGAAACGTCTTCAGTCATCAAAACCCCTCACTCAACCCTGAAATTTTACAAATAAAACGCGCGCGCTGTTAACCCGATTCTGGCATCTAAGCGGGGTTTCGCTCAGAGGGGGAGTCTGGCGAATGTATGCGTTTGAGGTGGAAGCCCTCGATCGCAGGGAGGTCCGTTGCCAGGTAGAGGCAGTCGGGCGTCTCCGCATCGGGTGGCGTAAATGGGTGACTTGCGAGATCCGCGATATCTCGTGCGGCGGTGCGCGCATCGCTGCGGCCGAAGGTATAGACCTTCCGGAGCAGTTCGTGCTGACCTCCTGCCTGTTCGAGGGCGAACGTGTTTGCCTGCGTCGCTGGGAGTTCGGCAGCGAGACCGGCGTCGAGTTCATCTGACCGGTCCTGCCATGCCCCATCCTTTCAGGCGCCATCAGTGAAGCGCGCAGCCATCCAGCGTGATGCGGTGCATGATGCGCCGGTGGCCATGATAGTCGTTCAGCGCCCAGTGCCAGGTGGAACGATTGTCCCAGAAAGCAATCGAGCCCGGCTGCCACTGGAAGCGATAGGCATGCGCCTTGTCCATGGCGTGCGCGTAAAGGCGCGAGAGCAAGACCTGAGACTGCTCGTCCGTCTTGCCGACGATCTTCACCGTGAAGGCCGGGTTCACATAAAGCGCCTTCTTGCCGCTCAGCGGATGGGTGATCACGACCGGATGGGTCACGTCGGCCAGAACGTCGGCCGCCGCTGCATTGCCGATCCGGTTCCCGCCGGCATCGGTCGTATTGTAATAGGTCTCTCCGCTTGAGCCGAAGATATGCTTAGCGGAGTGGACAGCCTGCAAACCGTCGATTTCCTGCTTCGTGGCGTCGTCCAGCGTCTCATAGGCGCGATACATGGAGGCGAACATCGTGTCGCCACCCCGCTCCGGCAGTTCCCGCGCGACCAGGATGGAGCCCATGGCCGGTTCCTGATCGTAGGAATGGTCCGTGTGCCAACCGCCGCCGATATTGTCCTTCTGCTCCTTTTCCTTCGCGACCATGGCAATCTGCGGATAGTCCGGATGCGCGGCGAAGAAGCGGTTCACATTGATCGGCGCCCAGCGTTCGGCGAAGGCGATATGGTCGTCTTCGGTCAGATCCTGGTCGCGGAAGAAGATCACACCATGAACGGCATAGGCCTGCCGGATCGCATCGAACTCCGCATCCGTCAGGTTCTTGAGGTCAATTCCGGTGATTTCCGCGCCCACGCCGGGCAAGGTCTCGATCTGCATGACTTCCTCCCAATGTGCCACCTTTAGGCATCTTGGGTGCCACTATACTGCCTGCACCCGCTCCGGAAAACGTTTTCCTTGGCTGAATGGAATCATACCGCCGGTATGGCCCGTTCGATCAAGCGGGCCTGGTCCACATCCGGTGAGACGTCACCATAGAGAAGGCCATTGCGGTCGCTGGCGAGGCGCTGGGCGCAGAAGGCTTCGAACACGAAGTCCGGCGCCATTTCATGCAGCGCCGCCCCCTGCAGGGCCAGCGCGGCATCGCGGGCAAAGCCACGCGCGGTGCTTTCATGCAGGTTTCCCGGAGTGAGATACTCGGCGAGGCGGCTAACATGCGCATCATAGGCATGATGGCGGCCGAGTGGCTTTTTCAGCTCCGCCTGCACCGCCTTCAAACTGTCCGGCTCCCGCGAGAGTGCGCGCAGCACGTCCAGTGCGATGACATTGCCGCTGCCTTCCCAGATCGCGTTAAGCGGCGACTGGCGATAGAGACGCGGCATCGGGCCTTCCTCCACATAACCTGCCCCGCCATGGCATTCGAGCGCCTCATAGACAAAACCCGGCTGGCGTTTGCACACCCAATATTTTGCAAGCGGCGTGGCGAGCCTCATGAAGGCCGCCTCTTGCTCATCTGCCGCCATCCGGTCGAGGCTCGCGCCGACGCGCATGGCGATGGCGGTGGCCGCTTCACTCTCGATCACAAGGTCCGCCAGCACCGCGCGCATGGCGGGCTGGTCGATCAGCGTCTTCTGGAAAGCCCGGCGCTGGGAGGTGTGCCACAGCGCCTGCACCAGCGCCGCGCGGATACCTCCGGTGGAGCCAAGGATGCAGTCGTAACGCGTGTGCTGGACCATATCGATGATGGTGCGCACGCCCCGGCCCTCCTCGCCGAGCCGTTCGGCCCAGGCGCCATGATACTCGATTTCAGACGACGCGTTGGATTTGTCGCCCATCTTGTCTTTCAGGCGCATGACATGGATGCCGTTGCGCGTGCCGTCCGGCTTCCAGCGCGGCACGAGGAAACAGGTGAGCCCTTCCTCCGTATACGCAAGGGTGAGGAACGCATCCGACATCGGGGCGGAGCAGAACCATTTATGCCCGGTCAGGATATAAGCGCCCTGCCCGTCCGGCACTGCGCGGGTCGTGTTGGCGCGCACATCGCTGCCGCCCTGTTTTTCCGTCATCGCCATGCCGATGGTGACGCCGGTTTTCCGGTCTGCCGGAAGGAAGTTCGAATCGTAAGAAGACGCCTGAACCCGCGGCACCCATTTCTCCGCAATCTCCGGCGTCGACTGGAGCGCGGGCACGCAGGCATAAGTCATCGACATCGGACACGTTACGCCTGCATCTGCCTGATTCATCAGGATCATCATCGCGCCGTGCAGCACATGGCCTGCCTCGCCCGTATTCCACGCAGACGCCGACAGGCCGCTGTCGAGACCAAGCGACATGAGGTTATGGTAGGCCGGGTGGAACTCCACCTCGTCCAACCGATGACCGAACCGATCGAAACTTTTCAGCTTCGGCAAATTCTCCTGTGCCTGCCGGGACCAGTCCTGCGTCTCGAAAGCGCCGCAGCGCTTGCCGAATTCCGACAGCTTTGCCGCGTGCGCACCGCCGCCCGCCTTCTCTACCGCGCCCTTCAGCGCCTTGTCGGAAGCGAACAGGTCCACATCGCCGAAGGCTTTCGGCTGGTTGGAGACAGTGTGCGTCTCAAGTTCCGACTGGGGTGCATGGTGTGGCATGGCGAGGCCCTCCGCCTGTGGTTCGGACCTCACAATAAGTCGCTGCCCTCACCCCCGGAAGGGGGCGGGGCGTCACATCATCATTGCGCTAACACCAGGTCGTTGAACCAGCCTTCCTCGCCTGCGCCGGCGCCGATGGGGCTGCCGGGCGGGACGTCGACTTCCGTGACCCCCGGCGCAAGCGCCGGCGCCGGACGCTCCAGATGCGCGGCGATGCGGCGCTGCAGGTCTTCGCGTGCAGCGGCGTCGACCGGGTCCGTCCGGCGTGCAGGCTTCAGGCGCTGGCTCATCCCTTTCAGGAAGGCATCGGCCCGCATCGTGACGCCCGGTGACGTGGCCGGGTCGCTCGCGAGCGCGATCAGGGAAGAGACAAACCGCGCTTGCTGGCGGCGGCGGATCTCGGCCTGACGCAATGTCGGCGCAGGCGTGAAGACTTCCCGTTCCAGTTCGGCCAGCACTTCCTCGAAGGACAATGCCACCGGATCGCGCCGACTGGTCTCAACCAGGCGTGCCGCGCGGGCCGGGTGCAGCAACGCATCAATGGTCGTCTGGGTCGCCGTATCAGCGGCCGTCAGCAGGTCAAACATCGGGCCGGTGTCACCGGGGAAATATTCCGCCCCACCTGTGTTGTAGGAGAAGGCCGCAAGCGGCGGTGTCAGCTGGTTCAGCACACCGTCCGGCAGATCCAGCGAGGTCGGCTCCAGCGTGACGAGCAGCGCGGCAAGCGCCGCCCGCTGGCGCTGCGGTGCCACGGCATGCGCCATGCCGCCGCCATCGCCCCGGCGGGAATAGTAGAATTCAAACCCGCCGACAGACTTTGCCGCCGCCGCCACCTGATAGCGGTGGTAGAGATAGACCGGCACCAGTGTCTGGCGCAGGCGGGACGTGTCGGCCCCCGGCTCGATGACGTCGAGGCCGAAGCGATCCAGCGCAATCTTCCGTACACGCAGCGTGTTGTAAAGCTCAGCAATGGCATCTTCGCCATTGTCCCAGACACTGCCATAGGGATGGGCCGTGCCAGTACCGCGTGCCTCGGGGTCGTCGACAAAACGGAGGCCCTCGCCATAGGCGGCGCGGAGCAGCTTGTCGCCCTCGGCATCCGCATCGGTGCCTTCCGGATATTGCGCATAGAGCCAGGTGGCCGAGACCTTGTCCCACTCCCCGATGCCGACATCATAGGCCTCAGAGAAATCGAGCTGGCCGTTCTCGCTGACCCTCACCCACGGCGCCGGATAATCCATCACCGAGGCGCGGTCATTCGTGGACGCGGCGAAATTGTGCGCAAAGCCGAGCGTGTGGCCGACTTCATGCGCCGAGAGCTGGCGGATACGGGCCAGTGCCACCTGTACTGGGTCGTCCGCCTCACCCGTGCCTGTCCTGGACGCGCCGGCAAGCCCCTCGAAGATCATCCGGTCCTGGCGCACGCGCTGGCTGCCGAGGATGACGTTCGCCTTCAGCATCTCCCCGGTGCGCGGATCATAGACGCCACCGCCATAGGACCAACCGCGCGTCTGGCGGTGTACCCACTGGATCACATTGTAACGGATATCGAGCGGATGGGCGGCTTCCGGCAGGACCTCCACGCGATAGGAATCCGGGAAGCCTGCTGCCGCAAACGCATCGGACCACCAGGACGCGCCTTCGATCAGCGCATCGCGGATCTCTGGCGGCGCACCGGAGTCGACGTAGAAGACAATCGGTTCCTTTGCCGGGCTGGACGCGGCAGTCGGCTCCTGCTTTTCCAGCCGGAACCGGCGGGCGTAGGATTTGCGCACCTGGCCCTCCAGCGGCGCGGAGAAGTCATAATAAGGCACGTCGATCGTCCCGCTTCGCACATCAAAGGCGCGCGGCGTGTAGCCATCGTCCGGCAGGCGCACGAGCGAGACATGCTGAACCAGCGTGATCGCCCGGCCATCGGCGGCGGTCGCCAGCACTTCAGCTTTTGGCTCATCGCTGGTCAGCGTCAGGTAGGCGTCGAATTCGACATTGTCGGGGAAGGCGAGCGCGGCGGTGGCGTCCGGCATGGAGCGGTCAGCCGCCAGTGAGAAGCTGCCACCCTTCGGATTGTTCTTCAGCGCCGCTTTCACATCCAGCGCATCGCGCGTGAGGTAGCCGGAAATGTCGACCAGCAATTCACCGCGGGGGCTTTCCGCGATTACGTCGCCGGACCAGAGGAAAGAGCTGGCGAAGGACTGGCGGACGGCTTTCTGTTCCAGTGGATTGTCGGCGCTGGCGACATAGCTCCAGTTCTCCTGCTCGGCGATCAGCTTCTTGCCCACCCGGCGGAAGGCGATCAGCGACCCGCCATCGAACAGGCCCCGGTCCAGCCCGATCGGATTGGAGCCAAGCCCAGCCGTCAGCCCGGTCGCCTGGATGGCGCGTAGCGAGATGCCGTCATCATCCGGCTTCGGAAAGGCAGCAAGGATGCGCCCGCCTTTGGCGTCAGCATAGTAAGGCAGGAAGCCATCGGCCCGCATCAGGCCGCTCGTCGCCTCGCCCCAACTTTTCGGATCGTCTGCCGCTGCGGCCCCCGCCCAGACCAGTGCCAGAACCGAAAACAGGAAAGCCGCCAACCCGCGCATACCGAAACTCCATTCGCCCGAAACTGGCCGCACGGTGCCGCATAAGGGGAATGGGTTCAATCTTTCATCTTGGCGTTGCGACCATTTGTTAATCACACCCTCTTCGGCTCGACCGCGAATGGGCTCAATCCGAGCCACGTTTGCATATGCCGGGACAATTCCTGATCCCCAATCAGATCCAGAGCACCATTTTTTCTTTCCGCCTTTACCGTAGACAGTCCCATCCAGATTGCCGTCATCGGCCTTAAATCAGTGGTCACGTAAAGATCGATCTCAAAACCGGGATCGACCGAACACAAATCGACCATCCCATCCGGCTCCACAATCAACCACCAGTTCTTCTGGGAAAGAGGCAAGTCAGAATAGATGAACTGGATGACGCTTCGCTCATCTGGTAGCGGCGAAGCGTCAAGATTGCGGCGCATATCCCACATGAGAAGCGATGGATCCAGATTATCGAGCGACAAGTCCGCATCGACCCAACGTTGCCCCCAGATGCCGATTGACTCGATCACAGGGCGAAGGTCCCTACCAGGTTCTGTAAGCTGATATTCCGGGGTTCCACGCTCATCTTCTACTACCTGCCGGACAATACCAGCCGCTTCCAGTTCGGTCAGGCGTCGTGACAGTAGCGAAGGTGACATGCGAGGGACACCTTTGCGGAGTTCGTTGAAACGGGTCGACCCGGCGAGCAACTCTCGCAAAAGCACTATCGTCCAACGCGTGCAAAGAATCTCGGATGCCATCGCAACCGGGCAGAATTGTTTGTAACTTGCCGTCATACCCCAACCTCCTGAATCTGCGGGAAGGTTCTGCGCAGATTCAATAACTGTACTGGACGCACGAGTGTATTCAAAGGAAGGTCCGGTTATTCGGCCAAAACAAACGATCCAACAAAAATACCAACGGCCGGAAGAGGAGAATGATCATGTCTGCAAATCTGTTTGAACGGCTGGGTGGTGAAAAGGGCATCAACCAGATCGCCAGGGACTTGATGGATGCCCATCTGAACAACCCGGTCATATCCAGACGATATGTGAATACGGACATTCCCGCGGCGACCAAAGGTGCGGCGGAGTTTTTCATCACTGGCACCGGCGGTCCGAGCGTCTACAAGGGCAAGGACATGGTCGGCACGCATCGCGGGATGAACATTTCCAATGACGAGTTCATGGCCGTACTCGACGATGTCCTAGTCGCGCTCGACAAGAACCTGATCGGGCAACGGGAAAAAGAGGAAGTCCTGTTCACATTCTTCAGCATGAAGAATGACGTGGTTGGGGAATAGCCTTACCTGCCAGACAGAACGCTAGTTTCCATTGCAGGTCTGCGTGTTTTTCTGAATGCCGATCTGGCTGACCTTGCCGGTGTCGTTGTCGACTTCGAAATATACGTCGTTGTAATCATAGACGGTGACATCGCCGCGCGTGACGACGCATCTCGGGGTGCCGTAAACGCCGCGTGCGAAGATCTGCTCACTGCCTTTGGCGACGCCGGCTGGTGTGCGGAAGCGGGCATCTCGCGCGATGATCCAGTAGACCTTGTCATCTGCGCCAACCGTCAGGCCGGGATAGTTGTAGCTTGTCGCGCCCGTGCCCGCGATGGGGATCGTCTTGTGCGGCGTGCCCTTCACGGCGAAGAGTTCCGCCAGCGACATGCCGAGCTCGACATTGCCGACGCGCTCGCCGGGAATGATCATGTCATCGTTGAGATTGGGCGGCGGACTGGCGCAGGCGCCGAAAGCGAGGATGGACAGGGTTGCGAGAGTTGCGCGGACAACCGTCATGACGGATCCCTCATGGCTAGCGTGGACACTGCACTGACGGTCAGATCAGCGCTTCCCCAGCCACAGGATGGAAACTACGGCATAAATCGTGGCCTGCGCCACTCAGGCGGGCCACAATTTTTTGTAATGTTCAGTTGGGGTTCGGCGCGTCAGGCTTCACTCCTGGAATTCGTGTAGGCCGGCGAGTTCGAGGCAGTATTGGAAGAAGGTCTGGACTAATTGGAACGCGTGAGTTTTGCCAATGCGCGCTTGGCTGGATCACTGAGGTAAGTCCAGCCCTCTTCGCTCAGTTGCTGCAATGAAGATTCATGCGGCGCCAAAAGCTCGGAAGGAAACTCTTCGATAATATTAGCGGCGGTCCAGGGCGCATCACCAGCGTCCTCACCTTCCGATGCAATATTCATAAGGGCGCTCAGCAAGTTAGGGTCGTGAAGATGCTGGCGGAAATATTTCATGACAACCGGGTAAGTGTCTTTGTGGGTCGTCCATATCAGAAGCTCTCGGAGGGCTTCTGGATTCTTATAGCCCTTGCCAATCGCTTCAGCCGCTTGCCGCAGGCATGAAGCGCTATAGGTCTCGTATTCCGGGTTAGGTGTTCTGCCTTCATGCGGCGCGGATACAATTTGTGAGCTGTGCCTATTTTTTACTCGCGTGAAAAAGTGCCGTACATAAGAAAAAATCATTGCCGCACCTTCTGGCACCGCGCCCTAGTCCTTCAGCATATCCCGGCTGATGATGACGCGCATGATCTCATTCGTACCTTCGAGGATCTGGTGCACTCTCAGGTCACGGACGATACGCTCCACGCCATAGTCGGCGAGATAGCCATAGCCGCCATGGATCTGCAGCGCATTGTTCGCGACGTTGAAGGCCGTGTCGGTGACGAACCGCTTCGCCATGGCGCACCAGCGGGTGGCAGCCGGGTCTTTCCGGTCGAGCCGTCCGGCGGCTTCGTACAGCATCACGCGCGCGGCCTGCAGTTCGGTCTCCATGTCGGCCAGCTTGAACTGGGTGGCCTGGAAGTCCGCAATCGCCTTGCCGAACTGTTCGCGCTCCTTGGCGTAGGCGAGCGCCTTGTCGAGCGCGAGCTGTGCTCCGCCGAGCGCGGACGCCGCAATGTTCAGGCGCCCGCCATCGAGACCCGCCATGGCAAATTTGAAGCCGTGGCCTTCTTCGCCTACGCGGTTCGCCGCCGGCACGCGCACGCCATCGAGGATCACCTGTCGGGTCGGTTGGCTCTTCCAGCCCATCTTGCGCTCATTGGCGCCGAAGCTGAGGCCCGGCGCATCCTTTGGGATGATGAAGGTGGAAACGCCCTTTGCCCCATCGTCGGACGTCCGCGCCATCAGGACGTATATATCCGAGGTTCCCGCGCCAGAGATGAATTGTTTTGCACCTGAAATGACATATTCATCGCTCTCGCGGACGGCTTTTGTCTTGAGGCTGGCGGCGTCAGATCCGGCGCCCGGCTCGGTCAGGCAGTAGGAGGCGATCAGCTCCATGCTGGTCAGGCGCGGCAGCCATTCCTGACGCTGCGCGTCGGAGCCGAACGTGTCGATCATCCAGCTTGCCATGTTGTGGATGGAGATGAAGGCCGCCGTGGAAACATCGCCATAGGCCAGCTGTTCGAAGATCAGCGCCGCATCGGTGCGCGTCAGGCCTGCGCCGCCGACATCTTCCTTTACATAGATGCTGGCGAAGCCGAGTTCCGCCGCCTTGCGGATCACATCGACCGGAAAGTGGCTGTTCTGGTCCCATTCCTCGGAATTCGGCAGCAGCTCCTCTTCCGCGAACTTTCGCGCCATATCGCGAATCATCAATTGTTCGTCGGAAAACAACGCGCTCATGGGTTCCACCTTTTGACTATCTCAAGTAATGAGTCGGGAATTCCCCGTGTCACCGGTATTGTCAATGCAACAGACCCGCTTCGATTATGATATCGCCCCGGCGTTGCGGGAGGATATCGGCCGCCTCATCGAGGTGGACCTTGCGGCTGGACAACTGTTCGCGCCGACGGGGCTGCTCACCAATGATGCGCTGCAGGATCATGTGCCGGAAGCCGTGATGCTGCAGGCCATCGAGGCAGGCGACCTGCTGAAAATCAGCACGCAGGGTGGCGCGCCCGCCGGCTTCGCCCTGATCTCCCAGCGCGGCGGAACGCTCTATCTGGACCAGATCAGCGTGCACCCCGATCATGGTCGCCGGGGGCTGGGCGGAGACCTGGTGCGGCATGTGTTCCAGATCGCCAAACAGCGCCGCCTGAAACAGGTCACACTTTCTACTTTTCGGGATGTGCCATGGAATGCGCCGTTCTATGGCAAGCTGGGCTTCCGCGAGATTGCGCGGAAAGACATGGCTGACTGGATGCTGGAGCTCGAGAAGATCCAGGCCGAGAGCCTTGACGTCTCGCAGCGCTGTTTCATGGTGCGTAAGATTGGCTGGTTGTAAGCCGCCGGATTTTGGCGCACTCACTGAGCCATGACCAAATTTCCTCAATCCTTCCCGAACACCCGTATGCGGCGCCTGCGCCAGTCGTCCTGGGTCCGCAGCCTTGTCGCCGAGAACACGCTCACCCCGGCAGACCTTGTCTGGGCCGTCTTCATCCATGATGGCGAAGGCCGCACGCCCGTCGGCAGCCTGCCGGGCATTGACCGGCTGAGCATCGATGAAGCGGCCAAGACGGCCAAACGGGCCGAACGTCTCGGCATCCCGGCGATCGCGCTGTTCCCCTATATCGGGCCGGAAGGCAAAGACGAGGAAGGCACCGGCGCGCTCGACCCGGACGGCCTCGTGCCTCGCGCCCTGCGTGCGATGAAGGATGCCGCCCCCGGCGTCGGCCTGATCACCGATGTCGCGCTGGACGCCTATACCAGTCACGGCCATGACGGCCTGCTGGACCCGGACGGCACCATCCCGAACGATGCGACGGTGGAGCGCCTCGTGAAACAGGCCCTCGCCCACGCCAAGGCCGGCGCAGACATCGTCGCCCCTTCGGACATGATGGACGGCCGTATCGGCGCCATCCGCGAAGCCTTCGACGAGGAAGGCTTCACCAATATGATGATCCTCTCCTACGCTGCGAAATACGCCTCCGGCTTCTACGGCCCGTACCGCGACGCCATTGGCTCGGCGAAGTCCCTTCAGGGCGACAAGAAGACCTACCAGCAGGACCCGGCCAATTCAGACGAAGCCCTGCGCGAAGTCGCGCTCGACCTCGCCGAAGGCGCCGACATGGTAATGGTGAAGCCGGGTCTTCCGTATCTGGACATTGTGCACCGCGTCTCCTCGACCTTCGGCGTCCCGACACTCGCCTACCAGGTCTCTGGCGAATACGCCCAGATCATGGCCGCTGCACAGAACGGCTGGATCGACGGCGACCGCGTAATCATGGAATCCCTGATGTGCTTCAAACGCGCCGGCGCGAGCGGGATCATCACCTACTTCGCAGAAAAGGCGGCGGAAGCGCTGGGATAAGCGCGCCCGCCTCAGGCCCTCGCTTTACACCTGGTGCACCTCTGCAGGTGCCGCGCGTTGCCGGAACAGCAGGATCAGCACGATGATCGCGCCGCCCAGCACCAGCGTCGCCCCCACACGGCTCAACTCAAGCCCACCCTGCGCGTAGGGCTTGTCGAGGAAATCGCCCACGACCGCCCCGAGGGGACGCGTCAGGATGAAGGCCGCCCAGAACAGCGCGACCCGGTCAATCGACGTGCGGAACCAGGCCAGCGCGATCAGTACGAGCAGAGAACCAAATATGACCGAAGAGCCCAAATAGCCGAGCGGTCCATCCGCAATCCAGTCTCCCAGCGCCGTGCCGAGTGTCTGTGAAAAGGTGATCGTCAGCCAGTAGAAGACCTCCGCCCTCGGCTCGTGCACAGAGCTGACCGACACCGTGCCCAGCACCAGGTGCCAGACCAGCAGCGAGGTCAGCACGGCCGCCAGCAAGACCATCGCTCCTCCCGGATAACCGATGCCCATCGACCGCGTGGCAAAATCGGCCATGGTTGTGCCGGCGGTGGTCGAGGCGATGATGGTCGCCCAGTATAGCCATGCGTTGAACCGGCTGACGCGAATCTGTGCCAACACCAAAACCGCCAGGACGAGGCCGAATATCCCCGTTCCGATAAGATAGCCGCTTTGCCAGAATGACGTCGACGCATTGGCCGTGGTTTCGCCCAACCATGACATCGAGACGCTGTCGCCTGCCGTCTCACCGAACGTCGTCGCGAGGATCTTGATGATCCAGAACCCGAGGGTAATTGCGGGCACTTTGGTCAATGCGGCTCTTTCAGTTTGGGTCACGCGTCGGCTCCTCGGTTGATCGTCATCCGCCTTCGCTGCTAGATTCGTCGCCCCGGGAAGCCCATAAGCAGGCGCTCAAAGCGGTCTTATTAAGCGGATGTCCTATGAAAAATGCTCCCCAGAGCGATGCCCGCCGCACGTCGCGGCTTCCGGAATGGTCGCTTGTACTTCCGGTGGCGCTCATGGCACTGCAGATCGTGGCCGCAGCCTTTTTCGTCGCCGATGGGTTTGAGGACTGGTTCGTGGCCGGCACGAATGGACTGAGGCTCGAACTGGCGATGGAGTTCGTGATCGCCGTGGGATTGCTGACGGGCGTGATCCTCAGTTCCCGAAATATCGTTCAGCTGACCCGCGATCTGCGCCGGAAGGAGCAAGCACTATCGCGGGCCCGTGGCGCTTTCGCCGAGCATGTCGATCTGCGCTTTAGGGAATGGGGTCTCACACGGGGTGAAGAAGAGGTTGCGCTCTTCGCCCTCAAGGGATGCGACGTGGCTGAAATCGCACGGCTTCGCGGCGCGGCCGCGGGGACGATACGGTCACAACTGAGCCAGATTTACGCAAAAGCGGGTGTGAGCAGCCAGGCGATGCTGGTCTCCGTGTTCATCGACGACCTGCTGGACCAGCCGGCATCCTGTAACAACCCGGCCAGTTCCTGACCGGCGTAGCCATCACCCCGCCAGCCGCTGGAAGTTCGCGAGCAGCATCTGAAGCGTCAGCTCTCGTGCCCGTCCCTCCGGTTTGCCGATCAGCTTTCCCAATGACGGGCCGAACAGGCCGACGCCGAGCGCCAGCGTCACGCTGAGCAGGATCATGTCTTCGGCGACGTCCTCCGGCACGCCGGCCTGCGAGATCTTCTTCTGCGCCACTTCCTGAACGGCTTCGCGCACGACGGTGAGGCGGCTCGTCTCATCCGTCAGTTCCAGCCAGGCCGCTAGGCGTGCAGCGCCCGGCGTCTCCAGCGCATCGAACAGCGTTTTCAGGCCGACGGCGCGGGCCTCCACCGGCGCGTCGGCCGGGATCTCGATCGCCATGATGCTGTCGACGAGGTCGCCGATCATCCGCTCCATCAGGGCAGTGTGAACGGCGCTGATGGAGCCGAAATGGTGCAGCACGGTCGCATTGGCGACGCCGGCCGCCTTGGCCACATCTGCCAGGCGCAGCAATTGCGGCCCCTGCTCCACCAACAGCTGCTCCGCTGCTGCCAGAATATTGGCGCGGGACTCTTCCGGACTGCGCCGGATTCTCGGGGTGTCGTTACTCTTTATTGACATTTTTGTCAGTAGTGTTATTTGTCAGCATAAGACTGTTGTCCAGATATTTCCTCAAGGTTCCTAGCACCATGACGACCAAGCGCACGCCTGAAGATGTAACGATTCTGCCCCGCGACCTGCATTTTGACATGGCCGCCGCCGACAATGGCCCCTGGCTGGATGGTGATCCGGTCGCCACGGCGGTCTTCAATGCCATGTCGCTGACCTTTCCGGATGGCGAGCGCATGTTCATTGACGCGGTGAAGGCCTACAAGAACGAAGTCTCCGGCAAGCTGGAACAGGATGTGAAAGACTTCATTCGCCAGGAAGCCATCCACTCGCGCGAGCACCACCTGCTGAACAACAAGATCGACCGGACGAAATATCCGGTGGACGCCATCGAGGCGAAGATCCGCGAGAAAGTGAAGTTCGCCTATGATGGTGGTCGGTTCCGTATGCTGATGGCAACGATCTGCCTCGAACACTTCACCGCCATGATGGCGGACCTGATGATGGACCTGGAAACCGATTACGGCCAGCTGTTCAGCAAGACCGACCCGGCGCTGGAACAGCTGTGGCGTTGGCACGCCATGGAAGAGACAGAGCACAAGGCCGTCGCCTATGACGTCTTCCTTGAAGCGACGAAAGACTGGTCGCCGCTGAAGCGCTATTACCGCCGCTGTATGTCCATGCTGATCATCACCAGCAATTTCACGAACAATATTGCCGGCTATGCCGCTGACCTGTTGAAAGCCGATGGCTATTCGCCGGAAGAGGCCGACCGCGCCATAAAGGCCTTCCTGTGGAAGAAGCCGTCCCTGTTCGGCAAGGGTTGGAAAATCTGGCTGTCCTGGTTCAAGCCGGGCTTCCACCCATGGGACCATGACAACCGCGAAGAAATGACGGCCTGGAAAGAAGAGTTCACGGCCGTTCCGGCGGAGTAATCCGCCGCCCGGGGATGAACAATCCGTAACCTGATCAGCTCCGCTGCTTCAGACACTGTTCATGTGGCCTGCCGCATCCAAATCCTGACACGATCTGCGCGTACGCCCCGGCATATGCGTAGATCAGCTCAGGAGCCCCGGATGATCCGTAGTCTTTGTCTTGCCGCCGCCATTTCCTTCACCGCCACCCCGGCGCTTGCCGAATCGCGTGCCGAACAGATCGGCAGCTGCATGATCCGGCACTCGACGGAGAACGATGTCGACCAGATGAAGCAGCTGATGCTGCTGGCCCTGCAGGAGAAGAAAAACGAAGCCACCACCGTAATGGCCAGCCTGATGCTGAAGGCAGGCCTGTCCGCCACGGGCAATTGCGGCGTGGGCTATAACGAAATCGGCACCCCGATGTTCGAATACGCCGTACGCATGTACGGCGAGCATCTCGGCACGGTTGTTATGGAGCGCTCCCTGGAATTCATGGACCTTCCCATGCGCTGAGGCGTCATGCTAGCCCTCACGCTTTAAGGCCAGAGGGGGCGAGTGATGAATTCTGCAGCGGCGACAACATCGGATGAGAAGTCCGCAGCGTGGAAGGCTTTCGGGCTGTTCCTCCTGCTGATGCTGGCAATCAGCTGCGTCTTCTACGCCATCATGATCACGCAGGGGGCCATGAACCTGCTCAGCGTCACGGGCATCATGTGGTCTCCCGGAATTGCGGCCGCGCTCACCTGCCTGATCCTGAGACGTCCGGTGGCGAGCCTGCCCTGGGGCTGGGGGGAATGGAAATGGAACTGGCTGGCTTACGTCCTGCCGATTGGTTACGGCCTCGCCATGTACCTGCCCGTCTGGCTGCTCGGTCTCGGCGGCAGCGGCTTCGGCGATCCTGAGGCACTGGCCAGTTTTGCCAGCTTCGTCAGCGCCAGCGAACCCCCGGGCGCCCTTGCCGCGGCCGGCGGCATCCTGATGACCGGCACACTCGGCATGGCGGCCTCCATGTCACGGGCGCTCGGTGAAGAGATCGGCTGGCGCGGCTTCATGATCTGGGAGATACGCAAGATCATGCCCTTCTGGGCGGTCGGCCTGCTGTCAGGCCTGATCTGGTCGCTGTGGCACTGGCCAGGCATTCTGTTTACGGATTACAATGCCGGCGAGGGAAACCAGGTGCTGCAGATGATCCTGTTCACCCTTTCGGTGATGCCGATGGGCATCGTCTATGCCTGGATCACCTTCCGCTCAAAAAGCCTGTGGCCCGCGGCGATCCTGCACGCGAGCCACAATCTGTTCCTGCAGCGGATCTACACCCCGCTGACGGCGCATGGCGAGAAGACGCTTTTTTATATCGACGAATTTGGCATCCTGCTGCCCATCGTCAGCGTGGCCCTGGCCGTCCTCTTCCTGTGGAAGGCGAAAAAGGACGGCCTGTAGAGCCTCAGGCGGCCGGTTTGATGTCGACCAGTTCGATGGCAAAGGTCAGGTCCTGACCGGCCAGCGGGTGGTTGGCATCCAGGGTCACCGTGGCTTCGTTGGCGTCCACGACAACAACCGGGATGACCTGGCCGTTCTGCGCCTGCATCTGGAGACGTGTGCCGACTTCGGTCGGGATCTCCGCCGGGATTTCGGTGCGCTGCACTTGCTGGCGCATGTCTGGATTGACCGGGCCGTAAGCCTGATCGCACGGAACGTTGACGGTTTTCTTGTCGCCGACAGCCATGCCCGGAAGGGCCGTGTCGAGACCGGGGATGATCTGTCCGGAACCGACCTGGAAGGCCAGCGGATCACGTCCTTCGGAGCTGTCGAAGGTCGTGCCGTCGTTCAGCGTCCCGGTATAGTGGATGCTCACGGTGTCGCCGTTTTTGACTTGCGTCATGATAATTCCAATCTTTTCGGGTGTGTGGGTCATCAAAGGCCGCGTCGCTCTCGCGGGTGCTTTGGGGGTCTCACCCCCCAACCTAGAAGTTCAGGCCCGGATGTAAACCCGCCCGCCCCGCCTGCTTACAGCAGCTTGCGCATGTGGATCACGGTATTCCGCTCTCCGTTTGCACCGGTGTGGTGTTCGATATGGTAAGCCTCGTAGCCGCGGGCCTCATAGAGCGGGCGGCCAGGGACAGTGGAACCCAGCTCGATTGTCTTAAAACCTGCATTCCGGGCCGCGCCCTCTCCCCGTTCCAGCAGCAATGTTCCAAGGCCCTGACGGATCCAGTCCGGATGGGTGTACATGGCGCGGATTCGCGCTGCATCGGTTGCCGGATTGGAGAGCCTGTCGTCCCGCCCAGGTGAGTGGTCGCCGCCATACAGCGTCCGCCGCTTGCCCCAGCCGCCGCAGGCGACCATGACCGTTTCGCCGTCCACATCGGTTTCAATGACGAAATAGGTCCCGTCTGAAATCAGGCTGCGGTCGACACCCATTGTCTCCTGCGCGGCCTTGATTTCCGGTTCGGACAGGAACGCCCGCATGTTGACTGCGATGGAGGCGCGCATCAGCTCAGTGATCGCGGGAATATCGTCTTCCGTCGCAATCCGCGAGCGGAATCGGGCTGGATCATTCATCTGAGTCTCTGCGCCTGTCTGTTTCGCACTACCCGATCGATACTTTGTTCCCGAGATCAAGATAAAGTATCAGCGCGACGGAGACGATCAGCACAAAGCCCGACAAAAGGGCATTCAGCAGGACAGCCCGGTTGGCATTCTTCTGTTCGATCCACGAGCGCGGCCGGATGCGGCGCAACCGGAAAACGATCAGCGCCGAAAGGATCAGCGCCGCCACGTTCAGTGCCAACAGCAGGCAGGCACGCAGGGCCAGCGCCCACTCGCCTGCCCCCATGAACAGGCCAACGGCTGCACCCGGCGGCAGCAAGGCTGCTGCGACCATGACACCCACCAGCGCAGCAGACTGGCTACGCGTCAGCGAAAGCGCCGCCGCTCCGCCCGCCGCCATGGCAAGCGCCAGTCCGTCGAGACGGACCTCCGCGCGCGACATCAGCTCATGGCTCTGCAGGTCAATCGGCAGCAGGAACGACAGGAGCAGCGAACAGGCAAGCGCCGTGCCTATGCCGGCTGCAAGCGTCACCGTCGCCCGCTTCAGCATCGCAAAGTCGCCAAGCGCCGCGCCCATTGAAAAACCGAGCACAGGTCCAAGCAGCGGCGCAATCACCATTGCGCCGATCACGGCTGCCACCCCATCGGAGTTCAGGCCGATTGCCGCCACGATGGTGGAGAGCACCACCATGATGAAGAAATTCCGGTCAAAGCGCGCACCGCTTGCCACGTCGGAATAGATTTCCTCGCGCGTCGCCTGTGTTGATTTCGCCTCCTTGCCGGGTTTCGGCTCTTCCAGCTTCGGGGCCGTCGCCTCGATGGGAAGGATGGAGATACGCCAGCCATTCGCCCCTTCCAGGGCGGACTGGACATTGTCCATCAGCGTTTGTTCCACGCCTTCCCGGACGAAGACGGAAACCAGCCTGCGATCCTTCTGCTCCGTTTCGAGCACATAATAGTCAACAGGCTCGGACGCTTTCACCGCCCGGAGCACCACATCAAGGCGTTCATCCGCCCTCAGATGAATATCAAGCCGCCTCACCCGAGCCGTCTCATCGCTTCAGCCGGGCCAGCAGGCTGGACGTATCCCAGCGATTGCCGCCCATGGCCTGCACGTCGGCATAATACTGGTCGACCAGTGCGGTCACCGGCAGCGTCGCACCATTGTCGCGGGCCGCTTCCAGCGTGATGCGCAAATCCTTGCGCATCCAGTCGACGGCAAACCCGTGCGTGTAATGATCATCTACCATCGTCTTCCAGCGGTTTTCCATCTGCCAGCTCTGCGCCGCGCCGCCGCTGATCGCCTCGATCACGGCCGCGACATCCAGCCCGGCTTTCTCCGCGAAGTGCAGGCCTTCGGCGAGGCCCTGCACGATGCCGGCGATGCAGATCTGGTTGACGGACTTGGCCAGCTGGCCGGACCCGGCGCAGCCGATATGGGTCATCCGCTTGCCATAGGCCGCCATGATGGGCTGGGCCTGTTCGAAGGTCGGGTCGTCGCCGCCGCACATGATGGTCAGGGCGCCGTTGCGCGCGCCGGCTTCCCCGCCGGAGATCGGGGCATCCAGGAAATGCGCGCCCTTCGCCTTGCAGCGGGCATAGAGATCGCGCGCAAGGTCTGCCGAGGCGGTCGTGTGATCGACGATCACCATGCCGGCCGCCACGCTCGGCTCCAGCGCGGCAAAGACTTCGGCCACGTCCGGATCGTCGCCCAGGCACAGCAGGACGCATTCAGCGCCGAAGGCCGCAGAGGCCGGGTCCTTGGCCACTTCGCCCTTGTGCTGGGTCGCCCAGTTCTCGGCCTTGGTATGGGTCCGGTTCCACACCACGACCTCGTGCCCCTTCGCGGCGAGATGGCCCGCCATGTGAAACCCCATCACTCCGAGGCCAAGAAATGCCGTGCGTGCCATATCGATTCTCCAATTACGCCCGTACCAGATAGATCGAATTTCATCGAAATCCCACCGTCTGGCGTGACCTGACCTTCACCAAGGCCTGCTAATACAAGCAGACCACTCAGAAGGAGAGGGTTCGAGCGAGCAGATGGCTTATGCCACTTACTCTTCACAAGGCGCGGGCAGAATGCCCGTTGCGCCCGCCCGAAAGGCAGGCACCTGGAAGATGGCCTATGCCGACTTCCTGACCGCGCTCATGGCGTTTTTCCTTCTCATGTGGCTGGTCAGCGGCGTGTCCGCCGACGACCGCGCCGAGATTGCCGACTATTTCCATAATCGTACACCGGACGCCGCCACCGCCGTCTCAGTACAATCCGGCCCCTCGGCAGCGGATCGCGTGTTCAGCGCGCTCAGCGAAAATCCGGCGCTTGTTGCGGCAGGCGCCAGCGTGGTGCTGGCAAAAGAGGCAGACGGCATCCGCATTGACCTCGTCGACACGGCAGAGCGTCCGCTGTTCGACCGCGCCGATGGCCGCTTCACCGAATCCGGCCTAACCCTTGCCCGCGATGCGGCGGCCGCACTGGCCGGTACGACGGGTACACTTGTCCTTGAAGGCCATACCGACGCCTTCCCGAGCCTGACCCCCGGATACTCCAACTGGGAGCTGTCTTCGGACCGGGCGAACGAGGCCCGGCGCATCTTCGAGGCCGCAGGTGTCGCGGCGGAACGTATTCGCGGTGTGGCCGGTCTGGCCGATACTCGGCCACTCATCCCGGCTCAGCCCCACTTGCCCGTTAACCGGCGGGTCAGCATACTGGTCCAAGTAGAGGGTTAACGCCCTCCGGTTTCCGGGGGCCATACCAGAAAGTCCCGGAGCCCTGATGCTCGCAGAATTCCTGACACATTGGACCATGTGGGCGAGCCTTGGCGTCGTCCTGGCTGCCATTTGTTTCTACATGCTGGACCGCTGGTCGATGGAGCTGGTCTCCGTCTGCGTGATTGCGGCGCTGCTGGTCCTGTTCACCCTGCCCGGTGCGCATGGCGAAGACGGCACCCCGATCAGCGCGCAGGACCTGCTCTCCGGGTTCGGCAATCCGGCCCTGATCACCATCATGGCCCTGCTGGTCGTCGGCCAGGGCCTGTTCCAGACCGGCGCCCTTGAAGGCCCGACCAAGGCGCTGCTGTCCGGCTATGACCGGCGCCCGCGGATGACGCTTCTGCTCGCCTTTCTCGCCGTGTTCGGGATCAGCGCCTTCGTCAACAATACGCCGATCGTGATCATGTTCCTGCCGGTGATGAGCGCCATCGCCCACCGGATGAAGTCCTCGGCCTCGAAACTGATGATGCCGCTCAGCTTCATTTCGATCTTCGCCGGAATGACAACGCTGATCGGCACCTCGACCAACCTGCTGGCCGCCGAAGCCTTTGACCGGATCGAGGGCCGCCAGCTTGGCTTTTTCGAACAATCACCGATGGGCCTCGTCCTGGCCGTCGCGGGCATGATCTATCTCCTGGTCTTCTCGCGCTTCCTGCTGCCGGTCCGCGAGGGCCTGACGGAAGACATCGCACCGACCTCATCAAAGCAGTTCCTGACCCAGATCGAAGTCACGCAGGGCCACTTCCTGGAAGGCAAGAAGCCCGTCGCCGGCATGTTCACCGACCTGCCCGACATGACCGTACGCATGATCCAGCGCGGCGAGCGTGCTTTTCTGCCACCCTACGAGGACATCAAGCTGCGCCCCGGCGACCTTGTCATCGTGGCCGCAACGCGCGCGGCACTTCAGAATGTCCTCGCCCGCCAGCCGGACTTCCTGCAACAGGTCTGGCAGTCTGCCGGCGGCGACATGGACGAAAGCGGCCGCCCGCGCCGCCTGTCGCTGACCGAGGCGGTCATCGCCCCCGGCTCGCGCATGGTCGGCCGGACGGTCGAGATGCTGGGCTTCCGCCGCCTGACCCGCGCCGTGACGCTGGGCATCCAGCGCCGCAGCCGCATGATCCGCACCAAGCTAGGCGAGATCCGCTTGGAATCGGGTGACACGCTGCTGCTGTGCGGCCCGCCGGATGCCTTCCTGGAACTGCGCCAGAGCCGTGACCTGATCCTGCTGGAATGGTCACAGACCGAAATCCCGCTGACCACCAAGGCCCTTGCCGCGCGGGTGATCTCGCTCGCGCTTGTCATTTCTGCTGCCTCCGGCATCCTCTCGATTCTGCATGCATCGGTGCTCAGCGCCGTGGCCATGCTGGTCACAGGCTGCCTGAACTACCGGCAGGCCAGCCGGTCGCTGGACCTGCGCATCTTCCTCGTTATCGGCGCTGCGCTCGCCATGGGCATGGCGCTGGAGAAAACCGGCGCGGCCTCCTTCATTGCCCATGCCGTGGTCAATGTCGCGTCACCCTTCGGCACGCTGGCCGTTCTGTCGGCCCTGTTCCTGGCCGTCGCGATCCTGACCAATTTGCTCTCGAACGCCGCCACGGCCATTCTGTTCTCGCCAATTGCCCTCTCCGCGGCGCATGAGTTGAACGTCTCCGACCCGCTACCTTTCCTGCTGGCGGTCATTTACGGTGCCAATTGCAGTTTCGCGACGCCGATCGCCTATCAGACGAACATGCTGGTCATGGGTCCCGGTCATTACCGCTTCGGGGACTTCGTACGCTTCGGCGGACCGCTCGTTTTTGTGCTTTGGTGCGTGTTTACGCTCTTCGCCCCTTGGCGGTTCGATCTGTAAGTGTAGTGTCTAAAGCATGAAATTTACGGACTCGAAGATCCTGCCCCCCGGTCTGGAGCGTTCGTTGCGTTTTTACGTAACGAATCCCAGCCCTTGTCCGTATCTGCCGGGCCGCAAAGAGCGCAAGGCGTTCACGAATCTCTCGATCACCGAATCAGATCTGGTCCACAATCTGCTCAGCCAGTCGGGTTTCCGGCGCAGCCAGTCCATCGCTTACCGGCCGGCCTGCCCGCGCTGCAATGCCTGCCGCAGTGTGCGGGTACCGACGCGGGATTTCATCCCGTCCCGCAATGACCGGCGCGCCATGCAGCGCAATGGTGGCCTCGTGCGCCGCGAAGTCCCCGCTGAACCGACGCGGGAGCAATACGCCCTGCTGAAATCCTATGTGCAGACCCGTCATGAGGGCGGCGGCATGTCGGAAATGTCCTATCGCGACTATGCGGCCATGGTCGGCGGCAGTCCGGTGAAAAGCCATATCTTCGAATATCGCGACGGGCCAGAGGAAGACGCCTTGCTGGTCGCCTGTTCGATCACCGATGTGCTGCGCGACGGCTTCTCGATGGTCTACACCTTCTTCGACCCGGATCAGGAGGGCCGCGGACTCGGCCACTTCATGATCCTTGACCATATCCGGCTCGCGCAGGACCTCGGCCTGCCGCACGTGTATCTGGGCTATTGGGTCAAGGGCAGCCCGAAAATGGATTACAAGCGCCGTTACAAACCGCTCGAGGTGCTCGACGGAGACCGCTGGAGGCTGCTCCGCGACGACGAATAAGGTCCGTGAGAGACCGGGTCCGGGGCACCCTAACGGGTAATGGGGAAGGAAACGCATGATCAACAGACGTAACCTCGTTGGCGCGGGCGTACTCGGTCTTGGCGGCGCAGCAGCCGCCTTTGCCAATCCCAGCACAACGCCGCTCGCCGGCACCCCGGCCATCAGCCGCAACCGGCGCAAGCTGAACATGGTCACCACCTGGCCGAAGGGCCTGCCGGGCCTTGGCGAAGCCGCAGAGCGCGTCGCCCGCCGCATCATGGCCGAGACAGATGGCGTGATTGAGGTGAAGGTCTTTGCCGCAGGCGAACTCGTGCCTGCCTTCGAATGTTTCGACGCGGTCGCAAACGGCTCGGCCGACATGTATCACGGCGCGGAATATTACTGGACGGCCAAATCCACAGCCTATCCTTTCTTCACCGCAGTGCCCTTCGGCATGACGGCGCAGGAGATCATGGGCTGGATCGATTTCGGCGGCGGACAGGAGCTCTGGGACGAGCTGTCCGGCCAGTTCGGTGTGAAAGCCTTCCAGGCGGCAAACTCCGGCCACCAGATGGGCGGCTGGTTCCGCAAGGAGATCAACAGCCTCGACGATCTCGTCGGCCTCAAGATGCGCATTCCGGGTCAGGGCGGCGACGTGCTGCGTGCGCTCGGCGGCTCGTCCATCGCCATTCCGGGCGGGGAGATCTACCAGTCGCTGCAGACCGGCGCGATCGACGCGACCGAATGGGTCGGCCCGTGGAACGACTATTATCTCGGCTTCCACCGCGAGGCGCCCTATTATTACGGCCCCGGCTTCCACGAGCCAGGCTCCAGCCTCGCCTGCGGCATCAACCGCCGCGTCTGGGACAGTTTCTCCCCTGGGGAACAGGCTGTCTTCAAAGCGGCCTGTGAAAGCGTGAACCACACAGCGGTCGGCGAGTTCACCTATCAGAATGCCGTCCATCTCGACCTGCTGCTGCGCGAACATAACGTGCAGCTGCGCAGCTTCCCGCCGGAAGTTGTTTCCGCCATGGCCGAAGCGGCTTGGGACGTGCGGGCAGACTCCGGCAAGGACGGAATCGAGAAGCGCATCTATGACAGCTTCGAGAAATCGCTGAAGCTGATGCGCGGCTGGTCCACCATTTCGGACGGCGCCTATTACGCCGCCCGCGACGCGAACAAATAGCGGGTCGCCCCGTCATGGATCCGGCTTTCTTCCTTCATATCGGCACAATCCTGAAATGGGCGGGCATTGCGCTGCTGCCCCTCTTCCTGCTGCCGCTCATCACCCTCGTCCTGCCGAACCTGGTCGAAGGCATTTCGAAACGCGTCAGCGGCCTGATTGATGCGATCAGCGGTGTGGCCCTCGGCGGGGCAATTGCCAGCGCCTTGCTGCTGGTCCTGTTCCAGCTGTCTGTGGTCGTGCTGAGATACACTTATGGCATCAGCTTCACCTGGCTGAACGAGCTGGTGATCTACGCCTTCGCCGCGATGTTCATGCTGGGCTCTGCCGCAACGCTGCGCGATGACGGGCATGTGCGCGTCGACATCCTGCGCCCGCGCTTCGGCGCCGATGGCCGCAACTGGATCGAACTGGCCGGCATCTATTTCTTCCTCTTCCCGATCTGTATCCGTATCCTGACGACCGGCGAGCAGGGCCTCGCCCGCGCATGGTCGCTGTTTGAAGGCTCCACCGAGTCCGATGGCCTGCCCTTCCTTTATCTCTTCAAGACGCTGGTTCCGGCCTTCGCCGTGCTGATGCTGGGCCAGGGCCTGTCGGAAGCGCTGAAGGCAGCGCTGCGCCTGACCGGCAAGCTGGAGAACGAAGTTCCCGCCACCTCCGAGACGGAGAGCGCTCATGGAGCTTGAGATCATCCTCGCCCTGCTCATGTTCGCCAGTGCCATCGGCGCGCTGCTGATGGGCTATTCCGTGGCGCTGACGCTTGGCGGCGTCGCGCTGATCTATGCGCTGATCGGCATCGGCCTCGGCGTCTTCCCGGAACCCATGCTGCGCTCCCTGCCCAGCCGCATACAAGGCGGCTCGATCATGCAGAACACGACGCTGATTGCCGTGCCCCTGTTCGTGCTGATGGGCGTGATCCTCGAACGCTCGCGCGTGGCCGAAGACCTGCTGCACATCGCCAGCCGCCTGCTAGGCAAGCTGAATGGCGGCCTCGGCTATGCGGTCGTGCTGGTTGGCGCGCTGCTGGCGGCCTCCACAGGCATTGTCGGCGCGACCGTCATCACCATGACGCTGATCGCCCTGCCGTCCATGCTGAAACAGGGCTATGATCCGCGCCTCGCCTCCGGCACCATCGCGGCCTCTGGCACGCTGGGCCAGATCATCCCACCGTCCATTGTGCTGATCCTGCTGGCTGACGCAGTCTCCAACGCGGCCAGCCAGGCCAGCCTGTCGAGCGGCGGCAAGTCGCTCGTCGTCTCGGTGGGAGACCTCTTCGCCGGCGCGCTGATCCCCGGCCTCATGCTGGTCGGGCTCTACCTTGCCTGGATCGCTTTCAACGCCGTGATGCGCCCCGCGCGCTGTCCGGCGGTGACGGTGGACGAGGACACCGCGCCGCTCACCCTCAAGGAAGTCGCCTTCGGCTTCGGCGCCCCGCTGGCGCTCATCTTCGCCGTGCTCGGCGCCATTCTCGGCGGTGTCGCGCCGCCGACGGAAGCCGCCGCCATCGGCGCGGCCGGCGCCATCCTCCTGGCAGGCCTGCGCCTCTCGCGTGAGACCAGCAGCCGCCTCACCCCAGTCATCATGGCCGGCCTCATCAGCCTGATCCTCGTCCTCATCGTGCGCAACACGATGGACCTTCGCCTCGGCGTGGAGGACATGAGCACCGCGAGCCTGGCCGGCATCATCGTCACGCTCATCGCCAGCCTGATCTTCTTCGCCGCCATCGGTTCGGGCCTGCTGGTGCTGCGCCGCGTGCGGCAGCTGATGCCAGCGCTGAAGAGCGCCACGCACATTACGTCGATGGTGTTCCTGATCCTGATCGGCGCCTCGCTGTTCAGCCTCGTCTTCCGCGGCTTCGGCGGCGACGACATCGTCAAGGACGTGCTGCACGCCATGCCGGGCGGCCGCTGGGGCGCCCTCTTGATGACCATGATCGTCATGTTCGTGCTCGGTTTCTTCCTCGACTTCATCGAGATCGTGTTCGTCGTCGTGCCGCTGGTCGCCCCGCCGCTGATCCTGCTGGGCTTCGACCCGGTCTGGCTGGCCATCCTGATGGCGCTGAACCTGCAGACCAGCTTCCTGACGCCGCCTTTCGGCTTCGCCCTCTTCTACCTGCGCGGCGCGGCGCCGCCGGAAGTCAGCACAATGCAGATCTGGCGCGGCGCCGTGCCGTTCATCATGCTGCAGCTGCTCCTGATCGCACTGGTCGCCACCGTGCCCGGCCTCGCCACCTGGCTTCCGTCTCTCATCGCCAAGTAATCCAACACGAAACAGGTCTCCCATGGGACAAGACATCGATCCGTTCCGCGCGATCACGATTTCCAAACGCGCGCATGAGCTGAAGGAAGAAGGCCGCAGCATCCTGCATATGGAGTTCGGCCAACCCTCAACGCCCGCGCCGAAGGCTGCCATCGCGCGCAGCCATGAAGTGCTGGACACAGACCCGATGGGCTATTGGGAAAGCCAGCCGCTGAAGGCCCGCATCTGCCAGCATTACAAGGATATGTATGGCGTCGACATCACGCCCGGGCGCCTCGCCATTACCTGCGGCGCCTCGCCTGCGTTGGTGCTGGCGCTCGCCACGGCCTTCTCGCCTGGCGACCGAATCGCCTTTGCCCGGCCCGGTTATGTGGCCTACCGCAACACGGTCCGTGCCCTGAATTTTGAAGGCATTGAGATCCCTTGCGGGGAAGACACGCGCTACCAGATCTCCGCGGCCGCGCTCGATAGGCTGGACCCGGCGCCGCAAGGCGTCATCATCGCCAGCCCCGCCAATCCCACCGGCACGATCATTCCGGCCTCCGAACTGGCCGCCATCGCAGAAGTGGCAAAGGCCAAGGGCATCCGCATCATTTCCGACGAGATCTATCACGGCCTGTCCTTCGGACCGGAGATCCATTCCATGCTGGAATATGCGTCGGACACCTACATTGTGAACAGTTTCTCGAAATACTTCTCCATGGCGCCGTGGCGGCTTGGCTGGCTGGTTTCCCCGCCGGACATGGCGCGGCGTACCGGCGCCTATATCGGCAACCTCTTCCTCACCGCCCCGTCCCTGTCGCAGCATGCTGGCCTCGCCGCCATGGACGCGCGCGAGGAACTGGAAGGCCATGTCGAAGTCTACCGCCGCAACCGCGAACTGATGCTGGAGGCGCTGCCGAAGCTCGGCCTCGAAAAGATCGCCCCGCCGGACGGTGCCTTCTACATCTATGCGGATGTGTCCCGCTTCACCGACGACAGCCTCGCCTTCTGCCTTAAGCTGCTGGAAGACACTGGCGTGGCCACCGCGCCCGGCGTCGACTTCGACCCCGTCGGCGGCAAGCATTTCATGCGCTTTTCCTTCGCCCTCTCGACGCCACAGATCGAGGAAGCGATAGATCGGCTGGTGCCGTGGTTCGGCGCGCTGTAGTCCGGCATAGTCACCTATAGTCTGTTATGATCATGATTGATCATGCGTGGTCATGGCGCAGCCGGATTTTGCCCTCTGTTGATCATTCCCCACCCACGTCACGCCCGATGGTTGAAAGCCATCTGGGCGCCCATCTCTGAAAGACGCGGCATGTGCGTCATTCCATGACGTACCCGAGGCATCGTCAGGAGATGGGTCCCCAGACCGCTGGGCGGCCGGGGATGATGCATGTGGAAAGCTATCCACCACCTGACGCGCCCAAACCTGCCACAATCATTGCCGCGAAAACAAACCCATCCGACACCTCCGTATTCGGATGTATATTGTGCGCCATGTCGCTCTTTCATCCACCCGAAGGCTTCCCGCCGCACCTTGTCATCTTCTGGCCGCTCGTCTGGTTCCAGCTCCGGCTGCTCGGCGCAGCGGTGCGGGCCGCCTATGGGAAGGACACGACCTATCGCTGGAGCATCACCCCGAACGGACGCGTGTTCCTGACTTGCATTCACTTCAGGCCGGAGGACAAGGCAGCGCGTGAGTGGCTGATACCGCGAAAGCATCTCAATGACCGCCTCGCTGCAGCCTGCGATGGCCGCGCAGCTGCGCCCGGCTACACCACCCAGTTCAGCGAGCCCCGCGATGCCGGCGTTGCGCCTGCCATCCGCCGCATCGCGCCAGCCTGTGCCATCAATTTCCCATTGCCGGAAACCTGACACGCAGCCATCGCCTGAAAACTCAGTCCCCCTACAAAGCGCCTTCACGGGCGTCGCGCGTGCTTGTCTCAGGGCTGGTTCAGCTGCCAGTTGACACCGAAACGGTCTGCGACCCAGCCGAAACGCTGGCTGAAGCCGTAATTATCGACTGGCATCATCACCGATCCTCCGTCTGAGAGTTTGGCGAAGGTCGCGTCCAGCGCTGCGGCATCGTCGAAATCCACGAACAGGGAGGTCGATGGCGTGAACGTAAAATCATGGACCGGCGGGCTGTCCACCAGCATGACATCATGCCCGGCCAGCCGCCAGTCGGCCATATAGACCGGGCCGTCACGCACGCTGGACTCGCTCTCCGGAAAAACCTCCGTGTAGAGTGCGAGCGCCTCGGCGGCCTGTCCCGTGAACATCAGATAGGTCGAGACTTTGACGATCATTGCGTCGCCTCGCCGCAATCATAGTCCGCAACCGCGCCGCCATCCGCGGTGCGCTCGATGGAGGCTAGCGTACAGCCTTCCGGCGCGGCGGCCTTGGCGGCGGCTTCAAGATCCGCCTCGGCGGGCGGGCCGGCGCTGGCGATGTTGAAATTCCCGTCAGTCTTCACCGTGAATTTCAGCTTGAAGCCCTGGCCTTCGGCCGGCGCAGCATAGAACTGGTAATTGCCGCCATAGACATTCTGCGGTGCCAGCCCGTTCCAGCTCGACGCGCTCCAGCTGCCGCTGCTGGGGCCGGCGGCGCAGCCGGATGCAAAGGCGGCGACAGTCAGGACTGCCGCCGCTTTGATAAATCTGTTCATGGTCACCTCCCGTTTCACCGGGAAGCTAACACATCTACGTACCGGCTAGAACTTTACTTCTGGCGGAGTGCTGAGGGCTTCGCGGCCTTCGACGCCGACATCGAAGAAATCGCGGGATTCGAAGTTGAACATGCCAGCGATGATGGAGCCTGGGAACTGTTCGCGGGACGTGTTGTAGTCCTGAACAGCCGAATTGTAGAAGCGGCGCGCCGCGGCCAGCTTGTCCTCGATGGAGGAGAGTTCGTTCTGCAACTGGATGAAGTTCTGATTGGCCTTCAGGTCCGGATAGGCTTCGGCGAGGGCGAACAGCTTGCCGAGCGAGGCGGTCAGCATGCCTTCGGCCTGACTCATCTCGGCCGGCGTCGCGGCGCTCTGCGCGGCATTGCGGGCCTCGATCACCTGCTGGAAGGTTTCCTGCTCATGCTTGGCATAACCTTTCACCGTTTCCACGAGGTTCGGGATCAGGTTCTGGCGCTGCTTCAGCTGGACATCCACATCGGCAAAGGCCTGGTTGACCCGCTGCCGCTTCATCACCAGTCCGTTATAGATAAGGATGATAAAGCCGATGACGGCAACGATAATGCCAAGCGTGATGAGCATGTGTGTCCCTCCGGATATCCTTGCGTCTCAACGCCTAAACGCCGCCGCCGGATCGTGCAAGGAAAAGCGGGTCAGTCTTGCCGACCGCAGGGCAATTTGCGCGCTTGACCATCGGCACCGACTTGGCCACGCATGATTTATTGCGCAGGATAGGCACATGGCAGAATCTCCTCCACATTCCGACGAGTCCTACATCCACACCGAACACCACTATTTCCAGCGGGTTGGTTGGCTGCGTGCGGCAGTGCTCGGGGCGAATGACGGCATCCTGTCGACCGCAGGCCTCGTCATCGGAGTTGCTTCAGCAGAGGCGTCGACCGGCGCCATCCTGACGGCCGGTCTGGCAGGTCTGGTGGCCGGCGCAATGTCGATGGCGGCGGGCGAGTATGTGTCCGTCTCCTCTCAGGCCGACCTCGAGAAAGCAGACCTCGCAGTCGAACGGGCAGCCCTGAAAAGCCATCCGGAGGCGGAACTGGAGGAGCTGACCGATATCTATCTGAAGCGCGGCCTAACCCCGGAAACGGCCCGCGAAGTCGCCCGCCAGCTGACCGAGCATGACGCACTGGAAGCGCATGCGCGCGACGAACTCGGCATGAGCGACGCGGTCGCGGCCCGGCCCGTGCAGGCGGCATTCAGCTCTGCGGCCAGTTTTACTGTCGGTGCCGCCCTGCCGATCTTTGCCGCGGTTGCCGCGCCAGCTGGCCAGATCACACCGGTTGTGGCAGCCGTCTCGCTGGTCAGTCTCGCCGTGCTTGGTGCGCTCTCCGCAAGGGCGGGCGGCGCCAGCAAGCTACGCGCCTCTGCCCGCGTCGTCTTCTGGGGTGTTGCGGCGATGGTCGTCACCGGCGTCATCGGTCACCTGTTCGGAACCGTGGTATAGACTGCAGCCGGAACGGGCCAGTAAACGGAACCCGGCGCAGTCTCATCCATTCTGTTCCGGAGATTGAAGGAACCCGCCGGCTTGCTGCAGGAAATCCTCATCAGCATTATCACGCTCGGCATTCTCGGCTTGCTGATGTGGCCGCGCGTGCGCGATCACCGGGCCTGGCGCGCGACCGTCACGCCGCTCGCCTCGATTATCGGCAGCGGCTTCCTCGTGCTGGGGCCGATCCTGTCCCATTCCTATGGCAAGTATGCGCCGATGGTGATGTTGCTGCTGTGCATGGCGGCCTACGCTTTTGGCGCAGCCATCCGCTTCAATATTGCGAACATTGACCGGCATCCCAACCGATCGGCCTCGGAGCGGCGGACCGAGTATTTCGCCTCCTGGGCGCTGTCCTTCGCCTACTGCATCTCAGTCGCCTATTATCTGAACCTGTTTGGCGCCTTCGCCGTGAAGATGACGCCGTTCAATTCTCCTGTGAATGCAAAGCTGGTCACCAGCGCTGCGATGATCCTGATCCTCGCGGTTGGCTGGCTGCGCGGCTTCTCCGCGATGGAGCGGATGGAACAGGCCGCCGTCAGCCTGAAGCTCGCGATCATCGCGGGCCTGCTGGCAGGGCTCTGTTTCTATTTCGCAGGCAAGGCCGGTCAGGGTAGTTTGGTGGTCATGGCGCCAGATGAAACCGGCTGGACCGGAGTCGCCCTGGCCTTCGGCCTGATCATCACCGTGCAAGGCTTCGAAACGTCCCGCTATCTCGGCAGCGAATACAAGCCGGACATGCGGGTCCGCTCAATGCGCTATTCCCAATGGCTCGCGACGGCCATCTACATGGCCTATGTCGTGCTGCTGACTTACGCATTCGATGCCGAAACCATACCGCTCACCGAAACCGCGATTGTCGACATGATGAAGATTGTCTCGGCCGTCCTGCCCGCCATGCTGATCGTCGCGGCCCTTTCCGCGCAGTTCAGCGCCGCCATTGCGGACACGAGTGGTGCTGGCGGGCTGGTGGAGGAATTGTCGGGCAGCCGGATCTCGCCGCGGATGGCCTATCTTATGCTCGTGCTGATCGGGCTGAGCCTGACCTGGTTTTCCAATGTCTTCCAGATTATCAGCTTCGCCTCAAAAGCCTTCGCCTATTATTATGCCCTGCAGTGCGGGATCGCATCGGTCGGCGCCTTCCGGGAGGCGAAAGCGCCGATACGGGGCACAGCCTTCGGCGCCTTCGGCATTCTTGCGCTGGCTGTATTGTTTTTTGGTCAGCCAGTGGAAGGCGCAGGCTAAGCGGCGGGCGCGTCGTCCGTCTCAAGCTGACATTTCAGTTCGTCGAGCATGCCCACCGCCCGGGCTGCGTGGGGGCCGATCCAGCGGTCGTTTATACGCTTAATCGGAATGGCGTTCAGGTAGTTCCACCGCACCCGACCAACCCGGCGGACCAGCACGAGATCAGCCTCTTCCAACACGCCCAGATGCTGCATCACCGTGCACCGGTTCAGGTCCGCAAACCGGGCGCACAATTCGCCTGTCGTCTGTGGCTTGTCCCGCAGCGCGTCAAGGATCTGCCGCCTTACCGGCGCAGCCAGCGCCCTGAAAATGAGGTCGTCGTTAGCTTCGCTTGACATGTTATATATTTATAACATTGTTAGCTGGAAGGCAAGGAGACATGACGATGGACATCAAACCGAAATTCGAGGTGAGCGGCCGCATCGGCCGACCGGTCCCCGAAGTCTTCGAAGCCTTCGTGAACCCGGACATCCTGTCCCGGTATTTCACGACCGGCGGCGCGAAGGGCCGCATTGAGGAAGGCGCCACGGTCATGTGGGATTTCAATGACTTCCCCGGTGCTTTCCCGGTCAAGGTCGTTGAAGTCGAGAAAGACAAACGGGTAGTCTTCAAATGGGATGATGGCGACGGCGGCGAGACCACCGTCACCTTCCGTTTCGAGCCGACTGGCGATGGGCGCACCATCGTCTCGATCGCCGAAGAAGGCTGGCCGTCGACCGAGCAGGGCTTCGGCAAGTCGTATGGCAACTGCATGGGCTGGTCGCAGATGCTTAGCGCGATGAAAGCCTGGATCGAGCACGGTATCAATTTGCGCGACGGCATGTACAAGTAGCGCACGCCGAAAAATCGTGTAGCATTAAGGTAATGACTGACGCACCCGAAGCTCTCGCCAGCCTGATCTCGCAATGCCGCCGCGCCGTGGTTTTTACCGGCGCGGGCATCTCCACTGAAAGCGGCATTCCCGACTTCCGCAGCCCCGGTGGCGTGTGGAGCAAGATGAAGCCGATCTATTTCCAGGATTTTGTCAGCTCGCGCGAGCAACGCAACGAAGCCTGGAACCGGGTGTTCAATAATCCCGCCGGCTGGACTGGGGCGAAACCGAATGACGGCCACTTCGCCGTTTCGGACCTGGTGAAGATGGGCAAGGTTTCCAGCGTCATCACCCAAAATGTGGACAATCTCCACCAGGCTTCCGGTGTGGCAGATGACCGGGTGATCGAAGTGCACGGCAATGCCAGCTATGCCCGCTGCCTGCAGTGCGGCAAGCGCTACGAACTGGAAGACCTGAAACCGCGCTGGGAAGCCGGCGCAGACATCACCTGCGTCTTCTGCACGGGCCTCGTGAAGACCGCCGTCATTTCCTTCGGCCAGGCCATGCCGGAAGATGAAATGAACCGCGCCATGGAAGAAGCCGCGCTAAGCGACTTGTTCATCGTGCTCGGCTCCTCGCTTGTTGTCTATCCGGCAGCCGAACTTCCGGTGATCGCCAAGCGGACCGGTGCCACCGTGGTCATCGTCAACCGCGAGGAAACCGATCACGACTCCTATGCCGACCTTGTTCTGCACACGGAGATCGGTCCGCTGATGAAGCAGGTCGTCGCGCGGGTTTACTAACCGGAATAAAATACGCCCGGCTGGCTGGCCGGGCGCTTTCTATTACCCTGTAAACGTCCCACTTCTCGGGAAGCCTTTCGGGACGACCTTTCCGGCCTGGGCGCGCTGGCCTTTCCAGTCTTTCCATTCCGGGAAGGCACGGTGGCGGTCCCCGGTCATGACGATCAGGCCGTCGCGCTTGTCGAAGGTGATAAGGTCTTTCAACTCGGCTTTGCCGCTATAGGATTGCAGCTTGTTGCCCTTGCCGCGTGCCATTTCCGGCAGGTCGGACAGCGGGAAGATCAGCATCTTCTTGTTCGTGCCGACAACCGCGATCATGTCGCCTTCGACTACAGGACAGCAAACGAGATGACCACTGCCCGTGTTCACGGCGGATTTACCGGCCTTGCGGTTGGACTCCAGCTCTTTCTCATCGACAACGAAGCCATAGCCTGTGGAAGACGCCATCACGCGTTTGCGCGCCGGTTCGAACCGGAACATGGCGACGATATCGACGCTGTCTTCCAGATCGATCGTCAGGCGGATTGGTTCGCCATGGCCGCGCCCGCCCGGCAGCTTGTCCGCCGCCATGGTGAACGACCGGCCGTCGGACGACATCAGGATGAGCTTGTCGGTGCTCATCACTTCCTCGACGAGGTAGAGATCGTCCCCGTCCTTGAACTTGACCGAGCTCGTATCCAGACCATGGCCCTTCATACCGCGGATCCAGCCCTGCTGTGACAGGACGACCGTGATCGGCTCCTTCGGCTTGGATGCTTCGAGGGCCGCAGCAAGGTCGACTTCCTTGACGTCGGAGAAGCTGGCGCGGCGGCGGCCAAGCTCAGAGTCCGGATCAAAGGCATCGCGGGCGGCTTTGAGTTCCTTGGACACTTTCGTCCACTGGCGGCGATCCGAGCTCAGCAACTTGATCAAATCTTCGCGTTCTTCGGTGAGCTTCTGGTGCTCGCCGCGGATTTCCATTTCCTCCAGCTTGCGCAGGGCGCGCAGGCGGAGATTGAGGATCGCTTCAGCCTGAACATCGGTGAGGCTGAACGTCTCCATCAGGACAGGCTTCGGCTCATCCTCGTTCCGGATGATGCGGATTACCTCATCAATATTGAGGAAGGCGGTCAAATATCCGTCGAGCAGGTGCAGACGCTTCTCGATCTTGTCGAGGCGGTGCTGGGCCCGGCGCACGACCACTTCGCGGCGGTGGTCCAGATAGGCCTGCAGCACTTCCTTCAGGCCCATGACCTGCGGCGCGCCCTTGTGCAGCACGTTCATGTTGAGGCTAAAGCGCGTTTCGAGATCGCAGACCTTGAACAGGCTTTCCATCAACACGTCCGGCTCGATCGTCTTGGAACGCGGCACCAGGACAAGGCGCACATCCTCAGCAGACTCGTCGCGGACATCGTCCAGCAGCGGGACTCTCTTGGCTTCGATCAGTTCGCCGAGTTTTTCCAGCAGGCGCGATTTCTGCACCTGATAGGGAATTTCGGTGACGACAATCTGGTAAGTACCCCGGCCGGTATCCTCTGTTTCCCAGCGCGCGCGCATGCGGAAGCTGCCGCGGCCGGTCTCGTAGGCGTCCAGCATCGACTCATAAGGTTCGACGATGATGCCGCCGGTCGGGAAGTCCGGCCCCTTCACGAAGTCCATCAGTTCGGCGGTCGTCGCCTTCGGCTTCTCGATCAGCAGGCGCGCCGCATCGATCACTTCGGCCGCATTGTGCGGCGGGATCGAGGTGGCCATGCCAACGGCGATGCCGCTTGCTCCATTGGCCAGCAGGTTCGGGAAACCCGCCGGAAGCACCACTGGCTCTTCATCATTCTCGGCATAGTTTGCGCGGAAGTCGACGGCGTCTTCGTTGAGGCCATCCAGCAGCAGTTCTGCTGCCACGGTCATCCGCGCCTCCGTGTAACGATAGGCAGCGGCGCTATCGCCGTCGATATTGCCGAAATTGCCCTGACCGTCGACCAGCGGGTAGCGGACGGTGAAATCCTGCGCCAGACGGACCAGCGTGTCGTAGATCGAGCTGTCGCCGTGCGGGTGGAAGTTACCCATCACGTCGCCGACAATCTTGGCGCACTTGCGATAGCCGCCTTCCGGATCCAGCCGCAGAACGCGCATGCCGTACAGGATGCGGCGCTGCACGGGCTTCAGGCCATCGCGGACATCCGGCAGGGCCCGCGCCGTGATCGTCGAGAGCGCATAAGCGAGATAGCGCTTCGAGAGCGCCTCACTCATGGGTTCATTGATAATCCGGTTTTCCGGCTCGCCATCCTTGAGGTCGGACATTCTGGCCCCTTCTCGGTTCGTGCCACATTCTGGTGCAGGTCCGCGGGCAGAATCGCCTGCGAGTCGCGAACGCGTCTAGAGTTAACAGAAACCGCCGTTTGGTTAAGGAAATCTCTAAGTACTGACTGCAGATGCCTCACTTACGCGCTTGGCTTCTCCTCCTCACCGTGCCCACCTTGTGCGTGGCGCTGTTCCTGTTGTCGGCACCGCCCCGGCACAACCCTTTCGCGCCGGTGGATCTGACAGACCGGCCGGGACTTGGCACTGGCCACCAACTGGCCCGCGCGGCCAGGCATCCGCAGGTCTGTTTCCCGGCACTGGACAAGGTCGGCGTGCTCTACACGCCGCTGGACGATGCACCGAAAGGCGAAAAATGCGGTCTTTACAATGCCTTGACGCTGGACCGGACGCTGACACCCTATTCCGCGACGCTGCGCATGACCTGTGGTGAAGCCGCCGCGCTTTACGTCTGGGAGCGCCATGTCGCCCGGCCAGCAGCTGTGGATATCCTCGGCTCGCCGCTGGCGAGGATCGAGACGTATGGCAGCTTTTCCTGCCGGAATATCGCCGGGTCCGGGCGCCGCTCAGAACATGCGCGCGGCAATGCAGTCGACATTTCCGGCTTCCGGCTGGAAGACGGCCGCCTGATCGACGTGAAAACATTCTGGGGAAAAGGCGGGAAGGAAGCGAAATTCCTGAAGAGAGTGCATTCCGGCGCCTGCGACCTGTTCTCGGTCACGCTGGGGCCGGAATACAATGCGGCGCACCGGGACCACTTCCACATGGATATGGGCCCCGGCAGCGCCTGTAAGTGATGATTACGGGTTCGACTGGCAGCGGTAACCGTCTTCGGTCACCTCTTTGACATTCGCCTCGCCGCCGCAAACGCGGACTGCGAGATCGGTATTGGTCCGCACGGCATCCTCGTCATGCACACCGGTGACGGCAATACAGCCGGTCAGGCTCGCCGCCAGCAGCGCGCCGGCGAGGATCATCGAATTTTTCATTGGCATCAGCCTCCTGGAAGCAAACGCCCATCTACCCCGACGTCACCTATGACGGCGCCGCCTGAACGGATTATGAATACAGCAGGCTCGCAGGCGACGGGCAGCAGTTTCTGGGAGGAAGCATATGAAACTCATCAACTCGGTAGGCCCAAATCCGCACGTCGTGCGCATGTTCATGGCCGAACGCGGCATCGATATTCCGATGGAGGAACTCGACATCCAGAAGGGCCTGAACCGTCAGGAACCCTATCTGAAAACCAATCCGGCCGGCCAGACGCCGTGTCTGGTGCTGGACGACGGTTCCGTCGTGACCGAAATCACCGCGATCTGCGAATACCTGGACGAAAAGTTTCCCGGCAAGAAGCTGATGGGTGACACACCAGAAGAGCGCGCCCAGAACCGGCGCTGGACCCGCTGGGTGGACCTCAACATCGTCGAGCCGCTTGGCAACGGATTCCGCTTTTCCGAAGGCCTGCCGATGTTCAAGGACCGCATGCGCTGCATCCCGGAAGCAGCAGACGGCCTGAAGGCCTGCGCACAGGACAAGATCGAATTCCTCGATGCACGCCTGGCGGACCAGCCCTATGTGGCTGGGAACGAATTCAGCCTTGCAGACATTCTGCTCTACTGCTTCCAGGCATTCGGCAATGTTATCGGCCAACCTTTGAATCCCGAGTTCAAGAACTATGCAGCCTGGTTTGCAAAGGTCGGCGAACGCCCGAGCGCCAAAGCCTGATCGTCAGCCCACCAATCGCCTGACCAGCCTGTCGCGCTCTGGCGGCATGGCACGGTTCATCGCGTGGAAGACCCGCGATTCCAGGAAATATCCTGTCAGCTTCAGCCCGTCGGCGACATCCTCGTCGCCGACCGGTGCTGACGAGGACAAAAGGAACGAAGGCAACCGGAGCAAGCGCGAGACATAGTCTTCCGCTTCCGACCCGCGCACGGCCCGGCCGGTGCGCGGCGAGACGTGCGTCAGCCCGTCATTCGCGCCGCTGATGGCGCATTCTTCAAGATCCAGTCCAAAGCCCAGCGCGGAGAGCAGGCCCAGTTCCCAGCGCACATAGAGTACTGGCCAGATCTCTCGCGCTTCAATCTGGTCCAGAAGGACTTCCGTCGCCTCGAACATGGCCGAACCTGCGACGTCGCCCTCATCCAGTGACATGCGAAGAATGGCGGTGACGGCCGAAACCGCCGCGAGGGCTTTGGCGTCGTCCAGCACGTGCGATGCGCGTTCCTTGCTGGCTTCTGCGACTTCGAAGCGGCCGAGCTGGTCTTCCAGACGCCCGGTCCAGGAGAGAGATACAGAGTTTCCGGCTTCGTACTGCGCGCGCCGCCGCCGGGAATTGCCACCATAGACAAGTCCAGACCGGCGTCCGTGGTTCCGCGTCAGAACATCCAGAATGAGGCCGCCTTCACCGAAGCGGCGCCCACCGAGGATAATGCCGTCATCGGACCAGTTCATCGTGCCTCAGACATCGAACTCCAGGCCGAGCCCCTGATAGCTTTCGCGGCGCTCCTGCCAGCGCTCATCGACCTTCACGAACAGGAAGAGGTGCACCTTGCGGCCGAGCATTTCGGAGAGCTCTTCCCTCGCCATACGGCCGATATCCTTGATCGTCTGGCCGCCTTTGCCCAGTACCATGGACTTGTGGTTTTCACGGCCAACCACGATGACTTGCTGCACGCGGACGGATCCATCCTTGCGCTCTTCCCAGCTCTCGGTCTCCACCATCAGCTGGTAGGGCAGCTCCTGGTGCAGACGCAGCATCAGCTTCTCGCGCGTCACTTCTGCCGCCAGCAGGCGCATCGGCAGGTCCGCCACCTGATCCGGCGGGTAGAGCGCAGGCCCTTCCGGCATACGGGCGGCAATCGCTTCTTCCAGCTTTTCGACACCGTCGCCATTCTCGGCGGAGATCATGTGGACCTCTTCATAGGCGCCGGTCTGGTTCAGTTCCGCGATGATCGGCAACACCTGGTCATGCGGGAACAGATCAATCTTGTTCAGTGCCAGAATGGCTTTCCGACCGCTGGCCTTCAACTGCTCCACAACGCGGCGGTCATCTTCGATGGAGTGCTTTTGCGCGGCAGTCTCCTTGCCGGCCCGGTCCGCTACCCAGGCGGAGGCATCCACCAGGTGCACGATGGCATCGGCATCTTCGGCTCCGCTCCAGGCCGCCTTGACCATGGCCCGGTCCAGCCGGCGCTTGGCGGCGAAAATTCCGGGAGTATCGACGAGCACGATCTGCGTGTGATCAGTTTGCGCCACGCCCCGCACAGGGAAGCGTGTCGTCTGAACCTTGTGCGTGACGATGGCTACTTTCGCACCGACCAGAAGATTGGTCAGCGTGGACTTGCCAGCATTCGGCGCGCCGATAATGGCACAGAAGCCAGCATGGGTGATGTCTGTTTCGTTCATGTCTATCCTGCCAGCGATTGGAGCAGCAGGGCAGCGGCGCTGCGCTCGGCTTCGCGTTTGGAAGGCCCGGTCGCCACGGCACTGCCGCGTCCTTCGACCTTCGCTTCAATTTCATAAATGGGCTCATGATCCGGGCCTGACCGGCTCAACACGTCATAGTCCGGCAACGGAAGGCCTTGCCCCTGCGCCCACTCCTGCAGCAGGGTTTTCGGATCCTTTGTTTCCGCCGGAGCCGATGCGAATTGCGGGGCCCAAGCCTTCTCGATGAATTTGCGCGCTGGCGACAGGCCACCATCCTTGAAGATCGCGCCAATCACCGCCTCGCAGGCATCCCCCAGTGTGGATTCGCGCGAGCGGCCGCCGGCAGCTTCTTCACCATCGGACAGCAAGATAAATTCCTGAAGTTCCAGGTGACGCATGGCATCCGCACAGGCGCCCTTCTTGACCAGACGATTGAGACGCGGGGCAAGCTCGCCCTCGCTCTCCATCTTGCGACGCTCCATGAGACGTTCAGCGATAACAAGGTTCAGCACCCGGTCGCCAAGAAATTCGAGACGCTGGTTGGATTCCCGAACGGGGTCACCGCCGCCTACCGCGCTTGGATGCGTCAGTGCGCGAACCAGAAGTTTCGGGTCCTTGAACTTGTAGCCAACCGCGTCCTGTGCCGTCTTCAGGCGGTCATCGGACAGCGTGGGGACACCATTCTTTCCCTTGCTGCGCAAGCGGGTGCGTTTCGGACGAGCGGGCTTCATTTGCCACTCACCGGGATCGCTTCGATGATCACGTGCGCTTCGGCCCATGGATGATCGTCCGTGATCGTCAGATGAATGATGGCCTGATGGCCTTCAGGCATCATCGCTTCGAGGCGCTTGGCTGCGCCACCTGTCAGCGCGAGCGTTGGCTTGCCGGTCGGCAGGTTTACAACGCCCAGGTGTTTCCAGTGCACCCCTCGGCGCGGCACGCCCGTGCCGAGTGCCTTGGCGCAAGCCTCCTTGGCGGCGAAGCGCTTGGCATAGGTCTCTGCTGTGCGGCGGCGGCGGCGCGCCAGCGCAATCTCCGTCTCCGTGAAGACGCGCATTTCAAATCGCTCGCCGAAACGTTCCAGCGTCTTCTCGATGCGCTCGATATTGCAGAGATCATTCCCGATACCGATGATCATGCGCTCACCTGATTTCTGGCATCATCCATGAGACGGCGCATTTCACGAATCGCCTCTTCGAGGCCAATGAAGATCGCCTCACCAATAATGAAATGCCCGATATTCAATTCGGCGATCTCAGGGATGGCCGCTACCGGGCCAACATTATCAAAGGTCAGGCCGTGACCGGCATGGGGTTCGATCCCGCGCTTGCGAGCTTCGTCCGCCGCGGCCTGAAGGCGGGCGAGTTCAGGCGCAGCCGCTTCGGCGCCGCCATCGATCCACAGCTCCGCATAGCGCCCTGTATGCAGCTCGACGACCGGCGCGCCGAGCACTTCGGCCACTGCGATCTGGACAGGATCCGGCTCAATGAACAGCGACACGCGGGCCCCGGCATCGCGCAGCTGGCGAACGATGGGGGAAATCTGGTTGTGAAGACCGGCGACGTCGAGGCCGCCCTCCGTGGTGCGCTCCTCGCGCTTCTCGGGCACGATACAGGCTGCATGCGGACGGAACCCGCAGGCGATCGCGGTCATTTCTTGGGTGGCCGCCATCTCCAGATTGATTGGCAGACTGGAGGCGGTCCGAATGGCTTCCAGGTCGCCATCACGGATGTGACGGCGATCTTCGCGCAAATGGATCGTGATGCCGTCCGCCCCAGCGGCCGCTGCAATCTCGGCGGCCCGCGCCGGATCGGGATGCGCACCGCCGCGGGCATTCCGGATGGTCGCCACATGATCGATGTTCACCCCAAGGCGCAGCCGCCCGCTCATCAGGCAAGCCCTCGCGAGCCTGGCTTCACAGCCGGCATCAGCGCCAGTTCGGGAGGCAGGTCGTCCGCGTCATAGTCAGGGAAATTGACCGAAGCGAGTGAGACCAGTTCACAGCCAACATCGGCACGTCCGCCGGAGCGATCGATGATGCAAGCGCCGCCAACCACTTCGCCCGGCAGCTTTTCAAGCGCCTCGACGGTCTCACGGAATGACAGGCCGGTCGTGACAATATCTTCAGCGATCAGCACGCGCTCGCCTTCGGCGATGGAGAAGCCGCGGCGGAACTGAAGCTGTCCGTCCACGCGTTCAGCAAAAATGGAACGGCATCCAAGCTGACGGGCGAGTTCATAGCCCGGAATGATGCCGCCCACGGCCGGGCCAGCGACTACGTCGATCTTGCCGAACTTCTCGGTCAGCTTGTTCGCGAGCGCCGCACAGAGTTTCTCGGATTTGTCCGGCTGGGAGAAGACCAGCGCCTTCTGCAGGAACACCGGGCTGCGGCGCCCGGACGAAAGGATGAAATGCCCTTCCAGCAACGCCCCTGCCTCGCGAAACACCGCGAGCACTTCTTCATTGGTCATCATCACCCTCCTGGTCACGCACTGCCCGGTCGACCACTGCGAGCGACCGGAGCGCGGCCAGTATCTGCGTCAGGCGTTTCAGGTCTTCAACCTCAATTTCCATGACCAGCTCTGTGAAGTCCTTCTGGCGGTCCACCGTGGCAATATTCACGATGTTCCCGTTGGACTGAGCCACGGCCGCACAGAGTTTGGCCAACACGCCGCGTGTGTTCGCGGCATTGATGCGAATCCGCCCCACAGCCATGGCATCTGTACGGGCGAGCTCAGTCCATCTGAGGTCGACCCAGAGCTCTGGCTTGTCATCGTATTCGGCCAGTTTGGGACAGCTCGCCACGTGCACCACGATGCCTTGGTCCGGCACCTGAACCCCCATAATCCGGTCGCCCGGCAACGGACAGCAACAATGGCCGAGATGCAGCGTCACGCCGGGGGTCAGGTCGTGGCCCGATACCAGCAGAGGGGCGTGCTGGGAATCGACCTTCGTCTTCGACGGGTCGCCCATCGGCTCGGCCTTGTAGCCCGGGAAGGCTGCCTGGATCACATCGGCGGAACTGATCCGGCCGCGCCCGACCGCTTCGGCCATTTCTTCGCGCGTTTCAAACCCGGCAAGCTGAGCCGTGTGGGTCATCTTCACATCGACCGGGTCGATGCCGGCGCGGCGCAGGGCCTGATTGATCAGGCCTTCACCGAGGCGCCGGAAATCTGCGGTATCCCGTTCACGGACCAGCCGGCGAAGCGCGGACCGCGCGCGGCCCGTGATCGCCAAGCCTTCCCAGCCATGGACGGCCGCCGGAATCTTGCCCCGGATGATCTCGACAACATCACCATTCTTGAGCGGCCGCCGCAGCGCTTTGACCTCGCCATTGATCTTCACACCCACGCAGGTGTCGCCAACGGCCGAGTGGACGGCATAGGCAAAGTCCAGCGGCATTGCCCCTGCCGGCAGGATGATCAGCTTGCCCTTTGGCGTGAACGTGAAGACATGCTCTCGGTACATTTCGAGCTTGGCATGCTCAAGGAATTCCCGCGCATCTGCGCCGTCGTGCAGGAGGCTGGAGATTGTCTCGAGGCTGGCAGCGGGGTCGAGGCCAGCCGCCTTCGCAGACTCCGCATCGAAGCCATACTGCTTGTTCTTGTAGCCCCAGTGCGCGGCGACGCCGAACTCGGCGGTCTGGTCCATCGCCTCCGTCCGGATCTGCAGCTCCACGCGGCGATTGCCCGAGGCGCGCACCGTCGTATGCAGGCTCTGATAGCCGTTCGGCTTAGGTACGGAAATGAAATCACGGAACCGGTCCGGAATGCAGGCCCACAGAGTATGGACTTCACCAAGTACGCGATAGCATTCCTCCGTAGACCGAACGATGATGCGGAACGCGAAGAGATCGGCCACGTCGCGGAAGGAAATGGATTTGCGCTCAAGTTTCCGCCACAGCGAGTAAGGCGCTTTCCGGCGCCCTTTGATACGGCACTGGATGCCGGCCATTTCCATCAATTGCGTCAGGTCAGCCCGGATGCGTTCGAGATCGTCTGCATTTTCCAGCGCCAGCTCTTCCTGGCGATACAGGATGGCCCGGCGCGCTTCCGCGTTCAGTTCCTGGAAAGCCAGATCCTCCATCTCGGCAGCCAGTTGGTAAAGACCGACACGGCGAGCAAGAGGCGCGTAGATGTCCATCGTCTCGCGCGCAGTCCGGTAACGGCTTTCCGGCTTCTTGCGGAAATGCAGTGTACGCATGTTGTGGAGTCGGTCTGCCAGCTTCACCAGAAGAACGCGGATGTCGCTGGTTGTCGCGAGGATGAATTTCTGAAAGTTCTCGGCCTGCGCCGCTTCTTTCGAAGAGAATTCGATCTTGTCGAGCTTCGTAACGCCATCAACCAGTTCGGCCACATCGGCACCGAAACGCACTTCGATTTCGCCGATGTCGATTTCTTCAACGTCCTCGACGACGTCGTGCAGCAGGCCTGCCACGATGGTGATCTCGTCGAGATGCACATCGGCCAGCAGGCTTGCTACTTCCACGGGATGGGAATAGTACGCGTCGCCAGAGTCGCGCTTCTGCTCGCCATGATGGGTTTTCGCAAAATCGTAAGCTGCGCCCAGCAGCTCGGACTTCACGCGCGGATGATACGCGCGGACCTTGGCGATGAGTTCTTCGCGGGTGAGGACATGGTGTTCACCCACGGCCTCAGTGGCCGGTGGTGCTTCGCCAGCCCCTTTGTCCTTGGCGGAAAGGGTGCTGCCGTCCATCGAACCTCCTAGAGCCGGTCGTCGCGCCCGGATTCGAGCTCAGCCTGGTAAGCGCGCATGACGTCTTCTTCGGTTGCCGCCGGAGCAGCTTCGAGGGCCATACGGTCTGCTTCGCGCTCGTTCTCTTCGCCCGGACGAATGTCCTGCAGGCCGGAGATCAGCGCTTCTTTCACCACTTTCAGGTCAACCGACTGATCAGCGATCTCGCGCAGGGAGACGACCGGATCCTTGTCATTGTCGCGGTCCACAGTGATCGGCGAGCCTTCGCGGATCATGCGGGAACGGTGCGCGGCAAGCAGCACAAGGTCAAAACGGTTCGGCACCTGCTCGATGCAGTCTTCGACAGTCACTCGGGCCATGGATTCAGAGTCTCCTTTGAACCGCCCCTTATATGCAGCGCAACAAGGCCGCGCAACCCGTCCCTTGCGCCCGATTGCAGCGGAAACTAAGCTGTCCGGCTATTACTTTGCACAATTAATGGCCGTTCCCGCAGCAGCGGAGATTTCGAGGCTTATCATGGCGTTTTACAAGGATGAGCGCCTGGCGCTCTTCATCGATGGGGCAAACCTTTATTCCTCGGCCCGTGCACTTGGGCTCGAAATTGATTTCCGAAAACTTCTGAAGGAATTTCAAGGTCGTGGCCGCCTCTTGCGCGCCAGCTACTATACCGCGCTGGTCGAGAGCGATGAATACAGCCCGATCCGCCCGCTGGTCGACTGGTTGGCCTATAACGGGTTCAGCGTGGTGAAGAAGGCCGCGCGCGAATACACCGACCGCGAAGGCAGAAAGCGCCATCGGGGCAATATGGACGTCGAACTGGCCGTCGATATGCTCGAAGCGGCAGCTCATGTGGATCATATCGTCCTGTTCAGCGGGAACGGCGATTTCCGGCGTCTGATCGAGGCGGTAAAGGCCAAAGGTGTACGGGTCTCGGTCGTTTCAACGAACACATCCAGCCCACCGATGGTGGCGGATGACCTGCGCCGGGAGGCAGACGCCTTTATCGAACTGGAAGACATCGCCGAAATGATCGCCCGGCCGCGGCGAGACCAGCCGGATGCCCCGGCGCTCGACGAAGACGACTAAGCGATCCACATCCGCGCTCAGCGGCCACACTTGGCACTCAAGGAAACCTTGCTAGGGTCTTCCAATCTGTTTTCCGGAGATCTGCCATGTTGCGCCCTGCTCTCGTATCCACACTCGCCCTCGGCCTTGCCATTTCCGGATGCTCCAGGAGCCAAGCGCCTGCGGCTACTGCGCCAGCCAATGCTGAATCCACGAGCCCGGCGACAGAATCCACGGCGTCAGAAACGGCCATTGTCCAGCCAGCCGCCATGTCGGTCCGCGAGGTTGGCACGCCGGAACAATCTATCCTCGATCTCTACCTTCAACTTCACCAGGCTCCGGAACTCTCATTCAAGGAGGCCAAGACTTCATCCATTCTTGCGAGCGAACTGGAAACCCTCGGATTTGAGGTCACGACCGGCGTTGGACAGGATTGGGTCGTCGACAAGGCGACACGCGACATAGGCGAAGTCAAACCTGGCGTGGGCGGCTATGGCATCGTTGGTGTCCTCAGGAATGGCAATGGCCCGACGGTCCTGATCCGGACGGACATGGACGCTCTGCCCGTGCCTGAACAAACCGGTGTGCCTTACGCCTCTACAGTCGAGGCCCAAACCTGGACCGGCGTGGAAAGCAAGGTGATGCACGCCTGTGGTCACGACGTGCACATGACATCCTGGCTCGCAACGGCCCGTGCGCTCGTCGCCCAGAAGTCCAAATGGAAAGGCACACTGGTCATGATCGCCCAGCCTGCCGAAGAAATCGGCCTGGGCGCCGAAGCCATGCTGGCCGACGGCCTGTTCGAGCGCTTTCCGAAGCCTGACTACAACCTCGCCCTGCATGTCTCGGCCGATGCGCCTTCCGGCACGGTGGTCTATTCCACGGGCTATGCCATGGCGAATGTCGACAGCGTGGACATCCATGTGAAGGGCATTGGCGGGCACGGTGCCTATCCCCAGGCGACCCGCGATCCGATCCTGATCGGCTCCCACATCGTGACCGCCCTGCAGAGTCTTGTCGCCCGCAACGTTGATCCGCTGGACAGCGCCGTTGTGACGGTCGGCTCTTTCAAGGCCGGCGCGAAGCACAACATCATTCCGGACGAGGCGACGCTGCTGCTGACGGTCCGCTCCTACGATGATGAAACCCGCCAGATGCTGCTCGACGGCATCCAACGCATCGCCAAGGCTCAGGCCGCCGCCTTCGACGCACCGGAACCGGAAATCACCATCGAGTCCGACTATACGCCCTCCACGTACAACGATCCCGGCACAACCGGACGGGCGATGAAGGCGGTCAGCAAGAAGCTGGGCGCGGAGTATGTGACCCAGGTGAAGCCGGTTATGGGCGGAGAAGATTTCTCCCAATACGGTCGGACGGCTGACAAGATCCCGAGCGTGCTGTTCTGGGTCGGCGCGGTGGAACCGTCGAAGTACGCCAAGGCCAAGGCGGATGGCATGCCGCTGCCATCCCTGCACTCTTCGCTGTTCGCCCCAGACTATGCCCGCACCATCCAGACCGGATCGGATGCCATGACGGCCGCAGCATTGGAACTTTTCAAAGACTGACGCCGCGCCACCCTCAACTTTCTGCGATTGCGTTTTCGCGCCGGCTACGCTACACCCCTTTTGCTCAGAGTGCGCAAAAGCTTCAATTGCTTGTCGCACGAGCGCCCTGATCCCGGACGTTTGAAGGTATTCCCCTTGAAACGCACACTTTCGGGGCCACATTATACTCAAATCGAGCAAAAGTGCTCGGTTGGTCAAAGGAGGACGTGACATGGCTCGTCTGATCGATTCTGGACCTGGCTGCCCTACCCCCACGCCGCTGCGCGGCCCGAATGCGGCTGAGGCTCGTGGCCTCAGCTATGATGATGCCGTGCGCGCAGAAACAGACCATCTCTATCCGCTGGTCAAAGATTTCGTGACGCCGATGGAGTGGCCGGCCATTGCCCCGCTCGTCGCTGCGATCAACCGACTGAAAGTTCAGAAGAACGCCGTCATCCTGGCGCACAATTACATGACGCCGGACATTTTCCGTCTGGTCGGCGACTTCCGGGGCGACAGCCTCCAGCTCGCCCGCGAAGCGTCCAAGGTCGATGCCGACATCATCGTCCAAGCCGGCGTGCACTTCATGGCCGAGACCTCCAAGATCCTCGCCCCTGAAAAGACCGTCCTGATCCCGGATACACGCGCAGGCTGCTCGCTTGCCGCCTCGATCACGGGCGCGGACGTCCGGCTGATCAAGGAAAAATACCCGAACTATCCGGTCGTCACCTATGTAAACACGACGGCCGACGTGAAAGCCGAATGCCACATCACCTGCACCAGCTCCAACGCAGCGCAGGTTGTGGAAGCCGTTGCAAAGGAATGGAATACCGACACCGTCATCCTGGTGCCGGACCAATATCTCGCCAAGAACGTCGCCGCCCAGACTGATATCCGTATCATGACCTGGCCGGGTGCGTGCGAAGTGCACGAGATGTTCAGCGCCGAAGACGTTCACCAGCTGCGCGATGCCCATCCGGGCGTCGTCATTCTGGCCCACCCGGAATGCCCGCCAGACGTCCTGGAAGCCGCTGACTATGCCGGTTCCACGGCAGCTCTCGCCAATTATGTGGCTGAGAAACACCCGCCGAAGGTCGTGCTGCTGACGGAATGCTCGATGAGCGACAATGTCGCCGCCGAGAACCCGGGCACGAACTTCATTCGCCCGTGCAATCTGTGCCCGCACATGAAGCGCATCACGCTGGAAAACATCTATGATTGCCTCGTGACGGGCGAGCATGAGGTGACCATTCCGGAAGACGTGCGCTTGCGTGCCAAGGAAGCGCTCGATGCCATGATGGCCCTGCCGCGCATGGAGAAGCCGCTCGACTTCGTGACTGGACTTGCACCCCTCGAAATCGAGATGGTGGTTTAAGCGGCTGGGGCGTTGGCGTATCCCGCCGCCGGGTCTAGGTTATGCGTGTGAGGACAAATAGGAGTGGCAGCATGACCTCCCGCCTGGCACGCATGACCGCGCTCGCGCTGGCGGGTACCCTGCTGGCAACAACGCCGGTTCATGCCGGAACTGAAGACGATGCGACCGACGTGCTCGGCACGTGGAGTTTCCGTACAAAACCCTATCGCGGTGGTGAATGCCTGATGACCGGCACAATGTATCTCACCCCTCACCCGGAACCGGACCAGTTCACCTGCGAGCTGACAGCGGTGGAAGTGTGCTCCGTCTGGGGCCGCTCCGTCGTACGCCAGTCCTGCAAGGCGCGCCGCTTCGGGGACCAGCTCTCCATTCGTTCCGAGATCGAGGAAATGCTGGAATCCAAAGTCGAGGGTCTGATCTATGTGCCCGACAATTTCACCCTCACCATCGAGTCGGCCGACCGCATGTTCGGCGCGCTTGTCTCGGCGGTGACCGCTCCGGCGGAATTCCGGCGCGCAACGAACGGTATTTCCTGACTTGGCGGACGGGCAGCATGTTCAGACCCTGACGGCAGATGCACACGCCGGCAGTGATGTCCTGATCGTGGGAGCGGGCCTCGCCGGCCTGTTCCTGGCACTGAAGCTCGCTCCGCGTCCCTGTATCGTGATCTCGCCGGCACCTCTCGGCCAGGCTGCTTCATCAGCCTGGGCACAGGGCGGCCTTGCCGCAGCCCTTCACCCGAACGATAGCCCGGAACAGCACGCGGCCGACACGATCGCGGCGGGCGCCGGGCTTGTGGATCCGATCATCGCCCGCCTGATCGCCGAGGAAGGCCCGGCCCGCGTTCGCGACCTGATCGCGCTTGGCGTGCCTTTCGATCGTACGCCCGATGGCGCCCTCGCCCTGTCACTGGAAGCTGCCCACTCCCATCCGCGCGTTGCCCGCGTGGCCGGAGATCTTGCAGGCAAGGCCATCATGGACGCGCTCGTCGCGGCCGTTCATTCCGCCTCTCACATCCGTATTGTTGAAGGCGTGCGCGCTGTCGGCTTGATGCAGGACGATCAGCTGAATGTTGCGGGCGTCATCCTGCGCGACGCCGCTGGGCGGCTGTCGACGCAGACAGCCCGCGAAACCGTGCTGTGCACCGGCGGCTCAGGCGGCCTGTTCCAGGTCACCACCAATCCGCCTGCCGCGCGCGGCGATGCCATCGCCATGGCCTGGGAGGCCGGCGCTTTGGTCGCAGATCTGGAGTTCGTTCAGTTCCACCCGACAGCCATCGATATCGGCCGCGATCCGGCACCGCTCGCCACCGAGGCGCTGCGCGGCGAAGGCGCCATCCTGCGCAACCGCGATGGCAAGCGCTTCATGGAATCCTATCATGAACTGGCTGAACTCGCCCCGCGCGATGAAGTGGCACGCGCGGTCCATACCGAGCGCACATCCGGCCGCGGCGCTTTCCTCGATTGCCGAGAAGCCGTCGGGGAACATTTCCCCGAACACTTCCCAACCGTTTTTGCTGCCTGCAAATCGGCTGGCATAGACCCGCGCGTGGACATGATCCCTATCGCCCCGGCAGCGCATTATCACATGGGAGGTATCGTGCCGGACTTCTGGGGCAAGTCCTCCCTGGATGGTCTCTCCGTCTGCGGAGAATGTACGTCCACCGGCGTACACGGCGCCAACCGGCTCGCCTCGAATTCACTGCTCGAAGCCGTCGTCTTCTCACATCGCATTGCCGAGCGCCTGCGAGAGGCAAAACTGCCGGACATCAAAGCCAGCAAGGGGCATGTGCCTGACGCGCTGCCGCATGAAGCCCTGCAGGCCTTGCGTTCAGCAATGTCGCAAAACTGCGGTGTGGTCCGTGATGCGAGCGGGCTCGCCGAAGTGGCAGAGCTGATTGACCAGCTGCGTGAGCAACATGGTCCGGCCCGCGCAATCACGTCCGCAGGCCTGATCGTAAAAAGCGCACAGGCTCGGCACGAAAGCCGCGGCGGCCACTACCGTTCCGATTTTCCCGAAACCGGCGAACCGCATCGCCAGTTCCTCCAACGCCCCTTCAAAGAGAGCGTTCCCTCATGACTCAAGTTCCGCCCCCTCTTCCCGACATTATCCTTGATCCGATCGTGCGCCTGGCGCTCGCGGAAGACCTTGGCCGCGCAGGTGACCTGACAACCGACGCGACCATCGCGCCTGACACCCAGCTGAAAGTCGTCATCGCCGCGCGCCAGCAAGGCGTGATCGCGGGACTGGACGCAGCAGCCTACGCGCTGAAACTGATCGACCCGTCCGTAAAGCTGACCATTGAAATGCCGGATGGCTCCGTACTGGAAAAGGGCGACGTGGTCGCGCGCCTGGAAGGCTCTGCCCGGTCCATCCTGATCGCTGAACGGACCATGCTGAACTTCCTTGGCCGCCTCTCCGCCGTGGCCACCATGACACGCACCTTCGCCGACAAGATCGCGCACACAAAAGCGATAATTGTCTGTACACGGAAAACTACGCCAGGCCACCGCGCTCTCGAAAAGCGCGCCGTACGTTGTGGCGGCGGCACAGCTCACCGCTATGGCCTCGACGACGCCGTCCTCATCAAGGACAATCACATCGCGGCCTGCGGCTCGGTCTCCACTGCGCTGGAACGCGCAAAAGCCTATGCCGGACATTTGCGGATGATCGAAGTCGAGGTCGATTCGCTAGACCAGCTAAAAGAAGCACTTCCGCACGGCCCACATGCTGTCCTGCTGGACAATATGAGCCCCGACACGCTGCGCGAGGCCGTCGCCATGGCCGGCGGCAAGACCGTGCTGGAAGCATCAGGCGGGGTGAACCTCGATACAGTCGCCGCAATTGCAGAGACGGGCGTTGATTTCATCTCGGTTGGCGCGCTCACCCATTCGGCGCCGAACCTTGACCTTGGAATGGATGTGGTCTGACACTGCGCTTATTGGGCAACTGCCCGCGCAGGAGGGATTTCAGACATGGCCAGCGCAAACGGCCGCAAGAGCATTTTTATCACCGGCGCCGCCTCCGGGATCGGCGCGGAAACGGCGCGCTTCTTTTCCGAAAAGGGTTGGTTCTGCGGTCTCTATGACGTGAACACCGCCGGCCTCGCAGACGTGGCCAGCGAACTCGGCCCCGGCAATTCCGTCTATGCGAAGCTGGATGTGCGAGATCGCAATGACTGGGCTCTGGGCGTGAAGAGCTTCTCGGAAGCCACCGGCGGCAAGATGCATGTCCTGTTTAACAATGCCGGTATCGGCCGGCACGGCTGGTTCGAGGAAATCTCGGGCGAAGACAACGACCTCGTTGTCGACGTGAACGTCAAAGGCGTCATCAATGGCGTGCAGGCCTGCCTGCCGCTACTGAAGGAAACGGAAGGCGCGCGCATCGTCAACACGGCCTCCACAGCCGGGATAGTCGGCTCGCCGCGCCTTGCCGTATATTCAGCCACGAAATTCGCCGTCCGCGGATTGACCGAAGCGCTCGACGCGGAATTCCGGGATCTCGACATCCGCGTCACCAGCCTGATGCCCTGGTTTATCGATACACCGATCCTGGACATGGGCACCGCTGAAGGCGCCAATGTGAAGATGGCAGACGAGATCCGCGAGAATGGACAAGACGTTTATCCGGTCTCCCTGGCTGCTCAGCGGGCATGGGACGCAGCGCATGGTGACGACATCCACTATATGGCGGGCAAAGCGGCACAACGGGCGAAGTTCATCAGCCGCTGGGCGCCGGGCCTGATCCGCAATCAGGTGAAAAAGTCCGTCCCGCCGCGCGACTGATCCCTCCATGCCTGTAAGGCAAACAAAAAAAGCCGCCAGTGATATGCCGGCGGCTTTTTCATTGTCTGGATTTCAGATCAGCGCATGCCGCCTGATGCGGTCACAGCTTTCGCAGCCTGCGCAGCGGCGTAGGAATCAACGCCCATGTCGTTCGAGGCGACCTCGAACGATCCTTCGGTGGCCGTCGTAAGGCGCGGGGCACCATTGGTGATGGTGCGGGTCGATGTGGTCACCGTGGCCGGAGCTGCAGAAGCTTCGACCTTGGCAGCCACTCTCATCTCATCCGCGGTGGCTTCGCGCAGGACGGACAGTGATTCCGCATTCAGGTCCTTGGTTTCCGCCGCAGCGACCACAGGCGCCGGGGCGGACCGCGACGCGCTCGCACTGCGGACCTTCGCCCACTCGGAGCCGCGCGGGAAACGGTAGAACACATGCAGGCCGATCTTGTCGGTCTTGATCAGGCCCGCGCTCCACACCGGATCGACATAGGTCGCGTGATAATGGGTTGCGCCGCCCGTACGATCCTCGGCGAGGTTCATCAGGACGTGGGCCGCAATCTCCTGTGCCTGTTCCCAGGCTGTGCCTTTCGGCTTGCGGCCAAGGGCGCCATCACAGGTGAAGGTGAACTGGCAGCCGGTCGTCCGGGTCGCACCCTGGAAGACCACGCCGCACGCGGTGTCCGGATAGCGATGGTCGCGCATCCGGTTGGAAATCACTTCAGCAACAGCGAGCTGACCAGCCAGCGGCTCGTTGCGGGATTCGTAATAGATCGCCTGCGCCATGCAGTGCGCTTCGGAGTCGAGCGCTTCAGCGCGCTTCAGGTGCTCCGGCTTGAACGAGACGAGCGAGGCGATTGCCGCACCATCCCGGTCACGCTTGGCGTAACGGCTCATCGAGGAGGCTGTGTCGCGCTCCAGAGTATATTCGACTGTGCGAATCCACGGCGTGTCCAGCAGCGACGGTGCATGGTCGGCCAGGCGGACGCTGGCGCCGCCATCTTCGATCTGCGCAAACCGCTGAGCCTGCTCGCTGAAATCTGCTTGAGCGCGAATATCGGACTGAACCGAGCCGATCACAGGCAGGGTCACAGTCGCTGCCACCGCGCAGACCGCTACGGTCGCGCCGCGAATGACAATATCGCGCTGTTCTTCGTTCGTCATAGCCATCCACCAACGCTTGAGCTTCCCTTGGAGCCCACGCATTGACGACAGGGTCGCCTGACGTGGTTGAAGATTCCTTAACATCACCGCTCTCCCCAGGTCCCGGTGGGCGATATAATTCCGCCCTGTTGTGCAGTTCCGGGACTGCTTGGTTTGACTGTTTCCGGCGGCTTTTACCGCCCTTTCACAAGCGGAATATGCTGCCGAACAGCTACCTAGCAAGAAGCTCGCCAGAGTTTGGAGTGACAATTCCGTCAGGTGAAATTCGCCTCACAAGCGAATTAATTCGGTGTAATTTACGCCGGACCCTCAACTTGTTGATTTTTCGTAAAATTTCTACGTTTGTGACAAGAGGCATGTTGCGGTGCGAAAAAGCGGCTGTGGCACGATTACCACAGCCGCTCGCAATCGATTCGGGACCGTAACTGTCAGCTGTCTGATTCCGAGAGGGCAGCGTGTGCCGCGGCGAGACGCGCAATCGGCACCCGGTAAGGCGAACAGGACACATAATCGAGGCCCGTACGGTGGCAGAAGGCCACGGAAGCCGGATCGCCGCCATGCTCACCGCAGATGCCCAGTTTGATGCCTGGACGGGTGTTCCGGCCCCGTTCAGCGGCCGTTTTCACCAATTCGCCCACGCCTTCCTGGTCCAGCGTGACGAAGGGGTCTTTTTCGTAGATTCCCTTGTCTTCATAGATTTTCAGGAAGCGGCCGGCATCGTCGCGAGAGATGCCTAGCGTGGTTTGGGTCAGGTCATTCGTACCGAATGAGAAGAAGGCGGCCGACTGGGCGATATCGCCGGCGCGCAGGGCTGCACGCGGCAGCTCGATCATCGTGCCGACGAGGTAGTCCAGCGTCACACCGGTTTCCGCGAACACGGCCTTGGCCTGCTCATCGACCACGGCTTTCAGGATCTGCAGTTCGCGGTGTGTCGCGACCAGCGGGATCATCACTTCCGGCACCGGCTTGCGGCCCGTTTCATTGGCGATGTTCACAGCCGCCTCGAAGATGGCGCGGGCCTGCATTTCGTAGATCTCCGGGTATGTAATACCCAGGCGGCACCCCCGGTGGCCGAGCATCGGGTTGCTTTCATGCAGATCGGAGGCACGGCGCTTCAGCTCTTCAACGCTGACGCCGGACGCCTTGGCAACGTCTTCCATGTCCTCATCGGTGTGCGGAAGGAATTCGTGCAGCGGCGGATCGAGCAGGCGGATAGTCGCCGGGCGGTCTTCCAGGATGCGGAAGATCTCCTCGAAGTCGCCGCGCTGCATTGGCAGAAGCTTGTCCAGCGAGGCGCGCCGTCCGGCCACATCGTTCGACAGGATCATCGCACGCACTTCGGGGATGCGGTCTTCTTCGAAGAACATGTGCTCCGTGCGGCAAAGGCCAATGCCTTCCGCGCCGAACTCAACCGCTGTGCGGGTATCGAGCGGTGTTTCGGCATTGGCCCGCACTTTCAGGCGGCGGGCCGCATCGGCCCAGGCCATCAGTGTGCCGAAGTCACCCGAGAGGTCCGGCTGCACCATGTCCACAGCGCCCAGCATCACCTGGCCGGTTGCACCGTCCACAGTGATGACATCGCCCTTCTTCACTTCGCGCCCCATGACGCGGAACACGCCCGCCTTGCCATCAACCTGCAGGCCGCCGGCACCACAAACGCAGGGACGTCCCATGCCGCGCGCCACAACAGCGGCGTGGCTGGTCATGCCGCCACGTGCGGTGACGATGCCGCGCGCAGCGTGCATGCCCTTGATGTCTTCCGGGCTCGTCTCGATACGGACGAGAATGACATCTTCGCCCTTCTCGGCCCACTGGAAGGCTTCATCGGAATCGAACACGACCTTGCCGACAGCCGCGCCGGGGCTGGCCGGCAGGCCGACCACGAGCACATCGCGCTCGGCGTCTTCAGAGATCGTCGGGTGCAGTAGCTGGTCCAGCTGCGATGGCAGCAGGCGCAGCACGGCGTCATTTTCGCTGATCAGGCCTTCGCGGGCCATGTCCACAGCAATCTTGAGAGCAGCCGCGGCGGTGCGTTTTCCGCTCCGCGTCTGCAGCATGTAGAGATTGCCGTCCTCGACCGTGAATTCGAGGTCCTGCATGTCTTTGTAGTGGCGCTCCAGCGTGTTCGCGACATCGCGCAGCTGGGCATAGACTTCCGGCATGGCCTCTTCCAGCGGGGCGTCTTCGGAGCCCAGCGTGTCAGCCCGCTCGCGCGAGATCGGGGCCGGGGTGCGGATGCCCGCCACCACGTCCTCGCCCTGTGCGTTGATCAGGTATTCGCCATAGAAGATCGGATCGCCGTTCGACGGGTCGCGCGTAAAGGCCACGCCCGTGGCGGAGGTTTCGCCGAGATTGCCGAACACCATGGCCTGCACGTTCACCGCCGTGCCCCATTCGGCCGGGATGTCGTTCAGCTTGCGATAGGTGATCGCGCGGTCGTTCATCCACGAGCCGAACACGGCCGAGATGGCGCCCCACAGCTGTTCCTTCGGATCTTCCGGGAAAGGCTTGCCCAGCTCTTTCTCGACGGCTTCCTTGTAGTGCACGATGATCTTCTTCCAGTCATCGGCGGTCATGTCGGTATCGAGGTCGATGCCCTGACGGTCCTTGTACTCGTCGAGCAGGTGCTCGAACTCGTCATGGCTGATGCCCAGCACGACGTTGGAATACATCTGGATGAAGCGGCGATAGCTGTCATAAGCGAAGCGTTCACCGGCCTTCTTGGCGAGGCCGGCGGCCGAGGCTTCATTGAGGCCCAGGTTCAGAACCGTGTCCATCATGCCCGGCATCGAAGCGCGGGCGCCTGAGCGCACAGACACGAGTAGCGGATTTTCCGGATCGCCGAAGCCCTTGCCGGATTTCTTCTCCAGATCGGCCAGCGCCTGGTCGACCTGCGGGGCGAGCGTGGAGGGATATTCCCGCTCAAGCTCGTAATAGGCCGTGCATACAGCGGTGGAGATCGTAAAGCCCGGCGGCACCGGCAGGCCCAGCTTGGCCATTTCGGCAAGGTTTGCACCCTTGCCGCCCAGCAAATTCTTCATGGAAGCGTCGCCATCGGCGGTGCCCCCGCCGAATGCGTAAACCCAGGTCTCTTCCGCGTGCTTCAGTGCTGCTTCACCCATGGTGTCCTCTTCAATTATCTGCGCGCGTCTCTGCATGCCCGCTCGCGCGCGAGGGGATTGCAAACCCTATGCTGCATCGCAGCGCCAATTGCCAGCGGCCGAAAGGTCGCTTATGCCCTGACAACGTTGTTTTTCGTCACATAGCTGTATCAAATCGCTCTGGCCCGCACCAGACAGGGAAAATCTGTTCCGATGCGGGACGGCAGCCCCGTCGGCTCAGCCTTCGATCTGGGAAAAATCGGCCACGCGATGCAGCGTGTCACGGATATCGGCCAGCAGCGCCAGGCGATTCGCCCGCACGGCGTCGTCCTGATCATTGACCATGACATGCTCAAAGAAGGCATCGACCGGCCCGCGCAGCTTGGCGAGTTCGGTCATGACGGCCTCGAAATCCTCGTTCTTGAGGGGCTCTTCGATGTCGTGGCGTACCTGGCCCAGCGTCTGGTGCAGGTGGATCTCCTGATCCGCCCCGGCATCGATCAGCGCCCCGTCGACGACGAGATTGTCAGGCAGCGCGCCTTTCTTCTCCTCGGCCTTCAGGATGTTCGCAGCGCGCTTGTAACCCGCCAGCAGGTTCGCGCCGTCTTCGGTTCCGAGGAAGGCGCCGAGCGCCTCGACCCTGCGGGTGATGAGCACCAGATCGTCCTCGCCGAGCGCAAAAACAGCATCGATCAGGTCATGCCTCTGGCCCTGATCCCGGAGGTATTGCTTCAGGCGGTCAGCAAAAAAGGAGAGGAGGTCATTCGTTTCTTCAGTTCTGAATGCACCTTCGACGGCCTCTCGAACCGATTTTGAAGGCCCCGGGCTCTTCGAACCCTTCGGGAACGCCATTCTTGCCGAGAACAAAATGTCAGCAAGATTCAACCGCGTCCCGTTTTCCAAAACAATCCGAACCACGCCCAGCGCCGCACGGCGGAGAGCAAACGGGTCTTTCGAGCCGGTCGGTTTCTCGTCGATGGCCCAGAAGCCGACCAGCGTGTCGAGCTTGTCGGCGAGGGCGACGGCGATGCCCACCGGGTCGGTCGGTACGATATCACTTGGGCCCTGCGGCTTGTAATGGTCGCGGATGGCGTCAGCCACAGCAGCAGGCTCACCCGCTTCCATCGCATAGTAGCGGCCCATCACGCCCTGCAGTTCCGGGAACTCGCCGACCATTTCTGATACGAGGTCCGCCTTAGCGAGGCGCGCGGCGCGCTCGGCGAGGTCCGGATCGGCGCCCACTTTCGGGGCGAGTTCGCGGGCGAGCGCCGCGACGCGCTCAACCTTGTCGCCCAGCGAGCCAAGCTCTGCCTTGAACGCAATCGTCGACAGCTTCTTCGCCATCTCTTCCAGCGGCTTGGCCTTGTCGAGGTCCCAGAAGAAGCGGGCATCGTCGAGGCGGGCGGAAAGGACGCGGGAATTGCCCTCGGCCAGCTTCTTACCGCCATCGGTCGCCTCGATGTTCGCCACCACTATGAAGTACGGCGCGAGCTTGCCGGTCTTTGCATCGTTAACGGCGAAGTATTTCTGGTGCGTGCGCATGGAGAGCTGGATCACTTCCGGCGGCAGGCTCAGGAAATCCGGATCCATGTCGCCCAGCACGACCACCGGCCATTCGGCGAGGCCCGTCACTTCTTCCAGCAGGCCCTGGTCCTCGATCCATTCGAGTCCGGCCTTTTTGCAGACGGCTTCGATCCCCTTGAGGATCACTTCGCGGCGGTCGGCCCGCGTCAGCTTCACATGGCCGGCGCCTTCCAGCTGCTTGGAATAATCCTCCCAGCCCGTCACCTTATACGGCCCGCGGCCATGCACTCGGTGGCCCTCGACTTCATTGCCGCTGGTAATACCGTCCACATCAAACGGCACGACTTCGCCATCCAGCACGCAGGTGATCCGCTGCAGCGGGCGCACCCAGCGCAGGTCTCCGGTGCCCCAGCGCATCGACTTCGGCCAATGGAAGCCGCGGATGATCGCAGGCACCGTCTCGGCGATGATGTCCTTCGCGTCGCGGCCGGGCGTCTCGATCACGGCGACATAGAATTCGCCTTTCTTCGGATCGGAGTGCACTTCGGCCTGGCTGATATCGCTGAGCCCGGCGCCGCGTAGGAAGCCTTCGACCGCCTTGTCCGGCGCGCCGACCTTCGGGCCCTTGCGCTCTTCCTTCACATCGGCCGATCGCTCGCTGAGACCGTTGATCGACACGGTCAGGCGGCGCGGGCCGGAACAGGCGGCCAGCAGCTTCCATTTGAGACCGGCCTCTTTCAGGGCCTTCTCCATGGCATCGCGCAGGTCGGCCTCCGCCTTTGCCTGCATGCGCGCAGGAATTTCCTCGGAAAAGAGTTCTAGAAGCAGCTCAGCCATAATGCCCTGCAGTGTTCAGGAAAGATAAGACCGCCACGGCTTACAGGCGCCCGCACACGGGTCAAGCGGCAGGTCTGTAGTTGGGCCCGGATAAGGAGAGGTTTCTAGGGCGCCGGCTCGCCGGTTTCCTCCGGCGCGAACTCCGTCTCGAAGGTCAGCTGCCACAGTTGGAGGTGCGCGCCTTTCATCGCCGCGGCGACCATCTTGCCGTCCGGCGAGAACACCGCCCAGTTCGCCCCGAAGGCGCCGAGGTCCTGGAGTTTGGCCAGCATGGCCCCGTTCCTTGCGTCCCACAGCCGGGCCGACAGGTCATCCGCGCTGGTGACGACCATTTCGCCATCCGGGCTGAACGCGGCATTCCACAAGGGGCCGTCATGACCTTCGAGCTCAATCGGCTCGCCCGTATCGCTCCAGATGCGCGCCGACCCATCGGCGGAGGCGACCAGCACCCGATCCGCCGTATCATCGGATTCCGCATAGGTCGCCGGCACCGGGCCGGACTCAATCGTGCGCACCAGCGATCCGTTGCTGGAATTGAAGAGGCGCACCGTGCCGTCGTTCGAAGCGGTCAGCAGGCGGTTGCCCAGCGGGCTGTAGTGAACGGACCGTACGGCTGAGGAATGCGTGTCGATCCGGAAGGCTTCCTCGCCGGTCGCCACCTCCCACACCCGCACAGTGCCATCATAGGAGGCGGTGACCACGCGTTCGCCATCCGGACTGAAATCCGCGAAAGACACATCGCCCGTATGACCGGTCAGTACCTGCACCGGCGGGCCGCCGACCGCGCGCCAGATACGGGCGGTATCGTCCTGAGAGGCCGTGACCACATATTCCTCGTCCGGGCTGAACTGCACCGACAGGAGGGGTTCGGTATGACCTTCCAGAACGGTCAGCCCCCCGAATTCGGAAGGCGACATGCCCACCACCCAGATCCGCGCCGTGTTGTCGGCCGAAGCGCTGGCCAGGAACCGGCCGCTGGGGCTGTAGTCGAGGCCATATATCTCGTCGGTATGGCCCTGCAGGTCGGCATACCAGGAGGCCGATTTGAGCTTCAGACGCTCCACAGCGCAGGGCGGATTGGACAGGTAGCGCTTCGCCACGGCGGCAAACTTGCCGTCCGGATATTTCTTCAGATGCTCGCTGTACTTGGAACAGACGTCCATCTGCACATAGCCGGCGCTGGAAATGTAGATCCAGTCTTTCTCTTCCTGGTCCATCTCCCCGAACTGGCACTGGCCGGAGAAGCAGAAGCGGGGATCAACATCGGAATAAACCGCCGGCTTCTGGGAGTGCTCGACACTGGCGGCGAGTTCGGCAACTTCCTCGCTGGCTTCGCCAACGGCGAAAGACAGCGGGAAATTCGGATCGCGCAGTTTCGGCAACAGGCTGCGGGTAAAGACGGAATACGGCGCCTCATCTTCCGGACCGAGCCGGTCGAGCGCCATCTGGTTTGCGCCGGCGGCATACACGACCAGCGTGTCGCTCGTGATCCCTGTGCGGGCCATGCCCTTGGTCATGCTGCGCGTGCCAGTGTCGAAGGGATTATCCCGGCAGGCATCGACCACTGCGAACACCATTTCCGGCTGCCGGGCCCGGATTTCGTCCAGGATTTCTTCGCTCAGCGAGATTGTCCGCTTCCGCAAACCCAGCAGGGAGCTGTGATACGGCGCATCCGACAAGGCGAGATAATTCTGCCCACCATCCGACCAGCCATGGCCGGAGAAGATGAAAGCCACCCGATCACCCGGCTCGATCGTCTGCAGGAACGCATCGAACTGTTCCAGGAACGTATCCGTGTCCGGGTTGATCAGGGGGGTGACTTCAAAATTCAGGTCTTCGGCAAAAACGCCAGCATAGCCGTTCGCATCGCCAACCGTCTTCTGCAGGTCTGTCAGCTCGGCATATTCGCCCACCCCGACGATAAAGGCGCGGTTGGTTTCAGCAGCAGCCGCCAGAGACAGGCAGACCGGGAACAACAGCAGGCTGATCGTCCGGAACATCTGAATTCCTCCCACGAAAGAGAGGTTACCCCGATGCCCGGATCAGACCAAGTCAAAGCTTGTTATGGCTGCCGTCGCAAAGCGGGCTCTTGCCGGTGCGCTTGCAGGCACAGAAGAAGACCTTTCCGGTTTTCGGCGCTTCCCACCCCTGCGGCACGAATTCGCTGCCCTTGTGGCTGCCGTCGCAGAAAGGCTGGTTCTTCGACCGCCCGCACGCGCACCACCAGTACATCTTGCCTTCTTCGACCTCGACCGCGATGGGCTCGCGCCCGCCGATTTCAGGTTGGTCTGCCATATCCACCTCCTGTTCTGTCCAGGATGGGCCCAGACTTACGCGTCAACGTTCATGGTTCCCGATTTAACCGGCTTGTTCAACCCGTTCGACGCCCCAGCCACCCGGCCTTGCGAGGCAATTCACGCGGTCGTCCACAGCCAGCAGAGTGCCCGGAGGAACAATGATCTCCTTCCGGTCTCCGGAGTCGAGTCTGACGATGACGGCCTGGGCCAGCTGCGTTCCGGGTGTGGCATTCATCAGCTGGGTGAGGATTCCGGCTGACATGTCATCCGCATCAAGGCGGACGATCTTCCTGCCGGGCGCCGCAATCACATCCTGCACCTGTTCGACCGTGCCCAGATAGGATGGAAACGCTGGCCCGACCGCTTGCCGGGCCTCAGCCGGGAAGATCATACCCATCGGGATCAGCGCTAGTCCGGCGACGAAAATGCGGCGCATCGGAGACTTCCTTTGATTGCAGATATTACAATCCTGGGAGAAAATCATGACCAGAGGGTGAAGACCGTTTCCGGACGCGAGTTCACGGCACCGGCGAGTCGTGGAACATGGCCCGGATGTTATCGATTTTGGCGTCCGGCGCCAAATTCATCATGGCCCGGGTCGTATAGGCGCCGCGGAATTTGCCATCCTCCCGGAACCGCCAGTCTGAAATCTGTTCAGGCAGAAAGGCGATCCTGTCGCCGGGGGCAAGGCCGTCCCGGATCTCATGATCCTTCGGAACGGCGCCGGCAAAATGCTCGCCGTCCACATGCCGGATATCGACCAGCCAGACATGTTCTTCCGTGTACCGGTCAGACTTTGTGGCGACGTTCAGCGCGAAATCCGAATAGGCGGCATTGCCGGACTCGAGCGCTTCCCAGAACACAGGCAGCGTGTCGCGAGCGTCCGTAACCGCCTCTTTCATCGCATTGTATTTGTAGAGCGGCGGCGGGCCGTCTTCTGCAACACGTTCCCCGCCGCAGGCAGCGATCAGGGCCAGTGCCGCGAAGAGCGCCTGCGCCTTCATCCCCCGGCCCGCGCGTCTTCCTGCTCCGCCCATTGTTCGGCGGCACCGCGGGCAAGGTCGCGGACGCGGCCAATATAGGCCTGCCGCTCGGTTGGGCTGATCGCACCGCGGGCGTCGATCAGGTTGAATGTGTGCGACGCTTTCAGCGCGTAGTCATAGGCCGGCAGCGGCTTGCCCGCCGCGCGCAGGGCGTTCGACTGGTTCTCGCAATCGGCAAACCAGCGCTTCAGCATCTCGACATCGGAGAATTCGAAATTGAAGGCAGACTGCTGCTTCTCGTTTTCGAGGAACACGTCGCCATAGGTCAGCGGAACGTCCGAGTCCGGATCATTGTACGGCAAGTCGTAGACATTATCGACGCCGAACACATACATGGCGAGACGTTCGAGCCCATAGGTCAGCTCGCCCGAAACCGGGCGCACATCAAGGCCGCCGACCTGTTGGAAATACGTGTACTGGCTGACTTCCATCCCGTCGCACCAGACTTCCCAGCCAAGGCCCCAGGCGCCGACGGTGGGGTTTTCCCAATCGTCCTCGACGAAGCGGATGTCGTGCACCGTCGGGTCAATACCGATCTTGTAGAGGCTGGTCAGGTACAGATCCTGAAGGTTTTCCGGGTTCGGCTTCAGGATCACCTGGAACTGGTAATAGTGGCCGAGCCGGTTCGGGTTCTCGCCATAGCGCGCATCCTTCGGGCGGCGCGAGGGCTGGACATAAGCGGCCCGCCAGTTCTTCGGACCGAGCGCGCGCAGCACGGTGGCCGGGTGCAGCGTCCCGGCGCCGACCTCCATGTCATATGGCTGCAGGACAGCACAGCCCTGCTCCGCCCAGTAATTCTGGAGCGTCAGGATCAGATCCTGAAAGGATTTCGGCTTGGCTTCAGCCTTGGGTGCGGACATGGCTCTGTTCCATTGGAGAATTTCCCTGCCGGACTAGCCTTGCCGGCGCCGCGGTGCAAGCGCGGGCGTGCGTTCAGAAACTGCCCCGCGAGTCCGGATGGTCCATGTTTCCGCCGTCGCGGCCGGTGACGAGGTGGTAGAAACCAGAATGGCCCATTATGGCGACGAATAGGCCAGTCAGAAGGAACAGCCAGAACAGCGCAGCAAACAATTCGCGTCTCCTCAGTTGGGCCCGTCACGGTCATCCCGCTGGCGGTACGTGCTGGTGAAACCCAGCGCCGCGACGATCAGGCCGCCGATCATGAAAATCCAGAACAAGACGCCGAACACTTCTGGGCTCCTTCCTGCCCCCTTCAAACTGAGATGGGGTCCGGTGACGTTAGCACAAGTCGCAACGAGGCCCTACCAGTCGATTGGTTCACCCCGGCGGATGGCCTCCAGCGCCGGACTGGCCGACCCGTCCGGCTGGTGGGTCACCATTGGTGCCAGCAGCCGCACCGGTCCGCGTTTCAGCCCCTTGCGGCCGCGCACCAGCACCCGGCGCGCCTCCTCGCCAGGTTTCGACGCAATGGGCAGGACGGTGATCTCCCCGGTCTGCCGGTCGAACGTCGCAAGGATGCGGGCGAGCTCCGCCGCGCGGTGGATCATTACCAGCGGCGCGCGGGGCTTGGCAGCGAAAGCCATTGCCTTGATCCAGCCGGCAAGGTCCAGCGTCTCGATATAGGCGTCCGCCTTGCCCTCACCCGGCGCAGAGATTCGCCCCGGCTCAAAAAAGGGTGGATTGGCGAAAACGAGGTCGAACCGGTTCTCATGATCGCGGACCCATTCGGAGGCTTCGCCCGTCTCAATTGTGACCCGTCCGGCAAATCCGTTCCGGTCCGCGCCAGTCCGGGCTAAGTCCGTCATAGTCATGTCGAGGTCCAGCCCGGTCAGGCGAACGTCGTCCATACGATACGCCGCAGGCAGCAGCGCCCCGCCGCAGCCGCAGCCGATTTCCAGCGCCTCCCCACCCGGCCGGCAGGACAACGCCGCCGCCAACAGCAGGGAATCCGTGCCCGCCCGGAAGCCCTGCTCCGGCTGAACCAGATGTACCCGGCCCTGATAGACCGTGTCCTCGGTCGTCATCCCTTCTCGACCCCGGCGAGCGCCGCAAGCGCATGCTCTTTCACCGCTTCCTGCACCATGACCCGGCGCGGAAAGGCCCCGATATTGCCCTCAACGGCAGAGATATGCTTGTCGGCCACGAAATAGTCGATGCCCGCTTCCTGAAGCAGATGCTCCACATAGCTCAGCTTGATGAGGTCATTGGTCCTGAAAACCTCTTCCATCAGGAAGTCGCCGAACCCCGGAGATTTATGTCCACGGAGCGGGCGTCATAGACGTTCGGGCGGTCAGGTTTTTCGCCGGAGCCGACCTTGATTTCCAGAACTTCGGTGACCTTGCCGCTGCTGCTGGAGCTGCCGATCGGAAATCCGATCCCGACGCCCACGCCGACGCTGGACCGGCCGTAGGAACCGGTCGATCCGCCAATGCTGACAGAGGTCCGGCTGCCGCTGTCCCGTGTCGATTCGTCAGACGAGTAGGAACTGGTCACTTCAAACCACTCCTTGCCCTGCTCCAGCGTGACTTCCGCCGCGCGCAGCAAGGCCCGGTCGCGGGCCCGGGCGGCATCCGTATCGGTGTAGGAGACCTGGAACCGGTCATTCTCGATCTGCAGGGATTCATAGCCCATGGCGCCGGATTTGGCGGCGGGCCCGTAGGCGGAGGTGCTGGCGCAGGCTGCCACCAACACGAACGCGGAACACATCAGAAGGCGCTTCATGCCGGCAATCTAACCTGCAACCCTGCCGGTCGGCCAGCGTTTCCGTGATCACGGCAAATTGTGCACGTGCTGCTGCGGCCCGGTGCCACGTCGTTCTTGCCTCTCCGCTCGCTTAAGCCTAATTGCACCTGTCTGCGACTAAACCGGAGTGCTCCGCTTGACCCTGTCCCCCAAACCGAAAGGCAAGGCTGCCTCCGGCTCGGTGGTGGACCGCATGCAGGCGCTGGTGGCTGACGACCTTGCCGAAGTCGAGAAGATTCTCGCCTCCCGCGCGGCCAGCCCTGTCGCCGTCATTCCGGACCTTTCGGGTTACATCGTTTCGGCCGGCGGCAAGCGCCTGCGCCCGATGCTGACCCTGATGGCCGCCCACGCGGTGGGCAAGCCGAACAATGCGACCCACGTCCTGGCCGCGGCTGTGGAATTCATTCACACCGCCACCCTGCTGCACGACGATGTGGTGGACGAGAGCGATTTGCGCCGCGGCAAGCCTGCCGCCAAGGCGATCTGGGGCAACAGCGCCTCCATTCTTGTAGGTGATTTCCTGTTCGCCCGGGCCTTCAACCTGTTGGTCGAAACCCGCAGCCTGGACATTCTGGATAAGCTGGCCACGGCTTCCACCACGATTGCCGAAGGCGAAGTCCGCCAACTGGCCGCCATGAATGCGCGCGACCTGCCGACCGAGGAATACCTGGCCATCGTTGAGGCCAAGACCGGCGCCCTGTTCGAGGCAGCTGCCGAATCCGGTGCCATGTCCGCCGGCGGTGACGAGCACGCCCACGCCTTCGCGACCTATGGCAAGAATCTCGGCCTCGCCTTCCAGATCATCGACGATGTTCTGGACTATGGCGGTACGACCTCCGTCATCGGCAAGTCGGTCGGCGATGATTTCCGCGAGTGCAAGATCACCCTGCCGGTGATCATCGCGAAGCGACGCGGCTCTGACGAAGACCGCGCCTTCTGGGACCGGGCCATGAACCCGGATACGCAGGAAGACGCAGACCTCGCCCATGCCGTGCACCTTATCCGGGCGACCGGCGCCGCCGAAGCGACCGTGCAGGAAGCCGAAGCCTACGCGGCCATGGCCAAGGGTGCGCTGCGCCAGTTGCCGGACTCGCCATACCGCGACGCCCTGATCGACCTCGCCGATTTCTGCGTCAGCCGCGCTTACTAGCCAGCAACGGCTGCAGTTTGCAGCAAATCGCCAGACACTGGACGAACCGGACGCACGCCCGATACTCTGAGCTTTCACAGACCGTCTGCAACAGGCGGTCCCGGCGCCGGACCGGCGTCCATGAAACAACGGAGACGCAGGTGAAGTTTGCAACGGGTGTGAAACCGATTTCGGCATTGGTCCTGCTTCTCATCGCACAGGGAACCTTTACGCCCATGCAGGCAGAGCCAGACACCGAACGCGTTCGCGCGAGGGAGCTGGGCATTACGCCCGGCGTCCTGCCGACTGGAGAGAAGAATGACATCACCGATGTCGCCGGCGTGCGCGTCGGCCACGTCACCCTGATTGAAGGCGATGACATCCGCACCGGTGCCACGGCTATCCTGCCGCATGACGGCAATCTGTATCAAAGCCCCGTCCCTGCGGCCATCTTCGTCGGCAACGGATATGGCAAGCTGGCTGGGATCTCGCAGATTGCCGAACTGGGCGAGATCGAAACGCCGATCGTGCTGACGAACACACTCTCCGTCGACCGGGCAATGTCAGCCGTCATCGACTGGACGTTGAGCCAGCCCGGAAATGAGCGCGTGCGCTCGGTGAATGCGGTTGTCGGGGAAACCAATGACAGTGGGCTGAACAATATCCGCAAGCGCATCCTCACACCGGACCTGATCGGGCAGGCCATCACATCCGCCTCGACCGGCCCGGTCGAGGAAGGTGCGGTCGGTGCCGGAGCCGGAACCGTTGCATTCGGCTGGAAAGGCGGCATCGGGTCCAGTTCCCGGCATCTGCCGGAAAACCTCGGCAGCTACACGATTGGTGTTCTTGTGCAGAGCAATTTCGGCGGCATCCTGCAGGTGGATGGCGCGCCGGTCGGTGAGCGGCTCGGCCAGTATTACCTGAAGGACGAGATCGCATCGGACAAGGCCGATGGGTCCATCATGATCGTGATCGCAACGGACGCCCCGCTCTCCTCCCGGAACCTCGAACGCCTGTCAAAGCGTGCCATTGCCGGGCTCGCCAGGACCGGCGCCTCCATGACCAACGGGTCCGGCGATTATGTCATCGCTTTCTCGACCTACCGCCAGACAGATCCAGCCGTCGCAAAGACAGACAATGACAACATGTCCCCCCTGTTCCAGGCCACAATCGAAGCGACCGAAGAGGCGATCTACAACTCCCTCTTCATGGCAAAGAGTGTCGATGGGTTCGATGTCTCGACCCAGTCGCCCCGACGGGTCGAGGCCCTGCCGCTGGACAAGGTGAAGGAAATCACCGGCGCGCAGTGACCCGCAAGGGTGACGCGAGGACATAATTTACGCGAGCCCCCGCATCGCTACCATCTGCTTCGAAACCAGCCATGACGGATCGGAGCGAGGATGATGTCGGAACAGGAAGACGCGCTGAAGGCAACTTACTTCGTCGACAGCGATGACGCAGCGATCATCGCAAGAGCCCGCGCGCTCGCCGATGGCGCCAATGATGACGTGCAGATTGCCGAGCGCCTGTTTTACGCTGTCCGCGATGGCTTCCGCTATGACCCCTACAATCTCGCCACCGAGCGCGAGGCGTTCAAGGCAAGCAATATCCTCAATGAAACGGCGACCTGGTGCGTACCGAAATCCATCGTCCTGACGGCGCTGGCCCGTGCTTCGGGCATCCCGGCCCGCCTCGGCTTTGCGGACGTGCGTAATCACCTGACCAGCGAGAAACTGACCGAGACGATGGGCACCGACCTCTTCGCCTGGCATGGCTATAGCGAGCTTTGGCTGAACGGCTGCTGGGTGAAACTGTCGACCGCGTTCAACAAGGAGCTCTGCGACCGGTTCGGCGTCAAGACGCTGGAATTCGATCCAGTCGATGGCGCCCTGATGCACCCCTTCGACCAGTCCGGCCGGCGGCACATGGAATATGTCCGCGAACGCGGGTCCCATCTGGACCTTCCGTTGACGGACATGTTCCGGACATTCGCCGAGGTTTATCCCGGCTGGATCATCGGCCCGGACGGCGAAGCCACCCGGGCCGAGGTAAGCCCAACATCGAAGGACGAACGATTCCACTAAGGTACCGCCCGCCTCCGATACCGGAAATTCCGCCGCTTACCAGAGACCGTGCTTCTGCACTTCGGCGCGGCCGACCACCATATGGTGCACTTCGTCCGGGCCGTCGGCATAACGCAGGTGGCGCATGTCGGCATACATGCCAGCCAGCGGGAACCATTGCGACATGCCCGCCGCGCCATGCATCTGCATGGCCTGGTCGATGATCAGGCAGACTTTCTCCGGCACCATCGCCTTCACGGCGCTGACATAGACGCGCGCTTCCTTGTTGCCGAGCACGTCCATCGCTTTCGCCGCCTGCAGCACGGCGAGCCGCATGGCGTTGATCTCGATCCGCGCGCGCGAGATCACTTCGAGGTTCTTGCCGAGTTTGGCGATCGGCTTGCCGAAGGCTTCGCGCGTGCCAGCGCGCTTGATCATCAGTTCCAGCGCAATCTCGGCCTTGCCGATGGAGCGCATGCAATGGTGAATCCGGCCCGGCCCGAGGCGTACCTGTGAAATCTCAAAGCCGCGCCCGACGCCCAGCAACACATTGTCCTTTGGTACACGGACATTGTCGAACCGGAGGTGCATATGCCCGCGCGGGGCGTGATCCTCGCCCATCACTTCCATGGCGCCCAGTATTTCCACGCCGGGTGTGTCCATCGGCACGAGGATCTGGGACTGCTGCTTCGACGGCGGAGCACTTGGGTCTGTCTTGACCATCACGATCATGATCTTGCAGCGCGGATCGCCTGCGCCGGAGATGTAGAATTTCTCGCCATTGATGACCCATTCATCGCCATCCAGAACAGCGGTGGTGGAGATGTTCTTGGCATCCGATGAGGCGACATTCGGCTCGGTCATCGCATAGGCGGAGCGGATTTCGCCTCTCAGCAGCGGTTCCAGCCATTTTTCCTTCTGCGCCGGTGTGCCGACGCGCTCCAGCACTTCCATATTGCCCGTGTCCGGCGCCGAACAGTTCAGCGTTTCCGAGCCTTGCGGATACTTGCCGAGCTCCGCCGCGATATAGGCATAGTCGAGATTGCTGAGGCCTTCGCCGGTCTCCGCGTCCGGCAGGAAGAAGTTCCACAGCCCCGCTTCGCGCGCTTTGGCCTTCGCCGCATCCAGCAGCTCCAGCTGGCGCGGATGCCAGGTCCAGCGGTCTTCCTTCTCCTTGTTCAGCGCCTCGAACTCCTCCTGCCAGGGCGCGACATTTTCCTGCAGGTGCTTCTTCACCCGCTCGAAGAGCGGCTTCGCCTTTTCCGACATGGTCAGGTCGAAAAGCTCGGTATTCAGCTCGGTCATGGCCCGTTTCCTCTATTGCCTTTGATCTCTGAAACCACTTTGCGCGGCTTCAGCTCAGCGGGCAACGGACCGCAAAGTCTCACCTCGCGGCAGGTGGGTAGATTTGTTTCGAGGATTGGTAGTATGGGATGGATCCAAGCATAAGCCATGGAATGTCGTTCATTGGCCCAAATCGGACAATCAGAACCACAACACATTTCCGAACTCACCATGAAATGTGGAGGTTACAGATCATCTTGGTCTTACGAAGGCGGCGCCTGCACCAGTCAATATGCCACTTAGTGTTATAATTAACCAATCATCAGGCTGCAGGGGAGACAAGTGCAAGATGCGAGCGAGTGGTTCAATCTGAATTGCCAGAACTGCGGATGCCAAAGGAGCAATGGTTGCGATCAAAGCCACTGGAGAATGCAGTCGTGTAAGGCCTAACGTGATTGCTGAACCTGCCGTTACGAGTGCGGCGATCGCCATGGCTCTTGCATGGAGAATATCGGGCTCAGTGCCCAAACTGAGCAGATAACTGCCCAGGACGATGCATGAAGTCACAAGCCCCACTGAAGCAATCGAGATCCATTCCGATGATGAAAAGAAGCGTACGCGTTTGTGATGTTCGACTGGCAGCAAAATGTCAGTTGGTGCCCGATTCTGAAAAGCCAGCATCGCTGTGGGGTGAATGATGAGCTCCAGCCAGACAATGTGGATCGGCAAATACAGGAGCGGATAACCCAGAAGCGGAACCAATGCAGCAGTTGTTACGAGCGGGACATGGAGCATCAGCAGATATGCAAAGCTCGACTTCAAGTTTGCGAACAACTGACGACCTTCTGAAACTGCCCTCACGATCGTTGAGAAGTCGTCGTCGAGAAGCACTATAGAGGCGACCTCTCGTGCCGAACGTGTCCCCCGTAAGCCCATTGCAATCCCGACATCGGCCCCCCGGAGCGCTGGCGCGTCATTTACGCCGTCCCCCGTCACCGCAACAATTTCTCCGCGATTGTGCAGAGCCTGAACAAGCAGGAGCTTCTGGGCAGGCGTGCATCTTGATACCACATCGAATCCAATTCCGTGTGGGTCTCTTTCCAAGGCCGCCTTCAGTTCACTGCCATCGATAGCTCTGGGTTCCGTCGTGCCGATTCCGATATCGCGTGCGATCGCCTCGGCTGTCTGTGCGTGATCTCCTGTGATCATGATAACGCGAATGCCCGCCTTCTGGGCGCGATCTACCGCATCAGCAACCCCCGGCCTGACGGGATCGGAAAAAGCAAGGAGACCAGCAAATTCAAACCCAGATTGCGGTTCCTCTCCATTCCAGTGATTGATACCCAGCGAGGCAACACCAATCACCTTGTGACCTGTTGAGGCCAGCTTATTGACGCGAGCCTTCCAGTGAGCACCCTGGGCCTCGCTTAGGTTTGACATGGCAAGTACGGTCTCAGGAGCACCTTTCATTGCAAAATCCCAGTGTCCTGCAGCGACCCGCCGAACAGAAACTTCGCGAAGCCGATCTTCCGTGAAGGGAAAGACTTTTTCGAATTCGCCATCCAACGCGCGCGCAGACTGAAGAAGGACCAAATCCAGCGGGTCGCTCGTCTCCCTTCGAGACGCCGTTGCAGCTATGGCCAAGAGATGGTCAATCTTGAGGCCTTCAACAGGTAGTGAATGATCGAGCGTGAGCTGCCCTTCAGTCAGCGTGCCGGTCTTGTCACAACAAATGCAAGAGACCCTGCCAATATTCTCAACAACAACAGCACGCCGAACCAGGGCTTGCCGTTGAGCCAGGCGAAATACTCCCAGACCAAGAAAGAATGTCAGAACGACAGGAAACTCTTCTGGCAATGCCGCAATGGCCAGCGTTACAGCACTCAAAACCGCGTCAACGATCCCATAGCCTTGTACATAGCGAATGACCGCAAGGGCCGCGCAGAACATAAGGGCGACAACCAGCAGCAACTGAACAAGTCGCGAGATCGCTTCCTGAAGCGGCGTACGCTCTCTCTGAGAGAGGCGGGATAGTCGGACTATCTCCCCATAAAGCGTTTCCGCACCAGTGAATGCAACCCGGATGCGCGCAGTCCCTGTCAATAAACGCGTGCCAGCCATACCCCAGTATTGGTTATCGGCCATCAGCGCTTTGGGAGCTTCTGCCGGCCAGCCAAATGAAAGTTTTCGAACAGGAAGCGCTTCACCGGTCAGTGAGGATTCTTCTGCCTGTAGCCCCTCGCCAGAAACGATCAGACCGTCTGCTGGAAAATATTCTCCTGGCCGAACGATGACGAGGTCGCCTGGCACGAGTTCATCAGAAGAAATGCACTGTTCTTCATCGTTGCGAATGACCGATGTTTGGGTTGCCAACCGAGCCAACAATCCTTCCGTCGATGCCTGAGTGCGTCGGTGAAGATACGCATCCATGCCAATAATCGGCGCCAACGCCGCAGCCAGCACCGCCGCTTCTGTGTATTCGCCGAGCCACAGGAACAAGGCTGCGGTTCCGACTAGGAACCAAATCATCGGATCCTGAATCGTATTCCGAATGATATTGTACCAATTCGACGACGCTTCTTCGAGAATGGCGTTTGCGCCATACTGTGTGCGGCGTTCGGTGACCTGGCTTGAGGCGAGACTGGTCTGGTCGTTCGACAAACCAACAAGCCGATCAAGAGGTACTTCCCGGTCCAAGTCAGGCTCCAGACTTCACGGTCAAATCTAGAAAGTCCCCGGATCGCATCGCGTGAATTTACCAGCGTTTCTGGAACAATTCAAAAGAACATTTTCTACGTTTCCAGGACCATAGCGGTCCTGATTTGCTCCTACACCTCGACGGATCCCGCACGGATTCGCAACCGGCGGTTCCGGATATGTCTGCTTTCGGCGAGTGATTGCCGATCAACAACGGTGTTTCGAGAGATGCGTCCTGGCCCATTACGGCTGTTCAGGCAGTAAAGCTGGCCTACCTGATTTGGATAGGGTGTTCAAAGTTTAAACCCGAGTTTCTCCCATTTCGACCTTATGACGAACTTGGTAAAAGACTTGTGTGAATGTCTTTGCTCAGAACAGGGAATTTTCTTATGGCTGCGTCCAGTCCCTCAGATTTGATTGCCTGGTTTCACGAAATCGGGCGGGCGGATGGCCCCCTTGTGGGGGGTAAAAACGCCTCCCTGGGAGAACTCAGCTCGAAACTCCGGCAGGCGGGGGTGAGAGTACCGCCGGGATTCGCGCTCACATCTAACGCCTATTGGCGTTTTGTGGATAAGAATGATCTCAGGGCACCCATCAAAGAGGAACTCGCTCGTTATGGGCGCCGCGAAATCGACCTTCAGACTGCTGGCGATAGGATCCGAAGGTTGTTCCTTGATGGAAACTGGCCGGACGAGGTCTGTCGGGCGGTGAGGGATGCGTACCGTGAACTCGGGACTATGTCGGCTCATCACATTCCGTCTGTCGCAGTGAGGTCAAGCGCGACGGCGGAGGACCTTCCCGAAGCCAGTTTCGCTGGGCAGCTGGAAACATTTCTGAATGTCTCCGGCGAAGACGCACTCCTTGACGCTTGCCGGAAGTGTTTCGCCTCGCTGTTTACGGACCGAGCTATCAGCTACCGCGACACCAAGGGTTTCGACCATATGCATGTCGGACTTTCTGTTGGTGTACAGTGTATGGTTCGTGCCGATCACGGGGCATCAGGCGTCATGTTCTCCATTGACACCGAGACAGGATTTGATCGGATCGTGCTTATCAATGCAGCTTGGGGGCTGGGCGAAACAGTCGTGCAGGGGGTCGTCGATCCAGATGAATATCACGTGTTCAAACCTCTGCTCGCCGACCTGTCATGCAAACCCATTCTCAAGCGAAAGCGTGGCGAGAAGACTGTGAAGATGGTCTACGGCGAGGGCTCTGGCGCGCCGACCATAATAGTCGAAACATCGCCGGAAGAGCAGCGCACGATCGTTCTCGATGATGACGAGATTTTGCAGCTGGCTCGCTGGGCCGTGTCCATTGAAAATCATTATGGCTGCGCGATGGATATGGAGTGGGCAAAAGATGGTGTGACCGGAGACATCTATGTAGTCCAGGCACGGCCTGAAACCGTCCGGGCCATGACCAAGGCGGGCGTCATTCGTAATTACAGCCTCAAGAACAAGGGAGACATCCTAGTACGCGGCCTCAGCGTTGGAGACCGCGCAGCTGCCGGTGTTGTGCAGGTGGTGGAAAGCCCAGATCAGATTGGATCATTTATTGATGGTGCAGTGTTGGTGACAAGCACTACGGATCCGGACTGGGTTCCCATCATGAAACGTGCTGCCGCCATCGTGACCGATCACGGTGGGCGCACCTCGCATGCTGCGATTATCAGCCGTGAGCTGGGTCTGCCTGCAGTGGTCGGCGCCGAAAACGCAACGGCGAAACTCAAATCAGGCGATGAGGTTACGGTTTCATGCGCGGAAGGCGATGAAGGCCGCGTTTACGCCGGCCAGGCAGAAATTCAATTTGAGGAGTTGGATATCGTCGACCTGCCGGATACGCGAACCCAGGTTATGCTCAATATGGCCGACCCTTCGGCCGCTTATCGCTGGTGGCAACTACCTGCAGACGGTGTCGGATTAGCGCGTATGGAATTTGTTATTTCAAACTATGTGCGTGTGCATCCTATGGCGCTACTTGATCCTGACAAGTTAACAGACGCGGACGCCAGGCAAGTAATCAGCCATCTGACCAGCGGTTATTCCGACGGCCGCGACTATTTTATTGATCGTCTCTCCCGGGGGCTCGCCGAGATCGCCGCAGTGCAATATCCGCATCCGGTGATCATCAGGATGAGCGATTTCAAAACGAACGAATATGCGAGCCTGATCGGCGGACGTCAGTTCGAGCCTGATGAAGAAAACCCTATGATCGGCTTCAGGGGCGCAGCCCGCTATTATTCTGTGCTTTACAGGGACGGTTTTGCTCTGGAATGCCAGGCGATCTGCAAACTGCGAGAGGAGATCGGCTTGTCAAATGTGGTGGTCATGATCCCCTTTTGCCGTACTCTAACTGAAGCGGATCGCGTTCTGGAGGTGATGGCTGAAAATGGGCTTGAACGTGGCGATAACGGGCTTGAAATCTATGTCATGTGCGAAATTCCTTCGAACGTCGTGCTGGCGAAGGAGTTCGCTCAGCGCTTTGACGGTTTCTCCATCGGGTCGAATGATCTTACTCAACTCACGCTCGGCGTTGATAGGGATTCGAGACTTCTTGCTGACATCTTCGACGAGAGCGACCCGGCCGTTCAGTGGATGATCCGAACAGTTATAGAAAAGGCGCATGCGGCGGGAGCGAAAGTTGGCTTTTGCGGACAAGCCCCCAGCAACAAGCCGGCATTCGCAGATTTTCTTGTGAAGTGCGGAATAGACTCGATTTCGGTGACCCCGGATAGCTTCTGGCAAGTGAAGCAGCAGGTTGCCCGTTCCGAAGCACGATCCGAACAAGCTGGCTGATCAGAGAAGGGGTAATATTTCTTAAAACGACCTTAAGGAGGCTCATCCTGGATACTTGGGCTCCAGGAGTAGGCCAGAAGCGATTTCCCTATTTCAAGACGCCGTCCGAGATCATCCAGCTTGCGGTAATGATGCAGGTTGCAAAATTGAACCAAAGGCCTGTAATCGGCGATGCTCAGCCAATTGGGGCGAAGGATTGGGAGACGTGTTCTGACCCACAAAGGCAGCGGCAGCTTTCGGCGAATAATGGCCATTTACGACGGCTCTTTATTGAACTGACTTTCAAGGCGCAGGTGTTTAATGCCCCTCTGCCGCGAGCCTCCTGCCCAGCGTGAGGCGCTGTAGAAACCAGAGGCCACTCCCCACGATTATCAGCCCAAAGAAGGCGAACACGGCCAGCCCATCCGGCACGTTCATCGCGGCGAGCGCGCAGGCCCAGCTGAAGACCCACCAGAGCACGGCAACGGGAATATGCTTCCAGCCGCTGCGCAGGAACAGCTGGTAGGCATGATCGCGGTGGGCGGTCATGACGGACTGGCCGTTCTTTGCGCGCCACAGGACGGTCAGCACCACGTCCACCAGGAAAGGCAGGAACAGGATCGCCGCGGTCCAAATGGTCGAGACGACGCCGACAATGATGCCCACGCCGCCGAAGAAGGCGCCTATACCGAAGGCGCCGGAGTCGCCCGCATAGAGTTTGCCCGGCAGGTTCCAGGCGAGGAAGCCCAGAATGGCGAGCGCGGCTGTCACGCAGAGAAAGGCGAGGTCTGGCGCCGGTGACGGCAGCGCAGGATCCACCCGCCAGAACACACCTGCCGCGCCGAGCAGCATGATCGCGCTTGATCCCATGGCGAGGCCGTTGGAGCCGTCCATGAAGTTCACACCATTCATGGTGACCAGCAGCCAGAAGGCGACGCCCGCCATGACCAGCGGCAATGGTAGGCTGGCGAGGCGCAGGCCCGGGTCCAGCACCGCAAAACTGATGGCCAGCGTGGCGGTCAACACCAGCTTCAGCCAGGCGCTCATGCCCCACTTATCGTCCACGAAGCCGATGGCCCCGGCCGCGAAAGTCACGGCCAGCACGGTCTGTGTGCCGTTGCGGGTCCAGTTCTGCGAGATCAGCCCCGCCTCGCCCGCAAGCCAGGCCGATACAGCCAGCGTGATCAGGATGGCCACCCCGCCGGAGCTTGGCACCGGTGCGGCCTGCACCTTGCGGCCGCCATCCGGCGCGTCATCAATCCGCACAAGGAACATCATACCACACAGCGCCGCCGACAGGAGGACCGGCCCCATCAGGCGGATAAAGGTCATCGCTTCCCAGCTCACACGGCGTCTCCCAGCGTGGTTGCCCGGATCCACCAGTCCGGCCGGTCGGCGCTGAGCTGCGCTTCGGCCCGGCGGGCGGCTTCTTCAGTGTCGAACAGGGCAAAACAGGTCGCCCCCGATCCGCTCATGCGGGCCAGCAGCGCGTCTGGCAATGCCTTCAGCGTTTCCAGCACACCGGCAATCTCCGGCACGGCGGCAATGGCCGGGGCCTCAAGATCGTTGCGCTGCTCACCCAGCCAGCCGGCGAGATCCCGGACATGATCGAACGGCGGCACGGTATCGAATTCGCGGAAGCCTGCCCCGCCGCCCGCCTCGTCAAAGGCGCGGAAGATCGGCCCCGTCGGGCAGGCAAGGTTTGGATTGACCAAGAGGGCCGGCACGCGCGGCAGGCCCGCGGCGCGGCGCACCCGTTCGCCCTCACCCTGCATCAGGCTCGCATGGCCCTCCAGCGCGACCGGGACGTCGCCGCCAAGCGCCGGAGCGATCCTGCGGGCGGCGGCGGGGTCTGTGCCCCAAAGGTCCGTGAGCAGGCGCAGCGCGGCGGCGGCGTCGGCAGAGCCGCCCCCGATGCCGGCGGCAATGGGGAGGTGTTTTTCCAGGGTGAAGGTGGCGCCCCTGGAGGTGCCCGTTTCGGCCTTCAGGGCGCGCGCCGCGCGAAGCACGAGATTGTCGTCCACTGGTCCGATATAGTCCGGATTGGTCATGCCTGGTCCGGTTATGGTCATGGACAAGTCATCGCTGATCATGACGGAAAGCCGGTCTGCCGCCGCCTCGCCTGCGAACATGACGAGCGAGTCGAGCGGGTGGCGGCCGTTCGCCTGTAGCGGCCCAACATGCAGGAACAGGTTCACCTTGGCCGGGGCCAGCGCGCTGTAATCGCCTGATTTCATTGGTCTTAAGGCCGGTGCGGCAGGGGCGCGTCGGACTCGGCTTGCACGACGGCAGGCGCGTCCGGCCCCTTCAGCAGCTTCACCTCGATGCGCGCCCGCACCTGTTCCGCCGGCTCCAGCTTCAGCGACCGCTCCCACTGGTATTTCGCCTCCAGTTTCCGGTCGCTGCGCCAGTAGGCGTCGCCCAGATGGTCGTTCAGGGTCGGGTCGCCGGGCTCTAATTCCACTGCTTTTTCAAGGAAGTAGACGGCCAGCTCATACCGGCCAAGACGGTAATAGGCCCAGCCGAGGCTGTCGGTGATGAAGCCGGAATCCGGGTCATAGGTCAGCGCCGTCCGGATCAGGCTCAGCCCCTCCTCCAGATGGATTCCCTGATCCACATAGGCATAACCGAGATAGTTCAAAACCAGAGGGCTGTGCGGCTGAATCTGTAGTGCCTGCTTCAGATCCGCCTCTGCACCCTCCCAGTCATCCAGCGCATGACGGGTCGCACCGCGTGAGAACAGGAGCCGCCAATCCTCGCGCCCGTTCAGGGCATCGTCCTCAATGATCTGCGTCAGCAGGCGATCTGCCTCCCGATACCGCGTCTGCGCGCGGTAGATCTCGGCCAGCTGCACTTGCAGTCCGCGGTCCGGCGCCTGCGCCAGCGCCTGTCGGGCAACCTGCACGGCCTCGTCCTCACGGCCGAGCCGGAGGAGCGCCCAAGCGATCTGCCCGCGCGCCGGAGAGTAGTAGGGAGATGTTTCGGGAATGTCCGCGAGGACGCCGATCGCTTCCGGCTCTCGCCCGGCCTTTTCCAGCGACTGGGCCCACAGAGTCCGCGCCTCATGCAGGTCCGGATCGAGCGCCAGGGCCAGCACGAAATAGACAGAGGCGACGTCGTCGTCCGTCCGCGTGATCAGCGCCGCAGCGGGCACATAGACGGCCAGCGCCGCGCCTTGCCGGGGTGTCAGACGCGTGACGTGTATGTCCCGCCCCGCCTGGATATCCTTGCGAAGGCTTTCCAGAGCCGAATTCTCGCCAATCTCATCGTGGAAAGTGTTCAGCAGGCTCTGCGCACGGGCCCGGTCACCCTTTGCCGCCAGCAGCCGGGCATGCGCATCGAGGCCGATAGCCAGACGCGCGCCGGACTCCCAAAGCGTCTCAAACGTTGCCAGTGCGTCTGCATCGCTGTGCGCCGACAGCTGAATAAGGCCCATCATGTAGAGCGTTGCGCTGTCGAGGCGTGGATCACCGGTCAGGGTTTCCTGCAGATAGGCCTCGGCCGCATCCGCCCCATCCGTTCCGAGGATGCGCCATGCCGAGATTCCACGGGCGACCGTCCGGTTGAATGGCCCGAACCCGTCTTCGGCGAGGTAAGCGGCGGAGATGGAATCCTTTCCCTCGGAAAAGGCTTCGATGCCAAGCGTCAGGCGCACCAGCGTTCCGAAATTTCCTGCGCCATGTGCCTTTTCTGCGAGGCGTACGGCCTGCTGGTAGTCCCCGGACAGGAGCGCCGAGAATACGGCGCGCTCGGCGATGCCGGTAGATTCCGGCGCCGTGTCGATGGACGCGGCATAACGGCTGGCCGCTTCCCGCGGATCGTTGGTCATCGCGGCGTAGCGTGCGACCAGAAAGTCTCCCAGCGCGGCCGCATCGGCGGGGGGCGCATAAGGGGAGTCGATGGAAAAACCGTGTGGACCGAACCCCGGATAGGAGGCGCACGCCGCGCAGCTCAGCGACAGCAGAAATGCGGAAACGGCCCCGGTTCGTCTCATCATGAAAGTGTCTCAGTTCGTTTCCAGCCCGGCAAGCGAATTTCCCCGTAGGATCAGCCGGAACGGTCTGCCAGCAGCTTTTCCTGCTGAATAAAGAAGCGGTCGATGCCACGCTTCACGGCATTCATCGATTTCTGACGTCCGGAACGGGACTGCAGCCGGTTGGCATCGTCCCGGTTGGTCAGGAAGCCAAGCTCCAGCAGGACCGCCGGTACATCCGGCGCCAGCAGCACGTAGAACCCGGCATTCTTGTGGGTATCGCGCAGCACAGGCCCGGCCTGCTGAAGCTCCGGCAGCAGCAGTTCGGCAAATTCGGCGGAATGGGTCTTGGTCTCGCGCTTCACCAGGTCCTTCAGAATACCAGTAATCGACTGCGCTGTGCCGTCCTCAAGCGGGATTTCCCAGTCGTTCTTGCTGGCTTCCTTGTCGATCCGGGATTCGCCGCGTGCCGAAATCGTGTAGACCGACGCCCCGGAGACGCTATCCCGGCCCGCCGCATCGGCATGCAGCGAAATGAACAGGTTCGCACCCCAGTTCCGGGCCAGCGTCACCCGGTCTTCCAGTTCGATGAAAGTATCGGTTTCGCGTGTCAGGCGGACTTCGTATCGCGGATCTGCCTCCAGCAGCTCCTTCAGCTGCAGCGCCGCCGCCAGCGTAATGTCTTTTTCCTTCTTGCCGGTCACAGCCAGTGCGCCCGGGTCTTTCCCGCCATGTCCGGCGTCGACAACGATTACGTATTTCTTCTGACCGACCCCGGGCCGCAGCGCCGCGACTTCCCTGCGCTGGCCTGCCTCATTGAGGGCTGTCAGGGCTTTGGCCAGCTGGCGCATGTCGCGCCGTGCCACGCTGGCGAAGCGGGCCTCCGAAACCGTGTCGAGATCGATGATCACCCGGTGATTGGTCGCCGTTCCGGTGGGCGGCAGGGTCAGGACGCGGGTCACCATCAGCGGCCGATCGAGGCTGAAGCGCAGCTCCGACCCTGACACGGTCCACGCGGGCACGCCGCCCATACCATTGCCGGACTGCTCTGTGGCAGCCCCGTGCAGGGGCAGAATGACGAAACGCCCGCTGGCGCCTTCGACCATATAGGCTCTCGGATCCTGGGGTGTGTCTGTCCAAATTGTGATTCGGGTTGGCGCCCCGTTGCCCACGACACGGACATCGCGCACCTCGGCCGAGGCCTGGAGGGCCCCGAAGCAGACGGCTATCGCCAGAAAAATCACCCGGAATTTCAACATTCAGTTGAGACTTTTACCACCAGAAGACAACGAAATGACTGATCGAACTGCCTCCATAACAAACCGAACATTAACCCACGATTGACCAGAGCTAACGAGGAACAGCAGCCAATTCACCATTTGACTCTTTTCTTGGCCGGGAAAATTGGGCACTATCCGGGTCGTAGCCGGATTACCGTGCTACAACGCAAGTTTCCTTATGACGCGCCAGCGATCCCGGCTCACCCAACACAGGTCAGCGGGCGCCGCGCTCCGGAAAGCAGAGCAAATGTACCAGGGTGCCGCCCTTAATTACGCTTTTTCGATGCCGCCAAGACGGCATGAAGGCGGTCGTGCCTGCACCCATTCCCTCAATATTCAGACCGGCCAGCTAGACTGCCTGAGGCGAAAACCGCCCGTTACAGCAGCGCCGGATCAAAAGGTTCCTCTACATGAGCAAACTCATGCTGATCGACGCCGCCCACCCGGAAGAGACCCGTGTGGCGATCGTCAACAACGGGCAGGTCGACGACTTCGACTTCGAAACAACCGGTAACGAACAACTCCGCGGCAACATCTACCTCGCAAAGGTAACGCGGGTTGAGCCGTCCCTGCAGGCGGCGTTCGTTGAATATGGCGGCAATCGCCATGGCTTCCTCGCCTTCAGCGAGATCCATCCGGATTATTACCAGCTGCCGGCCGAAGACCGCGAAGCCCTGCTTCGCGAAGCTGCCGAAGAAGCCGCCGCCGCCATCGAAGACGATGACGAGGACGATGAAGCCTCGGCCGACGCTGAGAACGGCGACGACTCCAACGGCGATGACGACGAAGCCAGCGCATCCGACGACTCGGATGCGGATGATGAGGCCGACGAAGCTTCCTCTGACGGCGAAGACGATGAAAATGACGACAACGGCGACAATGGTGGCAAGAAAGCCAAATCCGCCAAGTCGTCTGGCCGCCGCCCGGCGCGAAAATCCAGCCGGACATCGATCTCCAAGCGCTACAAGATCCAGGAAGTCATCCGCCGCCGCCAGGTGATGCTGGTCCAGGTGGTCAAGGAAGAACGCGGCTCCAAGGGCGCTGCGCTGACCACCTATCTCTCGCTCGCCGGCCGTTACTCGGTCCTGATGCCGAACACGCCTCGTGGCGGCGGCATCTCCCGCAAGATCGTCAACAGCTCCGACCGCAAGCGCCTGAAGTCCATCGTGTCCGAACTGGATGTGCCGGACGGCATGGGCCTGATCGTGCGCACGGCTGGTGCAAAGCGCACCAAGGCCGAGATCCGGCGCGACTACGAATATCTTTCCAAGCTTTGGGAGACGATCGTCGAAAAGACGCTGGCCTCCGAAGCCCCGATGCTGATCAATGCCGAAGGCGGGCTGGTCCACCGGGCCATGCGGGACATGTTCGACAAGGAGATCGAAGAAGTCCTTGTGCAAGGCGAAGATGCCTATCGCGAAGCGAAGGATCTGGCCAAGCTGATCATGCCGAGCCAGTCGAAGAAGGTTCAGCAATGGAAGGAAGAGGACCCCCTCTTCGTTTCCGAAGCAGTCGAAGAACAACTCGATTCGATCTACTCCCCGGTTGTTCAGCTGAAATCCGGCGGTTATCTCGTCATCAACCAGACCGAAGCGCTGGTCGCGATCGACGTGAACTCCGGCAAGGCGACGCGCGAACGGAACATCGAACAGACTGCGACCCGCACCAATCTTGAAGCCGCCGAGGAAGCCTGCCGCCAGATGCGCCTGCGCGATCTCGCCGGCCTCATCGTGATCGACTTCATCGACATGGATGAGAACAAGAACAACCGCGCCGTCGAGAAGAAGCTGAAAGAATGCCTCAAGGTCGACCGGGCCAGGGTCCAGCACGGCCGGATCTCGCAATTCGGCCTGATGGAGATCTCCCGCCAGCGCCGCCGCCAGGGTGTGCTGCAGGCAACGTCCGACCCCTGCCCGTCCTGTAACGGCACCGGACGTCGCCGCTCGATCTCGTCGGCAGCCCTGCAGCTGATCCGGGCAATCGAGGCCCGTGCGGCCACTGGCGGTCTGAAATCCATCTCGGTGAAAGCACCGACGGATGTGGCGCTCTACATCCTGAACAACAAGCGCGAAGCCCTGATCGAAATCGAGCGGATAGCTGGCTTTGCCGTTTCCATCCACTCTTCCGAAGAGATGCTGCCGGGCGACTTCACAATAGATGCCGAGCGCGACCAGAACGCCAAGCCGAAGAAGCGCAAACAGCCGCGCTCCCTGCAGAAGCCATCCAAACCGGCCCCATCCGATGAGGACGATGAAAGCATCGAGGACGAAGACTCGGATGATGCTGGCGACGAAACCGAAGCCGATGGCGATGACGACGAGCAGAAATCGTCCCGCCGCAAGCGCCGCCGCCGTGGTGGACGCCGCCGCAACAAGGGTGACCGCGAAACCGGCATGGAAGTCGTCGATGGCGACGCGCCCATCGTCGCGCTGGAGGATGAAACCTCTGACAGCAATGATGACGACTCCGATGAAGACGATAGCGAAGGCGCAGACGCATCCGGCGACGAAGGCGATGGCGCCCCGCGCAAGCGCCGCCGTCGCGGACGCCGGGGTGGCCGCCGTCGTCGCCGGAACAACGCAGACCGTACCGAAGGCGAGAACGAAAACGCACCAGCCGATGGTGGCGCATATCTCGATGGCCTGGCCTCAAGTGCACCAGACATGCTGGATGAGGAACCGCCAGCACAGCCGGAAGCGTCTGAACCGGAAATCGAGCCGGAATCCGTCGCTGAGGAGGCTGTCGCCGAAGTGAAAGCGGAGGCTGAGGCTAACACCGAGACCGAGGAAAAGCCGAAGCCGAAACGCACCCGCCGTTCCCGCGCACGCAAGACCGAGCCGAAAGAAGAAGCGCCGGCGGAAGAGGCTGTCGCTGAAACCAGCCCAGCCGAAGTCGAAAACGAACCGACTGCAGAGACGCAGGAATCCAAACCGGATGAGCTGGCCCAGGCGGAAGTCATGTCGGCCGAAGCCGAAGCCCAGGATTCCATCGAAGCGGAAGTCGAGGCAGAAGCGGTCATCGCGCATATGGACGAAAGTGCGGCAGGACTGGAAGCTGAGGCAAAACAGAAGTCTGAGCCGTCTGCGCCCCGCCGCACGGGCTGGTGGTCTCGCGCCCGCAAGTAACGCTTCAAATCATTAGCGCTCAAACAAAAAAGGCCGGAGCGATGCTCCGGCCTTTTCTATTCAGTTCATGTCGCTCTTATGCGGCAACTTTCGCCTTCGTCCCGGCTGGCGGGAACCGATCGTAGAAGCCTTCGCCTTTGGCAGCCATGTCGCGCAGAACAGCTGGCGGCTCGAAGCGTTCGCCATACTTGGCGGCAAGGCGGTCAGCCTCGGCGACGAACTCCTTGATGCCCCAGATCAGGTCGACATAAGAACAGCAACCGCCGGTGAATGGCGCGAAGCCCCAGGCAAGGATCGAGCCGATGTCGGCATCGCGCGCATCGGTGATGACGCCCTCATCGAAGCAGCGGGCCACTTCGATAGCCTGACGGACGAGGAAGCGATTGGTCAGCTCCTTCTTCAGGTCCGGCGGGCATTCGTCCACCTTCACTTCGATCATCTTGTTGATGTCCGGCCAGAGGCGTTCCGGCTTACCCTTCTCGTTGTAGTCGTAGAAGCCCTTGCCGGCCTTTCGGCCGACACGGCCCTGGTCTTCGACCAGCCAGGCAAGGAACTGGGTCCGGTCATCGCCCTGCAGGTCTACACCCGCAGCTTCAGCCGTCGCGCGTGTAACTTTCAGAGCCGTGTCGAGACCGACCGAGTCGGACACTTCAAGCGCGCCCATCGGCATGCCGCATTGACGGCCAACATTCTCGATGATCGCCGGCTTGATGCCCTCGGCCAGCATTTCCATGCCTTCGCGCGTATAGGTGCCAAAGCAACGCGAGGTGTAGAATCCACGGCTGTCGTTCACGGCAATCGGCGTCTTGCGGATAGCAAGCACATAGTCGATCGCCTTGGCGAGTGTCGCTTCACTGGTTTCCTTGCCGGAGATAATCTCGACCAGTCCCATACGCTCCACCGGTGAGAAGAAGTGAATGCCGATAAAGTTCTCCGGACGTTTGGACGCCTTGGCGAGGCCCGTGATGGGCAAAGTCGACGTGTTGGATCCGAAGACTGCGTCATCATCCAGAACGGCTTCAGCCATCTCGGTGATCTTCGCTTTCAGTTCGACATTTTCGAAGACAGCTTCGATGACCAGGTCAGCCCCTTTGACATCGTCATAAGAGTCGGTCGTGGTGATCAGGTCGAGCAGCGCGTCGCCCTTCTCTTTCGTGGACTTGCCGCGCGAAACATCCTTGTCGACGAGGCGGCGGGAATAATCCTTGCCCTTCTCGGCGTTCTCTTTCGAGACATCGACCAGAACCGTAGGGATACCAGCTTTCGCCTGAACATAGGCAATACCCGCGCCCATCAGGCCGGCGCCGATCACGGCAATCTTTTTGAACTCCGTCTTCGGATGTCCAGCCGGACGGTTCGCGCCTTTCGACAGCTCCTGCATCGACAGGAACAGCGAACGGATCATCGCCTTGGCTTCCGGGCGCTGCTGGGTGTTGATGAAGTAACGCGTCTCGATACGCAGACCGGCATCGATCGGCACCTGAATGCCTTCATAGATGCAGGACAGGATGTTCTTCTGGGCCGGATAGTTACCGTAGGTTTTCGACGACAGCATCATGTTCGCCATCGTGGCAACCTGGCCGGCACCTGGTGATTTGTGCGGCACGCCGCCTGGAACCTTGTAGCCTTTTTCGTCCCACGGCGCCTTGGCGGTCGGGTTCGCTTTGACCCAAGCCCTGGCCTTTTCGACGGTTTCTGAAGAAGGTGCGAGCTCCTGAACAACGCCCATGGCGTACGCCTTCTCGGCATTGAAGCTTTCACCCTGCAGGATCAGCGGCAGAGCGGCCTGAACGCCGACGAGGCGCGGCAGACGCTGCGTGCCACCAGCGCCCGGCAGAAGGCCGATCTTGGCTTCCGGCAGACCGAACTGCAGCTTCGGATTGTCATTTGCTGCAACGCGGTAGTGGCAGGCGAGTGCCACTTCGAGGCCGCCACCAAGAGCAAGCCCGTTCAGCGCCACAGCAACCGGCTTGCCGCAGGTTTCCAATTTGCGCAGCGTGCCGTTCAGGGCAAAGCCCTGGTCAAATTGCTGTTTCTTCAGTTCGGCTTCGGAGAGTTCTTTTTTCTCACCGCCGCCAGCGCGTTGGCCCATTTCGCCCAGGTCCGCCCCGGCACAAAAGCCGCTCGGCTTGCCGGAGGAAATGACCAGGCCTTTGATGGCATCGTTGGAAGCGACTTCGTCAGCGATTGCGATGATGTCGGCGACCGCCTTGCCCGTCAGCGTGTTCATGCTGCGGCCCGGCACGTCGAATACAGCGTGCGCAATGCCGTCTGCGTCGATGTCCCAACCAAATGTCTCGAGTTTCATGATACTGTGTTCCGATTATTCTGAGTAAGGATTAGACGCGTTCGATGATTGTGGCCGTGCCCATGCCGGCACCGACGCAGAGCGTGATCAGGGCCGTTTCCTTGTCGGCCCGCTCGAGCTCGTCCAGCATCGTGCCGAGAATCATGCCGCCGGTAGCGCCCAGCGGGTGACCCATCGCAATGGCACCACCGTTCACGTTCATCTTGTCGTGCGGAATATTGAGATTCTGCATCATCAGGAGCACGACCGAGGCAAAGGCCTCGTTCAGCTCATAAAGATCGATATCTTCCGGGTTCATGCCGGCTTTCTTCAGGACCTTCTGGCTGACATAGGTCGGACCGGTCAGCATGATGCCAGGCTCGGAGCCAATGGAGGCCATGGCCTTGACGCGGGCGCGCGGCTTCAGGCCAAGCGCTTCGCCCATTTCCTTCGAGCCGAACAGGACAGCCGACGCACCATCGACGATACCGGACGAATTGCCGGCATGGTGGACGTGGTTGATCTTTTCGAGTTCCGGATAGCGCTGCTTGATGACTTCATCGAAGCCCATCGCGCCCATGCCGGCAAAGGACGGCTGAAGGCCAGCCAGAGACTGCATGTCCGCATCAGGACGCATGTGCTCATCATGATCGAGGCGGATACCGCCCATCTGGTCCTTTACAGGCACGATGGACTTGGCAAAGCGGCCTTCCTTCCAGGCCTGCGCGGCGCGGCGCTGGCTCTCGACTGCGAAGGCGTCAACGTCGTCTCGCGAGAAGCCGTATTTTGTTGCGATCGTGTCGGCGCCGATACCCTGCGGGGTGAAGTAGGTCTTCAGGGCGACCTGCGGATCGGTCGACCAGGCACCGCCGGACGCGCCCATCGGCACGCGGCTCATGGATTCAACACCGCCGCCGATAGCCATGTCGGCCTCGCCGGTCATGACCTTGGATGCGGCCATGTTGCAGGCTTCGAGACCGGAAGCGCAGAAGCGGTCGACCTGCACACCGGCGGTCGTTTCCGCGTAATCAGCGTTCAGCACAGCAACACGGGCGATATCTGCGCCTTGCTCGCCCACCGGCGAAACGCAGCCGAGGACAACGTCATCGACCTTAGACGTGTCGAGGTCGTTCCGCTCACGGATGGCCTGCAGCACCTGCGTGGCGAGGCTAAGCGACGTGATTTCGTGCAACGAACCACTTTTCTTGCCCTTGCCACGCGGCGTGCGGACCGCGTCGTAGATATAGGCTTCAGTCATTTGAAGTGACTCCTTTCCTTGGAGTGGATGTTATTCTGACTTTGTTTCAGGCGATTGCCTGCTTTCCAGCTGCGCGACCCGGGCCTTGAGTTGCTGGTTCTCCTCCACCAACTCGTTGAGCCTTGGGGCGATCAACTGAGCGACTTGTTCCTCTGTATACCGCGGCAGGATGTATTTCGGGCAGTTCCAATCGCGGGCGACGATCTTGATCGTCATCAGACGTTCCACCGGCCCTTGCCCATCCTGAGCCAGAACATCCTGCAATTCCGGGTCTGAAGCGGCATCGATCATGCGGGCTTCTCCGAGCATTTTCAGCCGGGCACGGCGGGCATAGTCCATGAAAAAAAGAGAAACCCGATCTGATCCATCGAGATTGCCGCGCGTGATGAACTGCCGGTTGCCAAGATAGTCCGCAAAACCGATCGTGTCCGGTCCGAGGATCTTCACGAAGCCAGCAGGACCGCCGCGATGCTGGATATAAGGCCACCCATTGCTGCCGGTTGTGGCAATGTAGAAGCTGGTCATACCCGAGAGGAATGCAATCGTATCGTCGTCCAGCGGACCTCGATGCCGGTTGGCGTAGATACTTTCGTATTTTTCACGCATACCAACCTGCTCCTGATAGGCTTTTACCGCATCGGTAAACAGGAGTTCGGCATAGTTCTGCATCACAGCCATTTCACCTCTCCTTGGCCGGCTTCAGAACCGGGTTCAGGGTAAGGCTCGCGGCGGAGCGGGCAGCTTCCTTCCCGCGAGAGTCGTAAAGTTCGGCTTCGGCAAAAAGCATTGCCCGGCCGACATTGCGCAGGCGGGCCACTACTTCGATGGCACCTTTACGAACAGGACGGAGGAAGTGGGTATGCAGATCCACCGTCGAAGGCAATTTCGTCTTGCCGGCTTTCATGCCCGCCAGCATGCCAATCGTATCATCCATCATGGCGACAAGATACCCGCCCTGAATGACACCGGCCGGATTACAGAATTCCGGTCGGCCCTCGAAACGCACCCGCGTCGTCAATTCCTTCATGTCGAGCGCAAGAAGCTCGAAGCCAAGTGAGGTTGAACTCGGGCTTGGCGCCGGAAAGACATCACGAATGAGGTGGCTGTCAGGCATGTGAGACTAGAGTGTCCTCGCGATCAGCATTTTCATGACTTCGTTGGCACCGCCATAGATGCGCTGGACACGGGCGTCCGCATACATCTGTGCAATGGGGTACTCATCCATATAACCGAAGCCTCCGTGCAACTGCAGGCACTCGTCGATGATCTTGCACTGCAGATCACTGATCCAGTACTTCGACATGGAGGCGGTCGCGGCGTCGAGTTCCTCCTTCAGGAGAAGCTCCGTGCAGTGATCAGCGAACACCTTCGCGACGGTCGCTTCGGTCTTGCACTCGGCGAGCTTGAACTGTGTGTTCTGGAAGTCGAAAATCGTGCCACCGAATGCCTTGCGGTTCTTCACATACTCAACTGTCTCATGGATGGCGCGCTCGATCATGCCGATGCCCTGAAGACCGATGATATGGCGCTCTTGGGGCAGCTTTTGCATCAGCTGGATGAAGCCTTTGCCCTCGACCTCCCCCAACAGGTTGGAGGCAGGCACGCGCACATCGTCAAAGAACAGCTCGGACGTGTCGGCGGCGTGCTGGCCGACTTTTTCGAGGTTCCGGCCACGGCGGAAGCCTTCCACCTTGTCCGTCTCAACGCCGATGATCGAGATGCCTTTCGCGCCAAGGCTCGGGTCGGTCTTGACGCAAAGCAGGATCAGGTTGGCGGTCTGGCCGTTGGAAATGAAGGTCTTCGAACCATTGATGACATACTCGTCGCCGTCGCGCTTGGCCGTCGTCTTCATGCCTTGCAGGTCAGAGCCAGCCCCCGGCTCGGTCATCGCGATGGCGGTGACGATGTCGCCAGAGCAGATGCCCGGCAGCCAGCGGCGCTTTTGTTCTTCTGTACCGTAGGCCGTGATGTAGGGCGCGATGATGGCGTTGTGCAGCGTGATGCCGAAGCCATCGACACCCTTCCACTGCTGCTGTTCGATGATGATCGCCTCATGGCGGAAATCACCGCCTGCGCCGCCGTATTCTTCCGGAACCGATGCGCCCAGCAGGCCCATTTCGCCCGCTTTCTTCCAGATCTCCTTCGGCACGATACCGGCCTTACGCCATTCCGGCACGTGCGGGGCACATTCCTTTTCAAAGAATTGGCCAACCGCATCGGAGAAAATGTCGAGCTCCTCATCCTGCCGCCAGGCGGCCTTGGGTACATTGAGCGGGCTCTGTTGCATGATCGGTCTCCGGCTTTCCTCTGAATATAGTGAGCAAGCGGGCAATTGCCGCTTACGTTCACGTAAACATGTAGCCGCCCGATCCTGCTTTTCCCAGACCTTCCCCGGCGTCAGATCTGCGCTGTTTCAGGGAAAATTTTGCCGCAGGCAGCCGCCGGGAGTGTACCACACTCCCGTGAGAAGCCCGAGACCATCAAAAACTGGAAAAATTCGCCTCAGAAGGCGTCAGCCTGAAGGCTCATCAGAGGTGCTGCGCCAGTCTTCACTTTTGCGAGATGAGCTGCGCCATCCGGCAACAGACGCTCGACGAAGTAACGTCCGGTGGCCAGTTTCTGCTCGTAGAAAGGCTCCTTGTCCTTGCTGTCCAGCGCGACCCTGGCCATCCGGGCCCACATGAAAGCAAGAGCGGCCAAACCAAACAGGTGCAGGTAGTCGTGGCTGGAGGCACCGGCATTATTGAAGTCCGACATCCCGTTCTGCATCAGCCACATCGTGCCTTCCTGCAGCTCGGCCTTGATCTTCTGAAGGCCTTCCACGAACAGCGCCATTTCTTCATTGCCCTCGTTCGCCGCGATGAACTCGTCGATATCGGAGAAGAACGAGAACACGGCGCGCCCACCATTGGCGGCCAGCTTGCGGCCGACGAGGTCCAGCGCCTGAACGCCGTTGGTGCCCTCGTAGATGGTGGTGATCCGGCAATCGCGGACGATCTGTTCCATGCCCCATTCGCGGGTAAAGCCCGAACCGCCATGCAGCTGCAGCGCCCAGTTCGCGCACTCGTAGCCCTTGTGCGTCAGATAGGCTTTCACCACCGGCGTGAGCAGCGCCATATAATCGGAAGACTTCTCACGCACGCTGTCATCCGGCGATTTGTGCTGGAGATCAGCCTGGAAAGCCGTCCAGTAGGTGAAGCAGCGCGCACCCTCGATAAAGGCTTTCTGGTCCATCAGCATGCGGCGCACATCCGGGTGCACAATAATCGGATCTGCCGGTTGCTCAGGTGATTTCACGCCGGTCAGCGAACGGCCCTGGACGCGGTCGCGTGCAAAGTCAGCGGCGTTCTGGTAGGCCAGTTCGGCCTGAGACAGCCCCTGCAGGCCAACACCTAGGCGCGCCTCGTTCATCATAACGAACATGGTGCGCATGCCTTTGTGCTCCTCACCCACGAGGAAACCGGTCGCGCCGTCATAGTTCATAACGCAGGTCGCATTTCCGTGAATGCCCATTTTCTCTTCGAGGCCACCGCAGGAGCAGGCGTTGCGCTCACCGATCGCGCCATCTTCGCCCACCATGTATTTCGGCACGAGGAACAGCGAGATGCCCTTAATGCCTTCCGGGCCGCCTTCGATGCGGGCCAGAACCAGGTGGATGATGTTGTCAGTCAGATCCTGCTCGCCGCCAGAAATCCAGATCTTCTGACCGGTAATCTTGTAGGTGCCGTCCGGCTGAGGCACGGCTTTCGTCTTGATCATGCCCAGATCGGTGCCGCACTGCGGCTCGGTCAGGTTCATCGTGCCAGCCCATTCAGCCGATGCCATTTTCGGACCGTACTTGGCCTTCAGCTCGTCAGACCCGCCGGCCATCAACGCCTGAAACGCGCCATGGGTCAGCCCCGGATACATGCCGAACGCCATGTTCGAGGACGACACCATTTCGGTCCAGGCGATGTTCACGACATGCGGCAGACCCTGCCCGCCCATTTCCGGATCCACCGAAAGAAGCGGCCAGCCGCCTTCGACCAGTTGCTTGTAGGCCTCCGGGAAACCGTCCGGCGTCTTGACGCTCGCGTCATCGCTGCGGACGCAGCCCTGGCGGTCTCCGACTGCATTCAGCGGATACAGCACTTCCTTCGCAAACTTGCCGCCTTCCTCGAGAATCGCGTTGACCAGATCCGGTGTCACCTCCTCGAAACCCGGCAGGTTCGAATAATTCTGAATCTGGAGAACTTCCTGAAGAATGAAGCGCATATCGCGAATGGGAGCGTCGTAACGAGGCATTTGTGCATGTCCTTTAATGCGTGAAGGGCGACCACCACTTTCGTAGCGCGCCCTTCTGGAAAGGTCTTTCTAATTTGGCGGAAACCCGCCTTACCGATTAGACTTCGTCAAGCTGACGACGCGCCACGGCTTCATATGCAGCGGCCTGACGCTTGCCTTCTTCAGTCGGGCCAACCTGGTCAACCAAGCCTTCCAGCCAGACGATGCCTTTGCGGAGTTCGCCGAGCGCAGTGTCGATATCTTCACGCTGGATTTCCAGCTCTTTGACCTGCTTGCGGAATTTCTCCAGCATCATGCGCGTCTGCGCCCGCTTGCCGTCATTCAACGCGTAGAGATCGAGGATCTCCCGGATGTCGGCCAGCGGCAAACCGAGGCGCTTGAGGCGGACGATGATCGTCAGCCGGGCGCGGTCGCGGTTTGAGTAAACCCGCATCATGCCGTCGCGCGCCGGGTGCAGCATGTCTTTGTCTTCATAGAAACGCAGGGCCCGTGGTGTCACTCCGAACTCCCGGGCGAGTTCAGAGATGGTGTAGGTGCGGGAATCTGCAGCGGAAATCGAGGGGTGCTTGTGTGACATAAGGTCAACTTAGATCAAACCTTACGCGAACGTCAACGTAAGCTCCGAATAAATTTTGCGCTATTCCGCACTTCTGAGCCAATTAACCGGAAATTACCCCACTGTTATCAGATTAAGCGGAAATCTTTACCTTTAACCTCCCCTTAAGACGGCTCCTGCCATCAAACATTGGGAAAATGAACAAATCTGCCCGTTTCGTTAACCGGCACGGGCCGGTTGGCTGTCAGGAGTATGGGGATGAGTCAGTCAGGCACAGGGGCCGCGAAGGGAATCGACCAGCGCGCCCGCGAAGCCGCAAGGGAGGCCGCCCGTTCGGAAGGCCTGACCCTGGGCGAATACCTCGACCGACTGATGAAAGCTCCCGCCGAGGGTCGTCAGCCGAATGAAGTGGCCGCCCCGGCCGGGATGCGACGGCCGCATTCCAGCACAACAGACGAGGCGCTGGAGCGCTTGACCCGGCGGATCGAAGCCACCGAGGCCCGCTCGGCCATGGCAATCACCAGCATGGACGATACCATCCATGATCTGGTTGGCCGTCTTGAAGACACGCAGCAAACGACCGCTGCAATCGCTGGCCACGTTGAAGGCGTTATCGACCAGCTGCGAGAAACTCACGATGCCCTGAAGCAAAAAGTCCGCCGGCTGGAAGAAGATGATTCCCAACAGGAAAACCTCGAAGCCCTGAAAGCGCTCGAAAGTGCGCTCGGCAAGCTGGCCAGCCATGTCTATGAAGAGAACGAGCTGGCTGAGCAGGAAACCCAGGCGATCAAGGGCCGGGTCGAGTCCGGCTTCATGGATATTATTGAACGCGTCGAGGCCATGGAGACGCGGGTTGAGACCAGCCGCGCCGAAACTGCCGAGCAAATCAAGCAAGGCGTGGAACAGGCCGCCCTGCGCGCAGCAGGTGTTGCCCGTCAGGTTTCCGAACGCGTGGATGGCCTGGAAACAGAAGTGCATGAACGCCTCGCCGCGCTGAGCGATCGCGAAGAACGCCTAGAAGCGACAGAAACGCGTATGGAAGCCATAGAGACCGATGTCTCCGGGGCGCTTGATTCACTGGATATGCGCTTCGATCAGATCCAGAACAGGCTGACGCTCGCGGAAACCACCACGGATTCCGCGCTGAAGAATCTTGAAACGACCGTCTCAAGCCTGGATGCGCGCATTGGCGATGTCGCAAGCAAGATGGATCCGGATCTTGCGAGCCGCCTGCGCACAGAATTCGAGACCCGCTTCGAAGAGATGATGTCATCTGTCCGCGAAACGGTAGATGCAGTACGCCAGGAACTGGCAGAGGAAATCGCACGTACGGCAGCGGAATCCGACGTCGAGGCCATAACTGAATTGAAACAAACGCTCGGCGACGTGCAGGAACGGTTGGATGCCAGCGAAGAGCGCCAAGCCAGCGCCATTGAGAAAGTGTCCGAGCAGGTCAGCACGCTGAACGAGACCTTCGATACACGTCTGCGTGAAGTCGAAGAACGGAGCGATGCAGCGACTGGAGAAGCTGTGCGCGATGAGATCGAGCGCCTTGGCAAAACGGTAAGCGACCGGATCGATGAGTTGGCCGAAGACCTGACCAAACGGGTCAATGACAGTGAAGCCCGTAGCGCTGAAGCCATCGAGCAGATTGGTGATCAGGTCGCCGCAGCGAACAACCGGCTGCAGCTGCGCCAGAATGAGGCGATCAAGACGCTGGCCGAACAGGTCGACGAGAACCGCCGGAAGGCCGATGCCCATTTGTCTGATGCCCTCGCCAACGTGACAGACCGCCTGGAACATTTGCAGTCGCAGGCCAACGAATCCCTGTCGCCGGTTCAAAAAGCGATCGCGATGCTGGCCGCGCGTCTGGAAAACCTCGAAGAAAACACTCCGCCTCCCGGCGGACCAGCGGAGCTGGACAGCGTGCCTGCCAGCCTGATGGACATCGATGATGATCCGCTGTCAGACAGACAGTTCGAGGCATTCGACGACCCATCCGACTTCGACAGTTTCGAAGACTTCGGTACATTCGAAGCCTTTGCTGATCTCGATACCGATGAAGCCAGCGTTGATGTTGAGCCGGTGGTTACCTTACCTGACTCCCAAGATACGGCACCAGCCCTTGACGAACCGGAGCTGGACGAGGCCTCCCCGGAGATCGACGCCTCCGAAGACGATAATGGCGTCGCGTTCGAGTCTGACGAAGACCATGATCAAGAACTGACTGCCGATGCCGAAGTTGAAACTGATGTGGCAGAAGACACCGAAGTCTTCGAAGCCGGTATCGAATCCTGGTCATCCGAACCGGATGACGACATCCAGGCAGAGACGGCCGAATCCTTCGAGGATGATTTCGATGCCATCCGCGCCGCTGTCGAAGGATTGAGCTTCGCTACGCAGGAAGCGGAAGCACAAGGTGATGAGACGATTACAGACGAAAGTAGCGTATCTGACCTGCTCGTTGAGGGTGATGAGGATGACTTCATCGACCCGCTGGAAGCACTTGAGGGACTGGAAGATCTCGATGAGGCGCACACTGAGGCTCGGGAATCCGACATCTTCGACGACGAGGAATTTGAAGAGATCGATCTGCCTGTAGCTGACGAAGTCTCCGTAGAAGCCGAAAAAAAGCCCGAAGAGGCTGAGCTGAGAGTTTCAGAAGAAGCAGACAAGCAGCTGGACGACGACACGGCAGATTATCTGACACGCGCTCGTAAGGCCGCGATGGCAGCGAGCTTCGGCAAGAGCAACACTCAAACTGTCGGCGCCTCCGGGCGCCCGGTCGTCCGGATGACGTCCGTTGGAGGCGCGAGCCGCCTCCCCCTCATCGCGGCGGCCTCCGCTGTTGCTGTCGCCGGTGTTGCAGCAGGCGGCTATCTCTTCATTCGCGGCAAGCAGGAAGCGCCGGTTCAATCCACGCCGGTCAGCACATATGTTGATCCGGGTGCATCAGACGCCACCGCTGCCTCTCTCACGGCCACTGAAGAAACGGCAGAGACGGAAGACCAAGCTGCAGCAGCGATCGAAGAAGACCTGTTCGGGGAGCCAGCCACGCCGCCTGCCCCAGCCCATTATGCCCCGGTTCCGCCGGTCGTCACGGTTCAGGCTGCCGCGGCATCGGGCAATTATATCGCCCAGTATCAGCTGGCACAGGAGAAGCTGACTTCCGGTGATTATGCCGATGGCGCGGCGCTGATGCGCAAGTCGGCCCAAAAGGGTCTGCCAATTGCGCAATACGCGCTCGCAAAGCTGCACGAGCGCGGCACCGGCGTGCCGAAAGACCTCTCCCTCGCCCGTGAGTGGACGGAGAAAGCGGCCACAGGCGGCAACGTGAAGGCGATGCACGACCTTGCCGTCTTCATGGCCGAAGGCGAAGGCGGCGAGCAGACTTATGCCGGCGCCGTGGAATGGTTCCGCAAAGGCGCTGAGTACGGCGTGGTCGACAGCCAGTACAATCTCGGCGTCCTTTACGAACAGGGCCTCGGCATCAGCCCAAACCTCACCGAATCCCTGTTCTGGTTCGATGTGGCGAACCGCAATGGGGATGGCGGCGCACCGGCAAAGATTTCCGAACTGATCGAGCGTGTTTCACCAGAAGCCGCCGCACAGGCCCGCAGCCGCGCCGCAACCTGGCAGCCTGCGACGGCCAACGCCATTGCCAATGGCCGCTTTGGCGCGCAGCCATGGAACATGGGCAACCCGCTGCAGGTTCAGGCCATTCAAAAAGCCCTGAACAGCCTTGGCTACGTAGCTGGCACGCCGGATGGCATCATGGGCGATGGCACGGCGACGGCAATCCGCGAATATCAGCGTGCCAACAACCTGCCCGTGACAGGCACGGTGACGTCCGATCTGATCGATGCTCTGAACGCCGGCGCCAGCGCAGGCTGATACCCACGCGGCTTACGGCTTCACATAGGCGTACGGGCGATCCGTCTGATCAAGCGACAGGTAGCGGTCCCGAAGCTCCGTCTGGCGCGAGGTCATGTCCTGCGGTTCGCCGTCGATGAACACAGCGTCGGCATTCGTGGTCACTTCCAGCGGATCTCCATCCCACGCCACAACATCGGCGTGCGCACCCGGTGCAAGAATACCGTAGCCAGACAATCCGTAGATGGACGCAGGCGTCACGGTCAGCGCCTTCATGGCATCATCCCAGTCCATGCCATTGGCCACGGCATTGCCCGCAATCTGCGTCATCAAGCGGGCAAGATGGGTAGAGTCGTCCAGATTCACGATCGCCACCTGGACCCCGGCCTCATCGAGGCGCGCGGCATTTTCCTGCGTCGCGGCCAACTGTGAAAAACTGGCCGGCAGGTTTGCGAACCCGTCCACGATCACCGGAATCTTCAGCTTTGCCAGCCGGTCAGCCACACGCCAGCCTTCATCCGCGCCGAGGATCGCAAACTTCAGGTTCCGATTCGACTCGGCGAGGTCCATCACAGCGTTGAGGTCGGTCGCACTGCGGGCATCGATCACGATCAGCTGTCGCCCACGTGCGGCCGGCGCAAGCGCTTCCGCATCCCGGCGGGACAGGACATCTCCTTCACCGCCCGCAATGTAGCGGGTAGGATAGGCGCGGGCATCGTCAAAGGCGGCGCGAAGCTGGGCCCACGCTGCAGGACGCGACCCACCGGCCAGCCCTGCTCCACCTTCGCCAAGCGTGATGAAGGTGAAAGCATCTGATGTCAGGTCTGTGTCCTGCGCACCACTTGTGTCGGCAATAAAGCCCTGACCGGCGAACAGGTTCGTTGAAGGCTGCGGTGCAACCGCAACGCGTGTCACGCCGCCGAGCCGGCTGACGTCGACCGCCGTATCATCGGGGTTAAAACCATCCGATGCATCCAGCGAAGCTGAAAAACCCGACAGGGCCGCAACGGCATCATTGGTCGAGTCCTCGGCATCGACTTCGATGATGCCTGTCCGGGAAAATGCCGAGATGAGACCCGGGGTCACCCATTCGGCACTGATCACTTCAGCCCCTTCCGGCTTAGACGTCGACGCTGGCCCGACCGACATGATCGTGCCATTGCGGATGACCACAACGCCATTCTCGATGGTGCCGGCATCCGTGCCCGTCCACACTTTCTTGCCTTCGACGACATAGGTTTGTGCCGAGGCGCCGAGCGCGGCCACGGCAACAATTGCAGCACTTGCCATCAGCTTGCGGATCATTTCATGTCTCCTTCGCCAGGCTGGCCGAGTTCAAAGTCCCGTACAGGACGAACTGAATTGTCGGCGCGATCATACATGAGCGCCCCATCAATGAAGACCTGATCGGCCTTGGTGTAGACGCTGAACGGATTGCCGGACCAGATCACCACATCGGCCATTTTACCGGGCTTTAGGGAACCGGTACGCTCTTCAATGCCGAGCGACTTCGCCGGGTTCAGCGACAACCATTCCCAGGCAACTTCAATAGGAACGTCTATGCCGACGCGCTTGCCATCGGCCCATGCCTTGGCCGCTTCCTGGTTCAGGCGCTGGATGCCGATATCGCTGTCGGAATGCACGATGGCGCAGGCCCCGGCATTGTGCACCATCGGGATGTTTTCCGGGATGCCGTCATAGGCTTCCATCTTGAAGCCCCACCAGTCTGCCCACATGGACGAACAGGCGCCATAATCGGCCAGCTTGTCGGCGATCTTATAGCTTTCCACAGCATGGTGGAATGCGGTGACCTTGTATCCAAACTCCTTCGACAGATCCATGATCTGCGCCATTTCATCCGCGCGGTAGCAGTGCATGTGGACGAGGATCTCGCCCGCCAGAACGCCGGCAAGGGTATCCAGCTCCAGATCGCGCGAAGGCATTTCGCCGCCTTCAGCGGAATACTTGTCCCATTTGCGCTTGTACTCGGCTGCCTTGATCCAGGCTGCCCGGTAGCCAGCCATGTTCCCCATGCGGGAGAATGGTGCGCCGCCCGGAAAGCTGCCATTACCATAGCCATAGACACGCTTCGGGTTTTCTCCGCAGGCCATTTTCAGCGTGTAGGGCGCGCTCGGGAATTTCATGCCCTGAACCGTGCGTGCCGGCACGTTCTTCAGCGTAATGCCGCGGCCGCCAAACAGGTTTGCACTGCCCGGAAGGACTTGCAGCGAGGTGACCCCGCCAGCGAGCGCCCGGTCAAATCCCGGGTCCTGCGGCCAGATGCCATGCTCCACCCAGACCTCCGCCGTCACCGGTCCGGAGACTTCATTGCCATCCTGATGGGCTGAAACGGAGGGCGACGGATAGGCCCCGAGGTGGCTGTGGTTATCGATGATACCCGGCGTCACCCAGCGGCCGGACGCGTCAATCACGGTCGCCCCTTCCGGGGTCTCCAGGTCAGCGCCAATGGCCGCGACCTTGCCGTCCTGAAGCAGCAGGCTGCCGTCTTCGATCTTCGCGCCTTCTCCATCCAGGATTGTCGCATTGGTAATCAGGACTGGGGCGTTGGGATACGCAACATAGGTTGACGGATAGGGGTCCGGATCGAAGGGTTCATTTGGTGTGAACGGCTTGATCGCCGGTCCGTCGCCGTCTCCGCTGCCGCCACAAGCGGCAAGAAAAATGGCCCCTGCGGCGAGTGCCACCCAGTTCCGTCTTGTCATATTCTTTCGCCCCGGTTCTTCCCGTTTCGTGCCAGCCTCATAGAGCGCGGATCAGGTCGAACCGCAAGGCATGCACCCAGTAATTCAGTCAGGGGTGACCTTCAGGTTTTCACGCTTGTCGCGCCCGAAGACCAGCCGCATCAACCAGTTCGGCGCAAACCGCTCTACACGTGGATGGCGCGTCATTATGCCTTCCATCCACCGGCGTCCCCAGACAGAGTTCCGGCCGAGCAGGATCACTCCAATAATCGCGATGGGCAGACCGATCGGAAGGAACGGCGTTGCCATGCCAACCGGGATGGCAACCGCAATGTGCACCAGGCCGACGACCGCCAGCATTTGGCGAAAAAAGACCCCGACATGTTTACGGGCCGACTCGATAGGTTTGCGAAAAGAGCCGGCGGGTGTGTCAGTCATTGGCGGTTCAGTTGAGGACATGGAAAGGATATGGGTTCAGAGCAATTTCATTGCCAAGTAAAATCACTTCCATGTGTCCAAAGTCTGGCAACCACGTTGCCCGGTTGCTACACCCTGCATAGAAATTGACCGCCGGGGGCGTTGGACAGCGAGGCCGATATGAAATTGCAGTCCATCCAGGCGCTTCGGGGTCTTGCGGCAATGCTGGTTCTGATTTTCCATATCCATGAACTGGAAGTGCTGGCCATTGCTGACAATAACCTGACGGAACGCGCCTGGGTCGGTGGCCTGTTCACAAATGGCTATGCCGGGGTGGATCTGTTCTTCGTCATCTCCGGCTTCATTATGGTCTATGTGACGCGCAATAGCGTGTCAGGCCTCAGGCAGGCGGCAGACTTCCTGTTCGGACGCGTGACCCGGATCTATCCGGTCTGGTGGGCCTTCGCCGGGTGTTTGACGATCTACATGTTCGCAGCGCACGGACTGTCGGGACAGAATACCGCCTGGCAGAAGGCATCCTTCGGCCAGCCCATGGTTCCGTTTCTGATCAAATCCTTCCTGCTGATCCCACAGCCCGCCTTCCCGATCCTCAATGTTGGCTGGACGCTGGTTCACGAAGTGTATTTCTACATCATGTTCACCCTGTTCATGCTGGCGCCGCGTAAATGGCTGCCCGTGCTGCTCGGCGTCTGGGCGGCACTCGTGACGGGTGGCGCCATGATGGGCCTGTCGAATCCCGTTGCGATGGGCTGGGTCTCGCTGGCGGTCCATCCCATGACCCTCGAATTCATTCTTGGCGCCATTGCCGGCCTCGCCATCACAAACGGGTTGGTCTGGCGCAGCGGTGTGCTGACCCTTGTTGCCAGCATGCTGCTGATGGCAGGGCTTTGCTATCAGGGTCAGGAATCAAAATCCCTGCTTCTGTGGACCCGCGTGCTCTGGTACGGCGTTCCCGCCGCATTGCTCGTCTATGCGGTGGCCGGGCTGGACCTTCAGGCTCGCCATACCTGGCTCATCCCTGCCCTGTTCGGCTGGCTCGTGACGATAGGCCTTTATCAACTGACCGGCCTCGACGGCGACAGCGCCGATGCAGCCCGGCGCGGCGCCACAATCCTGACGGTCACCGTTGGCGGCATCGCCATGCTGATCGTTATCTGGTTCGGCTGGCTTCTGGGCCAGGGTGCACCCGAACTGTTGCAGCGAACACGCGCCTTCTTCCGGCACGTGCTCGACGGGGCGGTAAAGCTCGGCGACTGGTCCTTTGCGCTCTACCTCTGCCACCTCATTGTGCTCAGCGGCCTGCGGGTGGTCTTCAGCCTGCTCGGCCGGTCAGATGCGCTGGCGCCCCTGTTCCGGCTGGGTCATCCCGGCGTGCTGGACAATCTCGCCTTTGCCACGAGCGGCATCGTCTGCACGCTTCTGGTATCGTGGCTCAGCTACCGAATGTACGAGCAACCGCTGACCGTCCAGTTCGGACGTCTTAGAAAGTCATTGTTCCGCCGGGTCCAGCCGCAACCGACCCCGGCCTGAACAATCACTCTACTCGGCTGCGACCGGCGGGGCTTCTTCCGGCTCCGCCCATTTCAGGACCGGCTTGCGCGCAGCTTTCGTCTCATCAAGACGTCGCATCGGGGCAAGATACGGCGCGCCTTTCAGCGCTTCGTCGCCCTGCGCCGCCCGGCGGGCAATCGATTCCAACGCGTCGCAGAAACGGTCGAGCTCAGCCTTCGATTCCGACTCCGTCGGCTCGATCAACATGGCGCCGTGCACGACCAGCGGGAAATACATCGTCATCGGATGATATCCCTCGTCGATCAGCGCCTTGGCAATGTCGATCGTCTCGATGCCTTCGGCGGTGAAGGCATCCGAGAACAGCGCCTCGTGCATGCAATAGCCTTCGAACGGCGCCGTCATCACTTTCTTCAGGCGGGCCTGAATGTAGTTGGCGTTCAGCACAGCATCTTCCGAGGCCTGCTTCAGCCCGTCTGCACCATGGCTCAGAATGTAAGTCAGCGCGCGCACGAACATGCCCATCTGGCCATGGAAGGCGACCATGCGGCCAAAGCTTTCCGACGCGACGCCTTCGATGTCCTCGACGAGGCGATACATGCCGTCGGCATCCTTCACGACAAACGGCACAGGTGCATAGGGCGCGAGCGCTTCAGACAGAACGGTCGGGCCGGACCCCGGACCGCCACCGCCATGCGGCGTGGAGAAGGTCTTGTGCAGGTTGATGTGCATCGCATCGACGCCCAGGTCACCCGGGCGCACCCGTCCGACAATCGCGTTGAAGTTCGCGCCGTCGCAATAGAAATAGCCGCCTGCCGCGTGGATCAGGTCAGCGATTTCCTTGATGTCTGTTTCGAACAGGCCGCACGTGTTCGGGTTGGTCAGCATGATGCCGGCAATGTCGTCAGACTTTTCCAGTTTCGCTTTCAGGTCAGCCATGTCGACCCGGCCGCGTTTGTTGGCCTTGATCTCGTCAACGATGAAACCGCACTGGACCGCCGTTGCCGGGTTTGTTCCGTGGGCAGACTCCGGCACCAGAACGCGCTTGCGGGTCTCGACTTCGCCGCGCGCGATCAGCGCCTGACGGATGGCCATCATGCCGCAGAACTCGCCATGCGCACCGGCTTTCGGGCTCATCGCCACGGCGGGCATGTTGGTCAGCGTCTTCAGCCAGGTCGCCAGCTCATCGATCAGCTCCAGCGCGCCCTGCACGGTCGCCTGTGGCTGCAGTGGGTGGATGTCACCAAAGCCCGGCAGGCGCGCCATCTTTTCGTTGAGGCGCGGATTGTGTTTCATCGTACAACTGCCGAGCGGGAACAGGCCAAGGTCGATGGCATAGTTCTTCTGGCTGAGGCGCATGTAATGGCGCACCGCTTGCGGCTCCGACAGGCCAGGCAATCCGGTCGGCACTTTGCGCGTCACACCGCCGAGACGGTTCTTGGTGCCTTTCGGCGCCGGCAGATCAACGCCTGTCGTTTCCGACGTACCGATCTCGAACAGCAGATCTTCGTGTTGCAGTAGACCGCGAGAACCAGACACGGTTTCAATCGACGACATGGAGACAGACTCCGGAGACGTAGGGCGGCCCTGAGTGTTCATGCTCATCAGATGATCTCCTTAAGGGCAGCCGCGTAAGCCGCTATGTCTTCTGGCGTTGTACATTCGGTGGCGGCGCAAAGAATCACGTCGCCCATATGGTCTCCCGGGAACAGGCGGCTGGCGCGAACACCGCCAACAATGCCGGCTTCGTCCAGCATGGCGAGCACGGCTTCGGCATTCATAGGCGTACGGAAGGCGAACTCGTTGAAGAAGCGCGGCGTGAGGATCTCGACGCCCGGCACGGCGGCCAGCGCATCAGCAAGGTCGCAGGCCGCTTCGTGGTTCAGCACGGCCATCTGCTCCAGCCCCTTGCCGCCAAGCAACGTCATGTGCGCCGTGAAGGCCAGCGCGCACAGGCCGGAGTTCGTACAGATGTTCGACGTCGCCTTATCGCGCCGGATGTGCTGCTCGCGTGTTGAAAGCGTCAGCACGAAACCACGCTTGCCTTCGGCGTCGGTCGTTTCACCGCAGAGGCGTCCCGGCATCTGGCGGACCAGTTTCTGCGTGCAGGCGAAGAGTCCCACATAGGGTCCGCCGAAGTTCAGGCCGTTTCCGATGGACTGGCCCTCGCCAACGGCGATGTCCGCGCCCATTTCGCCAGGCGGCGTGACGAGGCCAAGGGAGACGGCTTCGGTGAACACCGACACCAGAAGCGCACCCTTGCCGTGCGCGGCTTCGGCCACCGGTGAGAGATCCGACACGGTGCCGAATGTGTTCGGCGACTGGCCGATCACGCAGGCCGTCTGATCATCCACGGCATCAGCCAGCGCCAGTTCGCCATCGATGGCATGCTCGAGCTGCACAACTTCGATGCCTTGCGCTTCGCACAGAAGTTTTGTGGCGGCTGCGTAGTGCGGGTGCAGGCCACCGGAGAGGATCACCTTTTTCCGGCGCGTTGCCCGGGTCGCCATCACGGCCGCTTCGGCACAGGCCGTCGAACCGTCATACATGGAGGCGTTGGCCACATCCATGGCGGTGAGCGCCGCAACTTGCGTCTGGAACTCGAACAGGGTCTGCAGCGTGCCCTGCGCGATTTCCGGCTGATAGGGCGTGTAGGTCGTCAGGAATTCGGAGCGCTGGATAATCATGTCCACTGTGGCCGGCACATGGTGCTTGTAGGCACCGGCACCGACAAAGAACGGGCCAGACGAAGCCGCGCGGTTCTTCGCTGCCAGCTTCGACATGTGCCGTTCGACCGCGAGTTCCCCCTGATGGTCCGTCAGGCCCTCCACCGAGCCATGCAGGCGGGCAGATTCAGGAACGTCTGCGTAAAAATCATCGACCGATTTCGCGCCGATGGTGTTCAGCATCTCCGCGCGGTCATCCGCTGTCAGGGGAAGGTATCGCATCCCGTACTCCGTAAGTGTCCGTGAAACCTAAAGGGTCTCGCAATAGGCCTTGTAAGCGGCCTCATCCATCAGGCCGGCAATCTCGGCGCCGTCCTTGATTTCGAGGACGCAGAACCAGCCTTTTTCCGTCGGGGATTCGTTGACGGTTTCCGGCTTGTCGGAAAGCGCGCCATTCACCTCCACCACCTTGCCGTGGATCGGGGCGTAGACATCGGACGCGGCCTTCACGCTTTCGACGACGGCCATGTCGTCGCCCGGCGCGAACTCGGCACCGACCTCTGGCAGTTCAACGAAAACGATGTCGCCGAGGGCGTTCTCGGCATAGTGCGTGATACCGACCGTGGCGAGGTCGTTGTGAACCGTCACCCATTCATGGTCTTCGGTGTAGAAGGTCGTCGGCTGTGTGTAGCGGGTCATGGGGTCTGGCTCCTATCGCTTATAATTATGCGGAACAAAGGGAAGGTCGGCGACAACCGCCGGGCGCGCCTTGCCGCGCACCATCAACTGGACTTCGGTGCCCGGCGCGGCGTGCGCCGTGGCGATATAGCCCATGGCGACCGGATGGCCGACGCTTGGGCCGAACCCGCCGGACGTAACCACGCCGACCTTTTCGCCACCGATATGGATTTCCGTGCCTTCGCGGGCCGGGGCGCGCTCCAGCGGCTTGATGCCGACGCGCTTGCGGGCCGGGCCTTCGCTCCGTTCCCGGAGAATGCGCTCGGCGCCGGGGAAGTCGCCCGCCTCACGGCGGCGCTTCTGGATGACCCAGCCGAGATCGGCTTCGATCGGCGACGTCGTGGGATCGAGGTCATGCCCATACAGGCAGAGGCCCGCTTCAAGGCGCAGCGAGTCCCGCGCGCCGAGGCCGATGGGCTTCACTCGCTCATCGGTCAGCATTTCCTTGACCAGCGGAATACCGGCTTCCGGCTTCACGAGGACTTCGAACCCATCCTCGCCAGTGTAGCCGCAACGGGAGACGATACAGCGCGTGCCGTTCAGTTCGAAGGGCATGTGATGCATAAAGCTCAGCGCTTCGCAGCCGGGGAAGAAATCCTTCATCACGTCGGCCGCTTCCGGGCCTTGAAGGGCGAACAGGATGCGGTCGTCGGCGCGGGTCAGCACGGCACGGCCGGCAAGCTTCTTCTCGAAGATGCCCCAGTCCTGCTCCTTCATGGCGCCGTTGACGACGATGTAAAGGCTGCCCTGCGCGTCGTCTCCGATGGGACGGGTGATGATCAGGTCGTCCAGGATGCCGCCGTCTTCGTTCAGCAGCACGGTGAGGCGTGCCTGGCCGGGCTTCAGGCTGGTGATGTCGCTCGGCACCTGTTCCTCGATCATGGCCGCGATCTTGGCGTGCGCTTCGTCGCCGCCGCCGATCCCGTCTTCGAGGGTCAGAAAGCATGGCCCCATGTGGGAGACATCGAACAGGCCGGCATGCGCGCGGGTCCAGTTGTGCTCTTCCATGACACCGGCCGGGAACTGGACCGGCATTTCATACCCGGCAAACGGCACCAGTTTCGCCCCACACTCGGCGTGCAGGTCATAAAGCGGGGTCCGCTTCAGGGTTTCGGTCGTTGTGTCCGCCGTTGTGTTGGCCATGGGCGCCCTCATCACAGGAGACGTCAGCGGCCTCGGCCGCATGTCCGTCGCCCCCGCTGTCTCGGCGCCTGAGAGATTCCGCCCTTGAACTCCGGGCTTGCTCCTTCGGCGAGGTGGCGCCAGACGGCCCGCCTCTTTCCAGCGTGTTGGTCCTCTCCCGGCCCTTTTGCCTGAGCGTTTCCGGGGCGGTTGCGCCTTCGGCGGCGGGGCTTGATACCCGCTCTCTCCCGGGGGGGACTTATACTGTCCCCCTGCTAGCGTGGATTCCGGGCGCCAGCAAGCGCGTAGCGCCTTGCCAGAGGCGCTATCCACAGGCCTGCCTCAGAATGAGGCGGCTGCCAGCACCCCAATCAGCTGCCCGGCCCTGTTCCGGCGGGCTTGTTGCCGCCGAACCAGCTCTGCACCAGGCCCCAGGCGCTGCGGGAGCCGGCGAGCGCCTTCTCCGTCGCCCGCGTCGCGGTGGAGGTGAGCCCGCCGACGCCTTTCAGCAGGTCGCCGATGACCGAGCCCGATTCTTCCTTCACATCCTTCAGCGCCTCGGCCGAAATCGCTTTTGCCTGCCCGGACGACCAGCCCTTGAAACTGCGGCAGCGGCGCTTGGCGAGATAGCCGAGCTTCAGCGTCATCATCGCGTTCACCCCGCCATCCATGACCGGCCCGGCGACGAGGCCGCCCATCCGGCCGAGCAGGCTGCCGATGACATCGCCGGTGAGATCCGTCACATCCTCCAGCGCGCGGGCGACGACGACGATGGCGGCAACATCGCGAAGGATGCGCAGACTGCCCCAGAGGTGCGGGCGGCCGAAATAGGTCCGGGCGACCTTGGCCACGAGATTCGCGTTCCGCCACAGCACAATGAAGGCATCCACCGTGCCATTCATAGAGACCGCCGTGGCGACGCCGACAGCAACCGCTTCGGCATGGATCAGCTGGTCGACTTTCTTGTCGAGCGGCTTCAGGACCGCCTCGATATGGTCGCGCTCGAAGTGTTCGAGGTCGGCGGAGATCATCAGCGCTTCTTCCGGCGTGGCGCGGCGCGCGCGCTCCAGCAGGGCCTGTCCGCGCAGGATGCTTTCTTCCAGTTCGCCGCGCTCCTCCTGAACCAGCGGGTTTTCAGACAGCATCAGCAGGTATTTCAGGTCATAGCGCAGCCGCGCAGCCAGCGCTTTCGGGGCGGGCGCTTTCGGGTCAATCGCAATGGCAGGCGGCTTCGCGGCGACCGGCATGGCGAGAAAGCCCATGATGGGCCGGCCGACCAGCACCACCAGCATCAGCGCCAGGATGACGATATAGGCATAGCCCAGCACCGGATGGACATCGTCGAACATGCGATAGAACAGGAAGCCCTGCCCGATCACGACGAGGAAGGCGATCACCAGAAAGGCGGTGGCCGACCATTTGAGGATTTTCCAGCCTTGCGCCCATTGGGACGCAAGCTCCCACTCCATGCCGTCCTTGGCGGGCTGGTCCGGGCCCGGTACCGCCTTGGCCTTTTTTTTGGCCATGTCGCGTATCCTCCCTGCTCTTGAGCTGAACTCCCCCTTATAGGTGGGATAGCCTTGGAGCAGACGCAACACCCCCGCCTTTGCACAAGCAGGACCGACGCCCGTGAAGGCGCTTGGTGGAAGGTCAGATTTTCGGAGGGCAGAAACGCGTCGGATTTCCGGCAGGGGGAGAAGAAAGCCTCGCTCCCTCTCGGCTTTCGACGACACGCAGACGCGCGTCGTCCGCCGGAGCAAGTGTTGAGATGAGGGGCTGCAGGTGGAGATATTCTGGCGCCGCCGCCCGGCCGTCGCAGGCCGCAGCGAGGCGGTCATTGGAATGCGCACGCGGCTTCAGCCACCCGCGTTCGCTTTTCTACCCCGGAATCCAGTCGATGCTGACCAGGTAGACGGAGATTGTCCGTCACGCTCCAACGATACTTCACACCCCGACCATAGGCCGCCCAGATCTGCGCGCGCAGCATCAGTATCTGGACCCAGATCAGGGGCCAGAGAAAGGCAAGCTGCGGCGGGCAGCCCGGAGGAAGGCGAAACAGCGACATGCCGGGCAATATACATCCGGATACAGAGGTGTCGGATAGTTTTGTTCTTGAGGCAGTGATTGCAGCAGGTTCAGTGCATCGGGCTGGTGGATAGCGCCCCACTTGCGTCATCCCCGACCGCGCAACGGTCTGGGGATCCAGCTCTGAACATGACCTCGGGAACGTCATGACTTGACGTGTTTGCCTGCGCGTTCGGAGATGGGCGTCCAGATGGCCGTTAGCCAGCGGGCGTGACGCGTGTGGGGAATGATCACACCAGCACCAAATCCGTCTACGCCATGACCAGGCATGATCATCCAAGACCATGACGGACTATACCGGACTTACCCGTATCACCCGCCGGCCACGCAAGTGTGAGCCCATGTGATTTTTCCGGATTTCCGGGACATGCCACATCGGGAGCCGACCTTCGGAGCCCTCCCATGACCCGCCTGCGCGCCCCTGCCCGCCATGCCTGCTGGACCACCGCCTTTCTCGCTGGCGGACCGTGGTTGTGGCTGGGCAGTTTCCTGCTGGAGCGGCAGCCGGACCAGAGCTTCGCCTTCGTGTTGGAGCGCGCAAAACTGCACGCCAATCTCTGGCTGCTGGCCGGCGGCGTGATCTGGTACGCGGCCTGGTCTTTCGGCACGCTGTTGCTGCCCCGGCATGCGGCGGACCACAGGCACCAGCGCAGATTGCACCGGATATTCGACGCCGTCATCGTGCTGCTGATCCCGGCCGTGGCGGCGCTCTACTGGATCAGCGGAGACCCGGACCCGCGCCACTTCCGCCGCATGATGCCGACGGACGCCGTGTTCCTGCCCGCGCTGATGCTAGCCGCACTGCAGGCCGTGGCCTTCATTCAGATCTGCTGTCTTGAGCGCGCGTGCGCCGTTACATCCGTTCCGGCACGCGAATGCCCAGAAGGTCCAGGCCCGTCTCCAGCTGTTTCAGCACCGCAGAGGCAAGACCGAGACGGCTGGCGCGCGTGGCATCATCCGACTCCGCCGCAATCGGCAGGGCCGCATAGAAACTGCTGAAGGCCTGCGCCAGATTGTAGAGATGCTCGCACAGGACATGCGGCATGCGCTTTTCGCGCGCCTGAAGGCAGGCGGTCGCGAAATGGTCGAGCTGCAGGACCAGCGCACGTTCGGCATCGTGGCCGATAACAATGTCGCCTGCCTTGTTGCCGTCGGCCTCGGCGCGGCGCAGCAATGATTTCACGCGCACGGCGGCGTATAGCAGATACGGCCCGGTCTTGCCCTCGAAGCTCGTGAACTTGTCGAGGTCGAAGACATAGTTCGTGGTCCGCGTATTCATCAGGTCCGAGAAGCGTAGCGCGGCGAGCGCAACGTTCGCGGCGACCTGATCGCGTTCCTCTGCGCCCATGTCTTCCGGCAGTTTGCCCGCCTCGACGATCTTCTTCTGCGCCTCTTCCAGCGCCATGGCGTTCAGGTCAGCCAGGCGCAGGACGCCGCCTTCGCGGGTCTTGAAGGGTTTGCCGTCCGGACCGTTGACCGTTCCGAAGCCAATATGTTCGAGGCGGCCTTCATCGATCAGGCCGACCATTTCGGCGGCGCGGAAGACCTGTTCGAAGTGCAGCGCCTGACGCTGGTCCACCACGTACAGCATGCGCTGGGGCACCGGCTTCAGGTTCTCCATCCGGTCCATGATCGTGGCGAGGTCGGTCGTGTGATAGCCGGTGCCGCCGCGGCTGTTGATCAGCATGACGGGCGGCATTTCTTTCTTGTCGCTGTCGCGCGCAATTCGCACGATCACGGCGCCGGCGTCTTCTTCGGCAATGCCAGCATTTCTGAACCGCTCGACCAGTTCCGGGATCAGGTCGTCGACATCGCTTTCTCCCTTCCAGAGGTCGAAATGGACGTTCAGGAATTCATAGTCGATCTTCAGCGCGGCGACCGAGACATCGATGAAATGCTTCAGCAGCGCGCGGTAGCCGGGGCGCCCGGCCTGCAGCTCGGCGACAGCCTTCTGGCTGCGCTCGAGGCGTGCCGGGTCGTCCTTCGCCTTGGCGCTGGCGGCGGGATACATGCGGGCGAGGTCGTCGATCGTGACCGGCGAATCCTCCGGGTACGGCCCTTCGAAAGAGGCATCGAAATAGATGAGGTCCGGCTGCTCGTCCTGAAGCTCGGTGACGAGGTGGCCCATCTGCAGGCCCCAGTCGCCGAGGTGGACGTCGCCCGTCACATCATCGCCGAGGAAGGTCAGCAGGCGGCGCAGCGTGTCGCCGATCACGGCCGAGCGGAGGTGGCCGACATGCATCGGCTTGGCAACGTTCGGGCCGCCGAAGTCGATGACAGTGACCTGCGGGTCCGGCGCGCCTTCGGCGCCAGACATCTTCTCGCCCCGCACAGCTTCGGCGCGGGCGGCCAGCGCCTCGTCCGACACGCGGATGTTGATGAAGCCCGGCCCGGCAACTTCCGCCGACAGGACCATCTCATGTTCCTTCAGCGCGGCGGCGACCTCGGCAGCCACGTCGCGCGGGATCTTGCCGGCCTTCTTGGCCGCGCCCATCGCACCATTGCACTGGAAGTCTGCCAGTTCTGGCTTGTCGGACCGGCGGACATCGCCCCAGCGGGCTTCGAGGCCCATGGCCTCAAAGGCGGCGCTGGCGGCCGCCGACAGGTCTTTCATCAGGCTGGCCATGGATCAGGACCCGGCGTCCATGCGGAAGCGTTTGCCCGCGCGGTTGAACTCCAGCTCCTGCTCGGTCAGGTCGAAGCCGACCACGATTTCGAAGTTGGAGCCGGCGATGGTCTCATCGGCGCGGGGAATGGTGATCCGGTCGATCCTGGCGGACGTGCCGTCGAGCTTGCTGCCGCCCTCGAACTTGGCGGTGACGGTGTAGTATTCCTTCGCCAGCACCTTGCCGTTGCGGCGCGTGACGGCCACCCAGTAGGCAAAATCGTGCGAATTCGCTTCGGCTGCGGCGCCCTTGCCGAAGGCGAAGTCCACTTCCAGCTCGGCGGTCAGCGGATTGTCGCCGGTATAGCGGCAGAAGCTGCGCACATCGGTGATTTCGCCGGTGTAGCGGATATCGGTGTAGAGCTCGTCCGAACCGTCGCGGAATTCCACAATCCGGGAGGCATCATAGATCGATCCGACCGGCGGACAGGCACCGGCGTTCTGGCGGGTGTCGAGCGACTCGGCCAGGTCCTTGGTGCTGGAGCAGCCGGCCACCAGTGCCAGGGCGAGGATCGGTAGGATGATGCGCATGCGTTTCGCTGTCCTTCTTGGCCAGAAACTCTGGGCTTATCTCTGGGCGTATCTCTTGGCTTGGCGGCCCGGCGGCCCCATCTGAACTTGCCCGGCCTGTGTTAAAGGGCTACGCGCCCCCGTGCAACGCCGCTAAGGCAGGTAGGTCGCCAAGGCAACCGGAGACGAGATGAAATGACGGAAAGGCGCCCGCTTACAATCCGCCTCGCCGCCCCGAGAGGCTTCTGCGCCGGGGTGGATCGTGCCATCCAGATCGTCGAGGAAGCGCTTGGGAAATGGGGCGCCCCGGTCTATGTGCGCCACGAGATCGTCCACAATGCCCATGTCGTCTCCCGTCTGGAGGAAATGGGCGCCATTTTCGTCGAAGAACTGGACGAATGCCCGGAAGACCGCCCGGTCATCTTTTCCGCCCATGGCGTGCCGAAATCGGTGCCGGCGGAGGCCCAGTCCCGCAACATGATCTATGTCGATGCGACCTGCCCGCTGGTCTCCAAGGTACACGTCGAAGCCGAACGCCATGACCGCGAGGGCCGCGAGATCGTGCTGATCGGCCATGCCGGACACCCGGAAGTCATCGGCACGATGGGCCAGCTGCCGCCCGGCCGCATCCATTTGATCGAGACGGTCGAGGATGCCGAGGCCTTCCAGCCGATGGACCCGGCAAACCTCGCCTTCGTCACCCAGACCACGCTCAGCGTGGACGACACAGCCGACATCGTGGCGACGCTTCAAAGGCGGTTCCCGGGCATCTCGACCCCGCACAAGGAAGACATCTGCTACGCCACCACCAACCGCCAGGAAGCGGTGAAAGTGATCGGCGAAGGCACGGGTCTCGTCCTCGTCATCGGCGCGGAAACCAGCTCCAACTCGAAACGCCTCGTCGAAGTCGCCCTGCGCGCAGGCGCCGCGCGGGCCGAACTGGTCGCCAGCGCCGACGATATCGACTGGGACTGGTTCGATGGCGTCACCATCCTCGGCCTCACCGCCGGAGCGAGCGCGCCGGAAGACCTGGTGCAGGGCGTGATCGCGTCCTGCCGGTCCCGGTTTGACGTAACCGTCCAGAACATCGAGACCGCCCGCGAAACGGTGACCTTCAAGCTGCCGCGCGTCCTGACCGTATAAGACCCGACCCGCATGGCCCTGCCGCAGCTGATCCTCATTCCCGGCCGGCTCAATGATGACGGCCTCTGGCGCCATCAGGTCGCAGCCCTCGCCGATGTCTGCCGCCCGGTCGTTGCAGATGTGACACGCGGACGCTCCTTCGCGGAGCTGGCCGCGTCTGTGCTGTCAATGGCGGAGGACACATTCGCGCTCGCCGGCTTCTCCTTTGGCGGCATCGTCGCCATGGACATGGTGCGCCAGGCGCCGGAGCGGATCAGCCGGCTCGCTTTGCTCGATACGACCATGATGCCCGACACGCCGGAGACGCTCGCCGCACGGCGCAAGACGGCCGATATGGCAGAACGCTCGACGCGCTTCCATGGCTTCAGCGACCAGTTGGCCGGGGCCTATCTCTCCCCGCAGAACCGGGAGAATGCAGCATTGGTGGCCGAGATCCGTGCGATGACCGAACGTCTCGGCGCCGATGTCTTCGCCCGCCAGACCCGCCTGCCGCGCCCCGACAACCGGGATGCGCTGGCAGCGCTGGACTGCCCTGTGCTTGTCGCCTGCGGAGAAGAGGATATGCTCACCACGCCGAAAAGCCACCGCGAGATGGCCGCCCTGACACCGGGGGCCGATCTCGTCATGATCCCGAATGCCGGCCACATGACCCCGCTGGAACAGCCGGAGGCCATGACGCAGGCCCTGCGGAACTGGCTGGAAGCATAGAAACGGCCCCGCCGAACCTGTCCAAAATTTAACCTAAAAAAATGACGCCTACGTCATTTTCCGTATTTTGCCCCTGTTTTTGAGGAGTTAGCGTTTCTCCAATCCGGCCAGTCCGCCCGTTCATGGCCGGCGATAAACTGGGAGAAATGCCATGAAAGTCCATCTCGTCGACGCCCCGCCCACCGATGTCCGCACCTTCGAGGATCCCGGTGAACTGGCAGACAAGCTGACGCCCGAAGACGTCGAAATCATCCGCGAAATCTTCAACACGCCGCTGACCGGCTCCTACAATTGGGACTATGAAAGCGCGAACGCGAAGATCCGCCGCCTTTATGAACTCGGAAAGCGTTTCAACTGGAACGCCGAGCTCGATGTCGACTGGGACGTGCCCTTCGACAAGAGCGAAGGCCCCTCGCAGGCCGGCCTCAATCCGCTGCACGATCATCCGATCTATCGCGCCATGAGCGACAAGGAAAAGAATGAATATGCCTGGCGCTCGCAGGCACAGGTGCTGTCGCAATTCCTGCACGGTGAGCAAGGCGCCATGATGGTCGCCTCCCAGCTCGTCTCCTGCGCGCCGACCTATGACGCGAAACTCTATGCCTCCTCGCAGACGTTCGACGAGGCGCGCCATGTGGAAGTGTTCAACAAATACCTGCGCACGCGCTGCGGGGTGGAATATCCGATCAATCCGAGCCTCAAGCTGCTGCTCGACAAGATCCTGACCGATCCGCGCTGGGACCTGAAATTCATCGGTATGCAGGTGCTGGTCGAAGGGCTCGCGCTGGCCGCATTCCAGACCATGGCGCAGACGACGCGCGATCCGCTGCTGCGCCAGATCGTGACATTGGTGATGCGTGACGAGGGCCGGCACGTCGCCTTCGGCGTCAACTATCTGGAAGACTGGATCAAGTCGCTGCCGGAAGAGGAAATCGAGGAACGCGCCCAGTTCGCCTATGAAGCCTGCGCCATCATGCGCGAACGGCTGTTCTCCACCGTGGTGGAGGAAGAGTTCGGCTTCGACCGCGAGGAAGCGCGCCGCGCCGCCATCGACTCAGCGGGCGGACAGGCCTTCCGCAATTTCCTCTTTGAGCGGATGATCCCGAACTTGAAACGGGTCGGCCTGCTGACCGAGAAAGTGAAGCCAAAGTTCGAGGCGCTCGGCGTGTTGCAGTATGAGAATGCGGCAACCGATGCGGAGATCGACTGGGCGGCGCTTGAGCGTCCGCTTGAAACCGGTCGGATCCAACCCGTCGCTGCCGAGTAGGATGGGGTTGCCTCGGAAGGCCGGGGACGCGCGCTGCCGCGTCCCCGGCTTTTTTCATCAGCCGGCATTGGAAGCTGTGCCGGACTGGCTGACGTACTGATCAACTTCCCGTTAGCGCGTATTGTGCCTGCCGGAGCCATTCCCACGTCGTCCCTCCAAGAGGAGGATGAGAGTATGGCGCCCCTGACCCTTATCAGCCACAAGCTTTGCCCCTATGTGCAACGCGCCGCTATTTCCCTTGCCGAAAAAGGCATCCCGTTCGAGCGTATCGATATCGACCTTTCCAACAAGCCGGACTGGTTTCTGGATATGTCGCCGCTGGGCAAGGTGCCGCTCCTGAAGGTCGGCACCGGCGACGACGAAGCGGTGATCTTCGAATCCGCCGTGATCCTCGAATATCTCGAAGAGACCCAGCCGAACCCGCTATATCCTTCCGAACCGCTGGAACGCGCACGCCAGCGCGGCTGGATGGAATTCGGCTCTGCCATTCTGTCCGGCATATCCCGTCTCTACAACGCGGAAGACGAAGCAGCCCTGGACAAGGAAGCGCACGCGCTGAGAACGAGCCTCGAACGCCTGGAAGCGGAACGCGCCAGCCGTCCGGATGGACCCTATTTCAACGGCGGGACGTTCGGGCTGGTCGACGCTGTCTATGGCCCGGTCTTCCGGTACTTCGACACATTCGAGGCGCAGGCAGGCCTGTCGCTGATGGACGGCCTTCCGGCGCTGGCCGAATGGCGCGCAGGCCTTGCTGCCCGCACTTCGGTGCGCGGCGCGGTGCGTGCGGATTATCCGGAGTTGCTGACGGAGTTTCTGCGGAACCGCAACTCCCACATCAGCCGGATGATCGAGCATGCAGCTGACGAGGCAATGGCAGGCAACTAGCGGGGGGGGTCGATCAGCCCGCGTTCGAAACGCCCCACATGGCGGCAAACGCTGCGGCGACCGCAATGGTGAGGCGCAGCCAGGAAAGCCTTGCATCGCTTAAGGAAGCATCGCCAAAGTCTTCACTGGCCCGGCGGCCGGTGACCATCGGGCGGACGAGATTGTCCTTGAAGAAGAACAGGTAAGTGACAATAGCCGCAACGTGCAGTCCGATCAGGGCCAGCAGGACGTTGAAGCTAATCTCGTGAATCTCCGCCGCCTGGCGCCCGGCCTCGAACGAGACGAGCGACGCCAGCGGGCCGGATTCCAGACCGTCCACATCCACCGCGAAGAGGCCCGTGCCCACCTGCACGAACAGCGCCGCCAGAATGGCAATGACGCTGAGCGTGCCCATGGGATTGTGCCCGAAGCTCGGCTTGTGGACGCCGCTGCGCAGATTCCGGATGTAGCCGAGGATGGCGGCCGGGCCGATGCGCCAGCTGCCGAACCGGGCCGTCTGCGGACCGATCAGCCCCCAGACGATCCGGAAGGCAAGCAGGCCGACAAGGATCATGCCCATCCGCCTGTGCCAGTCCATCACGCCATTCTCCGCCGTCCACCACATAGCAGCGACGAGAAGGACAACGGACCAGTGGAACAGGCGCAGGGCCCCGTCCCAGACGAGGATGCGCGTGCTGCCGGCCATGACGGATCAATCGTCCGCGCGGAAGGTTTCGTGGCAGGACTTGCAGGTGCCGCCGGTCGTGGCGAAGGCAGGGCCGATAACAGCCAGATCACCAGTCTCCGCGGCCGTTGCCAGAGCGCCTGCTGCCATCTGGAAGTTGGAGACTTTCTCGGTGAAGAGGTCCGGCTGTTCCCAGATGGCCGCCAGCGCATCGGTCTTCACGCCGGAGTCCGGACCGGTGCCGGCCGGGAACCAGTCTGCCATGCCTTCTGATTCCACCGGCACGCTGGCAGCAGCCGCCTGGATGGCGGCCATGTCCGGCTCACTGGCTTTCAGCTCGTCGCTGATCGTCTTGAACGCCTTGCCCATTTTCTTCAGCTGGCCCTGGCGCAGCTCGATCTGCTCCTTCGGCGTCATGCCGTTGTCGAGCACGACTTCTTCAGCCGCCGGCGCGGCGGTGTCTGCTGCTGGCGCGCTGCTGTCGCTGCCGCCGCAAGCGGCGAGCAGGGAAACGCCGGCAATCGCGGCGACGGCAAAGGTGGTTTGACGAATCTTCATTAAAGTCTCCATGGGCTTTACCTAGCGGACGGTAAGCGAAGCCCCGGTGCGGTGCAATCGAAACCGGACCTGCATGCGGCAAAGCGAACCGGATGCCTATGAACGGCGCACCGGCTTTTTGCCGCGTGCAGCCGAATGTTCAAATCTGCCGGACAATCTGTCATAAGCTCGGCCCATGACCACACGTATCGCCGCCTTCTACCTGTTCTTCCCGTTCCCCACATTCGAGGCCGCGCGCGAGCCGCTGCGAGCCACGCTGGAGGCGGCCGGTGTCAAAGGCACCGTGCTGCTGGCCGCCGAAGGCGTGAACGGCACCATCGCCGCCAGCCCAGAAGGCATCGATACGGCGCTCGCCGCACTGCGTGCCCTGCCAGGGGCCGAGGCGCTGGAGGCGAAATTCTCCGAAGCGGACGAGAACCCGTTCCTGCGCCTGAAAGTGCGCCTGAAGCAGGAAATCGTCACAATGGGCGTACCGGGCACGGACCCGAATGCCCTCGTCGGCACCTATGTCGCGCCGGACGCGTGGAATGCGCTGATCAGTGACCCGGAGACGGTGTTGATCGATACGCGCAACGACTATGAGTACGCCATCGGCACGTTCGAGGGCGCCATCGACCCGGAGACGAAGACCTTCCGTGAATTTCCGGAATGGTTCCGTGCCTTCCGCGAAAAACTCGAAGCCGAAGGCCGCAAGCCGAAGATCGCCATGTTCTGCACCGGCGGCATCCGCTGCGAGAAAGCGACAAGCTTCGTGAAGGCTGAAGGCATCGACGACGTCTACCATCTGCACGGCGGCATCCTGAAATACCTGGAAGAGGTTCCTGAAGAAGAAAGCCTGTGGCGCGGCGAATGTTTCGTGTTCGACGAGCGCGTCTCGGTGAAGCACGATCTGACGCCCGGCGACTATGACATGTGCCACGCCTGCAAGCGGCCGATCACCGAGGACGACAAGAAGGGCAATGCCTATGTGCCCGGCGTGTCCTGCCCGCACTGTATCGACGAAATGACGCTGGACCAGAAGCGCCGCTTCGCCGAGCGCCAGAAGCAGATCAACCTCGCGCGCGAACGCGGCGAGGCGCATATGGGCCCCGACGCTGCCGCCGTCGCCGCCCGCCGCCGCGAAGAAGCTCTGGAGGCAAAAGAGGCAGAGGCTGAGGCTGCCGGAACCGAAGATGCTTGAGGGCAGCTGTCTCTGCGGCGCGGTGCGCTACGAAGTGATCGCCGATCCTGGCCCGATCATCCACTGCCATTGCCACACCTGCCGCAAGGCGCACGGCGCGGCGTTTTCCTCCGTCATGCCGGTCGCGCGTGACGCGTTCCGCTGGACGGCAGGCGAAGAGGCGCTGAACCGGTTTGAATCGAGCACGGGCAAATTCCGCCACTTCTGCACCAAATGCGGATCTCAGATCATGGCGGAGCGGGTGAACCAGCCTGTCGTGCTGTTGCGGCTCGGCTGCCTCGACACAGAGATCGAAGGCAATCCGCTAGGCCATATCTGGCGGTCTGATTGCGCCAGCTGGTACGACCCGAAAGATGCTCTTCCGGAATACCCGGAAGGCTTTCCCGCGAAGTGATGCCGGACCCAGCCGCACCGATCCTATACACGTTCCGCCGCTGTCCTTATGCCATGCGCGCGCGGCTAGCCCTGTCGGTGGCGCAGCTGGACATTCGCGTGCGGGAGGTGGTGCTGCGCGACAAGCCGGCGGCGATGCTGAAGGCGAGCCCCAAAGGCACTGTGCCCGTGCTGGTGCTGCCAAACGGCGAGGTGGTCGACGAAAGCCTCGACGTGATGCGCTGGGCGCTGGCTGAGGCGGATCCCAAAGGCTGGCTCAGCGCCGATGCGGCGGAGACCGACGCGCTGATCGCCCAGAATGACGGGCCGTTCAAACGCGCGCTCGACCGTTACAAATACCCGAACCGGTATGAGGATGAGGGCGCAGACCCGGTGGAGAACCGCGACGCGGGGCTGGCCATCCTCGAGAGCCTGTCGGGGCGGATCGCGGACCATGGCGGGCAGCTCTTCGGCCCGGCGTCGACGCTGGCTGACATGGCCATCTTCCCCTTCGTGCGCCAGTTCGCCCACATCGACCTGGACTGGTGGGAGACCGCCGCGCCCGGCCCGGTCAAAACCTGGCTGGCCGGGCACAAGGACAGTGCCCGCTTCCGCGCCATCATGGCGAAATATCCGCAATGGGCGCCCGGCGCGGCCGAGCCCGCGCTTCCTGTTGCCGGATAAGCTGCACCCGCCCGCTTTTGCCCCCTTGCAAAATCCGCCGCGGGGCGTAAACAGCCCGTTCTTCGGCGCGGAGTGTAGCTCAGCCTGGTAGAGCACTGTCTTCGGGAGGCAGGGGCCGGAGGTTCGAATCCTCTCACTCCGACCAGTTTCCATTACATTTTTTGAAGCACGCCATTCGGGGCTGGTGCGCATAATGCGCGTATCGGGCCGATTTTCACAGGTCCGGCACACCGGTCCCCGCGTTCACGGATACTGGTCTCAATCCGGACCACCCATCTCAGCAACCGCCGACTGAATAACCTTATCCCGCTGCCATGCCTTGATGTCCCCAATCTCCGCCTTGATCAGCGCAATGGTTTCCTCTGAAGGCGCGTAAGTCTCGTAAGGAATGGTCATGGTGACTTCGTTTGTGATTGGCCCGCATTGGGCTCTGACTTGTGCATTCATTGATAGGGCCGCGGTGCTGGACCAGTATGGCACGTCCCCGCACTTGCGAATGTCGGTGCAGAGAAAGCGATCAGGGACAATGCCAGCGGTAGCGCAGAAGGCTTCCAGTTCGTTTCGGTCCTTGTGGATGGTGATGTATCCTGCCAGCAGGGCAATCGTCAGCCACGGGAACAGGACCATGATAAGGTGTGCGGCACTGGCGGTCCAGTGGTGATGTCTTTTTACTGACGGATCACCGGCATACCGGGCTGATGGGCGCTTGGTCATCACTCGCACCCCATAGCTTTCCATGCACGATAGTCCGCCAGAATCTTCTTCTGCACGTCTAACGGAAGCCCCCGGAACTCGTCATCAGACACGTCATCAATGCTGTCAGGACGGGTTGCCTCGCACATGCTCTGTGCGGTCTTTTCAGAGGCCAGATCAGCCGTTTCGCTTACGACCGAAGAGGAACTCGTATTCGTCGTCTGACATGCTGTCGAGAACGTCAGTATCAGGCACAGAAGCGCGGGCCTGCTTAGCTTTCTCAATGCGTTCATCTGCTTCCTCCTCAATTTCCCTGATGGCTTTGGTCTGGGCTTTGCGGGCTGCTTTCTCCGCCTTTGCGCGGGCTTCCCTGCGAATGCGCGGATCGTGGAACGCTGCCAGCCAGAACATGAATGCCAGCACCACGCCGATTGCAGCGGCGATGCCTTGGGCAACCGGGTTCTTGGCCAGCCAGTTCCAGGCTGTGACGTAGAAGGGCATCAGATCTTCGGCGCGTCGGCTTCCTGACGGCCTTCCCATGCCAGCACGGCCCCGCGCCACCAGCGCCATGCACCGACTGCCAGCAGGATACCGCCAAACACCAGACCGGCAGTCAGGATGACTTTCAGGTCATAGGACTTGAAGAACCCGGCCATCTCCTTGGCAACAGGCATGGCGCCCGTGACAACTGTTGCCGTGCCGCCGATGATGACGGCCTCTTGCCCGCTTTCCTTCTTGGAGAGGCCCTTGAAGGTCTTGCTGTCCTCCATGGGCTTGGGCGGGGCTTCGGCCTTCACGTTCGGCGCGTCGATCACGGCCTTCGCGCGAACGGCCTTGCTGGGCAGCTTTGCTTTCTGGTCACCGTTCAGCCACGCCACTTTCTCGCTGTCGGTGTAGTCATCCCAATTGTCTGGAACCTGCACACTGCGGGCTTTCTTCTGCGCTTCGTTCATGGCGGGCTCCGGCTTGGGGCTTGGCAGTTCAGGGGCTGGCAGGGCTTTCGGCTTCTCTGGCGGCTTCATGGCCTCCACAACGTCGATGATGTTGGAATCGGCCGGCACATTGTCCCCTGCCCGCCAGTCGAGGCCCATGAACATCAGGACTTCGGCCACGCGGCGCGGCCAGAACAGCGGCTTGCCCATCCACATGATGGTGCCGGTCACCCATTCCAGAATGATATTGCGCCAGTCGTCGCCGCGGTTGATGCGGTTGATCAGGCGCCAGCCGGAAACTTCGGGCTCGCCGTACTGGTAAAGCAGGCTTCCGAGGGCGTCATACTGGTGCGGCTCCAGCGGGACGTGAATGAGGTTCTCAAGCGCGGGCTCAATGACCGTCTGGATATAGTGCTGGAGGTAATCGAGGGCTTCCTGTTTGGAAACAGAATCGTTCCAGCGCACAGGCTGGCCATCGGGGTAATGCGTCGTCCCGACTCCGATTGTCAGCGTGCCCTTGATCTCCGTGTCTTCCGTAAGGGTGACATTCGGCTGCGCGTCGTCATAGGCGTGCTTCCGGAAGCCTTCACGGACTAGCAGGAAACTCGCAAGGTTCGATGTTGTAAGCATGGTTCAGCCCCTACTCGGCAGCGACGGGCGGCGCCTCGTCTTCGTCCTCATTGTCCGGTTCAATTTCAGGATCATCCTGACGTGCGACCGGGTATTCCTTCGGAGGCGGGGGCGCGTACTCACCTTCCCGCATGATGAAGTCGAACTCGTCCTGGCTCATTTGCCCGCGCTTCAGGCGAACGCTCAGCTTGCCGCGCAGTTCATGGACAGAGGCAAGGCCGGGAAAATACGTGTTCCACATGCCCTCTGCGGTCGGGTTCTTCATCTTGGTACGCAAGGCCTTGCGGATACGCTCGGACCAGTAGCCATCGTCACGGACGGGGATGTTCTCTTCCGGTTTGGCCTCTTCCTTCGCCTTGCGGGTTTCCCAGCCTTTCTTGGCGGCTTCGGAGCGCTTGGCGTCGATTTGCTCCTGACGGTCATGCAGGTGCATCACATAGATGCGCTCCGGCAGGAAAATAACGAGGCTTTCCCCGAGCAGCACCCAGAATATGATGAACCCGATGGCGCACAGGTAGATGGCCCAATCCGATGGTTCCTTGGACCATGTGACAAGCTGGGCAATACCGATGAACAGGGGCGCCCATGGCTTGGCCGTTGCTGCCGTTTCCACGGCCTCCTGACGGTCCGTGACGCTTGCCGTCATCAGGTTGATGATCTGGGCGTCAATGTCCTGCTTGGCCAGCCGTGCCTCGTCCTGCAGCGCATTGCGGCGAACACGGGCGTCGTCTGCCAGATAGTCGTTGTTCTTGCCGTCCGTGATGTATTGCGTGATTTCGGCATCCAGTGTGGCCACCGCGCGTTCAAGGTCGCCGTCAATGGTTACCTTGCGCTCTTTCAGGGCGTTGATCACTTCGTCATTGGACTCGGATTTGACGGCCACGATTTCACGGGCGGCCATCGCCTGGTCACGCCTGTCGCTCAGGGCCTCGAAGCCAAACCCAAAGGCGTGCATGCAGACAATGATCGACGCAAACACGCCCAGAAAATAGAACGTCGCCCTACCCTTGATGCCCTTGTAGGCGCACCGGGCAGCGGCCATCAGGAAGGATGCAGCGAACAGGCGGTACATCCAGCCCATTGCCTGGAAGCTGAGCGGCGCAATTGCCGCCCCTTCTGCAAGGTGCCGGCTGAACTTGCCGTCAATGTAGAGCAGGACAACAAACGCCCCGAACACCACCGTCCAGAGGATGACGTACAGCCAGAAGCTGGCAAAGAACGCCGCGAACTGGTGACGCATCCATGATGCACATGCGGTCGTGCCGCCCCATAGCGACGTGAAGAACTCTTTCATCTGTCAGCCCCTGTCAGGTAAGTACGCGAAAAGCTGCCGCAGCGAGGTCAGGACGTAGCGCCACGATCAGCAGTGCAATGCCGATGGCCCATGCCCAATTGGCCACAACCCATGTGCGGATCGGGGAAAGCGCTTGCGGTGGTGGCGGAGGCGGCGCGCGTTCTGCTTCCCGCTTTTCATCGATCTCGTCACGGTCGCTGTGGATCTTCTTTTCCCACGCCCGCAACTGGTCTGCCATTTCATGGCCGAACAGCTTGAACTGGTGTTTCTGGTCATCCGAGGCTTGCGAGATATACCGCTTCAGCATGTCTTCCATGCGGCCAAGCAGCTTGTCCTCACGCTCTACCAGCTGGTCCTTGGATACTGCCGTGCGTTCCAACAGGGTAAGCCTCGTGTGCAGGTCGTCGTCCATGCCCCCGCCCTTTCTGTCAGTTAGATAGTCTCGGCACTCCGGCCCTTGTTCCAGCGGATCGCGCTGTCATAGCGATCTGCCTTGCGCAGCCATTCCGTGGTGGACTTGCCTTCAAAGATGCCGTCACGGGTGCGGGCCAGCTCTGCGCGCTGCATAGCTTCGCGGTAGCCGGTTACGAGCCGTTCATTGGTCCGCTCGTAGTTCTCGTTCAGGCGGATCAGGTCAGCGATTTCCGGCGGGGGAATGTCAGTCCCTGCCTTCTTCGCTTCCAGCTTGGCATTCGCTTCATCTAGCTTGCGCAGCGCCTCTGCGAGACGTTCCTGTGTCTCTGGGTTTTCGATGACCTTTTCCACGACTTCAGGTGTAGGCGGTGCAGGCGGTAACTCTACTTCCTGCACCGCCCCGCGCTTCGCCTCGCCGCTGACAGTTACCGGCTCCGGGTGCGCGATGCGTTCACCGCGCTCAAGGCGGTATTTCGAGAGCAATTCACGGGCGAGCCCAACACCGTCAGAACGTGCTCCGGAATGGTTGCCAACGCGGATCGCCCAAAGGTGGCCGACCGGGTTGGCGTCATGATCGGTTCCAGCTAGGATGGATTCAATCTTCTGCTGCATTTCAAACTCCTCCTGAAAGGAAAAACCCATGGCTGACAGCATGGAAAAAATTGCGGACGTTGCGTTCTCGACTTCAGATCTGCGGGCTGTTGAGCAGGCGAAATCCATGGGGCCGTGGCAGCAGCGCTGCATGCTTGGCGAAGGGGCTTTCACTCCTGGCATCTGGGCGAGCTGGGATATTGCAAAGGTTCTGGATGCGGGCTTTCCGGCAGGGTTCTGGGAAGGCAAGCGCGTCCTTGATATTGGTGCCAATTGCGGCGGGCTTTCGGTTGAACTCGTCCGGCGCGGGGCAACGGTCCATGCGGCGGAACCCTATGAGCCCTACCGGCAGAAAATCGAATGGCTACGCGGTACGCTCGGAATTCCCGAAGAACGGCTTTCCATCTCCGGTGATGCGCTTTTTGACATCCGCCCTGAAGAGACCAGCCATATGGATGTCGTCCTCTTCCTCGGCCTCGCTTACCATTTCCGTTACCCGCAACTCGTCCTCGATTATGTCGGCCAGTTCGATGCGGATCACTTTGTCGTTTCAACTCAATGCATCGAAGGCGAGTCAGACTTCCTCCAGAACCGGTCGGACATCACCCCTCAATACCTTGGTGACCAGCCCCTGCTTGGCTGGCATGCGACCCGGCCGCTGTTCCTGAAGATGCTGGAATGGGCCGGCATGTCTGACCCCCGCCTGATCGAACATCCCCATGTGAACCGTGGCGGAGCGAAGACAACCACAAACAATGCCTACTTCATCGCGGATCGTGGCAAGCCGGTTGACCATCTTGTCGAGATGACGCGGTTCATCTAGCCACAGTGCAGCGTGCACGGCACCAGGTAACTCCCATCCGGGTAAGTCTCGATCACTTCCGCTGATGTGACTTTTGCCACGGTAGAGGCCCGGAAGACGTCATCTGCCTGCACTTTGCCGCAACCGTCTCCATTGCTTTCAATGAGGTCGCCGCGCTGGACGGTCTCACCAGCTGCAATCCTGATGTTTCCGGCGCCAAGCGCTCCGACAAACATATCCGGCTCGCCGTCTGAATTACTAAGCCCCTGGAACACACCATAGACCGCCGTATCCCCGGCTGACTGGCTCACCTCCACCATTGGCAATCGGTCATTGCCGTCTTCTGCGATCGTGTGAACCCTGCCCTGTTCATCTGTATAGGTGTCGCCATCCAGCAAGTCGCCCGTGTACCAGACGCTGCGATCTTCATAGCGGGCCGGGCTCGCTTCCTCTTGGGTGCCATCCGTGAAGACGTTCACAACCGCTTCTTCCACGCATTCCATCCATGTGTCCCATTTCCATGAGCAAAGGGCGTCAACAGATGACAGGATCGTGCCTGGCAGGAGATCGGGATAGGACTGGTCCTCAAACTGCGACCAGTGCGACCCGTTGAATGACCCGTAGGTGACCGTTGTTCCTGAAACACTGATTGTGCCTTCGGTCGTTCCGTCTTGTCGGAGGAAAATCAGGTCGCCATCATTGGTCGTCCGGTTGATGACAGCAACAACATTTGAGTCCCGCGTAACATTCAGGACGCCGCCAGAAACGGTCATGTCGCTGGTCTGGGTCAGTGTCCCGGTACGGGTCGTATTGCCGGTCAGTGTCTGCGTTCCGGTCTGGGTCAGGTTCACGTTCCAGAGGAGCGCGCCCTGCTTGCGCCGGACCATGACGGAGGTAGGAGCTGCATTGGTGAATGCACCCGTCAGGACGTCCACCTCGACATCTACATTGTTTGGGGAGTTTTGCGTGCTGACAAAATTTGTGCAGGTGCCGGAGCTGGTCACATATCCGCCCCAGACCCTGACCCCGTAAGTGGTTCGCGGCGTACCCGTGCAATGCGTGCCGTCCACCATGACCGGCTCAAGCGAGGAAGAGATATCAAGGTATCTGTTGTTCAGGAGTTCAATACCTAACCCTGCGGTGTAGACGCCGCCGCGCGTATTGTTTCCGTTAAATGCCGAGTACTCAATCCGGCTGTTATCCGCAATGAAATAGGTATCATATGTTTCGTGAAGGACGGCAGCATCCTGCCCATTGGTGTAAGAGTCAAAATTGATGATTGTCATGCGGATCGTAGAAGGACCGCTATCATCATCAGGGTGCCCGCAACACAGGCCGTGGCCGTCATTTTGATAGGCCTCACACCCGTAGACATCGATAATGCCTGTGCTTTCAACATTCGTGCGGCCTGTGTAGGTGCCTTTGTCAAAAACCCAGCCATGTTCCCCGGAATACCGGGAACCAGACCGTTCGATCACCGACACATATGTCTTGCCACAAATGACCCAGTTGGAATTAGGCTGTTTCTCAATCCAGACATCTTCGACGTGGAAATTGCCCACCTCATCGGAGGACGCACTATCGTCAGGCTCAATCCAGATACCAAAGTTCTGGTCGTTGCGCGTCAGGGACAGCCCCGAATAATTTGAAGCCGTAACCTTTGTCGCCGCGTACCTGGTTGCGTCAGACGACACCATGAAGCCATTCAGGTGGAACCTGTCCACTTTGATGCGAAACACAGGCGCCGTTGTGCCTGTGCCCTCGAATATCGTCAGGGCCGATGTGGCTATGTCGCCATCGGAAATCAGGCCATCCCCTGTCAACCGGAACCCAATGACGTCCAGCGTCACTTCGCTTGCAATCTGGTATGTGCCAGCCGGGAAATACAACTCCCCGCCATCGACGCTGAAGGCATCGATAAAGGCGACCATGTTGTTCATGACAGTTGCGTTGTCTGTTGCGCCGTCTCCAACCGCACCAAACCAGAGGCCATTGAATCGCCGTGATCCATCCGTCTGCCGCACCCAACACCCACTGGAGCCGTCTGTGTCACTGTCCGGCGGTACATAAATGCCGCTGGAGGCATCATTAGTCACGTTGGTGGACTGGTCACCCGTTGCCCAGCGGAAATGCCCATTACCACCGTCTCCCGCCGTAGTGCGACCGAGCACAGCAACCTCGTCACCTGACTGCTGGCCTGTGATTGCCTTGAGTGCGGAATAAGTGGCCACCGTACGCTTGACAGTGCGGAACGTATCCGTGCCGGTCCATTCAACACTGTCGCCATCTGTGCCAACAAGCGCGGCAATGCCCGTCAGGGTCGCGTCCACCGGCTGGGAAGCAGACGCATTGGATGGAATTGTCGTGCGCGGCCAGAGCGTCTCGGCATCGTCTGCAGACTTGATGATGTAGTCATAGGCCTGAGAGCTATCGAGGTAGACATTCGTGGCTGGCCAGCCCGCAGAGTTCAGCAGGACGGGGTTTGTCGTCGGAACACTCAGCGCCGTGTCGGAATACGGTGTGCGCAGCGTCGAGGTGCCAGGCGCATAGAAATAGATCTTCCCACCCGAAAGCGGGCTTCCATTGTCGTATACCTGTGGGACGTCCCCGAAAGGAATTGCCGTGGCCATTTGGTCACCCCGCTAATTGATTGGATTGTTCAGGAAATTCTACTTGCCGCTGAGGGCATTCTTGCCCGGCTTCACCATCGGCGTGCGTTCCGTGCCGAGAGCCAGGGGGTTCTTCTGGTCCCAGAGCGACTGCTGGCGCAGGGCGTCATCTTCGCTGCTTGCTATCTGGCGCAAGGCATTCTGGACCCATTTCGGGCGCTTCTCGAAAGGCTGCTTCAGGCTGTCATAGAAGAAGCGATGGATGGCTTCATTGTTCACGCCGTTCAGGTATGGCGGGAGGATGACCGTCTGGCCTTTGTAAGTGAGCGTCTGGACGCCGGTTTGCTGGCGGATGGCTTCACCTGACAGGCCTTGCTCGATCAGCGGCATGGCGGCTTCGCGGGCTTTGCGGGCCTTGATCTGCGCATCCGTCATAGGCCCCTCCGGAAGACGTGGCGGGTTCTTGCCCTCGTACTGCTGGCGGATCAGGTTGCCTTGCCCGAGGTTCGGGTTGCCGCCTTTGGGGGGCTTTCCTCTGGGGACATCCTTCATCAGCTTGGGGGGCTTGGGAGGACCAGAAATTCCGGCTCCACGCATCGGTGTCTGTGGGTGTCGAACCATTCCCGCTTGGGCGCGGAAGTCCTTATTTCTGCCAGAGTTCGAGACGAATCCGCGGCGCTTATAAAACGCCTCAAGCTGGGATTTTGATAGGCCACCAGAGCCGACTGGATCGGCAGTCAAGAAAACCGTGAGCCCTTCGGCATCAGCCTGTTTTAGTATATCATCTACAGCGCGTGATGCTTCACCTGTTCCACGCAAGCCTTCTGGAACCTTCAACATATTGATGGTGAGTGTATCGCCCTGTCTGGAGACATCTACGGATGCTGAACCTTTCAGCTTGGGGAGCTTGCCGGATGGGCCGGAGCCCTTCATGTCGAACCGCTGACCCTTGACCCCAACCCGCGTGCCAGCAGGCGCACCAAAGGCCCCAACACCCGTGCCGATCAGGAAACCGATCTGCTTGTCGGTCTCATCGATCTTGCCGTCCTTGTTGTAGTCGATAAACTCACCGGAGAAGCTGCCGCCCATGCCACCGACTGTTCCGCCGACTGCTGCATTGGCGAGGTCGTTTCCGAAAGTGGCTGTGCCGGATGACTTCATGGGCTGCTGAGGTGCCAGCGCATTGGCTGGTTTCGTTTGCGCTTCCTGTCCGATCTGGTCCACAATGCTGCCACCGCTAACGGGTGGTGATCCACCACGCGGGGCATTGTTCGGCGCCAGAGCATTCTGCGGACGCGCCAGCAGAAGTTCCGTCACCTTGTCCACGGTGGACATGGCGCGGCGGTCAGCCATTTTGCCGACGCCCTGAGATGCCGCACGGGCTGCACCGATCGGTGTGGGTGCGCCAACAAGGGCCGAGCCAAGCAGGTCAGACGGCACGCTGCCGAACACGGCGCCGATCCCGCGCTGAAGCGGGCCGCGTGTGTTGCGCATAGCGAACTTGATTGCCTCGGCTTTCGGGGTGGTGTCCGAACCGGTGGCCTGCGGATTGATCCTACGATTGGCATCTGTGCGCGACACAATCGCTTTGATGTCGTCAGCGATCTTTGTGCCTTGTTCTCCGAACACATCCGAGAGAGCGCGCAATACAGGCTCTTTGCCGATTTCAGCGGTCCTGAGCGCTGAAGCGCCAACTTCCGGATCAACGTAGCGGACGTTTTCAGCAGAGCCCTGAAGAATGCTGCGCATGGACGCTACGGCCATTTGCTGCTGGGCCTGCGACATGTTTGAGAACTCTTCCGCCATGTCAGATACGGCCACATCGTCCTTTGCGCGGCTCAGAAAGCCCTTGGCAAAGTTAACGGCTTGCGTGACGCCGTACTTGTCTCCGAACTCCATGCGGGCTTCGCGGTATCCTGGAACGGCATCTTCGAGCGCATTCAGGATGTCCTGCCGGCGGTTTGACATGGTGCGGTCTGGCAGGACACGCCCCGAAGCCGAGACACGGCCCCGATCATCAGCCAGCTGGCGAGCCTTGGATTGCATCCAGTGCGCCGCCTCTGCGGGGTTGTTCTGGATCATCTGCGCAAGGTCGATACCTTCGCGTTCGGCATCTTCTGCGAGGTCTGTCGTAAGCTTCTGCATACGCGGCAGGTTCAGCACATCAACAAGCGCCTGCTTTTTCGCAGGATCGACTATCGGTTGCGCCAAAATCGGCTTATACTGTTCTTCGACAATCTGGCCGAGTTGATCGATGGCTTGGCCACGGAGTTCCGGGCGGGAGGCGGTGCCAGCAAATTGATCCAGCGAACGACTAAACAGCTCACGAGCAGCCGCGTTGTCCTCACTCACAGCCGCCGCGACAGCCGCATCCGACGCGCTGCCAGAGCGTGCTGCGCCGCCGCGTATCTGGTTTTCGACCGCCTTACTTACCCCGCGCGCTTTCTCGCCAAACTCTTTGACCAGCTCATCCTTGAACCGCGTCGGCAGTCCAGACGAAACATCGCCGCTTTGCAGTCTCTGGCGGATGTTTACTATCCCCGCACTTATGTCGTTCGGGGAGACACCACTGTCGATCAGCATACGCTCGATGGTCTTGAGGACGGGCCGCTCAACCTTGGCACCGAACAGCTCGGCGTTGAGGACGTCGCCAAGCGGAATGTTACGCGGGATGACGGCTGAGAGCGCACCACCGAAGGCAGCGCCACCCACAGCACCAATTCCCCCAGCTTTTGCACGGTCCAGAAGGGTTCCGTCTTCAGCGCCGAAGCTGTAAACACCGCCAGCGCCTGCGCCTGTCGCCATTCCCTTACCGATTTGTGCCGTTTTCGTCGCAGCCCTTGCCGATCCACCGACAGGCGCGACAGAGCTGCCGACAATTTCACCCGCCATGTACGAGACCGGATTATCCGTGCGCGCCTTTGTTTCCTGCGCACGGCGGTCTTCGACGCCCTCACGGAACGAGCCGCCCATGCCGCGCATATCTGCGATTGTGCCCGCCGCAGCATCAGCCACGCCCATGCCTGGAATAAATCTAGCGGCAAAGTTCACGCCTTCGCCCACGCGTCCGAGCTTGTCCGCACGCAGGCGCTTGATGCCGGCCTGCTCATCTGCCGTGCCCCATGCAAAGCCGCTCTGTGCGCCTGTGTAGCCGCTTTGAGCGCGCCCCATCTTTGGCTGCGACTGAGGCCCTCCCTCAGACACAAGGTCCATGCCGCCGTTCTGGAAGTCGGGCGTGGTGGTAGCCATGGAAGGCTGCATATCCATCTGCTGGATAGCCGCTGCCAGCTTGCGTGCCGCCTCGGCATCGCCAGCCGTATGCGCATTTTTCAGCGCAATACCAAGTTCTTCGCGGGTTGGCATTATTGCGGTCCGTTCAGGTACTGATTGACCAATGCGTCGATCTCAGCCGGATCAGGCGGAGCAACAGACACCTTCGGCTTTTCCTGCCCCGGTTCCAGCAATCCGTTTTCCATGCGGAATGCGATTTCCCGCACTTCCTGCAAGCGCTCCAGGGACGCCTTTACGTCCGCCAGTGTAGCCTTCAGCTGTTCGGGGCTCTGGCGCGTATCAAGCGAGCCGCGAACTGATTGCAGGAACGCAAGTTCGCGCTCTGTCACGTTGCCAAGTGCACCACCGGTTGGGCTGGTCTGGCGCATCTCGTTCAGCTTGTCGAAGCCGATCAGGGCCTGCACCGTTTCAAGTTTGGCCTTCAGGTTTCGGGCTGGCGTTGTCGGAATGCCCTCAGTCATCGCGCCAAAGCCCGCAGACGTGTTGTCCACCATGTTGATGGCATCATCAATGTTGCTAACCATGGTGCTGAACTGCTCGCCTTCAGCAGCCAGTCTCTGAGTGGCTTTCAGGCGCATCGCTGCATCGTCGCGTTCGTCCGCGCTTCCGGGGATCGGCATGTCGCGGTAGGTCTGGGACTCCGGATCCCACACGCGCTGGTAGCCCTTCGGCGGCTTGTCCACGATAGGGCGGTCACCCGCGCCCACATCGCCCGTGTTCACATTGACCAGCGGAGACTTGACCGGCGCTTCCCCGATCTTGCGCATGCTCTCAGGCTGGCCGGGAATGTACTCGTAAATGCCATCAGCGGTCGTGACGCGTTCGTATTCCGGCGCCGCTGGATCGCTGTAGTCACCCATCACCTTGCCGGTGTACGGGTCCACGAGGCGGTTATTGATCGCCTTGCCCTCGACAGGTCCGGCAGGCGCCATCCCCAGCTCGGCCTGCGCCTTCTGGATCACGTACTGATGGAACTGCTCCGGAGAGAGGCCTGCCTGCGCCATGCGCTGACCTGCCTGCATGTACTCGTCTGCGGTCATGCCGGTCATGCGCTCGAATCCGACAGGATCTGTCATGGCCATTTCGCTGATCTGGGCTGGCTGGGCGGCAGAGAACAGGTTCAGCACGCCTTGTGCTTCCTGTTGGCGCTGGGCATCCTGTGCTTGCTGGCCCATCTGGCCAAGCTGCATTCCGGTCTGCCAGTCGTTTGCGCCGTAGGCAGCCTGTGCGGCCCCGCCATAGTCGCCACCGGCCAGCGCGTTGGAAATGCCCTTGTTCATCTTCTGCTGGACGCCAGCCTGATACGCTTCCGGGGCGCCGTACTGGAACAGGGCATTCAGGGCACCCATCACGGGGCCGCGCTTTTTCTCCTGCATGGGGGCGGTTTGCCCCGGCATGGGCTTGCCTTCCATCCAGTTGTGTTCACCGGGCATGAATCCGAGGGCGTTCTGCATCATTGACCTCCGAACCACATGGCGAGCGCATTGGCGCCGCTGTTCAGGATATTGGCGTTGTTCTGGCCCTGCTGGCCGTAGCTGGACGCCCGCGTGTAGCCGTTATTGATCTGGCCCTGCGCAATGTTCTGACCTGTGCTGATCGCCTGCTGGCCTTGCTGCGAGCCGATGTTCGCACCCGTGTTCGAGATGCCGGAGAGCGCGTTGTAGTAGTTGTTGAACGCGCCGGACGTATTGCGCCGGTTACGGTCATTCAGCGCACCGATGGCTGAACCTGATAGTGCATTCCCGCCCGCTCCGAACGCGCCGACCATGCGGTCCATGTCCGCACTGGTCGTTTCCAGCATCGACTTGGCAAAGCCGCTATTGTTGAACATGTCATAGGCAGAGTCCGGAGTATAACCCTGCCCGACCGGCTGGGCTGTTCCGACCTGTCCCGTGGACTGCGGCGCCTGCCCAATCGTGCGGCCCTCGCCCTTGCCGTAATTGTTGTAGTGGTATTGCGCCATCTCATTGGCTGAGACAGTGCCGTCCCCATTGTAATCCGCTGACTTGCCCGCACCCTTTGTGAAGAATGGCTGGCCCGCTGACGTGCTCGCCCACTGCGCCACATCCGGGTTGTTCTGCAGGTATTGTGACCAGACGGTCGAGTTCGGGTCTGATGCCATGCTGGCCGTGACGGCATCCTGTGGCACCAGGTTCGACATACCCAGCAGTCCGCCTTGCACGGACAGCGCGTTGAGGCCCGCCTGACGGTATGGCTCATTCAGCGCCACCGCCCGGTTGAACATGTCAAGCTGCGTCTGGTTCGCCTGCTTCTGAGCATTGACGATGCTGTCAGCCTGCTTGTCAGCCGTTTCGTTTCCGAAAATGCCGCCAATGATGTCAGACAGGAATCCCATCAGGCGCCTCCTAGGTAAAATCGTTGATTGTGACGTTCACATCGACTGTGAATGTCGCGGGCGACCCTGCAGAGTCCGTAACCGTGCAGGTGTAGACAGCGGAAAGGAACCCGCCGACGACGCCCACCGCTCCTGAAAACGTGGTTGTTGCAGCTGTTGGGCTATTCACCGTCACAGTGTCGCCGGACTTCTTGGTCCATGCATAAGTGTATGTCGGGGTGCCGCCTGCTGCCGTAACGGTGACACTGTTGGTTGTTCCGGTGGCGCCGCCGGTTGTCGATGCGTAGGCGTAAACCGGAGAAATTGATGCCGTCAGGGCGCCTGCAGAGGCAGATGACGCGGTGCTGGCAATGTTTGCGTTGGTTGCATCCAGTTCCTCTGAAAGACGGCCCCTGCTATCGATCAGCGGGTCAATGGCAACCGTTCCCGCAATGATGCCTGTAATCTGAGCGCTGTCCGTGTTCCGCCCGGAAAGCAGCGTGCCGATACTGTCCGGCGCCGTGCCATAGATCAGGTCATCCATGAACGTCAGGAAATCCAGCGTAGGCCGTCCATCCGCGTCCACGATCTTGTCAGGCAGCTGGCGCTTCTTGTCAGCCATTGGTCAACTGGATGCAGGCGACACGAACCGCCTTTTCGATTTCGTCCGCCGTCATCTCCCTGGACACGGCGACATCCCGGTAATTGGCGCCGAGCGTGATACGCAGGCCGGTTTCGGTCTCCACCGCCCGTGCCTCATGCCCACGCAGTCCCCTGCGGGCGCCTGCTCTCTGTCCGTTGGTCATCTCAGCGCTCGTTGATCGCTACCATCGCCGGAGCTGAAGCCACCGGATCAGACATGGAAAACAGGAGTACACCCATTTGTGGCTCTATCCGTCCGCAGCCATCCCAATAGACCTGCGCGTCGTACGCTCCGATCTCACCAAGGCTTGCATCGCCCATGTCATAAAACGTGTTGCCGCGATCAGCGCTGACTTCCAGCGAGATGACCGGGCTTGATCCCTGCCCGCTGTTGAGGCCGACGCCGCTTAGCGTGTCGAGGCGCACACAATGGATTGGCGGAACGCCTTTCATCACAGGCAGGTGTGCACTGAACTTCCGCACGATCTCCGTCCCGAACGTGGAACTATCCGCCATGCGGTCGGAGCGATAGGACCGGCTCAGCGTCACCAGCGTGCTGTAAAGCCTGCTCCCGGCGTAGAAGGTCGCATCCTTGCGGACAATATAGGCCCACTCCCATGTGTCTTCGTCATAGGATTCGCGCTTGTGCCACTGGCCGGTTGCCACGTCATAGACAATGCAGGCGGTCGGCGTGTTGATGATGTAAAAGCTGTGCGCATCCGTTTCCATCGTGGAACAGATCACGTCCGACGCACTCACGCCTTCAAGATGGCGCGTCACCCACGCATCGTCTGCGTTGAGGATCGTTGGCACCAGCCCATCAAGCCGTCTTACCGTGCGGTCATCCGCAATGAAGAACAGGCTGTTGTCGAGGACGCGGATCGTATCGCGTGCCATGCAGCCCCGGCGCACAACTTGAGCCGTCAATGGGCGGAACGGGTCGTCATTGTCCCCGGTCTGCACCCATGGTTCAATCGTCTGCGTCCCGAAGATCCAGAGCATGTCCCCGAGGACCGCAGCCGCAACAATGCCATCCGGCGCATTCTCAGCGGTGTAGTAATTGAGCGTCGTCGTATTGTCGAAATCCAGCGCTGCCGAGTATCCGAACCGGCTGCCATAGGTGAACACCATGCGCTGGCCGATAGTCACGACACTGGAGAAAGCCGTCTGGCTATGGTCAGACAGGAGCGTTGCGAAGTCTGCATCCGTCACAGCCGCCACGGAGGAGCCGTCAGAGACGAACAGCGCGCCATTGGCAAGGAACGCTGCCTCGACTTCTCCAAACGCTGCCTTGACGCGATCTGAGCCCGTTATGGGGCCGGAAAGAGAAGTCCATGCATCCACGTTCGGGTCATAGAGACGGATTGTCGTGCCGTCCGGGACCACCAGCTTGCCCGAGGCAAAGCCGTCCGCCTGGAACAGCCCGCGCGGAATGCCGCCAAGCACGGACCCATTGTCCACAATCACGCTACCCGGCGTTGTCACAAGACGCATGGGCCGTTGCGGGTCGGTCGGGTTCTTCTCCGCATAATAATTGATGCACCATTTGCGCGCATCCCCGTAGGAATCCGCCTCGTAATGGCTTGAGGAGATAACTGCAGCGGACATCAGCCGTGGCGTGCGGGCCGCATGAAGACAGACCCTTCGCGGTCATGGCCCGCAAGGTCGTCATAGGTTGTCTGGGCCATCTCGTAGATGATTTGCAGGGCCTGCGGATCGAGGCCCGGATATTGCGGGATAAGCCGCTTTGTCAGGTTCCACATGACCGTTTCGGACCACTCCGGGGGCAAATCAAAGTCCTGTGCAGTGGTGAGCGCATCCTGGAGCGCAACCTTGCAAGGGAAATAGAGCACATCGTTTGCCGCGCTTGTCGTGTCGGGAACCGGATAGGTGACAATATTCGTCGCCGCCCTGTCCATGTCCACGAATGCCACGAACGGGCTTCCGCTCGCCGTCTTGTTCGGCAGGCGGTTATATTCCTCGCGGGTATACATCCGCAGAGGCGTGTCATTGCCGGCCGTCCTGCGCCAACCTTGCGCAACCTCCAGCGCCCGGATCGTCAGGGCATAACTCGATGTGCCATTTACCGGCGTCACCGTCTGGTCCTGCCAGAGGTGCAGCCGGATGCCCTTCACGGACCATGTACGCAGCATCCCCTTCAGCGCCGCAATGCCATTGGCTGCCTGCACGGAAGAAATGGGATTGCCGCCCCGCTTGACCTGGAGATGCGTGAACACCTCATCAAGCAGGTTAGCCACCGTGTAGCTATCGTCCCGTGTACCGGAAAGCGCCATCAGTTATTGGCCCCTAATTCGGAGATGGTGGGGATGTCGCTATCCCCTTCATCGGTAAATTGTTCCGGCCCCGTGGGATTGGCGCGCAGCTCCTCACCACGCGGGGCCGGAAAATCAAGCAATGGATGCTTTGGATCAAGTGATTGCGGGCGGACCAGTAGCCCTGTCCATTCTTCCACGAGGTCAGAGGCTTTCACCTTGAACCCCGTGCGCTGGCAGTAGCCGTATACCCAGTCCGCCTCGTCACTCATCAGCCTGCTCCGGGAGACCCGTACAGCGACCGTGGATCGGTATAGCCAACCGAGAAACGCTCATAGGACTTGACCTTGAGGTTGTCCGTGTCGTCATCGGTCTGGCCTTTCTTGATCTCGCGGGCTTCACGCTGGTACAGCTTCATGCCTTCTGGAGCATCCGTCTGCACAAACCATGCGTCCGGATCGGTCAGGTAGTTCCACTTGACCGGATCATTCTGAAGCAGTCCCATCTCTTTCATGGCGTTCACATCATTGTTGGCCGTGCCGCTTTGCAGCGTGGACTTCAGGATGCGCGTTGCCGTGAAAATGAGCTGCGGCGGAACAATCAGCTTTTTGGCTTCCAGCTGAACCGGATCGCCTACGCTGTCGGTCGCCGTCATGATCAGGATGATCAGGTCTTCCAGCGAGGACTCCGACAGGTCCGCTGCAACAGCGAGGCGGTTGGAGAACGTGCCGACCTTTTCCGGGTGAGCCGTAGACAGGAAGGTTACGCCATCAGCGCCCTCATAGCCGGACGTGAACGCCCGGTTAAGAACGTTTGCCGAAACCGTTTCCTTGGTCACGCGGTGGCTTTTCGAGAGCGCGCGGGTACGTGCACGGGCAACCTTGACGTACTGGTTGTCCGCGAACTGTTCCCGCGTGATCTGGTAACCATTCGCATACGCAATGTGCGTGTAGCGCGTGGTGTAGCCCTGACCGATGTTGTTGTAGGTGCGGGAGCCGCCCTCATCCTTCACCGGGGCTGCCGACATGCTGGTGATCTGCACGTCTTCTTCAAACGCCATTTTGGAGTTTTGAACGTCGAAGATCTGACGACAGACTTCGGGATACTGCTTGTAGTCAGCACCCCACCAGGCTTTGACGCCCGGCCATAGACTCTTGGGGAGTGTTCCTCTGTTCTCAGTCATTGGTTATTCCCCTTCAAGGCTCAGCCATGGGTGGTTGTTCAACATCACCTCCCAGATGGCATTCGTGCCGATTTCGTTATCCGGGCGGCGGTGCAGCCCGAGAATGCGAAGGTCCAGCGTTGCTGTGGTTGCTGCCGTGTTCGAGTCGATCTCGACCGCAGAGACACCCGTTGTGGTGCTGCCGGTGCCGATAACGATGTTGGCATTCAGTCCGATGTCATCCTGATCCAGCGTGCTGGTGTCGGAATCTTCCTGTGCGATGAACACGAGGTTCGGGCTGTCCGCAACAAACACGAACATGGCTGTGGAAGCAGGACGATAGGTGCGGGAGAGGTTGTCGGATGTGAGGTTTTCAAACCCCATGACAACACCTACAGGACCGTCGCCTGCCGATGAACCAGCGCCTGCCGTATGCCGGACAATGCCGGGCACACCAGTTGCGCTGTCTCCGGAACCGGACAGAGCCACAACATCCCCGATGAAGAGGTTGTTGGAGTCGCCCGTTCCAATGTAGTACCGCTTAACGGCCCCGTTATAGGGCGCACCGTCGCGGTAGCGGATGGGCTTGAGCCCAAACGCTGCGTCTGTGTTCGCCATAGTAGCGTACCTTTATTGGTTAGAGTTTGATGGCCTTGCGCCCCACTCCGGTCATCTCGGTACGCTGCTCGTATCCGAGTTTGTCGTCGTCCGGGGTCGCTGCTTCGCCAAGGGCTTGGCCCCTGCCTTCGAAAATGGCCTGCATACGCTTGTCGTTCAGGGCCTGGATTGCGCCGTGATCTTCCTCGTAAAGATCCTTCGGCTTGCGGCACAGATAGGAATATTCAACCTGTCCTGCCTGGTTGGTTCCGACTGCTCTGCGCAGCACGGTCCCGGTGGAGTCAGACGGTTCCTCGCCATTGCTCGTCAATGGTGACCAGTCCGCACCCTGCTTGTCAGTCTGCGTCTTGTCATGGAACCGCTGGTCATCGAGCCCGCCATTGATCCAGCGGTACTCGTAATTCGGGTCGAGGTCGAACGAGACCCCGAGTTTCATCTGGTGAGACAGATCGTTCTTTCCACGGGCGCGGCGGGCGCGCTTTTCCGTGTTTTCGCGTGAGCGGGCCGGTGCAGGCGCTTCGGCCGCTTTTGGGGCTTCCACTACCGGAGACTCCGCCAACGCCTTCAGGCGCGCATTCTCGGCCTCCAGCGCTTCAATCTTTTCCTTCATGATCGTTGCGGGCGCCTTGCGCGGCTTCACGGCTTCTTCGGTCACGTCATCAGCCATTGTAGAAATCCTTTGCGAAGTCTTCTTTCTTGATCTTGATCCCATCCGCTTCGAGCGTCTTGAACATTGCCTTCGCCTCGGCTGGCAGCGTGTCAAAGCTCTTTACATCGCGGGTCTGGATAGTCCTGGCGCCGTCAATTGATCGGCTGTTGGCCGGAGGCGCGCCATTTGCGGGTTTTGGGTCAGATTTCGGTTCGGGCGTCCCGTAATATTCCGGGAACCTGCGAGCCAGCTCCTTGTCAGCTTCCGCCAGCTGCTCAGCAAACGGCTTGTCCTTGTGCTTTTCGCAGATCTGGACGGCTGCGGCCTTGAACACGGCGTCAGTCTGGAATTCCGGGTGCTGCGCCATCCAGTTCAGCGACTCTTCAGGCGTTGGCTGTGGGACGCTCTCGCGGGCGGCCTCGAAATTCTGGTTGATCTGACGGATTGAGGCCGGATCACCCGCGTACTGCTCGATCATCTCATCGCGCTCTTTTTCGAGCGCCTTGATCTGCTGCTTGTATTGCGCGTCGGCTTCCTGCTTGGCCCGTTCGATCTGGGCTTGCGTTGCTGCCGAGATTTTGCGCTGGAATTCCTCGTTCTTCTTGACCTCTTCGGTGTACTTCTTGCGTAACACCGCAGGATCATTGTCTGCCAGCTCCACGAACGTCTTGGCATCACGGTGCTTTTCCGGGTCTTTGCCCGCAGCAACCCATTCTTCCAGCGTGGTCCAGCCGTCTGCCTTGGCTTCGGCCTCGTAATCGCGTTCTGGCTCTGGTTCGGCAGCAGGCGCAGGCTCCTTCGCTTCAGGCTTTGGCGTGGCTGCAGGTTCTTCAATCCGTCCGCCATCAATTGCGGCGTCCAGCTCAGCCATTGCTGCCAGTTCTTCAGCGGAAACGTCAGGGGCGAGTGTATCAGACATGGCTCACCTCCGCATTCGCTTCAGCAATGTCTGCCTCAAGACCCGCAATCGTGTTGTGCGCAGGTAGGATCACCGCAGCGATGTCCTTGTCTTTCAGCAGGCGGTAGGTCTTGCCGTCTTCGCCTTCCACATCGACGCCAGCGGCCTTTGTGATGACTACCGTGTCACCGATCTGTGGCTTGCGGGTGCCTTCCGGCCAGCGTTCGTAGGTGAAGGCCAGCGGGGATACATCAATCAGCGTGCCTTTCGTCGCCATCGCCTGCTTGCGGTCGAGAGTCGTGTCTGCCAGCACGATCCCGCCCTTCGTCGTTGTCTCGACCTCGTGACGATGCACAAGGACGTTGTACTCAGTCGGGCTGATCCCGCTCGTGTTCTGCATTTTCAAGCTCCTCTTGCTTTTGCAGTTCGTTGATGATTTCGCGCGCCTCGTCTGTGTCAGACAGGGAGGCTATCTGCTGGTAGGCCAGCGCCATTGGGCGGAGCGTTGGAAGGTTGCCCGAATCCGGCTTGAGGCCCTGCCATACCGCCTCCTTCCATTCCGCTTCCATTTCCGAAGCCCGGCCCCGGAGCAGGTCCAGGAATTCCACCGTTTTGGGCTGGGTAAGCCATTCCGCCCATTCCTCCCATTGCCGGTCCGTAAGCGCCATTCATGACTCCCATCATGTTCATAAGGCTCATGCGCATGGCGGCTGCCTCAAGAATTGCTTCCTGCGCCTTCACATTGCCTTCGATAAATTTCAGGCGGGCGCTCATCATGTCGTCGGTAGCGCTCGCCTCGTTGCCGAGGATTTCAGCCATGGCCGCACGGAGCGCCATTTGCTGCTGTTGCTGTTGCTGGGCCGCTTGTTCCGGCCCCGGATCAGGCATTAGCGACTGAATGTCATCAATCGAGGCCGCCACCAGCGCCCGGCGCATGATCTCCCGCTGGTCAAACATCGGGTTGCCGCCGCCGATCTGGAGCAGGAACTGCGCCCGCATCATCTTCTGCGCGCTCGTCGTCATGGACGGGTCAGCCACCGGAACAATGTCACGGTCCTGCTCGGAATAATCCACGGACGGGTCAGGCCCCATCTGCGGCATCGGCATTCCAGGCATTTGGCCGGGCATCATACCGGGCTGCATCTGGTCAGGCTGGCCCACCGGTGTATCCAGGACCTTCTGGTATTCCTCTGGCGGGAGGTAAGCCGCATTCAGCTGGGCGATCAGGTAGAACTCTTCAGAGAGCGACCGGTAGATCCGCTTGTAGATCGAGTTGAAGACCTTCTGCGCTTCTTCAATGGAGGCCAGAACGGTCGTGGCAGGCGTGTTGGCCGGCACATTGCCGCTCATGATGTCGCTGTCGGAGGCGAGGTCGGAGGCCGCTTCCACAAGCATGGTCAGCAAATTGAACAGGACCGGGCTGGGCTGGCTCGTAGGCCTCGGAACAATGTTGTTGCGCAGCTGGTCACCGGCCACGTTGACAAACTTCCACTCGCCGCGCCGGAATTCGAGGTTTCCGCCCTTCAGCGAGACGCCCTGCCCGATGAACCCGCCACCAAGGTTCTGGTCTGTCGCAGCATCCATCAGTTGGTTCAGGACCGTGTTGATGATCTCGCTGTCTTCAAGCAGCAGCTGGCCGTAGCCGATATCGTAGAACTGGCCTTCAGGGTCCGGAATGAACCCGTATTTCACGAACTCCACATGGCGCTTGACCGACTGGACTTCGCCCTTCTCGTTGCGCTTAACACCTCGTGGCCAGAACCCGGCCTTCAGGCTCAGCAGCTTTTCGCTTTCCTTGTGGATGACCGCAATCCACGGCTCGGCATAACCGTCTTCATCAAGATCGTAGCGGCAATGGCATTCAAGCATTTCCTGCTTTCCCGCCTCGTCACTGTCCTCCGGATCGTCCATGCCAAGATCGACCTGACGATACTGGCCGGACTTCATGCGCTCCTGAATCTGGTGCACGAACAGCGGGAATTCCTTGGCGAAGTGCGGGACCGTCTCAAGGTCTTTTGCGGCCTGCGTGACAACCAGGTCCTTGCCTGAAATCAGCGTGGTCAGCGGGCGCGTGTATTCCGCATCCCAGATGACCTGCCGGAACATGGTGCCCTGCAATGGCAGCGTATGGCACAGCCGGTCGGTGTCGATGTCCCATTCCGGCATGTCGATCAGCAGCTGGTAGTTCATGTGGGTTGCCACACGGTCACCGCGCTTGCGCTTCTCTCCGTCCGGGTCTTCACCAACCGTTGCGGGCTTCACCACATCTGTGCCGTTCACAATGGCCGGATAAGCGCGGGCACCGAACTTCAGGGCAGCCTTCGAGATCAGCGGATACTTGACGTTTGCAGCGCCCGGCCATGGGAATGACTTCGCCGTCCGCTTTGCCTTGACCAGAGCCATGATCTTGTCAAAGCCCTGCTCCCAATCCTCACGCTCCTCACGGTCGCGGCGGTAGGCTTCAAGGCAGCGCTGGGCAATACGGTCCAGCTTCGAGTCTTCAAGCGCAAAGGCAAGGTCCATGCCCTGTCCGGCGACGTCCTCGATCAGCAGGTTCTGCTCCTGCGCTTCGTCCTCTTCAGACGCATACTCCCCTTCCATGGCATCTTCTGCCATGTCAGCGGGCGAGTCCTGCAGGCCCGGCTCAAGGTCGAGGAGGTCTTCGTCTTCCATCAATACCCCGTCGCTTCGTTGCGGCTCTCATCCGAGCGCATGTTGCTGATTTCATACTGCTGTGCCTGCATGGCTTTCGGCGCCACCGGCAGGGCGAAGGTCAGCGCGAGGGCATCGCCATTGTCTGGTGATGCAAGGCCGCGCTTCTTCATGTCAGATTTCTTCTCAACCTGGATCTCGTTCGCGGCGTTGTATCCGTATTCACGCCCGCAAAGGTCGTCCTCGATTTCCTGTTCGTCCGGGAGCGCACCGCGTTGGCACCACTGGCCCATGTCCCACCACATCTGCGTGCTCTTGTTCGCGCACTTGGCGCCTGCATCCTGTATCCTGCCGCTGGTCATCGCAGAGCCGCCGAAGTTCACCTCAAACAGCTGGCAGCCGGGCGGAAGGTTCAACTGTTCAAGCCGGTCTACAACACCAGCACCCATGCCGCCGCCATCCACGAAGATGGCATCAGCACGGTATTGCCACGCTTGTGCGTGCACCTCCGAAGCGAGCGTCATTGTGTCGATGCCCCGGAACCGCTTCCACGGTCTTGACTTGCCATCACGTCCCTGTCTCAACGCAATCACGCTCTGGTCATCCCCGAAACGCGCAACGTCTACCCCGATGACAACCGGATCGGTAACCAGCGCTTCCGCATCTCTCTGGCGCGCCTCGGCCACCACATCGGACGGAATAAGTTGCATCGAGCCAGCTCGGGGAAAGACACCGCGAACGCGAACACGAACGAAGTCCGAATCCTCGCCGTAATCCTCTACCCAGCCCTCAAAAAGATCCTTGTTCGTGCCAGGGACTGAGCGGCTGTCGATCTGCCGTGTAACCCACCTGTGCCTGTTTCGACCGAAGCACATGCGGAACTCGCCGCTATTGCGTGTCGGGTTACCGAAGGTGAGGAAAATGATTTCCGTATCTTCATCCGTCAGGGCGCCGCGAATGGTCTCCCAGATGATGTCTGCAACCTGCGAGGCCTCGTCGATGATGACCAGGATGCGCCGGCCCTTGTTGTGCAAGCCCGCAAAGGCTTCCGGGTTATTCTCACTCCATGGGATAAAATCGATGCGCCAGCTCGTCGGATGCTGCCTGGCAAATATCTTCGTCGCCGTGCACTCGAACCAATGAGCGCAGATCATCATGCGGAACCACTTGGCGATCTCAGGCTGCGTTTTTGTCCTCAGCTGGTTTTCCGTGCCTGCCGTGATGACACCGCGCGTGTGTGGCATCGTCGCCATGGCCCAGCACACGATCATCGCAACACAGGCTGACTTGCCAATACCGTGGCCCGAAGCCGTGGCAATCTGGATCGCCTGCTCTACCGTTACCAGCCCGTCCCGGATGTCGTTCATCAGGTCGCGCTGCCACTCGTATGGCGCGTCTACATTCGCAAGTGGGGTTCCTTCCTCTCCCCACGGAAATGCGTACATGCAGAACCGGTGCGGATCACCAGCAAATCCGCCAATGTCCTCCACCAGGGCTGCATCAAACTCAGCTTGCGTCAGTTTTCTTGCGGCGGGCATCTAGGAGGGCTGCGAGGTCGTCGCTGATGTTGTGTTCAAATTCCTGCTTGTCCTTCCAGCGCGCACCCTGTCGGTTCTTGAGCCAGATGAACGCCGCTGCCGTATCGGGCGGATAGTGCTTGGTCGTCGGCACGATCAGTGGCTCACCACTATCGTTGAAAATCTTGTCTTCCGGGTGGCTGTAACCAAGGGCTCGCTGGTAGAGCTTATCCGCTACTTCGGCATCGGCTTGCGCCTTACCAGCCTTTAGGGCCCCTAAAAAATCAGCGTGCGCATTCTTCCAATTATCGATTGTGGCGACCGAGACATCGAAGAAGCCGGCCAACTCCTCATCGGTTGCTCCGAGCAGGCAGAGCTTTCGGGCTTGTTCTGCATACTTCGGATCATACTTCGAGGGTCTACCGCGCTCAGGCTTGTCCTTTGCGGGCTTCTTGGCCATGATTTCACCTTTCGGTTACGGGATTTCAGCTCAAAAAAGTCTCAGCCCCGTGATTTTTGACACTTATGCTACTCTAAGGCGCAATTATATGTCAGGCTGGCTGACACTCAGTTTCAGGGAAGCGCCAGAGCTGTAGCTATTGGCTTGCAGGCGCATGGCTGTGGTTGCGGGTTCAAGTACGAACTTCACCGAAGCCGTGATATCCGAAGTATCCACCGTATCGTCAGGCAGGTCCTGCCAATCGATGTCCTGCTGGGTAATGCCTGCGCCCATACGATCAAGCGTTGCCTGTACGGTGTAGTTGATCGTTCCGGTAACAGTGACCCATCCGGCTGCCTGGTGACTGCGCCAGTTGAGCGGGAGCGTTGGCGTGGTGAACTCATCAGCCCAGCCCACATCCATCGTGTTGGCACCAAGCGTTGCGGATATAGCGACACTCGTGACTGTGAGGAAATACTTTGTTCCCGTAACAGTCGTGGCATTTGGGCCGGTGATAGCCTCTGTAAGCGCACCACCATCTGCATCCGTGCCCGTGATGGTAATCGTCAGGGCTGAAATGTTGGCAGCACTGGTGATCGTGACCAGGTGAGCAAGGCCGTCACCTGCCGAAGTTGCCGCCTGCGTGACAGGGCTTGTCGCCCCCGTCGCAGCAGCAACAAGCCCATTAGTGTCCTCATCGGACGGGCTGTAGGTTTTTGCAAACGGTCTCATGATCAGCGCTCGATGGCCACCAGAACCCAGTCCACGGCCATGAAATCAGCCGCGGCATCGGAATTGTGAATCTCCATCACCAGCGTCAGGTCCGTGTCCGGGATGTAGTCCGTAGTCGCCACGTCCACGCTTTTCTTCAGGACGCCATCGACATAGACATGCACGTATTTGACGCCATCGTAATAGGCCAGCACTTCGGTGAGGTTGTTCGTACCTTCAGCATAATCTGCGACGGTGCCAACTGCCGTTGTGGTGGAGGCGCTGGCGCCCTTGCCAATCACGAAGTCGATATTGGCATCAGCGGTGTCCACGCGGAATAGGACCACATCCTGCGGCAGTCCGCCCTGGAGGTCGGTGTCAGTCGAGGCAAGGCCAATCGCAAGGAAGTTCTTGTCCACATCGGAGGAAGAGAACTTTGCCCCAACCCAGAACTTCTTGCCGATGGTCAGCTTGAAGGGCTCTGCGCCCGTGCCGCCAAGGGCAAGCTGAGTGGAATCAGCCGCGTTGTCTTCGTTCAGGATGTTGAGGACACCGCCAGTCGTGGCGTCGATGGTGCGTGCTGCAGCGCCGCCCGTGTCCGTATCAACAACCGTCACCAGCCAGTCGCCAGCGGCGTAGGTGTGGAAGTCGTTGAAATAGGTCTGGTAGGCAATCGGGCTCGGGAATGGCAGCGAAGCGTAAGCGCTCGTCGGGCTGACATTGGTGATCCCGTTCGGGAAACGTGTTGGGGATGCCATGTCTGTAGTCTCCATTGCTCCGCGTCCCCAGCCGGAGAAGGCCAGTGGATCGCACACCAGGGCGCGGAAATGTTAAGCGATCAGGAAGCAGGAGCCGAAAGCCATAGGCTTACTCCTGTATTCTTTGAAGGGATTGAGAGGTTAGGACGGGTCAGGTGGAGAAGTCCCAAGCTTCAGGATCAAGGCAATAGTCACGGGCATCTGCCTGGGATTCAGGAATGACCGGCCAGACAGACGGAGGGCCTGAGACAATCGCGCGAGTGTTCCAACCCCAGTGGTTCTGAACTCCTGCACCAATGGCGTCAGCGCCGCCGCTGGCGGTAAGCCGGAAATCCCCGTTTGCAACCGTTCCGGAAAAATCCGGGTTTGCAATCACGCTGCTGGCATCCTGCCCCGTGGCAGTGCGCCAGCTTGCGATGTCGGTGTAGTTCGTGGAGTTGAACCGGAGGTTCACGTTTCCGGTCGGATTGTAGAACACGTTGTTGTTGCCGACATAGGTCACGGTACTCGGGATATCGAGCATATAGCTGCCGGGGCCATAAAAGATGCAACCGTTGACGTTCATCGTCGAGCCCGCCCACCCCGCAAGCTGGATCATCTTGGGGCGGTTCGCCGAGCCGCTGTAGAAGATGCAGTTGGTGAACGTGAACGCGCCAACCGTATTGAACCGGATCATCTCAACGCCGCTGGCGTCGGCAGAGTAGAATATACAATCCACGAACGTCACGGACAGGCTTCCAGCAGCCGTCAGCTTCGTGAACACGATCTTGTCGAACAGGCCGTTGCCGGGGTTTGACATATCGAAGATGCCGCGCCGGACGATCAGGGTGCCGTCATTTCCGGCGACAGGCTGGGGCGTCTTGCGCGTGTAGATATTGGTCAGCGTGCGGGCCAGAGACAGACCGGAAAACCCACTCTTGACGCCACTCGCACCGCACTGGTCCATCGTCAGCGAGGCAAAATAGTCACTCGGGGACGAGGCGCCATGGGAATAAAACCCGGTCACTCCGTTTACCGGGGCAGTGTCTGCTGCAAAGCACCGCGTATAGGCCACCGACAGGGAAGTCGGGTTGTCCACATAGGCCACGAACAGCGTATTTGCTGGCTCCGATACGGTCGGCGGGTCAGACCGGAACGTCACGATGTCGGTGACTTCTCCGGAGCCGATAGAATGGTTGTGCTTGCCGCCATCCGCCGAAACCATTCGGGACACAGAAGCACCGGTCTTGTTCAGCGTGTCAAATGAACCATTATTGGCCAGCGTTCGGGCCGTCTCCAGAAGGCTTACCGTACCGCTGTTGCCGAGGAAGATGCCCCGGCGCCGCTTGCCAGCCTCGTATACACTCCCGTCGCTGTTCGGGTCTGTTGTTGAATAAATCTGCAGCGTCCATGGCGACCCGTCAGACCCGACAGCGGTCACGAACTGGCCGTCTGCCGTCAGGCTCGCCGCGTCGGCAATGCGCGTCATCAGCGCATCGTCCTTGAACATGATCAAGCGCTCGGTGCCTGAGGCATCATGCGTCCAGCCGGTTTTCTCCCAGACATTGCTGAGCGTGGCGTGGGCCGTCCAGCCTGTGACAACATCGTCACCTCGGACAATCGGAAGGCCATTTGCAGGCAGCGCCCCGATGCCGGTGACCGATACGCCGCTCAGGGAGGATAGTTCCAGGGGCTCCCGCCATTCGCTTCCGGCCACCAGCGCAATCCGAACATTATCCCCGAAAGCCAGCGCGGCCGTTTCTACCGCCCCGAGTGTCTGGAACGCTCCCGCCAGACTGGTCCCGTCATTACTGTCCGACCCACTCACGCTGTCCACGTAATAGTCATACGTGACAGCAGCACTCCCAAGCACGCCACTGACAGGCGACCTGATGACGCTACGGATAGGAGATCGGATAAGGACCAAGCTAGCCGTCCTTGTTCAGAATGCCCGCCATGCCACCCAGAGCGCAGAGCAGCGCTATGACGGCTGTTCCCCAGATGAGGGCGGCGGCCATTACTTCACCAGCTTGTTGTTGCTGTAGACCACGATGCCGGTAGCAATAGCGCCCGCAATGATGATCAGTTCATTCAGCGGCTCAAGCCACGCAAACAGCGGGGGATAGCCGGACAGGATGAACTTGCAGGCAAGCGCAACCATGACGGCTGCAGCGAGAAGGTAGCCAAAGAAGTTGATGGCACCGCCAAAGGACTTCTTCTGCTCAGGGGTAAGAAAGGCCATCGGTGTTCTCCTTGCTGGCGCGGGTTAGTCTGAAAGGCCGCCGTTGGGTTTAGCGGTGGCGGTTTCGTCTTCAGGGAGCTCGTAATGGGCGGGATCGCTGGAGGGCGGATCGAAGATGCTGGCGTCGATACCGGGCGTACAGAAGCCGGGCTCTGGCGTGGGGCGCGGGTGGATGCCGGTGGCCGCATAAACCTTCCCGTAATCCTTGTAGACGCGCATTGCCTCTTCGGCTTCGCGTTCCATGCGCGCCTTAGTTTCGGCAGCCTCACAAGCAGCCTTGTATTCCGGGCTGTCCAGTGCGTCAGCGGCTTCCAGGGCCTTGCGCATAAGCTCGCGTTCTTCGTCTGTCATGGGTGCTCCTGTCTCAGCATGGGAGTGTGCCGCCGTTGCCGTCACTTGCAGTCAATGGTTTCGATGGGTTGTTGACTTTGGCGACACACGCCGATGCTGGGAAAAGTTGGCCCTCCCGCCACTAGGGAGATCTGGGGAATCACAGGAGGGCCTAGGGAGATGGGTGAGAACGCCAAGAAGGACTTGAAACACGCTCTCACTTTTAGAACGCGAAAACCCCAGACCACGGAGCCAAATAGGCAATTGCGGTCTGGGGCTCGCTTAGTAGCCGGAGGGTCTAGGGGGGCTGAGATGCCGACTACGCTGCCCGGTGAATCTGGATGCGAATTGTGCTTATATTGCGGCAAGGCTTCGCACGCCGGGGGAAGCGCCTCGCTATTGCGGTAAGCCGTTCGCCCCTGTCCCTGCTAGCGGCTCGGCCACAAGGGCTGCCGTCTGATCAGCAGTTCACGCACAACATGAAGTGTTTCGCCGTCCACGTCAAGCGTCAAGCAACCTTTACAACCAGCTCAACAGGAACCTCTGCTTCAAGTTCCCACATCTCCTGCTTGAACGCCACCTTGATCTTGCCGTTCACGACGCTTGCCCGGATCACCTGCGCGTCAACGCCCGCAAAGCCGTGGCTGTAGCTGGCGACCTTCTCGCCGTCCGAAAACTTCACGCCCGTGGCTTCATGCAGGCGCGGCACGTCCACGTCTCTGAACAGCCCTCTGGGCGGTGCGGTCCAGAACTGAACTGCCGCTGTAGAGAGCACAGGGCGCCGCTGGTGGCCGTTTCCGTCACGGACCAATACAGGGCGCACCTGTACCGGCATGTAGTCCTCACGGCTCAGGAGCCATTCCTGCTGAGGGGTCAGGTCCAGTGCCACGTAGTTTCCTACGTACCGCGGGCGGATCTTGGGGTTCGGGCGCTTCGCCTTGGCATGGCGGTTCACGCGGGTATGGGGGAAGGCCATCAGCATGTAAGGCTCGATATTGCGGCGGCGGAGTTCGCGGGCGGCAGAGGCCTGCTTTGATGGCGGGGTCATGTACAAAAGCCAGGTCATCTCGAAAGCCTCCTGATCCAGTCATGCGGTATCTTGTCCGGAACAATGCCCATGGTGATCAGGAAGATCAGGAACAGGGTTGCGTCTGTGGAGGGGGTCATGCTGCGCCTCCATCAAAAAGGTTTCCATTGACGGGCTTTGCGGGCTTCGGCTCATCAAACAGGCGGGGCTGCTTCCATGCTTCACGCACGCGCTTGCAAGCGATGTCGAAGTAACCGGGGTCCAGTTCTATGCCGATGAAACGGCGGCCTAGCTGTAGGGCCGCTACGCCTGTAGTGCCGGAGCCCATGAAGGGGTCGAGGATGGTTTGGCCTTGGTTTGTGAAGTCGCCCAGCAGTTCGCGCATCAGGCTGACAGGCTTTTCAGTAGGGTGCGCTCCGTGCCGAGACGAACCGTTGACGCAATGCGTGTAGACACCACGCTTGCCGCCTGCGTTCCACGACCGATACCCAGTGCCTGCCCATGCTGTCACAAAGCACTCAGCACCACGCGCAGGCCCCTGCCCGTTAAAACGAGGAGCGGAGTCTGGCTTTACCCAAAAACAGGTCGTGTCGAACTTGGCTTCGGCTGCCTGCAGATTGTCACGCCACTCCCGCACGCCTTCGGCCAGCGTAAACAAGATCACCCATCCGGAACACACAGCGACACTCATAGCAGCAATTTTTGAGCGAGAGGCATTTACCCCGTCGAAACCGAGCGATTGAATCATTTGCTGACCGTCATTGCGACGGATGCGCCCAATGGCTTCGTGCAGCTCATCTTCGTAAGGCGGATCTGCAATCAGGTGATCCACCCGCCCCAGCGCTGGCAGTATCTCAAGGCAGTCCCCTTCAATCAGGACAGCATCCCCGATATATTCAATCCGCTTTGCGCCTGCGGCCATGATGGCGTCATGACGTTCCCGCATGGCATCAATCGCGGCGTCGTAGCTGGCAGCGGAGTCTTTACGCGGGCAATAAGTCACGCTGCGTCCTCCACGATTTCCACAGCACCCTGTGGAATTTCAAATTCGCCATATCCTTCAAGCCACTGGACTGCCCAAATGGCCCCGATATGCGCGCGGTGTGTCTCGTAGGCCGCAACCATTTCATCCGTCAGGGCTTCAGGGCGCGTGCCATAATGCTTGGCAGAATGCTGGCGGGCTCCGTACAGGATCGTTGTGTGATCCCGATGGCAGAGACGTCCGCAGATTGGCTGGCTCATGGGTGGGCGGTTCGGGTAAAGCACGCGCTCTGCAATGAGCAGGTGGTGGTATACCTGGAACCTCTTGTGAGCGATTTCCCTGCGCTTGTTCTGTTCGCGGAGTTGGGTCAGCGTGATGCCGGCAGCCTTGCAGGCGCGGGCTAGTGCGGGTGAGATGATCATGCTTCATCCCCCAGCTTTTTCTCCAACATCTTGATTTCGGCATCCGCGATAGCGCTCATTGTCCAAAGCCCGGACATGACCAAATAAAGTAGCCACAATGGCGGGTGCCAAATTCCTTCATCGAACGCCGCCCAGATAGTGAGCCCCAAAAATGCTATTGCTGTTGTCCACTTCATGCCCGTTCCCCTTCTGTCAGTGCTTCATTGCTCCGCCCTCCGTTGATCGGGATGATCACGGCAGGGCGCTTGTGTTCGCGTGGCTTATGCGATTGCTGCTCAGGACAGGTGATGCTCAGGCCCAGGTCGCGGAGCGGAGCGCGGAGCTTTTCCTGAAAGTGGTTGCGCGAGAATTTGCTGCTGACAACGAAAGCGTCGTGCTCGCTACACCAGCCCGCAACGGCGTCCTCCAGTCGGTCCAATTCGGTTCGGAGGCTTCCCCCTTCCCCGATGACGGCGCGTAGCCTGTCCAAGGCAAGCGCGCCGTCAGGCGGCAGTTCTTTCTTTTTTCTTTCTTCTAAAAGAGGGACAGATTTTATTGGATTTTCTGAGGCAGTTTCGCAATTCTTTTCCGTATCTTTCGCGAAAAGTGCATAAAGTTTCGCAATTCTTTCGCGAACTCTTTCCGGAACTTTCGCCGAACTTTCCCGGCAATAGGTGTGCATCTCCTCAAGAGCGCGCTCGTCAACGATGCCGCCACCGGGCACTTCCACGATGCGGCCCTTGTCCAAAAGGGACTGCCGCACACGGTTCCATTTGCGGGCATTGGAGTTGCACCAGCGGGCAATCGTGCGGTCATCCACATAGATCGCATCGCCGGCATGATACATGCGCATGACGATCTGGTTGTAGAACGCCTGTTCGTCTGTATCGAGATTCTCCATGCCCAGGATGAACTGGTCCGGATAACACTTGAACCATGGGGAAACGCTCATTTGCTCAGCCCTCTCTGTTTTCTGTGAAGTTCCGCAAGCCCTGCGCGGTAGGCTGTCACGATGTCCCACTGGAGGCCGTCAAGGGCCTTTCCGACTTCGTCTGACAGCGGGATAACGCCAGCCGCGATTTCACTTCCTGTGAAGCGGAGAACCGGCCAGCCGTTCTGCATCAGGATGCGGTCACGTCGCTTGTCGCGGTTGACCTGATCCATGTTGTCACAATGGAACTCTGCGCCATCGCACTCGACAGCGATGCGGGCGAACGAACCATAGCGCCAGTAGCAGACGGCAAGGTCCAGACGGAAACCGCCTACCCAAAGCTGTGGGATAATCTGGGCGCGAAGCAGGCCCTTGATGGGCTGATGGCCGGCCCGCAGGATAACCGGCGCGCGGCCCTCCTGTTCCAGCGTGCCTGACAGCAGCAGAGCACGCATCATGTGATACTCGATCCAGCTCTCAGTCTCGTTGGTCAGGCCGAGCCGGTTGATACGGTCACCCAGATCCTCCGGCGGTCGGAAGTCTGCGTCGAACTCAAGTTCGTCGGTCCAGTTGTTGGTATACTCGCCGTGATAGTAGTTCAGGCGCTCCCAGTCCCGCTCAAAGGAACCAGGGTAAAGGCGACGTAGCCCCTCATCCGGAAAGCCCGGAAACAGGTTTTGAATAGCGGTGCTCATATCAGCCCCAGCCCCTTTCCTTCTTCTGTTCGTTGATGTCGTTTAGCGTTGCCTGCATGTCCGCCAGCGCGCGTTTTGGGTTGCTGGGCAGGCGGAGGTTGCTGTTCGGGTTCACGCCCCTGTAGAGCCGCGCCAGTTCGTCAGCGGCGATGGCTTGGAGGAGAGCGCCGTAACGGTCGATGTCGCTCATGCGGCCCTCCGTTCAGCGCGGAGTTCTTCGATGGCTTCCAGGATTTCGTCTTCGTGGCGCTTGGACCAGCCGATCATGGTGCTGCGTGCTACGCCAAAGCAGCGGCCTACGTGGGTCCAGTTCATCAGGCCCAGATGCGCCTGTGCACACATCAGGGCGCGCTCCGCTGTTTCCTGATCAGACAGGCCGGACTTGTGTCGTCCATCCGTCAGGGCGCGGTGCAGGTCGTCGTGCTTCTTGAGGAACTGCGTCACTGCTGGACGGGAGACACCCAAGGCACTGGCAAAGTCGCTCATGCAGCCTTCACGTGCTGCAACTTCCCAGCCAATGCGGAGCTTTTCACGGTCGCGGGGGGTCATGCAGCACCTCCGGTAAGGTGGAGATACAGAAAGTCCGTCTCGGTCATCTTGGCGGTCGTCTGGCCAGTCATCTCGCTAGGCGAAGAATACTCGCGCACCTCGACTGGACGTCCGCACTCTGGGCAATCGCCATCAGCCGTGATGATTATCTCGTTTCGACCAAAGCGCTCCCGCCTGATACAGTCCCAACGCGGCCGGAAATCGTGCATTGTTTCGCGGCAATGCGGGCAGACTGGACAGTCTTCGCCTTGGTGATATGTGACAGACCTCTTTGTCATCTCCACCCCCGCACGGACTTGGAATTGCGTTCGTACCGAGCTTCACCAATGGCTTTTGCTTCTTCAGCGTCCTTGGCTCTCAGGCGTGCGATGCGGGCAGCTTCGAGTGAGCAGTTAAGGCAAGTGTGGGATGGGGTGCAGCGGCAGGTCATGCGGCCTCCACGAACACGACGCCACCACTGCGCATTTCCAGTTCGAGCAGATACTCTGGTATCTTCAGTTTGTTCCGAAAGGCCCACGCCACCGACGTGCGCAACTTGCTTGCGCCGAAAACTTTGCCGTCCGGATCAATCCATTTGCGCGTGTAGAAAACGCGCGTCGGGTATTTCGGGCCGGGTTTGTGGAGCGAAACAACGGTAAGAAGCATTTGCCCCATACCGTCACAGACCGGATAGCTGCTTTCTCCATAAGGATCTGCGTACTCGTTCTCAAATCCCGGCTTCCATGCGCCGAGATCGTGCAGATCCCACTCGTTGCGATCTTCCGAATTATCGACCTTGAGAAAGGGCCACGCCACCGCGTAGGTTTTCTCAATCTCTGGAAGCCACTCACTCATGCCGCCACCTCAATATGCGCCGTGTACGTCCAGCAGCCCCCTGAGAGCCGCTTGCTTTCCATGGCGTCTGTTCCATAGTGTTTCCGGATGTCGCGCAGGCGGGCGGATATGGACGCCTCTGGAAAGCCTGTTTCGCGGGCGATCTCCTGAAGGGTTCGCGCTTTGCCGTCTGCCATCAGTTCAACGACAGTGCAGAACTGGGCGCCCAGACGTTCGCGGTCCCGTGCAGGGTCATACGTCGCCCCGCCGAAGTGATTGAAGGCTTTCGGGGATGCGCACGTCTCGCAGATGCAAGCCTTGTGTTTAAGGCTCGGCACCTTGTCCACGGCATCGTAGGGCCATGTGCGGCGGCATTCTGCACAGGTGAAGGTGCGGTCTTCAGCCGTCAAGCAGCCTCCCCGATTGCGGAGAGGTAGGCGCGGCCTAAGAGTTCTGGGATCTGAGGGACTACGGCGTTACCTAGCGCGTATAGACGCCGACGCTCCATCCCAACGGATAGCCCATCGCAATCTCGTACCAGCTCGACACTTGCGTCCAGGTAACCCCAAGCATCAAAAGCTGTGTGGCCATACTCGGGGAATGCCTTGAACGCGCGGCCAAATATGCTGTTGTCCGGCTCAGATCCTTGCCATCCCTGGCCGCTGGGGTAGGCCACAATATAGAGCCGTTCCCGCTTGTGAGGCGCGCCCATGGCTGACGCTGATATGACTTCCCATTCCGCATCGAACCGGATTTCGGCCAGCGCTCCGAGAACGTCTCCGAACCCGCGATTAAGCAGCTCTGGGACGTTTTCCATGAAGATGACCTTGCATCCCAAGTCGCGTGCAAGACGAACGACGTGGACAAACAGGCCCGTTCGCTCTCCAAGAGTGCCCTGCCCAGATTGGTTTGCGATACTGGCGTCCTGACAGGGAAAGCCGGCCGCGATGGCGTCTGGATAGATTCCGCGCTCGTGGAGAACAGCGGCAGTGAGCGTGCGCACATCGTCATGAATGTAAGCCTCCGGATGGCGCGCTTTCAGAATGCGCTGGTTGTGCGGGTCAATTTCGCAATGAGCGACAACATGGCCTACGCCGGATTGCTCCAGGCCATAGCCAAGCCCGCCCGCGCCGGAAAACAGATCAAGGATTGAAAGCCCCTCGCCCATCGCCCTACCCCACCTGCGCCGCGATGAAGCCAAACACAGCCCCGATGCAGAACGCGACCAGAGGCACGCCAATGACCAGAGCGCCCGCAATGACGAGGCCGCAGAGATTGAAGCCGTATGTGGCGAACTCGCTGGGGGCTTGCTGACCGTCAGTCATTGTACGGCCCTACGCTTTCGGTACGCACGGACGAGCCATCACCTGACCCGTCCGCCGTTCCTAGCCTCTGCGCTGCAGCCACAGGGCACTGGGTGGAATCCATCGTGGTCCTCACCTGCCCAGACAAGTTGGCGGGAAGCCGGAGCCCGCCATTCTCCCTAATAACGCCTCTCCAACCTTCGCCAGTGATACCCTCTGGGCCACTCCCAGCCGGGGGCGAGGTCGTCAACGAAGCGCGTTCGCTACGGGGTCTTGTGTGGAGATTGTTCTGACCGTCAGTCATCGCGCACCCCGTGTTGTGGAGTCGCCGCTACAGTTTGCGGGAAAAATGATTCCACTTGCACGCGGATTCCGGCGTGGTTAACGTTGCGGTATCCACAGCCCCTTGGGGGGGCACTATTGCCAATTTCGGCATTCTCCTGCACACAAGAACGGGAGAACATAATAAGAACATTTGAGGATGGGGAGACGCCATGAATCTGGTTGACAGACTGTTTGACATTCCGCCCGATATTGAAGTCAGGAACGACGGCATCTGGGCTTGGCTCAAAACTTACGGTGTCGATGGATGCAGTCTCGTCCGAACCGGGGAGCGATGTCTCCTCACACCACACTGCGCCCTCGCTCATGGCAAAGCCCTGCTCGCTGCTTACATGGAATGGGAGGCCATGCAGGCGGAACAGAACGTCAGGGCTATGAAGCGGGGCGCGGGGTAGCATCTAGGCCACCGCCTTTCCGCCAGCCGCTTTCAGCTTGCGCTCATTCTCGGCTGCCTTTGCAAGAAGCTCGTAGGTAACATCAATGCCGTTCTGCTGTGCATGTTGCACGATAGACGGGTGATAGTGTTGCGGAATGTAGCCGTTGCGGCTACGCCACGAAGCGACCGTCTGGTAAGGCACATCCTCACCTCGGGACTGAATGATGTCGCGAACTGAGGAGATTCCCCCCAAGCGATCAAAAATGTCGTGTATCCTGATCATGGGAGGGATTATGCGTTGCGCATAAAACGGTGTCAATGCCCCGCGCATAACTTTTCAAAGTAGCTTGCCGGACTATGGAGACGCGTGGCGACAGACTGAAAAAGGCCCGGATGGATGCGGGCTACACGACCGTCAGGGCCGCGTGCGATGCTTTCGGCTACAAGTACCCGACATATGCGGGCCACGAGAACGGCTCACGGGAATTCGATTTTGATGAGGCTGAACGCTACGCCAAGAACTATAGCGTGGACGTGATGTGGCTCATGAACGGAAAAACGCCCGCCAAGGGCGAGCGCGCTGAAGTCATCGACATCTGGTCCCGGATTCCCGAAAGGGATAGGCAGGCCGCACTGAACATGCTGCGCGGCCTCGCCAAGAAAGGCTAGTTCGGATCGTAAGGGTTCACGTAGGGGTTTGTCTGCGTGTAGCTGAACGGCTTCCCGTTACTGTCCCTGCCAGTCGTTATGGTCGTATTGCCATACGTCTGCTGCTGCATGTTCCAGGATTGGCCGTTAGACGCCCTGCCCTGCGTGTTCGTGGTGTTTCCATAGGTCTGACTGTTCTGCGTCCATGTAGAGCCAGTCTTGGCGTTGCGCCCCTGCATCATGGTCGTGTTGCCAAACTTGTTCACCGTGTAGGTATTGCCGGCTGAATCCCTGCAGGTCTTGAACGTATCTGTTCCATAGCATTGCGCGCTCGCCGGTAGTCCCAGAGCCAACACAGCCCCAGCCAGAATCATTCCCCTCATAGTGGTCTCCTTTCGTGGCTGGGTAGAGCTTACGGAAAATAATTATGCCCGTTGCATAACTTTTCCCTTGCATTGATTTATGCGATGCGCATAATGGGCTCATAGCAGAAAGGGCTGACAGATGGCAGACATTGCAATTCACACCCACGGCAATATCGCGGTCGAGTTGTTTCAACCGCTCAACAACATGTCGATTGTGCTGGTCGCAAACGGTGACCACGTAAACCTCTTCGGCATCGACGCCGCCCGCGCATGGGCCCTGTTCGATATGTTTCGGGACAGCGACACGGGCTTCTATTACGGCGAAGAAAGCATGCATCGGATCGGTGATGATCCGGTCCGTGCCGCTGAACTGGTAGCCCGCGCACGCGCCGCCACGCTCGAAGTCGAGGTGGCTGCATAATGCGCAAGCTCATCATCCACACAGAAAACGTCTGCCCGCCGATCCCGCTTCGCAGCATGGACTGGCAAGCAACGGAGGACGGCTACGAGCCCGGTCATCCGATTGGAACTGGACCGACCGAAGAGGCCGCAGTTCTGGACCTCATCGAACAGCTTTTTGAGGAGGCCGCAGCATGATCTCCGATAAAAGCAGCTGCTTTGATCACGGCGTCCGGATTGGCGAAGTCCTCTCCATGACGCTTGCCGCAATGGAGGTGAGCTTCGGCAAGCCTGACCGTGACGAGGTTCTCCTGCTGGCAGAGTCTATCACTGAAAGCCTGTGGGATCGTCTGGACGTTTCAGAGACCCATTATGAGGAGGTGGAACGGGGCATCCGGTTCTCTTGTGACCTGTATGCGGACGTTAAGGCTGTGAGGGTCGCAGCATGATCGGCGCAAAAGGCATCACCGTTCTGGCTTTTGGCAGCTCATCGGGATTCTGGGAGCCGTACATGGCCTACCCCAGTAATGGTCCTTACCCGTCCAGCAAGGGTCCGCCAAAGGATTTTGCATTTGTCGCGATCGTCAATGGTGACCGGTTCGGGATTAAGCCTGCCGGAAAGCGCGACTTTTACTGGGAGCCGTCTGATGACTGACTCATTCACAGACACACTGAAAGAGCTGGTTGGTAGCGCGTCAAACCCGACGAACTTCCATGTCAGCGCAAAGCATCCAACACGGATCGTGACAGAGACTGGCTTCTGGGTCGCTGAAACTGATCCGATGCACAAGGGCTGGCCGCTTCAGGAGAACGTGGCGGAGCTTATCGCCTATCTGCTGAACCACGCGGAAGACATTGTTGCGCTTGTGGAAGCGCTGGAGCGGATCAGGCCTTCGCTTCTGAAGGTTGTCCGCAAACTGGACTTTGGCGCCCCCTGCTCTCCCGAAGAGTTTGCTCGCGCCTTCGATGATCTGCGGTCGTTCTTTTCCGAAGACGAGATTGCCTATGGTGAGCTGGACGAGCACCCGCTGTTGTCCTCCCGTCTGGAGGCCAAGCCATGACCTACGGCCCGATCACCCAAGAGCACGAACGCGAGCGCCTGGAATCCAAGATCGCTGAAATCCGCGAGGACATACAGGCCCTCTGGTTCAGGAACAACGAGTTCGCACGATATCGCGCAATGAAAGCACGGGAAGACCAGCAACTGGAGTGCGCAGCAAGAGTCCTTCGGGGCAATGCGGAAACGGAGAATTAAGATGCTTAAAACACTGACCCCGTTTACGATTGAGAGTCAGCTTGCTGAATACCCGAAGCCGCTTATCGAGCGCCCGGAAATCATACCAGTTGAGCACTACGAAGCAATCAAGAATGCAGGCGGGTATCTGTGGCCGGTTGGCTCTCGTACCATCGACGGAGCCGCGCAACACGACAGCGATTACGACTTTCTGGTCCTGTCGAAAGATCGGATTCCGGATGTGTTTGGTAAGCTCGGGTATGACCTGCTTTTAGGCGGCGCACACTACGATCCATCTGAAGGCCGCTTCAATAGCTGGCGGCTAGGATTTGTGAACTTCATTGCAACGGATGAAATCGAGTTTGTGAAGCGCTTCCTTGTGGCGAACGAAGCCGCCAAGCGCATGTCCCTCAAGTCACGGAACGACAGGGTGACGCTCTTTCAAGCTGTCCTCTACTGCCGTGTTGCCGATGAACCGAAAGCATCTGTCCTTCGGGGCGATGCGCTGGATGGAGAGTGAGAGATGTCACACCGCAAAGATTGGATGACAGACGATCAGTGGGAATGCGTGGAAATGCTCGCAGACCTGTTTCGTGGATTTCATCACATCTACGGACCAATCAAGCCGTTCGGGGAAGGCATCGCGTATGCCGAACCCGGAAGACGCATGGCAACGTTCGATTTCGACTACCTGACCCGCGCCGTCATCATGGCTCATGATAGGTGCATTCGCCTTGAAATCGCAAGCTGCAATCCGGGTCGATTCCGGATGATCCTACACAAGCGCCACAAGCGCGAAGGTAAGATGCACGAGCGCCACCCGACAATTCATGAAGCTGTAGAGCGGTACCACATTCCGGATACGGAGACAGCCAATGTTTGATCTTGAGCACGCAATTCACCGCAACACCGCCGCCCGCCTCTCAGGCGCAACAAAAGCTTCAGCACGCCTTCTTGAGAAAGCCCCTGAAGCAAAGCGCTTAGCTGCCATGCCGGAGCATAGAAGGCTCGCAAGGATGGCAAGGGATAGCTGGATGGCAAGCAAGGAGACGATGTGATGGACCCACGCCCTGCATTCAAAGGATATATCGAGAAGCGCGGAGGCAGAATTGAGGTCAACGTAACGCTCTGTAGTCGGTCGGATATTGCAGAGTTCGTGAAGTGGCTCAACGCCTTCGAGATGCTCCTGCCTGAAGAAACACCACCCAACGGAGACGACGACAATGGCTGACGGCTACCAAATCGCAACGACTGAGCACCGCGCGCCAATGCTGGCAGGTGACCAGATTGACCTAATCAAGCGCACGATTGCGAAAGGCGCGACAGACGATGAACTACAGCTGTTCATCAGTCAGTGCAACCGCACCGGACTGGACCCATTCGCTCGCCAGATCTACGCGGTGAAGCGCTGGGACAGCTCGGTAAAGCGTGAAGTCATGAGCGTGCAACTCAGCATCGACGGCTTTCGTCTGATTGCTGAGCGATCTGGAAAGTATGCCGGCCAGGTTGGCCCGTACTGGGCTGGCGATGATGGCGTCTGGAAAGACGTGTGGCTTTCATCGAAGCCGCCTGTGGCTGCCAAGGTTGGCGTCATGCGCTCGGACTTCAACGAACCCTGCTGGGGCGTTGCGCGCTTCGATGCCTATGCCCAGACCAAGAAAGATGGCGGGCTGACAATGATGTGGGCCAAGATGGGAGACGTCATGATTGCCAAGTGCGCCGAAAGCCTCGCACTCCGCAAGGCCTTCCCACAGGAATTGTCCGGGCTCTACACGGCTGACGAAATGGGTCAGGCAACGCAGCCAGAGGAACCGGCACAGCAAGTCACACACGATGAAACCATTGTCGAAGCTGAACAGAAGGCCCCGGCAACAAAGGGTGCGTCCCGTGATCTGTACGCTGAACTGCAAAAGCAGATGCGGGATTGCGAGTCTGCCGCTGAGCTTCAGGCCTGGGGCTCTGGAAACGCCACCCGCCTGCGTGCGCTACCAGAAGACTGGTATCGCGGGATCAAGAACGAATACTCCGAACTGCTGACGGCTTTCATCCACGATGAACAAGAAGCCGCCCGCGAACAACAAGAACTCGAAACAGGACTGCCCCATGACAATGCTGCATAACAACCCGCCGCCCGCCGCCGAACTCTTTGCGGAGGAAATCGACAGCCTGAAAGCCCGCGCTGAGGCATTCGGTGAAGTTACTGATGCTAATGCCGGAGAGGCAAGCGACCTTATCAAGCTGGCCAAAAAACTGGCCAAGGACATTGATGACAAGCGCAAGGAAGAGAAGCAGCCGCATCTCGACGCCGGGCGCCAGATCGACGGCACCTACAATCCGCTGGTAGACGCTGCCAAGAAAGCGGTTGCCGCCGTCGAGAAAGCCCTGACAGCCTTTGTCGTAGAGCAGAAGCGCAAGGCGGAGGAAGCCCGGCGCGAGGCAGAGCGCAAGGCCGCTGAAGAGGCGGAGAAAGCCCGCAGGCTGCAAAACGACGCCCTGCTGGCCGAAGACGCCGCGGCCGCCGCGAAAGCCGCTGAGAACGAAGCCAAGCTGGTAGCCGCGGAAGAAAAGCAGGCTGGCAACGTCAAGGGCTCTGAGGGTTTCCGGGCAAGCGGCCTTCGCACTGTCCGGAAAGCCAAGATCACCAACGCCACAATGCTGGTCACGCACTACATGAGCCGGCCGGAAGTGATTGAGCTTTGCGAGCGTCTGGCGAATGCGGACATTCGCGCGGCCAAGGGTGCACAGGTCGCAATTCCTGGCATCGAAGTTGTCGAAACGGATACGCTGGTCTGATGGCCACCTACCGCGTGTCATCCGAGGCCCAACGCCAGACGCTTATCAGGGACATCCTGAAGGCGCCCTTGGGCTTCGTGGTGACCGCGCGGAGGAACAAGCGGAGCAATGACCAAAACGATTTGATGTGGGTGCTTCTGACCCAGTACGCCAAGCAGGCGGAACTCCGTGGACAGAAGTGGAGCAAAGAACAGTGGAAGTGCATCTTCATGCAGAAGCTGGGGCACGAGGTCCACGTCCTTCCGACTCTGGACGGGCAATCCTGGTTTCCTGAAGGCCATCGTTCCAGCCAGCTTTCAAAGGCGGAAATGAGCGACATGATTGAGTTGATATATGCGAGCGCTGACGATTTCGGCGTGGATCTGGAAGAACACAAGGAAGCCGCAGCATGATGAACACGCACATAAACGACCTCCAGGAACAGCTTGCCCGTGTATGCGCTGAAAGAGATCGGCACCGGGAAGCGCTGCTGCGCCTTGTCGTGGCGGGTGTTCGCGGCGGTTATCGCGACAGCTGCGGAATGAACATTAAGTCCCACCCAGCTTTTGACCACGCTTATGTGGTTCTTACCTGCGACTCCGAAGGCAACAATGTTACGTCTTTGACGCGCCTCGTGGATGATCTGGGGGACTCGTAGTGGAGAAGCGCAAGCCCCTCAGCCGTCGCGAGTTCGGCCTCCTGATTATCCAGCAGGAAGGCAAATGCGGCAAGTGCGCTTGTCGGCTGGATTTTACCCAACCGAAGCGCGTAGTCGATGAACACCTTCATCCGCTCGCTGACGGCGGCGGAAACGAGATCACCAACCGCGCGCTCTATTGCTACGAATGCGCCAAGGGGAAGACCGTCAAGGAAGTGACACCCCGTGCCAAGTCGAAACGTTACGCTGAAGGCCGGACACAATACGACAAGCGGAAACGTGCTGGCGGTTCACGGATCAAGTCACGCGGGTTTCAGCCGAAGCCAGCCGGATACAAGTACCAATGGAGCAAGAAATGACCCCCGAGCAACTGGAAGAGATCGAAGCACGGGCTAAGGCGGCAACGACCGAGCGTGGCGGTGATTGGTTTGCGTTCCAGTGCCAGTACCGCTGGCATGGCAGCAAGCCGATTTTTGAAGACGGCACATGGTTTATCCAATGGAGTTCAGAGCCGGAAACGATGCCGGTTGCAACCGTTGATTTTGGTGATGACCATGACGAGCCGACGCGCGAATCCGCCTGCCATATCGCAAAGCACATCGCAGGCATGGACCCCACCACCACCCTCGCCCTCACCGCAGCTCTGCGGAAAGCGTGGGAGGAACTGGATAAGGCGCTCTACATCAATGAGACTGGAGTAGAGCGTATGCGGACCATGCTTTCCCACGCCGGAGTGTGGGTTGATCCAATACTGCTGTCATCTGCGGTTGGCCTCTATCTTGAGACCGTCACCCGCGCCCTCAAGGAGCCCACCCATGACCAAGACTGAAACCCTACTGGCCCTCGCCGCCCGTGTTGAAGCGGGGGAGACGGGGCGGGAGCTGGATGCGGAGATTTTTGTCGCATTGGGGTGGGTCCCATCTGAGGCGGCATTGGTCGGCGGAACCGAGCCAATTCTGATGGTTACCCACCCGGATCACGTCGGCGGCACACACACGCCACTGAAGATCACCACCTCTCTCGATGCCATCGCCGCACTGACTGAGAGAGTGCTGCCGGAAGGAAAGTGGGAAATATCGACCGGGCGTCGATGCCCAGGCGAAGACTGCTGGTGGGCCACGGCCATCATAGGCGCGAGGCGCTATAAAGTGCACGCCCCCACCGAACCCGCCGCCCGCCTTGCCGCCCTGCTGAGGGCGCTCGCTGAGAAGGAGAAGGAAGATGGGTGATCCCGATGTATGCCCGCCCTGCCGCGTATGCGGCAATGATGTGGATGTCTACGTATGGGATCCAAAACACCCTGAGCGGACGATCTGCTGGGAGTGCTGCCAAGACGGAGCGATGCATCATGACGAAGAGACTGGGCACTCCTTCACGTACCATCATGGCGAAGGCTGGACCTGCGACTACTGTGGCATTGAGCGCCGGTATTCAGACTACGATTACAGTGGAGACTTTGACCGTGACTAACATCACCGAACAGATGCGCCAGCGTATTACTGAACTGGAGGGGTTGAGGCCGTGTCCGTTCTGCGGCGGCGAAGCCGAGATTATTAACATTGACGAAGGCGAAAACGCGGGTGGGTCGTGCGTGTGCTGTAAGCGTTGCATGGCCAGCGGAAATATCGAGTTTGACCGTAAGGAAAACTTTGTTTCGAACTGGAACCGCCGCGCCACCTCCCTCCTCTCCGCTGTCCCGCCAGCCAGTGAGCCGGACGCGGACGTGGTGGAGCGGGTGGCTCGGGCCATGTTTGTTTCGGACCCGCCAGCAGGTATGATCGGGCCAGATTGGGACACTGGAGCAACTCTCGGAAAAGGGAACGCAACAAGGCATAAATTTCATGCTCTAGCCCGCGCAGCCCTCTCAGCCATGCGCCCCAGCGTAGATGCCGAAAAGATCGCGGGGATACGTGCGCGGCATGAGTCAGTCGCGGACATGGCAGATGATGAGTGGGACAACCGCATTTACACCATCGCGGACGATGCGTTCTCAGACCGCGCTTTCCTGCTTTCAGTGATTGAGGGAGTGAACCATGACGATTGATGAAGCACTCGAAAACCTCCGCAATGAGGTCGTGACGTTCTGCTTCCTGATCGAACAGCGAGGTGACATCTCGGAGGACGTTAAGTTGCGCGCTGAGCGGGCTCGTAAAGCGGTGTACGGCATGGCGAGGGCTGTATCAGCCAAACAACCGGTGTTTGCCGCAGGGGGAAGCCATGACGAAGATTGATGAAGAGGCTCTGCATGCCGCAAAAATGGCATTTGCAGATGCCATGACAAAGCAACGGATCGGAATTGGTTCGCTCGATAGGGACGACTTGGCACTCGTCGCAGAAAAAACGGATGCTATGCTGGAATCAGCTCTGTCCGCCTACCTCACCGCCATAGCGGAAGAAGGCTATGTGATCGAACAGGGGTGGAGGCCGATTGAGACGGCGCCGCCATATACCGGAGAAGTCGAATTATACCGGGAAGACGCTGGCGTTTTCTGGGGCGAGCGCACGACACTGGAAGAAAGCGGATACATCTCCGAGCAAGAGATCGAAAGCGGACAATGGTCTAACGAGGCTCTTGAGGCGCTTGACTGGTGGTATTGGGGCCCGAACGGCGCTGTGCGCCTTGAGGGTGTCGAAATCCCGACCCACTGGCGCCCACTTCCAGACCCACCCGCCATGATCTCCAAAGCAGAGGAGCCCGGCCAGTGACACGCCCCGCGCCTCTCCTGACCGTGCAGCAAGCGGCTGAATACCTCGCCTGCTCGGATTCCACAGTGCGCAGGCGCGTGGATGAAGGTAAGTTGCGCTCGGTCAAACTTGGGAAACTTTTGCGGTTCAGGGTGGAGTGGCTGGAGGACTATATCGAATGCGAAAGTACAGCCTTAAACGCCCCATCATCAATGGAAAGCGAAGCCGCGTCTGGTTCGTCACGTGGTCCGAGAATGGCCGCAGTCATCGCCGCTCTACCGGCGAAACGAATGAAAGGTTAGCAGAAGAATGGCGCGCACGATTCATCACCGCAATGGAAATGCCAGAACCGGGGGCTACCGTGTCCGCGATCTGTGATGCTTACCTTGCTGACCGGATAGAGGACGGGATTGCCGATCCTGCGACCGTAGGCTTTCGCCTAATGCCCGTGAAGGCCATCCTTGGCGCCTATGAGCCGGACGCCCTGACACGCCCGCAGGTGCGCTTCTATCACGCTCAGAGACGCAAGGACGTATCAGACAGCACGATCAATGCCGAATGCCGCGCGCTGCGCGCTGCCCTCAATTGGGCGCACCGGATGCGATGGATTGACAGCGTGCCCCATATCGAAGCGCCACGGCCTGCTCCGCCGCGCGAACGGTTCCTGTCATGGGAAGAGTTCATGGCGCTCTATGACGCCGCAGCGCCCCACCTGCGCACATTCCTCGCGCTTGCCCTGTTCACCGGCCAGCGGAAACAAGCCATCCTGGATCTGACATGGGATTGCATCGACTGGAACCGCGCGGGGATATTCTTCCCGCAGACGGGTTCGCGCAAGTCCCGCACGCCCTACGTGCCCTGCAATGCGTCTCTGGCGCTGGCGCTCGGCACAGCGGCCCTGACAGCCGATTGCGAATACGTGGTAAGCTGGAATGGGAAGAAGGTCACCAAGTTCCGCAGCGCATGGGAGACCTGCAAGAAGAAGGCAGGCATCGAAGACGTGACGATCCACGACATGCGCCGGACGGCTGCGTCATTCGTGATTGCCAATGGCGGATCGTTCGCGGATGCCGCTTGGCTTCTGGACGATACGATTGAGACGGTGCAGCGGCACTATATCCGGTTCAGCGAGACGTATGGAATGTCGGTAACAAGGAGGATTGTGGGGTGATTAATCGCGACATTGATATGGAGGCCACAGGCAAGCTTCGTGACGAGCAGTGGCGCAAATTCATCGAAACGCCGACCTACAAACAGGCCTACGAGTTGATGAAGGAGCATCAGGCCAAGATTGAGAGTGTTCGTGCTTCAGTCGCAGAACACATTGCCAGAGGCCTTCAAGAGCGCGCTATGCGTCTGCTGGCCAGCACGCGGGACGATCAGAAGGTCGTTGACCACCTCGCTAAGACACTGGGCGAGGCTTTTTCAATTGCTTACCCATCTCCCGTTCTCGTGCTGAAGCCGGGAAGCGCGCATAATGCGCGTCCCTCTGGGAACGAATCTGAAACACTGGCCACTGATGACGCAGAACCGGCAGCAAAAACAACGGATGAACAGTCATGATGCCGCTAGCGCCTGTCTTCGGGAGGCAGGGGCCGGAGGTTCGAATCCTCTCACTCCGACCATTCTTTTCAATGACTTAGGCCACTTTCCCGACACTCGGGTGGACCTTTGTCTCGGATTTGTCTCGCTTATTCACTGCGATTGTAGCTGATAGACGTGATTGATTTTCAGAAGCGACGTCTTGTTTCGCCTCGGGTCGAATACCGTGGCAGTCATGGTCACGTCGCTACTCAAGTTATCCAAAGACTGCTTCGGGATTGGTGCCTCAATTGTTGTCGTGATGTGACCACCGCCTGGCACGGCATGATTGTTCGTAATGTAGGCTCTACCGCTACTTGATAAATTCCACTGGCCAATTGGTCGGCTCTTAATTCTACCAGCATCGAAGCCCAATCCTTCAAAATCAGCCTCAATACGCCTCACCACTAACGGGTAAGTTCTTCTGTTCCAGAATTCCAAGTCCACATTGATGGTGTATCCATCTTCACCGCCGCCACCCTGTAAGCCATGTTTAGTCACCATCATGACTGGCTCCCAACCAAAGTTCTGGCGATATGAAAACCGAAGCGAAACGATGGCAACGATTATGCCGGTTAGCGTCAGCGTTACGTATGCAATGAATTGAGCGAGTTCGATTGGCACTACGCGACCTCCTAACGTTCTCTATTTTTCGTATCGTTCCTTCCAATATAGAGCATCAGCTCGATACGTAAGAACGTCATATGCCTGTCTTAGTCTTTCGATGAAGCTCCAATACGGAACTGGTCTAGCCCACTTCCTGCCTTTGATACGAACACCGTCAATGGTGTTTAGTAGCTTTTCAGGCGTATAGGCACCCCAGCCAAAGGGCTTAGTGTAGTGTTTGTCATTTTTCATACGTATACAGAATAGCACACACTCACTCACACAGCCTGTGGACAAACCTGTGGATGGTTGTCTCGATTTTGTCTCACTTTTGTCTCGGAGACACGTTCGTTGTAATTTCAGGTATTTTTTCTAATGTTTTCAAAGATGGAGCACTGTCCTTCTAGAGACAGTGCTCTTCTATCTCGTTGTTTTCATTAGGGAGTCACGAACTTCGGGAGGCAGGGGCCGGAGGTTCGAATCCTCTCACTCCGACCATTCTCAAATGGTGACGCGCAACCGCAGAAATCGATCCGGCGGATCGATTTCAGTTTGAGAATGACTGAAGCGCAAGCGAAAGCCTCGCCTGATCCGGTGGATCAAAAAGAGGAAAGATATGCGCGCCGCGCAAGCAGGCGCTCTTGCTGCCTCACCCCCCGATCCCCGATTGACAGACCGCCCCGGACCGGACTATTGGCCCCCACAAGGTCCTGAGCACCTGCCGCCTGCAGACGTCTCGTCACGGTGAAGCTCTTTCAAGACATCTATCCCTCACCCTCGATGCATTTCGACGGTGGGTAATGCAGGCCCCCATCCCAGTCGGAATGCCTCCATTGAGGAGTGTGTGATGTCTTCACGACCATCGCCCGACAATCGTTTCCTGCATCTGCCACCCGGCCGGGTGTTTGTGCTCAACGCGCTGCCCATGATGCTGATCATGCTGATGAACGGGCTGCTCAACATTATCGATGCGGCCTTCCTGGGCCATTTCGTCGGTACGGATGCGATGACGGCCATTGGCCTCGTCTTTCCCGCCGTCATGGTGCTGATCGCGCTGACGAACCTGGTCAGCGGCGGCATGTCCAGCCTGCTCGCCCGCCAATTAGGCGCAGGCGATACCGACGGCGCCGGGGCAACCGTCGCCCGCGCCCATGGCCTGGCCCTTTCCATCGCAGCTTTTGTGATGATCGCCTTTCTCGGCGGCGGACGCGTGGTAGCGGACCAGCTTTCCGCGTCCGATCCGGCCATCGCCGGCATGGCATACACCTATATGGCGATCACCGTGTTTGCGGTGCCCGTTCAGTTTGCCCTCGGTCTGCATGCGGACATCTGGCGGAACGAAGGCCGGGCCGGGCTCGTCGCCCTGTTGTCCGTCGGCGTGACGCTCGCGAACATTGCGTTGAACTATGTGCTGATCGGCATGATGGAGTTCGGCGTGGCAGGCTCTGCCTGGGGCACCGTGCTGGCGCAGGTCTTCGGGCTTTTCCTACTCGTGTTGCTGCGCGGACGCGGGCAAGACGCGGTGCCGTTGTCTGCCTTGCGCCGCCATCGCTGGACTGGGAGATGGGGCACGCTCGCCGGGCTCGGCGCGCCGCTCAGCCTCAGCTTCATCGGCATCGCGCTTGTGTCTTCGTGCGTCATCCTCGCGCTGCGCCTGACGGCCGGTGCAGGCTATGCGGACACGATCGCCGCCTATGGCATCGTGACCCGCGTGCTCGGTTTTGCCTTCCTGCCCAGCATGGCCATCGCGCTGGCCCTGCAAAGCATCGCCGGGAACAACTGGGGCGCAGGCCTGCATGACCGGGTACGGCGTGTCCTCAAGATCGCCATGCTGACCGCCCTGGTCTATGGCATGTGCGTGGAAGTGTTGTTCCTGGCAGGCGGACACATCATAGGCGCGGCGTTCATCGGCAATCCGAAAATCATTGAGCTTGTGGCAGACATTCTGCGGCCCATGGGCGTGTTCTACATGTTTTCCGGACCAGTCCTGTCGCTGGCGATGTACTTCCAGGCCATTGGATTACCGCAGAAGGCGGGCCTGCTGACCTTGTCCAAAGCCTTCGTCCTGTTGCCCGCCATGATCGCGGCATTCGCTGTGGTGAAAGGCGCACAGGCGATCTGGTTCGCGTTTCCGGTGTCGGATGCGCTGGCCCTGGTCATGGCGACGGTATTGGCCATTCCGGTGTTCAAAGCCGCGCAGCAGCAAGCCGTCTTCAGCCCGGTACAATAGAAAAAGGCGGGCCGGGAGAACCGGCCCGCCTTTATATCTTTGCTGCGATGCCTAGCCCTTCAGGATCGCGCGGACGGCGTTCAGGGCGTCTTCGGCTTTCGAGCCATCCGGGCCGCCGGCCATGGCCATGTCGGGCCGGCCGCCGCCGCCCTTGCCGCCAACAGCTTCGGACGCGGCCTTGACCAAATCGACAGCGGAGAACTTGTCCGTCAGGTCTTTCGTGACGCCCACGGCGACTCCGGCCTTGCCATCGGCCACGCCAACAAAGGCCACAATGCCGGAGCCGATCTGCGTCTTCGCTTCATCGACGAGGGCGCGCAGGTCTTTCCCGCCGACGCCCTCGGCCACGCGGGCCAGCAGCTTCACGCCATTGATCTCTTCCGGGCCAGCCGGGGTACCGCCACCGCCGCCCATCGCGAGCTTGCGTTTCGCTTCGGCCAGTTCGCGCTCAAGATTGCGCTTTTCCTCGCCCAGCGTGGCGACACGCTTCGGCAGGTCTTTCAGCGGCACTTTCAGACTGTCGGCAATGTCGGCGCCGATCTGGGCACGGCCTTTCAGGTAAGCGAGCGCTTCGGCGCCTGTGGCAGCCTCGATCCGGCGGACACCGGCGGACACGCCGCTTTCCGACGTGATGACGAACACGGCGATATCGCCAGCGCGTTCCACATGCGTGCCGCCGCAAAGCTCGACCGAATAGCGCCGGTCGTCGCCCGTTCCCATCGACAGCACACGGACTTCATCGCCGTATTTCTCGCCGAAGAGCGCCAGTGCGCCTGCCTCGATGGCCTTCTCCGGTGACGTCACCTGAATGCCGGTCGGCATATTCGCGCGGATCTGGGCGTTGACCTCGTCTTCCACGGCCTCGATCTCGGCCGCGCTGAGCGGGCCGCCATGCGAGAAGTCGAAGCGCAGGCGATCGGCCTCCACGAGGGAGCCCTTCTGCGTGACATGCTCGCCCAGCACCTTGCGCAGGGCGGCGTGCATCAGGTGCGTCGCCGAATGGTTCGCCATCACGGCCTTGCGGCGGACGGCATCGACATGCAGCTGCGCCTTGGCGCCGGTCTTCGCGGTACCAGATACGAGCTCGCCGATATGAACATGCACGTCACCGGCGCGTTTCTGCACGTCGCGCACGATAAAGCGCGCGCCGCCCTCGAAGACGATCTCGCCATGGTCACCCGCCTGGCCGCCGGATTCAGCGTAGAATGGTGTCGTGTCGAAGACGAGTTCTGCCGGGCCGGGCGACAGCGTGTCGGCCAGCGCCCCGCCAGCCGCAATCGCAACGAGCTTGCCGGAACCTTCCATATTGCCATAGCCTGTGAATTTTGTGGCACCGGCCTTGTCGCGGACGCGGAACCAGATTTCATCCGTTGCCTGATCGCCGGACGCAAAGCCGGCTGCGCGGCTGCCTTCGCGCTGCACTTCCATGGCAGCATCGAACGCATCGACATCGACCGTCATGCCGCGGGCGCGCAGGATGTCCTGCGTGAGATCCAGCGGGAAGCCATAAGTGTCGTACAGTTTGAAGGCGGTCTCGCCCGGCAGGGCGGCGCCTGCCTTCAGCGTTTCGGTTTCTTTCTCCAGCAGCGACAAGCCATTGCCCAGCGTGCGCTGGAAGCGGGCCTCTTCCTGTTCCAGGGCAGCTTCGATGGCGGCCTTGGCGCGGCCGAGCTCCGGATAGGCTTCGCCCATTTCGCTGATCAGGGCCGGGGTCAGCTTATGCATCACCGGCTCGCGCGCGCCCAGCAAGTGGCCGTGGCGCATGGCGCGGCGCATGATGCGGCGCAGAACGTAGCCGCGGCCTTCATTCGACGGCAGAACGCCGTCGGCGATCAGGAAGGCGGACGTTCGCAGATGGTCTGCAATGACGCGGAAGGAGGCCAGCTTGTCGCCCGCCGCCTTTGTTCCATAAACGCTTTCTTCCGCTTCGATCAGGCTACGGAACAGGTCGATTTCGTAATTATTGTGAACGTGCTGCAGCACGGCGGAAATCCTCTCCAGGCCCATGCCGGTGTCGATGGACGGTTTCGGCAGGTTTTCGCGCTTGCCGCCAGCCAGCTGGTTGAACTGCATGAAGACGAGGTTCCAGATCTCGATGAACCGGTCACCATCCTCATCCGGGCTGCCAGGGGGACCGCCGGGAATGTCTTCACCATGGTCGTAGAAGATTTCGGAGCATGGGCCGCACGGACCGGTATCGCCCATGGACCAGAAATTGTCCGAGGTGGAGATACGGATGATCCTGGAGTCGTCGAACCCGGCGACCTTTTTCCAGATAGCAGCGGCTTCGTCGTCCTCGGAATAGACCGTGACAAGCAGGCGCTTCGGATCGAGGCCGAATTCCTTCGTCACCATTTCCCAGGCGAAGGCGATGGCTTCGTCCTTGAAATAGTCGCCGAAGGAGAAATTCCCCAGCATCTCAAAGAAAGTGTGGTGGCGGGCCGTATAGCCGACATTGTCGAGGTCGTTGTGCTTGCCGCCGGCGCGGACGCATTTCTGCGAGGTCACTGCACGCAGGGAGTCCGGCGTCTCGGCCCCGGTGAAAATGTTCTTGAACGGCACCATGCCGGCATTCACGAACAGAAGGGTCGGATCGTTCTGCGGCACCAGCGGCGCAGACGCCCGGCGGGTGTGCCCGTGCTTCTCGAAATAGGCGAGAAAAGCTTCGCGGATCTGGTTTACGCTGGTCATATGATCTCAGGGTCCTCGGCGTATAAAATTGTCCCGAAACGCCGAATCCGGCGCGGGGCCTTTACGCGCGATATAAAGGCCCCTTTGCCGCACGCCAAGATTGGCGCACCACAAAGGGGCCAGTTTGCCGGACGAGAGAGTGGAAACCGGCCCTGAGAGGACGCTTTCTGCAGGGAAAACGCGAGAGAGCGGGCCGGTCAGCCCCGATCAGCCCTCGGCAGCATCCGGTGTATCGTCTTCTTCTGAGTTCTCCATGCCGGCCGAGAGCAGCTCATCGGCGAGCAGGCCGGCATTGCGACGGACGGCATCTTCGATTTCGTCCGCAATGGCCGGGTTCTCCTTCAGGAACTGGCGAGTTTTCTCACGGCCCTGGCCGATCCGCTCTCCATTGTAGGAATACCAGGAGCCGGATTTCTCGATCACGTCGGCTTTCACGCCGAGATCGATCAGTTCACCCGTCTTGGAGATCCCTTCGCCATAGAGGATATCGAACTCGACCTGCCGGAAAGGCGGGGCCACCTTGTTCTTCACCACTTTGACGCGGGTCTGGTTGCCGATCACTTCGTCCCGGTCCTTGATCGCGCCGATGCGGCGGATGTCGAGGCGGACGGAGGCGTAGAATTTCAGCGCGTTACCGCCGGTCGTGGTTTCCGGACTGCCGAACATGACGCCGATCTTCATCCGGATCTGGTTGATGAAGATCACCATGCATTTCGACTTGGAAATCGACCCCGTCAGCTTGCGCAGCGCCTGGCTCATCAGGCGGGCCTGCAGGCCAGGCAGCGAGTCGCCCATTTCACCTTCCAGTTCGGCGCGCGGCGTGAGGGCCGCCACGGAGTCGATGACCAGAAGGTCCACCGCGCCGGACCGTACCAGCGTGTCGGCGATTTCAAGCGCCTGCTCACCCGTGTCCGGCTGCGAGATCAGGAGATCGTCCAGGTCCACACCGAGCTTGGCAGCATAGACCGGGTCCAGCGCGTGTTCGGCGTCGATAAAGGCGCACACACCGCCATTCTTCTGCGCTTCGGCCACGCTGTGCAGCGACAGGGTCGTCTTGCCCGAGCTTTCCGGGCCGTAGATCTCGATGATGCGGCCTTTCGGCAGGCCGCCAATGCCGAGGGCGATGTCCAGCCCGAGCGAACCCGTTGAAACGGCTTCGACATCCATGGCCTTCTTGTCACCGAGGCGCATGACCGAGCCCTTGCCAAAGGACCGTTCAATATTGCTGAGCGCCGTTTCGAGAGCCTTCTGCTTGTCCACGCCGGTTTCCTTGTCCACGAGTTGCAGCGCTGGTTTCGCCATGAGTCGTCTCCTTTGGTCCACTATGGGGGTGTTTTTGGCAAGGCCCCCCGGTCGCCTCATCTGAATCGTGTGTACCACGTTTGTTCTGCGGAACAAACAGGAAACTTCCTGCAGGCTGCTCTTTTCTTTCAAGCGGCTTTCAGGCATGCTCCTGCCCATGCTTAAACGATCCAGCCAACCCGCCGGCGAAGCCCGCCTCCGCTATCTCGATGCCGACATCGAAGTGCTCGCACCGGGCGATTATGTTATCTGCGCCGTTACCAGCCGGAAAATCCCGGTCCAGGCCCTGCGCTATTGGAGTGTCGACCGGCAGGAAGCCTATTGGGATGCGGACGCCGCCTCATCCCGCATGGTCCCGGCGAAGGACTGATGCACGCATGATGCGTGACATGCTCCTGATGGTGGTGATGTGCACAGGTGCATGCCTCGCTGCGCCGATGGCTGGAGCCGAAACAGCCGTCACACCTCCTCCGGCACCCCAGGAAAGTTGCGACGGTGTGCTGACTCAGGGCGGGCTCATCATCTGCCATGGCGCGCCAGGCACCGTGTTCACGGTCGCGGGCCGGAAATTGACCGCCGGGAAATCAGGCTCTGCCCAATTCGGTATCGCGACCGACGCGCCTTCGGTGATCGGCTGGTCATCGGACACAGGCACGTTCGGCGATCTGGCCATTGAAACGCGCCATGACGATTTCCGCACAATCAAGGGCTTTGACTGCGACAAGGTCGATGCGCGCAGCGAAGAACAAAAAGCCCATGCCGCCCGCTCCTGGGTGAAGAAGCAGGACGCGTTCGCGACGTTCAATGACGGTCCCGGCGCCCTGACGGGCTTTATCAAACCCGCTGACGCACCGGCTTCATCGCCCTTCGGCCCGACGCGGAAATATATCGGCGTCAGCAAGGTAACCGGCGAGCCGTGCGAATCCGTCTCCGTCCATCAGGGCTATGACATGGCCGCACCGGTCGGCACGCCAATCGTGGCTCCGGCCGCCGGTACGGTGATCCTCGCCGATCCCGACCTCTACTATGAGGGCGGCGCGATCTTCCTCGACCATGGCCATGGCCTCGTCTCGGTGTTCATGCACCTGTCGGAAGTGGACGTGGAAGCAGGCGACACGGTCGCGCGCGGCGACCTGCTGGCAAAATCCGGCAACACCGGCCGCACCACGGGCCCGCACCTGCACTGGGCCGTGAAGTGGCGCAATCCGGAAGCGAGCAACCGGGGCGGCGATTTCTATATCGACCCGGCCCTATTGCTGGACCTGCCGGTCACCGACTAGGCCGACAGCCCTTCCGCCTGAAGCAATTCTGCAAATGCCAGCGTCGTGCGGTCTTCATAGAGATTGCCGACCACCTGCATGCCTGTCGGCAAGCCTTCCGATGTGCGCGCCAGTGGTACGGCAGTCGACGGCAGGCCAGGAAAAGTCGCCAGCCCCGCCCACATCAGCTGCGTCGCATAGGGCACGGCCTGCCCGTTTACGATCACTGACCGCTTGCTCCAGTCCGGTTCGTCCGTATGCGGGAACGCCGCCGTGCTGAAGGCGGGCGACAGGACAAGATCAATGTCGCGGAAAAAGTTTGCCCATTGGCGCTGAAGATTCAACTGGGCGTCCAGCAGGTTCATGTAGGTGTGCGCATCGATGGGCCGGGCGTCGGGCGTGCCGCGCATGATCGCAGTATTCAGCAGTCGTAGATAGTCTTCATGCACGCTGGCAAAGTCCGGTAGGCCATGCACCTTGCGGATAACCGTGGCGCCGAGTTTCTCCAGCGCGCCCGCGAGCGTTTCAATCGGGGCGGCGACTTCGTCATCGACGGGCGGCATGTCGTCCGCCGAGAGGACGAGTACACGAAAGGCCTTCAACGCGCTGTGCCGAGCTGCAGGCAGGTCCAGCTTCCAGCCGGTATTCAGGGATCCGGCGACAACTTCCAGCGCGGCTTTCAGATCCGCCGCGCTGCGGGCCATCGGGCCGACCACCGCCAGTGGCACATCCACACCATCCGTACCCGGCACGTTATGCCCCTTCAACGGTACGATGCCATAGGTCGGCTTGTGTCCCCAGACGCCGCAGAAGTCTGAAGGGAAGCGGATCGACCCGCCGATGTCCGAGCCAAGCTCCAGCGGCACCATGCCGGAGGCAAGTGCCGCGGCTGATCCACCGGAAGACCCGCCTGGCGTACGGCTGTGGTCATAGGGATTCACCGTGCGCCCATAAACCGGGTTCACACTCTGCCAGTCTGCCAGCGCTACTGGCACGTTCGTCTTGCCGAGGATCACGGCGCCTGCCGCCTTCAGCCGGGCGATGGGTGGCGAATCTTCCTGCGGCTGGAAGTTCGCGAACATTTCGAAACCCCAGGTCGTCGGCAGGCCCGCGACATCATTGGCTTCCTTCACCGTCATCGGCACACCCAGGAATGGCCGGGCGTCGTCTGCTGTGCGGCTTTCATCCACGGCCTTTGCGGCGGCGCGCGCACGGTCATAGTCCTTGACGACCACGGCGTTCAGCGGGCCGTTCTTCGCCTCGATCCGCTCGATGGCCGCCTCGCAGGCCTCTACCGCACTGATTTGACCGCTTCGAACCAGCGCAGCTGTGTCCAGCGCTGTGGCAGTTTCCAGATTCGTGTTTCCGCTGGCCATTCCGTGTCCTCCCGGCCCTTGACTATGCACTTCGCACGCAGAAGGCTCTTTTTGAGATTGGTTCTCATCAACCTTAGCATGGTGATCGGATGGTGCCATGCCAAAGTCGATGAGGCCAAAGTCGATGAGGCCAAAGCCAGAGGGTTCGGACGGAAGGGGGGCCGCGCCGTGAACACAATTGCCAGCGCCGTACGCGCATGGATCGAACGCGCGATTGCGGCCGCACCTGAAGGCCATGTTCCGCTGTTGATGCTGTCCGGTCCACAAGGGTCCGGTAAATCGACGGCACTGGCAAAGGCGACCGAAACGATATCCCTGCCCATTGCCGGTGCGAGTATAGACGATTTCTACCTGACCCACGCCGAACGGATGGAACTCGCCCGCCGCATCAGCCCCCTGTTCATGACGCGCGGACCGCCGGGCACGCACGATCTCACGCTGTTGGCCAAGACGGTCTCCACCTTGCGTTCGGCCGTCTGCGAAACGGAAACCCTCCTGCCGGTGTTCAACAAGCTGAAGGATGACCGCACGCCAGTATCTGACTGGAACAGTTTCACCGGACGCCCGGCTGCCATCGTGATCGAAGGCTGGCTGATGGGGGCGCTGCCGGATGCCCGCGCGGCCATGGATGCGCCGCTCAACCCGGTCGAGGCGGAAGACCGCACCGGCGACTGGCGGCGGCATCAGGAATCGGCGCTGGCAGGGACCTATAGCGACCTTTGGGATGCGGCGGACGGCTTCTGCCATATCGTGCCACCAGACTTTGACTGCATCCTCGGCTGGCGCCTTCAGCAGGAAGCCGGGCTGTGGGCGGCCCGCGGCGAACCCATGCCGGACGAACGGCGCGACTGGGTCCGCCGCTTTGTCGAACACTACGAGCGCCTTACGCGGCGCATGCTGGCGGGCGGACGGCGCCCCGGCGCGGAGATCCACATCGACGAAGACCGGAAAGTCGTCAGAAATTCTGCTGGCTGAACATTTTCCGCATCATCAGGGCGGCCACCGGGAAGACCGCCGCATAGCCGAGAATGCCAATATTACGCACCTGCATGTCGCCCGTCGCAACGCCGAGCAGGCCCAGCAGGGACAAGACTCCGGAGGCCAGCAATACCCGGCCCGTCCACAGGGACAATCCCGGAGACCGGAATACGCGCGAAGCGCTCAGCACCGACAGGGCGAAGAAGACATCCCATGCCAGAATGTCCGCCGCGTAGGCCACTGATGGCCAGCGGAAGGCAAACACACTGTCCCAGTTTCCCGGCAGGTCACGGCTGATAGTGAGGATCAGGAAATGGACGAGCGAGGTGACCGCCGCGCACATGGCCATGAACACCAGCGCACAGAGGCTGAAGAGCTTTTCCGCCTGCGGCACCGCTGAATGCAAAGCCGCCATCAGGATCACCAGGAGCGGCGCGATCAGCAGGATCAGGAGCTCCATCGCCGTGAAATACGGGTCTGGAATCGGCGCCTCCGCCGAAGGAAGCGCCGCGAGTCCTGCGGCCAGCACGATGGCATAGGCCAGCTGCAGGGCAAAGATCAGACCGGCCGCCAGACGACCGGCCCGGTTCATGGCATCAGCACCGTGGCGCCGGTGGTCTTGCCGCTTTCGAGGGCTTCGTGCGCCTTGCCGGCTTCCTTCATGTAAAAGCGCTGGCCGATGTCTGCGCCGAAAGTGCCGGTCTTCATGGCGGCAAACAGATGGCGTGCGCCGCGGGCCAGGTCTTCCGGAGACTCGATGAAGCTGAACAGGGACGGCCGGGTCAGGATCAGCGACCCACCGGCGGCTAAACGTCCCGGCGGCATCGGGTCTGCCGCGCCGGACGCGTTGCCGTAGGAAATCATCCAGCCGCGCTTCTTCAGGCTGGACAGCGAGGCTTCGAAGCTGCGCTTGCCGACGCTGTCGAGCGAGACATCGACGCCAACACCACCCGTCAGTTCACGAACTTTCTTTGCGACATCCTCGTATCCGACAATCGTGTCGCTCGCGCCCAGCTCTTCGGCCTTCTCGGCCTTCTCCGGTGTCGAGGTGACTGCGATCACACGCGCGCCGAGGCTGGCGGCCCATGGCGTCAGCACGGTGCCGACGCCTCCGACAGGCGCCCAGATCAGCACGGTATCGCGGTCGGTCACCGGGCGAATCTCGAACAACAGCATCCAGGCGGTCAGGCCTTTCAGAAGGACGGCTGCGCCGTCCTCTTCCGAAATCCCGTCCGGCAGTTTCACCATGCGGGCGGCGGGACCGGTGAAGTGCGTCGCGTAAGTGCCGGCGCCGAGATAGGCGACGCGGTCACCCGGTTTCACATTGGTGACGCCTTCGCCGACCGCCTCCACCGTGCCGGCCCCTTCGGAGCCCTGCACGAAGGGCAGCTTCACCGGGTAGAGCCCGGTGCGGTAATAGGTGTCGATGAAATTGAGGCCGGAGGCCGCCTGCTTGACCAGAGCTTCGCCGGGGCCCGGCTGGCGTGGTTCGAAGTGCTCCACCTTCAGCACGTCCGTGCCCCCGGTTTCGTGCATGATTATCCGGTAAGGCTCGTGCATGTCAGTGTCCTCCAGCTTTTGGCGCCTGTTTCCGCGCCTGAATGTTGAGCAGCTCCACCGCCAGCGAGAATGCAATAGCAAAGTAGAGATAGCCTCTCGGAATATGGAAGCCGAGACCGTCGGCCACAAGCGCCACCCCGACAAGAAGGATGAAGGCCAGCGCGAGCATCTTGGTCGTCGGGTGGTCTGCAATGAAATTTGCCAGGGGGGTGGCGGCGACGGCCATGACAAAGGTCGACAGGACGACGGCCCCGATCATCACCGGCAGCAGGTCCGTCATGCCGATAGCGGTGATCACACTGTCCAGCGAGAAGACAATGTTGATCACGAACAGCTGGATGACCACGCTGCTGAAGCTGCCCTGCGCCGTCGTTTCTTCGTGGCCGGTGCCCTCCACGGCGGTGTGGATTTCCTGCGTGCCTTTCCACAGAAGGAACAGACCGCCACCGAACAGGATGAGGTCCTTCAGCGTTACTTCTTCGACGTGATGCATGACCTCCGTGCTGCCGTTCGCCACGAAGACGGCCAGCGCATGCGGCAGGTGGAACAGAGGCGACTTGTCGAGCTGCAGGATCCAGAAGATCAGGCCCAGCATCGCGATGCGCAGCACCATGGCACCCCAGACGCCGATGCGGGTGGCCGTCCGCTTCTGGTCCCCCTTCAGCTTGCCGGTCGCGATGGACACGAACAGCAGATTGTCGATACCCAGTACGATTTCCAGGAAGGTCAGGGTGGCAAGGCTGCCCCAGAAGGCCGGTGAAGCAAGTAATTCGGTCATGGGATTGGTCTCCGGAGGTAGCCGCCGTTCGCGGCAGTTGAACCGTGCTGCGCGGTGGAGCGCAAGCCCGACTCGCGATCTGTTCGGCCCATGGACCTGTTCGGAAACCTCATTTGCGGCGTGGATGAAGCCGGCCGTGGCCCTTGGGCCGGGCCGGTGACGGCAGCAGCCGTGATCCTTGATCCTGCCCAACCGATCGAAGGCCTGACGGATTCAAAAAAATTGTCCGAAGCAAAGCGCGAAGCCCTCGCTCCGCTGATCCGCGAACGGGCGATGGCCTGGTGTGTGGCGCATGCGAGCGTCGAGGAGATTGACCGGCTGAACATTCGCGAGGCGACTTTCCTTGCCATGCGGCGCGCGGTGGAAGGATTGCAGCACGCGCCGTCCCTCGCGCTGATCGACGGCAACGCCCTGCCCGGCGGTCTCACCTGCGATGCCCGCGCGATCGTGAAGGGCGACCTGAAGGAGCCTGCGATCTCCGCCGCTTCCATCCTCGCCAAGACCGTCCGCGACGCGTTGATGCAGGATCTGGACGCGGCGCATCCCGGCTATGGCCTTGCCCAGCACAAGGGCTATGGCACGGCAGCGCACGCCGAAGCGCTGACGCGTCTCGGCCCGGCGCCCTGCCACCGAATGAGCTTTGCCCCGGTGCGCAAGGCGAGCCTGTCAGCCTGACGCCCCGTCAGGCCTCCCCCGCGTCAGGGTTTGTCAGCCCTCAGCCTTCGAGGCATCTTCCATTTTGAAGGCCCGTCAGAGGCCGGATGGAGGAAACCGATGTTTTACGATCTTGTCATTGTGGGCGGCGGTATCGGCGGCAGCGCGCTGGCCACCGTCATGGCCCGGGCGGGGCGCAGCGTGCTGGTTCTGGAGAAATCCGAAGAATTCGAAGACCGCGTGCGCGGCGAATGGATTGCGCCCTGGGGCGTGGTGGAGACGAAACGCGTCGGCCTCTACGACACGCTGATCGCGGCGGGCGGGCATCATCTGTCGGAACACATCACTTATGACGAAAGCCTGCCGCCGGAACTGTGCGAGGCTTCGCCCCTGCCGTTGAACATGCTGATCCCGGATATTCCGGGTCCGCTCTGCATCGGCCATCCGCATCATTGCCAGATGCTCTACGATGCCGCCGCGGCGGCGGGCGCGACTTGCCTGCGGCCTGTGAACGTCGAGTCCGTCACGCTCGGCGAAGCGCCGTCTGTCACCTTCACACATGACGGCAAGCAGCAGACGATTGAATCCCGCCTGATCGTCGGCGCGGAAGGCCGGCAATCCATGGTGCGCGCCGCCGCCGGCATCCAGCTGCATCAGGACCGGCCGCACCACTGGTTCACCGGCCTGCTGGTCGAGAACGTTGAAGGCTGGGATCCGAAGCGGCAGGCCATCGGCACCGAGGGCGGCTTCGGCTTCCTCGCTTTCCCGCAGGGCGACGGTCGCGTGCGGGTCTATGGCGGCTATGCACTGGAAGAGAAAGGCCGCTTCGCGGGCGAAGAGGGCCCTGCACGGTTCCTCGAGGCATTCCGGATGGAATGCGCCCCACACAACGCCGCGCTCGCGGACGGTACGCCCGCGGGGCCGCTCTACTCTTATTTCAACAATGACAGCTGGACGGATGAACCGTTTGCCCAGGGCTGCGTGCTCATCGGAGATGCGGCGGGCTGGAACGACCCGATCAATGGCCTCGGCCTCTCGATCACCTATCGCGATGTGCGTATCGTGTCTGAGATCCTGAAGGAGACGCCAGACGGCGCCGCACCAGATTTCAGCTCTTATGCCGAAGAACGTGCAGAGCGCATGCGCCGGCTCCGCTTCGCAGGCCAACTGCAGGCCATCCTCGACATGGAGTTCGGGGAGACTGCCAAGGCCCGGCGCCTGTCCTATCACACGCGGAAAGCCGAGGATCCGAGCCTCGGCATTCACGGTATCGCCATCATGGCCGGACCCGAAACCGTGCCGCCGGAATTCTTTACCGAAGCCCACCGCGCCCGCGTGCTGGGCGAAGCTACGGAGACCGCCGCATGAGTTTCAGCATCGATGGTTTCAATGCCGGCTGGCTGGATGCCTGGAGCCGCAAGGATGTCGAGCGCCTCGTCAGCTTCTATTCGCCGGACACGGTCTACAAGGATCCGCAAACCGCCGGGGGCCTGCAGGGCCGGGACGAGCTGCGGACCTATCTGACGGGCCTCTTCGGCGCGACCCCGCCCATGGTCTACAAGCCTGACGAAACCTGGCCGATCCCCGGCGGCTATTGCGGCCGCTGGTATTGCCATATCGGCGAAGGCGGCAAGGACGGCCTGATGCGTGGGTTTGACCTCGTCATCATCGAAGACGGCCTGATCACGCACAACGAAGTCTACGTTCACCAGATGCCAGAGGGTTAACCGCCCATTAACCGTCTCAGCCGAGCTTCGCGGAATCGACGTGGAGGGACCCATGATCCTGTTGTTTGGCTGGCATACCTGGTGGGGCGAGTCCGGCCGGCCGTACCGATTCAATATTACGCTGACGCGCAAGGGCCTGCCGGATGAGGGCGGAATCTACATCTTTGTGCGCCGCCGCTTCGTGTTCTTCCTGGAGCCGCTGTATATCGGCAAGGCCACCAATTTCCGCTCGCGCCTGATCGGACATGAGCGCTGGTGGGAAGCGTGGTGGAAACGCGGGGCGACCGAACGCCATGTAATGGTTGTAAAAAAACCGGCCGACCGGGCGCGCGTTGAGGAAGACCTGATCCGGAATTACCAGCCGCGGATGAACGATATCCTGATCCCGCGCGGGGCCAACGACGCGCCGAACAACAAGCGCCTGCGCCGCTGGTGGAAAATCAAGCGCTGGTTCCGGATTCCGTTCCTCACCTAGACCGCAGGCGAGACCTTCACAGTCTGCCTGATCAGGCTGCAGGGTGACGAGGTAGACAGGAAAGCGATGTCCGCAGCATCGCGCCCGACACCAATCAGGACCAGATTTTCCACCGGCACCAGCCCGGTTGGATCGACGAGCCACCAGGCGTTCTCAAGATACACCTCGAACACCGCATGGAAATCCTGCGGCTCGAGCCCCATCGCATAGGCGCTGACTGCGCGGGCCGGAATATTGAGCGCACGGCAAAGCGTGATGCCGAGATGGGTAAAGTCGCGGCAAACGCCTTTGCGCTCAACAAATGTGTGCTCGGCTGTCGTGTCGGAACTGCTGATGCCGAACGCATACTCGATGTTTTCGGAAAGCCAGTTCAGCACCGCCTGCACCATGGCGCCGCCCTGCGGGATCGTTCCGAACGTTCTCTCCGCGAATGAGATGAACCGGTCCGACGAACAATAGCGGCTGGGCAACAGGAAGACGAGCGCTTCGGTCGGAAGGTCCGGCCAGGCGTGCCGGGTCGCTCCGGATGGAAGGAGAGATCGCGTACCATTGTCGACAATCGCTTCGTACCGGATGCGTACATCGCCGGAGAACTCCCCCCGGAACCGGCGCTCGCCGCGAGCATCCGCCGGATCGAAGACCAGCTCTGGCAGCGGGTCGATCTCAAGGTTTTCCGATATGACGGCCTGGTCCGGTGAGGTCGCCGCATGAACCGAAACAACGGCCCCTGTCCCGGGCTGGAAAGAATAGCGCAGGTCTGACGACACGTGCAGCTTCATGAAAGCCTCCGGAATTGGAAACAAGTCTGATGGATCCCCTCATGACACAGCCCGGGCTTGCCGTCTTCCCGGGCTTGTGCATTGGCGCCCAGCCATGGCAAAGCTGCACGCCATGGCAGATGATGTGACCTCTTTCACCGGTGCGCCGCCGCTGTTCGCGGAGACGCCGGATTCGGTGAGCTTCAAGAAGCTGCGCAAGCGACTGGTGCGCGGCGCCCTTCAGGCGATCGACACCTATGGCATGGTTGACCGGCGCGCGGTGGAAAGCGGTGACGCCTCCCGGCCGAAATGGCTGGTCTGCCTCTCCGGCGGCAAGGACAGCTATGGCCTCCTCGCCGTTCTGATGGATTTGCAATACCAGGGCGCCCTGCCGGTGGACCTGATCGCCTGCAACCTCGACCAGGGCCAGCCCGGCTTTCCCAAACACATCCTGCCGGAATGGCTGGAGAAGATAGACGCGCCCTACCGTATCGTGACCGAGGACACCTATTCCATTGTCACCGACAAGGTGCCCGAGGGGCGGACTTTCTGCTCCATGTGCTCGCGCCTGCGCCGGGGCATTCTCTACCGTATCGCGCGGGAGGAAGGCTGCGAGGCCATTGTGCTTGGCCACCACCGCGACGATGCGCTGGAGACCTTCATGATGAACTTCATCCATGGCGGCCGCCTCGCCGCGATGCCGCCGAAGCTGCTGAACGACGAGGGCGACGTCATGGTGCTCCGTCCCCTGATCACTGCGGCGGAGGAGGATCTTGAAAAGTTTTCAGTCGCGATGAATTTCCCGATCATCCCGTGCAATCTGTGCGGCAGCCAGGACGGCCTGCAGCGCGTGGCGATGAAACAGATGCTGACCGAATGGGAACGCAAGAAACCCGGCGTCCGCCAGGTGATGGCCCACGCCCTCGCCACCGTCCGGCCGAGCCATTTGCACGATCCGAAAGTCTTCGACTTCCTCGGCCTCGCCCCCGGCGGCGAAGGCGAGGACGACCCGAACGTGCCGTTCTGACGAACCGGCCTGCAAGGCCGGAGGCGATCACATCACCAATTCGTCTCCATCCGGCATCAGCGGGAAGTCTTCCTTGGGCAAAAGGTGGAAATGGGTACCCGTTCTTGACGCGGCCAATATGCGGTCGCAGCGAAATGTGCGCGGCGCCTTCCGCAAATGGTCAAATCCGACGACGTACCAGACCGGGTATTTCAGCAGAAGGTAGTGCGGTTCGATGATCCGTTTGGACGTCTCACCATCCTCTCTCTGATATCGTATCTCCAGCATCTCCTGATCGGTGAACGCCTGATGCAAGGCCTGAACGACCGGCTTCGGCGGCGATGCGGTCCCCGCCTGGACATAGGTCGACGCCGTAACCCCCACGAGGATGCGAGATTTCAGGTGCTCCACCGTGTCGCGTTTTGCCGGCGAAAAGGAGGCCACCAATTGCCGCCTGACCGAGTCCAGATTCGCCAGAAACATGGGCGAGTTCATTTGCTCTGCGACGGCGAGGCTGATCAGAAGGTCGACTGCCTCCGAATAGGCCAGGTTGATCCGACCAACACCCCAGTTGCGGTCCAGCCGGACACCTCCGCCCCTTCCGCGGTCGGCGTCGATCTGCATGCCCTGATCCCGCATGAGGGAAAGATCTCGCGAGATCGTTCGCTCGCTGACCCCGAACTGGCGTGCCAGATCGCTGACCGTGCAATGCGCGTCCTGCTTCAGCCGGACGGCCAGCAATTCCATCCGCCTCAACCTGCCTGTCGTGTTCGTCCGCGCCATCTAAGAAATAGGACATAAAATGTCGTATTTATCAATAAGAGGCGGACACACCAGGAACCAGGCCGGTGATATCCTGTCATCGGCGCACAGGAGATCCCGCCATGAAAATGAACTATGTCGTTCTCGGAACAAACAACATGACCGCCTCCACGAGGTTTTACGATGCGCTCTTCGTGCCGTCTGGCCTGAAGCGTGTCTCCCCGTCAGACAGGATGACCTACTGGCTGGGTGAGGATTTTGCATTTGCGGCGGCGCTGCCCTTTGACGAGAAGCCTGCCACCAATGGGAATGGAACCATGGTGGGCTTCTGTGTCGGGACCGCCAAAGCGGTCAGACAATTTCATGAACGGGCCATTGACCTCGGCGGCACCTGCGAAGGTGCGCCGGGCCAGCGTGGACCGCGTTACTCCGCCTATGTCAGAGACCTTGATGGAAACAAGCTGTGCTTTTCCGACTGACCCCCTGCGGGGGAACCGGACGTTAGAGGCCGTGAGCCTGCCCTCGCCCGCACAAACTGCCAAAGCGGCGGCGGACCTTTAGCGCGAACCAGTTACGCGCATGCGATCTTTGTATCCCATGCGCCCCTCTTGCTCGCGCACCCGGCCCGCATAAAACGAAAACTGCTCCATCACATGCCAGAAGCTGGCCATGAGGTGCGGGCGCTCCCGAAGGGGGCCTGTATAGTGAACGGTACACAGACACAGGTCTTCGCTCTCGGGGTCCCTGCGGCAAGAAATGTCAAACGGACCCCAGTCAACGCGTGACAGGATGACCTCGCGCAGGCTGTCCGGGCTTATCGGCCACCGGCATTCAAACGCCGCAGTCCGCAGGTCATCTGCACTTGTGCGCGATGACTCACTGCGCGCTGAAACTGGCCGAGCCGGCAAAACTTGAACAATACCGTACACCAATCTTTCGGATCCTTCCATTTTGTCTGTAACCGGAAGGTGGACGAAAGGGCACGATAAGTAAAATCGAATGAAACTGAATGCTGGTTAGGTTTTTCCTTTCACCGATTTTCCTGCCTGCGGCAAAAGATCCGCCGCCACATCCCGGAAAACCAGTCCCAGTTTCTGGATGTTTTGCTCAAGAGGAGACCCGGACCGCCACACCAGGCTGATCTGGCGGCGCGCCAGGGGATGATCGATTGGACGAACAATCTGGTCCGGGTCTTTGCTTGCCTCCATCACGGCATAAAGACTGGGAACAATTGCAATGCCTGCGCCCATGCCTGCCATCTGCCGGATCGCGTCAAGCGAGGTGCCTTCGTATTCCGTCGACACATGGGCGCCTGCTGCTTCGGCCAGTTTCTGCACCACCGTACTGAGGCGGTGACCATACCCCAGACTGAGCACTTCCCGGCCCTTGAGCGCCGAAAGCTTCAGCGCCCCGTCTCCTCCGCCGATCGGATCGTCCGATGCTGTACAGACATAGAGCTGCTCATCGAAGAGCTGCATGGACTCTGAATTCAGATGATCCTCAGCCGTCGAAATGATCATGTCGAGCCGGCCGTCATTGAGTTTTTCATCAAGGTCGATCGTCCGCTCTTCCCGGACGCCCAGTCGGAGATCCGGGTAGAGCTGGTGCAGCTCCCGAACGGCGCTCGGCAACAGATAAGGCCCGATGGTCGGCAATGTGCCGAGCCTGTAGCGCCCCGCGAGGTCACCGGCGACCTGCCGTGCAACCGTTTTCAGATCTTCCACCTGAGTCAGGACAATCCGTGCGCGGCGCACGACTTCCGCCCCTGCCGGTGTGAGCACGGCACCGGTCCGGGCGCGTTCGATCAGTGTCACGCCCAGCTGCGCTTCTGCATCCGAAATCTGCTCGGAAAGGCTGGGCTGGCTGACGCCCAATTGAAGTGCGGCATCCCGGAACCGGCCCGATTCCGCGACGGCGACAATGTATTGGAGCTGGCGAAGGGTTGGCCTCATACTTCGGAAAAACCTATCAGATGAAAAGATACATTCGATTTGTGCTATCGCGGATATGGCCTCATATCCGGTGCATCGCAAGAGCCAAAAGGAGACAAATCAAATGTATCGACTGACCGACGACCTCTGGACGGGGAGCCAGATTGGCCCGGCAAGTCCGGGCCGTGGCGGCCGGTTCATGGATGCCACTGACAACAGTCCGAAAGCGGACGGGTACAGCAAGAGTATCGCGGAAACGCCCTCCCAGTACCGCCGCCGCCGGCGCCGTATCCGGCGGGCCGCCTGAGTTCCAATCAGCGCATAGAAAAAGGTAAAGACAATGTCTGTCCTCAAAGATCTGATTACGAACTTCCTCGAGGAAATGGCCGATTTTGCAGAGCCCAGGGAGCGCAAAGAGCGCCCCCGCAGAGGCGAGTTGGCTCCGGCACGCATTCGCACCCGCAAGGATACCGAAGCCATCGGTCGGTGGGAAGGCGAAGGCGGCCGCCTGCGGCGGCGCAAGGAACGCTTCGGCTTTCTTGACGACTAGCCCTCCCACACACCTGAACACGTCCAGGACCTGCCCCTGACAGGACCAACACTCCTGGCCGTCACGATCCCCCGGCAGCTCCCTCTGTCCGGTCCCTACTCTCCGACACCCTCAGCCGCCAGGCAGGGGGGACTGCCGGCGGGATCGTTTGCTTTTTGCCAATCACCAGACCCCGCTACCCTGCGCACAAGGATTATTGTTCATGACCAAAGTTGTCGCCCGTATCCAGGATTTCCTCAGACTTGAGAGCGCTGCCGGCCTCATTCTGATGCTGGCGGCTGCATTGGCGATTGCCGCGAACAATACCGTATTCAGCCATTGGTATGGCGGCTTTCTTTCGACGCCGGTGGCCGTTCAGGTTGGCGCGCTGGAAATCGCCAAGCCCCTGCTGCTCTGGATCAATGACGGGCTGATGGCCGTCTTCTTCCTTTTGGTGGGACTTGAGATCAAGCGTGAGATCCTGGAAGGCGAGTTGTCGTCCTTCGACAAGGCCGTGCTGCCGGCGCTGGCCGCCATTGGCGGCATGGCCGGGCCGGCATTGCTTTATGTCATGCTCAACATGTCGTCCCCGGAGACCCTGCGCGGCTGGGCGATCCCCGCGGCAACCGACATTGCGTTTGCGCTCGGCATTCTAGCCTTGCTTGGCACGCGCGCGCCGGTCGCACTGAAGATCTTCCTGCTTGCCATCGCGATCATCGACGACCTCGGCGCGATCCTGATCATCGCCCTGTTCTATACAGAGCAGCTTTCGGTTCAGGCGCTTGGCCTGGCAGCCATGGGATTTGCCGGCCTGCTGCTCATGAACCGGATGGGCGTCAAGCGTATCGCACCTTATGTCCTGGTTGGAATGTTCATCTGGGTCTGTGTACTGAAGTCCGGCGTGCATGCGACCCTTGCCGGCGTCTTGACGGCGCTCGCCATTCCGCTGTCCCCGCGCAAGGAAAGCGGGCAGTCGCCGCTTCACAAGCTGGAGCACGGTCTCCATCCCTGGGTCGCCTACATGATCCTGCCTGTCTTCGCCTTTGCCAATGCTGGTGTGGACCTTCGCGGGGTCGACCTGGACGCGCTGACCGGGGCGGTCCCGCTCGGTATTGCGCTTGGCCTGTTCTTCGGCAAGCAACTCGGCGTGTTTGGCCTGACCTATGTGGCGGTGAAGTCTGGCATTGCGCGACTGCCGTCCGGCGTCAGCTGGGTACAGGTCTATGGCGTCGCCTGTCTGACCGGCGTGGGCTTCACGATGAGCCTGTTCATCGGCAGCCTCGCCTTCAGCACAGCCGCCGAGTTGGATCAGGTCCGCCTGGGCGTCCTGATGGGATCCATTGCGTCCGGACTGCTGGGCTTCACCGTGCTGCGTTTCGCAAGCCGGTTGGGTGAAACCCAGGTGGCACGGAACATCCCGGACACACGGATGCAGTTGCAAAAATGACTGCGCGCCTCCGGCAATCCCGAGGATTGCCGGAATGCGCCTTTCTGACGAACTGTGCTAGTCGGCGTGGACAAATTTCTCCGTTCGTTTGCCATTACGTGATCGTTGCCAGGCGCACTCACGTGCGTAAGATTAAAGCATGAGCGATTGGAACGACAGCGGCTGCGAAACATGTCGGCGCGGGATTTTATCAGGTCGCAGCGACCTGCCCGAACATGTCGCGACAAGTCTGAAGGCTCACGCGCATTTGCGACGATGCCAGACGTGCGGGGCATGGTGGGAAGAGAATGAGCGTGAAGCGCACGTCATTTCCGACAGCGAGGCAAGGGCGACTTTCTCGGCGCATTTCGAAAATGATCGGTAATTGCTAAACCGTGCAAGATCCGTTGACGTAGCTGCGTGGGGTTGATTCAAGGCTGCTTTTTGGAGGCAGGCTTGAGCAGGGGCGATCTCACCGAAGCAGAATGGCGCATTTTGAAGGGCTTGCTGCCTATTGAGCCTGAGAACCGTGGCCGAGGCAGGCGTCCCGAGCAGAACCGCGCAGTTATTAACGGAATCCTTTGGCGACTGCGGTGCGGCGCGCCATGGCGCGACGTTCCGCCCAAGTATGGCAGCTGGAATACCATCTATCGGCGGTTCCGCCGGTGGAGCGAAGCCGGGGTCTGGGAGACCGTTGCGGTGATGCTCGCCGAGGTCATGGCAGACAGCGGCCACTACAGCATCGACAGCACCACAGTTCGCGCCCATGTCTCGGCAGCGGGCGGAAAAGGGGGACTCATCGGCGCGCTCTTGGCCGCTCGCGGGGCGGGTTCACCAGTAAGCTTCACTGCCTGGCAGATACCCTCGGACGACCGCTCGCCTTCCATCTGACTGGTGGCGAAGCAGCGGACTGCAAGGCGTATGATGCTCTGATCGACCTGCCCGAACGCAAACCCGAGGCCTTCCTTGCGGACAAAGGCTACGATGCCGATACCATTCGCGCCGATCTCGCAGAGCGGAAGATTGAACCCGTCATACCCGGCCGATCAAACCGCCGTGTGAAGATCGAGTATGACCAGGCGCTCTACCGACAGCGCAATCGCATCGAACGCATGTTTGGCCATCTCAAGATCAATCGCGCCATCGCCACCCGATACGATCAACTGGCCAACAGCTTCCTCGGCATGGTCCACATCGCCACAGCCAGATACTGGCTCAAATTTGTCCACGCCGCCTAGCGGAGCAATGTCCCCATGGAAACGCGCCGCACGAGCAGCCAGGCGCCCGCAAGCGACATCATCAGCCCGCCAAAGGCGAAGGCCTTCATCCACCAGCTGGCGATGGTTACACGGGCAGACCAATCCATGATGTGCAGGCCCCACATCAGGTCGAACAACCGCCAGACGCCGGTTCGCACAGCGCGGACCTCGCCTGTATCCGGCGTGACCCAGAATGTGGCCGTGTCTTTGCCTTCAAACTCGATCCGCCACATGGGCTCGCCCTCGCGGCCGGATTCGGAGGGGGCGGCGTCGACCAGTTCCGCGGATGCCAACGTGCCCTGCCCGCCCCAGTTTGCCTGTGCAACGGCCCGGGCACTGGCCTCGCCCAACGGGCTCAGCTGTTCGCCAGTGACGGCGTCGAACATTCGTGCTCCGGTGCCGCGCTCCACGACATAGACCGCACGGCCAAGCCAGGGTTTGAGCGTGACGTCCCGCGCCCCTTCCGCCAGCGACCCAGGCGGCACCCAGCCCCCCGGCGGCACGTTCAGCACCTGCTCCACCGGCGCCCGCAGATGTGCGCCACGTACCGTTTCAATTGGATAGAGGGTGAAATAGAGACCCGAGACCATCCAGAGGAGAATCTGGGTGCCCACGACCAGAGCCAGCACATTGTGTATCTGGCGCATGCGACGGCTCACTTGCCACACCTTCATCCGTCTACCCTCTCTCCATCATACCCCTGATCGGAAAGTTAGAGCCGTCCCTGCAGACTTCCGCAAGGTCTGGTGGGAGAGCCATGGCAGCGTCATGCCTGAAATTCAGGCACTCGCAGAAATGTCGGGCTGCAACGAAAGAAGGGCTGGCGCTGCCGCGCGACGCTACCTATTCGACGGGCAGCGAGAGAACGATACGTCAAAGGCGGTCGGGTAAAGTACCGGGAGGAAATCGACGTGCATCGATGGATGTTGGGCGCCTACATCGCCTTGTCCGGCGCCGGGCTGGCCATGGCTGAAGACGAACCGCCGGTCCGCAATTTCACCACCTATCAGCCCACGGTCCGCCCGGTGCGGATCGACACGAACGAAGCCCCGGTCATCGATGGCAAGCTGGATGAGGCCATGTGGTCGAAGTCGGCCGAGGTGACGGAGTTCTACCAGGTGGAACCGAATGTCGGCCCGCCCAGCGTCGAGACGCGCGTCTATTTCGCCTATGACGAAAACAATCTTTATGTCGGCATCTATGCACAGGACGACATGCCAGAGGCGATCCTGGCGTCTGTGCTGGAGCGCGACGGCGAAATCTGGCGGGACGACATGTTCCGCTTCTATATTGACCCGTTCAACACCGGCACGTCCGGCTTCGGGTTCGACATCAATGCCCTTGGTGCCCGCACCGAGCGCCTGATCCGGTATGGACAGGCGCCCGTGGATGCCTGGAACATCATCTGGGACGCCGACAGCGTGCTGACGGAAGATGGCTGGACGGCAGAAATTTCCCTGCCGTTCCGGTCGCTCAGCTTCGACCCGGCCTCCGACGGCTGGGGCCTGATGATGACGCGCGAACACGCCCACGCGAACGAGGAAATCCGCTGGGCCGGGATCGACCAGTCAGTCAACAAGTTCGCCTTCGCCCGTCCTGGCTATATCCAAGGCATTCAGGACATCAACAAAGGCAAGGGCTTCGACGTGCAGCTGCAGGCGGGCCTTGCCGGAAACCGGCGCTGGGCCCAGCCGCGCGACGACGACCTGACGATCGAACCGAGCGCGAACATCTCGTACAAGTTCACGCCGTCCCTGACCGGCCTCCTGACGCTAAATACGGACTTCTCCGACACGCCGCTGGACGATCGCCAGATCAATACGGGCCGCTTCTCGCTCTTCTTCCCCGAAACGCGGGACTTCTTCCTGCAGGACGCAGCGCTGTTCGAATTCGCAGGCCAGACCTTTGCTGGTGCCCCGAACGGCCAGCCATTCTTCTCCCGCCGCATTGGCATCGTGAATGGCCAGTCCGTAAAAGTGGATGCGGGCCTCAAACTGAGCGGTGAGATCAACGGCATCGAAATCGGTGTCCTGTCAGCGCAGACCGGCAGCACCGGCTCCATCGGGTCGCAGAACCTGTCAGTCGCTCGCGCCACCGTCGATGTGCTGGACCAGTCCCGTGTGGGCTTTATTGCCACCAATGGCGACCCGACGGGCCTGTCGGACAACACGCTGGCCGGGGCCGATTTCAGCTATCGCGTGCCGTCCTTCTTCGGCGGAGGGCGGATGCAGGCGGACGTATTCTACCAGCGCACCTTCTCCTCGACGCTGGAGGACGACGATTCCTTCGGGGCGAAGTTCGACTATCCGAACGACAAATGGGCCTGGAGCCTGGAAGCCCGCCAGATTGGCGAGGATTTCGCCCCGGCGCTCGGCTTCGTGAACCGGCCCGGCACGCGCACCTTCAGTGCCGACTGGCACCGGCGGTTTCGCCAGTCGGGCGGACACTTCCGCTGGTGGCAATTCGGCACCAGCCATGAATACATCACCGACCTCGACGGCAATGCCGAGACCACGGTCAATTCGCTTGTCCTGAACGCCAACACGATCTGGACAGACGACCTGACTTTCACCGCCAGCCAGAACGAAGAGCATATCAATACGCCTTTCTTCCTGCCCGGCAGGCTGGTCGTGCCAGTCGGCGTCTATGACAACAATGGCGTGAAGTTCCGCGTTCAGTCCTCCTATGTCCGTTCGTGGGGCACGACGTCAGAGATCGAGTTCAAGGATTTCTATGGCGGCGATTCGAAGCGCTACGATTTCAATGTGAACTTCCGCCCGAACCCGCATGTCGACCTGAAGGCCGGCTACAAGCGGGAGGATATTTCCGTACCGTCCGGAAATATCAGCGTACAGATTGGATCGCTGGAAACCGTGTTCAACGTCTCGACGGACCTCTCGGTCACGACGCAGACCCAGTATGACAATATCAGCAACAGCCTGTCCTTCTTCGGGCGGGTGAACTGGGAATTGCGTCCTCAGACCGAAGTGTTCTTTTCCCTCGGCCACGGCGCCTATATCGAAGGCGACGATTTCCGCCGTAACTTCCGCTCCGTCCAGACGAGCGCCGTGTTGCGCTTCGGCAATACATTCCGCTTCTAGGACAACGCCCTCTTTCCTGCGGACCTGTAGGGTTCTAGCTTGCCGGCTTGAGACAAGCGGGGCCGCAGATGACACACGCGCTCGAATTCTGGTTCGAATTCGGATCGACCTATTCCTATCTTACAGCAATGCGCATCGGCGCGGCTGCCGAAGCGCGTGGCCTGGCCGTTCACTGGCGGCCATTTCTGCTGGGTCCGGTTTTCTCCGCTCAGGGGTGGGATACGTCCCCCTTCAACATCTACAAGGCGAAGGGCGAATATATGTGGCGCGACATGGCCCGCAGGGCGGAGCGCTATGACCTCCCTTTTAAGCGCCTGCCGGAAACGGGGCCTGGTGCTTTCCCACAAAACGGGCTCGCCGCGGCGCGCATCGCGCTGGTCGGACTGGATGAAGACTGGGGCGAGGATTTCACGCGCGCCGTCTATTCTGCGGAATTCGCGCACGGAAAGGATATCGCCGATGCAGGCCTGCTGGAGCGGCTGGCCGTGATGGCCGGTGCCGGACCGAACGCGCTAGCCCGAGCGCAGACCCAAGCGAACAAGGACCGTCTCAAGGCGAATGTGGACGAAGCCTTCGAGCGCGGCATTTTCGGTGCCCCGAGCTTCATCGTCGAGGATGAGCTTTATTGGGGTGACGACCGGCTGGAGGACGCGCTGGAGGCCGCTGCAACATAAAAAAAGCGCGGTCCCCATTCGAGGGCCGCGCCATTTGTCCTTGTTGAAGTCTGGCCTGCAATCAGGCCTCTGCTGGCTTATTTGCGCCAGACAGCGGCCATCGCCGGATCTTCCTCTTCGCCGGTGTACTTGCGGGTCTCGGCGCGGCCCACCACCATATGGTGCACCTCATCCGGACCATCAGCCAGACGCAGCGTGCGCTGGTTGGCGTAGAGGCGAGCCAGCGGTGTCCACTGCGACACACCTGTGGCGCCGTGGATCTGGATCGCATCGTCGATGATATCGCAGACGCGCTCCGGCACCATGGCCTTGACCATGGAGATCCAGACGCGGGCTTCCTTGTTGCCGAGGACATCCATCGCCTTGGCGGCCTTGAGGACCATCATGCGCATGGCTTCGATCTCGATCCGTGCGCGAGACACTTTTTCGAGGTTACCGCCCAGCTTGATCAGGTCGCGGCCAAAGGCCTGACGCGTCATGCCGCGCACGACCATGAGGTCGAGGGCTTTCTCTGCCGCGCCGATGGAGCGCATGCAGTGGTGGATACGGCCCGGGCCGAGACGCAGCTGCGAGATTTCGAAGCCGCGGCCTTCGCCGAGCAGCATGTTGTCCTTCGGAACACGGACGTTCTCGAAGCGGATGTGCATGTGACCATGCGGAGCATCCGGATCGCCGAAGACGTGCATCGGGCCGACGATGGTCACACCCGGATGCGGCAGCGGCACCAGGATCTGCGACTGACGGCGGTTCACGTCCGGGCCGTCATTGGTTTTCACCATGCAAATCATGATCTTGCAGCGCGGGTCGCCTGCGCCGGAGATATAGTACTTCTCACCATTAAGCACCCACTCGTCACCTTCCAGAACGGCGCTCATGGAGACGTTCTTGGCGTCCGACGACGGCAGGGCCGGCTCGGTCATGGCGAAGGCGGAGCGGATCTTGCCTTCGAGAAGCGGCTTCAGCCACTGCTCCTTCTGGGCCGGCGTACCGACACGTTCGAGAACTTCCATGTTCCCGGTGTCCGGCGCGGAACAGTTCATCGTTTCCGACGCCAGCGGCACCTTGCCGAGTTCGGCGGCGATGTAGGCATAGTCGAGGTTCTTCAGGCCTTCGCCGGTTTCGGCGTCCGGCAGGAAGAAGTTCCAGAGGCCCTGCTTCTTAGCTTCGTCCTTGGCTTTTTCGAGAGCTTCGAGCTGGCCCGGCGCATAAGACCAGATGTCGGTCTTGTTCTCGCCGAGGCGTTCGAATTCCTCATACATCGGTTCGACCGTTTCCTTGATGAACCGCTTCACATGTTCGTAGAGAGGCTTTGCCTCCTCCGACATACGCAGGTCATTCAGTTCGGCCATTGCGTCCATGGATTGCTGAGTATCAGCCATGGCTATCCTCCTTCACTTCGTTTCGTTGAGCTATTGGTAGTCCGTGCGGCCATCCGGCCGCAAATTCTTTCTTTGCAATCTTTTCTGACGGGGCCGCGCGGAAGGTCGCCGCTTTGCGCCGAATCGCAATCCGGTCTAGATCGCGCGCATGAGCCCGATTGCTGCCGCCATCATTCTCGTCACTGTGCTGGTTACCAGTTTCATTTCGGGCATTTTCGGCATGGCGGGCGGCATCATCTTCATGGGTGTGTTGGCAGCCCTGGTGCCGGTCGCGACCGCGATGATCGTGCACGGCGCCGTGCAGATGGTCTCCAACGGTTACCGCGCCTTCCTGTGGCGGGACCATATCGACTGGCACATCTTCCGCCGCTACGCGACGGGTTCCGTCCTGGCGGTCGGCCTGTTGTTCGCGCTCAGCTGGCGGCCGGACAAACAAATGGTCTATGTGCTGCTGGGCTGCGTTGCCATGCTGGTCTGGCTGCCAAAAAAACTGCTCGATCTCGACATCCAGAAGCGCTTCCAGGCCGAAGGCGCGGGCTTTGTCGTTCAGTCGCTGAATACGATTGCCGGCGTGTCCGGCCCGCTGCTGGACCAGTTCTTTGTCCACACCGACATGACGCGCCACGCCATCGTGGCAACCAAGGCGGTGACGCAGGTGCTGGCGCACTTCGTGAAAATCATTTTCTGGAGCACGCCCGTGCTCATGGCAGCGGGCGTTCATGCCCTGCCGCCCTGGTGGCTGATCGCGGCGGCGGCGCCCCTGTCCATGCTCGGCACCACGCTTGGCGGCAAAGTGCTGGACCGGATGAGCGACGTGAACTTCAAGCGCGGCATGAAATACCTCGTCACCGCAATTGGCGCGGTCATGCTGATGAAGGCGGCTGGCTGGCTGTAGCGCCACGCGCATTGGGTTACTCCACTGTCGACGGAGCGGACAATGCCCTAGGCTCGACTATTCGGTAACTTTATTATATGAAGCCCAAACATCACAGATGGTGATGATTGTGAGCTTGCCATGAACCTACGGTCCATCGACCTGAACCTGTTACCGGTACTGGAAGCGGTTTATGACGAGCGCAGCCTGACGCGAGCGAGTGAATTCCTGCACATCACCCAGCCCGCGGTCAGCAATGCGCTCTCCCGGCTGCGCACCCATTTCGAAGACCCGCTATTCGTGCGCGAAGGCCGCGGCGTGAAGCCGACCGCCATGGCCGAAGCCCTGATGCCCGCCGTGCGCGAGGCGCTCGACCGGTTGCGGTCGGGGCTGGAGCCACGTTCGGTGTTCGAACCGTCCCGCTCGACTCGCGTATTCAATCTCTCGGCCCGCGATGCCGGCGCCTTCCTGATCGCCCCGATCCTGGCAGCGCGGCTCGAACAGGTCGCGCCAGGCGTGCGGATTTCGTGGAGCCAGCTGCACAGATCAGCAGTCGCGGCCGAGCTCGCCACCGGCCGCCTGGATCTCGCCATCGACGTGGCCGACCTGCTCGGCATGGACATGGAACGCGAAGCGCTTCTGAAAACGCCTTATGTCTGTGTCCTGTCGCCGGATCATCCGCAGGCGAACCAACCACTGACTCCCGAGCGTTTCTTCGAGCTGCGCCACATCACCGTCTCCAGCCGCCGGGAAGGCCGAAGCCTAATCGAGGAACTGGCGCGCACGCATGGCCGCCGCATCACCCCGGCGCACCGTCTGCCGAACTATATGCCGGCGCTGGAAATCGTGCGGCACACACAATTCGCGCTCGTCGCACCGCGCCAGATCGTGGAACATGCGGGGCTTGTCCTGCAGGAGCTGCCATTCGACTTCGCTGCGCCGGAATCGACGCTCTACTGGCACCGCGAATATGCCGGGGACCCTGCGCTGACCTGGCTGCGGGATCTCATCCGGGAGATTTCGCGGGAACTAGCGCCATCGGCCGCCCCCGCAGAGCCCATAGTCGCGGTTTAGACGGTCGACTGTTCCAGCGTTGGCATGATCGCGTCGATGGCCGGTTTCCGCACCAGCATCTTGTTGCCGTAATACGCGCCATTGGCGATGGATTTCAGCGCGGTGGCCGTTTCCATGGCCGCATCCATCAGAGCGCCGGGTTCAACCACCTTGTCCAGCCAGCCGACAGGCACCGCCTCGTCCGGCGTGTACAGGCGTGCCTGCACCAGAGCCTCGGTCAGGTACAATGGGTTGAGGCGCGCCCGCGGCAGTTCGACGCCGAAGCCCGGCAGGGTCATGCCGTTGACCGTTTCATTCGCACCAATCTTGAAGGCACCGCGCGTACCGATCCGCGTGTCACCACCCAGTAGGATGAACGCGCCCATGGCGATGGAATGCCCGGTCGAAGCGATGACGACCGGCATCTTCGAGGTGAAGAGGCGCATGGCCAGCTTGCCGCCGCCGGTGACCAGCTTACGCACACCGTCGCCATCAGACGTCGCCAGGAATTTGAGGTCGAACCCGGCGGAGAACTTGCCCTCGCGTCCGGTCAGCACCAGCACCTTGCCGTCCTTCTCGGCTTCGTCGAGACAGGCGTTGACCGCTTCCAGCATGTCGAGGCTGATCGCATTGGCTTTGCCGTCATCCATGGTGACGACGGAAATATCGTTTTCTGTTCTGACGGTCGCGGTCATGTGGATCTCCCTGTTTCGCCAACAAGGCATCGCGTGCCCTCAAGGAAAGCAAGCATTTCCGGCGCGTCAGGGGTGAAAGGCAGGGTTTCAGCTAGCCCCCAGCTACTTTCGGCGAGCCTTGAAGAAATCCTTCAGCAGCTGGCTGGCCGCCTCGCCGCGTGCTTCGTCCTGCTCCACCTCCGGCCGCCAGTGGCAGGTCGGCTGTTCGAAGAAGCGCGCGCCGTGGATCACCGCGCCGCCTTTCGGATCGCAGGCGCCGAAGACCAGCTTGCCGATCCGGGCAAGGCTGATCGCGCCTGCGCACATCGCGCAGGGCTCAAGCGTGACATACATGATGAGGCCGGTGAGGCGGTAATTGCCGCGCGCCGCAGCCGCAAGACGCAGGGCAATGATCTCAGCATGGGCCGTGGGGTCGTGGCCGCTGATCGGCGCATTGGCACCTTCGGCGACGATCTCGCCCGTTTCCGGATCGACGATGACGGCGCCCACAGGCACTTCACCCGCGTCGGCAGCGGCACGTGCCAGTTCCAGGGCGCGGTCCATCGGATCAGTCAGCGCAAGGCTCATCTTGTGATGTCTTCTCCCGTCTCCAGAAATTCCCGCATTGCGGCCATGGCGGAGGCTGCCTTCAGCACGTTGTGGAAACCATGCTGTTCCTGCCGGGTGCCTTCGACAAGTCCCCAAGTCAGCGCACCCCGGACGAGACGCTTGGCATGGGCAAGACCTTCCGCCCCGCGCCCGGCCAGTTCGTTCGCCCAATCGGTCGCGTGGGCCACAGCGTCATTCGCCACCGCATGGACAAGGCCGAGTTCGAGCGCCCCGGCAGCATCGACTGTCTGGCCGAACAGGATAAATTCCAGTGCCCGCGCCTCACCGATCATGCGCGGCAGGCGCTGGGTGCCGCCGCCGCCCGGGAAGATGCCGATCCGCGTCTCAGGCAGGCCGATCAGCGACACACTGCTGGCCGCCACCCGCAGGTCACAGGCGAGCGCCAGCTCAAACCCACCGCCCATGCAGACGCCATTGATGGCCGCGATGACCGGCTTCGGCGTTTCAAACACCGCGCGGACCATATCGGCAAAGCCGCCCTGTTCGAAGTCTTCCGGTTTCAGCGCCCCGGCCTGCACCGCCTCGCCGATGGCGACGATCTCGCTGACGTCATAGTGCCGGACGAACACGTCGTCCGTGCCAGTCAGGATGATGGCGCGGATGGCGGGGTCGCTGTCAGCCTCGGTGATCGCGGCCAGCATCTGGCCGGACCCTTCGGCGGTCATGTAGTGGCGCGGCGGATTGGCATACCGAATGAGGCGGACCGCCCCCAAGGTTTCCGTGGTTACGTTTGCCATGCCTTCCTCCCATTATTCTCTGGCAGAGTGAGCCCGCAGGCGCGGCAGCGCAAGGATGTGTTTTGCGGCGCGGCGTGCTAAGGCGCGGGCGGAAAAACGGAGAGGCCATGCGCATCATTGCCGGACAGCACAAGGGGCGCGCGATTGCCGCGCCGAAGGGACAGGGCACGCGGCCGACGGCGGACCGTGCGCGCGAGAGCGTGTTCAACATGCTCGCCCACGCCCCCTGGGCGCCGGAGATCGAAGGCGCGCGGGTGATCGACCTCTTCGCAGGCTCCGGCGCATTGGGCCTTGAAGCGGTCAGCCGGGGCGCCGCCTTCTGCCTGTTCGTGGAAACCGACCATGCGGCGCGCGGGGCGATCCGCGACAATATCGAGACGCTGGGCCTTTACGGGAATACGCGCATCCACCGGCGCTCTGCGACGGACCTTGGCGAAAAGCCGGCCGGTGTCGGCAGCCCGTTCACGATCGCCTTCCTCGACCCGCCTTACCACAAGGACCTTGTGCTCCCGGCGCTCGCCTGCCTCGCTGAGGGCAAGTGGCTGGCGGAGGATGCCATCGCCGTGGTGGAGACCGCCTCGGACGAGCTGATCTCACCGGAAGGCTGGGAGGTGCTGGACACCCGCGACTATGGCGCGGCCCGGGTCTGGTTCCTGAAACAAGCTTAGCCCTTCAGGAATTCCTCCCGCAGGTCGCAGTTCGACTGTTTCGTGCCGACAAGGTTTGCGTCGTCTGCGAGCCAGGTCTCTGCCGCTGCCCGGCCCTTGTCGCGCAGGTTGGTGAGGTAACGCCAGCTGGTGTCAAATTTGGTGTGCAGACTCTGGTCCACCAGGTCCTGCCCGCCGCGGATCGCATGCACGTTCAAGCGGCGGTATTTCTTCAGCATCGGCGCCTTCAGCATGCCGTCATCGAGCAGGCGCTGGACAAAGGCGATGGCGCGCAGCTCCCCGATCAGGGCAGCGTTGAAGCTGATCTCGTTGACGCGTTCCTGGATCTCGCCTGCCCGTTTCGGCACGCCGGGCCGCTCGATGGGGTTCAATGTCACGAGCAGCACATCTGTCGGTGCGCCTGCATAGATCAGCGGGAATATGCTGGGATTACCCATATAGCCGCCGTCCCAATAGGCGTGACCGTCGATCTCCACCGCCTGGAAGGTCTGCGGTAGGCAGGCCGAGGCGAGCACGGCATCAAGTGTCACCTCGTCTCCCGTGAACACTTTCACATGGCCGGACTCCACATCCGTCGCGCTGAGGAACAGCTGCAGGCCGGAGGCGTGGACAGCCTCGAAATCGATCACCTCCTCTACGGCATCGCGCAATGGGTTCAGCTTCAGCGGGTTCAGGTCGTAAGGGCTCGCCCAGCTCTGCAGGGCGGAGGCATAGGCAAAGGCGGCCGCATTGTTGGCGCCATATGCACGTACGTGCCGGCCGCTGTGCGATACGGCCTGCCACAGCGATTCCAGCGCCTGCCGCGCGCCGTCCATCCCGCCTGCGCCATAGCCCCCGGCAAACGCGACAGCATTCATGGCACCGGCGGACGTCGCTGTGATGGCTCGGATATCGAAGCGATTCTCTTCCAACAGCCTGTCGAGGACGCCCCATGTGTAGGCGCCATGGGCACCGCCGCCCTGCAGGGCGAGACTCAGAGGCTGCTTCGCCGGTTTCGCCATTCAAGCCTCCTATTCGCGACCGTCCTTGGGTGCTAACCCGTGAATCGGGACACAACCAGTGGGGAGCCCGGTATGCCTGCTATTCCTGATCCGGATGCCCGCGGTGCCAGCACTGTGGTCATCGAACGCCTCGGATCGAAGGGCGACGGCCAGGTGCGGATTGACGGAGACTGGGTTTCCGTGCCGCGCACCCTGCCTGGCGAGGAAGTCCGCATCGCTGTTAACGGCGATAAAGCAAAACTTCTGGAGATCGTGACGCCTTCACCGGAGAGGCAGTCCCCGGTTTGTCCGCACTATGCCAGCTGCGGCAGCTGCAGCCTGCAACACCTGGCGGATGGGCCTTACCGGGCGTTCAAGCAGTCCCTGGTAATCAACGCCCTGAAGTCGCGCGGACTGGAACAGCATGTCGAGGAAGTCTGGGTCACCCCGCCCGGCACGCGCCGCCGCATTTCTCTTGCTGCCCGGCGCACCAAAAGCGGCGTGCAGCTCGGCTTCCATTCCCGGCGCAGCCACGACATTGTTGACATCAACACCTGCCCGGTCGCCTCGCCGGAGATTACACGGAAAATCAGCGCACTGAAAGAACTGGCCGGACCGCTGGCGCCGCTGAAAGGCGAGATGGTCCTGAAAGTGACTGCCATGCCGAACGGGCTGGACCTGCACATCACCGACACAGCCACCTTTGCCGCCCCACACGATGTGATGATGGCCGGGGCCAAGGCACTGGCGGCAGGTTTCATGCGCGTTGCTATCGGAAATGATGTTCCGTTGCAGCAAGCGACACCCGAGATCCAGGTCGGTAGGGCTTTCCTGCGTCCGAAGCCGGGTGGCTTCCTTCAGGCAAGCCCTGAGGCTGAGGCCTTCATGGCAAGCCTTGTGCGCCAGCACCTGAAATATGCGCTGGAAGTGGTAGACCTTTTCTCCGGCTGCGGAACATTTGCGCTGCGGCTGGCTGAGGAGTCCCGGGTTCACGCAGTTGAAGGTGATGCTGTGGCGATTGAGGCGCTGGAATCTTCCGCCCGTGCTGCACATGGCTTGAAGCCCGTTACGGCAGAGGTACGGGACCTATTCCGCAACCCCGTCCCGTCCGCTACGCTGGCGCGCTTCCAGGGCATCGTGCTGAACCCGCCACGGGCCGGCGCCGCCAAGCAGGTGGCGGAAATTGCCTATAGCGGCGTGCGGCGGGTTGCCTACGTCTCTTGCGATCCCGGTACGCTGGCGCGTGACCTGCGCGTGCTGGTCGATGCCGGGTACCGGATCATGCTGGTACAGCCGGTCGACCAGTTCCTCTGGTCTGCGCATGTGGAGACGGTCGTCCTGCTGGAACAGGGAAGCGGTGCATGACAGATCAGAAGCCCGTCCCGGCCGTCGGCACGGTCTGCTTCCGTGGCGATGACGTCGCCCTGATCCGCCGGGGGACCAAGCCGATGGCAGGGAGCTGGTCCCTGCCCGGCGGCAAGATCGAATTCGGCGAACGCGCTGGCGATGCGGCGTTACGCGAGTTGAAGGAAGAGACGGGTCTCGCCGCCCGGCTGGTCGGCCTGGTGGATGTGGTGGACGGCATCTTCACCTCCCGCACAACGGGAGATGTGACCCGCCATTTCGTCCTGTTCGACTACGCTGCAGTGTGGGTTTCCGGTACGGTAATGGCGGGGGATGATGCGGCACATGCCGAGTGGATCAGCCCGGCCCGTCTGGCAGAACTTGAAATCTGGGACGAGACCCGTCGCATCATCGAAGCGGCCCGGCAGCTCGTGATCGCCAGCCAATCAGCCTCTTGACCGGCCCCAGCGTCACCTCTCTTGTGTGACACCAGACAAACAAACCAGAATCTTTCAGGAGGAAGCCATGACCTATGCTCCATTCGACCTTACAGGAAAGGTCTGCGTCGTCACCGGCGGCAACAAGGGGATCGGCCTCGGCATGGTGGAGGCGCTGGCCGCTTCAAACGCCGATGTCGTCATCTGGGGCCGCAAGGAAGCCGACAATGACGCCGCCGTGAAAAAGGCCGACGCACTCGGCACCGGCAAGGTCAAGGCATGGAAGGTGGACGTCGGCGAGGAAGCCGAAGTCGTCAAAGCGATGAAGGAAGCCGAAGAAGAGTTCGGCCGCATCGACACCTGCATCGCAAATGCCGGCGTTGGTCGCGGCGCTCCGAATTTTCATGAGATGACGCTGGAGACCTGGCGCTACAATCAGCGGATCAATTCCGAAGGCGCCTTTCTCACCCTGCGCGAGGCCGCGAAGTCCATGGTGACCCGTGCGAAAGCCGGCGACCTGGGTGGCAGCCTGATCGGCACGGCGTCACTGGCAGCCCTGTCGGGCGCGGCACGGAACCAGTCCTACGGCCACACCAAGGGCGGTCTGATCGCCATGATGAACGCAATCGCCGTGGAATATGGCCGCTACCAGATCCGGGCGAACTCGATCCTACCGGGCTGGATCGCAACCGACATGACGGAAGGTGCACAGGGCGCTGAGGCATTTCAGACCAAGGTGATCTCCCGCGTGCCGATCCGCCGCTGGGGCGAGCCGGAAGATTTCGGCGGGATCGCCGTCTATCTCGCCTCCGATGCCTCGAAATTCCACTCGGGCGATACGCTCTTGGTCGATGGCGGCTACCAGAAGTTCTGATCCTGACATTCAGGACACAAATCAAAAGGGCCGCTCCCCAAGGAGCGGCCCTATCTAATTCCGAAGGAACGCCCCGTTATTCCGGGGTTTCTTCCGTCATCTCTTCGGCAGCAGCATCGGCTGCGTCCTCAGCAGCGTCTGCAGCGTCGGCAGCAGCTTCTTCAGCAGCGTCCATTGCTTCGCCAACAGCTTCTTCTGCCGAATCAGCAGCGTCAGCAGCGGCATCCGCAGCTTCGTCAGCTGCTTCAACGGCGGCATCGGCAGCGTCGGAAGCCGACTCTTCGATGACCGTGGTTTCTTCAACAACCGGCGTATCTTCAGCCGGAGCTTCCGCCGGTGCGCAAGCTGCGAGAGCCAGGGCTGCAGCGCCCAAAGTGATGATATTCTTCATGATCTTACCCCTGTTAATGGCCTTTCGACCGAACGGCGTCATAGCATCCGCCAAGCAAAACGGATAGCTCAATTCAGAAATCGGCAAGGCGTGCCTGCAAATTCCTCAATCAAGCCCCCTCTCCCAGAGCCCCCGGGAAAGGGCGGAAGTTGGGGCAACCGGACCTGTTCCCGGGCAAGCCCGTCGGCCGGTTGCCGCGTCCTTCACGAAGTTGGACTGATCTAAAGATCCGGTCCGTCTGGTCTCCGCATGTGACGCCGGACCGGCGATTCTGCCAGTCCATCTGGTATTCTGACGGCAGAACGCGGCGGGAATGGGGCAGAGACGCGGCGGGGTGGCGCCAGCTATTGCGTTGACGTTGCGACCGGGCCGTAAGCACGGATGCATAAAACATTCAGAGAGAGGAAGCCCAAATGGCCCTGAAAACCCGCCTGACAGATATGTTGAATGTCCAGCACCCGATCATGCTCGCCGGCATGGGCGGGGTTTCCTACGCCGAAGTCTGTGCTGCCATGTGCAATGCAGGCGGCTATGGCGTGCTTGGGATGGCCGGTACTTCGCCGGATTTCATCGCCGGACAGATGAAACGCGTGCGCGAGCTGACCGACCGCCCCTTCGGCGTTGACCTCCTGGCCGCCAGCCCGGAAAGCCTTGAGGAATCCGTGGACGTCATCATCAATGGCGGCGCCGACTCCTTCGTGGCTGGTCTTGGCGTGCCGATGCCGATCATGGAGCGCCTGAAGAAAGCCAATGTGAAGGTCATGGTCGTCGGCGGCGCCGTGAAGCATGCGATCAAGGCAGAACAGGCCGGTTGCGACGCTGTCATCCTGCAAGGCGGTGAAGGCGGTGGACACACCGGGCTCGTCGGCACACTTCCGCTGGTGGCACAGGCCGTGGAAGCGGTGAAAATTCCTGTTGTCGCCGCAGGCGGCATCTATGATGGCCGCGGTCTCGCAGCAGCCCTCGCCCTCGGCGCGCAGGGTGTGTGGATGGGCACGCGCTTCATCGCTTCGGAGGAGGCCCACGCCGCCAACATGTACAAGAACGCCGTCGTCGGCGCAGGCGACACCGATACGACTCGCACACGCTGTTACTCAGGCAAGCCGATGCGTTGCCGCACGAACGATTACATCAATGACTGGGAAAGCCGTCCGCAGGACATCAAGCCTTTCCCGTTCCAGGCCATTCACTCCACGCAGACCGGCGTCATCGGCGGTATTGGTGGGATCACGGACGAAACGAAACTGTCGATGGACAATTCCTGCTTCGCCATGGGCCAATCGGCCGGCGGCGTGCACGAGGTCAAACCCGTCGCTGAGATCGTGGCCGACATCATGCGCGATGCCGAAGCCTCGATTGACCGAATTGCCGGGCTGAAAGTGAAGGAAACCGCGTAAACGGACGAAATCGCCGCTCAGTCCTCGAAGGCTTTCCGGTCGACGAGGTTCCTGAGCGGCTCGCCGTTCAGGTAGCGGTGAAGATTGTCCACGAACGTGCCATCCGCCCGAAGGATCGTTCCATTGGTCTGGGACGAATCGTGTGGCGTGATCATGATCTTCGGATGATGCCACAGCGGGCTTTCCGCCGGCAGAGGCTCCACACCAGTGACATCGAGGGCGGCATAGGCCGGGTGCCCCTTGTCCAGCGCCGCGACCAGCGCGTCCTCGTTCACCAGAGCCCCACGGCCAAGATTCATGAACAGGGCGTCCGGTCTCATCTTCGAGAAGAAGTCCGCATCGGCCATGCCTTCAGTTTCTGACGTGTGCGGCACGCTCAGCAGCACAATATCTGCTTCCGGCAGCAAATCCGGCAACACACCGATGGGCAATATCTCCTGCGCGCCCGGTGCCGGGCCAGGGGAACGGCGCAGGCCGGTGACGTGCCCGCCAAGCGCAGTCACGCGTTTGCCGACGGCTTCACCGATTGAGCCATAGCCGACCACCAGCCAGCGGCTACCGGCGATCTCGCGTGCCTGAACACGTTTCCATTCTGCCGCCTCCTGCTGGGCCCGGTGCAGCGGCCCTTCGCGGAGGAAGTCCAACGCGGCCCAGAGGGCCCACTCGGCCATGGATTCAGCCTGGGTATGGTTGGTCGTGTATTGTTTCGACGCCTTGCCAATCGCTTTCAGTACCGCGTTGTCGACGCCCGCTGCCGGAGACTGGAACCACTCCAGTCGGTCCGAGGTCGTGACGGTCTTCACGAATACACCGGCGGCGGGGCCAAAGAAGCAGTCCAGACTGCCGAAGACGATCTCAGGTTCCACCTTGTCGGTCACCACGCGGCTGCCCGCATGATAGAAGCGTCCTTCATCGGTCATAATGAGGACATCAAGTTTGTGTTCTACATCCTTGAGCCGAGGCTGGATGCGGGCAAAGGTCTTTTCATGAACAAGGCACGTTTTCATGTCGTCCTGCTTAGCGCCCTGATGGTCTGTGGCGCAAGCACTGCACAATCGAGCCTGCCGATGCGGGGACCGGATTATTTCCGCGACGCTGCCGATCTGGCCGGCGCGCTGGGCTCGGCACACGCGATCCGGGTCCGCTGCAATGGCCGGGACGACCAGTACTGGCGCCAGTACATGTCCGACATGTTGAGCTATGAGGCTCCGAATCGCGGGAACCTCCGTTCCAGCCTCGTGGCGCAATTCAACGAGGCCTATCAGGACACCACGCGCGATTACCTGAAATGCGACAACCGCGCCGTGGAAGCCGAAGCGCGCTTCGCCCGCGAAGGCCAGGAAATTGCGGAACGCATGGCGATGCACTATTTCCCGAAAAAGCCGAACTAGGTCCGCTCAGACGATTGCCAGCAAATGACCACGGCAGGATAGGCAATCCGTACTGCCAAATCCCTCTATCGCGATCGCTACGTTGTTCGATTCCAGCAGCGCCTCAGCCAGCGCGCATTCATTGCCATTCTCCACAATGAATGCCGCAAGGCGGCTCGCCTCCAGTGTCAGTCGATCGACGTGCCAGTGAACTTTCTTGTCTTTTCTGAAATGACGGCCGATGCGGGCCGCAACGCCGCCTGCGCCGTATGCGCTACCCGCATAGAGATAGGTTCCGGCTGGCAATTGTCCTGATTTGCGCCGGCTAGCCCCAACCGGTAACGCCCTGTCCAGACCGACCAGGAGGACATAGGCGCCTTTCTGACTTGCCTGGGTGTTTAGGTTGTCGGGTGTGATCCATTGTCCCTCGAGCCGGGCTGCTGCGACAATGACCTGCGCCATCTCAAAAGACGCGCCGGGAGTCACCCCACCTTCTCCGCCGTTACCACGAAGCGCGGTCCCGGTCCGGCGGCATTGGCGCGGTCATCCGGATTGTAGAGCGCGCAGCTCTTCAGGCTGAGACAGCCACAGCCGATGCAGCCATCCAGCCTGTTGCGCAGGCGCTCCACCATGGCGATGTGATCATCGAGGCGCTTGCGAAAGTGCTGGCTGATGCGGGTCCAGTCTGCCTTGGTCGGCGTGCGGTTGTCCGGCAGTTCGCTGAGAACGTCTCCGATCTCCTCGATGGTGAGGCCCATCTGTTGGGCGATCAGGATGAAGGACAACCGGCGGATATCGGCACGGGCAAACTCCCGCTGACCAGAGGGACGACGATCCGGCTTCACGAGGCCGCGTGATTCATAAAAGCGGATGGCAGAAACCGACAGCCCGGTACGACGGGCAACATCCCCGATCAAAAGCCCCTGTTTCATAACGATTTTTTCCTTGTCCAAAATGCTTGACCTCAAGTTAAGTTGAGGAATTAGGATCGTCAAATCAGAACTCAATGAATTGAAGCGAATGGAGCAAGAAAATGAAACCCGCCCTGTTTGAGCATGTGAATGTGACGGTCTCAGACCCGAAGAAGACAGCCGCCATGCTGGTGGACCTGTTCGGCTGGCATGTGCGCTGGGAAGGCCCGGCAAAATACGACGGCTACACCGTCCATGTCGGCACCGATGATGAGTATATCGCCCTCTATGCCCTGCCGAAGCAGGACCGTATGGATGAAGAAAGCTATTACCGCACCGGTGCGGTGAACCATTTCGGCATCCTGGTTGAAGACCTGGACGCCGCCGAACAACGGATCCTGAAGTCCGGCCTGAAAACGCATAGCCACCAGACATATGATCCCGGCAGCCGGTTCTATTTCCATGATCATGACGGCATCGAATGGGAGATTGTCAGCTATGTCTGATGGTCTGATCCACAGCTATATCGAAGCCCTCGGCCGCACCCTGCGCCCGAATGACGATTATTATTGGCCAGGCCGGGACTCGAAAACCCGGCGAAGGGCGTTAAGGTCACCGCCAGATAGCGGAGGCATCAGTCATGAAAATGGCCCGAACACTCCTGGCAGCCATGGTGGCGGCAGGACTTAGCGCATGTGCAACCCCCGATCCGGCTGGCGACGGCGTTTCTGCTGAAGCACCTACGCCGGCCGAAACAGACAGCGCAGGCACAATTGGCAACGCGCTGCTGCAGCTGTCTGCGCCGGGTCCGGGTGACCGGATGCCGACGGGGCGGGATTTGGGCGTTCGTTCTGCCGTTGTTGCCCCGAATGCGGCGGCCGCAACGGCCCATCCATTGGCCACGCAGACAGCACTCGATGTGATGAAGCGCGGCGGTTCAGCCGTTGATGCCGCCATTGCCGCGAACGCCATGCTAGGTCTTGTGGAGCCGACCGGAAACGGTATAGGCGGCGATCTCTTCGCAATCGTCTGGGACCCAGAGACACAGCAGCTTTACGGTTATAATGGGTCCGGCCGCAGCGCGAAGAACGCCACGCTGGAACAGATGCAGGCGAAGGCCGATGAGTTTATGGACGGCAAGGAAATCCCGCCATTCGGTGCGGCGCCCGTGACTGTTCCGGGTACGGTCGATGGCTGGTTCGCGCTGCACGAACGGTTCGGCAAACTGCCGATCAACACCGATCTGGAACCCGCGATCCGCTACGCGCGCGAAGGTGCGCCGATCCCGGAAGTGATCTCCTTTTACTGGAGCTTCGGTCCAAAGCGCTTCGAGCCCGCCTATGAGAGCGGCATGTTGGAAGAATACGACAACGCGAAGAAAACCTATTTCTCGCCCGCACCGGAAGAAGGATCGCTGTTTCGCAATCCGGACCTCGCCGACACGCTGGAGCGTATCGCCTACAAGGGCCGGGATGAGTTTTACACCGGCGAGACGGCCCACATCATGGCCGACTATTTCGAACGGATCGGCGGTTTTCTGACCTACGAGGATTTCGCCACGCATGAAGGCGAATGGGTTGAGCCTGTCTGCGCGACGTATCGCGGCGACTATAAGGTCTGCGAACTGCCACCGAACACACAAGGCATTGCCGCGCTGCAGATGTTGCAGATGCTGGAAAAATACGACCTGCGCGACATGGGCTTTGGCTCGGCGGACTCGATCATGGCGCAGGTGGAAGCCAAGCGGCTGGCATTTGCGGACAGGGCCAAAGGCTACGCCGATCCGGCCTTTTCCGGCATCGACCCGAATGTCTTCCTGAAAGAGGGCTACAACGCCGAACGCGCGGGTCTGATTGATCTCAGCAAGGCGATGACCAATGTAAAAGCCGGTATGGATTTCCCTGCAGCTGACGCCAAACTGAAAGATGGTGACACAACCTATCTCACCGTCGCCGACGAGAACGGCATGATGGTATCGCTGATCCAGTCGAACTATCGCGGCATGGGGTCAGGTCTCGTTGCGGACGGCCTTGGCTTCATGTTCCAGGACCGCGGCCAGTTGTTCAGCCTCGACCCGGCCCACCCGAATGTCTGGGAACCGGGCAAGCGGCCGTTCCATACCATCATTCCGGCCTTTGCTTTCAAGAAGGACATGCCGGGCTGTCAGGTCCGGGCGGTGCCGATTGAACAGGCCTGTCCGTTTGAACCGTGGCTGAGCTTCGGCCTTATGGGCGGCGGCATGCAGCCACAGGGTCATGTCCAGGTCATCCTGAACCTCGTCGATTTCGACATGGGTTTGCAGGAAGCCGGCGATGCGGCACGCTGGGAGCATAATGGCGGTTGTGAACCAACCGATGACTTCGACGACGCAGCATGCGAAGCCGATATCGGCACGGTCTCGCTCGAAAGCGGTATCCCCCCGGAAACGCGCGCCGAACTGGAACGCCGTGGTCTGAATATCGAGTGCTGCGGCGCCAATGCCGGCGGCTATCAGGCCATTATGCGTGACTTCAACAGTGGTGCCTATCTGGCCGCGACCGAGATGCGCAAGGATGGAGTGGCAGACGGTTACTAGTCAGGCGAATGCCAGCCTGACGCCGGCAACATTTGTGCTTTTCCCGTCGACCATCAGCCCGGCAGCCTCGGCGCGTTCCAGTGCCTTGTCTGCATGGGGAAGATCGACACCGAATTCGATCATCCGGTCGGCGGGGCCTTCATTGAAGTAGAGCACCGCGTCGGCAAGGAACAGGCGGCGCTTGTCGGCTGTCAGGCCAAAGACGAGCCCCCATTTCTGCGCCAGCGCATCCGGATCCGGCGTTTCCAGAACGGCATGTGTGAACCGGCCAGGTGCTGCCCGGTCTCGCCAGCCCGGGCCGCCCCAGCGCCAGCTGCCGGCCGGGCGTGGCTCATCTACTGAGACAATTGCCCCGCCAATATCGGCGGGATGGAGATGGCTCGCCGAAATGTCCGGCAGGTCGATGTTCCAGACGCGCCGGATCCCCAGCCCGTCGACACGTGTGCGCAGCGCCTGCATATCGTCCGTCTGGAAGATCGCCATGTAACCGCCCTCGCCGCCCCGGTCGATGAACCGCCGGGCTGGTGCCTTGTCTTGGGTCGGCACGACGACTTCGAGGAACTGGTCACCAATCGCGAACACAGCATTCACCAGGCCGAATTCCGCCACGCCTAGATCCGGAAACGGTTCCCCAAGGCCCAGGACGTTCTTCAAAGTGTCGGCAGTGTCGAGACTGTTGGCAGCAATCACAAGCTGGCGCAGGCGGGGTGGGCTCATGGATTTCCTCCGGGCTTTTTTGTTATGTTTTCAGGTAACCTAGCACACAAACCTCAGCGGCAGGGCGGAAAATCAATCGGCCCGGCAACGCAACGCTATCACACTCGAATTGACCTTCCCGCGAAAGGATTCCACCTCAGGCACATGAGTTGCGACCTGAACACCAACCTGCCGGACAAAGCCCACGATCATGAGCATGACCACGCGCATGGTCACGGCCACGATCATGGGCACAGCCACGATCATGGGCACAGCCATGGACATGGGCACTCCCATGACCATGCAGACATGACGACAGCGGATTCACGCCGGCGCGTCGCAATCGCAGCGGTCCTGACGGCCTCTTTCATGATGGCTGAAGTGACGGGCGGGATCATCTCCGGTTCCCTGGCCCTGCTCGCCGACGCCGCACATATGCTGACGGACGCTGCCTCACTGATCCTGGCCTGGGTCGGTTACAAGCTGGCCGAACGGCCAGCAGATCCCAGCCGCTCCTACGGTTTTGGCCGGATGAAAGTGCTGGCCGCCTTCACCAACGGCATCGCCCTGGTTGCCTTGGCCTGCTGGATCGTCTGGGAAGCCATTCACCGGTTGCTGGACCCCGCGCCGGTGCTCGGCGGGATCATGTTGTGGGTGGCCGCTGGCGGCCTTGTTGTGAACATTCTCGCCGCTTGGGTGCTGCATGGCGGCGACAAGCACGACCTGAACCTGCAAGGCGCGCTCTGGCATGTGATCGGAGACCTGCTTGGGTCCGTCGCGGCCATCGCCGCGGCAATCGTTATCCTCACGACGGGCTGGACGCCTGCCGACCCGATCCTGTCTGTTCTCGTGGCCTTGCTGGTCCTTGTCGCCGGCGTCCGCATCGCCCGCCAGTCCGGTCACATCCTGCTGGAAGGCACGCCCGAGGGCCTGTCGCCGGAAGACATACGGCAAGACCTCGTGGCGCATATTGAGCATGTCATGAACGTCTCACACATCCATGCTTGGGCGCTGACGGAATCGAAACCGCTCATCACGATGGAAGTCACCGCCGCCGAGGGTGCCTGTATCGAAACCTTGCGCCGGGACGTGAAAGCCCGCCTCGCGGAACGGTTCGATGTTTCCCACGCCACTGTGGAAGTCGTTTCCAAGCCCTGCTGAGCTTTCCGCGCGGTGTCACATTGATATGAGCGGCGGGGACCTTTAAGCCTCGACCGACCCGCCCTATGTGCAAAAGCCGATTCCACAAGGCGCATCCGGAGTACCGACATGGCCGACACGAAACACGTTGAAATCCTGATTATCGGCTCCGGCCCGGCTGGCTGGACGGCTGCCGTCTACGGTGCCCGCGCGCTGCGTGATGTGCTTGTGGTGACCGGCATCCAACCCGGTGGCCAGCTGACCATCACCACGGAAGTGGAAAACTATCCCGGCTTCACCGAGATTCAGGGGCCAGACCTGATGGTGAAGATGCAGGAACATGCCGAAGCCATGGGCGCGAAGGTCGAGAACGACCATATCGCCGAAGTCGACCTCGAAAGCCGCCCGTTCAAGGCGATCGGCGAGAGCGGCACGGTCTACACCGCAGATTCGATCATCATCTGCACCGGCGCCCAGGCCAAATGGCTTGGCCTGCCGACGGAAGAGAAGTTCAAGGGTTTCGGCGTGTCAGCGTGTGCGACCTGTGACGGCTTCTTCTACCGCGGCCGCGAAGTCATGGTCGTGGGCGGCGGCAACTCCGCCGTTGAAGAAGCCCTGTTCCTTACCAATTTTGCCTCCAAGGTCACCGTCGTGCACCGCCGCGACAGCTTCCGCGCCGAAAAGATCCTGCAGGAGCGCCTGCTGAAGAACCCGAAGGTCGAAGTAGTCTGGAATCACACGCTGGAAGAGGTTGTCGGCGATGAGAACCCGCTCGGCGTAACCGGCGCGAAAATCAAGGATGTGAACACCGGCGAAGTGAAACTCGTGCCGGTACACGGTGTCTTCATCGCCATCGGCCATGCACCGTCGACCGAACTGTTCAAGGGCAAGCTGAAGATGAAAGAGAATGGCTACCTCATCACCAAGCCCGGCACGCCGCAGACCGAGATTCCTGGCGTCTTCGCCGCTGGCGATGTGACCGACGAGACCTATCGCCAGGCCGTCACTGCGGCCGGCATGGGCTGTCAGGCTGCGCTGGATGCAGAACGCTTCCTCTCCGAACAGGAAGCCGCTGCAGAATCCGTCGCAGCGGAATAGACAAAGACGTTCACAGGACGACCGCCGGAACGCTCAGAGCATGTCCAGTGCCCGGGCCTCTGCGGCCCCGGTGCCATCAGTCTCCAGCACCTGCTTCAGCAGCCCGGCGCGCGCCTGCATAATCCGTTCAAGATCGCTGTTCACCGGAGCCGCCTGCGCCGCATCGAGGGCCGCCCTGATCTCTGCATCATACTTTTTTGCATTCAGCGCTGCCAACGCGCGAGCCCATTGCCAATGGATCGCCGCGTCGCCGGGGGCAAGCGCCACGGCCGCCTGATAGTGACGCCGGGCCTTGTCGAGGCTAGCTCCCATGACCAAGGCGCCAAGGGTCCCTCCACGCCGGATTACTTCAGCGTTCCAGACCGCCAGAAACGCTTGCGCATAAATATTGTCCGGTTCTTCCGCCAGTACGCCTTCAGCAAGGTCGCGCGCTTCGCTGCCAAAGCCGCTGCGACGCACTTCTCCGGCGCTCATGGGCCGGCTGAGGAGCGACAGGGCGATCGCCTTCTGCAGCCGGGCCTCGATATGGCCCGGTTGCCGGGAAAGGGCCTGGTTGGCCTCGGCCAGGGCATCCTGCAGCAATGCGGCCGGCGGCTGGCCATTCTGGCTGATCGCCTCGGCCAGCAGGGTCCGTGCCGCGAAGGCCCGGGAGTCGGCGTCCGGCGCATTTGCGGTCCGGGCCAGCGCCGCCGGATAGTTGCCTGACATATAGGCCTCGATCGCCTCCTCCTCCTGACCCTCGGCGGGCAGGCAAAGACCAGTGAGCACGGCAGACATCAACGCGATCAGAATGCGTTTCATGCCATCAAGTCTACGGGGCTTGCTGCCAGCTTGCCAAGAGGCGCCATTAAGGTGCGGAATGCCAGCCGATACCGGGCTTGACGCCTGGGAATATTCCCGCCGAACCGGGCGCTGCGACAGAAGCAGGCCACATGCCTGTACCGCCACTGCAGTCATTGGGATCACGCGATACATCGAGGTGCAGATCGCCCGCTTGCAGGCTGGCCCGCCCGCGTGTATGAGGCCCCTTCGTTTCGACGAATGGTTCGGTAGCTCAGCTGGTTAGAGCGCGCGACTCATAATCGCGAGGTCGGGAGTTCAAGTCTCCCCCGAACCACCATCTGCCAGCTTCCACTTTGATTACTTTGACGTTTCAAACGGTTTTTGGCGCTTGCCCAATTTCCGGACGGCAAGTCTTTCCGTTTCTTGAAACCATCAAGAAAGAACACTTCTGGCGAACTCTCCGTCCAGAGCGGCAATAACTTTATCCCAATCGGTATGAGCCTCTAGCGGTTGCCTTTGCGTCAGCTGCCGCAGCCGCTATTGACAGGCTTTCGCAACTGCAACAACTAGCACCTCAGATGGTGCCCTTAACAAGGGCCTAGAGGGAAGCCGGTGTAATTCCGGCGCTGTACCCGCAACTGTCAGCCAGGAGCTGATGGCCATGAAGTCACTGGAACCTCAGGGTTCTGGGAAGGCGGCCTGAAGCATTGATCGGCGAGCCAGGAGACCTGCCATCGCGTCGTTCGTCCGGAGGCCGGGAATAGTTCTCAGCGGGCGGGAAGGCTGATGCCTCTCCTTTTGTAACGACATCAAGGAAACCGGCCTGGCCGCCCGCATGGATCGCACCATGTGGCCAGCAATTGTCGTTATAGGCACCTGTCTTCCGGGCGGCGGGGTGCTCATGAGGAGAACCCCCATGTCATACAGGACAGCTCTGCTTAGTGCGGCTGCTATCAGCCTGATCACACCGGCTATCGCGCAAGAATCCAGCACAGAAGAAAATAGAATGGAAGCGATCACTGTTGAAGGATCACGTCTCAATCAGACCCAGACTGAAATCGGCTCCAGCGTCAGCATCATCACCGCAGAAGATCTCGAAAAGCTGGATTTCGATTTTGCCCTCGATGCCGTGGCGGCGGCGCCAGGCGTCACAATAAATCAAAATGGGAGCTATGGCGGTGCTGCGAGCGTACGCATTCGCGGTGCCTCGTCCGGGCAGACCCTGGTCCTGATCGACGGCGTACCGGTCGGTGATCCATCCGTGACGGACGGCAGCTTCAACTTCGCTTATCTTGATACTGATAATATCGATCGAATTGAAGTGCTGAAAGGGCCTCAATCGACCCTATGGGGCTCCGATGCCATCGGCGGGGTTGTTTCCATCATGACCAAAAAGCCGGAACAACGGCTCGGTGGAAGCGCATATGCAGAATACGGTTCCTTCAACACGCTGCGCGGAGGTGCTTCCATCGGCAGCGCGAACGAGACCGGCGACCTCCGTCTCTCAGCCAGCGGCATTTCCACGGATGGAATCTCCAAGGCAGACGAAGCCAATGGCAATGGAGAGGAAGATGCCTACGATTCCACGACGTTGTCTGCGAAAGGCGGACTGAACCTGCCGGAAAGAGCCCGACTGGAAGCGTCGCTTCTCTGGAACGACGCGGATGCCGAATATGACAGCTATGTTTTCGGCGCGGAAGGCAGTGTCGGCGATGGCGACGAACGTACCGAGAATGAAACGCTGTCAGGAAACGTCTCACTGAAAGTACCGCTCTTCGATGACCGGTTCGAGAACCTCTTGATGGTCGGATATTCCGACATCACCCGCAAGAATTTCTCGAATGGTGCCGAAAGCTATTCCGCTGAAGGAGATCGACAGATCTATCGCTATCAGGGCACGTTCACTGTCAACGACATGAACAAGCTTTCCTTTGGTGCAGAGCGGGAAGAAACCACCGCCAATGACGCGCACTCCTCCATCGACGGCGTGTTTGGTCTCTATGAATTTAAACCTGTTGAGAAACTGACCCTGACAGGTGGCATCCGCGTCGATGACCACGAGACATTCGGGTCGGAAACGACGGGCCGTCTGGCAGCAGCATACAATCCAGTTGAACAAGTCGTCGTGCGGGCAAGCTGGGGACAGGGCTTCAAGGCGCCGAGCATCTTCCAGTCGACTTATATCTGTACCTTCTGTGGACTGACCGAGCCGAATGCGAACCTGAAGCCCGAAAGTTCTGAAGCCTTCGATATCGGCCTTGACTGGACATCCGAAGATGGCCGCGCGAAAGCCGGGATCACATGGTTCGACCAGGACACGGAGAACATGATCGATTTCTCCTACACGGCCGGGTACGACAATATCGCGCTCGTCAAGTCACAGGGCGTCGAGCTGTACGGTTCCTACCAGTTCTCCGACTGGATCGGTGTGGCGGCGAACTATGCGTATATCGATGCTGAGGACGGAGACGGCAATGAACTCTCGCGGCTGCCGAAAAACTCAGGCGACGTGACCGTGTCGCTCGACCCTGAAGGTCCCTTCTCCGGTGCGGTTCTCATAAGGTTCAACGGTGACGAGGCGAGCACGGACGGCACTACGCTGGACGGGTGGACGCGGGTCGATCTGACCGGCAGCTATGACTTAACTGACAGTGTCGAACTCTACGGCCGCATTGAAAACCTGTTCGACGAGGAATACCAGCAGGTTCTCGGTTATGGCACCCCTGGCCTGTCCGGCTCTGTCGGCATCCGGTTGCGTTACTAGGTGACGCAATGTCGAGACTGATGATCCTGCTAATGTTATTCGGCCTGGCTGCCTGCGGCGTCCCCACCCAGACGCAGGCGTCGAATGCCCAACGGCCCATGCGGATCGTCAGTCTCGACTACTGCGCCGATCAGTATGTCCTGAAGCTCGCGGACCGCGACCAGATTCTCGCACTTTCTCCTGAAGCGGCGAGAGACTATTCCTACATGCACGAAGCGGCCGTTGGATTGCAGACCGTTCGTCCCGTGACGGAAGACGTGCTCATCCTCAAACCGGACCTCATCGTCCGCTCGTATGGTGGCGGGCCAAACGCTGAAGCCTTCTTCGAGCGGACAGGTATCCCCGTGCTGACCGTCGGCTGGACAACGCATATCGACAGCGAGGAATCCGGCTCGATCCCGAGCATCATCCAGCAAATGGCCGATGGCCTCGGACAGTCGGAGCGCGGACGCGAACTTGTGTCAGAGTTCCGCGCCCGTCTGGCCGCCATAGAGAAGCACTCGGACGGCAAGACCGCACTCTACATGACCCCGGCCGGCGTCACGAGCGGACCGGGATCGATGATCCACGAAATGCTCGTCAGCGCAGGCTTCAAGAATTTCGAACAGGAACCTGGCTGGCGCGCGCTTCCGCTTGAACGGCTCGCCTATGCGCAGCCGGACGTCATCGCCGCCGCTTTTTTTGACCGGCCTGGCCCTGCGCCGGATTCGTGGAGCGCGATGAAGCATCCCGTGGCCAAACAGCAGATGGAAGGCCGTCCTGTCGTGCAGCTGCAAGGCGCATGGACCTCCTGCAGCGCGTGGTTCATGATCGACGCCATCGAAGCGCTGGCGGAAGGGGGTGAGTCATGACGCAGCGGCTCCTGGTTCCCGGCCTGCTCCTCGCGTGCCTCATCACCATCTTTACGGCCTGCCTGCTCGGATCGACGCCCTTGCCGGCGGACCGCGTTCTCGCCGCCTTCTTTGGAGGTGCAGATATCGGTGACCGTCTGGTTGTCTGGCAGATCCGTCTGCCGCGTGCGCTGGCAGCCTTCTTCACCGGCGCAGCGCTGGGTATTAGCGGGGCGGCCTTGCAAGGCCTGCTCAGGAACCCGCTTGCCGAGCCCGGCGTCCTCGGCGTCTCGGCATCAGCATCGCTCTTCGCAACATTTTCGCTCTATTACGGGCTGGCCGCGCTATCCCCGTGGGTGCTGCCCATCTCGGCAATTGCCGGCGCACTCGCCGCCACCGCGCTTATTGCGCTGGCAGCCATCCGTACCCGGTCCATTGTTACGCTGATCCTGATTGGTGTTGGTCTATCCAGCTTCTCAGGTGCCGCGATGAGCCTGCTGATGAATCTCGCACCTAACCCATTCTCTTTGTCTGACATGATCAACTGGATGCTCGGCTCGGTTGCCAATCGAAGTTTTGAGGAAATCGGACTGGCTGCACCCTTCCTAATTGCCGGGGCGGGCATTCTGCTGGCATCCCGGCGAGGCCTCTCGGCGCTAACACTGGGAGAAGAAGCTGCGACAGGCGTTGGGCTCAATCTGAGCAACCAGCGCATTCTGACCGTACTCGGTGCAGGCCTGGCGACCGGTGGATCGGTGGCGCTCGCAGGCGCCATCGGCTTTGTTGGCATCGTCGCGCCGCACATCATCCGGCCTTTCGTCAAGCACGACCCGGCACGATCCCTGATACCGTCCGCCCTGCTGGCCGGCCTTATCCTGATGATCGCTGACATTGCGATTCGTATCCTGCCAACTTCGAACGAACTCAAACTCGGTGTGGTCGCAGCGCTGATCGGCGCGCCTGCCTTTGTCTGGATCGCAGTACAGAGGCGCGTACTCAATGGCTGAGCTCCTCACGCAAGACCTCTCCGTCAAGGCGGATGCCATTTTACTGGTGCGCGAGGCGAATTTGCGGCTCGTACCCGGGGAACTTGTTGCCCTGCTCGGGCCGAACGGCGCGGGCAAGACCAGCCTGCTCAAGGCGGCGCTCGGTCTGGAGAAGCGTTCAGCGGGTCTGGCTACGCTTGATGGAACAGACAGCGAAAAGCTCTCCCCCATGCAGCGCGCCCGCCGTGTTGCCTACCTGCCCCAGCAACGTCCGCTGGCCTGGCCGAACACGGTGCGCGATGTCGTGGCCCTCGGCCGGTTTGCGTATGGCGCAGCGCCCGGAAAACTCAGCCCCGCAGATGCAGAAGCCGTCGACAGGGCGATTGCGCAATGCGGTCTTGCAGACCTGGGCGACCGAAACACCGATACACTATCAGGTGGAGAACTGGCCCGCGTCCATTGTGCCCGCGCCTTTGCCGCCAATGCACCACTGCTTGTCGCCGATGAGCCCGTCGCCGCGCTTGATCCGCGTCATCAGTTCAGCACGATGGATATTGTCCGCCAGTTCGTCGACGACGGTGGTGGCGCGCTGGTCGTTCTGCATGACATCGCTTTGGCCGCGCGCTACGCAACGCGCATGGTGTGGATGAAGGAGTCGCGGATCGTCGCCGATGGCCCACCGGAAGAAACGCTGACGTCCGAACGGCTTGCTGAAATCTATGGCGTGCGCTCCCGTATAGATGGCCGGACAGTCGAAATCGAAGGCACTCTATGACAGCGAAAACCCTTATGCTGCAGGGAACTGGCTCCGACGTCGGAAAATCCGTTCTCACCGCGGCGCTCTGCCGGATCGCCAAACGCAGGGGGCTGAGCGTCGCTCCCTTCAAACCCCAGAACATGTCGAACAATGCTGCCGCCTGCCCTGGCGGTGGAGAGATTGGCCGCGCGCAAGCATTCCAGGCCTTGGCCTGCGGACTGGAGCCGTGCACCGATTTCAATCCGGTCCTCCTGAAGCCTGAGACCGACCGGCGTGCACAATTGGTTGTTCACGGCGAAGCCGTCTCGTCGATGGACGCTGCCCACTACATGGCGCGCCGCGGCGAGCTTCTGGGCAAGGTGCTCGAAAGCTTCGACCGGCTGACGGCGTCACATGACCTCGTCATTGTGGAGGGCGCCGGCAGCCCCTCAGAGATCAATCTCCGCGACAGGGATATCGCCAATATGGGCTTTGCTCGCCGCGCCGGCGTACCCGTCTGCCTGATCGGCGATATCGACCGCGGCGGTGTCATCGCCAGCCTTGTCGGCACGAGAGCGGTCCTCGACCCGGACGATGCTGCGATGATCACGGGTTTCCTGATCAACAAATTCAGAGGGGACCCAGCGCTATTCGATGATGGCGTAAGAGCGATTGAACAACGCACGGGCTGGCCGTGCCACGGCGTCATACCCTGGCTGCAAGCAACTGCCGCACTGCCGGCCGAGGATGCCGTGGTGCTCTCCCGGCCTGCACGCCCCTCCGGCGGCGCATTGAAGATCGCCGCGCCGATGCTGTCGCGCATGGCGAATTTCGACGATGCTGATCCGTTGAAACAGGAACCGAATGTGGACTTTTGCTGGATCCCTCCGGGCCGGCACATTCCACGCGATACAGATGTAGTCATTCTGTTCGGCACCAAATCCACGCTGGGTGATCTCGCCTTCCTCCGCCAGCAAGGTTGGGACCATGATATTGTCGCGCACGCCCGATCAGGTGGGCGCGTGCTCGGCATCTGCGGTGGCTACCAGATGCTCGGTCGACAGATCATGGACCCTGACGGAGCCGACGGTGAACACGGTGAGGCTCAGGGATTAGGCCTGCTGGAAGTCGACACGCTCATGGCCTCACGAAAGAAGGTCAAACCGGCCACCGGAGAGTGCGCGATAAATGGCGCAGGCATCTCGGGTTATGAAATCCACACGGGACAGACCACCGGCACGGACACCGCTCGTCCAATGTTCCGGCTTGACGGCATGCCGGACGGCGCCCGCAGCGCGAATGGCCTTGTTGAGGGTACTTACCTGCATGGCGCGTTTACGAACGATGCCTTTCGGCAGGCCTGGCTCGCTCGTGCTGGCAGTACTGCCGATCTCGGCGGCGCCGGTTACAGCGCCATCGTTGAACACGCACTCGACAGTCTGGCAGACGGAGTTGAAGCCGTCGTGAATTTCGAAGCGCTGCTGCAAATGGCTCAACCTGCTGGCTGGCATCCCGCAAGCTGACAAGCACGTCCGCACAGTTATGGGCCAACCGGGCATTCCGGCCATGTTGACGCTATTCCTGACTTGAGCCGATTTTCCCCATCGACCAAAGCACCGCGATCCAACCGGCCTTCACACGCGGCAGGGCCAGCATGACGGCTCCGGTGACCGTGATTGCCGCGCCCGGGAGGGTGATCCATAGCGGCAGGTCTGACATCGACACAAAGAATGTGACCGTCACGAGGAATGGCGCCAGCATCAGCACGGTCAGCCAGGCCGGCCCATCCTCGGATGGAACCTGTCCGAGCGGTGCGCCACAACAGGCGCACACGTCCACTGGCTTCAGGTACGCCCGGTAGAGTGCCCCTTTCCCACAAGCAGGACATTTCAGCGCCAATCCGCGAACGAGCGCGGTGCGGGGAGGCGTAGGGGCAGTCTCAGGCATGGGTGATCGGCCTAAACTCGCAGGGTAAACGTGCCTGGCCGGATGCCTTCGCCGCTACTCCTCGACAGTGATATCCGTCAGCTCCGGATAATACCCCTTATAGTCAATCGACATGTTCAGTTTCAACGCATCCATGTGAGCCATTTCCTGACGGAATGCGATTTCATAGGTCGTCGTCAGACCTGCCGGAAAATAGACGTCCCCGGACGGCCTCATTTCCAGAACGCTGGAGTTTGCATTGACGCTGCTTCCATCAGCCAAAGTTGCTTTGGGTCGATCAATATTAAGCCGGACGCCCTCATCAGACGGATTTTCGATGTCGAATGTACAGGTCGGATTGACGGGATTACGACAGCCAAGAAAGACAAATTTGAGCGGACCAACATCAAAAATGTCGTCTGGCGAAGCAACCTGATCATAACGCGGCGTTCTCACTGTCGGGGGCGAATCCCCGATCATGACATTTCGGAATTCCCGCTCATAGGAATCATAGTCCAGCCGCAATTGTGGCCAGAAGGACTGGAACATTTCGGCTTCGCGATTGAAGGAAACCTCCCAAGTGAACGCAACTCCTTGTGGGGCGTTGGATTCATTCTTGCCTTCCAAGCTCAGCAAGGATTTTGCGGCAGTGACCCTGACACCCTGACTATTATAGGCAATGATGCCGTCGCTCACATTCACATTCACATTGTCGGTTCCGGTATTCATCATGTCGAACCGGCAAATGGGGGCGTCGGGATTGGAGCATCCCAGGAAATGTACTTGCAGGCCGTTGACCTCATATGCGTATTCCGGGTGAGCAGGATCGACCGGGCGCATGGTCTTGATCTCGACCTGCTTGCCACCACGAACCGCAATGTCGCGAAACTCCTTCTTGTAATCGACACCGCCAACCGAGAAGCGGAAGCGAAGCAGCTGGTAAATATTCGCCGCGCGACGAAATGTGATTTCGATCTGCGTCGTTTCCAGAGATGGAACGGTCCAATTATCGTTCGAATTGGCTTCGATCTTTTTCCGATTTCCTTCCGTCCAGCGACCGAACTCATCGACCCCCCACTGCTCACCAAGCCTGAGGTAGACCGGATCCGGTGTCGGGTTCATCACCGAAAAGACGCAGCGCGGTGTTTCGGGCTGGTCACAGCCCTGAAATTCGAACTGCAAGCCGCCAAATTCGAAGCTCGCTCGCGGGATGGCTTTTACCTCATTCTTCGCGGCGGTGGCGGCTTTCAGTTTCTGGATGCGGGTCTGCAGCACCTGATTGTCGGGATCGAGCTCCAGCGCCTTCTCATAGGCGGCCAGCGCCTTGGTTGCGTCGGACGGGGCGAGAATGTCACCGGCGCTGCGCAGCAGTTCTGCCCGGGTTTTCGCCGGCACTGTATCGCTCGCCTCAGCCGGCGCGCCGGCGCTGGTGACGATGTTGTCTGCAGCTGCTTCCGCGTCTCCGGAAACCGCGAGGAATTTCGCGTCATTCAGTGCCGGGTCGTCTGATGTCAGCAGTTTGGTAAGCGCAGCTTCATACTGCACCTGCTCGTCCTGAGAGACTTCGTCGCCGCGGGCCTGCGCCTTGCCGATCGCATCAGCAACCGAAGCGGCCACAACCGTCGCAATCCGCTCCTCACTCAGCTGGAACTGTTCTTTGATATCGCTTCTTGTCGCTACCTGCTGGTCGGGAAAAAGGCGTCCCCGAATCTCGTCATTCAGGAAGACATAAATACCGACCATTCCGCTGATAACACTAATACCGGTCACGATGAGCGCAGTATGTGAGCCTTTTTTTTCTGACATCAGAATCCCCACAGTCCAAAACGCAAACTGCAGCGCATGCGGCGTAAGATGGCTAGTTTTTTCGTCGCGTCAGATCGATCGCAAATGAACTGGTGTGATCAAAAAACCACACCGTGAAGCGAGAAACACATAGGGGGAACGCGCTGCTTAGCCGACCCTTGCCCAGGCATCGGGGCTATCGCCCATCATCAGGATGTCAGCCAGCGTTGCGACAAGCGCACGGGGACGGATCGGCTTTTCGATCATGGCGATGAAGCCGGCTGCCTTGCAAGCCATACGGCGGGCATCGGTCAGGTCCGCCGTCACGGCCAATACCGGGATTTCCGAGTTCGGCCCCGGTGTCATGCGCAAGGTACGCAGGATCATGTCCCCGCTTTCATCCGGCAGGTGAATGTCGGTCAGGATCGCCTGATATCCGACATCGAACACATATTCCCGGGCCGCCGAAGCATTGGGAGCATGATCAACTTCCCAACCGGCTGCGCGCAGCGCTTCGGTGATCACAAGAGCGCTGGCCGCGTGATCCTCGATCACCAGGATCCGGCCAAGATCGAATTTACCCATCTGAGGCCGGATTGTTTTCTCCGGCGCGGGGCTGGCAACGAGGCGAGGTCCGGCTTTGCGGACTGGGATGTCCACCATGAACACGCTGCCACCGTCAGGATTGTCGGCCAGCGTGATCTCGCCGCCCATGGCTTTCGCCAGAGATTTCGCGATCGCGAGGCCAAGCCCGGATCCGCCATGCGTATGCACGGTTGTGGCGCTCGCCTGTTCGAAGGCCTCAAACAGGCGCGCCTTGTCTTCGTCCGAGATACCGCAGCCGGTATCCGACACGCTCATCCGTAAACGGAGCGAAGACTCATCGCGCCATGTCGCGAGCGATACATCGACATGGCCGTGCTCTGTAAATTTCAGCGCATTGCTGAGCAGGTTGAACAGGATCTGGCGCAGGCGCAGGGCGTCGGCCTCGATCCTCGGCGTCCCGTCTTCGACATGGATGCGCAGGGCGACCCGCTTGCCTTCGGTGCGCGGCTGCCAGACATCGCGGGCCTCGGAGGCAAACTCATCCAGATCGAAAGGCGCGGCGCGCAATGGCATCTTGCCGGCTTCGAGACGCGACAGGTCCAGCAGATCGTTCAGCAGGCGCTCAAGGTGGTGGCCGCTTTCGGAGATGGTCCGCGCCAGACGCTTCGGCTCACCGCCGGACACACTGTCCTGCAGCAGGTCTGCGACGCCCAGAATGCCGGTCAGCGGCGTGCGGATTTCATGCCCCAGGAAAGCGAGGAAATCGGCCTTCTCACGAGCAGCGGAATTCAGTTTCGCCCTGGCGGCCTCCATCCGCCGGGCCGCTTGGCCCAGCGTACGGGCACGCATGGCATTTTCCTTCGCGATTGTCGCGCTCAGGGCCGCCGGGCTGACAAGGCCGAGATAGACGCCTTCCCGCATGACGATCAGGCCCTCGCAAAGGGCGGCCGGATTTTTCGTGGCCGCCGTCCCGGCAGCGAGACCAGCGGGCGTATTTGCTTCGACGATGAACGGAGACCCGGTTGCCAGCATCGACACCGGCTGGGACGCCCAGACCATGCGCCCTTCAGGGCCGACCATGGCTTCAGTCACAGCACCGCGCGTCACGAGGGAATAGGCGCTATCTTCGTCCCGCAGCGGCAGGGCAAACAGGGACGTATCGGACAGGAAGAGGCTCAGCGCCGCGGCACAATTGGTATCCGCAGCAACCGGCGGGATCGGCAAAGAAATGTCTTCGACGCGCGCGAGCATCCGGGCCGTCTCTCTTCAGTCAAACAGAAGAGAAACAATCGCCCGGAATTGTTGAGAGGCCGCTAACTTTTGGTTACCAGCGCGTTAACCGCCCCTGCTCTGACAGGCTCAGACAATCTCGCTGTGATGGCTCACGATCTTGTGGACGAGACCATATTCGACGGCTTCCTTGGCGCTCATCCAGAAGTCGCGGTCGGTGTCTTCCTTGATCTTCTCGTAGGACTTGCCAGTGGCTTCAGCGAAAATGCGGTTCAGGCGCTCGCGCATCTTGATGATTTCGCGGGCCTGGATTTCCACGTCCGTTGCCTGGCCGCCGACGCCGCCGCGCGGTTCATGAAGCAGGAAGCGGGTGTTCGGCAGGGCGTACCGGTTTTCCTTCTTCGCCGCGGCATAGATCAGCGCGCCAGCCGAGGCGCACCAGCCGGTGCCCAGGATTTTCACCGGCGCCGGCACGAATTTGATCATGTCGTGGATCATGTCGCCGGATTCGACATGGCCGCCCGGCGAGGACAGGACCAGCAGGATCGGCTTGTCATTCTCGGACGACAGCGCCAGCAAACGCTCGCACACGCGGCGGGCCTGCAGGAAGTCGATTCCGCCGGTCAGCAAGATCGTGCGGGCCTTGAACAGAGCTTCCTCAAGGAAAGCATTCGGCTCGGAAGCCTTTTTCTCGTCATTCTCGTCGTCGAGGCGCGGCTCGCGGGCAGAATAGTCCATGATGTCTCCGGTTCGCGGGGATTCTTACGAAGTCATAGGTGCGGTGCCACGCGGCCCGGGTCAAGGGCGGGGATGCGGGAACCTTGGGGAAGAATTGCAAAGCATGCCAAGGGTGTGCAGCTGGAACCGATGTCCAGAAATAAGACCGACTATCGTATCAAATCAGGCACTTTTTTTGCTTTGGCCCACAGACTTGGACACTGGAACCGAACTTATTTCATGACCACACTTTCAGCCACGACTTCGCAGACCCGTTATTTCTCTCCGCAATCCGCGGCACATGCAGCAACCGAGCTGCACATCAGCCCACGCCATGTTGGGCGCGGCCTGTTCCTGATAGGCGGCGTGCTGCTATCGGCACACGTGTTCGTGCTGGTCATGAATTTCGGCTTTGGACGGGACTATCTTTGGGGCCTGGCGGAAAAGTTCAATGTGAACAAAGAGATGAACTTCCCCACACTTGTCGCCACGATTGAGCTGTTGGCTTGCGGTGCCTTATTGGCCGTGAATGCTCATTTCCGTCCTGGCAGCCTGGAACAAGTACCAGGCTGGTGGATCCTCTGCGCTATTTTCGTCTTCCTCGGTTTCGACGAGAATATCGGCCTGCACGAAATGACCAGTGGCCCGACCTCACAGCTGCTGCAGGCCGAATGGGTGCCAGAATATGCCTGGATGATCCCTTACAGTGTTGCGCTTGTCATCGCAGCGGCTGTGCTGCTGCCATGGTTCCTGAAAATCGAACGGTCCTCGCAGATCCGCTTTGTTGTTGCGGGCTCAATCTTCGTTTCGGGAGCACTGGGCATCGAGATCCTTGAAAGCACCAATTTCAGCGCGGCAGATCCCGAATTACTGGCCGGCGGTGAGAAACTGGCCGATATTTCGCTCCGCCAAGCGACGCTGACCACCGCGCAGGAATGCATGGAATATGTCGGCGCGGGCTATTTCCTTTATGCGCTGATCCTGCGACTTGGCGGCCTGACGCTCTGCGTCGCCCCGGCAAAGGAAGCCCAACTCGACTAGGCCGCTTCCGCGACGATTCTCGCGACATCCTCGGCGTAGCGCTGGGCTTTTTTCTCGCCGACGCCGCTTATGTCGCGCAGCGCTCCAGCGTCCGCGGGGCGCTCGCGGGCGATTTCGGCGAGGGTACGGTCGTGGAAAATGACGTAGGGCGGCACGCCGCGCGCCTTGGCTGTTTCAGTGCGCCAGAGGCGCAGGGCATCGAACAGGACCTGATCGCGCTCTGAAAGGTTATCCTGCACCCCAGCACGAGCCACCCGGCCCGTCTTGCGGCGGCGTGCGGCAACAGGATCGGCCCGCAGGAACAGCGTCCGCTCACCCTTGAACAAGGCCCGGGCCGCGTCGCCATCCGGCACCATGACGATGGGGCGCATCGCATCGCCGCCTTCGGCCAACATGCCATCATAGAGCAGCGCATCGAATATCCGGTTCCAGCCCTGCTTCGGCAGCTCCGCCCCGATACCGAAGGTGGACTGCGCCGAGAGCTCCTCATCGAGGGCATCCTTCGCCTGCCCCAGCAGGTGCTGGATCAGGCGCCCGCGCCCCACGCGTTGGCCGCAGCGCAGCACGGCGGACACGGCCATCTGCGCCCAGCGGGTCGCGTCATGACTTTCCCCGCCCTCGCCCCGGCAGATGTCACACGTCCCGCACGTTTCGGACGTCTCCTCCCCGAAATAGCGGCGCACGGCCAGGCGGCGGCATTCATCGCCATCGAAGAAAGCGAACAGCTGGCGTGTCTTGGTAATCTGCACCCGCTTCACCTCGTCCGGCGCGTCGCCGTCATAGGTCCAGCTGAGCGACCGGCGCATGTCCGCCGGGCCGTAGAGGGCAATACCCTCCGCAGGCTCGCCATCGCGCCCTGCCCGGCCAACTTCCTGCCAATAGGCTTCCATCGTCTTCGGTGGATCGGCATGGATCACAAAACGCACATCCGGCTTGTCGACACCCATGCCGAACGCGACCGTGGCACACATGGTGAGGCCGTCTTCCAGCAGGAACCGCCGCTGGCGCTCGGCCCGCACATTCGCCTCAAGCCCGGCATGATAGGCGAGCGCCGGAATGCCCGCTTTCTCCAGCGCCTCGGCCAGATCTTCGGTGGCATTGCGCGTGGCGCAGTAGACGATGCCGGAGAGGCCCGGCCGCGCCTTCACCAGCGAAACCACCCGCTGCGTGCGATTGCCTTCTTTAGGCTCCGCGGCAAGGGCAAGATTCGGCCGATCAAAACTTGCAACGTGGACGGAGGGTTTCGTCAGGTTCAGCTGGGCAAGGATGTCATCCCGCGTCCGCGCATCGGCCGTCGCGGTAACCGCAAGGCGCGGCACGCCGGGGAACAAATCCTTCAGCCGGCCAAGGGCTCGATAGTCCGGCCGAAAGTCATGCCCCCACTGGCTGACGCAATGCGTCTCATCCACCGCAATGATGGAGATGTCCATCTTCGCCAGCCGGTCGGCGAGGCCGGTGCCGAGCGCTTCGGGCGAAACATAGAGCAGGTCCATCTCGCCGCGCTGGGCCGCATCCAGCGCATCGGCGCGTGCGGTGAAGTCCATCGAGCTGTCGAGCCGCTCGGCCCGCACGCCCGCCTGTTTCAGCGCGTCTACCTGATCGGCCATCAGCGCGATCAGCGGCGAGACGACAAGGCCGACGCCAGGGCGCAGCAACGCCGGGATCTGGTAGCAGAGCGACTTGCCGCCGCCGGTCGGCAGCACGGCCAGCGCGTCGCGCCCGGCCAGCGCATCGGAGATCACATCCTCCTGCAGGCCCCGGAACGCCTCATAGCCATAAACCCGTTTCAGCAGGTCACGGGCATCGTCGAGAGTGGGAGTGGGAGACATGGCTCTTGTTGTGGCGGGCCCCGTGAGTCGGGGCAAGTGGGCGGGTGCGCGAATCAGGCCAGATAGGCTGGATGAAACAGACGCCCTACCCGCCCGAAGCCCCGAAGGATTGTGCGCTGTGCCCGCGCCTTGTGGAGTACCGTGAAGCTGTCGCCGTGAAGGAGCCGGACTGGTTCAATGGCGCCGTGCCGAGCTTCGGCGACGAAAAGGCGGAGTTGCTGGTCATCGGTCTCGCGCCGGGAGTGACCGGGGCGAATCGGACGGGGCGGCCATTCACGGGCGATTGGGCAGGCGACCTGCTCTACGCGACCATCGACAAATTCGGCTTCTCCAAAGGCACCTATGCTGCTGATCCGGAAGACGGTCTCGCCCTCACCGGCGCGATGATCACAAACGCGGTGCGCTGCGTGCCGCCGGAAAACAAGCCCGTGGGGGCGGAAATCAATGCCTGCCGGCCTTTCCTGCTTTCCCGGATTGAGGCGCTGCCGAAGCTGAAAGTCATGCTCTGCCTCGGGAAGATTTCGCACGACTCGACGGTGCGCGCGCTCGGTCTGAAGCTCAAGGACCATCCGTTTGGACACGGAACAAGGTATGAAGTGACTGTCGGCGGACGGGGCTATTTGCTGGTCTCCAGCTATCACTGCTCCCGCTACAACACGAACACCGGACGGCTGACGGCGGAAATGTTCGAGGATGTGTTCGCAATGGCGCGCGAGGCGATCGGCTAGGCCGTTACCCCTCTTTCAGGATCCGCGCTTTCTGCCTTGCCCAGTCGCGTTTCGCTTCGACGTTCCGTTTGTCGTAATTCTTGCGGCCGGTTGCGGTACCGATCAGCAGTTTCGCGATGCCGCGGTCGTTGAAATAGAATTTCAGCGGCACGATGGTCCGCCCGGCCCGCTCAACTTCCTGCGAAAGCTTCGACAGTTCCCGGCGCGAGACGAGCAGTTTCCGCTTGCGGCGCGGCTCGTGGTTGAACCGGTTGGCGCCCTTGTAGGTCTGGATCTCGCAATTGATCAGCCACAGCTCGCCCTGTTCGGGGCTGACATAAGCCTCGGCAATGTTGGCCTTGCCTTCGCGCAGGGATTTCACCTCGGAGCCGGTCAGCACGATGCCGGCTTCGAGCGTGTCTTCCACTTCATAGTCGCGGCGGGACCGGCGGTTCTCCGCGATCATCCCGTCGGAGCGGCCCTTGGTTTGAGTATTCTTAGACATGGGCCCTATTTAGGCATGAAGCCCGGCAAGCGCCATGGCCGCATCGATCTGCTCGCGCGCGGCGGCGTCCGGCGGGGTCAGCGGCAGGCGTACGTCCGGCTCACACAGGCCAAGGCGGTGCAGCACATATTTGGCCGGCCCCGGCGAAGGCGAACAGAACATCGACTTGTGCAGCGCGATGAGGCGGCGTTCGATGGTCTGGGCGGTTTCGAAGTCCCCGGCATTGAACGCCTTGTGCATGGCGGCACAGGCCTCCGGCATGACGTTCGCGGTCACCGAGATGCAGCCCGCCCCACCCATGGCCAGGTGGCCGAGCGCAGAGGGGTCGTCGCCGGAAAGCTGTACGAACTGTTCCCCTTCGCCGATCTGGGCCGCATGCTGCGAGACGCGCTCCATGTCACCGGTCGCATCCTTGATGCCAACCACGTTCGGCAAACGCGCGAGTCGGGCCACTGTAGACGGCTGCAAGTCCACTATAGTCCGGCCTGGCACGTTATAGAGGATCACAGGCATGGCGACGGCATCGTTGATCGCCTTGAAGTGGGCGTACAGTCCATCCTGATTTGGGTTATTGTAGTACGGGCACACAACCAGCGCCGCGTCCGCCCCGGCGGCCTTGGCGTGGCCGACAAAGTCGATCGCTTCGTCGGTGGAGTTGGAGCCTGCCCCCGCAATCACGGGCACGCGGCCTGCAGCAACCTCTACACAAAGCGAGACGACGGCCTTGTGCTCTTCCGTGCTGAGCGTCGAGGTTTCACCGGTCGTGCCGACAGGCACCAGCCCCGCCGAGCCCCCGGCAATCTGGCGCTCCACCAGTTCAGCAAACGCCTTCTTGTCCACGGCCCCGTTCTTGAATGGAGTGACCAGCGCTGGGATTGAGCCATGAAACATCGTATTCTTGCCGCGATTCAGGTGTTGTTTGGAATGATCCATATATGAATCGCCTCTGCCTTCCCACGCTTTGGCCAATAAATAAACACCCGGTGACAACTCACATGATCCGACCCTTCGCGCTTTCTCTGTTTGCCGCCGTAACCGTTTCCGGTGCTGCAGCTGCCGGTTTGCCGGAGTCGCCCAGCCTGAAACCTGATCGTCCCTACATCTCGACGGCAACCGACTCGCGGAACGCTGAGATCCTCCACAAGGCGCTGGACGCGGCGGGCCGGTATCAGTGGAACGAAGTCGCCCGTTATCAGGCACAGGCCACCGATCCTGCCGTGCGCGACCTGATCATGTGGAAACGCGCCAGCGAGGGTGTTCCGGGCATGGGCTTCAACGAGGTCAACGATGCCCTGACCCGCCTGCATGACTGGCCTAAGGCCGGAAATATGCGCGCCCGGGCCGAAGAAATCATCGAGCTATCAACCCTGTCGGCGGCAGAACGGATCGACTGGCTGAAGAAATCCGGCCCTCGTACCGGCGAAGGCAAAGTGGCGCTGGCCAATGCCCTGCGCGAAGTCGGCATGATGGACGAAGCCGTCGAGGCTGTCCGCGACGCCTGGCACAACAATTCCATGGACCGCGCGCTGGAGCGCCAGGTGCTGGCCCGCTTCGGTGGCCAGTTGACCCAGGCCGATCATCAGGCCCGCGTTGAATTCCTGCTCTGGACCAACCAGCGGACCGCAGCCTCGAACCTGAAATCCCTGCTCAGCTCCGACTATCGCAAACTGGTCGACGCCCGCATCGCGCTGGCGAGCCGTGGGCGCAACGTCGATGCGCTGGTCAACGCCGTGCCGGACAGCCTGAAGGACAATCCCGGCCTGCTGTATGACCGGGCCCGCTGGCGCCGAACCCATGGCAACCAGGAAGGCGCCATTCCGCTGCTCACCCAGATCGACGGCAAGGATGTTCCTGCCGCCGGCCGTTCGAAACTCTGGAAAGAGCGTTCCATCGCGCTGCGTACCGATCTCAAGGATCGCAACTGGAACCGCGCCTACCAGCTGGCATCGCCGCACGGCATGACATCAGGTAGCGACTTTGCGGAAGCCGAATGGGTGTCCGGCTGGATTGCCCTGCGCCTGAAGGGCGAGCCGGAACGCGCGCTGCAACATTTCGAGACGATGTCGGAAGGTGTATCGACGCCCATTAGCCTGTCTCGCGGTCAGTACTGGACGGGCCGGGCAGAAGATGCCCTCGGCGAAACGGCCCGGGCGCAACTGGCCTATCTCGACGCCGCGGCACATAAATTCACTTACTATGGCCAGCTCGCCGCCGAACGCGTCGGCGACCGGCAGATCTTTTTCGAGCCTGCTGCCAAGCCGACTGACGATGAGGTCGCGGCGTTCGAAGCCCGCCCGATGGTGAAGGCTCTGCGCCTGCTGGGGGAAGCGGGCGAGACGCAGCTGTTCCGCACCTTTGCCTACCATCTGGATGACCTGCTGGAGACCGAAGCGGACTACATTCAGCTCTCGAACCTCGCCAGCGAATACCATGTGCCAGACATCGGCGTTCGCGGGGCCAAGGCGGGTCTCGCCAAGGGCATCGTCGCAACAGATGCCGCCTACCCGGTTGTTTCCTATCCGCTGCTGAAGGAGCCACAGGTCGAACGATCGCTGATGCTCGCCCTGTCGCGGCAGGAAAGCGAGATGAACCCGAACGCGATCTCCTATGTCGGTGCGCGGGGCCTGATGCAGTTCATGCCATCCACCGCCTCGCGCGAGGCGCGGATGAGCGGCCTGCCCTATCGCAAATCATGGCTCACCGATGACCCCGGCTACAACATGACGCTGGGCGGCCAGCATCTCGATTACCTACTGAACCGGTTCAATGGCAGCTACATCATGACGGCAGCGGCCTACAATGCCGGCCCGACCCGCCCGTCGAGATGGATCTCGGACTATGGCGATCCGCGCACGGGACAAGTGGACCCGATAGATTGGGTGGAGTTCATCCCGTTCAGCGAAACGCGAAACTATGTCCAGCGCATCCTGGAGAACACGCAGGTCTACCGCTCTCGCCTCTCAGGCAAGCCGGAAGAAATCAGGATCCAGGAAGACCTGGAACGCGGGAAGGAATAAGCGGCCTTACCTCGCCGGAACGTGCGCTGCGATCAGCTGCGGACCGTCGGCGGCGAAGGCACGTTCGAGGGCTGTGTCGAACTCTTCTGCCGTGAAGGCATCCTGCGCTTCGACGCCCTGCGCCTCGGCCAGTTTGACCCAGTCGATTTCCGGCTCACCAAGTTCCAGCATGGACTTGGCCGTCGGACCGGGATTGCCTGCGCCGGTGCGGGCGAGTTCGATATTCAGGATACGGTAGGAATGGTTGACGAAGACGACGTTGACCACATTTGCCTCTTCCCGCGCCATGCTCCACAGCGCCTGGTTCGTGTACATGCCAGCACCATCGCCTGAGATGCAAAGCACTTTCCGGTCCGGCGCGGCAACCGCAGCGCCGAGCGCGAGCGGCATGCCCTGCCCGATGGCGCCGCCGGTCAGCATCATCCAGTCGTGCGGCTGCGCCTTCTGGGTCATCAGGAAACAAGGCAGGCCGTTCGACACGCCATCATCGGAAACGAATGTGCCTTCCGGCATATGCCGCGCGAGCGCCATGCCGACCGTCATGGCATTCAGGTCACCTGTCGGCTGGCCGGGAATGTCGAGTTCAGCGAACTCAGCAGATTCCTTCGCGCCGATGGCATCTGCCAGCGCGCCAAGGATCGCGGCACTGTCGGTTTCCGGACCGCCGATGATGTAAGGCTCGCAGCCTTCCGGAACGAGCACCGAGGGTTTACCTGGATAAGAGAAGAAGGCGACCGGTACCTGCGTCCCGGCAACAAGCATCAGGTCTGCGTCTTCAAGGTCGGCAATCGCTGCTTCAGCGAAATACTGCATCCGGTCAGGGATGAAGGTGCCAGCGCCGCGCGCCTGACGCGGGAAGAAAGTGTCGGAGATCACACGCAGGCCTGCCGCTTTCAGACGGGCGCCCTGGGCCAGACCTTCCTTCGTCAGCGCCGTGCCATTGATCAGGATCACGGGCTTCCTTGCGTCTTTCAGTTTCCGGGCAGCGTCTTCAATGCGGGCCGCATCCGGCTTGCGCAGAGACGGGCGCGCGCGCGTCTTGCCCGGCTTGCCGCCTTCGTTCCAGGCTGTATCGGCTGGTAGCAGCAGGCTGACCGGGCCCGGCACCGGCCCGAAACTCGCTTCCCACGCCTCCGCGGCGAGTTCCCCCGCATCGGCCACCTTGTCGGCAGATTTGATCCAGTTCGAATTGGGCCCGGCGAGGCCCATGATGTTGGAGGTGAGCGGCGCGTCATAGCGCAGGTGCGGGACGGCATGATCGCCGATGACGTTGATCATCGGCGTCCAGGCGCGTTTTGCATTGTGGATGTTCGCCCCGCCATTCATGTAGCCGGCACCCAAGTGCAGCAGCGTCATGGCCGGATTGCCGGTGACACGGGCGTGACCGTCCGCTGCGCCGGTCGCGACGCCCTCGAACAGGCAAAGGACAGACTTGATCCGCGGCTCATGGTCGAGCGCGGTAACAAGATGCATCTCCGACGTGCCGGGATTGGCGAAACAGGCAGTGACGCCGTGGTCCGCCAGTGTGGAAACGAGCGCTTCGGCCCCGGTCATCGTTTGAACCTGTGTATCGGGCATGGTGTTTCCTTCCTGTCGTCTTGTCTGCCCGTGTTTAGCCTGTCGGCGCCACGGATCAACGCCTGAGATCGATGATGTCCGGCCCGGGCGCTGCGGCATAAAGCTTTTCGACATCGGCCTTGCGCAGGTCCTGCGTGCGGGACTGGTTGATATAGCCCTTTTCCGTGATCTCACCGGCATCGGCGCGCGGCGGGATCGGCTGCAACAGGACGCGTGCAATGCGCGCCGCCGGGTTCGGATGATGCCGGTTGTGGTCCTGCAGGCCGAGTTTCACATGCTCGATCACCTTCGGATGACGTGCCAGCTCTTCCAGCGGCAGGGGCTCGCCCACAAGACGCTGGCACCAGGCTTCGTTCAGGAAGCCGAGCAACGTGATGTCCGCCTCGTTCAGGCCACACACAACGGCATCAGAAAGCGCCCCACCGGTCGCGGCCACAGCGTGCACGCGCACCGTACCCGCCGAGACCCACGTGCCGTTGGAGAGTTTGAACTCCTCCGCCGTGCGCCCGTCGAAGGCGAGGCCGCGTTCGGGATTGCCCGGATCGACGAATTTCACCGCGTCGCCGAGCTTGTAATAGCCTTCCTCGTCGAAGGCTTCCGCCGTCTTTTCCGGATTGCGATAATAGCCGGGCGTGATGTTCACACCCTTGACGCGCAGTTCCATCTTTTCGCCATTCGGCACCATCTTGAACGTATTGCCCGGCAGCGGCAGGCCGATCAGGCCCATCCGGTCATTCGGCCAGTGGACATTGGAGGCCGTGGGCGCAGTTTCGGTCGCGCCATAGCCGGCTGAAAGCGAGATACGCTCACCCGTCGTGCGCACGGCGACCGCCTGAATGCGTTCATAGATGTCCTGCCCCATCGAAGCGCCGCCGTAAGCCATGCAGACGATGCGGGAGAAGAAGACATCCGCCAGTTCCTGATCCCGTTCCAGTTCCGTCGCCAGCGCGGCCCAAGCGGCCGGGACGGTGGTGTGCTGTGTGGTCGGAACATCCTTCAGGTTACGGATCATGGCCGGCAGACGCGCTGGCGTCGGGGCACCTTCGTCGATATAGAGCGTACCGCCCCAGTCCAGCATGTTGTGGAGGATGGAGTGGGCACCATAGGTGTGGCTCCACGGCAGGAAGTTGCACATGACCTGAGGCCCGCCGGTGATCTCGTCGAGGCGCGCCTCGTCCCAGACAGACCGGATCATACGGGCATTACAAGCGACCATGGAGTGCAGATTGATGACCGCTTTCGGCTCACCGGTTGATCCCGAGGTCATCATGAAGCTGGCGACCGAGTCCGGTGTCAGCCTGTCATAGGCGGCGTCGGTCTCCGGGCCGGGCGCGCGGCCAAACTGTTCGATTCGGACAGCGTCGCAGCCTTCCGGCGCCTCCCCGCCATGGATCACGAGCCGGCCGTCCATGCCCATACCGTCCAGCCCGCGCTGGTAGGCGGCGCCGTCTTCGACATAGATAAATTTCGGCTCGACCAGGTGATCGATGTATTTGAGACGGCCAAGGTCTTCCGACAGGAGGGCGTACGCAGGCGTCACCGGCACGACCGGGCTGCCTGCCCACATGGCGGCGTATTTGATCAGCGCATTGTCCACGGCGTTAGCCGACAGGATCATCAGCGGCGAATCCGGGCCGCCACCTGCATCGAGGAAGCCCTGCGCGAGACGCTTCACCGTGGCGAGGCCTTGCGCATAGGTCACTTCCCGCCAGCCATCGCTGCCGTCCTTCGGCCGTTCGGCCAGCCAGACAGTATCAGGTCTCTGAGTAGCCCATTTCACCAGCGGCGCCAGCATATGCGGCGGGCAGGTCTTCAGCGGGTTGCCATTGTCGAGATAGATCGTGCCATCATCGCGGCGGTCCACCTTCAACTTCAGCGGAAGGTAAGGCACTTCGCGGAATGGAATATGTACTGTGTCGGCCACCCGGTGGCTCTCCCTGATTATTGTTTTTTCGGCTCAGACGAGGCCGCGTGTGGGAATGTGGACCACATGGCCGCAATGCTTGCAATGCACCGCGTCACGGTCGTGCATGACGAGGCCGCATTCCGGGCATTCATATTCCACCTTGTCGTTCGGCTCGATGATCGCCTTCAGCAGCTGCAGGAACAGCGTCAGGCCCAGCACCATGATCATGATGGACAGGATCCGCCCCCAACGCCCGATCATCAGCACGTCGCCATAGCCTGTGGTGGTCAGGCTTGTGACCGTAAAATACAGCGCGTCCAGATAGGTGTGAATGTTCGGATTCAGACCGACCTGCGTAGCGTAGACCAGCGCAGACATGATGAATACGAACACAATCAGGTTCGTCACCTTGTCGATGACCTGTTCATGCCGCTGGAAGAAGGGCGTCAGAATCTTGACCCGCCGCACAAAGGTGAACGCGCGGATAGCCCGCATCGCGCGCAAGACCCTCAGGAAGGCGAAGTTCGAGACCAGCAAGGGCGCCAGCATCGTGACCACGACGACCAGGTCCGCCAGGTTTACTGGCCGGAAGAAGAAATTCACTCGATGCCGGGCAATGTAGAAGCGGGCCAGATAGTCAAAGGCGATGACAATCCCGATCACGTAGTCCAGCAGGACATGGTGATACCCGCGCTGCTCGAACGGCGCCCACAGGAAGTAGGCGATCGTCACAAAATCGAAGGCCAGCATCAGCCAGCGGAACCGGAACGGCCAGGGCCCATGGCCTTCGTACAGCCAGAAAAGGGCCCGGTTCAGCCCTTTGCGTTCGTGCTTCATGACCCCTGCTCCAACGCCCGCAAGGCACGCGCCAGATTCGCGCGCGCCGCTGTATCCCATTCTGCATGGGCGATGTCGGTGAAGTAAAGGCGCGGACGGGAAAGGAAACCTTCGAGGATTGCCCCCCGCCCGGCCCGGTAGGCGTCTGCCGGAACGAACGAATATTCGGCCCGGATATCCCGCTCATACTGGTCATAGACAGGTTCGGGCGCGCCAAGGATCGACAGGTCCATGTCCAGGAACAGGGCGAGGTCTCCGGCATCCTGCGCAGGCAGGCCTTCCGGTCCAGTGTGAGTGGTGGTGGCGCGGATAATCGTTGCGGCAAAGCCGATGTCATGCGGCGGGACATGGCCGGCGGCTTCCCGTTCCAGCAATTGCGCGCTTTGTTCCTCATTATCCTTTGCTTGCGGGTCGTACACGGCATCGTGCCAATAGAGTGCCCAGAGCACAGGCTCCGGCCGTTTCAAATGCCGCACCCAACGGCGGTAATGGCCCAGCAGCGCCTCAATATGCACCCATGTGTGATAATGGCGCTGTGGCTCATCATAGCGCTGGCGCAGCGCTTCCATCAGCGCGGCTGGGATCAAGTGGCAGGCTCCAGCGTCTCATTGAAACGCACAGGCTTACCGCCGCCTTTCTTTACGATCTCGCCGTCGCGCATGACAAAGCCGCCGCGGATGATCGTGGCGACAGGCCAGCCAGTGGCTTCGAAGCCCTCAAACGGCGTCCATCCACATTTCGATTTCGACCAGTCGGCAGTGATCGGTTCCTTGCGCTTCAGGTCCACGACCGTGAAGTCGGCATGGTAGCCCTCAGCAATCCGGCCCTTGTCTGCGAGGCCGAAAACGCGTTGCGGCCCGGCGCTGGTGAGTTCCACGAAGCGCTGCAGGCTCAGCTTCCCATTGTTCACATGGGTCAGCATAATCGGCACAGTGGTCTGCACGCCCGGCATGCCGGAGGGGCTCGCCGGGTAAGGCCGCGCTTTCTCTTCTTTCGTGTGCGGAGCATGGTCGGATCCCATGACGTCCACGATGCCGGCGTTCAGCGCGCGCCACAGGGCATCCTGATGGCGCTGTTCGCGGATGGGCGGGTTCATCTGGGCAAAGCCCTTGAGGCGCTCGTAACATTCCGGTGCCGCGAGGGTCAGGTGCTGCGGCAGGCATTCGACGCTGGCGATGTCCTTCGCATCGCGCAGGATTTCCATTTCTTCCGCGGTCGAGATGTGCAGCACATGGATGCGCTTGCCGACCTTGCGAGCGAGGCGCAGGAGGCGCGTCGTGGAAGAGACGGCCGCCTCGACATCGCGCACCACCGGGTGGCTTCGCCAGTCGCCCTGCACGGCCAGGCCCCGGCGCTCCTCAAGGCGGTATTCGTCTTCTGAGTGGAAGGCAGCACGGCGCTTGATGACGCGCAGCACGGCTTCAACGCCCTCATCATCCTTGATCAGCAGGTCCCCTGTTGAGGCCCCCATGAACACTTTCACACCGCAGCAACCGAGCATGCGCTCCATCTCAGGCAGCAGGTCGATGTTCTCGTGTGTCGCGCCAGCATAGAAAGCGTGGTCGACATCCATGCGGCCGGCGGCGCGATTCAGCTTGTCCTGCAGCATGGCAGGCGTCGTCGTGGCGGGGTTGGTGTTCGGCATTTCGAACACAGCGACCACGCCGCCAAGCGCGGCCGAGCGCGCCTCGGTTTCGAGGTCAGCCTTGTATTCCATGCCCGGCTCACGGAAGTGGACCTGGCTGTCGATGACGCCCGGCAGGATATGCAGGCCGGTGGCGCCATAAATCTCTCCGGCCGAGGCCTCGGTTAGGTCGCCGATCCGGGCAATACGCTCACCGCGTACGCCGATATCGGCCTGTGTTTCGCCACCGGGAGTGACGACAGTGCCGCCGCGAAGGATCAGATCGTAAGTCTCGCTCATGGGCCCCTATATGCGCTTGCACGCACGCCCTGTCACCCGCCTCCATGACGTTGGGTGACTGTTGGCCGCGCAGAGGTTTACGCATACGTTACCCCCAGATCGCACGACATAATCGCGACGGGAGGAAATCGAGTGCCAAGGCTGAAAGAAGCAGGGCGAGAAGCAGCGAACGACTACGCCACACAAATCTTCAACATCGTCTTCGGTGATCGCGACCCTGTCGCAGAGCCTGGCACGGCGACGGGCACGCCCGGCAATTGGTGGACGGTGTTCAACATAGTACCGGAAGCGTTCGAGCACACGACGGAAGGCTTCCGCTTCTATCGTTCCAAGAACCGTCTGATCGATCCGAAGCTGCGCGAGCTGGGCCAGATCCGGGCGGGCTATACGGTTGGCAGCCGGTTTGTTTTCTCACAGCACTGCAAGGCCTGCCGACATCTCGGCATGCCGGAGGAGCAGATCGAGGCCATACCGCACTGGCAGGTTGCCACCTGTTTCAACGAACTGGAACGGGCGCTGCTGGCCTATACGGATGCGCTGGTGCTGGAGCGCGGGCGGGTGCCCGACGGCGTGTTCGAGACACTGAAGAAGCATCTCAGCGACGAAGAGATCCTCGAATTCACCTACATCACCTGCACCTACATGATGCACGCCATCATGAGCCGGGCCCTGCGCCTGGAATACGATGATGTCGATGAACCGGTGACAGAGGTCCCCGCACCGGAAGGGTATTATGACGACGTCATGAGCATGGTGGACCGCAAGAAGGAGGAATAGTCATGGGATACCATCACCTCGCGCTCGCGGCGAAGGACATGAAGGCCACGCACGATTTTTACGAACGGATCATGGGGTTCGAACTGGTAAAGGTCGAGGTCGGCCCGATCCCCGGCGGCGGCTGGGGCAAGCACTTCTTCTACCGGATGGACGGCGACGACAACCGGTTCATCGCCTTCTGGGAACTGCACGAAACGGCGGGGCAGGAAAACTACCAGTACGACCTGAACGAAGCGGCTGGCCTGCCGCCAGGCACCAATCACTATTCTTTTTCGGTCGACACCGCCGAAGAGCTTGCCGCCTGGAAGGACCGCTGGAATGCGGCCGGGCTGGACGTGCTGGAGATCGACCATAACTGGTGCCACTCGATCTACACCAAGGACCCGAACGGCAATATTGTGGAGTTCTGCGCCACCACCGGCAGCTTCACACCGGCAGACCGTGAACGCGCCCTCGCCGCGCTGGACGAAACCGAGTTCAAGCCCTCCCCGCCGCCTGCCAAAAATGCAGCCCTGGCCTGCTGCGGAAAAGGCTGACGCCTGACCGCAGGGGGATATTAGGGTTTCGCCCCGTAAGATCTGACGATCTGTAGCGAGTACAGGCGCGCGCGTGACCACGACGATCAACAGCGAACGGTGAAGCGGCTCCGGGAAAACCTGGGCGTGCGCTATTTCCTGGCCAGCCTGGCAGGGCTGGGAGTCGACTACGCTGTCACACTGCTTCTCTATCATCTCGCCGGGCTGGACCTGTCCGTCGCTGCGGCGATCTCTTTTTGCCTGGTAGGCTCGGTGTTTTACCTCGTCCATGAATTCTGGACGTTCCGGCAGGAAACCTCCCGCTTTTCAGCGCGCCGGATGATTGCGAACATTGGTGTCCTTCTCCTGTCCGGCATAGTGCGCGTGACCATTATCGCGGTGCTGGAATGGCTGCAGTCCCCCGCTGGAATCTGGATCAGCGCCTATTTTGCCGCTGGCGTCGCGGGCTCCTTCACTACGAATTACCTGCTCAATCGCTATTTCGTGTTCCGCCGCTGACACCTGGTGTCAGCAGGGCTGCTTGACCCATTGCCGGACGCGTCCCACAACTCGGCCTCCCCATTCACCGGACACGAGGCCTCCTCCCAATGAAGCTCGCCCAGACTCGCCCCAACAGCCAGACCCTGCTGCGTCCGGTCCTGATCGGCATTGCCGGTGTCGCTGCGCTGACCGTCTCCTCGCACATTTCTGTGCCGATGTACCCGGTTCCGATGACGATGCAGACCATGGTGGTGCTGACACTGGGCGCCCTGCTGGGGCCTCGCGCCGGGGCGCTGACGGTGCTCGCATGGCTTGCCCTGTCGCTGACCGGGGCCCCCGTCCTGTCCGGCGGCAAGCCGGGTCTCGTGGCTTTGGCAGGCCCGACGGCTGGTTACCTGATCAGCTTCCCGCTGGTCGCTTTCGCTGCCGGCTTCCTGCCGAAAGGTGACCGGCTCGGCGCGCATGCCTCGAGGCTGGTGGGCTTTGTCGGCCTGCACACGGTGATCCTGTTTGCGGGCTGGAGCTGGCTGTCCGCACTGACCGGGCCTGAGATGGCTTTCGCAACCGGCGTTGCGCCGTTTCTGTTGGGCGCGCTGATAAAGAGCGGCCTTGCGACCGCACTGCTGGCAGCTTTCCCGCACCGGGCGGGATGAGGCGAGGACGCCGATGATGCGCTTTCCGCACCGCAGCCTGATACGCCTGACCGGGCGTGACACGATCGCCCTGCTGGAGCGGACCGTGACGAATTCGGTGAAGGATTGGGCCGCTGGCGAGGTGCGTTACGGTGCACTTCTTACCCCCCAAGGCAAGATCATATCGGACTATACCGTGCTTAGGACGGACGATGGCGTGCTTGTGGATGTGCATGAGGACGCCGCCGAAGACCTTATGAAGCGCCTGAAAATGTTTCGCCTGCGCGCTGAGGTCGAGATCGCCCTGGACGACACTCTTGCCGCCGTTCGCACCGATGATGCGACCGACCCGCGCTCGCCCGCCCTCTGGGGTCGCCGCTGGGTTCCGGTCGCCGAGGCCGGAGAGATGATCGCAGTTGAGGACTGGGCCGAAAACCGCATCGCAGCCGGCGTGCCCGAATGGGGCGCCGACTATCGCGCAGCTGAGGTGTTCCCGACGGACATCAATATGGATGTGATGGGCGGCATCGATTACAAGAAAGGTTGTTTCGTCGGGCAGGAAGTAGCCAGCCGCATGAAGCGGCGCGGCAAGATCCGCAAGCGTACGCTGACCGTTCATGGTACCGCGCTGGAGGCGGGCACGGACATCTTCTCCGCTGCCCCGGTCGGCACGGTGACCAGCGTCGAGGGCGCCATCGGCCTCGCCCAGGTGCGGACCGACCGGCTCCAGAAGGTGCTCGATCAATCACTGCCGTTGACCTGCAACGATCAGCCCGTGACCTTCGATGTACCTGACTGGGCACGCAACGAAATGAATGCCCTTGGCACGGAGGCCTCTGGTGAGTGATGATTTTCCCTGCGCCTGGGCGCCGCTGACGGACGAGCTCTACCGCACCTATCACGACACCGAATGGGGTGTGCCGGAATATGATGGCCGGGCGCTGTGGGAGAAGCTGCAGCTGGACGGCATGCAGGCCGGCCTTTCCTGGATCACCATCCTGCGCAAGCGCGAGTCCATCCGCGAGGAGTTCGACCAGTTCGATCCGGAGAAACTCGCCCGCTGGACACCGAAGCGCGCCGAAAAGGCGCTGAAAAATCCGGGCATCATCCGCAGCCCGAAAAAGATCGACGCCCTGATCGGTAACGCGCAGGCTTACCTCGCCATGGAAGACGCCGGTGAGGGCTTTGCGGATTATTGCTGGGGCTTTGTCGGCGGCGCGCCCATCGTGAACAAGTGGAAGCACTTCCGGCAGGCTCCGACGTCCACCGACTGGTCCGCCACCATGTCGAAAGACCTGAAGAAGCGCGGCTTCAAGTTTGTAGGACCCACCATCGTCTATGCCTGGGCACAGGCGGTTGGCATGGTGAATGACCATGACGTAACTTGCCCCCGTCACCGCGAAGTGCAGGAGATGGCATCATGAAAAGAACGATACCCCTGATATTTGCGGCCCTGCCGCTGATGGCTGGCTGTGTGTCTGCCAATAGTGCCGAAGGCCACAAGGCCGAGGCCTATGCCAAGTGCAGCTATGCACCCGGACCGGAAGAGCGCGAGAAGTGCATGAAGACGGAACTGGCCCTGATCGAGGCGCGTGAACGCGCAGATGCTGAGCGCATCCAGACCGACCGCGAAGCCGCCGAACAGCGGCAGGCCATTCTGGAAGCCTCTGGCGTTTCCCGAGAAGATGCGAAGCAAACGAGTGATTCCGGCCTCCACCTGCCTGACTGATCCGGTGTCTCGACCCGGCCGACAAGCCGCGCTACAGAAAATCGGATAGAGATTCAGGACCTTGCCGCATGACTTGCATGTGGCGTGCATCAAGAGGGCACAATGAAGAACGCCGTCATCTCGTCCACGGGCCTGTGGACGCCGCCGCATTCCATTTCAAACGAAGAACTGGTCGAAGCCTACAATGCCTGGGCCGACAACTGGAATCGCGAGCGGGACGCGGACATCGCCTCCGGCCTGATTGAGCCGAAGACCCACTCCTCGGTCGAGTTCATCGAGAAGGCCTCCGGCATCAAGTCGCGTTATGTGATGAACAAAACCGGCGTACTGGACCCGGACATCATGGCCCCGCGTATCCCGGAACGCCCGAATGAAGAGATTTCCGTCCTCGCCGAGATCGCGGTGAATGCGGCTCGTCAGGCGCTGGAACGGGCCGGGCGCAAACCGGAAGACGTGGATGCGGTGATCTGTGCAGCCTCCAACATGCAGCGTGCTTACCCCGCCATGGCGATCGAAGTTCAACAGGCCCTCGGTATCGGCGGCTTCGCCTTCGACATGAACGTTGCCTGTTCCTCGGCCACCTTTGGCATCCAGACGGCTGCCGATTTTGTGCGAACCGGCTCAGCCAAATCCGTCCTGATGGTGAATCCGGAAATCTGCTCCGGCCACCTGAACTTCACCGACCGCGACAGCCACTTCATCTTCGGCGATGTCGCCACCGCCGTCCTGGTGGAAGAGGAAAGCATCGCGCCGGCCGGCCACTGGAAGATCCTCGGCACGAAGCTGAAGACCGAGTTCTCCAACAATATCCGGAACAATTTCGGCTTCCTGAACCGCGCGGCCCCGGAGGGGATCGGTGCGCCGGACAAGCTGTTCAAGCAGGAAGGCCGCAAAGTGTTCAAGGAAGTCGTGCCGATGGTGGCAACGATGATCACGGAGCATCTCGGCGAACTTGGCCTTCAGGGCACGGATCTTCGCCGTCTGTGGCTGCACCAGGCCAATGCCAACATGAACCGGCTGATCTCTTCCAAGGTGCTGGGCCATGAAGCCACCGCCGATGAAAGCCCGACCGTGCTGGACACTTACGCCAATACATCGTCTGCCGGATCGATCATCGCCTTCCACAAACATTCGGAAGACTTCAAGCCCGGCGACAAGGGCCTGATCTGTTCGTTCGGCGCAGGCTATTCCGCCGGCACGGTGTTTGTTGAGAAAACGGCGTAGGGTGCGAGGCTTTTCGCCCGACCCTTGAAGACTCAGTCGTACTCGTCGTCGCTGAACAGGTCGCCCCAGAAGACTTCGCGGCTGGACTTGGCAGCCTCGACGACAACGATGATTCCGCCCATCAGGAGCACACAGAACGCCATAACCTGCCAGGGAGCCGTTTGTGCCACTGCCTCGAACATCATCACCGCCTTATAATGGATCGGGTAAACGGAGATGATTCCGTGCCCTGTTGTCAGTGCAGCAGTTTTCGCGCAAATGCCTTAACAGCGCATTTGGAAATAGGGGCAATCGCAGGGCGGGTTTGTAACCAGATTGCCCCCCTTTCTTTACCCTTATTACTGATGCTTTAAAGAAGGGCTGAATGACCGTTCGCAAGAAGCAATCCGTTAAGGCTCCCAGGGTCTGGCAGCGTATGCTGTCCGGACGACGGCTGGACCTTGTTCACCCCTCGCCCATGGATGTGGAAATCGAGGACATCGCCCACGGCCTGGCCCGTGTGGCGCGATGGAACGGCCAGACAAAAGGCGAGCATGCCTTCTCCGTCGCCGAACATTCTGTCATCGTGGAGCGGATCTGCAGAAAGCTGGACCCGACCATGAGCGCAAAGCACAGCATGCTGGCCCTGCTGCATGACAGCCCGGAATACGTGATCGGCGACATGATCTCCCCGTTCAAGGCCTTGCTGGGCGGCGGCTACAAGGATGTCGAAGGGCGCCTGCAGGAAGCCATCCACATCCGCTTCGGCCTGCCGCCTGTAACCCCGGTGCGCCTGAAGAAGACGATCAAGAAGGCGGACCTGATCTGCGCCTGGTTCGAGGCGACACAGCTGGCCGGCTTCGAAGAGGCAGAGGCCAACAAGCTGTTTGTCGTTCCGCCGGAAAATGTACGCCTGAAGCTCTCCCCGAAATCGGTACCGGAAGCGCAGGCGGCGTTCCTTGACCGCTTCCACAAGATCATGACGGAGATTGGCGCGCCATGATGAGGTCCGCATCCCCGTTGCTGATCGGCCTGTCGGCCGTGATGGTCGCCATCCAGGATGACATGCCTCTGGTGCTGGTCACGCGGCGTGGCAGCGAAGACGCGCTGCCGTTCGGCCCGTTCCACCCGGACAAGCACCGCACGTTCGACCTGTCGCTGCGCGGCTGGGTGCGGGAGCAGACGGGTTTCGAGCTTGGCTATGTCGAACAGCTCTACACCTTCGGTGACCGGGACCGGGAGACGCCCGAAGCGACGCTCGCCGGAGCCCCGCCGGACTCGCGCGTCATCTCGGTCGGCTACCTTGCCCTGACGCCTGAGGCCCGCCCGGCGGAAGCCGGGTTCGAAGCACGCTGGCAGAACTGGTATCGCTACTTCCCCTGGGAAGATCACCGGAACGGCCGCCCGGCCATGATCGACGCCCAGATCGCCCCGCGCCTGTTCACCTGGGCCGCCGGCAAGGAGATGCGGCTGGAGCGGGCGAAGATTGCTTTCGGCCTCGATGGCGCACGCTGGGCAGAGGAGCGGGTGCTGGACCGCTACGAGCTGCTCTATGAAGCCGGCCTCGTCGCCGAGTGCGCACGCGATGCGAACCTCGCCGAGGCAGACGTCACACTTGGCGAAGCCATGGCGTCGGACCACCGCCGCATTCTCGCGACGGCCATTTCGCGTCTCAGAGGCAAGATCAAATACCGCCCGGTCGTGTTCGAGCTGATGCCGGACCGGTTCACCCTGTCCGCCTTGCAGCGGACGGTCGAAGCCATTCTTGGCCTTGGCCTGCATACGCAGAACTTCCGCCGGGCACTCGACAAGACGGGGCTGGTGAAGGGAACCGGCGCGATGGAAACCGGCACGGGCGGGCGCCCGGCCGAGCTTTACCGCTTCTGCCGCGATCAGGCCATCTCGACCGGCGCGCCGGGCCTGTCGACCCCGCGCCGGTCTGCAGACTGACCTATTCTTCCGCTTCGGTCTCGAACTCTTCCGCGGCAATGCCTTCCGGCTGACCGACGGCGACGAAGAGATAGTCTTCCGGGTTCAGGTATTCCTTCGCCACCCGGTTCACATCTTCGAGCGTCACCGCGCGGACCTTGTCATTGCGCAGGTCAAAATAGTCGATGCCGAGTTCGTCCTGGCGCACGCCCATCATCTGGCTCGCGATCTTGGCATTCGAATCGAAGCCAAGCGGGTAGGAACCGGTGAGATAGGCCTTGGCATCGGCCAGTTCTTCCTCGGTCACGCCGTTTTCGACGAAGTCTTCCATCTCGTCCTTGATACCCTGGATGAACTCGCCGGCACTTTCATTCTTGGTCTGGCCGCCGCCGCCCCAGGTCTGAAGGTGCTCGCCCGACGACAGGCTTGTATAGATGCCGTAGGTCAGGCCCTTCTCGATACGGAGGGTTTTCATCAGCCGACTTTCGAAACCGCCGCCACCATAAGTGTAGTTTAGCACGAAGGCCGGGAAGAAGTCTTCATCGTCCCGCTTCAGGCCGGGGCCCGTGAACTGGACCAGTGATTGCGGCTGCGGCAGGTCAACGACGATCGGTTCTGCCGGTTCGAGTTCCGGCAGGACGATGTCCGGCGTTTCCGGCAAGGTCGAAGTCTCCGGCAGGCCGGCCATGACTTCATCGATCATCGGCGCCAGTTCTTCTGGCGTGACCGCACCTACGGCGGTGACCAGCAGGCGGTCCTTCACCATCAGCTTGCGCATCTGCTCTTTCGCCAGGTCCGGCGTCAGGGCCGCGATGCTCTCTTCCGAGGTCGTCCGCGCATAGGGGTGGTCCGGGTAGAGCGCCTGAGACGCGGCCTGCCAGGCAAGGAAGCCCGCGCTCGTCTCGCGTGTCTTGAGGCCGACCTGCTGCTCGCGGCGGAAACGTTCGAACGGGCCTTCATCGAAGCGTGGGTCTTCAAACGCCGTTGCGATCAGCGCCATCGCGTCTTCGGCATTGTCCGTCAGCATGGAAGCCGAGCAGGAGGTCCAGTCGTTCGACGCCGAACAGCCGAAACTCATGTTCAGGTCTTCCATCCGCGTCTGGAAACCGAGCGAGTCGAGATCGCCGGCGCCTTCGTTCATGTGATAAGTCACAGCATCGGTCAGGCCTTCCAGCCCTTCCGGATCGCTCGCCTCGCCGCCTTTCCAAGCCATGTTGAGAGACAGGATCGGGATCGACGGTTCGGACACCAGCCACACCGATGCACCGCCCGGCGTCGTGAATTGCTGGATCTCTGCGAAGTCGCCGGAATGGACCCTGACCTCAAGCGGCGCCGGCTCTTCAACGACTTCAACAACAGTTGCAGACTCCACCGGAGGCGGATTGAAATAGGCACAGGCAGACAGGCTGGTCGCGGCCAGCAGGCCGGCGGTGATGGTCAGGCGTTTCATCTCAGTTTTCCCCCTCGGCTGGCAGCAGCTGCGCCTCAATGAAGTGCCGGTCAGGACCGAACACGGTGCGGACGGCAGCGATCGCCTCTTCCGGAGTAATCGCGCGGACATCGTCCGGATAGGACAGGACGTCCTCGATCGTGCCGCCAATGGCCAGGGTCGAGCCGAACACGTTCGCCATCGTCGACTGGCTGTCACGGGCATAAATCGCCGTTGCGGCAAGCTTGTTCCGGGCCCGGACAACTTCCTCTTCCGTAAAGCCTTCTGCGAGCGCCTTGTCGACTTCCGCCATCACGGCCGTTTCGAGATCGTCCATGCTGACGTCGGGCGCGGGGCTCGCCGAAATCACGGCGGGGCCAGGATCGTGCAGGTCGGACCAGGCATAGGAGGCGGCGCTGATGGCCAGTTGCTGTTGCTCCACCAGTGACTGGTAGAGCCGGCTGGTCATGCCGCCGCCGAGCACTTCAAGGCCGACTTCCAGAGCGTAGGCTTCGTGCGGCGTGCGGATCTGCGAAACGCCATTGTAATACCGGCTCCAGACTGGCTGGCGCACTTTCGGATCGGAATGGACAATCAGCTTGTCTTCGGTCAGCAGCGGCACGTCGCGCCATTTGCGCTGGCCGTGGGCTGTACCTGTCGGAATGATCTGTCCGTACGTCGCTTCTGCCAGCGTGCGGACTTCGTCCTCGCTGACATCGCCCGCAACGACCAGGATCGCGTTCTCCGGGCTGTAGTACTCATGATAGAAATTCAGACCGTCTTCCGGAGTCAGCGCGGCCACTTCATCCATATTGCCGATGACAGTGATTTCGTACGGGTGGTCCTTCCACAATTCAGATAGAACCTGCTCCTGCAGGATGACGCCCGGATTGTTGTCGATGCGCTGGCGGCGCTCTTCCTTCACGACATCCCGTTCAGAGATGAAGGCGCCTTCCGGATCGTCATCGATCACAAGGTTCACCATGCGGTCGGCTTCCAGCTCCATCATCGTGCCGAGCTGCTCCTTGGCCACACGTTCGAAATAGGCGGTATAGTCCCAGCTGGTGAAAGCATTCGACTGGCCGCCATTGCGGGAGACGATGGAATCGAACTCGCCCGGCGCCAGCGTATCGGTCTGCTGGAACATGACGTGTTCGAAGAGGTGGGCGATCCCGCTCTTGCCGGGTGCCTCGTCAACCGCGCCAACCTTGTACCAGACCATATGCGTCACGACCGGCGCGCGATGGTCCGGAATGACCACCACCTGCATGCCATTGTCGAGTTCGAATGTGGTCGGGGTCCAGGTCTCAGCAGACTCCGCTGCAGTGTCGGCCGATGCCGGCAAGGCGAAGACAGCGAGGGCAGCGAGCCCTCCGGTCAATATCCGTTTCATGGGCTTGTTCCCTTGCAAGAGTTGGAAGTCCGGCACCGGGCTGGATCAGGTTCCCGGCAGTTTGACCCGCGGCTTGGCGGTGGTGCTTTCGATCGTCACAGGCTCGTTGCCCGTAGCGTTGTCTGCTGCAGCAGACTCGGCATCCTCGGCATTGTCCTTGCGCCAGAACATGATCCGGTCAGCGACGCTCGGCGATTTGCGGATCGTCTTGAACTCTTCGTAGTCGAGTTCCGTGCGGATCATCGGGCTGACTGCATTGGCATCAGCTGCTGCGACGAGGGCCCGCTCAGATGCGCTGGCATTGACGCCAAGCGTCGAGCCGAAGGCCGCCGCATTGTCGTTCTTGGCCGCTTCGACTTCAGCCGGGAGGGACTGGCCGGCGCCCGGCGGACGTAGCGAGTATTCAGGTGGTACGATGAGCGGCGATTTGGTCACGACCCGGAACTCGTCCGGCGTCCGTGATCCGGCTGCTCCACTGGAACAGGCCGTCGTCGCCAGGCACACGGCGCCCAGGGCCAGAAGGGAAAGCTGCGTCTTCATGTGGCGTCCTCGCCTCTAAGTTTAGGAGGGCCGGTCCGGTTTCCCGGATGGCTTTCTTCCCGACAGTACGAATTGATCGAAAAACAGCAAGACCGCGCCAACACTGATCGCAGCGTCGGCCACGTTGAACACCCACGGGAAATGGAGCGCGCCGGCATTGATGAAGTCCACAACCGCGCCGAAACGCACGCGGTCGATCAGGTTGCCGAAGGCACCGCCGATCACCAGCGCCAGCGACAGTTTCAGCAGACGCCCCTCCGCCACCATCAGCCAGCGCAGGAAGCCCAGCGCGATGGCCAGCATGACAATCGCCAGGATCCACCGGCCAATGCCCTCGGACTGGAACATGCCGTAGCTCATGCCACGATTCCAGACCATCGAGAGGTTGATCGGGCCCGGCAGCTCGATCGTGCCGCAAGCAAAGCTGTTGTGAAAGCATTCCATGGCGCGGAACCGCTCGTTCGCCAGAACCATCGATTTGGTCACCTGGTCTGCGATCAACGTGACCGGGATGATGGCCAGCGGCCAGACCTGAGCGGGTTTCATTTGCATGCGGGGAGATTGCATCCCGTCCCGGTCAGATCAAGCGATTCCGTGCAGGTTGGCTTTGTCACTCGCCGTACGTCGCGTCCCAGGCTTTCACCGCCAGCGCATCTCGGGGGGTAATGTCCGGAAAGGCCGGATCGGCGAGGGCCGGGTCGAAATACTTCCAGCTGCGCCGGCATTTGATGCCTTCGGCTTTTCCCGGATAGACGACCACGCCCGGCGTATCGTCCAGCGTGAACCCGCCGCCCTTGCCTTCCAGCGTGTTCACCAGCTCCGCACCGGAGGTGATGAACAGGTCGGCTGGGTCTTCGCCCTCGAAGGCCTTCACCAGCTCTTCATCGGCGATGTGCACCACAGGCGCAGCCTCCAGCGAGGCGCCGATACGCTTTTCGCGGCGTTCCACTTCCAGCGCGCCGGTGACGACACGGCGGACAGTGAAGATCTTCGCCCAGCGTTCTGCAAGCTTCTCGTCTTTCCAGCCTTCCGGCGTTTCCGGGAACAGGAGCAGGTGGACTGACTCCGCCTTGCCGCTGAGATGGCTTTCGAGGAAGGCCTCTTCCATCGTGAACGGCATTACCGGCGCGAGCCAGGTGAGCAGGCGCTCAAGGACAGCGGCCATGACCGTGCGCACGGCGCGGCGGCGATTGCCATAGAACGCTGTCGCATCGTCCCACGCATCCATCGTGCTGAAGCGCGGGTCACAGTAGAGGCTGTCTTTGCGGATGTCGAAATAGACGGCCGACAGGTCCACGCCCGCGAAATTGATGAGCAGACTCATCACGCGCTTGAAGTCGTAGACATTGTAGGCGGCCTTCACCTGTGCATCGAGCTCGGCAAGGCGGTGCAGCACCCAGCGCTCGAGACCCGGCATCTTCTCCGCCTCGATGGTCTCCTCTTCGGTCCAGCCGTCGAGCGCGCCAAGTAGATAGCGCACCGTGTTGCGCAGCTTGCGGTAGGTCTCGACCGAGCCCTTGATGATTTCATCGGAGATACGCAGGTCTTCGGTATAGTCGCCTGAAGCCGTCCAGATGCGCAGGATCTCGATCCCGTATTGTTTCTGGATCTGCTCCGGCTCGATCGTGTTGCCGATCGACTTCGACATCTTCTTGCCTTCGGCATCGACGATGAAGCCGTGTGTCAGCACTTGTTTGTAAGGCGCCATGCCGCGCGTCGCACAGCACTCCAGCAAGGATGACTGGAACCAGCCGCGGTGCTGGTCGGAGCCTTCCATGTAGAGGTTCGCCTGCCCGGTTTCCGGATCGATGATGCCGCGCTCACGCAGGGCAAAAGCGTGTGTGGTTCCGCTGTCGAACCAGACGTCGAGCACGTCCGTCACCTTGTCCCACTCATTGGCCGACAGGCCGAGCGGGCCGAGGAAGTCGTCTGCCGGCGTATCGAACCAGGCTTCGACGCCGCCCTTTGCGATGGCCGTCTTGATGGCGTTGTTCAGCGTATCCGCCTGCTCTTTCGGCAGCGCCGCCGTGTGCGGCTGGCCGGACTTGTTGACGAAGATGGTGATCGGCACGCCCCAGTTGCGCTGGCGCGAGATCAGCCAGTCCGGACGGCCTTCGACCATGGAACGCAGGCGGTTGCGGCCAGCAGCCGGGAAGAACTCGGTCTCGTCGATGGCCTTGAGGGCGTTCTCGCGCAGCGTCTTTCCGTTCGGGCCCGGCTTGTCCATCGAGATGAACCATTGCGGCGTTGCGCGGCGGATCACCGGCGCTTTGGAACGCCAAGAGTGCGCATCGCGGATCGTCGTCATGCCGCGCGCGAACAGATTGCCGCTCTCGGCGAGGGCCGCGATCACTTCATTGTTCGCCTTGCCCGGCTCGCCGCGCTTCTTGCCGCTCGTGCGGATGATGTCGAGGCCGCCAAAGCGCGGCACGTCGGGCGTGTAGCAACCATCCGGATCGACGATCTGGCGGATCTCCTGCGTTGTGTGGCCGGACTCGACCCAGACATTGAAGTCGTCTTCGCCGTGCGCCGGCGCCGTGTGCACGAAGCCCGTACCGGCATCGTCGGTGACGTGCTCACCGGCGAGGAGCGGGATGTCGTGGGCAAAGAATGGGTCCATCGCGTGCAGCGGATGGGAGAGCTTGCCGAGCATCGCGGGATCAACATCCTCAAGACGTTTGTAGGCAGACACCTTCGCGCCATCCATGACGGCCGCAGCCAGTGCGTCGGCAAGGAACAGTTTCTCGCCCGGCTTGGCGTAAGGCGCAAAGCCCAGCTCTTCCTCGCTCATCACTGTCTCGACCTCGTAGAGGCCATAGGAGATATCGGGATTGTAGCTGACAGCCTGGTTGGCCGGGATCGTCCATGGCGTGGTCGTCCAGATGACGACTGAAGCCTCAGTGCCCTGAACCGGGAACTTCACCCAGATCACTGGCACCTTGCGGTCGTGGTATTCCACTTCCGCTTCGGCGAGCGCCGTGCGCTCCACCGGGGACCACATGATCGGTTTTGCGCCGCGAACCAGCGAGCCGGTCATTGCCATGCGCAGGAACTCGCCAACGATGGAGGCTTCGCTCTCGAACTTCATGGTGAGGTAGGGATTGTCCCACTCGCCCTCGATGCCGAGGCTGCGGAATTCCTTACCCTGGATCTCGACCCATTTTTCGGCATAGGCGCGGCAGGCAGCGCGGAACTCGCCGGGCGGCACGTCGTCCTTCGTCTTGCCCTTGGAGCGGAACTCTTCTTCCACTTTCCACTCGATCGGCAGGCCGTGGCAGTCCCAGCCCGGCAGGTAGGCCGCATCGAAGCCCGCCATCTGGTGGGAGCGGACGATGATGTCCTTGACGATCTTGTTCATCGCCGTGCCGAGGTGGATGTGCCCGTTCGCGTAAGGAGGGCCATCGTGGAGGATCCACGGCTTTGCGCCCCGTTCCTTCGCATCAACGCGCAGGCGCTCGTACAGCTTCAGGTCATCCCAGCGCTTGATCCAGTCAGGCTCACGCTTGGGCAGGCCGCCGCGCATGGGGAATTCGGTCGCGGGCAGGAAAAGGGTGTCGCGATAATCTCGGTCGGTCAGGGAATCGGTCATGGATCTTCAGTGTGAACGGATTGGGAGAGGTTTGGGGCTCAGAAAAGCAAATCCCGGCCTGGCCCAGACCCTTCGGTGGGGTCAGCGCGCAGCCGGGCGGCTAATTCGAATTGTGAATATCCGTTCCATCGGCAAGCGCCTTAACAGGCAGAGGTTAACCTGTCACTAGGGCGATGCCTCAGCGGGGTGACGAAGCCGTTGACTGGGGCGGACCGTAGGCAAGACGCTCGGCCACTTTCGAGCAGAGCGCATCGAAAACAGCGGCATTCTCGATCAGATTGCCCCAGGTAATGCCGCGGTCGAGGATCACATAACGCGACACGTTCACCGTATCCGCGTCGGCCTTGTAGACAGAGACGGCACTGAAAGCCCGGTCGATCTCCGTCACTTGCTCATAGGACAAGACAGACCCGAATGCCGCCATGAATTCGACGCCCCGGCAATCGGAGGCGGCTTCGTCGGCGCAAACGGTATAAATACCCAGCGTCAGACCATCCGGCAGGCGGGCAAACACAAAGGGCGCCCCGGAGTCGTTTTGGCCTGCGGCGAGGAATGTGCCGCCCATTTCGTCGACGATCAGGCGAAGATCGTCCAGCCGGACATTGCTGATCATGACGTCGGGCGCACGAGTCAGACGCGGCGGATCTTCCGGTAATTGCGCCAGCGCACTGCCGCTTCCCAGCGCCATCATTACAGCTGCTGCAAATGCCTTATGCAAACTTCACCCTCAGACTGCCACGTGCCCCCACCTAGGGATGTTATTGCCAACGTTCGATGTCAGCAATGTGGCAGTGCCGGGGCAGATTACTCGTCGTCTTCTTCGTCGTAGAGCCAGTCGTACAAGTCTTCGTCGTCGCTGGGCCAGATGACATCGGCGACGAGCGGGCCGAGCGCGAGCGCGTTCTGAAGGTTGATCTTCAGGTTTTCCATGCGCTGGCCGCCATCGAGGATGAGGTAGCGCGTGACGCCAACCGTATCACCGTCCTTGTCCCACCAGGTCGATACGGCGGCATAGGACAGATTGGCATTATTGATGGCCTCATCCGTGACTTCGTCATCGTCATCATAGCGGACCTGGACCATCATGCCGAGGCAGTCGTCGGAATACTCGGAATTGCACGCTGTCCCGATCAGATGAAAGATCAGCCCATCCGCAGTAGTCGCGCGGACAGAGACGTCGCCCTCGCCGCCGACTTCCGTGATCGTGTGCCCCTCGGAAACCGCAATGGCTTTCAGGTCTTCAAGACTCACGCTGCGAACAACGCGGTCGTCATCCGCAAGTGACGTGTCCGCGCTGAAGTCTTCCGCCGAAGCGGTCATGGATACGGCAGCGGCAAAAGCTGCAGCGGCAAGGAAAGTACGCATGGGAAACTCCCTCTCTTGATGTCCCCAGTCTGGCGCCAGCATGACGGGCGCCGGGAGGCATGAAAAGAGGTAAATCTAACAAAATCTACAGATTCGCGAGCCGTTTGCGCGCTTCTGCAGCGTCTGCGTGCATGGCTTCAACCAGAGCGTCCAGACTGTCGAACTTCAACTCGGGCCGGATGAAGGACACCATCTGGACCTCCAGCCACTTGCCGTAGAGATCGCCGTCGAAATCGAAAATATGCGTTTCCAGCAGCGGATCGCGGATGCCGGTCGTGGGCGTGCGCCCGAAATTGGCGACGCCATCCAGCCACTCGCCCTGCCGGTCGACCCGCGCCCGCACGGCATAAATGCCGTGGCGCGGATGAATCAGTTCGCCGAGATGCAGGTTCGCGGTCGGGAAGCCCAGCGTGCGGCCGTTCTTTTCACCGCTTTCGACCACGCCATCGGCAATCCACCATGTGCCAAGCAGTTCAGCCGCCACTTCAGGCTCGCCCGCATGAAGGGCCTGACGGATGGCAGTGGACGACGCCTTGCCTTCCAGCTCGATCACTTCGTCAACGATCGTGACGCCAAAACCCAGCGCCCGGCCAAGGCTTGCCAGCCGCTGGGCATGGCCCATGCGGCCGCGCCCGAAGCGGAAATCAAACCCAACCGAAACATGGTTGACACCAAGCCCGTCGACCAGGACATCGCGAACAAAGCCCTCGTCCGTCATGGAGGCCATTTCGCCATTGAACGGCAGCTCGAACACGAGGTCAGCCCCGGCAGCCAGAATGGCGTTATTGCGCCGCTCGGGCCGGAAGATGCGGAAGGGCGGATCGCTGGGGCGGAAATAGGCGCGGGGCGGCGGCTCGAAGGTCGCCACGGCAAACTTGCCGCCACCCGCCTGCTGTGCCGCTTGCATCACCGCCTTGTGGCCGGCGTGGAGACCGTCAAAATTGCCGAGCGCAACCGAGGCTCCCCGCGCGCTGGCGGGCAGTCCCCGGTAGTCGGCATAAATGGCCAATCAGGCCTCCCGGCTCGGCGCAACCACTTCGGCGTCGCCGGTAATGACCCGCTTGCCATCTACGATGCATTCGATCTTGAGGACGACGCGGTTGCCGCGGTCGATCTTCTCGGCAATCGTCGCACGCGCCGTGACGGTGTCTCCGATATAGACCGGGCGGCGGAAGCGCATGTTCAGGCCCACGAAGACGGCGCCTGGCCCCGGCAGGTTGTTGCCCAGGATGCCGGAAATATAGCTCGCCGTCAGCGCGCCATGCGCGATGCGCTTCTCGAACATGGTCGTGGCGGCATATTCGTCGGACATATGCAGCGGGTTGAAATCGCCCGAGACTTCCGCAAAGCGCTGGATGTCATCGGCAGTAATCTCGTGCACGGTTTCGTGCGACTGTCCGATTTCGAGGTCTTCGTATTTGAAGCCGGTAAATTCAGTCATTCCGGGGATGCTCCGATTCTTTCGACGGGCTTCGTTACACGCCTAAAAGCGGGACGTCACCACCTTAAGCCCGTCATGGCCCAGGTCGCCTGTTCTCCGTAAGCCGCCAGCAGTTCGACGACTTCCTCTTCGAAATCCTCGCCATGCTCCTTGAGGCCGGTGCCGACATAAAGGCTGTCGAATCCCTGCACGCCGGCGCCGCGCACGTCGGTGCCGGGGCTGTCGCCGATGCAGAGGATGCGCGACCGGTCGACCGGCTGGCCGCCCGTCAGGGCTTCAACCCGCTCGATGGCGAGGTGGTAGATCGGCGGATGGGGCTTGCCGGAATAGATGACCTTGCCGCCAAGGTCCTCGTACACATCCGCCAGCGCGCCGGCGCACCAGTAGAGCTGGCCGCCCACGCGCACCTGCTTGTCCGGATTGGCGCAGATCATGGGAATGCCGCGTTTGACGCTGAGGGAAAGTTCCTCGCGGTAGTCTTCGGGATGTTCGCCGACATGGTCGCGCAGGCCGATGCAGAGCAGCATGTCCGCTTCGTCGGCATCTGCGAAGTTCAGATCCAGCCCTTCATAGAGGTGGCGGTCATGTTCCCAGCCCTCATCGGCGCCGAGGCGCCAAACGGACTGGCCTTGGAACCGGGCCAACTCCGCGCGCGTCGCATCGCCGGAGGAGACGCAGTCATCGAACGCCGCATCGGGCACACCGAGCGGCTTGAAGTAGCGCGTCACCTGCGCCTTCGGCACGGGAGCATTGGTGATGAGGCAGACATGGCCGCCGCCTTCGCGGAAGCGGACCAGCGCATCGCAGGCATCGGTGAATGCGCTGCGGCCATTGTGGATCACGCCCCAGACGTCACACAGGATCGTGTCGTAGCGGCTGGCGATATCGGAGAGCCCTTGCGGGAATTGCGGTGCGGTCATGCGCGGCGAGGTAGGCTGCAGAGGCGCCGCGGTCAATTGCCGGCGTTGCAGTCGCTGGCCGGCAGCGGGTTCAGGATCCACTGAATGGCGGTCGGGATGGATACCGAATTGGCGAAATAGCAGCCCTTTATGCGGATCACATGGCCGAGGCTGGTCTCGTCTGAATACTGCGGGGCATAGTTGCAGGAGACCATGTTCGCCGCGTGCCGCTCTGGCGATCCGGGGCGGATATCGAGCAGCAAATGGTTCGATCCAGTGGGGACTGAGACCGACTTCGCGCTGACTTCGCCATGACTATCGCAGACTATACCGGACCATGAGCCGTCTTCTTGCTGTACCGACGGATCAAGCGGCGGGGCGACGGTGAGATCCAGCCATACCGGGCCCTCTGCCATGTCCTGAAGCGCCGCCGGCGCCTCGAATTCCACATCTTCCGGAAGGTTCGCGACGACTTGTTGCACATCCGCCAGAGCGGTGCCCGCGGGCCAGAGAACGAGCGCCAGAATCAATGCGCGCATAGGCAATCCTCCGCTTCGATAAGGAGGACAGAGAATACCGGGATTGGGGCGATTTGAGGGTAGCTGCCTTCCGGAAAAAAGGGGGCTCAGCCGAAATTGGTGAGGCGCTGGACCATTTCCCGCGGAGGGGCGGTCTCTTCCATCAACGAGGCCTTGATAGGGCGCGGCGCGCCGAAGACATGGCCCTGACCGTAAGGGATCTCGTATTCGAGGATTTCGACGACGCTCGCCTCGTCTTCCATCTTCTCGGCCACCATGGTGATGCCATAGCGGGAGAACACGGCGGAGACTTCCTCGCCATCAACCCGGCGATTGATCGAGGAGACCGGGCGCGGGCCTGCTGGATCGCGCAGCTGGTCGATCAGGGCGGCGCCGTTCATTTTCACGAAACGCACACCGGCTGACTGGAGCCGCGGCAGGTCGAGGCCGAGGTCCGGCGCGTGATCGATGGAGAAGCGGAAGCCAAGCTCGGTCAGCTTGTCCATATTGTCCCGCATCGTGCGCGAACGGGTCTCGAACCGGTCAGCCCGGATCTCAAAAATGACCGCGCCGGAGAGATCCCGGTTTTCCGTCATGAATTCAAGGAACAGAGGGAAGAAGGTCGAATCTTCGAGCGAGCTTGCCGCGATGTTGCAGAAGACGCCGACGCGGCGGTCACGTTCTGCCAGGCGGCGCACGATCTGCACGCAGCGGAACAGAGTGAAATTGTCGATCTGCCCCATCAGGTTGGCGCGGCGGCCGGCATCCAGGAATTCCGCTGGCAGGATCAGCGAGCCATCCGGACGGCGCAGGCGGGTGAAGCCTTCATAGAACGAGACCCGGCGCTGGGGCAGCGAAACGATGGGCTGGAGGTGCAGGTCCACACGGCCATCCTTCAGCGCATCGCGCACATCGCGAAGAATCGCATCTTCCTGCGGCGCGACGATCTTGTTGGTCGATGTTTCGGCGAGCCGGCTCTCGAAGCTGTGCGACAGGCGGTCGATCAGGCTTTCCAGCTGTTTCATCTCGGAAACCAGCGCATCGCGCCGTTCGGTCAGCTCGTGCTTGACGGTTTCCTCGACCACATCGGTGCGCGCTTCGATGACGTCCATCCGGCGTTCGGAATCGCGATTCTCTTTCTCGATGGCCTGCATGCGCGCATCGATTTCACGCTTCGAACTGCCATTGGAAACAAGGACATGAATCTGGCTGAGCACTGCTGCCGTCAGCACGCCTGCACCCACCGACAATGGCAGACCCAGCTGAAGCATGGTCGCGCTAGCGTATCCAGCCGCGCCGCCGGCTGCGATGTACAGCAGGAACAAGAAAAATGTCATCAGCTCAGCACCCGAAACAATTCGTCAATCTTAACAGATATGGTCCATAAGTTAACGAATTGCTTGGATGTGGCGCAATTTGGGTGGTCCGGCAATCCCGCCTCACATTGTTGCGGAGAGGTCACATGCGCTGGCCCTGTCATAAACGGATACAATCCGTAACTGGACAGGACCCGGCCTGACCGATAGCGAGGATACAGAGACCCGGCACCACCGGTCCGCGGCCATCTTATTGGCCGGAGCGGGGGCAGTCTCGGGGGAGACACGGGGCGCGCAGAAATGTGCGCCCCGGTCCTTTATTCGGCTTCCGCACACAATCTGTTTCTGAATGCGAATGGCTGCTTCAGGCTGCAGTCAAGGCTCTGCGCTGGCGCCCTGAACGAGATATTGGGCGTTCTGAAGCGGCCACGTGTTTGCAGCCTCCTCGCCGCAAGCCAGCGTGAAGGCATCGATTTCATTGAATCTCCTGGCGAGGTCCATGTTGCAAGGCTGCAGGACGGCGCGCTGGCCGCCATAATCCACCCAGTAACCGGCCCGCCCGTCAGCGGCTTCCAGCTTGGTGACGACCAGGTCCCCGGTATTGAAGACTTCTGTTTTCGCGTCGCCTTCGCCGGGCAGCACGCCCAGCAGGGCCGCACCGAATCCACCCTTTGGCGATGCTTCGACAAAGATCTGGGCATCCGACAATTCATAGGCCTTGTTCAGGGCGGCCACGGCATCTCGCAATCCGGAGGGGCCGCCAACCGCGAGCGGTGTTTCCCGTCCGGCGGTCCAGCCCGCATTGCGCACTTCGTCCAGCCCTTCGAGGTCCGCCGCCTGCAGCGAGAATAAAAGCACGGCGTCGAGGCTCGCCAGCGTTTTCCCGTCCATCGCTTTACGAAGCCCGGACGGCGTGCCGAACAGGACCCGCTTGCCACCGGCAACAACCAGCAGGCAGGGCGCGTCTTCCGAAGAAACCGTGCAAGGCAGCAGGGCGAAGTCGGCGCTCCGGACATTATCGGGTGAAACCGCAATGTCTGCGCCCTGCCCGCCGCTGCACGCCGCCAGAAACATAGAGACAAGAATGACGAGAACGCTGGCGCGCGGCACGGCAAAACCTCCCGGATCAGCCGATCACTGTGGTTCCGGGCTCTGTCACGATTTGTTGCTCGATGTAACCCAGCTGATCGATCTCGACCCGCACCCGGTCTCCGGCCTTCAGCCATTTGGGCGGATTGAAGCCCGCGCCAACGCCGGCCGGCGTGCCCGTGAAGATCAGGTCGCCGGGCTCCAGCGTGAAAGCAGCCGTCAGGTGCGCAATCTGGGCGGGAATATCATGGACCATGTCGCGGACATGACCCGACTGGCGCTGCTCGCCATTCACGAACGTCCGCACCTCCAATGCGGAGAGGTCGTCGATCTCATCCAGTGTGACGATGGCCGGGCCGACCGGGGCATGCGTATCGAACCCCTTGCCCATGATCATGGTCTGGCTGGCGCGCTGCCAGTCGCGGACCGAATAGTCGCAGCCGATGGTCACGCCCGCAACGATTTCAAAGGCCCGCTCGCGTGGCACGTGGCGCCCCTGCTTGCCGATAACGACGACCAGTTCGCCTTCATAATCAAGCTGTTCCGACACTTTCGGCAAATGTATATCTGCATACGGATCATTGATCGCGGTCGCCTGCTTGTTGAACCATTTCTGGATTTCCGGCGTTTTCGTATCGACGAAGCTGACGCTCTCTGCGGCGTGGGCCGCATAGTTCACGCCGATGCCAAGAATTTTTCCGGGCCGGGCGACCGGTGACAGGATTTCGATCTCCGAAAGCGGAACCGGCGCCCCATCCGCCTCACCCTTGACGGCTTCTGCCAGTCCTGTCCCCCGAATGGGGGTTACAGATTGGGCGGAAAGTATTCCATATCTGATGGAACTCTGATGGCGAAACCTGATCAAATGCATATCGTTACCCTCTCGTCACACTTCAGCCAGAAACACACTTCACGCGGTTCATCTCGCGTTGTGGCGTGGGTTGGCAAGAGCTAGTCAGAAGGCAGACACGGGGACTCCAGAATGGACAACGGCATGGATCAGAATATCGACCTCGGCGTCCGGGCGCAGGAAAGCTCTGTCAGAGCGATTTTCGCGCCGGGTGAGCAGCTCCAGATGCCGCCTTACCAGCGCAGCTATTCCTGGGAAGCGCGCGAGGCAAACGAATTGCTTGGCGACCTCATCGATTCGGTGGAAACTGGCACGCCGCACTTCGTCGGCGCAATCGTACTGATCAATGGCGCCGAGAATGGCGTGCTGGAAATTGTCGACGGCCAGCAGAGGCTGACGACGCTGACCATCCTGCTCGCCGTGCTGCGGGATCTGGAACCGGACAGGGCCCGCGCGGCGATGCTGCATGCGCTGATCGCCGACGATGCACGCCCGATGCTGGGCGAAGGCGCCAACTGGCGGCTGACGCTGAACCATATGGATGGACCATTTTTCCGCGATGCCATCCAGACGCCGGGCGCGACACGGAATCTGGACAAGGAACCGGGCGAAAGCGAAAGCCAGCAGCGCATGGTGCGCAACGCTGCCGCATTCATGAAACGCCTGAGCACAATGAGCGACGAAGACCGGCGCGCCCTGGCCGATGTCGTGATGAACCGCTGTGCATTGGTAAGGGTTGTCGTGGGAGAGAAAGAACAAGGTTTCAAAGTGTTCCGCGTGCTCAACACGCGCGGCAAGGAGCCGGACGCGCACGATATCATCAAGACCGAACTGTTCCAGCGCGCCCGCTTCACCGACAAGGAAGCCAGCTCCTATGCGGAGCGCTGGTCGGAACATGAAGCCGCGCTTGGTGGCTCGGCCTTCGACGACCTGCTGCGGCAGATCCGCTCCATCTATGACAAATCGGGCCGCGGGGAACTGATCTCGGCCTTCCCGAAGGCGGTCCTGTCCAAGGTCGATCCGCGCACCTTCCTGGAAGAAGTCCTGCCGCGCTATGTCGAGGCCTACCGGCTGATCACGACCGGCGAAGTGCAAGACGGGCCGAACGCGAAGATCGTCAGCGACAAGCTGAACCAGATGCGCGCCCTCGACCAGAGCAGCTGGCGGGCGCCGGCCCTCAAATTCCTGGTCGAACGCGGGGTCGACGACCCGCAGGCACCGGACTTCTTTACCCGGCTGGAACGCTTGTCTTTTGTGATCATGCTAGTGGTCACCGACCGGGATCAGAGGAACAAGCGCTTCAACAAGGTGATGGAGGCCATCACCAATGACCGGGTGCTGTTCGCGAAGAATGGCCCCCTGTCGGTGGACCGGTCCGACGCAAAAAAGGCCCGTGAGCGTATGCTGGGCCGGTTTGCGACATTCGCTCAACGGCGCGCCATGGCGCTGCGGCTGAACGCGGCGCTCGAGAATGGCGTGACCATCCCGCCAGAATCCGACGCCACCGTGGAGCACGTGCTGCCGCGCAACATCCATGAGGACAGCCACTGGCTGACCGTCTGGCCAGATCCTGCCAAGCGGCGCGAGCAATGCGACACGCTAGGCAATTTCGTGCTGCTGACCCACAAGGTGAACCAGAAGGCCGACCGGCAGGACTATCGCGCCAAGAAGGAAGTCTACTTCAATGGCGGCGGCGGCATGGACTTCGCCCTCACCCGCGACCTTCAGGAGCAGGATGCCTGGACGGCGGACGTGGTGCGCAAGCGGACCGAGATGCTGGTCGAAATCCTCTGCCAGGTCTGGGACATCTGAACCACACACGTCAGGGTGCTTTCCCTAGGGACCCCCTAGCGGCGGCCCGCCGGAGGGCTTAGCCTGCATGCCGATACAAAACATGCAGGGAGCCCCGCCATGAGTCTGTTCGACCTTACCGGCAAAGTCGCCGTCATCACCGGATCCTCCCGCGGGATCGGCAAGGCCATCGCCGAAGCCATGGCCGATGCCGGCGCGAAAGTGACGATCTCGTCGCGCAAGCCCGGCCCGTGCCAGGAAGTGGCCGATGAGATCAATGCAAAACATGGCGACGGCACCGCTATCGCCGTGCCAGCCAACATCTCCTCCAAGGAAGAACTGCAGGCCATGGTGGACGCCACCAACAAGGCCTTCGGCAAGATCGACATTGTCTGCTGCAACGCTGCCGCCAACCCGTATTACGGGCCAATGGAAGGCATTTCGGATGAGCAGTTCGAAAAGGTGCTGCAAAACAACATCATCTCGAACCACTGGCTGATCCAGATGTGCGTGCCGCAGATGCGCGAGCGCAAGGACGGTGCGATCATTCTCGTTTCGTCCATCGGCGGCCTGCGCGGCTCTCCTATCATTGGCGCCTACAACATCTCGAAAGCGGCGGATTTCCAGCTCGCCCGCAACCTCGCCACCGAATATGGCAAGGACAATATCCGCGTGAACTGTATCGCGCCGGGCCTGATCCGTACCGATTTCGCCCGCGCCCTGTGGGAGAACCCGGACAATCTCAAGCGCTCGCTGGCCGGCACACCGATGGCGCGGATCGGCGAACCGGAAGAGATTGCCGGCGCGGCCGTTTATCTCGCCTCCAAGGCGGGCGCCTACATGACCGGTCAGATGATGGTGGTCGATGGCGGGGCGACCTGCTGAGACCAAAATGCATCTGATCGACAGACCTGAGAACGCACCGGCGGACGAGATCGCTTTCGACGATTTCCGCAAGGTGGACATCCGCATCGGCACCATACTGGAGGCTGAGCCGCTTGAAGGCGCGCGCAAGCCGGCCATCCGTATGGTGATCGATTTCGGTCCGGGCGTCGGCGTGAAGAAAAGCTCGGCGCAAGTGACCGTGCACTATGATCCCGAGACCCTTGTCGGCAAGCAGGTGGCCGCCGTTGTCAATTTCCCGCCCCGCCAGATCGGCAAATTCATGTCCGAGGTGCTGACGCTCGGCTTTGCCGATGATGAAGGCGCGATCGTCATGTTCTCACCCGACAAACCCGTCCCCAATGGAGCACGTCTCGCATGAGCCGGACCGAACTATCCGAACAGCAGAAAGCCTTTTTCGACCGCCTGAGAAGCGGTAAATGGGAGTTGCCACCGGGCATCCGCAACATGGGCATCCGGCCGGACCTTTGGCTGAAAGAGGTCAGTTATGGCCGCACACTGTACGAGTGGCCGAACGAGGGCGACCGCGACATCAATGATGGCCGCGTCTTCGGCGGCTGGGTCGCAGGTCTGTCGGACCATATCGTGTCCATGACCATGGCGAGCGCACTGGAAGATGGCGAGTGGTTCACCACGATGGAACTGCAGACGCGCATCCTGCGTCCGGTGCCGCATGGCCTGATCACGATCGAAGGCCGCCTTGTCAGCCGCGGGCGGACCACGGGCCTTGTCGAAGCCGACTGGCGTGACGACAAGGGCCGCCACCTCGCCCGTATCACGGCGGCCAAAGCCATCCGTGAAATGACGGAACTCCGCCCCGATGTGGCTTCACAGCTAGGGAAGTAACAGGCAGGCGTCGCCGTAGGAGTAGAATCTGTACTCGTTCGCGATGGCGTGAGCGTAAGCCGCGCGCATCACGTCTGTTCCCATCAGGGCCGAGACCAGCATGAACAGGCTGGAACCCGGTAGGTGAAAGTTGGTCACCAACGCATCAGTGCCCTGCACGGCGTCGCCTGGCTTCAGGAAGATGTCCGTTGGTCCAGTGGCCGGGTGTAAAACGCCGTCCGCATCCACACAGCTCTCCAGCGTGCGCATGGCCGTTGTGCCGACGGGTACAACGCGGTGGCCGGATGCGCGCGCCGCATTCAGGCGGGCGGCCGTTTCCGGCGTCAGGCGGCGCCATTCCTCGTGCAGGCGGTTCTCTTCCAGCTGTTTCTCTTCAAGCGGCTTGAACGTGCCGAGGCCGACATGCAGGCGCACTGTCTCACGGACAAGACCGGCCGCATCGCACTCTGACAGGAGGCGCGGCGTGAAGTGGAGGCCCGCCGTCGGCGCAGCGACAGAGGCGGCATCCTCACCAGCGAATTTCGTCTGATAGGTTTCCCGGTCTTTCGCGTCCGCCGGGCGGCGGCGCGCAATATAGGGCGGCAATGGCATGGCGCCGTGCCGGTCCAGCGCAGCCGTCAGCGCATCGCCTTCGAGGGAAAAGCGAAGACCGATCTCTCCGCCTTCATGATGACCGGTAATTTCTGCCGTGAAGCCTTCGGCGAAGACGATTGTGTCGCCATCCTTTAGCCGCCTACCCGGCCGGGCCAGCGCGCGCCAGTTGCATCCATCGATCCGCTCGGTGAGGTTCACATCGCAGGCAACGTCCTGCCCCGTCTCGTCCCGCGCCGGGCGCACGCCTTTCAGGGCGGCGGGCAAGACACGCGTATCGTTGAAGACGAGCACATCGCCTGCATTCAGGTAGCGCGGCAGGTCCCGCACCCCGGCATCTTCCAGCCGTCCGTCGCCGTGCACGACCAGAAGGCGTGCGGAATCCTGCGGTTCGGCCGGGCGAAGCGCAATCAGCCGTTCAGGCAGGTCAAACTGAAATTGGGTCAGATCCATGGGGCGCCCGTCTCGCAGATAGAGGCGGGCCGCGCAACAAGCCCGGCGCAGGCCTTACTTGTCCACCACCGCCGGGACGGAAGGTAGCGAGCAGACATCGATGTCGTCCTTGTCCGCAATCCCGGCCAGGAAGATAGGACCATCGGTGCGCTCGACCCAGACTTCAGGGCGCTCAGCTTCCGGCAGGTCTGCAGCAACCTTTGCGGATTTCAGGATGTCCGGATTGTCGACCAGTCCATCACGGGATTCCGGGCCGTGCTTGATAGCTTTCACGACATCTTCGCCGACAACCACACGGCCCCAGGCCGTATATTTGCGGTCAAGATGCTCCGCCTGCCCGCGCATGAGGAAGAACTGGGCATTGGCTGAATTCGGATCTTCCGACCGGGCGGTGGAGACCATGCCCTTGCAGTGCGGGATGTAGCTCTCAACCATGCCATCGACCGACATTTCGGCGAAAAAGCTGGCCTGTGTGCCGATCGGAAAGCCTTTGATATAGCCGAACTTTGCGGTGTCTTCCGGGCCGATGGTTGCTTCAAGCGGCATCGAGACGGGATCACGGCGGAATGTGAATTCGCCTTCGAGATTCGGCAGACCGGAATCCTCACCCTTCAGGGCGAAGATGTCGCCGCCCTGCGCCATGAAGTCGTCGATAACGCGGTGAAACGCGGTGCCATCGAAATCGCCGGAGCGAATGATCGTTGCAAACTGCTTATAGTGTTTCGGGGCAACCTCCGGGAACGCTTCGATCAGGACGCGTCCCTTGGTCGTCTCGAAGATGAAGAGGTTCTCCGGGTCAACCTGCCGCCAGTTTGCCGGATCGGCCTTCGCTTCGGCCACCGTGAATTCGGCCGGCGCCACCGACTCAGCCGTATCCTCTGCGAATGCCGTGAACGACAAGGCGAGCGCGGAAGCCGCAAGAGCCATTGGGGCGAATTTCCTGGGGGCGAAATTTTTGGGGGCGAGTTTCATGGTACGCAACGTCTCCATCCAAGCGCACGACGGCGCCTTGTGTTACCCAATGTCAGGCATCACACGTCAGGATTCAACGGTCTGAGACAGTGGATCCGCCCTGCAGGATTACTTCCCGTACTTTTCCATCAAGGCGCGCTTCACGTCCGGCGTCAGGAACGGCGTGATATCGCCGCCCAAACTGGCGATTTCCTTCACCAGCCGCGAAGCAACCGCCTGGTGGCGCACATCAGCCATCAGGAATACCGTTTCGATATCGGGATTGAGCTGCTCGTTCATCGCCGTCATCTGGAATTCGTATTCGAAGTCCTGAACGGCCCGCAGACCGCGCACGATGATCTGCGCCCCGCAGGCTTCGGCGAATTTCATGAGCAGGCCGTGCATGGGCATGACCTTGATGTCCGCCAGGCCTGGCCCGTTCAGTTTCTCACATTCCGACCGCACCATATCGACGCGTTCTTGCAGTGAAAACAATGGCTTCTTGGCTTCATTGATGGCCACACCAATGATCAGCGTGTCGACCAGCTTACGTGCCCGGCCAATGATGTCGATATGGCCAATCGTCGGGGGGTCGAAAGTTCCCGGATACAGTCCTACGCGGTGCATGGCGGCCCTCCCCGGCCCTAATCTACGTGAAACAGCGGCGCTTATTCAGCGCCGCCGCCCTCTTCCATACCGGTTTCAGCGTCTTCCACAAGGCGAGCAACGGAAACAACGCGTTCACCTTCCGCCGTGCGAAGCACCCAGACCCCGCCCGTCGAACGGCCGGCAATCCGGATCTGTTCAACCGGGGTGCGGATCAGCTGGCCTGCATCGGTGACGAGCATGACCTGATCGCCATCATCGACCGGGAAGGACTGGGCAACTTTCTTGACCGGGCCCTTTTTCTTGTCCCGGCCCCAGATGTTCTGGGCCACAAGGCCTTTGCCGCCCCGGCCGGTGACCCGGTAGTCGTAAGCCGAAGACCGCTTGCCCATGCCGTCGTCGGCAATGGTCAGGACGAACTCCTCTGCGGCGCCGAGTTCTGCGAGACGCTCTGTCGAGAGCGAGGCTTCTTCGACGGTCTCTTCATCATCGTCGGAGACCTCCTCTTCCTCGCCTGTCGCCGCCCGGCGCATGGCCGAGGCATGTTTGAGATAGGCGCGCGCCTCCTCGGACGTGACATCGACATGGCGCAGAATGCCCATGGAGATGACCTCATCCCCATCAGCCAACCGGATGCCGCGTACGCCCGTCGAGTTCCGGCCGGCAAACACACGCACATCGGTGACCTGGAAGCGGATACACTGGCCGAGGGCCGTGGTCAGCAGAATATCGTCCTTCTCGGAACAGATCTTCACACTGACGATACCGTCATCGGCATCTTCTTCCAGCTTCATGGCGATCTTTCCGTTGCGGTTCACGCGAATGAAGTCTGACAGCTTGTTGCGGCGGACATTGCCCGTCTTTGTGGCGAACATGACGTCAAGTTCGTTGCGGGACTCTTCGTCGTCCGGCAGCGGCATGACGCTTTCGATACGTTCATCGGCGGCCAGCGGGAAGATGTTGACCAGCGCCTTGCCGCGCGAGGTCGGCCCGCCAACGGGCAGACGCCACACCTTCTCCTTGTAGACCATGCCAGCCGACGAGAAGAACAACATTTCCGTATGCGTTGTGGCCGAGAAGAGCTGGACGACGAAATCGTCTTCCTTCATCGATACGCCGGATCGGCCCTTGCCGCCGCGATGCTGGGTCCGGTAGGTCGAGAGCGGGGTCCGCTTGACGTAACCGCCATGAGTGACGGTGACGACCATGTCCTCGACCTCGATAAGGTCCTCGTCTTCCATGTCGATGCCGCCGGCCGTGAATTCGGAGCGGCGCGGCACAGCGAACTTTTCTTTTACTTCCGCAAGTTCCGCCTTGATGATCTCGCGGATGCGCGGGCGGGAACGGAGAATGTCGAGATAGTCGGCAATTTTCTCCGACAAGCCCTTGGCTTCATTGCCGATTTCGTCCCGGCCAAGGCCAGTGAGGCGCGACAGTTGCAGCGCGAGAATTGCACGGGCCTGCTCGTCCGACAGATAGATCGTATCGCCGTCACCCTTGCGCGTGCGCCGGTCGGCGATGAGGTCCAGCAGCGGCCCCATATCCATGATCGGCCAGGCCTTGGCGAGCAGCTGTTCGCGGGCCGTATTCGGATCTGGCGAATGACGGATGATGCGGATGACTTCATCGATATTGGCCACAGCCATGGCTAGCCCGACGAGGACGTGGGCCCGGTCGCGTGCCTTGTTCAGGTCATGCTTGGTGCGGCGGACAACGACTTCCTGACGGAAGGCAATGAAGCAGTCGAGCACCTTGCGCAGGTTCATCAGTTCCGGCCGGCCACCGTTCAGCGCCAGCATGTTTACCGGGAACGAGTTCTGCATCTGGCTGAACCGGTAAAGCTGGTTCAGCACGACATCAGCACTGGCATCCTTCTTCACTTCGATCACGACACGGATGCCGTGCCGATCGGATTCGTCCCGCAGGTCTGCAATGCCCTCGACACGCTTCTCGCGCACAAGTTCGGCAATCTTGGTGATCATCGCGGCCTTGTTCACCTGATAGGGAATCTCGGTGACAATGATGGCCTGGCGACCATTGCGGGCTTCTTCGATATCCGTCTTGGCCCGGACGATCACACTGCCGCGCCCAGTCAAAAGCGCCTTGCGGGAACCGGACATGCCCATGATCAGGCCGCCGGTCGGGAAATCCGGCCCGGGAACGATTTCACAGAGCGCGTCATCGTCCACTTCGGGATTGTCGATCACCTCAATCGTGGCATCGACGATTTCACCCAGATTGTGCGGCGGAATGTTCGTCGCCATGCCGACCGCGATGCCGCCGCCGCCATTCACAAGCAGGTTCGGGAACTGCGCCGGCAGGACCATCGGCTCCTGCTGGGAACCGTCATAGGTGTCCTGGAAGTCGACCGTATCCTTGTCGATATCGGCGAGCAGGTGTGTCGCCGCCTTCATCATGCGGGATTCGGTGTAACGCATGGCGGCTGGCGGATCGTTATCGATCGAGCCGAAATTGCCCTGCCCGTCGACCAGGGGCAGCCCCATGGAGAACGGCTGGGCCATCCGCACGAGCGCGTCGTAAATCGCGCTGTCGCCGTGCGGGTGGTAATTACCCATCACGGCGCCGACGATGTTGGCCGATTTCTTGTAGGGTTTGTCCGGCGTATTGCCGTTGACCTGCATCGCATACAGGATCCGCCGGTGCACCGGCTTGAGGCCGTCGCGCACATCCGGCAGCGCCCGGCTGACGATCACGCTCATCGCGTAGTCGAGATAAGAGCTTCTCAGCTCGGATTCGATGGAAACGGGCTCAATCCCGTCCGGCAGGACGCCACCGCCACCACCGCCGTTCTCAGGGGTTTCCGGGTCTTCCGGAGGGGTCGTCTCGTCGCTCATGAGAAACTCGTGTCTGCTGCAGAGGGCGCGCGGGAATCGCGCATCAGAATACTGTTATTTGTCTAGCATTTCGGGGCGCCAAAACAAACCGCAAAGCCCCGAAAATTGCAGCGATTCCGGGGTAAAAAAACGTTTTTACTACAAGGCTCAGGGCGCAGGCAGTGCACCAATGTCCGCGAGTGCCTGACGGACGGCCGCCAGACGCTTCGGAATGTCGGTTTCCGGTGCCATGACGTCCAGGTTGAAGGCGAACACATAGCTGCCCGGCGCCGGACCGCCCGCCTGCTCCAGCCAGCCCACATACCAGCCGATATCCTGGTCTTCATCGCTGCTGTACCAGCCGGTCTTGGCGTGAATACGCCAATTCTCGCCCTCCTCAGCCAGCATGACCGGCACAGCGAGATCATAAGTCCGCGCCGAAAGGGGCAATTCATGCCGCACGAGACGCGTCAGGAAGGTCACCTGCTCGCGCGCAGAGATGCGGAGCGGGCCGCGCAGCCAATAGGTCGTGATGTCCTCTGACGCGCCTGTATCGGCGTTTCCGTAACCGAAAGTGGCCAGCCAGCCATGCAGGGCTTCGCTGCCGATGCGCGGCGTGATCGTCTGATAGATCCAGACCGTCGAGTGCCGGAAAGCGTCGGCCAGGGTCTGGCTTTTGTTCCATGCCGGCAGGAACCGCGTCTGCCCGTCCCATTCGAACCACTCTTCCGGGCCGGAGACCGCGCCAGTTTCAATGGCGATCAACGTGTGCGGGATCTTCGATGTGGATGCGGCGACGAAGCGCTGGTCCACCCGCGCCCCGCCGCTGGACCATTCCGCGCCATCCTCAAGGCGGACGATCAAAAGGGCAGATCGGGATGGATCTATGCCAACATTTTTGACTGATGATTCAATGCTCTGCGGCGCAATGCCAAACGCTGGCAGCACGCATGCCGCCAGCAGAAAGGCAGATATTGCCAGCAAAGGCCGGAGCATCGCCCTGACCATCACGGACTGGCCTAGAACGGGATCTCGTCGTCGAGATCGTGGCTGGCAAAGCTTTCCTGCGGGCCGCTCATCTGTCGGGCACCGCCGCCACCTTGCGAGTAGCCGCCGAAGTCACCGCCTGCAGACCGGCCGCCGCCTTCGCCGCGGCTGTCGAGCATGGTCAGCGTGGAATTGAAGCCGCGCAGCACAACCTCTGTCGTGTAGCGGTCCTGCCCATCCTTGTCCTGCCACTTGCGGGTTTCGAGCTGGCCTTCGATGTACAGCTTCGAGCCTTTCTTCACGTAGTTCTGAACCACGCGGACAAGGCCTTCGCTGAACACGGCGATACGGTGCCATTCAGTCTTTTCGCGGCGCTCACCGGTGTTCTTGTCTTTCCAGGTTTCAGACGTCGCGAGCGTGAAGCTGGCCACCTGTCCACCGTTCTGGAACTGGCGAACCTCAGGATCCTGGCCAACATTTCCTACGAGGATTACTTTGTTCACTGATCCTGCCATGGTTGAAACTCCGCTCCGATCTGATCCGTTTCGTATTCGATTCGACTATTATTGTCCTTGTAAGGCGCTGGCGCATACGAGTCTTCTGCGCGCGCCGGGATTTCCACAACCTGTTACGCCCAGCAAAAGTTCTTATTATGTTCCGAAGCCGGAGTCAATTTCCTGTGAGCGCCATCGGTCTCTGTCTTAATGAGATCGGCTTACTCGCGAAGACGCCATATGATAGAACGCAAACGCTACCTTAAGTATACGAATCTATGTTCATGCGCGAATGGAGACGCGCATGATATTCACCGAAAATATCCGAAAACTCACCTTCGCTTTACGCTGGCCGCTGCGGCGGCCGGATTCCAAATTCGCCCTGATTGTGGCGCTCGCCACAACGGTCTGGCTCTCACTGTCGATTATCCTGATGACGTGGATCCCAGGCACAGGTGCGCACAGCGGCACCTACGTGAAGTTCACGTTTCGGATCGCGACCATGCTTGTCCATTTTCTGGTTACCGTAGCAGCCCTGCTTTTGATCATCCGGAGCCGAGGCACAGGCATACAGGCTTATGTTCAATCCATCTGGTCGACCCAACGACACCAATTCATTACCTTGCCGCTGATGAGCCTCTTGGGGGTGGCCACGTTCGCCATTTTCATGACGGCATACACCTCGATCAAGGTTCGGATTCCGTCAATCGCACCCTTCTCATGGGATGACAGACTTGCCGCCTGGGATGCCGCGCTCTTCCTCGGGACAGATCCATGGCGTCTGTTTGAATGGGTCCACGAGGCTCGCCCCCTATTGCGAGCCGTTGATGTCATCTATGATTTCTGGGCCGTCCTGCTGACCGGCAGCTGGACCTGGTGCTTCATACACAGCGCTTTGCCGCTTGCACGGCGCTTGCGCTATTGCCTCGCCCTGATTATGACCTGGTCCATCGGTGGGAACCTGTTGGCAATCGTCCTGTCTTCAGCCGGGCCCTGCTATTTTGATGTCGTTGGCACGGTTCCCGACTACTATTCGGAGCTTATGGCACACCTGCATTCGGCTGCACCTCTGCGGACGCTGGACGCTCAAGAGATGCTACTTGTAAGCTATCAATCGGGAGATCCTGCGGTGGGTGGGATCTCGGCTATGCCGAGTATGCATTGTGCAACCGCCTTTCTCTTTTTCCTGATGTTTGGTGAGGGTCGGATCATGCGAGCGCTGACGGCAGGCTTTTTCAGTCTGATCTTTTGCTCGTCTGTCATCCTCGGCTGGCACTATGCACTGGATGGTCTGGTCGCGGTTCTCCTGGCATCTGTCTGCTGGTGGGTTGCCGGACGCCTGCCGCTTCAGCGGATGCTGGAAGTTGCGCCAAACTCCCATAGCGGGTCTGCCCATACCTGACCTGCATTGGCGCACCGGATTGCCGTCATATGTAATATTCCATATCGTTCACACTTTGTTCTTGTCGTCAAGCTGGACTCGCGACACACATAAGCACTAGCACCAATCCAAATCCCGTTTTGCAGACGTAACGAGCAAAATAGCCCGAAAGTTCTCGACATGGCCGAGTCCCCCTTCATCCGCGTGCGCGGCGCCAAGGAACATAATCTCAAGAATATCGACGTGGACATTCCGCGCGGCGAACTGGTCGTGATGACCGGCCTGTCCGGCTCAGGGAAATCCTCGCTCGCGTTCGACACGATCTATGCCGAAGGCCAGCGCCGTTATGTCGAAAGCCTCTCGGCCTATGCGCGCCAGTTCCTCGAACTGATGCAGAAACCGGATGTGGAGAGCATCGAAGGCCTCTCGCCTGCCATCTCCATCGAGCAGAAGACGACGAGCCGGAACCCACGCTCCACCGTCGGCACGGTGACCGAGATCTACGACTATATGCGCCTGCTCTGGGCGCGGGTCGGTGTGCCCTACTCGCCCGCAACCGGCCTGCCCATCGAGAGCCAGACGGTCAGCCAGATGGTGGACCGTACGCTGGACCTGCCGGAAGGATCGCGCCTCTATCTGCTTGCACCGATCGTCCGTGGCCGGAAGGGCGAATACCGCAAGGAATTCGCCGAGCTGCTGAAGAATGGCTACCAGCGCGTGAAGGTGGATGGGGAGTTCTACGAACTGGAAAGCCCGCCCAAGCTCGACAAGAAATTCAAGCACGATATCGATGTCGTGGTCGACCGGATCGTCGTGCGCGATGGTATGGAACAGCGCCTCGCCGAAAGTTTCGAGACCGCCCTCAGCCTCGCCGACGGCATCGCCATCGCCGAATTCGCCGACAAGGCTGATGACGAGACCGAGCCGCGCCGCGTGACGTTCAGCGCCAATTTCGCCTGCCCTGTCTCCGGCTTCACCATTCCGGAAATCGAGCCGCGTCTCTTCTCGTTCAACAATCCGTTCGGCGCCTGTCCGACCTGTGACGGCCTTGGCGAACAGCTGAAGATCGATGCCGGCCTGGTCGTGCCGGACAAGGATCTCGACCTGATGAACGGCGCAATTGCCGCCTGGGCGAAATCCTCCTCACCCTACCAGACCCAGACGCTGCAGGCCTTGGCGGATCACTACGGCTTCGACCTAAAGAGTCCTTGGAACAAGCTTTCCGAAAAGGTTCAGGATGTCATCCTGTTCGGCACCGGCGAAGAGGAAATCGACTTCGTCTATGACGACGGCATGCGCCGCTACGAGGTGACGAAAACGTTCGAAGGTGTCATCCCGAATCTCGAGCGCCGCTATCGTGAAACCGACAGCCAGTGGGTGCGCGAGGAGATCGGCAAATTCCAGGCGGCCGCACCCTGCCCGGCCTGTGGCGGCAAACGCCTGAAGCCCGAAGCGCTGGCCGTGAAGATCGCCGGGCTCGACATTTCCGATGCCGGTCAGTTCTCCATCCGGGAAGCAGGCAAATGGTTCGCCATCGCGCACAAGACGCTGACCAGGCAGCAGAACCAGATCGCCTCCCGCATCCTGAAGGAGATCAATGACCGGCTCAATTTCCTCAATGATGTCGGCCTCGACTATCTTAGCCTGTCGCGCGCGTCCGGCACGCTGTCGGGCGGCGAAAGCCAGCGTATCCGACTTGCCAGCCAGATCGGCTCCGGCCTGACCGGTGTGCTCTACGTGCTGGACGAGCCCAGCATCGGCCTGCACCAGCGCGACAATGAGCGCCTTCTCGAAACGCTGAAGCGTCTGCGCGATCTCGGCAACTCCGTCATCGTGGTGGAGCATGACGAGGATGCGATCCTGACGGCAGATCATGTAATCGACATGGGCCCCCGCGCCGGGGTTCATGGCGGCGAGATCATCGCCGAAGGCACACCCGCGGACATCCTCAAGTGCAAGGAAAGTCTGACGGCGGATTATCTAAACGGCACGCGCGAGATCGCCATCCCGAAGCGCCGCGTGGTCGAAAAGGCGAAGCGCAAGATTACGCTGAAAGGCGCGACCGGCAACAACCTCAAGAACGTCAACGCGACCATTCCGCTGGGCAGCTTCACCTGTGTCACGGGCGTCTCCGGCGGCGGCAAGTCGACCCTCATCATCGAAACGCTTTACAAGGCGCTGGCCCGCAAGCTGAACGGCGCCTCCAGCCCGCCGCTGCCCTATGAAAGCATTCAGGGCCTCGAACACCTCGACAAGGTCATCGACATCGACCAGAGCCCGATCGGTCGAACGCCCCGCTCCAACCCTGCGACCTATACGGGCGCCTTCGGTCCGATCCGCGACTGGTATGCCGGCCTGCCGGAAGCAAAGGCCCGCGGCTATGCGCCCGGCCGGTTCAGCTTCAACGTCAAGGGTGGCCGCTGCGAGGCCTGTGAAGGCGATGGCGTCATCAAGATCGAGATGCACTTCCTGCCGGATGTCTACGTGACCTGCGAAACCTGCAAGGGCCAGCGCTACAATCGCGAAACGCTGGAAGTGAAGTTCAAGGGCAAGTCCATTGCCGACGTGCTGGACATGACGGTGGAGGATGGCGCGAAATTCTTCTCCGCCGTGCCGGCCATCGCCAACAAGCTGGAAACGCTGAACCGCGTCGGCCTCGGCTATATCAAGGTCGGCCAGCAGGCGACAACCCTGTCCGGCGGTGAGGCGCAGCGTGTGAAGCTCGCCAAGGAGCTCTCGAAACGGGCAACCGGCCGCACACTGTACATCCTGGACGAGCCGACCACCGGCCTGCATTTCGAGGATGTGCGCAAGCTGCTGGAAGTGCTGCATGAGCTGGTCGATGGCGGCAACACGGTTCTGGTGATCGAGCACAATCTGGACGTCGTGAAGACCGCCGATTGGGTGTTGGACATCGGCCCGGAAGGCGGCGATGGCGGCGGCCAGTTGATCGCAGCCGGCACGCCGGAAGATATCGCCGCCTCGAAGGAAAGCTGGACCGGACGGTTCCTAGCAGAGACCTTCCGCCGCCAGGACGAACGCCGCGCGGCGCGCAACAAGCGGGCAAAACCGGCAGCCGCGGAAAAGAAGACTGCCAGCAAGACAGCAGCGAAAAAATCAACGTCGCCCAAGGCTGTTGCGAAGAAACCCGCCGCGAAGAAAGCACCAGCGAAGACGCCCGCCAAGGGGCGCAAGACGAAGGCCACGAGTTCCGCCAAATAGCAGCGGAATTGCCCCTGCCTAGTCAAATTCGCCGAGCATGCCCGCGCTGATCCATTCCGGATCGGTGCGGGCCGCGAGCGCGGCTGGCCCGCTGAAGATGTGCATCAGCGTGGATTGCGCGATGGTGAAAGCCACCACCACCGCCAGCATCGGCAGCCAGAACATGGGGGACGCTATCGCTCCGAAGATGTCGTCTTCGGAGGCATCTCCGTCCATCAGGCCGGGCACCTGCGCCGACAACAAGCCAAAGCCGAGCGCTGCGAGCAGCATGTAGAACAGGATCAGCACCACAAAGGCGATGAGCCCCAGAACGATCCACGATCCGAGGATCGTCCAGCCTTTGCCCCGCGTGACGCGCCAGGATTCAAAGAAGCGGATCTGGCGGTCCCTCACTGTCAGGGCTGCGGCAGCAGAGAGGCGCGCGGAAAGCCACAGGATCAGCACGATATAGCCAACCATCAGCACCAGGCCGAGCAACACCGCCAGAATGACACCGTCTGGCGCCAGTGCGAATCCGGCGGCGACCGGAATAACGATGGTGATGGCTAATCCGATATACATGCCGATGAACAGTGCGATCCAGATAAGGCCGACGATCAGGAGACGCCCTTCGTCACCGCTGATCCGCAAACCAAACTCTTCTCCCCGCATATAGCGGCGCTGGTTCGCCCCTTCGAACACGATCCAGAGCAGGACACCGAGCGGCATGACCAGCAGGCCTCCCAGCGATGTCGCGACAGACACGTTTTCAAGGTCTTCAGCGTAGCGATCAAAGTCTCCACCGCTTGTGAACAGCTGGACATAGGCCTCGTACACCGGCCATTGCAGGACGACCGAGACGGCCTGTACCAGACACGCACAGACGGCGTAAGCCAGCGCGAATTTCCACAGGAATCCCGCTGGCCCATCCGTCTTGGTGAAATGGGTGACCGCGTTTCCGAAATTGAACTGGATGGGGTTCATTGGCCTTCGCCTCAGTCGAATTCTGACACGTTCAGCGCGTCATCCACACTGCCGCGCGGGTCATGCCGGGCGGCGAAAGCTGCAGGGCCGTTCACAAAATGCATCAGCAATCCTGACAGGAAATAGCGGATGAAGGTGTAAACGAGCAGCCCGGCGATGACGGCAGGCGTGAACAGGCTCTCCAGGTCAGACACGTCATCCACAACGCCCAGTGAATTCACCCATACGGGCGTGACCAGCATTTCCAGAATGGTCGAAGCAAAGCCGACAGCCATGCCGCCGACGATCGCAATGATCAGGTAAGCCCCAAGGATCGGCCAGAACCGGCCGCGCGACGCAATCCAGGCATCACCGAAGGTGATCTTGCCTTCCTTGAACGTCATGGCGAACACTGGCGAAAATCGCGTTGCGAAGAAAACATAGACCGGCAGCGTCACCAGAAAGAACACCGAGACGATACCAGCCCGGCCGAGCATGGACATCGCCATTTGCTCCTCGGTGATGTCGCCGTGGTAGAAATCCGTGATCAGGCCGAACACCGGCAACATGACCAGCAGCGGCACGATGTAGACGACCGAAAGCGCGGCAAACCATACGAAGCCTGCCCCCATCATACGTAACTCATCCGGGCCGAAACGGATCGAGAAGTCCTCATCCCGGATATAGCGGCGCTGCGTGGCGGTCATGAACATGGCCCAGACGACGAGGCTGACGAGGCTTGCAATGACGGCTGTCGGGATCAGGCTGCCGAACATGTTGAACATCGCCCGGAAGATGATCGCCGGATCATCTATCCCGGATTGATCCAGCTGTTCCACCGAACGGATGAATCCGAACAGCGTATCCTTCACCACCCAGGCGAACACGGCCGAAAGCACTGTGCTGACGACCGCAAAAGCAAGCGCGTATTTCCAGGGAAAGGCCCGCGCATGCGCCGCGCGGAAGCCGAACATCAGCGCCCCGTCGAAAGTGAACCGGCTGGCCATGCTGCGTCCCTCTGATTTGCCCCTCAAGCGGGAAATTAAGCCGGTTTCGGGGGCTTAGGCAACGTTTGCAGGAGGATGCGCGGCCCGCAACGCGGCCACAGCCAGACCATGACCCGCAAGAATGAACGGTGCCTGCAGGAACAGGCCGGTGACCCCGGTTGCGAATGTGGCAACTTCCCCCTGACCCGCTGCACCGACGATCACCAGATTGGCGACATACCCGGCCAGGAACGGCAGCACATGCGTGGCGAGGCTTGCTGCACCCAGTCGGAGCACATCCCCCTTGGTCCAGCGCCAGGTGCGAAACACCATGACCCGCCCCGTCTGCACCGTTGCGGCGCCTGCCAGCAGAAGACGCAGAGCCAGAAAGGCCAGCCCGCCGAGTCCGGTGGCATAGACAGCGGAGAGCGCCCAGCCATATGGCATCGACATCATGCCCGCCAGCGCGGCGGGGATTTGCTCGTCGGCCCCCTCAGCGGCGAGATCCACCAGACCGGACAGCTGCAGCATCACCACGCCGAAGATGCCGACGAAGAAAAATATGAAGAAGCTGATGAAGAAGAAGGCGAGATATACGGCGAGGTTCATGTGCATCAGGGCCATGAACGCCCCTTTCGCTTCCGGAATCATCGCCCGGTAAATCATAAGCGAGGCCTGTACCCCCGACAGGAAGAGAACAACGAGCGCCGCCAGCGTCAGCATTGTGCCGCCCGCGCCTGTGTTGAGCGCCCATTTGTAGAAACCGCCCATCAAGGCCAGCAGGGCCAGCCATGGCAAGCTCGGCAGCGCGGCCTGTGCAGCGAGGCGCCAGGCCTGAGCGATCAGGTCCGGAATCGAAGGCGATACCGCCGGGGAGGAAGTATTTGAATCCATACAGAATGCCTTACCGCCCCCGGCCGCAGCCGCAAACCCCGTCTTGACGGAACGGGCCGGCCTGCGCATGTCCCGCCCATGAGCATCAAACCCATTCATATCATCGGCGGCGGCATGGCCGGATCGGAAGCGACGTGGCAGGCGGCGAATGCTGGCGTGCCCGTCATCCTGCACGAAATGCGCGGCGTGAAGGGCACCGAGGCCCACCAGACCGACAAGCTCGCCGAGCTCGTCTGCTCGAACTCGTTCCGGTCCGACGATCACACGTCCAATGCAGTCGGCGTGCTGCACGAGGAGATGCGCCGGGCGAACGGGCTGATCATTTCCACCGCGGCGGAACATCAGGTACCGGCCGGCAGTGCACTGGCTGTCGACCGCGAAGGTTTTGCCGAAGCGGTGACCGCGAAGCTGGAAGCCCATCCAAACGTGACCATCGTGCGGGAAGAAATCGCCGGGATTCCACCAGAGGACTGGGATAGCGTCATCGTCGCCACCGGCCCGCTGACCTCCCTGCCACTCGCCGAGGCCATCCACGCGCATACAGGCGAAGACGACCTCGCCTTCTTTGATGCCATCGCCCCGATCGTCTATTTCGACTCAATTGACATGGACAAAGCCTGGCGCCAGAGCCGCTATGACAAGCCGGGCCCCGGCGGCGACACGGCGGCCTATATCAATTGTCCGCTGTCGGAAGACCAGTACAACGCCTTCATCGACGCGCTGATCGCCGGCGAGAAGACCGAGTTCCGCGATTGGGAAAAGGATACACCCTATTTCGAAGGCTGCCTGCCGATCGAGGTGATGGCGGAACGCGGCCGCGAGACTCTTCGCTTCGGCCCGATGAAGCCGGTCGGCCTGACCAATCCGCACCAGCCGGACGTGAAGGCGCACGCCGTGGTCCAGCTGCGCCAGGACAATGCGCTCGGCACGCTGTGGAACATGGTCGGCTTCCAGACCAAGCTGAAATACGGCGCGCAGACAGACATCTTCCGCATGATCCCCGGCCTCGAAAAGGCAGAGTTCGCGCGCCTTGGTGGCATCCACCGCAACACGTTCCTGAACTCGCCGAAACTCCTGGACGCCCAGCTGCGCATGAAGTCCATGCCGCGCCTGCGCTTTGCCGGTCAGGTCACGGGCGTCGAAGGCTATGTCGAAAGCGCAGCCATGGGCCTGCTCGCCGGCCGCTTTGCGGCTGCCGAACGCCTTGGCTGGACGCTGGATGCCCCGCCGCCAACGACGGCGCTCGGCGCGCTGGTCACGCACATCACCGGCGGCCACCTTGAAGGCAAACAGACCTTCCAGCCTATGAACATCAATTTCGGCCTTTTCCCGGATATCGAGGATTTCCCGAAGAAGGACGAGAACGGCAAGCGCCTGCGCGGCAAGGCCAAGGGCCGCGCCAAAAAAGGCGCCCAGGCCGCCCGCGCCCTGCAGCACATTGATGGCTGGCTGGCGGCGCAGGCGATGGTATCTGCTGAATAAGTCGGCTAATTATTTCAACAGCATCCACCCCGCCATGGCCACCATCATGACGTTCTCCAGCAGTGATACGAAGCCCAGCGGCACATTGGAGCTGCCGCCGACGCACGCGCATTTCAGGTCGCGCTTCTCGACATAAACGGCCCGATAAACCGAGACTGCCCCGATTGCGCCAATGAAGAGCGCCAGTGGCGCAGCGAACCACATCAGAGCGCCCGCGATCATCAGTACGCCCGCGAGCAGCTCAGCAAACGGATAGATGTAAGCATACCGGACATGGCGGCGCGCCAGCAGGTCGTAACCGAGAAATGTATTGGTGAAGGAATCGAGATCACGCAGCTTCTGCACCGCCAGCAAACACATGCTGATGGCGATGAACCATTCGGCCGCCCGAACCGTCAGCAGCGTGCCGTACATTGTCCAGCTCATGCCCAGGGCCATCAGGGCGGCAGAGGCAAAGATTGCGATCACCGGTATATAGGTTTTCCGGTTCTTGTCCTTGACGGTCAGCCCAAGATATCTCCGCAGGTCTTCGTGACCGCCGACACGCTGTCCATCGATGAAGGTTTGCGGCGTCGTCTTCACATCCTGTTCCGCCTTGAAGGCGTCGGCCTCCTCCCGGGATGTCAGCAGCCGGTCGTCCACATCGAATCCCTTTCGGCGAAGCAAGGCACGGCTACGAAGCCCGAACGGACAAATGTGTTCCGGCGTTTTCATCCGGTAGAGAACGGCAACGGGTTTGGAATTCGGCATGGGATCAGCTCCGCTTGATGAACATCTCCGCCGCATATAAGTTCCGTACCATGGTACGGTTGCAAGACGAAAATCAGATGAGCATCGGGCAGCTCGCCCGCGCGGGCGGTGTGGGAGTGGAGACCGTCAGGTACTACCAGCGCCTCGGCCTCATGGCGCTTCCGGCAAGACCGTCTTCAGGCGGCCTATCCGGCGGAACCCGCAAGTACGGCGCACCCGACATAGAGCGGCTGAGTTTCATCCGGTCTGCCCAGGCTGCCGGCTTTACGCTGAAGCAGATCGCCCGACTGATCGAACTCGACGCAACATCCGATCGCGCCGAAGTGCGCCAGATGGCCCGCAGCCGGATCGACGCGCTGGACCTTCAGATCAAGGAACTGAAACGCGCCCGCGCTTCGCTGAACCGGCTGGCTGACAGTTGCGACGACACCGACGGCGGCCCTTGCCCGATCCTGAAAGCGTTCGAAGTCTAGACCTGTCCGGTCCTTATGGCTTTCAGGATGCTGAGGCGTTTGGTGACCGCGTCCGGTTCGCCTTTTTCGCTGTAGTGCTTTCGCAGGCGGTAATGGGCGACGGCCGGGCGGATGGATTTCGGCACTGGCTTCACGTGCGGGCCGAAAGCTTTCGTCTCTGAGCGGCGCAGCGCGGCATAGGCCGGCGCGACTTCGCCGATTTCCTCTGCCCAGTCATGGTGGCTGGTCAGCATGCTGGCCGCGATCAGGGCGAGCCAGGCTTCAGGTTCCTTGCTGCGATCCTCCGCGACAAAGGCCGCTTCATAGCCATCGACCAGCCTTTGCATGGCGGCAGGCTTCAAACGGCCAGCCGCAACCTCTTCCGCAAGCGCGAGGCAGACATCGTGTTCGCGGGGCGCCTTGCCCTCTTCCAGCTCGCTCAGCGCTTCACGCCACCACTGAAAGCGAATCAGGCCGAGCGTTTCCTCTGAAACCGCCAACCGCACACGGGCCAGCTCATAGGCGAGCGCATAGAGCGCTGTCAGGGCCTTTCGCTGGGCCGCGGGCGCATAACGGCTGGAGATCCAGCGGTCTTCATCAACCTTGCGGACCCGCTTGTCGATTGCGGCCCACTGTGTTTTGGAAAGGGGGGTGGTCTTGTTCGGCATGGAACCCATATGTCGGATGACGCGCTTATCTACCAGATACATACCTGCAAGAAAGGATTTCCAGATGGCATTCACACTTCCCGATCTTCCCTATGGGCGTGACGCGCTGGCCCCGCACATTTCCGAACAGACATTGAACTTTCACTATGGCAAGCACCATCAGGCATATGTCACCAACCTGAATGGCCTGATCGAAGGCACAGACCTCGAAAGCAAGTCGCTCGAAGAGATCGTCAAGATTGCCGCAGCGGACGCCTCCAAGGCCGGCATGTTCAACAATGCCGCCCAGGTGTGGAACCACACCTTCTACTGGCACTCGATGAAACCGGGTGGCGGCGGCAAGCCGCATGGCAAGGCCGCTGAGCTGATCGACCGCGACCTTGGCGGCTATGACGAGTTCGTCAAAGCGTTCAAGGCTGCTGGCGGCGGCCAGTTCGGTTCCGGCTGGGCCTGGCTGGTCCTGAAGGATGGCAAGCTGGCGATCACCAAGACGCCGAACGCTGAAACCCCGCTGACCGAAGAGGGCACCACTCCGCTTCTGACCATGGATGTGTGGGAACACGCCTACTATCTCGACTACCAGAACTCCCGTCCGAACTACATGGACACCTTCCTGACGAGCCTGGTGAACTGGGACTTCGTGAACCAGAACCTCGCTGACGCGGGCGCATAATTAAGGTAGGGTCCCTGCGACAAATGTCGTGGGGACCCGACCATGTTCTGTACGCAGTGCGGCCGAAAGTTCGGTGAGACTGACAGATTTTGCGCCCAGTGCGGCGCACCAAAAGCAAACGCCGATTCCGGCGACGCGCCGACCCCGGCAACATCTCCGCCCGAATCCGACCCCTCCATAGACTGGCGCGCGTCCATGAATCCGCGCGAGATCATGGGGCACCCTGAGGTACGCGCCCGGATCGAGGCCGTCACAGGCGCCAACCCCAAGGGCATTTCAGCGGAACAGTTCTACAAGTTTGCCCGCCCGGTGATGATGATCACCGGCGCAGGCCCCGCCCCGCCTCTGCAGCTGATCAAGGATATTTCCCTGCCGATCTCCGCAAAACTGGGTATGAAGACCAGCCGGGATATTACGCAGGGCTTCCGTAACACGTTCGGCGAGACCTTGGCGGCCGTGCTCTGTTCCCTCGCCAGCCGCAGCCAGCCCGTTGAACACATCACCGATGCCGAGAATGGCTGCATCATCCGCTCGAAGATGCTCTCGTCCATCTGGTCGTGGGAAGGTGATCTGATCATCACGCTGGAAGCGCAGGAAGCCGGCACCCTGCTGACGGGCGGCATCACCGTGCCGGGGCAGTTGTCGGACATGGGCCAGTCCAAACGTGTCCTGAGCATGCTGATCGAAGATGTCATGAAATACCGGGACACACCCCGTGCTGGCTGACTCCGCCCCCTGAACGCAGCCCCTTCACCTGACGCTCGAAATACACTATGTGCAGCGCACAAGACGCTCCGGGCATGGAAAGCGCCCGGTCCGCGGAACGTACAAGGGTGTACGGAAAGCGGAATGTTGGCGGCCATACGGGCCGCACCGGGTAACAACTTCCATCTCAGGAACGACAGACATTGACTGAAACAACTTTCGCCGACCTCGGGCTCGGCCCGAATATCCTCAAGGCCTTGGACGAAGCGGGTTACAAGACCCCTACACCGATCCAGGCCGAAGCCATCCCCAACGTTATTGCAGGCCGCGACGTCACAGGCATTGCGCAGACCGGCACCGGCAAGACGGCCGCGTTCGTGCTGCCGATGATTCACCGCCTGGCCCGTGGCCGCGCCCGCGCCCGCATGCCGCGATGTCTCATTCTCTGTCCGACGCGTGAGCTCGCGGCGCAGGTCGCCGAGAACTTTGAGAAATACGGCAAGTATCTGAAGCTCACCATGGCGCTGCTGATCGGCGGGGTCAGCTTCAAGGAACAGGAAGGCCTGCTGCAGCGCGGGGTCGACGTCCTGATCGCCACGCCCGGCCGCCTGCTCGACCAGTTTGATCGCGGCAAGCTGCTGCTGATGGGCGTGGAATACTTCATCATCGACGAAGCCGACCGCATGCTCGACATGGGCTTCATCCCAGACATCGAGAAAATCTGCACGAAGCTGCCGCCGCGGCGCCAGACCCTGCTGTTCTCGGCGACCTTCCCGTCCGACATCCAGCGTCTTGCGAAAACCTTCCAGCAGGACCCGATCAAGATCGAAGTGGCGCGCCCGACCGATGCGGCAACAACGATCACGCAGCATGTCGTTCACCTGCCGACCAATGATGCCAAGGCCAAGCGTACAGCGCTGCGCCGGGTGATCGAAGCCTGCGACGTGAAAAACGGCATCGTCTTCTGCAACCGCAAAGTCGAAGTGGACATCGTGGCCGCCTCGCTCAGCAAGCACGGACACGACGCTGCACCCATCCACGGCGACCTTCCGCAATCGGTGCGTTCCGAGACGCTGCAGAAGTTCCGCGATGGCGACCTGAAACTGCTGGTGGCGTCCGACGTCGCGGCCCGCGGGCTGGACATCCCGGATGTCGGCCACGTGTTCAATTACGGCCCGCCGCCAAAGGACGAAGACTATATCCACCGGATCGGCCGTACCGGCCGCGCCGGGCGCACCGGCGAGAGCTACACGCTGGTTTCGCCCGCCGATGAGAAATCCTGGGGCTTCGTTCTCAAGATGATCGACAAGGATGTCGAAGAGTTCATGCCGGAAGGCCTGCTCGAAGAAATCGAAAACCTGCCACCAGAGGAAAAGTCCGGGCGCGGGCGCCGTGGCAGCAGCCGCGATGGCGTACGCAGCCGGGGTGGACGTGGTGAGCGGTCGAGCGGTGGCCGCAGCCGTAGCCGCCGTGAGGAAACGCAGAAGGACGACGCGGAAACCACGACGGTTTCCGAACAGCCGGATACGCCTGTGAAAGAGGACGCACCAGCCGAGCCCGAAACCGCGGCAAAACCAGACAAGCCGGAAAAAGCTGAAAAGGCCGACAAGGCTGAGAAGGCCGAAAAGTCTGAAAAGCCCGAGAAAGCTGAAAAGGCTGAAAAGCCGAAGCGCGAGCGCGCCGAGCGCAAGGAAAAGCCGAAGCGTGACCGCAAGCGCAAGGATGACGACCTCATCCTGGATCCAGCGCCGGAGAACGTCAAAGGCTTCGGCAATGACATTCCGGCCTTCCTGAAACGCTAAGCGTCCACCGGCCAGAAAAAAGGCCCCTCGTCCGCAAGGGATGAGGGGCCTTTTTCTTGGTCTGTTGCGGGAGGCTAGCGCTTCAGCCTGCCCTGGATCTGCTTGCGGAATTTCTCGCCATAGGGCGGACGGATCATCGAGATCATTTCGCTACCCGTCTGTGTAAAGACAGATTTCTTGTGACTGAATTCCAGGAAGCCTTCCCGGCCATGATAGGAGCCCATACCCGACGGGCCGACACCGCCGAAGGGCAGGTCTTCCTGGCCGACGTGCATGATCACGTCGTTCACGGTCACACCGCCGGACGTGGTGTTGTTGAGCACCATGTCCTTTTCCGCTGCGTCTTCACCGAAATAGTAGAGCCCCAGCGGGCGGTCGTGGGTGTTGATGTAAGCGATCGTGTCCTTTGTGTCCGAATAGGATTTGATCGGCAGGATCGGGCCGAAGATCTCGTCCTGCATCACTTTCAGGTCGTCGGACGGGTCGACGATGATGTGTGGCGGGATTTTGTGGTGCGGTTGCTGGGAGAAGTTCTCTCCGGTCGGATTGATCTCGATGACCTCCGCGCCTTTCGATTTTGCTTCATCGATATAGCCCATGATGCGGTCAAAGTGGCGCTGGTTCACGATGGACGTGTAGTCGTCATTGTCCTTCAGGCCGCTCGGATACATCGTCTCGATCGCCTTGGTCGCAGCGGCGACAAAGTCGGATGTCTTTTCCTTCGGAACGAAAGCATAGTCCGGCGCAAGACAGATCTGCCCGGCGTTCAGCGTCTTGCCCGCCATGATGCGGGTCGCCGCCTTCTGCAAGTCCGCTGACCGGCCGAGCACAACCGGGCTCTTGCCGCCAAGTTCCAGAGTCAGCGGAACGAGGTTGTCTGCCGCGGCACGCATGACGTGGTGGGCGATGGACGTCGCGCCGGTGAAGAGGATGTGATCGAAGGCGAGTTTCGTGAACTCGGCGCCGATTTCCGGACCACCGGTGATCACGGCGACTTCTTCCTCGTCGTAATATTGCTCGATCGCCTTCTTCATCACTTCCGACGTGAGTTCGGTGAACTCCGACGGCTTGATCATGCAACGGTTACCCGCGGCGAACACGCCAGCCAGCGGCGCGAAGGTCAAATTGACCGGGAAGTTCCACGGGCTGATGACGCCGATCACGCCTTTCGGCTGGTACTGGATCTGGGCTTTCGCGCCGAGCAGGCCGAGCGGGAATTCCGCCTTGCGCTTTTCCGGGCGCATCCATTTGGCGACATGTTTCTTCGCATGCTTCAGCGCACCGATGGAGCCGGCGATATCGGTGAAACCCGACTGGTCCTTCGAGCGGTGCCCGAAGTCCTGGCACATCGCATCGACCAATTCGTCATTATAAGTGATCAGAAGGTCGATCGCCTTGTCGAGCCACTCGATCCGCTTGGCCGCGGAGGGAATGCCATCGCGAATGTGGGCAGCCTTTTGCCGCGCGAGAATGCCGGCCATGCCGGCGGTGGAGGCGCTATCGAGGGCCATGGATCCGATCTCCCTGCTTATCGGTTGTTCTGAACAGTGTAGCGCACGTTCAGGGCTTAACAATGGGAGATTGGGCTTGCCGCCGGGTGAGGCGTTCACAAGCGGCGTGGGACGGCTAGATTGCCGTCAGATCACGAGACACGCCAAAGGGAGGGCGACAATGAGCTACGAGCTGATTTCCTACGAATTGAAGGGCAATATCGCCGTCATCGCCTTCAATGACCCGAAAACGATGAATGCCTGCGGCGTCGATACCGCGCAGGAGATGCTGCACGCCCTCGAAAAAGCCGCCGACGAGGCCCGCTGCACCGTCATCACCGGCAATGGCCGCGGCTTCTGCTCGGGCGCCAATCTCGGCAAGGTTTCGGGCCCGTCGCTTAGCCATCCAGGCTCCAAGCCAGATGCCGGCCGTCCGCTGGATACCCACTACAATCCGATGATCGTCGCCATCCGCGAACATCCCCATCCGGTGATCACTGCAATCAACGGCGCCGCTGCCGGTGTCGGCTGCTCCATCGGCCTGATGGGCGACCTGATCGTGGCCGGGATGAGCGCCTACTTCATGCAGGCCTTCCGCCGTATCGGTCTGGTGCCGGATGGCGGCTCAACCTGGCTGCTGGCCCGCAATGTTGGCCGTGTCCGCGCCATGGAGATGGCGCTGCTCGGCGAAAAACTCCCTGCAGACAAGGCTCTGGAGTGGGGCATGATCAACAAGGTGGTCGAGGATGACCAGTTGATGGCAGCCGCCATGGAATGGGCCGAGACCCTGTCGACCGGCCCGACCGTGGCCCTGGCCGGCATGCGCAAGCTGATCTGGGACGCCACCGAAACCGGAATGGGCGACGCCCTGCACGCAGAGCGCATGGCTCAACGCACCGCCGGCCGGACGGCGGACTTCGCAGAGGGCGTGAAAGCCTTCCTCGAAAAGCGCCAGGCCGAATTCCACGGAAAGTAACCTAAGATTTATTTAGGTTGCTGCCTGACCTTTAAGAATAGGGTAATTCCTTCTGGGTATCTCCTGTTCTTTCAGGAGGCTGGGGATGGATTATCGCCTTATTCATTTTAACTGTGCGCGCCCACTTGGGGCGTTCAGTCTTGAAAATGAATTTATTCGAGTTTTCGTCAGCATCATGCCGCGCGTTTTTGCGGATGCTGTTGCGTTTGAAGGCCTGCATTTCCACCGTCACGGCGTGCGCCGCCCCGATGGTGTGTGGATGCCTTTGGACGGTATTTTTCCATATCCGGAAGGCATGGGGGCGCCGGATGTGTCAACGATGGGGGGCTGGGCTTCTCTTGAGCGCCTCAGGGAATTTTCCTATTCCGGAAAGACCCACCCGCCGAGCATGCGGCGCTTGGCAGCGGAAATCGACCGTTCCGCGGGCCCGAGTTTCGTGATGTGGTGGTCACCGAAGGAAGAGAAAGTGACCCTGGAGGACGGATGGCAGAAACTGCAGCACCTGAGAGAACACGGTTCCACACCGGAAGCCTTCTCCCTGGACGATCCGATGGATCGCCCCGTCGCAGCATGAGCCTGACCCGCCGCGGCACCCTCGCCGCGCTGTCATTCCTGGCCCTCGGCGCCTGCGCCAGCGCGCCTGCCGTTCCAGACACGACAATCTATCTTGTCCGTCACGCGGAGAAGCAGACCGGCCCGGATCCGGACCTGACCGTCGTGGGCCGTGCCCGCGCCGACATCCTGTCGCGGGAACTGCAGGATGCAGGCCTGAGAGCGATCTGGTCGACCGACACGACCCGGACGATCGAGACGGCAAAGCCGACGTCGAGGCGCACCGGTCTGCCCATCCAAATCTATGACGCCGGCCGGCAGGCAGCCTTCGCGAGCCAGCTGAAGGCCACCCCCGGCGCCATTCTGGTTGTCGGCCATTCCAATACGATTCCGGACCTTGTGGACCTGCTGGGCGGCAAAGCCGGCGCCCCGATTGTGGAGGCCACAGAGTATGACCGGCTCTACGTCGTGACGGTGACCAAAGGCCGTGTGAAGAGCGAGCTGCGCCGCTACGGAGGATAGCTCTCACTACCTTAAAGGGAACTCCGGTGTTGGCTAAGCCGACCTTCAGACCATGAATTATCCAATGAATAGACCATGTATAGCGGCGTCTGACGGGCCCTATTTGCGCTTTTTCGCTTTTGCGGCCAGCGCGACGGCGAAGGCCCTCCGGCCCCATTCGCTGGCGAGGTCTGCCTCGTCCATCGCATCCGGCGGCAGGCTGACATAGCCCATGTCGGTCTGCTTGCCGTCGCTCGGTCGGGTCCAGATGAAGGGCTCGCAGTCTTCGGCTTCCAGCTCCGTACGCAGGCCCGCGTCGGTTTTCAAATAAATCACGTCATCCGCCAGCAACGCGAACATCAGCCCGTCCTTGAAGACGCCGGCGCCGCCGAACATGCGCCGGACGCTGACCGGCCCCATCGGCGCGAACAGTTCCATGACGAATTCATGGAACGGATCCGGCGGCTTGGCCATCAGCTCGCCGCCGGACGTCCGAGCCGGTAGACGCCCTTGAAGGCGTTCGGATCTTCCACCGGCTTGCCTTTCCGGTAGATCAGGACGGTGCCTTCCTTGTGCAGGCGGATCGCCTCGGCGCGCACATCCTTGAGGACGCGCTGGAAGTTCTTTTCGCTGACAGCCCGGGCCGCCTGCTCCGCACTGATCGACTTGCCGGGACCGGCCGCCTCCGTCAGGTCCAGGATCGCCTCGCGGACGGGGTTTACGTGTTCGCTCATGTGTGTGGCGCTTCTTTCAAATAATCGACAAGGTCAGCGAAGTTCTCTGGAAACACAGGTTCCTGCAAGGCCCGGATGTCATCGGGGGACAGCCAGGCGACCTTTTGGATCATTTCCTGCTCGACCGGTTCCCAGCCGGACCTGTTCACAGCGCCAGATTCCACGCGCAGGCAGAAATAGCGCTCATCCGCCTCCACACTGTTCCCCGAGGGTCCGGTGAAGACAGTGTAGCGGCGGTGCACTTCCGCCGAGAGCGTGCCGCGAAATCCGGTCTCTTCATGTAGTTCCCGGTAGGCTGCTTCCTCGAATGTCTCGCCTTCATCTACCGCACCGCCGGGGGTCGCCCAGAAGGTACGGTCGGGAAAGCGGAACCGGAACAGGAGCGCCCGTCCCAATCCATCCAGAATGACGAGGCGTGCGCTGGGCCTTCGTCGCGGAGCAGCCTCATCCGGCACTGTTTACCAATCGACAGCCGCATAGGCGAGTTGCTGGAACTGTGGCCGCATCGGATAGGTCGAGGACGGCATCAGCTGGGTCATCTGGATACCGATGATTTCCTCTTCCGGATCGACCCAGAAGAAGGTGGAGGCGAGGCCGCCCCAGCTGAACGTACCTTCGCTGCCCGGCTGCTGTGTGTCCACAACGTCGGTGACGACCGAGCCGCCGAGGCCGAAGCCCGTGCCGCCTGTGATCACTTCGCTGAACAGGGAGCGACCCATGTCGCGGATCGTCTGCCCGCCGGGCAGATGGTTCTGGCGCATGAACTCCCAGGTCTTGGGGCTGATGATGCGGGCCCCATCCAGCGTGCCGCCGCGTAGCAGCATGAGGCAGAAGCGGTGATAATCGCGCACCGTCGAGACAAGCCCGCCGCCGCCGTTCAGCAGTTTCGGCCGCTTCGAATAGAGCTTCGACGACGCGCCGGCGCCGTCCGACTGTTTAACTTCGCCGGTGATTGCGTTTTTCTCATAGCAGGCCATGAGACGGTCGATCTTGTCTTCGGGCACCCAGAAGTCCGTATCGACCATGCCGAGCGGCCCGGTGATCCGCTCCCGGAAGAACTGGTCCAGCTCCATGCCGGAGGCGATTTCGACAATCGCGCCCAGCACGTCGGTCGAATGGCTGTACCACCACTCATCACCCGGCGAGCATTCCAGCGGCAGTTTGGCGAGGCGTTTCGCCATCTCCTGCAGTGTCTCGTCCGGGCGGCCGATCTTTTCCTTGCGGTAGAGGGCATCGACTTCCGACTGCATCATGAAGCCATAGGTGAGGCCGGACGTGTGTGTGAAGAGATCCAGCACTTTCATCGGCCGGTCGGGCTTGCGCGTCTTGTAGTCTTCGCGGCTGCCGCTGTCGAAAACCTCGACATCGGCAAATTCCGGGATGTAGCGGGCGACGTCATGGTCCAGGCGCAGCTTGCCTTCCTCGAACAGCATCATCGCGGCCAGCGACGTGATCGGCTTCGTCATCGAATAGATGCGGAAAATCGTCTCCGGCCCGATGGGCTTGCCGCCGCCGAGTTCGGTCGTCCCGCGATAGTCTTCCAGCGCGATCTCGCCATTGCGCGAAATCAGCGTCGCCATGCAAGGCAACTTGCCGGTGTCGAGATAGTTCTTCTCGAAGAAGGCCGGAACCGCCGCGAGGCGTTCCGCATTGAGGCCAACTTCATGCGGGTCGGTTGGGTCGTGTTCGAACATCTGCGTGCGTTTCCTGTTTCCCGGTTATTCTCATTATGGCCCCAGCGGGGAGAAGCGCAAACCGCCGGTCTCCCCGCCGAGGAAAAGATCACGCCTAGAGCTTACCGGTCTTGGCGGCGCGGGCCAGTTCACGGGCGATGATGATCTGCTGGATCTGGCTGGTGCCTTCATAGAGGCGGAAGATGCGGACGTCGCGATAGAAGCGCTCGATGCCATAGTCGGCAACATAACCGGCGCCGCCGAATACCTGCACCGCGCGATCGGCGACGCGGCCACACGCCTCGGTGGCGAACAGTTTCGTCGACGAGGCGAGCAGGGTCACGTCCTCGCCTGCATCGCGGCGGCGGGCGGCGTCCATGATCATGCACTCGGCCGCGTAGGTCTCGGCCTGGCTGTCGGCGATCATCGCCTGGATCATCTGGTGTTCCATGATCGGCTTGCCAAACTGTTTGCGCTCCATGGCGTAGTTTACCATTTCGCGGATCAGGCGCTTGGAGACACCGGTCGCCACGGCGGAAATGTGCAGGCGGCCCTTGTCGAGCACGCTCATCGCCACCTTGAAGCCTTCGCCTTCCTTGCCGATCATGTTGGACGCTGGTACGCGGGCATCCTCGAAGATCACGTCGCAGATATGGGCGCCCTGCTGGCCCATCTTCTTCTCCGGCACGCCGACCGAGACGCCGGGCGTGTCACGCTCGACCACGAAGGCCGAGACGCCCTTGGCACCGGGCGTGTCCGGATCGGTGCGGGCCATGACGGTGAAGATGTCGGCCTTGTTGGCATTGGTGATGTAGCGCTTCGTGCCGTTGAAGACGTAATGGTCGCCATCGCGGATGGCTTTCGTCTTGAGGCCTGCGGCGTCGGAACCGGCTTCCGGCTCGGTCAGCGCGAAGGAGGCGATCAGGTCGCCCGAGGCGACGCCCGGCAGCCATTTCGTTTTCTGCTCCTCGGTGCCGAACAGGACGAGGGCCTGAGAGCCGATGCCGATGTTCGTGCCTGCGACAGAGCGGAAGGCCGGGGACGTCTGGCCAAGCTCGAACGCGACCAGGCATTCAGTTTCCATGTCCAGCTGCAGGCCGCCATATTCTTCCGGCACGGCGATGCCGAACAGGCCGAGATTCTTCATCTCGTCGACGATGGACTGCGGCACCTCGTCATTCTCTGCGACTTCGGCTTCGGCGGGCACGCATTTCTCGTTCACGAAGCGGCGCACCTGTTCGATGAGGGCGTCCCGGATCTCGGCGTCGAAGGCCATGGTCTGCTTCCTTTTCAATTCATTCTGACTTTTCGCCCGCGCAATCTATTCCCCAACGGCACGCTTGTCGAAGGGTAACCGTGCGGTATCGTGCCGCCCGTAATGCAGGGAGGCAATGTGAGCACGACAATCGAGGAATCGGGAGAATTCGCGGGCTGGACAACCTGGAAGGAGGAGCCGTTCGAGTATGAGACGGCCGGGCCTTTCTATTTCAGGGTCGACGAAAAGGGGCCGGTCGCCGCGTTCCGCGTGCAGCGCAAGCACATGAATGCCGGCGGCGTCGTCCATGGCGGCTGCCTGATGAGCTTTGCGGATTTCTCTCTGTTTGCCCTCGGCCATGAGGCGATGGAAGGCTCCTACGGCGTCACGGTCGCTTTCACGTCGGAATTCATCGACGGCGCGGTCGAAGGCGAGCGCCTGGAAGCGCGCGGCGACGTGCTGCGCAAGGGCGGCTCGCTGAGCTTCGTCCGGGGAATCATAAGCGGAGAAAACGGACGTCCTGTCCTCAACTTCTCCGGAACAATCAAGAAAAGAAGGAAACAGCCATGAGCCAGCCGCCCTATGAAGCGCTTTCGCGCTCGATCAAAGGCAAGACCGCCCTCATCACCGGCGCCGCCAGCGGCATGGGCCGGGCTACCGCCCACCTCTTCGCCCGCGAAGGCGCAAACGTCGCCGTCACGGACCTGAAGCAGGACGCCGTCGATGCCGTGGTCGAAGAGATCAAGGCCGCGGGGGTCGACCATGTCAAAGGCTGGGCGATGGATGTTGGCGATGCCGACATGATCAAGCGTGTGATCGACGAAACGGCGGCCCATTTCGGTGGGCTGGAAATCCTGGTCAACAATGCCGGCTTCGCCATTCCTGCCAACATCGCCGAGGAAAGCTATGAGGACAGCTGGGGGCCCAGCATTAATGTCATGCTGACCTCGCACCAGCGGGCGATCCGCGCGGCGCTGCCCTATATGCGCAAGGCCGGTTATGGCCGCATCGTGAATGTGGCGTCTACGGAAGGCCTCGGCGCCACGCCGGGCAACAGCCCCTACGTTGCCGCAAAGCATGGCGTCATCGGCCTGACCCGCGGCCTCGCCGTGGACCTTGGCCGGGAAGGCATCACGGTGAACTGCATCTGTCCCGGACCGATCCGCACCGGCATCACTGCCGGCATTCCGGACGAGCACAAGGAAATCTACGCCAAGCGCCGCGTGCCGCTGCGCCGGTATGGCATTCCGGAAGAGGTGGCGAACATCACCCTGTCCTGCGTGCTGCCGGCCGCCAGCTTCATGACCGGCGTGTTCATCCCGGTCGATGGCGGCCTGACGATCAAGAACGCTTAGAGCGTACGCCTATCAAGGTGCAGCGGCGAAGGCGGCTTCAAGGTCTGCCTGCGTCGCGGCCTTCTGCGCGATGCAGAGACTGATCTGCTCCCGCGCCTGCGAGAGCGCGCGTTCGTGGCCTTCGGCGAGATCGCCATATTCCTCGAATAGGGCGTTCAGCGCGCCCAGTCCGTCAGTATCGCAGAAATAGGCGGCGAGCCCCGGCGTGCGGCGCTTCCACTGTGCCGGGATCGCTTTCAGGAAGGCCGGGAAATTGGCCTCGAGGAACGTCGACATCGCCTCACGCGTTTCCGGCGTCCGCATCTGCAGCAGTGCCATCGTGTAAGTTTCGCGCGGGCCAAGCTCCGCCGAGGCGATCAGGCCGCGCGTGCGGGCCGCCTGATCCGGATCCGTCACATTGCCGAGGGCGATCGCAACCGACTGGCCAAAGGCCGGATCGTCGATCTCGTCATAAGCCTGCAGCACACGGTCATATGCCGCCTGCCCGCCTTCATCCAGCAGGACAAGAAGCCCGGACGCATAGAGATCGCTGGACAGGTTCACGTCCGCTTCCGGATCATTCAGCCACTTGTCCATTTCGGAGGCGAGTTCCGTCCGCGCCGCTTCCTGCTTCAGGATTGTGGCGTCGAACTCGATCAAGGCGGCTTCCAGTTCCGGATCTTCGTCACCTTCGGCGATGCGTGTGTGCAGGCGGGTAGACGCCAACTCCGCATCGGCCTGCAGGCCAGCCGCGTCTGCGCCCTCCAGCCGGTCCATCAGATCCGCATAAATGCTCAGTACAGCCGAGGCGACGGCCGCGTCGTCATGCTGCGCACCTGCCGACAGCAGGCTCCGAAACGTGGCCGCGCCCATTTCTCCGGCCGCAAAGTCCGCCTCCGCGCTGTCGATGGCAGTCAGTGCTTCGGTGGCTCTCAGCTCCGGCAGCGCAGCGATCAGCTTGTCCCATCCATCGCCGGCGAGATTGAACCGGTAATAGCCGGTGCCGTTGGCATTCGGGTGGTAGGTATCGGGACAGCTCGCGCCTTCCAGCGGCAGCACCTTGCGGTGGGATTTCATCAGTGTGCACGAACGGCCTCTGTCTTCGCCTTCGTGCCAGGCGACGCAGACGGGAATGATCCAGCTACGGTCCGGGTCCGCGTCGGATCCAAGCGGACGATACCGGCTCTGTTCCAGAACCACCTTCGCGCCAGCGCTCGTACACTGAAGTTCTGTCGCCAGCAGCGGGACACCATTCTGCGTCACGAAGGATTTCAGCGACCGGCCAATGTCCGGATTGCCGGTCGTGCGGCCGATGGCACGGAAGAACTGCTCGCTGTCGGCCGCCTTGTCGGCATATTGGGCGATATATTTGCCGAGCGCCGGGCGGAATTGTTCCGGTCCGAACCACGCATCCACCATGCCGAGGACGGCGAGGCCCTTGTTATAGGTGATGGCATCATAGGCGTTGCGGATATCGGCATTCTCCGTGATCGGCTGGGCCACGGCGCGTGCACTGGCCAGGCTGTCCAGCTGCATTGCCGAAATCGTATCCACAACGGCCTGAATGTCGTGCCCTCCATTCGGCTCGAGCGTGCCCAGCACTGCCGGTTCCGCCCAGCTGGCAATGCCTTCCTTCAACCAGAGATCATCCCACCAGGGCGGGGTCACGAGATCGCCGAACCACATGTGCGACAGCTCATGCGCATGCACGCCTTTCATCGACCGCAGGAACATCGCGCCCGACTTCTCATTGGCGAGAATGCGGCTTTCCCGGTAGGTGATCGCTGCGGCAAGCTCCGTCGCGCCGGACGGCCATTGCGGCGCGGCGATGATGTCCAGCTTCTCATAGGGATAGGGCTGTTCCAGCGCTTCCTCGAAGAACTCGATCATGGCCGGCGTGATGGAGAGGATCGCTTCGAGCTCATCACCCTTGCCCATGCGCGCGTAACCGCTGAGTGGCACCGGCCAGTCGCGCCAGGCATTGACCGGGATCGTGCCGGCAGAGACCTTCTCGAAATTGCCGACGGCGACCGACAGGAGATAGGTCGACAGCGGACGGGTGCGCAGGAAGGTCACGCGATCAAAGCCGGGCCTTGCCGGGACGCGAGAGGCGACCGGCGTGTTGCCGATGGCGAGCATGTCTTCCGGCACGGTCAGCGTGATGTCGAACGGCGCCTTGAAGCCCGGCTCGTCGAAGCTCGGCAGGAAGCGGCGGGCCTGGATGCTCTCCGACTTGGCCAGCGCATAGGCTTCGCCCTTTTCATCCACCCGGAACAGGCCGGCGAGGTTTGCATCGAACGCTGCCGTGTAGTCGATGGTCAGCGTGATGCCGCCCGCATGAACTCGGTTCGGAAAACCTACCCAGACGACGCCGGTCGGATCGACTTCTGTCCAGCTGGCCGGCCGGGTCTCGCCGCCCGCAGTGACCTGAACCGACGACACGTCGAGATCGGCCCCGTGCATCCAGATACCCGTAGCAGAGGTCATCAGGTTTACGTCGATCTGGACATGACCGGAAAAAGCGGCTTCGCGCGGATCGACCATCATCTCCACCCGGTAGGCCACCGGCTGGGCGACACCTGACAGCTGGCCGGCGGGCGCGGCGGCCTTCAACTCGTCCATCGGCACGGCCCGGACCTGTGGGCCGAACGAGGAGGCCTGCGCACAGGCCGTCAGGAGCAGGAGAAGGGACGCCGCTAAGATCCGCATGAATCGTTTCCTTGTCTTGTTTCGCCCCCCTGCATAGCGCATCACGGGGGCTATGAAACCAGCCCTGTCGATACTTGATCCCTCGCCCCTGTTCGAGGGCCAGACCGCGGCGGACGCTTTCGCGAACACGCTCGCGCTGGCCGGAGCGCTGGACGGGCGGGGCTGGCGGTCCCTGTGGGTGCAGGAGCATCACAATGCGCGCAGCTTTGCCGGCTCTGCACCGGAAGTGCTGATCGCGGCGCTGACCCAGCGCACCCAGCATTTGAAGCTCGGCTCGGGCGGGGTGATGCTGCCGAACTATTCGCCGCTGAAGGTCGCCGAACAGTTCTGCGCGCTGGAAGCATTGGCACCGGGACGGATCGAACTGGGCGTCGGCCGGGCGACCGGGGCCGACCCGCGCACGTCAGCTGCCCTGCTCGGCCCGGGCGCGCAGGCCTTCCCGACCATGCTGCGCATGCTGATGGACTGGATGCTGGATGCGAGCTGCGAGGTGCCCCTACCTGAGGGCCATCGGGCAACGGGCATTCATGTCGGCCCGCGGGGTCAGCGCCCGGACCTTTGGATGCTGTCCTCCTCGCCGGACTCCGCCGCCTTTGCCGGGGCGATGGGCCTGAAGCTCGCCTTTGCCGATTTCCTGGCACCGGGCGCGGCGGGCGCAGCCCTTGAGGCCTATCGGAAAACCTTCGAGCCGTCGCCCTTCGCGTCAGAGCCCTGCGCCGCCGTCGGCCTTGTGGCCCTCGCTGCAGAGACCGAGGCGGAAGCCCGCCGCTTGTCGAAACCCGCCATCGCCTGGAACCTCGCCCGCAGCGCGGGCGACTTCCGCGCCTTCGTTCCGTCCACGGAGGCCGATGCCGTGATCGCGACCGCGTCGCCGGAAGCGCTGGCGGCGGCGGAGGGACGCGGCGTGATCGGCGCGGCGGATGATGTGGCCGGGCGCCTCACTGCCTTTGCGGGCGAGCATGGCGCCGACGAGCTGTTCATCCTGACGCTGGCAGAGCGGAACGAAGACCGTATCCGCTCCTACCAGCTGATCGCGGAGTCGATGGCCTAGCCCGCGAAGCCGCGTGCTTTCATGGCTTCAAACCAGCGGCCGAGATTGGCGTGTTCCTTGTGCGGCGCCCATTTCATCACGCCGCAGAAACCGCAGCCGATGAAGAGGGTGATGTCCGCGATGGAGAAGCGGCCGGCGGCGAGGAACTCATTGTCGGCGAGATGCGCATCGAACCGCTCGGCCATCTTCTTCGCGGCCTTCTCGCCCTTGGCGGCGGCTTCGGCACTTTGCGGCACTTCCAGCGGCGCCATCATGGGATGGGCGTTACGGAACCAGGTGGCGAACTGCATGAAGAACATCAGTTCCACGCGCCGGTCCCACATCTCGATCAGCGCCTTTTCCTTCGGGTCTGTGCCCATCAGGTTCGGCTCCGGGAAGATACCTTCGAAATAGGTGCAGATCGCCCGGCTCTCGGTGATCTTGGTGCCGTCGTCCAGAACCAGCGCAGGGACTTGCGAGAAGGGCGAGACTTCGCGGTATTCCGCGGTCTTGTGCTCTTGCTGCATGATGGAGACTTCCTGGAGGTCCACCGCGTCCAGCTTGCCCTTGGCACGCAGGAAATAGACGACACGGTCCGGGTTCGGTGCCTTGGGGCTGTGATAGAGCTTCATGGGGTTCCTCCTGAATTCTTGCCTAGAATGTTCTGCTGATCCCCACAGTGGCATTTACGGGCTCTCCGGGGAAGTAGCGCGGATTGCCGAAGGAAACGTCCGCCCGGTCGGCATAGCGCTCGTCCGTCAAATTGCGGATGTTGATCCAGACCGTGTGCGTGTCCGTCCAGGCCCAGGCCGCACGGGCGCCAAGCAAGGTGTGCCCCGGATAGGTGTTCTGGTTGCCCGGGTCGGTGAAGTATTCGCCGACATGTTCTACATTCAGCGACAGGGCGAGGCGGTCGGTCGCCTGCCAGTCCAGCCGCGCATTGGCGAGCCATTCCGGCGCGGTGTCGATCTCGTTGCCATCGAGGATGCTGCTGGAGGCGGACGCGACGATCCGGTCGAATGTGTAGGTCTGGTCGGACCATGACACATTCCCTGACAGGGACAGCGTGTCGGTGATGTCGTAGGCGGCGGAGCCTTCGACGCCTTTATGCTCGGTCGAGCCGTCGGGCACGTTCAGGCCGTCGGAGTCGCGGAAGAAGAAATTCTCCTTGTCCATCCAGTAGGCGGCGACATCGAAGACGAGGCGTCCGTCCAGGGCGGCGCCGCGTGCGCCGATTTCCACGCTGTCCAGCGTTTCGGTGTCGATCTGGCCGACGACCTGCAGGCTTTGCAGCCGGTAGAGGTCTGACACCTGCGGGGCACGGGCGCCGCGGGCATAGTTGGCATAGAGATCGAACGTGTCGGAGACTGACCAGACAGCGCCTAGCTTCGGCGTCACGAACTCATAGGAATCCGACCGGTCGGCGGGCACGTTGAAGCGGCCATTGATGCCGGCGGGCACCTTGGTCGAATAGTCATAGTCATGGCTCTCGCCGCGCAGGCCCGCAAGGATGCGGAAATCCTCCGAAACCGTCCATTCCAGCTCGGTCCACAGCGCCGCAACGGTCGTGTCGACGTCATAGTCATAGTGGACGCCTTGCGGGAAGCGGGAGTCGCCGGGGAAGAAGCCGAACGGGTCCGGCTGGATTTCGCGCAGGTAACCGCTGGCCGCGTCGAGGTCTGTGCCGACGCGCCAGGTGAGCTGTTCGGAAAGCGGCTGTTCGTAACGCACCATGACGCCGCCGCCGGTATGGCCGTTCTTCTCCACGCCGCCATTCGGCAGGAAGTGCTGGGAGAAGATCATTGCCTGCGAGTGCGCGTAGGGCATCAGGATCAGAGTGCCGTCAAACAGGGGCCGTTCGAGCCGCGCGCCTACCCGGGCGGACCAGGCATTGCGGTACGCATCCGGATTGGGGTTCGTCTTTGCGATGTCCTCGTCCTTGTAGGCATCGGCGCCGACGATATAGCCGCCGGATTCCTGTTCGAGGTTCTGGCCGGACAGCCAGACGGTCGCGTCCCAGAGGCCCGGATTGAACTTGCCGACAACGGAGAGTTTCTGCTGGCTGACATCGGTATTGTCGCGCCAGCCTGTGTCTTTCTGGAGGGAGAGATTGAACAACCAGTGCTGCCCCTCGTCCAGCTTCATGTCTGTGCGCCAGCGACCGAGCGTGCCATAGGAGGCGCGGAACTCGCTGCCTTCGCCCGGTTCCGGCAGGATGACGTTGATCAATCCGTGTACCGCGTTGGAACCATATTTCGCGCTGCCCGGCCCGCGCACGACTTCGATCGCGTCGGCGATCTCGTGGTGCGGTTCGATCAGGGAGTTCACATTGCCGAAGGCAGGGGAGCGGGTGGGGACACCGTTCTCGAGGATCAGGAAGCTGCCCTGCCCGGCCCCACCGGTCAGCACCGGCGAGCGGATAGCGATCAAATGCTCCTGCCCGGAATTCATCTGCACGTTCACGCCGGGCAGCTGGTTCAGGATTTCAGCTGGGTGGTCGGCAGCGGTGGCAGCGATTTCGGAAGCATCAAGTGCCGCATAGCTTCCGGGGTCGTTGGCATTCCGATCCCCCCAGACTTCAATCGGCGAGAGAACTTCGCGCGTGGCAGTTTCCTCATCGGCCTGCGCCGGCAGCGCACACAACACCAGTGCGGCGCCTGTCGCGGACAAAAGCGCGGAACGAGTTATTACGGACGAACGCTTCGCGTTCCCGTGAGTTTTACGGTCTGTGTGACTCTGCATGAACGCTTCCTCCCAAGCGGAAGCCTTGTGTTTCGTACGTGCCGCAGCGGCACGCAAGGGGCAGCCGGTCACGCCTGTGTGTCAGGCACCTGTCAGGAAAGCCTGCCGGTCACAGTCCGGCAAGGCTGCGCCAGAGGTTCCAGGCGCTGATAAGGCAGATGGCAACGCCAACAACCATCGTGAACAGTTTCCGCGGGATACGCCGCGCGGCGAACACCGCCACCGGCGCGGCCAGCACGCCGCCGACCAACAGGCCCAGCGCCGCTTTACCGAATGTGGCGCCAAGCGCCAGCAGGAAAGCGCCGGAGACGGCCAGCGTCACAAAGAACTCCGCAAGGTTTACCGTACCCACCATCTTGCCGGGATCGCCGCCCCGGGCGATGAGGTTCGACGCGACGACCGGCCCCCAGCCACCGCCGCCGATCGCATCCGCCATACCACCGAACAGGCCAAGCAGGCGCACCCGGTGAAGGCGCGGTGCCTGTATGCGCGGCCGCAATCCCTTCCAGATAACGACCACGCCCATGCCGAAAAGGTAGGCCGCGATTACGGGGCGGAAGGTGTCTGTGTGAAGATGGCTGACGAGGAACGCCCCGGCGATGCCCCCGGCCGACCCGAACAGGGCGAGGCGCCAGAAGACGTGCCAGTCGACATTCTTCGCCGCGGAATGGGATATGCCGGACGCCGCCGTCGTGAACACTTCCGCGGCGTGGACATTGGCGCTGGCATAGGCGGGCGGCATGCCGAGCGCGATCATGAAAGTTGTGGAGATGACGCCATAGGCCATGCCGAGGGCGCCATCGATCAGCTGTGCGATAAATCCGATCAGGACAAACCACAGGAAGAGTTCGTCAATCAAGCAAGTTGCTCCGCCGGACCTCGCCGACGGCTGTTACTTACTACGTTGCAGGGCGACCTGAGAAGAGAGCGTTTCTAAACTCAGCCCCATACGGATCAACCGGCATGCCCGGCGAAGAGCTGGTAAGGCAACGCGCCGACGACGGCTGCCGACAGGCAGGTCGCGAAGGTGCCCGCCACCAGCGTGCGCCAGGACAGGGAGAGGAAGTCATCCCGGCGGCTCGGCTCGATGATCGAGAGGCCCCCGATCAGGATGCCCATGGAACCGAAGTTCGCAAAACCGCAAACCGCATGGGCGGTGATCATGCGGGTGCGCGGGTCCATCGCATCCGGCGGCACTTCGGCCAGCTGGAGGAAGGCGACGAATTCGGTCAGCACCGTCTTCACGCCCATAAGGGAGCCCGACTTCGCGGCCTCCTCCATCGGCACGCCAACCATGTACATCAGCGGGGCGAAGATCCAGCCGAGGACGCGCTCGATGGAGAGCGGTGCACCGGCGACATCCGGCAGGGCGCCAAGCCCGGCATTGACCAGCCAGAGCAGCGCCAGCGCCGCGATCAGCATGGTTGCGATATTGAACACGATCTGCAGGCCGTCTGTCGCGCCGCGCGAGAAGGCGTCCATGGTGGACGCGTAGTTGAAGTCCGGCTCCTTCATCCGCTCGGTCGCGGGTGTGGTTTCCGGGATCATGGTGAGCGCGACGGCGACGGCGGCAGGCGCGGCCATGATGGAGGCGGTCAGCAGCTGGGCCAACGGGTTCGCCATCTTGCCTTCCAGAAAGGAGCCGTAAACCACGAGAACGGAGCCCGCGATGGTGGCAAAACCGGCCGTCATCATGATCAGCAGTTCCGAGCGGGTCATGCCCTTGATGTAGGGCCGGATCAGAACCGGCGCCTCGGTCATGCCCATGAAGACATTGGCGGAGACAGCCAGCGACGTCGCGCCGCCAAGGCCCATGCCGCGCCGGAAGATAAAGGCGAAGCCATTGGTGATCCATTTCAGGATGCCCCAGTGCCAGAGCATGGCCGACAGGGCGGCCACGACGATCACGATGGGCAGGATCTGGAAGAAGAAGAGCGGCGGCGGCGTGCCATCCATCAGCTCGGCGCCGGCGACATTGTCCCCGACATAGCCGAACACGAAGCCCGTGCCCGCGCGGGTGGCGGCCTGAAGGCCGTCGACCACATCATTGGCGCGGAAAAGGATGGAGCGGATGAAGGGGATGCCAAACAGGATCAGCGCGAAAACGAACTGCATCACCGTGGCGCCGATCACGACTTTCCACGGGAAGAGCTTCCGTTTTTCAGACCAGGCCCAGCACAGGCCATAGATCATGGCGATGCCAAGCAACGCGCGGGCGTTGTCCCAGCCCCATTCGAAACCCATGATGTTCATCCCGGCCCAGTCTCCCTTCCCCAAAGATATCAGCCATATGGATTAAACGTGACATCGCCGCAGGGGAAGCTTTCATGTGCGCGCCGGATGCGATGCCAGGCAGGCGGCGAACCGGCAGGCAGGGCGCCCGCCAATCGCACACCCGGTTCAACCTTCATTTGACGTCCCGAAAAGCGATGGATAGGTTTTCGCCTTAGTATTCAGGCCTCTGGCGCCATCTCCTGGGAGACGGCCCGCCCGATGCCGAGGAGAAGTGACCCAAATGAAACTGCGCGCTCTTTTCATGGCTGCCCTGATGGCCATGACCGCCCCTGCCTTTGCCGAAACCGACAGCGCCGAAGCGGCAAAGGAAGCCGAAGCCAATACAACTTCCAGGCCCGTGCCCGAGCCGGTGATGTTCGTCACCCAGCATTCCGGCACGTTCGGCCGGCAGAAAATGTCCTACAAGGTCGAGGCGGGCGAGACGCAGATCAAGAATAAAGATGGCAAGCCCGCGGCGAGCCTGTTCACGGTCTCCTACGTTCAGGAGAAGGCCGGGTCCGACCGGCCGGTGACGTTCGTATTCAATGGCGGGCCGGGCTCTGCCTCGGTCTGGCTGCATCTTGGCCTGCTCGGCCCGAAGCGCGTTGTGGTGGCCAGCGACGCCGACGAGGATGATGGCGCCGCGCCTTATCGGATGGTAGACAATCCGCTCTCCATCCTGGACATGACGGATCTCGTCTTCATCGACCCGGTCGGCACCGGCTTCAGCCAGGCCATCGGCGAAGGCGAGAACAAGGATTACTGGAGCGAAGCGGGCGACAAGGAATCCATCGCGGAATTCATCCGCATCTGGATTACCAAGCACAAGCGCTGGAACGCCCCGAAATACCTGATCGGTGAAAGCTTCGGCACGACGCGCGCGGCTTATCTGGCCGATGAGCTGACGGTGGGCGACGTGGACATTGCCCTCAACGGCATCGTGCTGATCTCGCAGGCACTGGACTATGAGGGATCCACCTCCGTCCATGACAATGTCTATTCCTATGTCACCTACCTGCCCTCGATGGCCGCAGTGGCACAGTATCACGGCCGCGCCGGACAAGGCATTCCGCAAGCGGAGTTCCTGGCAGAGGCCCGCGCCTTCGCCCGCGACGAATACGGCCCCGCCCTCTGGAAAGGCGACCGGCTGAGCCCGGAGGAGCGCACCTATATCCGCGACAAGCTCGTCTTTTTTACAGGGCTCGACCCGCAATATATCGAGACCTCGAACCTTCGCATCCTGATGCATCGGTTCCAGAAAGAGCTGCTGCGGGATGAGGGGGTGGCACTTGGCCGGCTCGACGGGCGTTATCTGGGGGATGAGGCCGACGACATCGCCGAAGGCCCGGAAGATGACGTGTCGAGTTATGCGGTCAGCTCGGCCTATTCGGCCCTGATGAACCAGTATCTCGCCACCGACCTCGGCGTTGAGATGAACCGGCCCTATATGGTCTCCAGCCCGGAGGCCGGCGAGCAGTGGAATTTCCGCGATGTGCCGGAAGGCCAGTACTGGGAGCCGCACTATGTGAATGCGGGGCGCAAGCTGACCACGGCGATGCGCCACAATACCAGCCTGAACGTCATGGTCGCGAGCGGCTATTACGACCTGATCTGCCCCTTCTTCGACGCGGAGATCACCTTCGCCCGCTATGGCATCCCGCAGGACCGGGTCGAAATGACCTACTATCAGGGCGGCCACATGATGTACCTGAACGAGGGTGCGCTGGACGCTTTGGTGAAGGACATTCGCAGCTTCTATGCCGGGCAGCTGGAAGACCAGCGGCCGGACTGATCAGTTCAATCCTGATACCGGAGTAAGGTATTGCCAAATATCCTCAAAAGGCTCGTCGTTCTGGCGATCCCTGTGCTGGCATTCGTATTGCCGTGTCCGGCCTTTGCCGAAGACGACTCCCGTCTCGCGCAACGGATCGACGCCTTCCTGTCAGCTGCCGAGCCTCATCATTTCTCGGGCGCTGTCCTGGTCGCGAAGGGCGATGAGGTGCTTTTATCCAGAGGATATGGGTATGCTGACTATGAGGCGGGCGTGAAGGTTTCGCCGGAGACCGTGTTCAACATCGGCTCGGTCACCAAGCAGTTCACCGCGGCAGCCATTCTCAAACTTGTAGAACAGGACAAACTCCACCTCGGCGACACGCTTGGGGATCTGTTTGACGACACCCCCAAAGACAAGGCTGGGATCACGGTGCACCAGCTGCTGACCCACACAGGCGGCATCTCCCGTCAGGATCTTGGCTTTCGCTATGATGAAGCCAGCAAGGAAGACTTCCTGACGGCCTTCTTTGCCTCAACCCTCGCAACCGAACCTGGCACCCGTCATGAGTATGCCAATACCGGCTATACCCTTTTGGCGGCGATCGTGGAGCAAACGTCCGGCCAACCCTTTGAGGACTATCTTCAACAACACCTTCTGGAACCAGCTGGCTTGAGCCAGACCGGGTATCTGCAGCCGGACTGGCGCGCGGACCGGATCGCGAACGGATACTATTTCGACCTGGAGACCGCCACCTGGAAAAGCTGGGGAACCACTTTCCGGCAATGGGGCAACGGTCCGGTCACCTGGTTCGGCATTGGCAAGGGCGACCTGCACTCAACGACCGGCGATCTCTACAACTGGCACAAGGCCCTGCGTGACGGAACGGTGCTGAGCCGAGAAAGCGTCGCCCTGCTCCAGGCACCTCATGTTCCGGAGACTGAAGGCGGCACGACATTTTATGGCTATGGTTGGAGTATTCAGAGCACGAACGATGGCCGGCGCATTGTCACGCACAATGGGTCGAATGGCCTCTTCTTCGCAGATCTCATCCGGTTTGTGGACGAGGACCTGGTCGTCGTGTTCCTGACAAATGTGTCCCTGCCGGAAGCTGTCGACTCGATCGCCTGGCGCGTCGCCAGACTGGCCCGCGATGAGAGCTATGTGCCGCCGCCGATCGCTCCTTTGAGCTATGAACTCGTCTACCGATTCATGGACAGCCATACGGCATCAGAGGCCGGCATCTTGCTGTCCTTCATGGAAGCCGGGCTTGGCCGGCCTTTAGAAAACCCCGCCATCCTGAACCGCATCGGTTTCCAACGGCTCAGGGAAGATGATTGCGATTGGTCGACCGCCCTGCTGCGGCTGAATGCTGGCCAATTTCCCGACGATGGCAATCTCAGGGACAGTCTGGGGGAAGGCCTGCTGGCCTGTGGCCATGAGGCTGAGGCGGCAGATGCCTTCAGGCGGGCGCTCCAACTCGCCCCCGACGTGGATTGTCACTGGTGCCAAAACGCCAATGCGCGGCTCGAACAGATATCCGGAGCGAGGTGACGTCCCCTCCCCACCGGAGAGGAGACGAAACCACTTAGCCCAGCTTGCAGACGCAGATCTTGTTGCCGTCCGGGTCGCGGAAATAGGCACCGTAGAAGGTCGGCATGCGATTGCCGGGTTCGCCTTCGTCCTTGGCACCGAGTTCGATGGCCTTCTTGTAGACCTTGTCGACCGTCGCATTGTCCGGGCAGGCAAGCGCCGGCATCACGCCGTTGCCGCAGGTCGCCGCCTTCTCGTCGTAAGGGCCGCCGATTGCCAGCATGGGCGCGCCCGGCCCCGTGCCGTAGAAGTGAAGTCGGCCATTATTGAAGACCTGCTTGGCCCCCATTTCGCCGAGAACCGCGTCATAGAAGGCGCAGGCCCTGACCGTATCATTCGAGCCGAGCGTGACATAAGCGAGCATGATGTTTCCTCCTCTGGTGAATTCCAGAATGGAACGGATACACACCGCGACAACACGCGCAAGGGCTGACGTAAGGGATGTGCTTGACGTTGACGTGAGCGTCTGGTGTGAAACCCCCAAACTTTTCAGGAGAAAGCCCATGTCTGACATCCGTTTTGACGGTCGCGTTGCCATTGTTACGGGTGCCGGCGGCGGTCTTGGCCGCTGCCACGCCCTCGAACTCGCCCGCCGCGGCGCAAAAGTCGTCATCAACGACCTCGGCGCATCGATGGACGGTTCGGGCGGCAGCTCCGACGCCGCAGAAGCCGTGGTGAAGGAAATCGAAGCCATGGGTGGCGAAGCCATCTCCAACGGCTCGTCCGTCGCTGACGAAGCCGGCGTGAAGAAAATGATCGACGACACCATGGAAAAATGGGGTCGCATTGACATCATCATCGCCAATGCCGGTATCCTGCGCGACAAGTCGTTCTCGAAAATGACGACCCAGGACATCGACCTGGTTCTCGCCGTTCATCTGCGCGGCACGTTCCTGCCGGTGCATGCTGCCTGGGACATCATGAAAGCCCAGAACTACGGCCGTATCGTCGTGACCACCTCCTCCACCGGCCTCTATGGCAATTTCGGCCAGGCCAACTATGGCGCCGGCAAGCTGGGCGTGGTCGGCATGATGAACACCCTGAAAATCGAAGGCGCGAAGAACGACATCAAGATCAACGCCGTCTGCCCGGTCGCCGCGACACGCATGACCGAAGGCCTGATGCCGCCGGAAGCGCTGGAACAGCTGAAGCCGGAATATGTCACGCCGGGCGTGATGAACCTGGTGAAAGACGACGCTCCGACCGGCCTGATCCTGTCGGCTGGCGCCGGTGCCTTCTCGATGGCCCGCATCGTCGAAACCCGCGGCGCCTATGTCGGCCAGGGCGAAGAGCTGACCGCCGAAGCCGTTGCGGCCAAGTGGGACGAGATCACCGACACCAGCAAGACACTGCCGGCCTTCACTTCCGGCGGCCAGCACGGCCAGAACATGTTCTCGCTCGTCGCTGAAGGCAAAGCCAAGGGCTAAGCCCCGGCTCCAGACTTGCCAAAAATGATGGCGAGGCGCAGGCTGTTCTCCCGAAAGGAGAATCCCATGCGCCTCGCCATCCTTTTATTTTCCTCAATCTTTCTCGCCGGTTGCGCCTGGTTTCTCGAACCGGGCGTTGTGCCTGACCGGGCCGTTCCAGCCGACGAAGTGGCCGCACCCGTGGAGACCCCCGCGGAAGCCTCCGCGACCGGCGAAGGCGCTATGTGCGGTGGCATCGCCGCCTTCCAGTGCGATGACGGCCTGACCTGCATCTTTGAAGATGGCGCATGCCACTCGATCGCGGATGCTGCCGGCGTCTGCCGGAAGACGGGCCCGATCTGCACCAAGGAATACCGCCCGGTCTGCGGTTGCGACGGCAAGACCTATGGCAACCGCTGCGAAGCCTATGCCGAAGGCGTCAGTGTCGCCTATCCGGGCAAATGCGAAGTGAAGGAAAGCTGACGCAAACCCCGGCAACTGCATGAAAAAAGGCCCGTATCCTTTGGATACGGGCCTTTTTGGCGGTCTGCCTGCGGACTATTCCGCGTTTTTCATGGCTTTCAGATACATGGAGTTCTTCGGCTTAGAGAAGACGCGCTCCACCATCGGCTCGAAAAATTCCAGCGGCTCGCTTTCATAATCCGGGTCGAAAGCCGCCTGATCATACTTGTGGCAGAACTCGGCGCAGCGCTGGTAGTGCGGGCTGTCCTTGAACTGTTCGCGCATATTCTTGTCGAGGCCGAGATACTCGAAGAAGTAATAGCCCTGGAACGCGCCATGATTGGCGACCATCCAGAGGTTTTCCTCGGAAACGAACGGCTTGAGGATCGCGGCAGCCACGTCCGGATGGTTCATGCTGCCCAGCGTGTCGCCGATATCGTGTAGCAGGGCGCAGACGACATATTCCTCGTCTCGCCCGTCCCGGTGGGCGCGGGTCGCCGTCTGCAGCGAGTGCTCAAGCCGGTCGATCGGGAAGCCGCCGAAATCGCCATCCAGCAGGCGGAGGTGGTCCAGCACCCGCTTGGCGAGGCCCTTATTGAAGATGCGGGAATTCTCCGCGATGATATCCCAGTCTTCCTTGGTGCCTTCCAGCATTTCGCGGAATTTTGCGCGTTCGCCGCCGGCGTGTCCGTCAGCCATCTCATTTCCTCCGGTTTCTTATTGTCCCGCAGCAGGATAGCCCCGCCGCGAGAGAGTTCCAATCCCCGTTCCGTCAGATCGGCGGCGCCGCCGAGGGCGGTACGTCGGAATCTTCCTCGTGTACTTCGATCAGGCCAAGGCCGACATGGCTGCGTTTGCGGCTGTAGAAGAAATAGATCGCGAGCCCGATGGCACCCCAGACCGGCAGAACCATTTTCGCCACGAAGGGCAGGTTCAGATAGAGGCCAAGACAACCGATCGCGGCGATCGGCGCGATGATCCAGACAAACGGCGTGCGGAACGGGCGGAACCGGTCCGGATCCGTCCGACGCAGCATCATCACCGCAATCGCCACCATGAAGAAGGCGAACAGCGTGCCGGAGTTCGAAATGTCCGCCAGCTGGCCAACCGGGAAGAAGGCCGCCGCAATGGCCACGCAGATACCGGTGAAGATGGTCATCTTCCACGGTGTCCTGAACTTCGGGTGCACATCGGCGAGGTTTTCGGGCAGCAGGCCGTCGCGGGCCATGACGAAGAAGATCCGCGTCTGGCCATAGATCATCATCAGGATCACCGAAGGCAGCGCGATGGAGGCCGCGAGGCCGACAAGGTTGCCGATCACCGGGAAGCCGATGGTGCGGAGCGTTTCGGCGAGCGCCTCGTCCGAACAGACGATGGGGGCCTCGCCCACCGCCCGGAGTTCGGCGCAGCGCGCGGCAAAACCTGCCCCATCCGGTGGCAGGACCGCGCCGGCGGCATCGCGCACCGGCTGGGCCCCAACCGTGCCGACCACACCCGCTGCCACGAGGAAATAAAACACGGTACAGATGGCCAGAGAGCCGAGCAGTCCGATCGGTACATTGCGCTGCGGGTTCTTGGTCTCTTCCGCAGCTGTCGAAACTGCATCGAAGCCGACATAGGCAAAAAAGATGGTCGCCGCCGCTCCGACGACGCCGAGGCCGTCATGGCCGAGGAGGCCCGTTGGCATCAGCGGCGTGAAGTTCTCTCCCTTCAGGATCGGTAAACTCAGCACGATGAAGGCCGTAAGGGCCGTGACCTTGATGGCGACGAGCACGGCATTCACCGAGGCGCTTTCGCTGGTGCCGATGACCAGCAGCCACGTGACGACGGCCGCCACCACGATGGCCGGCAGGTTCACCACGCCATGGCTGAAGTCGACGCTCGGAATGCCGCCTGCAAAGCCCCAGGCCGGGCCGCTACTGAGCGCCGCGGGTAAGGTGAACCCGGTTAAGTTCTCGACGAGGCCCATGACGTACCCGGACCAGCCGACACACACGGCCGAGGCTGCCACGGCATATTCGAGGATCAGCGCCCAGCCGACCATCCAGGCCAGCAGCTCCCCCATCACGGCATAGGTGTAGGTATAGGCAGAGCCCGACACAGGCACCATGGAGGCGAGCTCTGAATAACAAAGGGCCGCCACCGCGCAGACGAACCCGGCGATGACGAAAGAGAACATCATGCCCGGTCCGGCCTTCTGGGCCGCCGCGGCGGTCAGCACGAAAATGCCTGTCCCGATCACCGCGCCGATGCCGAGCATGGTCAGCTGGAAGGCGCCGAGGGATCTGTGCAGGGACTTCTTTTCCGCAGTCGCAAGGATGGCGTCGAGCGGCTTGATACGGTCGAATATCATGGGGGAATGCTCCGATAGGCGGCGCTGAGCCTATCCGCAATTCCGGACTGTACAAGATACTTCCGTGAGAAGACGCCTCCCCGTTTCCGGAGAGGCGCCTCCCTTCGGGCGCCCGGATCAGTCCCAGAGAGAGCCCAGCATCAACCGTTCTTCCCAGGTTTCCCGCACCGGGACATGCGCCGGACCGCAACGGTCGCACACATGCTCATGCAGCCGGCGGGCAAGAACCCAGCTGGACTCGCCTGTCCGCCCGCCTGCCCGTTCCACGGCATCGACAATGAACCGGAGCGTTTCCTCGCGCAGGTCCGAATTGTCCTTGCCTTTCGCCTCGGCGAGCCGCCAGCCAGCCGTATCCCGGCGCAGGGCCAGGACGGCCCGTTCCACGCCATCACGCAGGACGTAGACCGCCATATGCCCGGCCGCGATGTCGCTGGTGAAATCCCGCAGGCAATTGCGGAATTCCAGCGCGACCTGTTCCAGCGTTTTCCTGTCGCCGACCCGGAAGAAGGCAGTCGGCAGGTCCGGCGGGGCCAGCATGTTGCCGAAGTGGACGGGCTGCAGGTCTTCCGCCGCCATGTCGAACAGGCGTTCGGACGATGCAGCCCGCTCCCACCGGCGGGCAACCGACGCCGCCTGATCCTTGCCGCGCATGCGCACGGCAAGTCGGAACGCTTCGGCCAGGTCATCGACAGCGCCCTTACTGTCCGGGATATGCCGAAGAATTTTCGGCACCCGGAGCAGGACCGGCAGCCTGCGGATCAGATGAAGCTGTTCCGGACGAATCTCGTCCGTGTGCCGAAGCACCTGCGCCGTGTTCTCCTCGGAGAACAGGGACAGGAACAGATTATAGTCGGATGCCTCCCACAGGGTCTCGCCCAGCCGGGACAGCGACTTCATCAGTCCGCCAGCTGCCTGGCCATGCATGAGATGTTTCGCAACATCCCCGTCGCGTCCAAATTCCACAAGACGGGCGATCTCGTTCAGTTCGAGATCACGAGCAAGCAGGATCGCCGCCGCGTGGCGGCGGGCGGACGGCAGGGCCAGAAAACCCGCATGCGGCGCAGGCCATACGATGGCCAGTGCTTCTGCGTGCGTTCCAGCAAGGAACCGCAGCAAGGGCGTCATGGCACCGGTACGGCCGAGTGGCCGCACAGGGCGCCGGGTCATGGGATTGCCCATGATCCACCTCCTTCCAGATCGTCCGCCGACCAGGATGCCGGGCACGGACAGATTGAAGTCAGAAAAATTTGAGGTCAGGCGCCCACCGGCAAACGCGCGGGGGACGCTGACTGCGCTCCCCATCGACTGAGGAGCAGGATTGTTGCTGTACAACCGTGCTTCATCTGTTTGGTCCGTTGTTTGGTTTGAGCAGCCATCCGTATCCGGATGGCTGCTCAAGAAGAAGGAGGCGTATAAGACGAGCCACAGTTAACTGTCAAGGCTGCGCCGAAAATTATTCGATCAGCCTTTGACACACACGACCTGTTTCAGCGTGTGGACGATGTCCACAAGGTCCGACTGGGCGGCCATGACGGCGTCGATGTCCTTGTAGGCCATCGGCGTTTCGTCGATGACGCCCGCGTCCTTGCGGCATTCTACACCCGCCGTTGCGGCGAGGTGATCATCCACCGTGAAGGTGCGCTTGGCCTCGGCACGCGACATGGTCCGCCCTGCCCCATGTGAGCACGAGCAGAACGACTCCGCATGGCCCTTTCCGCGCACGATGAAGGATTTCGCCCCCATCGAGCCCGGAATGATGCCAAACTCCCCCGCGCCGGCGCGCACGGCGCCCTTGCGGGTGACCCAGACATCAGCGCCGAAATGGTGTTCCCGCTCCACATAATTGTGGTGGCAGTTCACAGCCATCTTGCCGAGCGTGAAGGCCGGGAGCAGATCACGCAGGGCGATCAGTACACGGTCCATCATCACCTCGCGGTTGAGGCGCGCATAGTCCTGCGCCCAGCCGACAGCCATGACATAGTCGTCGAACAACTCCTCGCCTTCCACGAAGAAGGCGAGATCCTTGTCCGGCACGTGATAGCCGAGCACCCGCTTCTCCAGCGCCTCGCGGGCTTCCTGGATGAAATAGGTGCCGAGGATGTTGCCCGTCCCGCGCGAACCGGAATGGAGCATGACCCAGACACGGTCCACCTCATCGAGGCAAAGTTCGATGAAATGGTTCCCGCCACCGAGCGTGCCGAGCTGCGTCGCAAACTTCGTGCGCTGGATGCGCTTGTGCTTCACCAGGATCGCCTCGAGCCGCTCGTCGAGCCCGGACCGGCGCAGGGCCGAGGCCGCACGCGACGGGGTATCCTTGTGGTTCCCGCCCGGTCCGTTGCCAACCGGCACCTTCCGCTCGATCTCGCTGCGGACGGCCGAGAGGCTGTCCGGCAGGTCGTTCGATGTCAGGCTGGTGCGTACCGCCATCATCCCGCAGCCGATGTCGACCCCGACAGCGGCCGGAATAATCGCGCCTTTCGTCGGAATGACGGAGCCGACCGTCGCGCCGCGCCCGAAATGCACGTCAGGCATGACGGCAAGGTGCGAGTGCACGAACGGCAGCCCGGCAACATTTTCCAGCTGCTCACGTGCGGCCTCTTCGAGCGGCACGCCTTTTACCCAGGCCTTGATACGGCCCCCGGCGAAGGTCTCGAACACTTCAAACTCACTCATCTTCTCGCAGTCTGCTGCCCGCAGACTCCTCCTGACAAGCCCTCCGCGCGAATCCCTTTGGGTGAGAGAGAAAAGAAAACCCTCCGGGCGGAACGCGCGGAGGGCGGCATATGACCTTCAGGCCATCGGGCTGACCATCAGCCCTATCCAGCAACCTCCATGCGGAACGGATCGCGTCCTTGAACCAAGGCGCCGTCCTTCCGTGTCTGACTTGGGAACCGATAATTCATCGGAACTCTCCGCTGCTGAGTGGAGGCGCCGTATGATGGATCGGAGAAAAAGCGTCAACCGCAAAAACAAAAAGCCCCGGAGGAAAACTCCGGGGCTCTTTGATTTTCTTGCGGAAAATTCTTTGCGCGGATTATTCGCCGGCTTCGAGTTCAGCCTCGTGGCGGGCCTTGTCGGCGGCGCCTTTGGCGGACTCATCCCGGTCGACCATTTCCAGGACAGCAACCGGTGCGTTGTCGCCATGGCGGAAGCCGGCTTTCAGCACGCGGGTGTAGCCGCCGTTGCGGTCCTTGTAGCGGTCGCCGAACACGTCGAACAGCTTGCGGACAGCCTCTTCGTCGCGGACCTTGGAGAGAGCCTGACGGCGGGCAGCAAGATCGCCCTTCTTGGCCAGGGTCACCAGCTTGTCCATCAGCGGCGCCATTTCCTTCGCTTTGGGCAGCGTCGTAACGATCTGCTCATGCTCGATCAGGCTTGCGGCCATGTTGGCGAACATCGCCTTGCGGTGCGAAGTCGTCTTGTTCAGTTTGCGGTATCCAAGGCGATGGCGCATGGTTTCAATCCTTACAGGAGGTGGTCAGGCCCCCGGCTGTTTTCGGGTCCTAGAGGTGGTCGTCGTATTTCTTGGCAAGGCCTTCGATGTCTTCCGGCGGCCAATCCGGCACTTCCATGCCGAGGTGCAGGCCAAGACCAGCGAGGACTTCCTTGATTTCGTTCAGCGACTTGCGGCCGAAGTTCGGGGTACGCAGCATTTCCGCTTCCGACTTCTGGATCAGGTCACCGATGTAAACAATGTTGTCGTTCTTCAGGCAGTTTGCCGAACGCACGGACAGTTCCAGCTCGTCCACCTTCTTGAGGAGGACCGGGTTGAAGCCGAGGTCGGTTTCTTCCGTCTGGGTGCCGGCTTCCAGCGTCGGCTCTTCGAAGTTGATGAAGAGCTGCAGCTGGTCCTGCAGGATGCGAGCGGCGTAAGCGACGGAATCTTCCGGCGTGACCGAGCCATCGGTTTCGATGTCGAGGGTCAGCTTGTCGAAGTCCAGCTTCGTGCCTTCACGCGTGTCTTCCACCTGGTAGCCGACGCGGCGGACCGGTGAATAGATCGCGTCAATCGGGATATAGCCGATCGGGGCGTCTTCCGGACGGTGTGCCTCGGCCGGGACATACCCCTTGCCGGTAGCAACGGTGAATTCCATGCGGACTTCAGCGCCGTCATCGAGGGTACAGATCACGTGATCGGGGTTGAGGATCTTCGTATCGCCCGAGGTCTCGATCTGGCCAGCTTTCACTTCACCCGGGCCGGTCGCTTTCAGGACCATGCGCTTGGTGGTGTCGCTTTCCATGAAGATGGCGACTTGCTTCAGGTTCAGGACGATCGTGGTGACGTCTTCACGCACGCCCGGAATGGCGGAGAATTCGTGAACGACGTTGTCGATCTGGACGCCAATGATGGCAGCCCCTTGCAGCGAGGACAGCAGCACGCGGCGCAGGGCGTTGCCCAGCGTCGTACCATAGCCACGCTCCAGCGGCTCGATCACGAGCTTCGCCTTGCGCTTCGGGTCGTATCCAGCCTGAACCACAGGGCGGTTCGGGCGGATCAGTTCTTTCCAGTTACGGTCGTTGACGGCGGTGTTCTCGGCCATGTGTGGCGATCCTCAAAAAGCGGATGGCGGCGCGATATGGTCGCGCCACCGGGAAGGTTCAATCCGTTTAGACGCGGCGGCGTTTCGGCGGGCGGCACCCATTGTGCGGGATCGGCGTCGTGTCGCTGATCGCCGTAACCGTCAGGCCAGCAGCCTGAAGGGCACGAAGCGCGCTCTCACGGCCCGAACCCGGACCACGGACGAGAACCTCGACGGTTTGCAGGCCATGCTCCATGGCCTTCTTGGCAGCATCTTCTGCCGCCATCTGGGCAGCATACGGGGTCGACTTGCGCGAACCCTTGAAGCCCATCGTACCCGACGAAGACCAGGAGATGGTATTCCCCTGTGCGTCGGTGATGGTGACCATCGTGTTGTTGAAGCTGGAGTTCACATGAACAACACCCGAGGTGATGTTCTTGCGTTCCTTGCGGCGGACGCGGGTCGTCTCACGAGCCATGACGAACTACCCCTTACTTCTTCTTGCCGGCGATCGGCTTGGCCGGACCCTTGCGGGTACGGGCGTTGGTGTGCGTCCGCTGACCGCGAACCGGCAGCTTACGGCGATGGCGAAGGCCACGGTAGCAGCCAAGGTCCATCAGGCGCTTGATGTTCATGGACGTGTCACGGCGCAGATCACCCTCGACCATGTAATCGGCGTCGATCGTTTCGCGGATCTTGATGACCTCAGCGTCGGTCAGTTCGTTCACGCGGCGAGATGCGTCGACGCCCACCTTTTCGCAGATTTCCTGTGCGAAGGCCGGACCAATGCCATGGATGTACCGCAGCGCAATGACGACGCGCTTATTGGTCGGGATATTTACGCCTGCAATACGGGCCAATGCCGGTTCTCCTCAAGCGGACTGTTCAAACATTAAAAGCGCGCCGAGCCGGAATACGGTCCGCCTCGCGCGCCGGCGATTAAGCCTTAAGCTAAGAATGGAGGCTTATAGCCGTGGAAATTAACGCGTCAACAGCGGAATCCCAGCTTTATGCCGTCTCTTTCAGCGCAGCGTCGATCTGCTTTGCGACCTCGTCGATCGCGGCCATCCCGTCGACTTCCGTCAGGATGCTCCGCTCAGCGTAAATCGGCACCAGAGGCGCTGTGTCCTCATAGTATTTCTCAAGACGTTTCGAGAAGGTTTCCGGATTGTCGTCCTTGCGCCCCTGCTCTTCAAAACGCTTCGTGACGCGCGCCAGAAGCTGCTCGTCATCGACGACCAGACGGATAACCCGGTTCACTTCGGTGCCACGGGACTTCAGCAGCTCGTCCAGGGCGCCGGCCTGACCGACCGTGCGCGGGAATCCATCAAAAATGAAGCCGGCAGCCCCCTTGTTGGCGGTCAGCTGTTCGTCGATCAGGGCGATCACGATCTCGTCGGAAACGAGGCCGCCTTCATCCATGATTGTCGCAACGCGCTGGCCCAGTTCAGAGCCTGATGCGCGAGCGGCGCGCAGCATGTCGCCTGTGGAGAGCTGGATGAAACCGCGCTCCTCAACCAAGCGTTTCGCCTGCGTACCTTTCCCGGCCGCAGGCGGCCCGAACAGTATTAGATTCATTTCTTCCGGCCCCCGAGCTTCGACTTCTTGATCATGCCTTCATATTGATGCGCAATCAAATGCGACTGTATCTGCGTCACGGTGTCCATTGTCACCGACACCACGATCAGCAGCGACGTACCCCCGATGTAAAACGGGATCTCGGGGTAATAACGCCGAAGCAGTTCGGGCAGAACACAGACAAAGGTCAAATACAGCGCACCGATCACGGTGAGGCGAGTCAGGACGTAGTCGAAGTAGGCTGCCGTGTTGGAGCCCGGCCGGATGCCCGGGATAAAACCGCCATATTTCCGGAGGTTATCCGCCGTTTCCTCGGGATTAAACATGATCGAGGTGTAGAAGAAGGTGAAGAAGATCACGAGCACACAATAGGAGATGATGTGCGTCCAGGTGCCGGCTGAGAAGTTCGCAGCGAGCCAGGAAAGAATGCCATTCACTTCCGTGTCCGTCGCTGCACCGGCCGCATTGCCGCCCATGAAGCCCACAACGGTGAGCGGCAGCATCAGCAGGGCCGAAGCAAAGATCGGGGGAATCACACCCGCAGTGTTGATCTTCAGCGGCAGGAAGCTCTTCTGCCCCTGCGCCACACCATGCGCCTGCTGCCGTTTCGGATACTGAATCAGCAACCGCCGCTGCGACCGCTCCATGAACACGATGAACACGACCAGAGCGATCACCATGGCCGCAATCGCGATGACGAACACCACGTTCACCGAGGTCGCACGCGCCTGGCTGATCAGGTTCACGATCGCCTTGGGCAGCTCGGCCACGATGCCGGCGAAGATGATCAGTGAGACGCCGTTGCCGATGCCGCGGGCGGTGATCTGCTCACCCATCCACATCAGCAGCATCGTGCCGCCCGTGAGGGTCACCACACCGGTAAGGATGAAGAACGGCCCGGCGATGCCATCGATCCGGACATGCGACAGGCCGGATGAGATCGCGAAGGACTGAACCAGCGCAAATGCCAGCGTCAGGTAGCGGGTATACTGGTTTATCTGCTTGCGGCCGGCTTCGCCTTCCTTCTTCAGCTTCTCAAGCGTCGGGGAGGCCTGGGTCATCATCTGGATGATGATGGAGGCAGTAATGTACGGCATCACGTTCAGGGCGAAGATGCCCATCCGCTCCACTGCCCCGCCGGCAAACATGTTCATGTTGCCCAGCAGGCCGCCGGACTGGCTTTCGAAGATCGAGGCATAAGCGATCGGGTCGAGGCCCGGAATCGGGACGAATGTGCCGAGCCGGTAGAGCAGCAACATGCCCAGAGTAAACAGGATGCGGTTCTGGAGGTCCTTGGCCTTGGCAAAGGTTCCCAGATTTACATTGCGAGCCATCTGTTCTGCGGCATTGGCCATCGACGCTCGATCTCCCTGAAAATGCGTGCGCCGCCAAAATCGGCGGCGTCACGGTGTTTGTGAAGGGGTTCCGGGTAAAAACCGCTGTTTATTCTGCAGCCGTGTCTTTCGCGGCACCCGTAACCGTCACCTTGCCGCCAGCCTTTTCAACGGCTTCGATGGCAGCCTTGGAGGCACCGGTCACTGTGATGTTGAGGTTTTTCGGGGCAGCGCCCTTGGCCAGCAGGCGAACGCCGTCACGGACGTTGCGCACGAGGCCGGAAGCGACCAGCGTTTCTTCCGTCACATTGGAAGCGTCCAGTTTGCCGGCTTCGACCGCCTTGGTGACGCGGCCCAGGTTGACCCAGGACATCGTCTTCTGGCCGCGCGGAGTGAAGCCCCGCTTCGGCAGGCGCATGTAGATCGGCATCTGGCCGCCTTCGAAGCCATTGATGGCAACGCCGGAACGGGCCTTCTGACCTTTAACACCGCGGCCACCCGTTTTGCCTTTGCCCGAGCCGACGCCGCGGCCAATGCGCATGCGCTGCTTGGTGGAGCCTTCAGCGGGGGACAGTTCGTTGAGTTTCATCGTTCTATCTTCCGATACGTCTTGATGGTTGGGGCGGCGGCGATGTGGCACGGAGGCCTTATTCGCCGACCACCTCGACCAGGTGGGCCACTTTGCGGATCATGCCGCGCACAGCCGGAGTGTCTTCGAGTTCCTTGGTCCGGCCAACCTTGTTCAGGCCGAGGCCAACCAGCGTCTGACGCTGTTCGGGCTTGCGGCCGATCGGGCTGCCGGTCTGGCGGACGGTAAGCTTGGATTTCGACATGTCGTTACCCTTCCCTAGGCTCAGGCTTCAACGACGCCGGCTTCCGACGCACCATCGGTGCGGCGTCCAACCACGTCCTGAACTTTCAGGCCACGCTTGGAAGCGACGGAACGCGGGCTGGCCTGTTCCTTCAGAGCATCAAACGTTGCACGAACCATGTTGTAGGGGTTCGAGGAGCCGATCGACTTGCCGACGACGTCCTGGACGCCCAGCACTTCCATCACGGCACGCATCGGACCACCGGCGATCACACCAGTACCGGGAGGGGCTGCGCGCAGCACGACCTTGCCAGCGCCCCAACGGCCTTTGCCGTCATGGTGAAGCGTGCGGCCTTCGCGCAGCGGGATGCGGACCATGTTGCGCTTGGCTTCTTCCGTTGCCTTGCGGATGGCTTCCGGCACTTCGCGGGCTTTCCCCTTGCCGAAGCCGGCGCGGCCCTTCTGGTCACCCACAACGACGAGAGCTGCGAAACCGAAGTTCTTACCACCCTTCACCGTCTTTGCGACGCGGTTGATGCCAACCAGCTTGTCGACGAATTCGGACTGCTCCTCGTCGCGATCGCGATTCCGGCGGCCTCTTCCTCTTTCTTCAGCCATAGGGCCTCTCCTTAGAATTTGAGACCGCCCTCACGGGCGGCGTCTGCCAGGGCTTTCACCCGGCCGTGGAACATGTAGCCGCCGCGGTCGAAGACAACGTCTTCAACACCGGCTTTCTTGGCGCGCTCTGCCAGGATCTTGCCGACCTGCGCAGCTGCGGACGTGTCAGCGCCGGTCTTGGCACCGCCGAGAACGTCTTTTTCCAGCGTCGAAGCCGAAGCGAGCGTGATGCCCTTCTCGTCGTCGATGATCTGGGCGGAGATGTTCTTGTGGCTGCGCGCAACCGACAGACGCGGACGGCCTTCGGCGACCTTCCGGAGCTTGGTGCGGACCCGCTGGGCGCGGCGCTGCATCTTTTCGCGTGAGCTTTTCATGGCGTTACTTCTTCTTGCCTTCCTTACGGCGGACATATTCGCCCGCGTAACGGATACCCTTGCCTTTGTAAGGCTCCGGCGAGCGGTACTTGCGGATCTCGGAAGCTACCTGGCCGACAACCTGCTTGTCAGCGCCGGCAATGACGACTTCCGTCGGCTTGGATGAAGACAGCGTGATGCCTTCAGGCGCCGCGTAGACCACATCATGCGAGAAGCCGAGGGCCAGTTTCACATCTTTACCCTGCATCTGGGCACGATAACCGACGCCGACCAGTTCGAGCGTCTTTTCGTAACCCTTCGACACGCCTTCAACCATGTTGGCAGCGCGCGAACGTGCAGTGCCCCACTGGGTGCGGGCAACCGGATCCATGGCCTGAGCGAGCGTCGGAGGACGTTTGCCCCGGGCCTTCTCGGCTTCGATGCGATCGTTGGCAGCCTTCATGATGTCTTCGCGCGGCGAAACGGTCAGCTCATTGCCTTCCAGTTTCGGCGTGATGACTTCGGCAACCGTCAGGGAGAGTTCACCCTTCGGGCCTTTTGCCTTGATCGTCTGTCCTTCGACCGTCACCGTGGTGCCGGCTGGGATCTCAATCGGGAGTTTTCCAATACGTGACATGGTGCTCTCCTAGAAGACCCGGCAGAGCACTTCGCCACCGACATTCTCGGCGCGGGCGACGTTATCGGACATCACACCTTTCGAAGTCGAAAGGATGGAGATGCCGAGGCCGTTACGCACCAGCGGAATGTCGGAGACCGAAGAGTACACGCGGCGGCCGGGCTTGGAGACACGTTTGATCTCCGAGATGACCGGCTGGCCTTCGTAATACTTGAGCTCGATTTCCAGGTTCTTGTGACCGTCTTTCTCGATTTCCGTGTAGCCACGGATGTAGCCTTCGGACTGGAGAACCTCCAGAACGCGGCCCCGGAGCTTGGAAGCCGGAGTGACAACTGTAGACATGCCGCGCATCTGAGCGTTGCGGATGCGGGTCAGCATATCGCCGAGGGGATCAGAAATGTTCATGTGTACCCTCCTCTCTTACCAGCTGGACTTCACGAGGCCGGGGATCTGACCGTTCGAGCCAAGCTCGCGCAGCGCGATCCGCGACATTTTAAGTTTGCGATAGTAACCGCGCGGACGCCCGGACACCTCGCAGCGATTACGAACACGGTTCGGTGCAGAATTGCGCGGCAGCTCAGCCAGTTTCAGGCGGGCCTTGTAGCGCTCTTCCAGCGACAGGTTCTCATCCATCGCCGCCGCTTTCAGCTTCGCGCGCTTCTCAGCGTAGCGCTCCACCAGCTTCTGGCGTTTCGCGTTCTTCTCGATTGCGCTCTTCTTTGCCATATCAGCAGTCTCCTGGGCGCTAGTTGCGGAACGGGAAGCCACACTCCGCGAGGAGTGCCTTGGCTTCTTCGTTCGTTGCGGCGGTGGTGCAGACGATGATGTCCATACCGCGGATGTCATCGACTTCGTCGTAATTGATCTCCGGGAACACGATGTGTTCCTTCAGACCCATGGCGTAGTTGCCACGACCATCGAAGCTCTTGCCGTTCAGACCACGGAAGTCTTTCACGCGCGGCAGGGCAATGTTGGTCAGACGATCGAGGAATTCATACATGCGGTCGCGGCGCAGGGTCACCTTACAGCCGATCAGCATGCCTTCGCGAAGCTTGAAGCCTGCGATCGACTTGCGGGCCTTCGTGGCGACCGGCTTCTGACCGGCGATCCGCTCAAGCTCGGCCAGGGCCGACTTGATCTTCTTGGAGTCCGCAACGGCTTCGCCGACGCCCATGTTGATCACGACCTTGTCCAGTTTCGGGATCATCATCGGGTTCGAGTAGTTGAACTGATCCTGCAGCTTGGTGCGGATCTGCTCGCGGTACTTCGTCTTCAGACGGGGTTCGTATGCCTTAGACATCGATGGATTCCCCAGAGCGTTTGGCATAGCGCGTCTTGCGACCATGCTCGTCGGTTTTGAAACCCACGCGGACAGCCTTGCCATCGCGCGGATCGGTGAGCGCCACGTTCGAGACGTGAAGCGGTGCTTCGAACGTCTTCAGACCGCCGGCATCCATCTGGGACGGCTTCTGGTGACGCTTCACAACGTTCACGCCGCGCACGACGACGCGGTTCTCATCCGGGATCACCTTCAGGACTTCGCCCGTGGTGCCCTTGTCGCGGCCAGCGATCACGACAACCGTGTCGCCTTTTTTGATCTTCGCAGCCATCTTACAAGACCTCCGGGGCCATGTTGGCGATCTTGACCTGGTTCTTGCCGCGCAGTTCACGCGGAACCGGGCCGAACACACGGGTGCCGATCGGCTCGCCATTGTTGTTGATCAGGACGGCAGCGTTCGTGTCGAAACGAATGGTGGAGCCGTCCGGGCGGTTAATGTCTTTTGCCACGCGAACGACGACGGCCTTGCGGACGTCACCCTTCTTCACGCGGCCGGTCGGGATCGCTTCCTTCACGGAGACCACGATCACGTCACCGACGGAGGCATAACGACGGCCTGCGCCACCCAGCACCTTGATGCACTGGACGCGGCGCGCGCCGGAGTTGTCAGCCACCCGCAGGTTGGTCTGCATCTGGATCATGCGTCACTCCCTTCGCCGGTAACGAGTTCCCAACGCTTCAGCTTCGACTTCGGCGTGCACTCTTGAATCGTGACTGTCTGCCCTTCGACGGCGACATTGCCCTCGTCGTGAGCGTGATACTTCTTCGAGCGGCGAACGATCTTTTTCATCACCGGGTGGGTGAAAGTCCGTTCGACGCGGACAATTGCGGTCTTGTTCTGCTTGGCGGAGACCACGACGCCTTCCATGATACGCTTGGGCATGATCCCTCTCCTTACGCCTGACCTGCCTGAGCCTTCTCGCGCATCAGAGTCTTCACGCGAGCAATGTCGCGGCGGACTTCAGAAACGCGGGAAGTCTTTTCCAGCTGGCCGGTAGCCGCCTGGAAACGCAGGTTGAACTGTTCCTTCTTGAGCTTGACCAGATCGTCCTTGAGCTGGTCAGCCGACTTCGCCTTCAAGTCGTCGAGGCGTGCTTTGGTCTTGCGAGCCATGATCAGATCCCCTCAATACGCTTGATGATTTTGGTTTTGATCGGAAGCTTGGCTGCACCGAGGCGCAGGGCTTCGCGGGCAATGTCTTCCGGCACGCCGTCGATCTCGAACAGGATACGGCCCGGGGCAACGCGGGAGACCCAACGGTCCACGGAGCCCTTACCTTTACCCATACGCACCTCGATCGGCTTGGCCGACACCGGCACATCCGGGAAAACGCGGATCCACACCTTACCCTGACGCTTCATCTCGCGGGTAATGGCCCGGCGGGTTGCTTCGATCTGGCGCGCGGTGACGCGTTCCGGCTCGAGTGCCTTCAGGCCGAACTCGCCGAATGCCAGCGAGAAACCGGCCTTGGAGTTCCCGCGGATCTGGCCCTTGAAGGCCTTGCGGAATTTGGTTCGCTTCGGTTGACGCATCTCTATGCTCCGGCGGTCTGTGCGCCCGTTGCCGGGCCGCGCTGGTTAGCATTTGCACGTGCACGGGACTGGCCGGACGATTCCAGGCGCTTGTCCTGTGCCATCGGGTCGTGCTCCAGGATCTCACCTTTGTAGACCCAGACCTTGATCCCGATGATGCCATAGGTGGTTTCGGCTTCGGCAGTGCCGTAGTCGATGTCGGCGCGCAGCGTGTGCAGCGGCACGGAACCTTCAGCATACTTCTCGGTGCGGGCGATTTCGGCGCCACCAAGGCGGCCGGAAACCATGATTTTCACACCGTCTGCACCGAGGCGCATCGCGGACTGAATGGCGCGCTTCATCGTGCGGCGGAACGATGCCCGGCGCTCGAGCTGGCGGGCGATGTCGTCAGCGATCAGCGTCGCGTCGATTTCCGGCTTGCGGATCTCGACGAGGTTCACGCGGACTTCGTCGTCGGTCATCTTCGACAGGTCCTTGCGGAGCGTCTCGATGTCCCCACCCTTCTTGCCGATCACGAGACCCGGGCGAGCCGTGTGAATCGTGATGAGGCATTTCTTGTGCGGGCGCTCGATGATGATCTTCGAGATGCCGGCTTGCTTGAGGCGCTTGCGGATCTCCTTGCGGATCGCAATGTCCTCATGCAGCAGACGGCCATAATCGGCGCTGTCTGCGTACCAGCGGCTGTCAGACGTCCGGTTGATACCAAGACGCAGGCCGATCGGATTAACTTTCTGACCCATCAGGCAGCCTCCGCTTCCATGCTCGTGTCACGCAGCACAATAGTGAGCTGCGCAAAGGGTTTCTGGATCGGTGCCGCGCGGCCACGGGCGCGGGCCCGGATACGCTTCATCACCAGGTTCTTGCCAACGTGGGCCTCAGCAACGACCAGGCTGTCGATGTCGAGGTTGTGGTTGTTCTCAGCATTCGCGATCGCGCTCTGCAGCAGCTTGCGAACATCCTTGGCCGGACGTTTCGGCGAGAACTGCAGCTCCGCCAGAGCCCGCTCGACCGGAAGGCCGCGGATCTGCTGTGCCAGCAGGTTCAGCTTCTGCGGGCTGGAACGGTACATGCGCAGAACAGCGCGTGCTTCGTTCGATGCCTGCTTCGGAGGATTCTTGGCCTTTCCCATGGCTTACTTCCTCTTCGCTTTCTTGTCCGCGCCGTGGCCGTAGTAGGTGCGGGTCGGAGCGAATTCGCCGAACTTGTGACCCACCATCTCTTCCGACACGGTGACGGGAATGAACTTGTTGCCATTGTGGACCTGGAAATTCAGGCCAACGAATTGGGGCATGATCGTCGAGCGGCGCGACCAGGTCTTGATCACGGTGCGCTTCTCAGAGGAACGGGCTTCCTCTGCCTTCTTCAGCAGGTAGCCGTCGACGAACGGGCCTTTCCAGACAGAACGTGGCATGTCTCGTGGCTCCTGTTAGCGTTTCGCGTTACGGCGACGGATGATCAGACGATCCGTAGCCTTGTTCTTGCGGGTCTTCGGACCACGGGTCTTCTTACCCCACGGCGTCACCGGGTGACGGCCGCCGGAAGATTTACCCTCACCACCACCGTGCGGGTGGTCGACCGGGTTCATCACGACACCGCGGACAGACGGGCGCTTGCCGAGGTGGCGCTTGCGGCCAGCCTTGGAGAGCACCTGGTTCATGTTGTCCGGGTTGGACACAGCACCGACCGTCGCCAGGCAGGTGTCCATCACCATGCGAAGCTCGCCCGAGGTGAGCTTGATCTGGGCATAACCACCGTCACGGCCAACGAGCTGGGCGTAGGTGCCAGCGGAGCGGACCATCTGGGCGCCCTTCTGCGGCTTCAGCTCGATGTTGTGAATGATCGTACCGACCGGAATGTTCTTCAGCGGCAGCGTGTTGCCCGGCTTGATGTCAGCCGTTGCGGAGGTGACGACGGTATCGCCGACTTCCAGGCGCTGCGGCGCGATGATGTAGGACAGCTGGCCGTCTTCATACTTGATCAGCGCGATGAAGGCCGTGCGGTTCGGGTCGTACTCAAGGCGCTCGACGGTCGCCGGAATGTCCCAGCGGTTACGCTTGAAGTCGACCTTGCGGTACAGCTTCTTCGCGCCACCGCCGATACGGCGTGCCGTGATGCGGCCTTTGTTGTTACGTCCGCCCTTCTTGGTCAGGCCCTCGGTGAGTGCCTTGACCGGCTTGCCCTTGTGGAGCTCGGAACGGTCGACCAGAACGAGCTGGCGGCGGCCGGGCGAAGTCGGATTGAATGTCTTCAGTGCCATAATATTCGTCCTTCCCGCTTACAGGCCTGTCGTGATGTCGACAGACTGGCCTTCAGCAAGCGTCACAATGGCTTTCTTGATGTCGTTGCGACGACCAGCATAGCCACGGAAGCGCTTGGTCTTGCCCTTCTGGAGGATCGTGTTGACCTTGGTCACGTCGACCTTGAACAGGGCCTCGACAGCGTCCTTGATCTGCTTCTTGTCGGCATCGATGGCGACTTCGAACACGATCTTGTTGTGCTCAGCGACCAGCGTCGACTTCTCGGTGATGAGAGGACGGCGCAGGACGTCATAGTGGTGGGGTTGCACGTCAGCCATGACGATCAGGCCTCCTTCGATCCGTCGAAGCGTGCCTGGATACCTTCGGCAGCTTCCTTGGTGATGACCAGCGTCTTGCGGCGCAGAATGTCGTAAACGTTCAGACCGGCAACCGGCAGCACGTCGATGTTCGGGATGTTGCGAGCCGCCTTGGCGAAGTTCTCGTCAACCGCAGAGCCCGAAATGATCAGCGCGTTCTCGATACCGAGACCTGCGAACTGGCCAGCCAGCTCCTTGGTCTTGGCGGAGGTCAGCACGGCTTCGTCCAGAACGAGGATCGCCTCCCCCTTCACTTTCGAAGAGAGCGCGTGGGCCAGAGCCATCTTGCGGATCTTCTTCGGCAGGTCATGGGCGTGGCTGCGGACGCGCGGGCCGTGAGCAATACCACCACCGACGAAGATCGGAGCGTTACGCGAACCGTGACGTGCGCCGCCGGAACCTTTCTGGCGGATGTACTTCTTGGTCGTGCGGTTCACTTCACCACGCGACTTGGTCTTGTGCGTACCGGCCTGACGGCGAGCGAGCTGCCAGCGAACGGTGCGCTGCAGGATGTCGTCGCGGATCTCGTCGATACCGAAGATCGCATCGTCGACCGTGATATTGCCGGCAGCTTTGCCGGCCAGGGTTTTGACTGCGAGTTCCATTATTCGGCGCTCTCTTGATTGGTGGTGCCTTCAGGGGCCTTGAACGAACCGGCCGCCGGCGTATCGGCATGCGGAGCCTTCTTCACAGCGTCGCGGAGCTCGACGAACGCGCCATCGTGACCCGGGACAGCGCCCTTCACGAGGATCAGGCCACGATCAACGTCCGTACGAACGACTTCGATGTTCTGGGTGGTCACGCGCTCAACGCCGTAGTGACCGGCCATCTTCTTGCCCTTCCACACGCGGCCCGGATCCTGGTTTGCACCAGTTGAACCGTGGGAACGGTGAGAGATCGAGACACCGTGGGTGGCGCGCAGGCCGCCGAAGTTCCAGCGCTTCATGGCACCGGAGAAACCTTTACCGATCGTCAGGGCAGCAACGTCGACTTTCTGGCCAACAGCAAAGTGGTCAGCAAGGACAGTCGCGCCAACTTCCGGCAGGTCGCCAGAGACGCGGAATTCTTTCAGTTTGCGCTTCGGCGCAACGCCGGCTTTCGCGAACTGGCCGCGCAGCGCCTTGGTCGTGCGCTTTGCCTTCTTGTCGCCGACACCCATGATGACAGCCTTGTAGCCGTCGGTGCGGGTGACTTCGCCGCCTTTCTTGGTGGTGACGGTGCGCTCGTCTTCCGTGCGCACGCCGACGACCTGACAGCCGTCGAGCGACAGAACGGTCACCGGGACGTGGCGACCCTGGTCATCGAATACGCGTGTCATGCCGACTTTGCGGGCAAGCACGCCGGTACGGGCTGCTGGCAGAGCCATTAACGGCCTCCCTCAAGCTTGATTTCGATACCAACGCCGGAGGACAGGTCGAGCTTCATGAGGGCATCGACGGTCTGCGGGGTCGGGTCCACGATGTCGAGGATGCGCTTGTGCGTGCGGATCTCGAACTGTTCGCGGGATTTCTTATCGATGTGGGGCGAGCGGTTCACGGTGAAGCGCTCGATACGTGTCGGCAGCGGGATCGGGCCTTTGACTTCAGCGCCCGTGCGCTTTGCCGTGTTCACGATCTCTTTCGCCGACATGTCGAGGGCGCGGTGATCGAAGGCTTTCAGCCTGATCCGGATATTTTGTCGTTCCATCGTCTCGGTCCGTCCGCACAAAACACATCCGCCCGTGGGCAAATCAGCATGCGCCCGGGCGTCCGTGGGATTGAATTGTCTGTTTCGAGGGAGCGTTCGCTGATAAAAAGCGCTGCCATCCCGGCGAAGTGGGCGGTCTATGGGATAGTCACCGCGCCGTCAACTCCTGCCCCGCTTATTTTTGCTGTTGATCTGCAGTGGCCACGGGCGGTTTAGCACCCCCCACAGACGCCCCCTTCCCCACGGCCAATGTTGCTGCCCGGAAGCAAGGGTGAAGCAGGTTCCGAACGTGGTTAACGGATCCGGACCGGAATCCGAAGAGATTCCAAGGAAATCGTCAGGCGTTTCCAGCAATCTTCACCGAAATTTTCCGGATTCCTGAGATGGTCGGGACAAACAGGATGGCAGGGCAGACAATGAATACAGTCAGAAAAATCGAAGCGAACTGGCCGGAACACGCTCCGGAACCGGCAGAGGGCGTTGGCGCATTCGAACTGCTGAAGCATCTGCGGTCGGAATTCGAAGGCCAGACAGCCCGGGATCTCGAGCTGACCATCCTCATGCCGTGCCTGAATGAGGCTGAAACTCTCGCGTCCTGCATCCGCAAGGCGCTCGACTATCTCGAACGCTCGGGAATCAAGGGCGAAGTCCTCATCGCCGACAATGGCAGCACCGATGGCTCCCGCGAAATTGCCAAGGCAGAAGGCGCCCGGGTTCAGCCAGTTTCGGCACGCGGCTATGGAGCAGCACTGATCGGCGGGATCCGTGCGGCCCGCGGCAAGTATGTCATCATGGGCGACGCCGATGATTCCTATGATTTCTCCAGTCTCGACGCATTTGTGTGGGAACTGCGTGAAGGGGCCCAGCTGGTCATGGGCAACCGGTTCCAGGGCGGCATCGCCCCCGGCGCGATGCCCTTCCTCCACCGGATGCTCGGCAACCCTGTCCTGTCCTTCATTGGTCGCCTGTTCTTCAAGATCCCGGTCGGCGACTTCCATTGCGGCCTGCGCGGTTTCAACCGCGACGCCATTTGCGACCTGAAACTCTCGAGTCCCGGCATGGAGTTCGCCAGCGAGATGGTGGTGAAGGCGTCCCTCAATGATCTCGACATCCGCGAAGTGCCGACCACCCTGTCGCAGGACGGCCGGTCACGGGCCCCTCACCTGCGCACATGGCGCGATGGCTGGCGCCATCTCCGCTTCCTTCTGTTGCATAGCCCGAAATGGCTGTTCGGTGTGCCGGGCTCGACCCTGCTCGGCGCGGGCCTTGTCGGCATTGCCGCCCTGATCGGCGGTCCGCTGGAAATTGCCGGCATACGGCTGGACCTGCTGACGCTTGTCGCGTCCTGCTTCTCGGTGATCCTCGGCATCCAGCTTTTGACCTTCTCGTTGCTGACCCGGGTCTATGCTGGTGAGTTCGGCGTCCTGCCGAAGTCGAAGCACCTCAATCGCATCTTGCCCTTCCTCACGCTGGAGCGTCAGTTGCAGCTGGCAGCCGTGCTTTGTCTTGCGGGCCTCGCCGGTGCAGGCGCTGCCTTCTCCGGCTGGGCCGCTTCCGGTTTCGGCGACATTGTTGGCAATTCGACCCTGCGCTGGTTTTCCCTGTCGCTGACCTCCGTCGCGATCAGCGTCCAGCTCGCAGCTGCCGCCTTCCTGGCCTCTTTCATCCGCCTGCCAAAGCCGGGCAAGTAATCCGGCGATCCGGACAGCCACTCCAAAGCAAAAAGGCCGCCCGGATTGGGCGGCCTTTTCGGTTCTATGAGGCGTTTGCCTTCAGGACTTAGTCCTTGATGGCCGAGACGACGCCGGCACCGACCGTGCGGCCACCTTCGCGGATCGCGAAGCGCAGGCCCTGGTCCATGGCGATCGGGGTGATCAGCTCGACGTCCATCTTCACGTTGTCGCCCGGCAGGACCATTTCCTTGTCAGCCGGAAGCGTCACGATGCCCGTCACGTCCGTCGTACGGAAGTAGAACTGCGGACGGTAGTTCGTGAAGAACGGCGTGTGACGGCCGCCTTCTTCCTTGGTCAGGATGTAGGCCTCGGCTTCGAACTTGGCGTGCGGCGTGATCGAGCCCGGCTTGGCCAGAACCTGGCCGCGCTCAACGCCTTCACGGTCCACACCACGCAGCAGGGCGCCGATGTTGTCGCCAGCCTGGCCCTGGTCGAGCAGCTTGCGGAACATTTCAACGCCCGTACAGGTCGTCTTCACAGTCGGGCGGATGCCGACGATCTCGATTTCCTCGCCAACCTTGATGATGCCCTGCTCCACACGGCCGGTCACAACCGTACCGCGGCCGGAGATCGAGAACACGTCTTCGACCGGCATCAGGAACGGCTTGTCCAGCGGACGCTCCGGCGTCGGGATGTACTCGTCGACAGCCGCCATCAGCTCAAGGATCTTGTCCTTGCCGATCGCATCGTCACGGCCTTCCACAGCCGCCAGCGCCGAACCGGCGATGATCGGAATGTCGTCGCCCGGGAATTCGTAGGACGACAGAAGTTCGCGCACTTCCATCTCGACGAGCTCGAGCAGCTCTTCGTCGTCGACCTGGTCAACCTTGTTCAGGAACACGACCAGCGCCGGCACGCCGACCTGGCGGGCCAGAAGGATGTGCTCGCGAGTCTGCGGCATCGGGCCGTCAGCTGCGTTCACAACCAGGATCGCGCCGTCCATCTGGGCAGCACCGGTGATCATGTTCTTCACATAGTCAGCGTGTCCGGGGCAGTCGACGTGGGCGTAGTGACGGTTGGCCGTCTCGTATTCCACGTGCGCGGTGTTGATCGTGATACCGCGAGCCTTCTCTTCCGGCGCCGAGTCGATGTCTTCATACGAGCGCTTCTCACCACCGCCGACTTCCGCCAGAACCATCGTGATCGCTGCCGTCAGCGTCGTCTTGCCGTGGTCAACGTGGCCGATCGTGCCGATGTTCACGTGCGGCTTGTTACGCTCAAACTTTGCCTTGCCCATCGGGCCTCTCCTT
>NZ_AWFD01000011.1 GCF_000682735.1 Hyphomonas sp. CY54-11-8 | reverse complement strand
CCTCCTTAAGCAATTTTCCCGATCTGTCTCATGGTCGCTGACGGGGGACACACCGGCGGAGGAATGGCCGTTGCGGGCGGCTATTGTCATCTGCCTGTCATCGCCATCGGCTTCTTAGGGGCGACTCCAACGCGGAATGCGAGGGCCTCCCCGAGGGACCAATGCGATCGGCCTGCCTGTTCCTGCTGACCTGCGTGGCCGCGGTGCTTCCCGCGGCGGCGCAGACCCATTCCCTGCGCGTACCGGTCATGCCGCTGGCGGACGCCGTCAACCTGCTTGCCGAGCAGACCGACACCGTCATCATTGCAGAAGCGGCAGATCTGGCCGGCCGAAGTGCGGGGCCGTTGTCGGGCGACATGGAGGTGGGCGACGCGCTGGTGGCCCTGTTGTCCGGCACGTCCCTGAGTATCAGCCAGGATGCGAACGGGGTCTGGATCATCCGGCGCCAGCCGGCCAGCAAGACAGTGCCGCAGCGGACGCTTCCCGAAAGGGCCGCAATCCTTCCCGTCCGGCTGCCGCCACCGGCCATGGACCTGCCCCGCACTTATGACACGATCATCGTGACCGGCTCGCGGGCGGGCCTGCAAGCCTGGGAAAGCCTTTCGCCGGTCGACGTGCTGGACCAGACAGACCTCGCCGCGCCTGTCTCCGATGACTTCTCTGACGTGCTGGCAGAAATCCTGCCCAGCTTTTTCGTCCAGCGTCGGCCGCTCAGCGATGGCGCCGTATTCGTGCGGCCGTACAGCCTGCGGAACCTGTCTGCAGATCACACGCTGATCCTGGTTAACGGCAAGCGGCGCCACCGTTCCGCGATGCTGAACACAGGCGGATCCCAGTCGCCGGACCTTTCGAAGATCCCCACCAATGCCATAAAGCGCGTCGAAATCCTGCGCGACGGGGCGTCGGCGCAGTATGGTTCCGATGCGATTGCCGGTGTGATCAACATCATCACCCGCGATGACGCGCTGGCGGAAGGCTTCGCACAATATAGCCAGTATTATGGGGGCGACGGCGTCCAGAAACGCCTCGGCCTGGGCGGCGGGGGACGCGGACCTGAAGGCGGCTTCCGGCTCAGCCTTGACTATAGCGACGCCGCGCCGACGTCGCGCGCCCGCCAGCGCCTCGACGCTTTGCAATATCTGGCAGATCATCCGGATGCCGACATTGCCGATCCGGTCCAGAAATGGGGCCAGCCGGAGCGGGAGGATATCCGCGCTTTGCTAACAGCGGCACGGGATACCGACTTTGGCAAGCTCTACACCCTCGTCAGTGCGAGCAGAGGGCAGGGCGTGAGCGACTTCAACTGGCGCAGCCCCGCCACGCCCAGCGTCTATGCGGCCAGCGCTGCCTTCGGCGACTGGTCGCTGATCGACATCTATCCCAACGGGTTCACCCCACAATTCGGGCAGGAGGAGCACGATGTGTCCGCCACGTTCGGCCTGAAAGGTGTCTCGGCAAGCGGCCTGACTTATGATGTCAGTGCCGGGGTCAGTGAGAACAGAATAGACTATTTTCTCTACGACACAATCAATGCGTCCATGGGGCCGCACAGTCCGACGCAGTTCGATGCGGGCGGCCTGCGACAGCAGGAATTCAATCTGAATGCAGATTTTCAAACGAGACTCGCTGCGCCGCCATCCTTCGCCCGGCCAGTCAATCTCGCCTTCGGCCTGGAACGGCGTCTGGAACGCTACTCTATCGCGGCGGGCGATCCGGCGTCCTATGAAATCGGTCCCGGTGCGGTGGACGGCCTGACGTCCGGTTCGAACGGGTTTCCGGGCTACACGCAGGAACAGGCGAAGACATATGACCAGACCAACTGGGCCGCCTATGCCGATGCGGAGGCAAATCCCGGTGAGGGCAGCCAGCTGGGCATTGCAATCCGCTTCGAGGAGTTCGACACATTCGGGAGCCGCCTGAACGGCAAACTGTCGTATCGCCGGGATGTGTTGGTCGGCCTTGCCCTCCGCGCCACAGTCTCAACCGGCTTAAAGGCCCCGACCCCGGCGCAACTCTATTCAGAACGGACATCGCAAGGCGTCGCCCCGGACACGCTGGACGTCTTCACCAATGGCCGCTTCAGCCCTACAGGTCCCGTTGCAGACATCCTGAACGAGCGGGCAGATGCCGTCATCTCGCCTCTGAAGCCGGAAACCTCCGTCAATTTGTCTGCCGGGCTGGTGCTCCGGCCAATGGAGGGCCTCGTCGCCAGCGCCGACGTCTACAGGACAGAAGTTCGTGACCGGATATTTACATCCGAAGGCTATATGCTCGACCCGGCCGAGCGTTTGTGTCTTGCGGTCCTGGGTGTGCCGGGCGGGGAAAGCATTTCGGAGGTCAGCTTCTATCAGAACAGTTTCGACACGCGGACGTCCGGTATCGATCTGGTTCTGGACTATGACCGGCGACTGGCAGGCGGCGATCTTACCCTTGGCCTGTCGTTCAATTACAATAATACCGACGTGCTGAATTCCGACTTCGCCGGCAGTCCGTCGCGGGTCGACCGGTTCGAACGGCTCTATCCCCGTTTCTCGACCCATGCGTCTGCGGGCTTGCGGAGAGGCGCGCTGTCTTTCGAGACACGGCTGAGATGGATCGGCCCCTGGGTGGACTATACCAATCAGGACGCCGATTTTATTCAGGAGTTCGGCTCGGAACTTTTCGTCGATGCGAGTATGTCGGTCGAGCTCAACGACACGTTGACCCTGCGTTTCGGCTTAGAAAACCTGTTCAACGAATATCCGGATGAGGCCGTGCTGGAAGTCAGCAAGGGGCTGATCTATTCCCGCAATGCGCCTTATGACACGGATGGCGGCCAGTTTTACGTGCGGCTTAACGCGCGCTTCTAATCACAAGACCAGTCTCGGATATGGTCAGATTAAATGGGCTTGACCCCGCTTCAATCATCAAAGGAATATCGAGAGCAGTGCCAGGTTCAATTGGTTACGCGACGCCGTCCAAAATCACCAACTGCGCATCGCTGACTTTTCCTGTCGGACAGCTGGCCAATGTTGCGCCAAGCCGAGGCAGGTCTCACGTCATAGCCGGGGCCCGGACAATCGCCGCAATCGTTTGTACAAAATGTTCCAAAATGCGTGAATTCGACCAGGTGGAGTGCGCGCGGCTGGAGTCTGCGAGGCGGGTTTCGCGCGCGGAAAGAACACCGCCAAGATAAGCCTCGATGAACACGATCCGTTCGGTCTGGTCACGTTTGGGCAGATGAGCCATCGCGCCGCGCAACAATTCGATGCACCGCTGATAACCGGTATTCCATCGGTCTTCGAGCGCGCTCATGAACAGATCCCGGTGAGCCATTGAGAAGAGAACAACGAAGCGGTTGTAGCATTCTTCCTCGCCAGGCGGCGCCAGATCGATGGAAGGGTAGACGAGGATTCGGATGATTTCTTCCAGATCAGGCTGACGGCCTGCGCCAAGGAGGGCGTCCAGCGCCTCGTTACGCCTGACATCGATCAGGCTCGCGCCATCCACGACGAGAATTCTGATTAATTCAGCCTTCGATCCGAAATGATAGCCGACGGCGCCGTGGTTCTTTTGCCCGGCAGCGGCAGCGATTTCGCGGACGGTCACGCCATCGACACCGCGTTCGGCAAACAGTTTCAGCGCCGCGCGCTTCAGCGCGTCGACGGCATCACTCTCACTTTTTTCATGCAAGCGGACCATAGGGAAGGCTTGCAATCTGACCGCCTCCGCGTCAAGCATATTATCCAATTGATTTAATCGGGAGGATTAATTGGACGCGCCGGTAGACTTGGAGACACTCGCCGGATGGATGGATAGCCAGGGGCTGGGAAGCGGTTCGATCGAGCAGGTCGAACGCCTGGCTGGTGGTACCCAGAACATCTTGCTGAAGTTTCAGCGGTCCGGCCGGACCTACGTGCTGCGCCGTCCGCCTCCTGTCCTGCGTGCCAATTCCAACGAAACGATGCGTAGGGAAGCGCGTGTGCTGGCAGCCTTGAGCGGAACTGGCGTGCCCCATCCGGGACTTATCGCTGCGTGCGAGGATGAAGCCGTGCCCGGCGCGGCGTTCTACCTGATGGAACCTGTCGATGGGTTCAATGCAACACAGGGACTGCCCGATCCGTTCGCGAGTTCGCCTGATCTGCGCCACCAGATGGGTCTCTCGCTGGTCGACGGGATCGCGGCACTGGGCGCGGTGGATTATGTCGCTGTCGGGCTGACGGGCCTGGGCAAGCCGGAGAACTATCTGGAACGCCAGGTCAGCCGCTGGAAAGCCCAGCTCGAAAGCTACGCCGAAATTCCGGAATGGGATGGCCGCAAGGATCTGCAGGGTGTCAACCGTATCGGCGACTGGTTGGACGAGCACAGACCATCCGGGTTTCGCGCTGGCATTATTCATGGCGACTATCACCTTGCCAATGTCATGTTCCGGTTCGACACGCCAAAGCTGGCTGCCATCGTCGATTGGGAACTGACGACCATCGGTGATCCGCTTCTGGATCTTGGGTGGCTTCTGGCAACCTGGCCTGAGGAGAGCGACCGATCCGATGCCGGAACAGTTGCTGTCCAGCCTTGGGAAGGCTTCCCGACTACCGAAGAACTCGTGGCACGCTATGCGTCCCAATCTGACAGGGACCTTTCAGGCATTCACTGGTACGGCGTCCTTGCCTGCTACAAGCTGGGGATCATTCTGGAAGGCACCTATGCGCGCGCCTGCGCCGGCAAGGCGCCAAAGGCGACAGGCGACGATTTGCACAGACGAACCATATGGCTGCTCGAACGCGCACTGCGCTGGATCAGCTGAGTACGGACAAAACCCTGGAGGAATTAAGATGCTGTTTGAGCATAGCCAGAAGACCAAGGACCTGATCGCGCGCGTTGAGGCCTTCTTCGACAAATATGTCTACCCGACCGAAGAGGAATACCATGCCTGGGATGAAGACCCCGCGAACCTCTGGAAACGCTGGCCCGGCATCGATAAGATCAAGGATCATGCGAAAGCCGAAGGCCTGTGGAACCTGTTCCTGCCAGAGGAATACGGCGAATACAGCGCCGGCCTCACCAATATGGAATACGCGCCGCTTGCCGAGATCATGGGCCGGGTGCCGCACTCGTCGGAATTCTTCAACTGTTCGGCTCCCGACACAGGAAACATGGAAGTTTTGGCGAAATACGGTTCCCCCGCACAGAAGGAAAAGTGGCTGAAACCTCTGCTCGCTGGCGAGATCCGCTCCGCTTATGTGATGACTGAGCCGCAAGTTGCTTCTTCAGATGCAACCAATCTTGAACTCACCATCCTCCCGGATGGCGACGATTACGTCATCAACGGCCGGAAGTGGTGGATTTCGGGCGCGATGAATCCGAACTGCAAGATCTGGATCGTCATGGGTAAGACGCTACTGGACAATCCACGCCACCAACAACACTCGCAAATTCTGGTGGAGCCAGACACGCCCGGCATCACTATCGTACGCCACTTGACTGTTTTCGGTTCAAAGAACTCGCCCGGTGGGGAATGCGAGCTGCGTTTCGAGAATGTCCGCGTCCCGAAGGAAAACATGATCCTCGGCGAAGGGCGTGGATTTGAAATCGCACAGGGCCGCCTCGGCCCTGGCCGGATCCATCATTGTATGCGCTCCATCGGTCAGGCGCAGCGTGCCTTGGAAATTATGTCCCGCCGCGTCGAGAACCGGGTGGCGTTCGGCAAGAAGCTCGCTGACCAGAGTTCTATCCGCCAGGACATCGCGCGCAGCTTCTGCGAGATCGAGATGGCACGCCTTCTGACGCTAAAGGCCGCCGACGCTATGGATCGTTTCGGTAACAAGGATGCCAAGGACCTGATCGCCGCCATCAAGGTCGTCGCGCCACAGATGGCACAAACTGTATGCGACCGCGCAATCCAGGCGCATGGCGGCATGGGGGTTAGCGACGATACACCGGTCGCACGCTTCTTCACGCTAAACCGGTTCCTTCGCATCGCTGACGGCCCGGACGAGGTCCACATGTCCCAGCTCGGCAAGCTGAAGATCCGCGAATACAACGCCATGCCTGTCCGCTGATCAGGGGAACAAACGCGTCATGAAAGCACTCGTCTATCGCGGGCCGAAAGAGATCGGCTTTGAATCCATGCCTGACCCGATCATCGAAGATGACCGCGATGCGATCATCAAGGTCGATAAATGCTCCATCTGCGGCAGTGACCTGCACATCTATCACGGGGAAACCTTCTCGGAGGATGTCGGATACTGCGTCGGCCATGAAGCCGTCGGAGAAGTGGTCGAGATCGGACGTTCCGTTCGCCAGCTGAAGGTTGGTGACAAGGTCATGATTTCCGCAGCGGTCGGGTGTGGTCAGTGCCGCTCCTGCCTCGCCGGCAATGTCGTCAATTGTGAAACGAATTCCGGCCGCTGCTACGGACTCTCTAGCGCGCTACAGGGGTGCCAGGCAGAGGGTGTGCGCGTTCCCGCGGCCGACTTCAACGCAGCGCGCATTCCGGAGGGCGTCACCGCGGAGCAGGCGCTGATGCTGACGGATGCCCTGGCGACCGCTTGGTTCGGCGCCCGCAATGCCGACATCGCGCACGGTGCAACGGTTGCGGTGGTTGGGCTCGGCCCGATCGGCCTGATGGCCGCGGAGGGTGCGCTGGCCATGGGCGCAGCCCGCGTATTCGGCATCGATCTTGTCGAGGAACGCCGGGCCATGGGACGCGCCATCGGACTGGAAACCCCAGACCCCGCCGAGGCCAAGGAGTATATCCGCGAGGCCACGCATGGCCGGATGTGTGACAGTGTGATTGAGGCGGTGGGGCATTCCGCGACGATCCGCGCGGCGCTCGGACTGGCCGGGCGCCGCGGCACGGTGTCAGTCATCGGAGTCAACCAGGACCGGTCCATGGACTTCCCTATGGCAAAGGCATTCGCGATGGGGCTGACCTTCCGGATCGGGACTTGTTCAGTGCCACAGGAATGGCCGGAACTCGTTCCTCTGATCCAGTCCGGCCGGATCAAGCCCGAGCGCTATATCAGTCACACGCTGGACCTGTCGGAAGGCGCGCATGCCTACGATCTGTTTGACCGCCGCGCGGAAGGGGCCATGAAGATGGTGCTGGATATCTGATCGATGTGCGACGCGGGGTTGTTTGAGCGCGCAGGTCTCAGTTCGACGAAGCGCATCAATTGATAGAGAGGCTGTCACGAGCGACAGCCCCTCCGCCAATCCTCTTGTACGATCCGGTGAGGATGTGTGAGCGTGTCCGAGAAGATCGGCAAGCTTAGCTATTGTCCGCTGCCAAATCGGTAAGTCAGGCTCACGCCATAGGTGCGCGGATCGCCATATAAGACATGGCCATCTCCGCTCAACCGAGATCGTGGTAGGTGCGCTTGATCAGGTCAGAAAAGGCATGTGCGATAGTTTTCAGGAACTTTCGTGTGTCCTCCGATTTCACATTGCCTGCCTCGTCGAACATTTCCCAAAGGCCGCCAATGTAGGCTTCCGGCTGCTGTAGAACCGGCATGTTCAGGAACACCAGGGATTGCCGCAGGTGATGGTTCGCGCCGAAACCGCCGATGCCGCCGGGGGAAGCCGTGACAATGGCCGCAGGCTTGCCGGAATAAGCTGCCTTACCATACGGCCGGGAGCCGACATCGATGGCATTTTTCAGGGCGCCGGGAACCGAGCGGTTGTATTCCGGTGTCACGAAAAGCACGGCATCCGCTTCGCTGATCTGTTTCCGGAAACCAGTCCAAGCTGCCGGTGGCGTATCGGTTTCGAGGTCCTCATTGTAGAGGGCGAGCTCGCCGATCTCGACGAAATCGAAGCTCAGGTTTTCCGGGGCCTCTGCAATGATTGCCTTTGCCAGCAGGCGGGTTTTGGATTCTGCGCGAAGGCTGCCAACAATGACTGCCACTTTTTTTACCGAAGACATAATGACCTCCTGAACGTTTGAACTGTTGTGTGTCAGCCGGGAAATAGGGTCGGCAATGCAGTTCCGGGATCGGGAATGTTTGCCTAGCGGCTATGCGTTTATGTATACCATTTCAATGCAATGGGATGACCTTCACACCTTTCTGGAAATAGCGCGTCAAGGCAGCCTGTCCGGTGCGGCGCGTGCCCTCAAGCTGACACAGCCCACGGTCGGGCGGCGGTTGGCCGCTATGGAAGAGACCCTTGGAGCAAAACTGCTGCAGCGCACGCCAGACGGTTTCGTGTTGACCCCTATCGGCGAAAGCGTCCTGCAGAATGCGGAGCGCATGGAGCAGGAAGCCCACACTGCCGAACGGCTGATCTTCGGGGGCGACATCAAGATGGAAGGGGATGTGCGTGTGACAACCGTGGACACGCTGGCCTCATCCTTTGTGACGCCTGCTTTGATTGCTCTCCAGAAAGAACACCCAGACATCACCGTCGAATTGGCTCCGGCCACTCAAGCGCTGAGCCTCGCGCGCCGAGAGGCCGATATTGCCATCAGAATGGTGCCATTCAGCGGAAGCCAGATCGTCCAGCGCAAGATCGGCGCAATCGCCCTGAATTTCTTCGCCAGCCCGGATTATCTGAGCGACGCTGACATCAATGCCCACCGGCTCATCTCGGTCATGGACGATCAATCTCATCTGCCGGAAGCGGTCTGGATCGAGGAGCAGTTTCCGACCGGCACCATCAAGATGCGGTCCAACAGTCGCGAGGTGATTTTCTTGGCGGCGATAAGCGGAGGCGGTATCGCCCTGTTGCCGAGGTTCCGCGCGGACGATGACGCCCGTCTGGTTCGCATTCAGCCGGAGTCTCCTGATCTCAAGCGGGATATATGGCTCGGTGTGCATTCGGACATGCGCCAGACGCCGCGGATCCGCGCGACAATGGATTCACTCATCGCGACATTTGAAGAGAATGCCCACCGGCTCAATCCGGACGGCTAGTCAATTCGCTAATATACGCTTTTGCATACCCATTAAACCGGTTTCGCCAATGGCCCTGAAGAGGGCCTGCCTCCATCTTCCTTGCATCAGATGAAGCTTCGCTCCGGCCGGAAAGTGTCCCGGAGCGCGCCAGTCACAGGAAATAGGAGTTGGAAATGTCCCGTAAATCCGTCTTCGCCAGCGCCGCCATCGCTGCCGTTCTCGCATCCGGCGCCCTGACAGCGGTCGCCCAGGAAGCCGCACCAGCAGAAACCGTAGCCATTCCGGCCGGCACTTATGTGCTCGATCCGGCGCACGGCAAAATTACCTGGTCGGTCAGCCACCTCGGCTTCTCCACCTATACCGGCCAGTTTGCCGGCGTGACAGCGACCATGGAACTGGACCCATCAAGCCCAGAGACCAGCGCGCTCGAAGCCGAGATTGATGTCAACTCTGTCGGAACACTGAATGCTGCGCTCGACAACCACCTCAAGACACCGGATTTTTTCGACGTCGGTAATTTCCCGGCAGCGAGCTTCACGGCAACCTCCGTTGAGCTGACAGACGCCGACTCAGCCATCGTTGCTGGCGAGCTCACACTTCGCGGTGTTACCAAGCCGGTCAGCTTCACCGCTGACTTCAACAAGGCCGGCGTCAATCCTCTCGACAATAAATTCTCGCTGGGCTTCGATGGATATGCGACGATCCAGCGGTCGGAATTCGGTGTCAGCTACGGTGTGCCGATGATCAGCGACGAGGTGCAGCTTCACCTTGAGGCCGAGTTCAAGCTGGTCGAACCGGAAGTCGGGGCAAAATAATGAACAGGATGCCGGCATTGTTCATCGGTCATGGAAGCCCGATGAACACGCTTGAATCCAATCAATATACCCGAACCTGGGAAGCGCTCGGCAAGAACCTTCCCAGGCCCAGGGCCATATTGTGTATTTCAGCGCACTGGTTCATTGGCAGCACCGTTGTGACGGCGATGCCGGATCCGCGGACGATTCATGACTTCTATGGCTTTCCGCAGGCTTTGTTCGACTACGAATATCCAGCATCCGGCGCGCCTGACCTGGCCAAGCGCATTGCCGAACTGATCAAGCCGGATTGGATCGGGCTGGATCAGGATCAATGGGGGCTCGATCACGGGACATGGAGCATCCTCGCCCACATGTTCCCGGAAGCGGATATCCCTGTTGTTCAGCTGTCGATCAATGCCATGAAACCTTTCGACTATCATGTGAGGATCGGCCGGGCACTGGCACCACTACGGGATGAAGGCGTTCTGATCCTCGGCAGTGGCAATGTCGTCCACAATCTTCGTCTTATCCAATGGAGAAGGCCGGAGTACGGTGAGGACTGGGCGGTGGACTTTGATCAGGCGGTCATCGATCAGATTGCGGCAGACCCTGGCAAGCTGGGGCAGGTGGTAAGTCATCCCGGCTTTTCACGTGCTGTGCCGACGCCAGATCATTTTCTTCCGCTCGCCTATATCGCAGGCGTAGCCACCGAAGGAGAAGGTACGGCCAAAGCGTTCCTGCAGAGTTATACGATGGGATCGCTTTCAATGACCTGTTTCCAGGTTGGAGATGGACCTCGCGTGAATCAGACTTGATTTGCCGGCGGCGTCCAAGGCGTCAGTCGGGAAAAAGCGGCGTACGACGTTCGAGGTGTTCCTCCACCTGCTCTCGGCGAAGCCATAGCTCGCGGAATTCCCTGTCAGACAACAGTTTCAGCTGGTCGCTGTAGTGCGTTGTCCCCGGCTGGCGGGAGTTCCCATAGCTCATGCGGCCATACGCCTTGATCGGCGTCGAGAATTCGATCAGAGCCACCCAGGTCTCACCATGCGCCGGTGTGCGAACACCATCTTCATTGGGCTCAGACCAGGTAATAACATCGAAGGAACCGAGGTTTCCGTACCCGCTGTGCCCCGGCACGTTCACGTCTTCCAGAATGAAGCGCGAGACATCGCCATAGACCGGGTCCATCACACCAAACTTTTCCTTGGTGGAGACGATTGCCTTGCGCAGCAGCTCGACGCCCGCTTGCGGGTCCTTGAGACCTGCAGGCGTATTGATCGGGTCTTCGGCACTCCACGGAATGGCGAAGCCCTCCTGGCCCGACATGCGGGGCCCTGCGAACAGTTTGGCCCACTCTTCGAACAGGACACCGGCGCGATTGTCTGAAGAGAATGTCCGGTCCCAGGCGGACAGGATCTCGACCGCTTTTTGCGTATCCGGGTCGTCATCTTCCGCCGCCGCTGCAAGCAGGTCCGGCAGGACGCGCTCGGCCATCAACGCCTTCGCCGACAGTTTCAGTCCGACAAATTCCTCAAAGGTGATGTCGTCAGAACCCGTCATCATCTTCAGCGAGTTCTGTACCCGCATGGAAAGCGGTGTGCGTGGAGCAAAGTAGGCCGGATAGTCGTCCGGCTTGTATGGCACAGGCAACGTGGCTTCCCATGGCGGATCATTCGAGTTCTGAATAAAGCCGGAGTCAGGGTCCGTCACACGTGGCAGGTCATCGAAGTCATGGATTTCGGTCCAGAGATATTCGGACGTATCACCCGGCACCAGGCCGCGCCAGAAATCGATGTCTCCGGATGAGCGCTTCGGCGCCATGCCGTTGAAGATGTATTCGATATGCCCGTCTCGGTCAGCGTAGGAGATATTGAAGGTCGGCACCTGAAGTCTCGAAATGGCTTCGTGGAACTCATCATAGCTGTCGGAAGTGACCATATCGAAATACTGGTTCAGCATGCCGGGGCGATCGAGCCCGACCACGCGTAGCGCAACCGTCTTGCCATCCGGGCGTTCGAATACCGGGCCGTGGACCGTTGATCGGATGGAGACCGGGACGTCGAGAGATGTGCCGTCTTCCTGAAGGAGCTTGTAGCTCGTTTCCTCGACGTCGAAGGGAAGCACTTCGCCATCGAAGAGATAGCCATTGTCCTGCAGGGTCAATTCATAGGTGGTTGCGCCGACCATGCCATTGACGGTGTTGGAAATACCCATTTGCTGGTTGAAGGCAAAGCGGATCACCGGCAGACCGACTTGTGTCGCGCCGTAAACCTCGAAGTCTGGTCCGATGAGGTGGGCTTCATAGTAGATGAAGAATGGCATGCTCCAGGGCAGGTGCGGATTCTGTAAAAGCATGCTGTGTCCGCTGGCCGTCTTCGAAGGTGCCACCGCCCATGTGTTCGATCCCTGTTTCTCAAGCTCGGGCGGATCGCCTTCACCGATCGTGCGGTTCGGTGAGGCGACATAGACGAAATTCATCAGTCGGTGAGCATGCGCCACAACATCGACGCCGGTGATGGGCAGAACCATTTTCACATCGTCGGCGATCGCTTCAGGGTGTTCCTTGGCATAGGCATTCATGCCGGAGGCGAAGGCATCGAGTTTCGCACGGAATTCCGGGGTCTGAGTCTCATACCAGACCTTCGCCCGCGCTGGCACACCGTTCATGACCAGCCATCTGGTCGTCTCTTCATATTCGGCGCCCCAGTATTCGGCACCTTTGCCCCGCGCCTCGCCATAAAGGCGGAAGATCGTATTGGCGTGGCTGTTGGCCTGTGCGTAACCGTAGCCGTAGAAAACCGCTTCCGCATCGGCGCCATAGATGTGAGGCACACCATATGTGTCCCATAGGATCTCACCTTTCGGCGCGGGAGCCTCGGGCGAGACCTCGGCAGCCACTTTGACGGGGGCGACCGCTTCAGGGCTCAGCGCCGCGCCTGCACATCCTGCCAGGATGATACCGCAGGTTGCCGCAAGCATTCCGGCCATCATGTGTTTGTTCTTCATTCCGCGGCCCTTCATCTGTTGCCCAAACGTACGCCGGACGCGTTGGCAGTTCTGCGCCATAGATACGCTGGGTAAGCGCGACCACCAAAATGATGACGAAAGCCAAGCCCGAATTATCCAGTTGTCTGGTGAATATTCGGGCAATTCAGAACCGCAATACAGCTACCTGCTGTCGGTGCAGATACTACCCGAGGCCACTTGCGGCGGTCTCGATAGGCGTGCTTTACCTAAAGTGTCAGACCGATGCCATCTGCATTTTGAGAAAGCTGGAAATTGCCGATACGGACTCCGGCTCGGATAGCATGGGGGCATGCCCCCGGTTCGGCACAGTCACAAGCCGGCTGTTTTTATGGCGTCGGCTCATGCGATTGGCCGTCTCTGCGGTGAGAATGTCCGAGTGTTCCCCGCGTACCGTCAGCAAAGGGATAGATTTCATCTTACCGAACAGACGCCACATCATGAAGTTGACCTTCCAGCCAGCGCCTGACACATCCATGTTTTCGGTAATGGCGGGATCATAATCGAACACAACCTGACCCTGATCGGTTTCCCGGCAGGTTTGATGCGCAAACGCCATCCAGTCTGAGTCGCCAAAATCAGGAAATGCCGCTTGCTGGCTTGCACGGATCGCGTTGGCGGCTGCCGTCCAGTCCGGGAAGGATCGGATGCCACTTGTATAATCCGCAATTCGTTTCAAGCCTGCGAGATTCACCGCCGGTCCGACATCATTGAGGACGATTCCGGAGATGCGCTCCTTCAGCACTTGGGACATGATCATGGCCATTAATCCGCCCATGGATGTACCTATGAGCGCAACACGATCAATACCGAGTTCATTCAGTAGTGCGATCATGTCTCCGACATAGACGTCCGGGGAGTAGGCGCGGTTGGGGTCACGATCGGACTGACCGCGTCCGCGGACATCGACTGCGATAAACCGGGCTGGCACATCCAGTTGGCCGATAAGCGGTTCGAAATCCTTATGGTTTCGGGTCAGGCCATGCATGCACAATACAGTCAGCGGTGCATCGACAGGGCCATAGTCGGCAGCGTAGAGGCGCAGACCATCCGGAGACTGGTAATGGATATCCCGCTTGCCTGCCGGGTCAGAACCAGACACGCCCGTCTCATCTTTCGGCGAAAGTTCCGGTTCACCCGTCATGAGGTTGCCGCTGCCCGTTTTGTGTCTCTGTCGTAATTTCGTCCCGACAGGAATAGAAACACGACACTCAGAGCATTTAAAGCCAGAATGATCTCAAGGGCAGATTTGAGAGGTGTTTCGGAACCGGCTTCCGCAAAGTGCGTGCTGAGCCACCCTGCCAGTGTGGGGCCACCGCCGATCCCGATAAGTGTCAGGCAAAACAGCATGAACGCCGAAGCAAAAGAGCGCATGCGAAGTCCGACAAGTTCCTGCGATGCGGTGTATGCGATGCTTGCATAAACAAGACCGATGAAGCTCGGCACAATGTTCCAGGCATAGGCCAATTCAATACTGGGCGCCTGAAGGAACATCCAGGCGAAAGGCAGGGCGAGCGCGGCACAAACGGCGATCGTCCACGGCCGCCACCTGAGATCACGGGTCGAAAGCCGGTCGCAGAGGCGTCCGACGACCACGGCGCCGATGCCGCCGACCCCGCCGATCAGCACGCCAAGCGGAATCGCCACATCACCAGGCCCCACTTCGTAGGTCCGTTGCAGATGGCTCGAGGTGAACACCAGGAAGGCATTCGCCGAGATACAGATCAGGCAACACCCGGCGAGCAGAAACAGAAAGGATGTTTGTCCGCCTATGAAGGTCAACGTTTCCTTCAATGTTGGGGCCGTGCCATCATCCGTACGCGCTTCAACGGCGCCGCGTACGGGCTCTTTCAAGGTGAATCTGACCAGCAGAGCCAGCAACAAGCCCGGCACTCCGGCGATGAAGAAGGCGGCCCGCCAACCCCAGATTTCATAGACGTAGCCGCCGATGATGAAGCCGGCCAAAATGCCTATACCAATACCTGTCGTATAAATTCCAAGCGCTGTTGCGCGTTCCTGCGGTCCGTAAAGGTCGGAGATGATCGAAGTGGCAGGCGGCGTTCCGCCTGCTTCGCCCACACCAACACCCATTCGCGCGATGAGAAGATGCCAGTAATTCTGTGCGAGGCCCGAGAGCGCGGTCATCCCCGACCAGACGGCAAGCGCGAGCGTGATGATATTGCGGCGGTTGCTACGGTCAGCCCACATGGCGATCGGGATACCCAGCGTCGCATAGAAAGCCGCGAAGGCGAGCCCGGATAATAGTCCGAGTTGGGTGTCGTTCAGGTCCAGATCGGCTTTGATGGGTTCCAGCAGGATAACGAGGATCTGCCGGTCGATATGATTGAACGTGTAAACAAGCGTCAGAAGCAGGAGCACATAGGACCGGCTCGTTGTGCTGAATGGGCCTGATCTGGATGAAGACACGTCCGCGGTCATTTATCCGATCCTTCGCTACAGATTGGTCTTCAATCGCATCCGGCATGCGGACCGGGAGGTGGTCCGCATGCCGGCCGTCCCCACGCCTGACTTAGAAGTCAGCTGAAAGAGAGACGGTGAACGTGCGCGGCGGCCCGTAGAAAGCCGAGTAGGCGGAGTCGAGCCCAAGCTGGCTCGGCGTCACGAAGTTATAGGCCGCCACGCGGTATTCCTGATCGGTCAGGTTCCGGCCATGCAGGCCAACGCGGTACTTGCCGGTCGGCGACGTCCAGACCGCACTGAGATCGAACAGGTAGTAGCCTGACGGATCCAGCTTCGGCCCGCCGCCCGGGAAGATTGCGCTCTGCCCGGCCGGGAAGCCCTCATTCGGGATGTTGAACAGATAATATTCGTCGCGGCCGGATACCGTGCCGGTCAGCGATAGCTCACCACGGTTCGGGCCAAGGTCCTGAATATAGTTCGCGGAGATCTGGCCCTGCAGCTCCGGCGTGTTCTGCGTCACGAAGGAGCTGGCGACGTTCGTGCCGCCGGACAGGATTTCGGTGATCTCGGCGTCAATATAGCCCAGCGTTGCAAACAGGGTCAGATTATCGGTCGCAAACCAGGTGCCTTCGATTTCGAGGCCTTTGTATTCAGACGCACCGGCGTTGAACACCGACGAAACAAACGTATCGTTGATGCCGTCATTGTCGGTGTCTGCACCGCTCTGAACAGTGATCTGCTGGTCGGTATAGTCGGCGAAGAACACCGCCGTATTGAGCAGCAGGCTGTCGCCGAAGAAGGAGCCTTTGACACCCAGTTCATAGGAGTCGACTTGCTCGGGGCCGAAGCCCTGGCGGGAGAGGCCGGTCGGGTCCAGATCTTCCCGCGCGCGCGGGTCGAAACCGCCTGCCTTGAAGCCCTGTGCATAGGTCGCATAGATGTTCAGGTCATCCGTCGGCTTATAGGAAACGGACACGCGCGGCGTGAATTGGTCATCCTTGCGTTCAACGCCCTGATAGTCTGTCTGGGTCACCAGGAAAACAGAGGTCGTGTTCGACGGATCGAAAGACCCGGTGCCGAGACCAAGCCAGGCTTCGCGAAGCACATCCGCCGTCGTCTTGTCTTCGGTATAGCGCCCGCCGAGCGAAACGCTCCACTGGTCGTTCAGTGCGTAGGTGAAGTCGCCATAGACGGAGAAGTTTTCTTTCTCCTGTGAGCCGGCCTGGTAGATCGACAGGCCGAGGGCGCTGAGAATGACGTCGAACGCGCCGTCCGCTGTGCCATCGAGATAGTAGATCCCGGCGACGCCGCTGAGCGGTCCATTATCATAGAGAAGCTGGAACTCCTGCGAGAACTGGTCGTCATTGTAGTAGGCCGGCACATCGAAGTCCGGCTGCGGCAGGGCATCGAAATCGATCGGCGTGATGGTGGAGCCTTCACGATAGGCCGTGATCGATTTCAGCGTGACGATATCGTTTACGTCCCACTGCGCGGTCAGCGAGTAGCCTTCGGTTTCGACGGAGTTATCATCGCCGATGCCGGCGCGCGTGTCGTAGACATCGCCGGTAACCGGGAGCGTTCCGTCTGCACTCGGAAGGAGGCGGTGCCCGTGCTTCGCATTAGAGTCGTCTTCGGACTTGTCATAGGCGAAGCGGAGCGAGAAATCGTCCCTTGGAGTCCACTCGGCGCTTAGGCGATAGGCCAGCAGGTCCTTGTCATAATGCTCAGCGCCGGTGTTCAGGTTCTTGCCGAAGCCGTCACGCGTGTATTTCGCGATGGCACCGCCGACGGCGAACGTATCACTCAGCGGTGTCGAGCCGGAGACGATCACATCAGCCTGGCTGTAGCTACCGAGATTGGCTTTCACCTTCAGGTCCGGCTCATTGCCGAGCGGCTTGGTCACATACTTGATCGCGCCGCCGATCGTATTGCGGCCGTAGAGCGTCCCTTGTGGGCCGCGCAGCACTTCCACGCGGTCGACATCGAAAATGTCGAGGATCGCGCCCTGAGGGCGGGCGATGTAGACATCGTCGACGTAAAGGCCGACGCCAGGCTCGAAGCCCCAGAGCGGGTCCTGCTGGCCGACGCCGCGGATGAAGGCGATCAATGTCGAGTTCGATCCGCGCGCCACTTCGATCGTGGCGTTCGGGGTCGAGCGCTGGATGGAGGTAATGTCCACGGCGCCGGTAACTTCCAGTCGCTCCGATCCGATCGCGGTGACCGACAGCGGCACGTCGAGGAGGTCTTCCTCGCGGCGTTGTGCCGTGACCGTCACGCGGCCCAGCGTCCGGGTGTTTTCATCCGCCTGATCGGCGTCTTGTGCCATGGCGTGATATTGGCCACCGGTCAGCGCAATCGCTGAAACCAGGCCGAACTTAAACGTGTCGAATTTCTGCTGCTTCACGATGTCCTCCCGCAGGTATGTTATTTTGGGAGGATTATTCAGAAGACGATCCGGATTTCGATGACGGGACGGCTCAGGGCTAGTGAACAGTTTCGCTCACGCGCCTTCGTTCACCGCAGCATCATTCCGGGCAAAAGCCGCTGGCGATACGCCTCGCATCTTCTTAAATGCCCGGTTGAATGCGCGCACATCGGAATAGCCGATCAGTTCGGAGACTTCAGAGACAGACGCGCCGCGCGCCAGCAGGGCATTGGCCCGCTCCATACGGTGATTCAGCACCAGATCCCGGAAGGAGGTATCTTCTTCGCTGAGGCGCCGTCTGAGGGTGGCCACGCTGATGCTGAACGCGCTGGCGACCGCCTGCTGGGTTTCCAACCCTTCGGAGATCAGCTCTTCAGTCCGGATGGCGAAGGGGCGCGTATCTGTCTCCGGCTCAAGCGTGTCCAGGTGGTGGATGACACGAGAGAAGATTCCATCGGTACTCAGGTCTGCATTCGTTGCCGGCGCGATCTGCTGGCACGCAGCCTGATAGTCAAACACTAGTTCGTATACGGTTTTGTTGTACTGAACCGGAACTTCCCAGAATGATGTCAGTGTGTCTTCGATGTCCTTGCGGCCCCGGACAAGTGTCACGCGGGTCAGCGCCTTGCTGGCAACGCCGCCGGTCAGGCTGTCTATCAGGCAGTAGACCTTGATCAGCAAGGCATCCCGGACGAAGTGCAGCAGCGGTTCATTATCCCTGAAGCGATAGGGGAATTTCGAGTCATCCAGGATGAGGGTCAGTGTTTCACCGCTTTGACGAACCAGATTATAATTCCCGCCATGCAGCATGTTGAAATAGGATGCCAGACTGCGGATCAGGTCCTGCAGGGTTCTCGCAGACTTCAATTGGGAAATCACGAAGGTGCCGCTCTGGTAGAGGAGCTTCCGTTCCGACAGCTGAGCCGTGAGGTCGTCCAGTGACTTCGCGATTTCGGACTGAATGCGGAAATAGTCGGTCAGCGGCCGCCTCGTGTGTGGCGCGTTCCGGAGTGCGTCAGGGGCAACACCGATCTTGCCCGCCACCCGGTCCAGATCAACGCCAGCCTCTTCTGCCCATGTCAGAATGGGTGCGATCTGGCCGATCTCGAAAACAATTCTGTCGCTGCCGCAGGATCCACTCATCCCATACGTATATCGAGATTTCCTGTTGCGGGAAATACAACATAGGCTGCGCCCGGCCTGAGACCATTGTAGAATTGACCATACCGCAACGCGCAACACGCGGTTGTTATTGGCGGTTTGTCACCTTCTTTCCTTATTCCGTGTCAATGTCTGACCAGGGGCGAAGGGGCAGGGTCAATGCGCTTGGGGTCTGTGGCCCAAAAGATATCGTGAACGCTTCCGGTTTGCCTTCTGAATACCGCCGGAAATAGGCCGTATCTGTTCCAGCAATCGCCAGACGTACCCGCTCTCCCGGGTTAAGACGGGCTGCGACCGGATTTAGCGCAAATTCGACTTTCATCAGCTCGCCCGGTGTCACCGGCAACATGTCTTCCTTGCGGAATGAATGTGGCGCTGGGCCCATTTCATAAGGCAAAGTGGCAGGGTCAGCAGGAGCACGATGGATCGCGCGAATGATGCCTTCAGTGACATAACTGACCGTACCATCCGGGAGGACGACTTCCAGATAAGCGTGAAAAACCGGATCGTTCGTGGCGCTGGATACAAACAGGGTGAGAACCGGGTCGCCTACGAGTTCCATTGCTGATTCCAGAGGGGCGCTATCGAATACGACCAGTTTCTCGTCAGCGTCACGGCGGTCCGCATAGGCTGGTGCCACACCGAACTGAGTGGACCAGCGTGTCGTCTCGCCGGTATTTGCGGAAAAGTCGACGTCATAGACAAGGCTACCTCCCTCTGGGGGGGCGTCTGACAGCGAGCGGTCTGCACTCAGATACATCGATGTCGTCTCTATGCCAATGGGTGGCCACGTACTGGACTGCTTGAAAGTATCAGCTCCGAGTACGTAGTAATTGATCTCCCGCGCTATTGGTTCGTCATTCGAAATCTGGTCGTAGAACCCGGACATGATTTCATGCTGGTCGTCGATCGATGGCCTCGGTTCCAGGTCTCCCGGAAACCGCGGGTCAGCAAATGTCACGTTGGAATGGTCGTTGCCCGTGATCCAGATATTCATGGGAACGTCTGGTGCAGAAAGGTACCGCGACAGGGCCGCACGGGCGGTCCCGGCATCCATCCAGCTGCCCCATATCTGCGCAGGCTTTAGCTGCTCTTTGATCCCCTCCAGATGCGAGGAAGGGGATGAATCGAAGAAGGTGTAGCCATTGCGCCCCTTGTCGTCGAAATAGACAAGGTCCGCATAATCGTCTGGTGCCCATCGGTCTCGGCCGGCGAGAGCTTCGCGTAACAGGGTAAGGTCGGTGTCATCATCGACAGGATCAAGAACCGGCCAAAGGGCTGCGCAATCCTCCACCCGGGCGAGGCAGTTCAGGCTGCCATCCGCGTTGACGCCTTCATCCATGTTCTTGGTCGCGCCGCCCCATCCCTGAAGAAACCAGTCGTTTGCCACACCGCCGGGGAAGAACAGGTTCAGGAAGACATCGAAGTCCACTTCGCGAACGATCGCGCCCTTCAATGCCGGCGCCGGCCGGCTGGTCGCAACATCGGCGGTGTCCGCCATGTAGGAAGTCCCTTGCGCGAATATGGTGCCGTTCGACCATGGCTGAGCCGCCAGATGGGCGATGATCTCATCCATGTCTTCGACCTCTTCCGGCCCGACATCGACACGGCGCGGACCGAAGGAGGAAGTCGATCCACGCGTGTCGACGCTTGCAATGACGTAACCGTCATCACGAAATCGCTCATAGGCCTGGATCATGAGGGCCCGGCCGTAGCGGGTCTGCACGAGAATGGTCGGAGCGGGTTCAGTCGGAATTTCGCGCGTCGGATAGTAGAGATTGACGGCAATCTTGGTACTGTCGCGCATGGGAAGGTAATAGGCCTTGTCGGCCCGGGCCGGTGTCTGCTCCGGTTGTGTTTCAGAAGCACTGTGCGTGGGTGCCGTTACGTCTGCTGGAAGATTGCAGGCCACAAGGGCCGACAATGCGAGCAGGCTGGCACCTGTGAGAGAGTGTTTCAAAAGACCGGAAGAGAACAGCATGATAGTCTCCTTAGTAACGGACCACGAGACGGATACCATAGGTCTCCGGGTCGCCGAGGACGACGAATTTCTGACCAATGACATCTGTGCCCGACAGGTCAAACAGGCGTTGTTTCACCTCTTCATCGCCAAGGTTCTCTCCCCAGACGCTGAGCCTCCAGGACCCGTCATTCGCGGCAATACCGGCACTGAGATTGTAGAGCGCATAGCTGTCGACCCGGCCGTCAGACTGGTTGTCTTGCGTCAGGTAGCTTTCACCCCTGGCCAGGACCGAGCCCCCAATGAACCAGTCCAGTGACTGGGTCAGTGGCGCCTCATAGTCCGCATTAAGATTGAATGTGTAGTCGGGCGCATAGGGGATCTTGTCGAGCGGTGTGCCGTCGGGAAGGATGCCTTCGTCGAACTCGGCTTCCTGCAGAGCAGCGTTCAGACCGACAGTCAGATAGTCGGTGACCCGCGAAAGTACTTCCAGTTCAACCCCGGTGGAATGCGCCGCACCAGCATTGCTGATCTGCGGATCATAAAGCGGCGTGTTCGGGTTGTCCGTGGTGATCTGGATATCCGTCCAGTCCATGTAGAAGACGGCGAGGCTGGCCTGCATCTGGCCATCAAACAGCTCACCCTTCAGGCCGGCTTCATAGTTCCACAGGGTTTCGGGATCAAAGGAGATACCGTTCGCGTCACCCAGTGCATCATTGTAACCACCGCTCTTGAAGCCGCTGGAGACAGTGACATACCCGATTGTTTCCGGTGTGAACCGGTAGCGCACATTGGCGGTGGGGGTTACTTCCGACCAGCTGTCCGATCCGGTAACGCCGAAGTTGCCGCCGAGCAGGTCGAATGGATCGGACTGTGAATAGTTGATCTTCTTTTCTTCATCCGTGTACCGGGCACCCAGGGTGACATCGAGTTTCTCGGAGATATTCCATGTCATTGACGCGAAAGCGGCGATGGAACGTGTATCCATGCGTGCGTCCGAGCCGGAGCGTCCGCCAGCGGCCTCCGGAGCGCCGAGCAGGTCAGCCAGGTCAGAGCCGATTTCGATGAAGCTGAGATTGGAGGCTTCCTGGTCGTAATAATAGGTCCCCAGGATCCAGTCGAGGTCGCCGGAACTCCAGTTCAGGCGGAACTCGTTGGAGAAGCGCTGCGCGGTTTCCGGGTCTCCATCATAGAGCCAGCTCAGGGCTGACCGGTCAGTGTCGGTACGGTTGAAATAGTCGTGCTCGCGATAGGAGGTGATGTTGGTGATGTCGACGCCGCTGATGGTCGTCGTGAAAGTCGAGGACGCGCCCCAGATCTCCGCGGTTTCGACCGGTTGCTGATCTGCGTAGACCTTGCGGTCAAACGGATCTGCGTTGCGTTCGATCGAGAAGGCATCCAGGACCGAGACGAAAGTGGTTCCGTCGATATATTTCAGCGTTTCAAAGATCAGCGGTTCCTGATCGATTTCCTTGTAGTCGGCGGTGAGCAACCATTCAGTCTCAGCGCCGAGATTGAACAGGAGCTGCCCGCGGACCGACCAGGCCCCTTCGGTATTTACTTCCTGCCCCAGCACGACATTGTCTGACAGACCGCCGCGCTCCGTTTTCTGGACCGCCAGGCGCCCGGACACGGTATCCTTGATCAGCGGCCCGCTAACGACAGCGCCGATACGGTAATAGTCATAATTGCCGGCCTCGGCTTCCAGCCGGGCCTCGAATTCGTCTGTCGGCCGGGCAGTCGTGTAGCTGACAGCACCGCCGATCGCGTTCCGTCCAAAGAGAGTGCCCTGAGGACCACGGAGCACTTCAACACGTTCCAGATCGAACAGGTCTACCGCTGCGCCGACACCTTGTCCGAGAAAGACCTCATCAAGATAGTAGGCAACGGCCGGATCTGCGCCGGCTGAGCCAGACCCGCCAATCACACCGCGAAGCGAAGTAGGGGAGAGCTTGGAGTCCCCGAAATTGCCGTATGTCATGCCTGGCGTACGAAGCGCGAGCGCGTCCGGGTCACCGATCCCTTCGTTGATCAGGGAGTCAGACGTGAAAGCGGTGACGGAAAGGGGGGCTTCCAGCGATGTTTCCTGCTGCTTCCGGGCCGTGATGACCACCTTCTGAAGGCTGCGGGTCTGTTCGGCAGGTTCGGCTGTACTGGCTCGGGATTCCTGAGCGACTGCGAGTTGTCCGGCAGCCAGCATGGCGATGGCGCTTGTCCAGATTAGTTTCTTCATGTTGAGAACTCCCCAATTGCCATCTTTAAAAATGAATATGGCCTCATATTTGTATTTAGATTCTGAAAACTCGCACGAGTCAACACCTCATCCCGGAGAATGAGGTGCATTTCAGAAATTTTTTGAGGGAATGGACCGTCAGGACACAGATCAGGGCGGCCGTCCGGTCGAGAGACCTAGTTTCCGAAGGCTTTCAGATCGAGTGCCATGGCGCCCAGATGATCCGGAAGGGGGTGACCTGGATAAAGTGCGCGGAACCAAATTACGCTTAGAGCATCCGCAAGGTCTTCATCACTCGGACAGGTTTTGCTGAGAAATTCGACCAGGCCTTCGTCCGGATAGATCGCGATCCGGCGAACCAGTTCATCCATCATCGCGCCCAATGCAAAAGCCGCAAAAAGTGCCGCTTCATATTCGATGGCGCCTTCCGGATGATTGCGGACAACGCTGCGGGCGATCTTTTCGTGCCAGACCCGGTTGTTGGCGTGTGCGACGTGGCCGAACTCTGCATCCTCGTCGCTCAGCTGCAAGACACACCGCATCAGACCCGCATTCGCGCGCATGATGCCGAGCCAGTGCAGATTGGCCGTTCGAATGGATTGAAAAGGTGACCGCGTCTCGCCTGCGGGCACATCGACGGTCTGCATGCCTTCCAGGAATTCCTGCAGCACGCTCAGCGTGATTTCTTTCTTGTCCTTGAAATAAATATAGAATGAGCCATCCGAGGTTTCGGCCTGCTCGGTAATGTCGACAATGCGCATGGCGTGATAGCCAACAGATTCGAGTACCTGCGCTGCAGCCAGTTTCAGGCGTTCACGAGTCCTGTCGCCTTTGCGCTTGGGCGGCGATTTTTTCAGTCTTGTGTCCAGCTGTGCCGTAAAACGCTTGTCCTGGACTTCTACCGCATCCGATTTTGCCAATTCAGCCTCTCCCGCTGCCAGTGGCAGATTTTGCCGGTGACCGGTGCAAATCTGACGCCATATTCAACAAACAGGGCACCTCTACCTGAACCCGTCATTTCTTCAAGACATGGTAGTGGGTGTGTGGGATGTGGGCAAAGTCTCTCACGGTTTGAAGCTGAAGTCTGCCCCGTTCGTACTGATCGCGTCAGCGGCATCCAGCATCTGTGTCTTTTCCGATTCCAGGGCGGCTTCGAGTTGGTCATGAATTCTGTCCGCCTGCGCCGTCTTGTAGCGGGTCAGGGAGGCGCGGGGCAGGGAAAGGAGTTTGCCAAGCAGGTGGTCGAGCGCCGCGTCCAAATCATTGGAGGGGATAAGCCGCGGGGCAATTCGGTCTTTTACCAGTTCGTCGGCACTGACATCCACGCCTGCCCAGCTGATTTCACGGGCGCGCGCCGGTCCACAAACCTGTTCCAGCAGCCAGGTCACACCGCCGCTTGCATAGAGGCCATGGCCGGCTTCAGGAAAACGCATCTTGCTGGTTTCGCACCAGAGCGTGAAGTCCGCATTGAGCGGCCAGGCGCCTCCGGCGCCGATCGCCCATCCCTGGGTGACACAGACCACCGGTTTGTGTCCCAACATGATCTGGCGAGTGACATTCTGGAAGCGATCCACAATGGCGACGGCGCTGGTGGCATCTGGTATGGCTTCGCTTAGCTCGCGCAGGTCTTCACCGGCACAGAAATCCCGGCCCGCTCCGGCGAGGACGATAACGTCGACATCTTCATCAGCGATCGCCCGGTCGAGCTGCTGCTCGAGCTGCTGCAGCATGTTCCGGCTGATGGCGTTGCGAACGGAAGGGCGGTTGAGCGTTATTCGAGCAACACGTCCTGCATGCGTATACATTACATCGCTCATGATGCTGTGGCATTCGCAATGTCTTCGGCAGCCTGCTTCCGTAGAGCAACCTTGTCGACTTTTCCGATGGGAAGCAGCGGAAGTTCGCGAACCAGGAAGAAGCGCTTCGGGATCTTGTAGTTCGCGAGATTCTCGCGGCAGTGCGCTTCAAGTGCTTCCACAGTGAGATCGCCGTTCACCAGTACATAGGCGATCCCAACTTCCTGCCAGACCGGATCGCTGATGCCGATCACCGCGGCGATGTCGACCTGTGGATGGCTTTCGATCACATTCTCCACTTCGCGTGGATACACATTGTAACCGCCGGATTTGTACATTTCTTTCGAGCGGCCTACGATGGTGTAGGTGCCATCGGCGTTGCGTTGGCCGAGGTCTCCGGTTGCGAGCCAGCCTTCAGTGTTCAGGGTTTCGGCCGTCGCTTCTGGCCGGTTCCAATAGCCGAGCATGTTATAGGCAGACCGCGCCTGGATTTCCCCGGTGACACCCGTTTCCGCAATCACATTATCGCCGTCAGCAAGGCGAACCTGAGCGCCCGGCATTGGCCAGCCGACAGTTCCAGACAGGACTGTGCGATCGCGTGTAGGGGGCACGACTGTCATCGCACCACAGCTTTCCGTCATGCCATAATTGGTGGCCAGTGGCGCACCATGCTGCAGCAGGCGATCCAGCATGTCCGCCGGCATCGCGGCACCTTCCCAGACGATCAGTTTGACCGCGGAAAGATCGGTTTCAGCGAAACTCGCATCTGCGTATTGGAGCTGGAAGACGCTCGGTACGGAGGCCCAGAGCGTGATCTGTTCCTGTTCCATGAGTTGCAGGGATTTACTGGGTGAGAAGTTTTCCAGAAACACAATCGTCCCGCCAGCAACCAGGGTCGGTGAGGAAATATCGACCACACAACCAATATGGTTCACCGGAAAATAGTTCAGTGTACGCAAGGGGAAGACGGGCCAGACGCGATTCTGTTCCAGGCTGAACTCGACAATGCCCTGATGGTGTAGCAGGGCGCCTTTCGGGCGGCCTGTTGAACCGGATGTGTAGACGATCATGCAGGCATCCCGCCCGCCGCATGTGAAGCGCGCAGATGTAAGGTCGGCATCTGAAATGCCCGCGCCATCGGCCAGGAAGGTTTCGAGACCGATTCCACCTTCCGGAAGGCTACCAGACTGCTCATCAAGCACGACTGTCTGCCGGATGGAGGGCGTGCGGTTCGCAAGGGCTTCCAGTTCCGGGGTATAATCCCGTCCCTCAATCTTCGACCGTGCGAGCAGCAGCACTGGCTGGCTGTCGTCCGCCACATAGGTGAGTTCATTCAATTGGTAACGCGGGTTCAGCCCGACCCAGATTGCGCCGATGGATGCCGTCGCAAGGAAGCAAATGAAATAATCCGGGCTCGGCGTACAAAGCGTGGCGACCCGGTCGCCCTTTTTGACGCCCGCGCTGAGCAATGCTCGGGCGAGGGCCTCCACCCGGTCGTGGAACTGCCGGTACGTGACGCGCTGGCCTTCCAGCACCATTGCATCGATATCCGGGGTAAGCTCGGCATAGTGACCGACAAAGTCGCTGATCCGGGGGAAGGCGGGTGGCAGTGTGATGCCTGCGGGGTCGGGAAGGGACATGGCTGTATGCTCGGTTCGTCTTGAAAATCAGGGCTGGGTGCAGAAGGCGCTTATTTGTTGATCCAGATCGCAAGCCATTCACCGATCAGGGCAGGGCGTTCCTCGCCTTCGATCTCGATGTGGCATTCGAACTTCACCATCTGACGATCTTTTTCATCGGTGTAGTTTTCCAGCGTCTTGAAATGCCCGCGCACCCGGCTGTCCACGGGAATAGGGGACACCAGCCGCATCCGGTCGAAGCCATAATTCAGGAAATAGCCAACGTCCGCATGTTCGCGATCATTCGAGTCGCCCATAGCCGAATGCAGCAGATGGGTTAGCAGCGACATGGTCAGGAATCCAAACGCGATCGTGCGGCCGAACGCGCTGTTTTCAGCGGCCCATTCCGGATCGACATGCATTGGATCGGGATCAAGTGTGATATCACCGAAGCCGGAGATCATTGGCTGATCAACCGTCACCCATTCCGAGGTGCCGACATTTTCTCCAGGGCGGAACATCGCAAAATCGACGAGACCGGCTTGATTATCACTCATTGTATTGTGCCCCATTTTCTATTGACAAAAATGAGTATGGCCTCATTTTCATATTTAAGTCAACCGGACCATCGCGCAATCGCGACATTCGGGCGAGACAAAGTGAGTTGAGATGACCGGAGCGCGTAGAATGGGGCCGACACCACGCAGGATTCTTCTTTCCTACAGTATGGGATCGATTGGGACCGGTCTCTATCTCACTGTTCCAAGCATTCTGCTGCTTTATTACCTGACACAAATTCTGGGCATTTCGCCAGCGCTGGCCGGGTTGGCGGTATTCCTTCCGAGAATCTGGGACGTTGTGACGGATCCGGTAATGGGCTGGGTTTCCGATCGTACCCGGTCCCGGCTTGGCCGCCGGCGTCTATACCTGCTGATCGGCGCGATCCTGACCTCCCTGACATTCGGCTTCCTGTTCAGCGCGCCGGTGTTTCCAAGCCAGGCGATGAGCTTTGTCTATGTTCTGGTGATCTATGTGCTGAGCGCCACCGCTTACACGGTCTATGCCGTGCCGTACCTGTCCATGCCGGCTGAAATGAGTGCCGACAGCTCTGAACGGTCCCGCATCATGAGTTACCGCATGACATTCGCGATGGTTGGGGTATTGGCCGGTTCAGCGCTCGCCCCGGCGCTTCTGGAATTCTATGGCGGAGGACGCGCCGGTTTCGCAGCGATGTCCTGGACGATTGGCACTATCTGTGCAGTGACGATGTTGTTGGCGTTCTTCGGAACAGCGCGATCACCCGATGTGTCTGCTCCGGCCGAGGACGAACACAGCAGGGGCAAACTGTCCGACCTGCGAAAGGATCCTGACTTCCTGGCGCTTGCGCTGGCCTATATTGCCCAACTGGCCGGATTTGGCGTGTTTATAGGGGCAACACCTTATTATGTGACAGACGTTACCGGCCAGAGCGAAGGCGTCATTTCCGAGATGTTCCTGTCGCTCATGGGCGGAACGGTCATGTCGCTCTTTGTCTGGAATATCCTGGCCACGAAGATGGGCAAGGCGCGGGCATATATGCTTGCCGGCGTCATCGTCGCGATAGGGTTCGCGTTCTTTTGGCTGACAGCACTGGATGGGCAAAAGGCGGTAACGCTGGCCGCGACGCTCATCATTGGCATCGGCTTTGGTGGCTTGCAACTCCTGCCATTTGCCATGCTGACAGACGTCATTCATGCAGCCCGCCTGCGCGGACGGGACTCTGCCGGCGTCTATACCGGTGCCTGGACGGCCGTCGAAAAGGGTGGTCTGGCACTGGGGCCATTGATCGTCGGCGGCGTTCTGAGCCTCGGGGGTTATGTTTCCGTCTCAGAAACGCAGGGTAGTGACACCGTGGCTGCAATCCGGGCTGCCATGACACTGGTTCCTGCCGTCTTTGTGCTGATCAGCATTCCGATCATGTTCCGGTGCAATCCGGCGCACCGCGCAGATGAAATGGGAATAGAAGCGTTAAATCCGTGACGCGGACAGCTCGATCATTTCGGTGGTCATCTGTTCCTGCCGGGCTTGCTGGTAGGCCTGTTCGACTTCCGTGCGGCGCGTGCGGAGATTGTTCTGGGCTCTCGCCATGGTTTCCACACGCGCGCGGGCTTCGGTCTCAGCCCCTTGCATCATCACATGCGCGACGCTGGCGAACAGGGCTTCCTGGAGCAGGCCAGTCAACAGGTCTTCTGCCGGCAAGGTCATCAGCGGTGCAATTTGCGAAGTCATCCCTTCAGGCGGCTCCGGAGGAAAAAGACGCGACAGCCTGGCGGCATGGCCGCTACGGGGAGACCCGGTCAGGGCACGGATCGGGCCGGGATGGTGGGGCGAATGCTCCACCAGGACGTCCGTCGTGCGGCTGGCGAGCGCGGGTATTGCTGCAGGATGCCCCGGCAAATCGGCCGACCACAAGACCGGCGCATGCGCGGCATTCAGCATGTCAGCCGTCCGGTTCCCGATAACCACAAGGCCCATGCCGGGCTCGAGTGCGGATTGGGCCACTTCGCCAATATGTTCCGGATAGGCGCCGCAAAAGCCTTGCGCCGCACCGACGACCAGCAACAGGCCGGGCCCCTCCGGTTCCGAATGCGGCGCTGAGGCTGCGATGGAGATCGCCAGCGCGTGCCTCACCGTCCCCGCATAGGCAGCAATCGCCTGCATGGCGGTTTCAGAGGAGCTCGCATGACTGGAAGCAATTGCGCGTAACGCCCCGACGACGTCGCCAATTTCATCGAGGCTTTTCAGGCGGTGCTGGATCTCTTCCGGGCGCTGGCTCATGACTGTTTCAATGCGGTGTGCACGGCCTCCAGCAAGGCCGACTTCGTCGCCTTGTCCAGCTTGTCTTTCTTCACGTCCACTTCTGAGAATTTGGAATCCGTGGCGAGGAGCGACGACAGTCGTGCCTTCAAAGTGGGGATGTCCTTCAGGTCAACATCATCCAGAATGCCTTCGATCAGAGCACTGAGCAGTGCAATCTGCGTCATTAGGTCCAGTGGGGAAAGTCGTGGCTGGGCCAGTAGGGCGGCAATACGTTCCCCTCGCTTCATCCGCGACGCCATGGCCTCGTCGCCAAACCCTCCAAAGCGCGAGAACATCTTCATTTCCAGATATTGCGCGTAATCGAGCCTCAACCGTCCGGCGACGGACTTCATTGTTCCCCATTGGGCCTTGCCACCAACTCGGCTCACCGACAGGCCAATGTCGATGGCAGGACGCTGGTTTGCGGCAAATAGCGATTGCGACGTAACGATCTGGCCGTCCGAGATCGAAATCAGATTGGTTGGAATATAAGCCGAAAGGTTTCCGGCCTCGATTTCAGCGATGGGCAATGCGGTCAGTGAGCCGCCGCCGCGGGCCTTGGACAGTTTGGCTGCGCGTTCGAGCAGACGGGCGTGCAGATAGAAGATGTCGCCTGGATAGGCTTCGCGGCCGGGCGGCTGCCGCGACAGCAGCGCGAGTTCTCGGTGTGTTGCGGCATGTTTGGTCAGGTCGTCATAGACAATCAACACATGCTGTCCCCGGTCGCGGAACCATTCGGCGATGGATGTCGCGGAGAACGGTGCCAGCCATTGCAGGCCCGGTTCGGCAGAGGCTTCGGCGACGATGAAAATCGTTTGCTCCATTCGCCCATGCTCGCGAACCGCATCAATGACATGGCGGACCGCAGATGTCCGCTGGCCGATGGCTACATAGATGGAGATAATGTCGCTATTGGCCTGATTGATGATTGTGTCGACGGCGATGGACGTCTTTCCGGTCTGGCGTTCCCCGATGATCAGTTCGCGTTGCCCCCGGCCCAGCGCGAACAGGGCGTCGACAACGAGCAAGCCGGTTTCGACGGCTTCCGTGACGAAATCCCGATCGATAATCGCAGGTGCCGGGCGTTCCACGGGCAGTCTTTCGCTGCCTTCAGGCATCGATCCGTTGTCCAGAGGACGCCCCAGAGGGTCCAGCACTCTGCCGAACAGGTGCTCCCCGACCGGCACGGAAGCAAGTTCTCCCGAGCGGGTGACATGGGTGCCGGCAGCGACATCGTCAGAAGGGTCGAGGCAGGCGACGTTCAAGTGGTCTTCTTCAAGCGTCATGACGAAGCCGCGCGCACCGTTTGAAAAAGTCAGGATTTCATTGAGCTCAGCGCCCGGCAGGCCGTCGACAGTCGCGAGCCCATCAGCGATGGCGATGACCTTGCCGCGCTCCTCGGACTCGGCGCCAAGCTGCACCCCGGCGATCCGAGCCTTCAAAGGGTCCAGTGCGGGATCAGTCCGGCCGGTCATCGCGCATCGCTTCTGAAATCTGGTCCAGGTCGTGAGCCAGCGAGTTCCGGATCGCGCCGCTGTCCGAAACCAGTTCGAGGCCGGAAATCAGGTCAGGCGCAACGGAAACGTCCGGGTCTATGTCGAACGGCGCCAAAGCGGACGTCACGAGGGAATGATCGCTTTCGGAAAGCGGCGCGGCGCTCAGCAGTTTCAGGTGCCCGCCTTTCAGCAGGGCTGTCCGTTCCGCGGATGGCATTTTATGAAGCGACGCGACCAGACGGCTGACATAGCCTGCGAGATCTTGTGGCTGCGCCGTCAGGGCCCTTTGGGCAATCAAGGTGGCAAGGTCCCGGGCGCGTGCCAGTTCCTGCGCCTTGCTGTCGCTGGCGTTGCGCGCGTGCGCGGCTTTTCCTTCGGCGATGATCTTGTCGACTTCTGCATGGGCTTTTTCCAGCAAGGCTTTGTGCTGTGCTTCGGCATCCTTGCGTGCTTGGGCAAGGACGTCCTGGCGGGCCGCCACGGTTGCATCAGCCTCGTCGAGGGCCTTGCGGGTAGCGGCCTCTGCGTCGCGCTTTGCAGATTGTGCAGCGGTCAATGCTGCATCCGTTTCCGCCTGCCGGTGCGTGATAATGTCCGCAACCGGACGGAAAAGGAAATACCTCAGAATCGCCAGAAGCAGCAGGACATTGACGACCTGAAAACCGAATGTGACCCAGTCAAAATTCATTGCGTGAAGGGATTAGCGAAAAGCAGCAGAAGGGAGACGACGAGACAGTAGATCGCCGTGGTTTCGATCATGGCGAGCCCGACGAACAGGGTCCGCGAGATCGTCCCGGCAGATTCAGGCTGGCGGGCGATGGCTTCCAGCGCGGCGGCGACAGCGCGCCCTTCTGCCAGCGCAGGGGCGACAGCACCAAGGCACACCGCAAGCGTCGCACATATGATACTGGCGATCTCGACATATTCAATCATGTGGCAGTTCCTTCTGCTGTCTTGTGTTGTCTACGCCCGTTTCGCTGACCGCCGAACCGACGAAGACCAGCGCCAGGGTGGCAAAGATATAGGCCTGTACCGCCCCGGTCAGCATCTCCAACGCCATCAGCGGGATCGGCACCAGCAGGCCGGCGAGGGACAAGACGATGCTGATCACGAACACGCCGCTCATGACATTGCCGAACAGGCGAATCATCAGCGAGAAATGCCGTGTGACCTGTCCGATCACATTGAGCGGCAACATCAGCCAGCTGGGCCGGACAAAGCTGGAGAGCCAGCCGCCGATCCCTTGTGACCGGATGCCCCAGTATATCGAGGCGAAAAACACGATCACCGCCAGCGCGGCATCTGTCTCCAGATGAGCGGTCGGGGGTTCGACGCCGGGGACGAGCGATGTCCAGTTGGCGGCAAGGATGAAGATCAGGA
>NZ_AWFD01000010.1 GCF_000682735.1 Hyphomonas sp. CY54-11-8 | reverse complement strand
ACGTGCGGCTTGTTACGCTCAAACTTTGCCTTGCCCATCGGGCCTCTCCTTCATTCAAACTGTTGGCCGGAACTCCGGCCGGATTTCCTTAAGAACCAGAAACTTCCGAAATGATCTTCTGAGCTTCCGCACGCGGAACCTCGTCATAGTGCGCGAAGATCATCGTGAACTGTGCCCGGCCCTGAGACATGCCGCGCAGGTCGGACACGTAACCGAACATGTTCACCAGCGGCACGAAGGCCTTGATCGCCACAGCATTACCACGCGGCTCGGAACCCTGGATCTGGCCACGGCGAGAGTTCAGGTCGCCGATGACATCGCCCATATAGTCTTCCGGTGTCACGACTTCCACATTCATGATCGGCTCCATCAGGCGCGGATCGCCCTGGCCTTTCAGTTCACGGAAGGCACCGCGGGACGCGATTTCGAACGCCAGCACGGACGAGTCGACATCGTGGAATGCACCATCGACCAGCGTGGCCTTGAAGTCGGTGACCGGGTAACCCGCCAGCAGGCCGTTTTCCTTGGCCATTTCGAGGCCCTTCTCGACGCCCGGAATGTATTCCTTCGGAACAGAACCACCCACGATCGTGCTTTCGAACACAAAGCCGGAACCGGCTTCCAGCGGCTCGAACTGCAGCTTGACGCGGGCGAACTGGCCCGTACCGCCGGACTGCTTTTTGTGCGTGTAGTCGATCTCTGCCGCGCGGCCGAGCTTCTCACGGTAAGCCACCTGCGGCTGACCGATGTTCGCTTCGACTTTGAATTCGCGCTTCAGACGGTCGATCAGGATGTCGAGGTGAAGCTCGCCCATGCCTTTCATGATCGTCTGGCCCGACTCGTGATCGGTTTCGACGCGGAAGGACGGGTCTTCGGCAGCGAGGCGCTGCAGACCGACCGACATCTTTTCCTGGTCAGCTTTCGATTTCGGCTCAACCGCGATCTCGATCACCGGATCCGGGAAGGTCATCGTTTCAAGCACGACCGGCTTGTTCGGATCACACACCGTGTCACCCGTGGTCGTTTCCTTCAGGCCGGCGAGCGCCACGATGTCGCCAGCATAGGCTTCCGTGATCTCGTCCTGCTTGTTGGAGTGCATCATGACCATCCGGCCGACGCGCTCGCGCTTGCCTTTGGTCGAGTTCATGAAGCTGTCGCCCTTCGACAGCGTACCGGAATAGATACGCGTGAAGGTGAGCGTGCCCATGTAAGGGTCGTTCATAATCTTGAATGCCAGCCCCGAGAACGGCTGTGCATCGTCAGCTTTACGCTCGATGTTACGAACTTCTTCCTCATCGCCCGGCAGGAAGCCCATGTAAGGCGGCACGTCGAGCGGACCCGGAAGGAAGTCGATCACAGCGTTCAGCATCGGCTGCACGCCTTTGTTCTTGAACGCTGAACCGCAGAGGACCGGCACGAAGGAGAGCGACAGCGTACCCTTACGGATCAGCTTGCGCAGCGTTTCGATGTCCGGCTCGTTGCCTTCGAGGTAGGCTTCCATCGCGTCGTCGTCCATTTCGACGGCGGTTTCGATGAGCTTGCCGCGCCACTCTTCGGCCTGGTCTTTCAGGCTGTCGCGGATTTCGCGCACTTCCCAGGTAGCACCAAGGTCTTCACCGGCCCACACCCATTCTTTCATGGTGATCAGGTCGACATGGCCTTCGAGCTCGTTTTCTGCACCGATCGGCAGCTGGATCGCAGCCGGCGTCGCACCGGTACGGTCCTTGATCATCTCAACGCAGTTGAAGAAGTCAGCGCCGATCTTGTCCATCTTGTTCACGAACACGATGCGCGGAACCTTGTAGCGATCCGCCTGGCGCCAGACGGTTTCGGTTTGCGGCTCGACGCCGGCGTTGGCGTCGAGAACGCAGACAGCGCCGTCGAGAACGGCCAGCGAACGCTCAACTTCGATGGTGAAGTCAACGTGTCCGGGGGTGTCGATGATGTTGAAGCGGAACTTCGGCGACTGCGCCGTGGAGCCGTCTTCTGTGCGTTCCCAGAAGGTCGTGGTCGCAGCCGAGGTGATCGTGATGCCCCGCTCCTGCTCCTGCTCCATCCAGTCCATCGTCGCGGCGCCGTCATGGACTTCGCCGATCTTGTGCGACTTACCGGTGTAGTAAAGGATACGCTCGGTCGTCGTGGTCTTGCCAGCATCGATGTGAGCCATGATGCCGAAGTTACGGTAGCGATCCAGCGGATATTCGCGGGCCATTTTGGTCAACCTTCGTGTTTGCTTTCCGGGTAGGAAAAGGGGCGATTTGCGGGCGCGTTACCCGTTATCGCCCCGGAATGCCAGTAGTGATTACCAGCGGTAGTGTGAGAACGCCTTGTTGGCGTCTGCCATGCGGTGCGTGTCTTCACGCTTTTTCACAGCGTTGCCGCGGCCTTGGCTTGCATCCATCAGCTCGCCGGCGAGGCGCTCGCGCATGGTGTTCTCGTTGCGGCCAGCAGCAGCGGCAGCGAGCCAGCGGATCGCCAGGGCCTGACGGCGCTCTGTGCGGACTTCGACCGGAACCTGATAGGTGGCACCACCCACGCGGCGCGAGCGGACTTCAACCGCAGGCGCAACCGATTCCAGCGCGCTGTGGAACACTTCCACGGGATCTTTCTTGGCACGGGATTCGACCAGGTCGAACGCACCATAGACGATGCGTTCGGCGACGGACTTTTTGCCGTCGCGCATGATCTGGTTCATGAACTTGGTGACGACGATGTCCTTGAATTTCGGATCCGGAAGGACTTCGCGTTTCTCGGCGCGGTGACGACGGGACATGAGCTGACCTCTTACTTCGGCTTCTTGGCGCCGTAATGCGAGCGGCGTTGCTTACGGTTTTTGACAGGCTGCGTGTCGAGCGCGCCGCGGACGATGTGGTAGCGCACACCCGGAAGGTCTTTCACACGGCCGCCACGGATCAGGACCACGGAGTGCTCCTGCAGGTTATGGCCTTCACCCGGGATGTAGCAGAGCGATTCAAACCCCGAAGTGAGGCGCACCTTGGCCACTTTCCGGAGCGCCGAGTTCGGCTTCTTCGGCGTGGTGGTGTAAACACGGGTGCAAACGCCGCGGCGCTGCGGGCAGGCCTTGAGGGCCGGGGTTTTGGTCCGCGAGCGCTTAGGCGAACGCGGCGAACGAATGAGCTGCTGGATCGTGGGCATTCGGGCCTTCTGTCTCTTTTAACTCTGGCCCGATGGGCCGCTAACGTAATCATGCCCCGAATGCCCCAAAGGGCTTCCGGGACGGGGCGAAAACTTGGGAGCCAGATTGGCCGGATCAGTTCAGATCCGGTGCGGCGAAGGGACTTTCATCCCGGGGCCTCTCTGACAATGCGTGGCGTGTAAGCCTACCGGAGGCCTGCGTCAAGGGTAGGAAGCTGTCCCGGAACAGCTAGTTTTCCGTTACGGGACGCTGGTTTTGGCGCCTCAGGCATTTTGCCCGTTCCGGCGAGGCCGGACCTGCCTCCCCTGCCGGGTCTGCGCTCAGGATTTCCTCGCACCGTGTGATCGCCCAACTATCCAGCGAAAGCCAGGCAATGAGGCCAAGCGCGAGCGCGGCACAGGCACTGCCGATCAGGTCAGACCGCTCAAGCTGCATTGGGCAAACGCCTCCTCCAGAAGCAAAAAAAGCCTGCCATTGCTGGCAGGCTTTTCCAGTTGGTTCAAGGGCTTGCGCCCGGACCTTCGAGCTTATTCCTCGACCGGGGCCTTGTCCGGAGCCGGCAGGCTGGTGAGCATCTCGGCCTCTTCCGCCGCCTTCTGGACAGCGGCAGCGCGCTTTGCCTTCAGCTTCTGGTCGCGGTCGGCAGCCACACGGCGATACGAACGGATGCCCGAACCGGTACCGGCCGGAATCAGGCGGCCGACGATGACGTTCTCCTTGAGGCCTTCCAGCGTATCCACCTTGCCCTGGATGGCAGCTTCGGTGAGGACGCGGGTCGTCTCCTGGAAGGATGCGGCCGAGATGAAGGAACGGGTCTGCAGCGAGGCCTTGGTGATACCAAGCAGAAGCGGCATGCCCTTGGCTTCCTGCTGATCCTTCTTGCGCGACTTGCGGACGGCTTCGTTGGCCTCTTCGAATTCGATGAGGTCGACGTGTTCGCCCGTGATCAGGCCGGTATCGCCCGGATCCGTCACTTCGATCTTCTGCAGCATCTGGCGAACGATCACCTCGATGTGCTTGTCGTTGATCGGCACGCCCTGCAGACGGTAGACCTTCTGCACTTCGTCGATCAGGTAGTTGGCGAGCGCCTCAACGCCCAGCGTCGACAGGATATCCTGCGGTGCCGGGTTACCATCCATCAGGTATTCACCACGCTTGATGAAGTCACCATCCTGAACGGCGAGGTGCTTGCCTTTCGGCACCAGGTAGTCGATCTGCTCGCGGCCCTCTTCCATCGGAACGATCGAGACGCGACGCTTGTTCTTGTAGTCGCGGCCATAGAGGACTTTGCCGTCCACTTCGGCGATGATCGCGTGATCCTTCGGACGGCGGGCTTCAAAGAGTTCAGCAACACGCGGCAGACCGCCGGTGATGTCTTTCGTCTTCGCACCACCGGTCGTGACACGGGCAAGGGTGTCGCCGGCCTCGATCGTGTCGCCATCGGCCACCGACAGGATGGCGCCCACGGAGAGAAGGTAAACTGCGTCCGAACCGTTCGGCAGTTTGACCGGGTTACCATCCTTGCCGACGATCTGGACCGACGGCTTGATGTCTGCCGACTTGGTCGCGGAACGCCAGTCGATGATGACACGCGAGGAGATACCCGTCGCTTCATCGGTTTCTTCACGCACCGACACGCCATCAATCACGTCGACGAGTTTCACTTCGCCTTTGACTTCCGACACGATCGGCTGGGCAAACGGATCCCAGTCTGCCAGCAGCGTGCCCGGCGTGACCTTCTCGGCATCCTTGATCATCAGGCGCGTACCATAGGCCGGACGGAAGGACTGGCGGGTACGGCCTTCGGCGTCGACGATCTCCACCTGCATGCGGCGGCCAACGACGACGATCGTCTTGTCCTTGCGGGTGACGAATTCGGCATCCTTGAACCGGACCGTACCTTCGAAGCTGGCTTCGACGGACGACTGGTCAGCCACCTGAGCCGCACCACCGATGTGGAACGTACGCATGGTGAGCTGGGTACCAGGCTCGCCAATGGACTGGGCTGCGATGACGCCGACCGCTTCGCCGCGGTTAACCGGGGTCCCGCGGGCCAGGTCGCGGCCGTAGCACTGGGCACAGATGCCGTTCTTGGTTTCGCAGGTCAGCGGCGAGCGAACCTTCACCACATCGACACCGGCTTTCTCGATCGTTTCGGCCAGCTCTTCGTCGATATAGGTGTTGGACACGGCAACCAGGTTGCCGTCGACGCTCTTCACATCCTCTGCCGTCACGCGGCCCAGGATACGTTCGCTGATCGACACCACGACATCGGCGCCTTCCATGACGGCCGAGATATCGATGCCCTTCTCGGTGCCGCAATCATCTTCGTTGATGATGCAGTCCTGAGCGACGTCGACGAGACGGCGGGTCAGGTAACCCGAGTTTGCCGTCTTCAGAGCCGTATCGGCCAGACCCTTACGGGCACCGTGCGTCGAGTTGAAGTATTCGAGAACGGTCAGGCCTTCCTTGAAGTTCGAGATGATCGGCGTCTCGATGATCTCGCCAGACGGCTTGGCCATCAGGCCGCGCATACCGGCGAGCTGCTTCATCTGGTTCTTCGAACCACGAGCACCGGAGTCGGCCATCATGAAGATCGAGTTGACCTGGGACTTACGAACACCCTTGGCCGCCTGGTTCTTCGAGGCAGCGTCCATCATGGCGTCTGCAACCTTGTCGGTACAGCTCGACCAGGCGTCGACCACCTTGTTGTACTTCTCGCCACGAGTGATGAGACCGTCTGCATACTGACGCTCGTATTCGGAGACCTGCTCCTTCGTCGCGTCGACCAGTTTCTGCTTCGCTTCCGGAATGACCATGTCATCCTTGCCGAAGGAAATACCGGCCTTGCAAGCTTCCTTGAAGCCGAGCTCCATCATCTTGTCACAGAAGATGACCGTCGCCTTCTGACCGCACAGACGATAGACCTCGTCGATGATCTTGCCGATCGTCTTCTTGGTCATCGTGGTGTTCACGAGGTCGGGCTGAATGCCTTTCATGCGCGGCAGGATATTCGCCACCATGAAACGGCCCGGCGTCGTATCGATGACCCAGCGGCGCGGATTACCTTCCTCGTCCACGCCTTCGTACATCGCCTTGATCTTCGAGTGCAGCGTGACGAAGCCGGAATCGAGCGCGTGCTCGATTTCTGCGAGTTCGGAGAACACCATGCCCTCACCTGCCTGCTCGTCACGGTCGAGCGACAAGTAGTAGAGGCCAAGGACGATGTCCTGCGACGGAACGATGATCGGCTTGCCGTTGGCCGGCGAGAGGATGTTGTTGGTCGACATCATCAGCACACGGGCTTCCAGCTGGGCCTCGAGGCTCAGCGGAACGTGCACCGCCATCTGGTCGCCGTCGAAGTCGGCGTTGAACGCCGCGCAGACCAGCGGGTGCAGCTGGATGGCCTTGCCTTCGATCAGCTTCGGCTCGAACGCCTGGATACCGAGACGGTGCAGCGTCGGCGCGCGGTTCAGGAGAACCGGGTGCTCGCGGATGACCTCATCCAGAATATCCCAGACTTCCGGCTTTTCTTTCTCGACCAGCTTCTTCGCCGCCTTCACCGTACCGGCGAGGCCTTTGGCGTCGAGACGGGCATAGATGAACGGCTTGAACAGTTCGAGCGCCATCTTTTTCGGCAGGCCGCATTCGTGCAGCTTGAGGCTCGGGCCAACCACGATGACCGAACGGCCGGAATAGTCGACGCGCTTACCGAGCAGGTTCTGACGGAAACGGCCCTGCTTGCCTTTCAGCATGTCGGAGATCGACTTCAGCGGACGCTTGTTGGTGCCCGTGATCGTACGGCCGCGGCGGCCGTTGTCGAACAGGGCATCGACAGATTCCTGCAGCATCCGCTTTTCGTTACGGATGATGATGTCCGGCGCACGAAGCTCCATCAGGCGCTTCAGGCGGTTGTTCCGGTTGATGACACGGCGATAGAGATCGTTGAGGTCCGACGTCGCGAAGCGGCCGCCGTCCAGCGGGACCAGCGGGCGCAGGTCCGGCGGGATCACCGGGATCACGGTCAGGATCATCCATTCCGGCTTGGCGCGGGACTGGAGGAAGGATTCGACCACTTTCAGGCGCTTGGAGACTTTCTTGGTCTTCAACTCTGAGGTGGACTCCTTGAGATCTTCGCGCAGGGTCTCTGCCAGCGTCGGCAGGTCCAGCGACATCAGGATCTCGCGGATGGCCTCAGCGCCGATCATGGCGGTGAAGGCGTCCTCACCCAGATTGTCCTGGGCGTCCATGTACTCCTCTTCCGTCAGGAGCTGTTTCGGCTCCAGTTCGGTGAGGCCCGGCTCAATGACAATATAGCTTTCGAAGTAGAGCACGCGCTCCACGTCTTTCAGCGCCATATCCAGCAGAGCGGCAATCCGGGACGGCAGCGACTTCAGGAACCAGATGTGGGCAACCGGGGCAGCCAGATCGATATGGCCCATGCGCTCGCGGCGCACGCGGGCCAGGGTGACTTCCACACCGCACTTCTCGCAGGTGATGCCGCGATACTTGATGCGCTTGTATTTACCGCAAAGGCATTCGTAGTCCTTCTGCGGGCCGAAGATGCGCGAGCAGAACAGGCCGTCGCGTTCCGGCTTGAAGGTACGATAGTTGATGGTTTCGGGCTTCTTGATTTCGCCCGAGGACCACGACCGGATCTTTTCCGGGCTCGCAATCGAGATGCGGATAGCCTCGAAAGTCGGGGCCGGTGTGTTGGGGTTGAAGATGCTGGCGACGTCCTGGCGCATTTAGGTCTGCTCCTTGGGTGGGCTTTTTTCGGGGACTGGAGGGCCCCTGCCCTGGGTAAAATCTCGTTCGGATCGGAAGGTCCCGCCAGGCCGGTTGCCCGGCGGGGTCTTCCAGTCAGGTCTTCACGCTACTCGGCGGGCACCGTTTCGCTGTCTGCGGCCGGCTCGTCCTCGCTGGTACCGCCGCCCTCTTCGATCAGCTCGACATTGAGGCCCAGCGAACGCATCTCCTTGACGAGCACGTTGAACGATTCCGGGATACCGGCCTCGAACGTGTCGTCGCCGCGGACGATGGCCTCGTAGACCTTCGCACGGCCGGCCGTGTCGTCGGACTTCACGGTCAGCATTTCCTGCAGCGTATAGGCGGCGCCGTAAGCTTCCAGAGCCCAGACTTCCATCTCGCCGAAGCGCTGGCCACCGAACTGGGCCTTGCCGCCCAGCGGCTGCTGCGTGACGAGCGAGTACGGACCGGTCGAACGGGCGTGGATCTTCTCGTCCACCAGGTGGTGGAGCTTGAGCAGATACTTGTAGCCCACGGTAACCGGACGCGAGAACGCCTGGCCAGTACGGCCGTCGAACAGACGAACCTGCCCGGACGAGTCGAGACCGGCACGCTCCAGCAGCTCGTTGATGTCGCCTTCGCGGGCACCATCGAAGACCGGCGTCGCGATCGGCACGCCATTACGCAGGTTGCCAGCGAGCTCGATGATATCGCTATCGCTTTCCGGCAATTCCTGGCCTTTGCCATATGCCGTTTCCAGCGCCGCTTTCAGCGCCTTCACGTCATTGTTCTGGTGGAACTCATCGACAGCATTGTCGATAATCCGGCCCAGACCGCGGCAGGCCCAGCCTGTATGCGTCTCGAGGATCTGACCGACGTTCATACGCGACGGAACACCCAGCGGGTTAAGCACGATGTCGACCGGCGTACCATCTTCCAGGAACGGCATGTCTTCCAGCGGGTTGATCTTGGAGATCACCCCCTTGTTGCCGTGACGGCCGGCCATCTTGTCGCCCGGCTGAAGCTTGCGCTTCACGGCCAGGAAGACCTTCACGACCTTCATCACGCCCGGAGGCAGATCGTCGCCGCGCTGGACCTTCTCGACCTTGTCGTTGAAGCGGGCATCGAGCTCGCGCATCGAGGAGTCGAATTGCTCCTGCATCGCGTCGAGTTCGGACTGCGCCTTCTCGGACTTCAGGGCAACGTCCCACCACTGCTTGTGGGTGAGTTCAGCCAGGGCATCCGCAGTGATGCGGCCCGGCTTGAAGCCTTTGGGGCCTGCAGCGGCTTCCTTGCCGACCAGGAATTCCTCGAGGCGGCCATAGATGTTCCGCTCAAGGATGGCCTGTTCGTCTTCCTTGTCTTCCTGCAGCTTCTCGATCTGCTCACGCTCGATCTGAAGGGCACGCTGGTCCTTGTCGATGCCGTGGCGGTTGAAGATGCGGACATCGACGACCGTACCGGCGTCGCCCGGAGGCACGCGCAGCGAGGTGTCGCGAACATCGGAAGCCTTCTCGCCGAAGATGGCCCGGAGAAGCTTCTCTTCCGGCGTCATCGGGCTTTCGCCCTTCGGCGTGACCTTGCCGACTAGGATGTCACCAGCCTTCACTTCGGCACCCACAGCCACGATGCCGGCTTCGTCGAGGTTACGCAGGGCTTCCTCACCGACGTTCGGGATGTCGCGGGTGATCTCTTCCGGGCCGAGCTTCGTGTCGCGGGCGGCGACTTCGAATTCCTCGATGTGGATCGAGGTGAAGACATCGTCACGCACGATGCGCTCGGAGATCAGGATGGAGTCTTCGAAGTTGTAGCCATTCCACGGCATGAACGCGACGAGCACGTTCCGGCCCAGCGCCAGTTCGCCAAGATCCGTGGACGGACCGTCAGCGATGATATCGCCCTTAACAACCACATCCCCCACCTTCACGATCGGGCGCTGGTTGATGCACGAGTTCTGGTTCGAACGGCGGAACTTGGCCAGACGGTAGATATCGACACCGGACTTGCCCTGGTCGATCTCGTCCGTTGCGCGGACCACGATGCGCAGCGCGTCGACCTGCTCGACCACCCCTGCCCGGCGGGCAACGATCGCAGCGCGGGAGTCGCGAGCCACAACCGCTTCCATGCCGGTGCCGACGAACGGCGCTTCCGATTTCACGAGCGGCACAGCCTGACGTTGCATGTTCGAGCCCATCAGGGCGCGGTTGGCGTCGTCGTTTTCGAGGTATGGGATCAGCGCCGCAGCGACCGAGACGACCTGCTTCGGAGAGACGTCCATGAACTGGATGTCTTCCTTCGGCACCATGGTCGCTTCGCCGGCAACGCGGGCGTTGACGAATTCATTTGCCAGTTCGCCATTCTCGTTCACTTCGGCGTTGGCCTGAGCAATCGAGTAGATGCTCTCCTCCATGGCCGAAAGATACACAACCTCGTCGGTCTGCTTGCCTTTGACCACTTTGCGGTACGGGCTCTCGATGAAGCCGTACTTGTTCACGCGGGCATGGGTGGCCAGCGAGTTGATGAGACCGATGTTCGGGCCTTCCGGCGTTTCAATCGGGCAGATACGGCCATAGTGGGTCGGGTGCACGTCGCGCACCTCGAAGCCGGCACGCTCGCGGGTCAGACCGCCCGGACCAAGCGCCGACAGACGGCGCTTGTGGGTGATCTCGGAGAGCGGGTTGGTCTGGTCCATGAACTGCGACAGCTGCGAGGAGCCGAAGAATTCACGCACCGCGGCCACAACCGGCTTCGCGTTGATCAGGTCATGCGGCATGACCGTGTCGATATCGACCGAGCCCATACGCTCCTTGATCGCACGCTCCATGCGCACGAGGCCGATGCGGTAGTTGTTTTCCATCAGCTCGCCGACCGAACGGACGCGGCGATTGCCGAGGTTGTCGATGTCGTCGACTTCGCCCTTGCCATCCTTCAGGTCGAGGATGACCTTCATGACGCCGATGATGTCGTCATGGCGCAGGACGCGCATGTCGTCGGCTGCGGCTTCATAGCCCTGCACAGCAACGCCAAGGCGCATGTTCATCTTCACACGGCCGACGGCCGAGAGATCATAGCGCTCCGGATCGAAGAAGAGCTGGCCGAAAAGAGCGTCTGCGGCTTCCTGGGTCGGCGGCTCGCCGGGACGCATGACGCGGTAGATGTCCGACAGGGCTTCGAAACGGGTTTCGTTCTTGTCAGCTTTCAGCGTGTTGCGCAGCCACGGGCCACGGCCCGAGCTGTCGATATCGAGGACTTCGATCGACTTGAGACCGTATTCGCGCATTTCGGCGATGATCTCGTCTTCCAGCACGTCGCCGGCTTCACCGAAGATCTCACCGGTTTCGAGGTTCACCACATCGCGGGCCAGGAACTTGCCGACCAGCGCTTCGGACGGAACGAGGATCTCGTCCGTGCCGCCTTCAGCGATGCGGCGGGCCTTGAGGGCCGTGATCTTCTTGCCAGCCTCGGCGATCACCTTCTTGGACTTGGCATCGACCAGGTCGAATTCCGGCTTCACGCCTTTCCAGGCGTCAGCGCGGAAGCCGGTGATCCAGCCCTTCTTGTCCATCCTGTAGATGGAGTGGGTGTAGAACAGGTCGAGGATCTGCTCGGTGTCATAGCCGAGCGCATAGAGCATCGTTGTCGCCGGCAGCTTGCGCTTGCGGTCGATGCGGATGTTCAGGATGTCTTTCGCGTCGAACTCGAAGTCGAGCCACGAACCGCGGTAAGGAATGATGCGGGCCGCAAACAGCAGCTTGCCGGAGGCATGGGTCTTGCCCTTATCGTGGTCAAAGAACACGCCCGGCGAACGGTGCATCTGGGAGACGATCACACGCTCGGTGCCGTTGACGACGAACGTCCCCTTCTCGGTCATCAGCGGGATGTCGCCGAGGTAGCATTCCTGCTCCTTGACTTCCTTGACCGAGCGGGCGCCGGTGTCTTCATCGACATCGAAGACCACGAGCTGCAAACGGACCTTCAGGGGGGCCTGGAAGGTCAAGTCGCGCTGCATGCACTCTTCAACGTCGAACTTCGGCTGTTCGAATTCGTAGGAGACATATTCGAGCGTCGCGCGCTCGGAAAAGTCGGTGATCGGGAACACGGACTTGAAAACACCGCCCAGGCCATCATCCGTACGCTCTTGCGTCGGCGTGTGCATCTGAAGGAAGTGCTCGTAGGACTCGCGCTGAACCTCGATCAGGTTTGGCATTTCGATGGCTTCGGGAATGCGCCCGAAGGATTTGCGGATACGTTTCTTTTCCGTGAAGGAGAGTGCCATCCCAGGATCCCAATTTTATCGCCGCAGCCACCCTGGCCGCGACCTTATCGCCAGAACGCGAGTTCGCGGCGGCCCCAAAAGGAACCGCCGCGCAGGTCTCTGAAAGGATGGCGCCTCGCGCGAACGCCACCCGAATGTGAAGCGGCCGGAGCTTACTTGAGCTCGACTTTGGCGCCAGCTGCTTCGAACTTCTTCTTGATCTCTTCGGCTTCTGCCTTCGGAGCACCTTCCTTGATCGGCTTCGGTGCGCCTTCCACGAGTTCCTTGGCCTCTTTCAGGCCGAGAGCTGGAACGACTTCGCGGACGAGTTTGATGACTTCGATTTTCTTGCCACCAGCTTCTGTCAGGATGACGTCGAATTCGTCTTTCTCTTCAGCAGCGGCTGCACCGCCAGCATCGCCACCGGCGACGGCTGCGACTGCGACCGGAGCAGCAGCGGAAACGCCCCACTTCTCTTCGAGAAGCTTTGCGAGTTCAGCGGCTTCGAGCACGGTGAGGGCCGAGAGGTCTTCGGCAATTTTTTCAAGGTCTGCCATTTTGGTAATTCCTGTTTGGTTCGGTTGATTGGGTCTTCAGTTTCCGGAAACGATGGCTCAGGCTGCGTCTTTGTTGGCGTAGGCCGATACCACACGAGCGAGTTGGCCAGCCGGGGCCTGCAGGACGCCTGCAACTTTCGTTGCCGGAGCCTGGATGAGGCCGATGAGCTTGCCACGAAGCTGGTCGAGCGACGGGAGTTTCGCCAGAGCTTCGACACCTTTGGCGTCGAGGACCTGGTCGCCCATCACTGCACCGATGATCACGAGCTTCGAATTTTCCTTCGAAAACTCGTCGGTCGCTTTTGCGGCCGACACCGGGTCAGATGAAAAGGCGATAGCAACCGGGCCCTGGAACATGTCCTTGGCTTCGTCGCCGCCCTTACCGTCAAGCGCGATCTGCGCCAGGGTATTCTTGACCACCTTCAGCTGCGCACCGTCCTTGCGGAGCATGCCACGCAGCTTCGTCATTTCCGCAACAGACAGACCGGTATAGTGGGTCACGACGACCGCACCGGACTCTTCGAAAACCCCTTTCAGGGATTCCAGAGCCGCAGTTTTTCCAGCTTTATCCATAGCGGGTCTCCATTGAGGCGCCCGGACCATCCGGCCGCCCTGGTAATCGCCTTCTGGCCGGTTGGCCTTCCAGCGCCTGCCCAGGGATTGGCCGCTTGCCCCGGTAAGCCAAAAACAGGTCAGCCCTGTTTTTCCGAACCGAATCAACGCCTCACCCCGTCTGCATAGGTGGCTAACTTGCCGTTATCGCGTATAAATACGTGACCCATGGTCTAGGACAGGAAAACGGGAGGCCGCCGAATGCACATCGGAGAACTCCCGTCAAGAGCGGGGTGTTAACGCTTTATCCCCAAGCCCGCAACCCCCCTTTGTGAGAAAAAGTCAAGTCCGGGGATTACCGGACAGGCAGCGCCAAGCCTGCATCCGCCTCAGGGGATCAGAAGCACTCAAACTCCTCCTGCCCCTCAGGGCGGCAACGGTCCGGCCATCCGAATTCGCGCCAATATGGCGGCAGCCCGATCTCCGTCATCAGCGCGGCGAAGTCCGGAAGACTGCGCATGTCGGCATAGACCGGCCCCCAGATCCGCATCAGCCGCAGGCGCGTGCCGTCCAACTCGTGCCGCCAGATACGAAGCGCCAGCTCGGGATCGTCCAGCTGCGCGGCGATGGCGGCCAGGATTTCGAACCGGCCTGGATGCGCCCCTGCCCCATTCTCGAACCGGGCCTTCACGACCTGAAGCGCCGCGGCCTGGTCCGGCAGAGCTGCAATCACCGGCGCCAGCAGAGTCCGCAGCGACGGATCGGTTCGGATCAACCGCTCACAAAGCGCTGTCAGGCTTTCCGTTGTCTGCGGGGCCTGCATTTCGATCGTCCAGGCATAAGCATCCCACCCACCCGGTGGCAGCTGCAATGTCCAATAGTGCTCCAGCGATGCCTCTGCCGCTTCATGCCGGCCAAGCAGTGCATAGGCCATGGCGAGCGTCGCGGCGCGGTCCGGGTTCAAGGGGTCTGCGGATTGCCCCCGCTGGGCGATGCTGAGCGCTTCCTCGATCCGGCCGGCGCGCATCAGGAAGATGGTCTGGTCGTGCAGCACGCGCAAATTGGGGGAACGGTCCAACGCGGCCCGGTTGTCCCGCCCGGCTTCAAGCCAGTTGCCGTCCAGCGCCTGGAAACTCGCCAGGGCGGTGTAAGCCTGCGCGAGATCCGGATTGAGCCGCACAACGTCTTCCGCCAGGGCCCGGCCTTGCGCCAGGAACACCTCAGCCTCTTCCGGTGTCGACGCATTCCAGGCCTGCGCACCGATGTTCATGGCCAGCGAAACCCGGGCGGCGCCATAGTCCGGGTCAAGTTCGACCGCCTTGTTGAGAAGCGCCAGCATTTCGCTGCGGTCGCCCATGCCGAAGACATCTGCCTCCCGCGCGCTGAGAAAATAGTTGTAGGCTTCCAGACTGTCGGTGTCGGAGCCGAGGATCCGGTTCGGCTCCTGCACGTTCAACGAAATGCTGAGCGCGCCTGTCACATCCGTCGCGATATCTTTCTGCAGGTCGAACAGGCTCTGGGCGCTGAGCAGCCGGTCATAACCATGCGACCAGACCTGGTATCCGCTTTCGGTATCGATCAGCTCGGCGGACACTTTGATCCGGTCGCTGTCCGACCGGATGCTGCCCGTCAGGACGTGCGACACCCGCAGCTTTTTCCCGATCGCCTGAGCATCAAGTCCTTCTCCCGCGCCAATAGAGGGCGGCGCCCTGCCGGCCACCTTCAACTCATCCAGCTGGGTCAGGAGCGTGCGGATCTCCTCGGACAGGCCGCGCGAGAAATAATCCTGTTCGGTGTTTCCGCTCAGATTCTCGAACGGCAGAACGGCGATGGATTTTTCGGGAACCGCCACCGCCGAACTCGACGAGCGGCCGATCATTACCCCGGTCCACAGCATGATGAAGGCGAGGACGACCAGCGCGGAGACGTAGCGGACCGGGCTGATCTCGGCGGCGCGGCGCCACGGTTCGCGCACGAAAGGGGGGGCCGGTTCCTCTGCCGCGGCGGTCATGGCGGGCGCTTGCGGCGCGGCAGCCTCTTCGGTCACTTCAGCGATTTCGGCGGCCAGCCTGTAACCGCGCTTGGGAATGGTCTCGATAACCGAATGCAGGTCTTTATCGGTGTTGAGCACACTCCGCAGGAGAGAGATCGCCCGTGTCAGGCTTTCATCGGCGCCATGCTCCACACCCCAGACCTGATCAATCAGTTCCTGGCGGGAGATGACTTCGCCGGGCCTGTCGGCAAGCGCACACAGCACTTCCATGACCTTCGGTTCCAACCGATGCCGGTCGGCACCGTCCGATATACAGTTCTGGTCAGGCTCGACCAACAGGGCGCCGATCCGGAATTCGGATCGCTCCCGCTCTGTCTCCGTGCCTGATCCGAACGTGTCTGCCATCGCTGTGGTCGCTGTCTGCCGAAGCTTCTTGACTGAGAATATCCCAACCGGACCGGAATGTCCGAAGCAATCAGGTCAAACTTACTCCTTTAAAAACAGGGCCTAATGTAAACATCAGGTTTTCCTAAGCCTCTCCACAGGACCGAAGCACCCAGTGTGAACAATTGTCAGGCGCAAAGACGGGATCGGTTCAGCTCCCGCCTACTTCCAGATGAGAGGTCCTGACATGAATTTCCACAAAATCCGCTTCGCCTTTGTTGCAATTCCGTTCGCTGTCGCCGGATTCGGCATGACCGCCACCGCACAAACAGGTGATGAGGCAGCCATCAGCTTCAACCGCGGCGCAACCGCCGCCGAAACCTATGCGTCCATCGAGAAATCCGCACGCGATTACTGCCGCGGCATCTATGACGATTCCAGCGCCATCGCCGGCGTCTGGCCGACAGCCGTTTCCAACTGCGCTGCCGAAGTCGTCGATCAGACCGTCAACCAGGTGCAGAGCGCCGACCTGATGGAATACCACGTAGCGGTGACCCGCTCGGTCCAGCCGTCTGAAAACTCCGTCATCATCGTGACGGCCGACAACAACTAAAGGGGCTTCCCCACCCCACCCAGCCCCTGAACGGAAAAGCCCGGCACCTTTCGGCGCCGGGCTTTTCTTGTTCGGTTTGTGACCGGCTCAGGCTTACTGAGAGATCTCTGCCGTGTCGATCGTGACGCCAGCGCCCATCGTGGACGAGAGCGAGATCTTCTTCACGAAGGTGCCTTTCGCGCCGGACGGACGGGCCTTCACGAGGGCGTCGAGGAACGCGTTGACGTTCTTCTCGATGTCGCCTTCAGCGAAAGATGCCTTGCCGATGCCGGCGTGAATGATACCGGCCTTCTCGACGCGGAACTCGACCGAGCCGGACTTCGCGTCTTTGACGGCCTGGGCCACGTTCGGGGTCACGGTGCCGACTTTCGGGTTCGGCATCAGGCCGCGCGGGCCGAGCACCTTACCGAGACGGCCGACGACGGCCATCATGTCCGGCGAAGCGATGACACGGTCGAAGTCCATGAAACCGCCCTGGATCTTTTCCATCAGGTCTTCTGCGCCGACGAAATCGGCACCGGCTGCGGTGGCTTCTTCTGCCTTCTTGTCCTTCGCGAACACGGCAACGCGGACGTCCTTGCCCGTGCCTGCCGGCAGGTTGACCACGCCGCGGACCATCTGGTCTGCGTATTTCGGGTCAACGCCGAGGTTGACGGCGATCTCGACGGTTTCGTCGAACTTCGCTTTTGCGTTGGACTTCACCAGCGCCACAGCGTCAGCGACGGTGTAGGCTTTGTTGGCGTCAACGGTTTCTGCAATTGCGCGTGCGCGCTTTCCTGCTTTCGCCATGGTTCTTACTCCACAACTTCGATGCCCATCGCGCGGGCGGAACCGGCGATGATCTTGGCAGCTGCGTCAATGTCGTTGGCGTTGAGGTCGACCATCTTGATTTCCGCGATCTCACGCACCTGGGCCATGGTGACCTTGCCGACGGTGTCGTAGCCCGGCTTCTTGGCGCCAGAAGCAGGCTTCTTGCCGAGCTTCAGTTTGGCAGCCTTCTTCAGCAGCACAGTCGCCGGCGGCGTCTTGGTGATGAAGGTGAACGACTTGTCCTGGTAGTAGTCGATGACGACCGGTACCGGCAGGCCGGGTTCCATGGACTGGGTCTTGGCGTTGAACGCCTTGCAGAATTCCATGATGTTGATGCCGCGCTGACCGAGCGCCGGGCCGACGGGCGGCGACGGGTTGGCCTGGCCGGCAGGAATCTGGAGCTTAAGCTGCCCCAGCAGTTTCTTGGCCATATTGTCCTCTCGAACGTTTCAGATGGGGCGGTGGTCTTTCGATCCGCCCGGTTACAATGGAGGCTCCGCGGTCTGGCATGGCGTGCCTCCCGCAGAAGCGGCGCGTATGGCGCATCTGGATAGCGGGGTCAAGCGGGACGAGCACGCCGTCAATGTGAAGAAGGCCTGACCCGAATTGCCGGATTCCGGCAGGATCACTGAATCTATTTAAGGTTGCTGAAATATACGGCAGCTAGCGTATTACCGGATTGCCCGGCCAGGGCTCAAAAAGGGAGACTGACCGTGAACTGGCTCGAATTGCTTGTCAGAGCGGTGCGACGCGATCGCCTGCTCCAGTTGGGTCTTGGCGCTTTCGTGATCTTGTCTCTGTCGCTGTTCCAGACGACCTCCCAGAACAGTATGGAAGCCCGCAAATATGCCCCTGGTCCCGATGGCCGCAAGCCACTGGTTGTTAGGGGTCCCATCGACGAATCGACCAAAGAAGAGATGTTCCTCGCGATGATTGCCGGTAGAGCGATCGTCATGGAGTCCCCGAATGGCCGTTCGGTGAGAATTAAGCCACAGCTTAGCCCCGACGAAGCTCAGAAACTTTCGGAAACTCTCAACTCTGTGTTTAAGTTGAGTTGCACAGAAGAGTACGGTCCTGAAATGGAAAAGCTGTTTGCTGGAAAAGACGAGGAAGAACGCAAGCAGTTGGAACAAAGCCGCCAGACGTTCTGCAGAATGACCAGCACTCTGCAGAACGACAAATCTGACTGAGACTTCGCCCTTCAGCAGTTCATCCCTGCCCGGCTACATCAGGGCGTAGCCCTTGGCGTTGATGTATTTCACCAGCTCCTGAGCCCGGCGGGCCGGGTCCGGGTGGGTGGACATGAATTCCGCCGGGCGCTGGCCCTTGGACTGGGCATCCATCAGCTCCCACAGGCGAACGGACTGGCGCACGTCATAACCGGCATTGTGCATGTAATCGACGCCGAGCTTGTCGGCTTCGAGCTCATGGTTGCGGCTGTAGGGCAGGATCACGCCAAACTGCATGGCAGCGCCGCCCAGTGCACCAATTTCGCCCCCATACTTGGAAAGCGTATCGGACTGGGCAATGGCGATCTGGCCGACGGCAAGCCCCGTCTGGGCGAGCGTTGTCACCGACAGGCGCTCGGCAGCGTGACGGCCGACCACATGGCCCGTCTCGTGGCCCAGCACAGATGAGAGCTGGTCATCATTCTCGGTCAGTTCCGTGATGCCGCGATACACACCGACCCGGTTGCCCGGCATGACGAAGGCGTTGACGTCATCGGTATCGAACACCGCCACGTCCCAGCTCTGCCCGGCGGAGATGTCGCCTCTCTGCTCGGCGCCATGCAGCGTCTTTTCCCAGACATGCAGCACGCGGTTCTTCAGCCGGGAGTTCGCGGTCACCGGCGTTTGCGCCTTCAAGTCCGTCCAGGCCGAAGCCGCCATGGAGGCAACTTCCTGATCACCGAACAGCAGGAGCTGGCTGCGCCCCGTTGCCGGGTTGGTCTCGCAGCCGCTGATGAAAGGGAACACCGTACCGGCCGCCATGCCGGAAATGATGGCCCGGCGGGACAGATTCACACGCGGCGCGCCTTCAAAAATGGCGCTATCGATATCGATGAGTTTCGTCATGTGCCTCTCCCTGTTTCAGGCAAATCAAGGTTAGCCGCGCGCCTGCAAATTGCAATCATGCGAACCTATACGCAGGCAAGGTTGGCCGGTTCCGGCTGAACCTTCCCTGAATGTCAGACGCTTTCGGCGTCGCGGACCAGAACAGCCGCCTGCTCCACCCAGCCTTCGCGGGCGATGCGGCCGCCGAAATTGAGATGCTCATCCATCCAGGCGACATTCTCCGGCGTCCATTCGGCAATCTGATCAAAGTGCCAGACGCCCAGCTCGTTCAGCAGGATCTGGATTTTGGGCCCAATGCCGCCAATCAGGGTCAGGTCGTCCGGGTGGCCTTCGACCGGGCCGTTCATCGCCATCGGGCGTTCTTTCAGGACGGTCACTTCGGTTTGGTAGGAAACGTCGGCGTCGTCTGTGTCTTCTTCGTCATCGGACTCATCGTCAGTCTCGTCTTCGGAGTCGTCCGCGTCGGCCCAGGCTTCATCCGCCTCACCGTCATCCTCGTCGGACTCATCTTCGTCGTCGGCGTCCGCCTCGTAATCGTCTTCGGAGTCGTCATACTCTTCAGCGTCATCGTCATCGTACGCCTCGTCTTCGTCGTCCTCGAAGTCGTCTTCCCCGGCCTCGTCCTCGAACTCGGCTTCAGCGTCGTCCTCATAGGACTCGTCGTCGTCCGACTCATCATCCTCTTCAGAGGAGTCCTCATCGTACGACTCCTCCTGCTCCTCAGAGTCTTCCTCGTCGTAAGCGTCGCCGTATTCGTCTTCCGTCTCGTCTGCGTCCGCTTCGACGAAATCTTCCTCGTCATACTCTTCATCCGAGAGCGTATCCTCATCGGCATGATCGGCTTCGGCGAGGGATTCCTCTTCATCGTTGGAGACGTCTTCGAAGCTGGCTTCCTCTGGTTCGACGGCCTCTTCTTCGGACACGTCCTCCAACTCGTCCTCGATGATGACCTCTTTCTCGACGGCCATCTCTTCTTCGACAATCGCTTCAGGTTCGGGGAGCGCATCGAACGCCGCTTCCTCAACAGCGGTGTCTTCTACCTCGTGATAGACGGGCACAGCCTCTTCTTGCGCGGGTGTTTCAGCGGCAGCCTCCTCCGCGCCCCCTTCGAAATAGGCGAGCCGCCCTTCCAGGAAACGGTTGCGCCAGCGCAGGCGCGCCATTTCCTCATTCAGATCGTCTTCCGCGACGATCGGGGTTTCTGCCGGCGCCTTGGCCAGTTCGGCTTCCAGCGCTTCGACACGCTGTTTCAGATAATCGGCCTGCCATCTCAGCTTATCGAGCCCCGCCTCATCCGCAGTTGGCTCGGCCACCGCCACAGGTTCGGCGGATTCGACTGTCGCAGGTGCAGATGCCGGAGCAGCTTCGACCGCCGCCAGCTGGCTTTCCAGATGCTGGACGCGCGCTTCCAGATGCCGATTGCGCCAGATCAGTGTCGGCGCCTCGGCCTCGTTTTCATCACCTTTCGCCGATGCAGCGCCGGCCTCTGCGGATTGGCCCGGCGTGTCATCCGCGCCGCCCCGGTTCGGCGGCAGCACGATGGTTGGCATCTCGCCCTTTGCCCCGGTTGATGCAGGCTCGGCAGCGCCGGTTTTCGCTGTTTCGGTTTTCAGTGCCGCTAATTCGGTCTTTGCCTTCTGCAGTTCCGACGTCAGGTCTGAAATCTTCCGCGCCGAGGCATCGGCCACATTGCCGCCTTCACCTCTCTGGGCCCGCTGGGCGGCAAACAACCGTTCGATTTCGTCACGCGCCTGATCCAGTTCAGTCAGGGCGATATCCTTGTCGACAATGGCCTTGCGCATCTTGCCGGTCAGCAGCATGCCGCGCACGGACCAACCGAGGAGCAAGGCAAACACGGTCGCCCCAGCCAGCACCATCCACATATGTGTTACAAGCCAAGCCATTAGTCGCTCCGTGTCAGAACTCTGATTTCTATCAGCCGGCCGGACACCTGGCCGTCACCATTCTCATTAACCTGCGCAAGCTGGTCTGGGCCATAGCCAAGCGCAGACAGGCGGTCGGGGTCAAACCCCGCTGCCACCATATAGGACACGACCGCTTCTGCGCGGACCTTCCCCAGGGCACTTCCGCCGTCGGAATTACTTGTCCAATCGGAGTGTCCCACGATCTCGAATGCCAGATGCGGCGCACAGCGATGTGACACCGCCAGCAATTTGTCGAGCGCTGGTCCGCTCACGCGGGAAAAGTCCGAACCTGTACTTTCAAACGAGATCGGATTTGCTGCCAGCACCGTGTCGAATCCGGACTGGCAGGCCGCCGCTGGATCCTTTGTGAAATCGATGCCCGACACTTCCGGAACCGGCACATCAACAGGATCGGCCCAGACCGTTGCTTGCAGGCCGGAACCGGCTGCAGCCAGGTTTTGTCTGACCGATTGGATCAGGCTGGCAGGCGCCTCGCCTTCGACGACGAAACCGGCGTCATCCCCGGCAGGATAATAGCCCATCTCACCCGTCTGGAACCGCGCGAACACCGGAAGGCTTGCCTCTGCGAGCGCGACCCAATTGTCGGGCATATCCGGGGCGAGGGTCATCCGGTCGACCACACCCGTGGCGGCATTTGCCTGCGCTGCCCCGAGCAGGGCTAGCCGTTGTGCCTCGTTGCGCACCTTGCCGTCCAGAACCAGCCCCTCGGCGGTGTGCGCCGCCATCCAGACCGGCAGGCCCTTGATCAGCGGGACACCGCGATAAGGCGCGGCAAGCGTGTAGACCTGCGCTGACAGGCGGGCGCGCTCTGCCGGGTCGGTCTCCGTTCCGCCGACGCGCAACGTGTTGCCAATGAGGCGAACCTCGCCCTGATCAAGATCAGACAAAACGCCAAGGCCGAAGCGCGCAACGCCCTGCCAGTTGCCGCCCGGTGCGCCAGCGGCGACTTCCATCCGGTTTTCGGGGATCTGCCCGCCCGAAAGGCGTGCCGCTTCCGCCTCGATCTGGCTGGCGATCATGCGCGAGGGGACGTGACCGGACAGGACAATGTGACCGTCCGCGAGTTTCTCCGCCCGCCAGACAAAGGGCGACATCGGCAAGCCCGGATCGACGGCAACCTCGACAACGGTCACCCCGCCCACGACGACACCGCCACCCCACCCGGAGCGCAGCACGATCTCGGCAGCAGCCATGGCGGCATCTTCCGAAGGGGCAGCCCCCTTCAGCACGGCCCGCTGGCCGTTCATGCGCACATGCGCCCAGTCATATCCGTTTCGGGCAAGGGCGGCGTTGGCATCCTGCTCAAGCTGCGCGGCCAGGTTTGCAGGCCGCTGCGGAGACTGATACAGCCCCCACCATCCCGTTGCCACGAGGCCTACCAGCGCGACAGGCGCCAGCAGGTAATCGAGCATTTTCATTCGGGACCCCGCTAACCTCCTGTTAGGCATTCCCTTTGTGATGGGATGCCCTATTCAGGGACCCGTCGCAAGAGTCCGCCGCACGCGATCCACAACGCATGAAACGCCCGCCAGAAACCCTCACCTCCCCGTCAAACCCGCTGATCAAGTCGCTGAAAGGCCTTGAGCGGAAGAAGGAACGCCAGGCGAGCGGCCTGTTCCTGGCCGAAGGCGCACGCCTTGTGGAACAGGGCCTCGCCAATAACTGGCAGCCTGACACGCTGGTCGTCGCCGCAGCAGTCGCGGACCGCCCGCATATCGCCGCTCTCGCCGACAAGGCGGAGGCTGCCGGCGCGCGGGTCGTACTGGTGCCGGAACGACTGATGTCGAAGATCACGCACAAGGACAACGCCCAGTCCGTTATCGCAACGTTCAAGCAGCGTCAGGTCACGCTTGATCAGCTGGAAGTCCGCATTGGTCCGCAGAAGTCGCTTTTCGTCGCCCTTTATGAAGTGCGCGATCCGGGCAATCTCGGCACCATCCTGCGCACCGCCGATTGCGCCGGGGCGGACGGGGTGATCCTCGTCGGAACCTGTTGTGATCCTTACAGCTTCGAGGCCGTGCGCGCCTCCATGGGCTCGCTGTTCGACATGCCATTCGCCACCGCATCGTACGAAGCGTTCGAAGCCTGGCGCCGCAAGGCCGGCATCGCCTCCGTCGCTGCCTCCATAAACGGCACCGCCCGCCACGATCAGGTGGATCTGCAACAGGATACGATCATCCTGATGGGCAACGAGCAGGCCGGCCTGCCCGCCGATGTCGAAGCCGATTGCGACCAGCTCGTCCTTATCCCAATGCGCGGCGGAGCCGACAGTCTGAACCTTGCGCAGGCCACGGCGATCATGGTCTACGAAGCCTGGCGGCAGCGGGATTTCCAATGAAAACTGAGACGAAATTGCTGGTCGCCGACGACTGGGAAGACTACGCCCTGCTCGATTCCGGGCACCTGCAGAAGCTGGAGCGCTTCGGCAGCCAGACGGTGATCCGTCCCGACCCGCAGGCCTTCTGGGAGCCGGCCCGCCCGGTGGAGACCTGGCGCGCGGACGCTCGTTTCTCCAGCAAAAACAATGATGAAGACGGGTCCGGCAACTGGGAGGTCCTCTCCCCTAAGGCGCAGGACACGTGGCCGATGCGCTGGAACGACCTCACCTTCAATGCCCGGCGCACCGCCTTCCGCCACATGGGTGTTTTCCAGGAGCATTCGGTCCACTGGCGCTTCGCGCAGGTGCAGATCCGCGCGTCGGGGCGCCCTGTCAAGGCCTTGAATCTGTTCGGTTATACCGGAATGATGTCGCTCGCCTGCGCCGCTGCCGGCGCGGAGGTCGTGCACCTCGATGCGAGCCCCAAATCGAACGGTTTCGGCAAGGAAAACCAGTCCCTCAGCGGCCTCGACGACAAGCCGATCCGCTGGATTGCCGACGATGCAATGAAGTTCACTGCCCGAGAAATCCGCCGCGGCAATCGCTATGACGGCATCATCCTGGACCCGCCGAAATTCGGCCGCGGCCCGAAGAAAGAGACCTGGCAGTTCGAGGAAAACCTTCCGGAATTACTGGACTCTGTACGGGATCTGCTGAGCGACCAGCCTCGCTTTGTGATCCTCACGGCCTATGCGGTCCGCCTGTCTTACCTCGCCCTCGCGCAGGCCCTCGCCGACCGGCTGAAGCCGTATGGCGGCACGATGGAGATGGGCGAAATGGCCTTGCCCCAGAAAGACTCCGACCGCCTGCTTCCGACGGCGATCTATGCCCGCTGGCGCGCAGAAGACTGACACGGCGCCACCCGCTGACCGGTTGGATAGACCGGCCGCAGTCGACCATGAACAATCCGATGAATACGAAATATATGGACCGTGAATAGCGGTCCCTGGCGCGCCGTTTTCCGGCGTCTCCCCCTGCGCCCCAAAAAAGAAAACGCCAAAAAGAAAACGGCGGTCCCGAAGGACCGCCGTTCCCGATTTTGCCGTTGGGCGAGCCGACTTAGAAGTCGAACGTCGCGCCGACGAAGAAGTAGCGGCCCAGAGCGTCGTAGCTCTGCGGGTAGGTGTTACCGTTACCCGTCGTACCCGTCGAAGCGGACAGCGGCGGATCTTCATCCAGCACGTTGTTCACACCGAAGCGGAATGCCACCCAGTCCTTCGCGGCCCACTGGCCAGCCAGGTCGATGTAGTTCTGAGCGTCCAGCGTGGAGTCGACACGGCCCGTTGCGCCGGTATCGAGATCCACGGAGCCGATGTAACGCCAGGTTGCCGAGACGTTGAGACCATCGACCGGCGTGACCCAGTTCGCGCGAGCGCGGTGACGCCATTCCGGAGTCGGAGTGAAGCAGTCGTTACCGTACTTGCCGACACAGTCATAGGCGTATGCTGCGTTGCCGACCGGGTCGACGTCGAACTTGTCGAGGTACGTGCCGTTCATCGACAGGTTCAGCGAACCGTAGCTGCCAATGTCGAAGCCATAAGCCATCGCAAGGTCAACACCCGCCGTTTCAACGCCACCGATGTTCACGTTCAGGTCCTGGACGTTACCGGTGCCAACCCAGAGCTGGCCGTTGGCGTTACGCTGGATCTTGCTACAGGCATCCATATCGCCCTGCAGGTAGCAGAGCTGCATGGTGACCGACGCACCAACAGTCGAAATCGCGTCGGAGATCTCAATGCTGTAGTAGTCGACCGATGCCGAGAAGCCCGGCAGGAAGGACGGCGTTGCCACGAAACCAACGGTCAGCGTGTCAGCCTCTTCCGGCTCGAGGTCCGGGTTACCACCCTGCAGGTAGTTGTACTGACCAGCAGGCGATTCCAGAGCACCGGAATTGGCCTGAGCAGCGTTCACTTGCCACGGGTTGGACCCGATACAAGCTGAAGCAGTCGCGGTGCCGTCACCGGCCGGATCAGTGAAGTCGCAGAGGTCATCGTCGAGGTCGAACAGGTTGAAGCCCTGGGCTTCGAACAGGTCGACGACGTTCGGCGCACGAACAGCCTTCTGATAGCTGGCACGGAAGCGAATGTCCGAAGTCGGAGCATAGTCACCACCGATCTTGTACGCGTCGGACGAAATGCCCGTCGAGTAATCGGAGTAACGATAAGCACCTTCGACCGACAGAAGCTCGACACCCGGCTTTCCTTCGATCAGCGGCATCTGGAATTCCGTGAAGGCTTCATAAGCATCCACAGTACCGGAAAGACCGATCGTCGGGCCGCCCTGGCCAGCACCATCACCCGTTGCGAACGAGTTGTCGGTGATCGATTCCAGGGAGTCGCGGCGGTACTCAGCACCGATAGCGATCTGCAGGCCGGAATTGGCCGACGGGGACTGGAAGCCATACTGGCCCAAGTCACCGGTCAGGACACCGGTAACGATGTTCTGCTCGGTCGTACCGTTCTGCAGCAGCGGAACCTGCAGGTAGTTCAGCGCAGCGTCGGTGACGCCACCAACAGTCCACACATTGTACGGCACACAGTTCGGATCGGTGCCATCAAGCACGGACTGACAAACTGGTTCACCCGAGTCCGGATCCGCAACAACGTCCATGGCGCGGTTCAGGCGCGTCACGGAGAATTCGTTGGTGTAGGAACGAGCCAGGGTCACCTGAGCATAGGACGCAGACAGGTCATAGGACCAGCCCGGAGCCTTGTACAGGTCGCCACGGAGGCCAACAACGCCACGGTAGGTCTGGTAACCGAGGTTATCGGTACGGCCACCACCTTCGACGTTACGACGACCGAAGTAAGCCGGCACAACACCGTCGAACGGCGTCAGAGCGAGCGAACCGTCGCCTGCGAGGCTCGGCGCACTACCCGTGATGGCGTTCTGCATGCCGAGGGTTGCGTCCACCCAGGCCTGACCGACAGCGGCATCTTCGAAGCCGGCGATGAAGTCTGCAACTTCATCGTCAGCGGTATCCGGATCGTCGATGATGTCCGGAACCAGGTCGATGGCGCAGAGACCAGCCTGCTGGTTGGACGACAGGAGCGGGTTGTCACAGCTGACACCCTGGGTCACGAAGAAGTTGCCGGAAGGCGCAATCTGGGCCTTCGACTGATAATCCATGAACATGAACTGGGTGTAGGCTTCGACATAGTCATTGATTTGGTAATGACCGTTGAAGCCGGCAGTGTAACGCTCGTCCGGACGCTGGTAGTAGTTCAGCGGACCGTAGTTGTACTGGTAAGCACTGGACCACGGGATGAAGTCGCTGGTGGCCAGGTCGAGCGAGTAGTTGAACGAGTTGAAGTCCGTGATGCGTCCCGGATAGGACGTGGACGAACCACCGCAGGTGAAGTCGCCGGTGTCAGAATCGAGACCTGCTGCACAAGCGGAGTAGTCACGGTTGCCCTGAAGGACGGCGTCGTTGTTCCGATAGCCGAGCCATGCGGTGAGGTTGCCGCGGCCGTCATCGGTGTTGACGCCCATGATGGCGGTGATCTCTTTCGAGTAGCCGTCATCGACATTGTCGTCCGGCAGAGCGAACTGCGCCGGGTTGCCAACGGAACGCTGAGCGATCACGTCGCGGAGCGAGCCGTTCGTGTCGTAGTCGTTGTTGTGCTGGTAGAAACCGTACTGGGTATCAATCTGCACACCTTCGAAGTCGTCCTTCATGATGAAGTTGACAACGCCGGCGATGGCGTCCGAACCGTAGACAGCCGAGGCGCCGCCCGTCAGGACGTCAACACGCTCGATCATCTGGGCCGGGATCAGGTTCAGGTCGGCTGCCGGGTCGTTCGGCGAACCGTACGGCATGCGCTTGCCGTCAACCAGGACCAGCGTACGAACAGCATCGCCGCCGAGGTCGAGGTTACGCAGCGAGACCGTTGCCGTACCCGTGGCACCGTTCGAAACGGTGGAGTTCTGTGCGGCAAAAGCCTGCGGCAGCTGGGTGACAAGGTCTTCGACGCGCGTCACACCCTGCAGTTTCACGTCGTTTGCGGAAACCGAGGTCACCGGGCTGGTGGTGGTCATGTTCGGCTGCGCGATGCGCGAACCGGTGACATACACCGTTTCCTGGCGTGCGGTTGCGTCTTCCGCGGCCGGTGCCACGGTATCGACTGCTTCGTCTGCTTCCTGGGCAACGGCGAGCATGCTCGCCTGCGCCATAAATGCTGCACCCGCGATAACGGACGAAGCAAGCAGGCGGGACTTCATGGATTTCCCGTTCACTATATTACCTCCAAAAGTTGAACTGCGCTTGAGGACAAGCGCGTGCCCGGACCCCTGAAATCCGGACTTGGGCATATCGATAAGGCTCACGTCACGTCAGCGTCAACGTGCTGTTACCGTTCTGTCATCGAAAGAAGTGGGGTGTGGTTTATTTGCCTCAGTTTGCGAGGCAAACCCCGTCAAGTCAGGAGAAAACTGAGGATAACCAGCCCAAGCGCCAGCAGAAACAGCACGGTTATGCCCAGAATCAGTAAAATGGAGGTACGAAGCGCCGCCATGAAAAAGCCGGTTCCATAGGCCACGCGGAGCTGGCGGTGGAGATACCAGACGCCCCAGACGATCCCGATCGCGGACAACCAGCCAGCGCCGACGTGCAAAAACGCCCCAACGAGCAGCAACAGGGTCAACAGGCTGTAAACAAAGGTCTGGAAATGCAGCGCCGTGATGACGTGATCATACACGTAAACCCTGCGGTGCCATGCATACATGACCGTCAGCATCAGCGCCAGAAGCGGCATGAACATGAGGCTGAAACGCGGCGCCCATTCCCGCATCCGGGCGCCAAACCGGTCCTGGTTTTCAAGGACATTGGCGAGCCGCTCCCCTGCCCCCCTGATCGTCTCGACCTCCTCCGGCGAGGCATTCTCATCTGTGGTCAGGTCAATCATCTCGTTGAGGGCATCCCGGTCCACCGTGCCGGTTTCCTCGTTCATGAACGGAATGCTTGAGCCGGACTCAAGGTTCTTGAGGGCAATTTCCAGCCCGGCGCGGCTTGTGGGGTCAAGCGTCTCATCGGCGAGCTGTTTCTCAACGGCCGCCTTCACCTGCGCCCGTTCCTCTTCGGACATGCTCACGGCCGATCCGGGGTTGAGCTCCCAGTTCTGGTACCAGCCGAGCCGCTCTCCCAGGCCGAACACGGTGAGGAAGAACAGGACCGACGCCAGCAGGAACAACCGGAACGGCGGAACATAGCGCGCACGCTTTCCGTCCAGATAGTTCCGCGTCATCCGGCCCGGCCGGAACAGCAGCAAGGGCACCGAGCGCCACAGCCGGCTGTCCAGCGCGAACGTGTCCGCCAGGCTGGACATGACCAGGCTGAAAAAGGGCCGGTGGAAGTTCGACGCCAGCTGTCCGCAGCGCGAACAGTAGCGCGCGTCAACCGGCCCGCCGCAGTTCCGGCAGGGCTCGCCCTGCGTGACCGGATGATGGTCGCCAGAGGTGAGGCCGCCAAGGGCCGCAGCCCCGGCCGCTTCCATGTCGTGGCTCATGCCGCTTCCCTCTTTTCAGCGACGCCTATTCGGCCGGTTTGATACCATTCTTGCACATGAAGCGCGAACGGTGCTGGTCCTTGGCATTGTCCTCATAGCCGGTCAGATCCGGGTCAACGAGGTTCTTGGTAACCTGGAACCACATCGGCGTGATCGGATAGTCGTTCAACATCAGATCTTCGGCTTCAGCGAAGGTCTCGGCCCGCTTCTTCAGGTCGAGTTCCGCATTCGACCGCTGCAGCAGTGCGTCATATTCCGCATTGTTGTAATTGCCGTAGTTCTGCTGGCCGGTGTCGGATTTCAGCAGGTAGAGGAAGTTGATCGGATCATCGAAGTCCGCGACCCAGGCCGCGTCGGCCACCTGGAAGTCCGACTGGCGCAGGCGGGCATAAAGCACCTTGGTATCCTGCTTGATGATGGTCGGCTTCACCCATGGCGCAATCTCGGCCCAGTTGGCCTGCGCGACCGGCGCGACCTTCGGATTGTCATCCGTCGAGCGGTGGATGTATTCGAACGCCAGCGGGTTGTCCGGGCCGAAACCGGCCTCTTCCAGAAGGCGCTTGGCTTCGGCGAGACGCTCCTGGCGGGGCATGTTTTCCCATTCCACGTGCGGGCGCAGCGTGTCGTAATTGTCGATCCCCGGAGGCACCATGGAATAGGCCGGCACATAGCCCGGTGTCAGCACGCTTTTCACCATGAACTCCCGGTCGAGCGCCATGGACAGCGCCTTGCGCACGCGCACATCGTCAAACGGGGCGATTGAGGAATTGAACGTCCAGTAGGTCGTGATAAGCGCCGGCGTGGTGCGGACCCAGCCCGGCAGCTTGGCCTCGATCTCGGCCTGACGGGCGCCATCGAACGCATTGTTGATGTCGAGTTCGCCGGCCTGGATCTTGTTCTCGACCGAAGTCAGGTCTTCCAGTTCGAAATAGACCACGCGGTCGAAGCAGGCATCCTCGGCGCCAAAGCCGGTCGGATTCTTGTCCGCCACCAGCTGGTCGCCGGTACGCCAGTAAACCAGCTTGTACGGACCGTTCACCACGATGTTGTCCGGCTGGATCCAGGCATCGCCATAGGTCTCGATCGCATGGCTCGGCACCGGATAGGTCGTGTAGTGCGACAGGAGCCCCGGCAGGTAAGGCGCCGGATATTCCAGCGTCAGTTCCAGCGTTTTGTCGTCGATGGCGCGGGCGCCAAGCTCTTCCGGCGGCAGTTTGCCTTCATTGATCGGCGCCGCGTTCTTGATGAGGTAAAGCAGCGAGGAATATTGCGATGCCACTTCCGGGGACTGGATGCGGCGCAGGCCGTAGACGAAGTCATCCGCCACAACCGGATTGCCGTCGGACCAGTAGTAATCGCCGAGATGGAAGGTCCAGACGAGGCCGTCCTCGCTGGTTTCCCAACTCGTCGCCATGCCGGGTTCCGGACGGGCATCGACGCCATCGGTGGTCAGGCCGATGAACATGTCGCCAATGATGATGTTCTCCCACTGAGCCGAAGACTTGTGCGGATCGAGCGTATCGACCTTGGCCGAAATACCGCGCCGCAGTGTCGGCACATCGCTGGCAGATCCGCCGCCACCACCTCCGCAGGCAGCCAGGACAAGGGCCAGAGCGCCGGTGGCCATCAGGCCCCGCATACGGGAGAAGATCATGCACATACTCCTAAAAGGTCTCAATCTTGGATCGTTTGCTGCCAGATGGCGACGTAAATGAAAAGACTTTGCTGAATTTGAATGAACGGAAGCTGAGTTTGCCGCAAACTGCGGCCTCCCCTTCCCGAGCCTGTCCGGATTTGCCAGAAATGGGCCTCAAAGGGGCGCGAAAGCCCACCATTCCGAGGAACGCCGCCATGAAACGCCAGATCGCCCTCATCGCCGCCGCCATCAGCCTGGCCGCCATGCCGGCCCTGGCCGAGGACGTGTCCACGTCCGACGTCTATGCCTGTAAGGACATTGTCGCCGATGCAGACCGGCTGACCTGCTATGATGCGGCCGTCGGGCGCCTGAAAGCAGCAGAAGAAGCCGGCGAAGTGAAAACCTTCACCCGCAAGGAAGTCGAGGAAGTGAAGCGCGACAGTTTCGGTTTCTCCATCCCGTCCCTTCCCAAACTGGCCTTTGGCAGCAAGGACGAGAGCGGCAAGTCCAAATCGGATGAGCTGAAGGAAGTCACTTTTCCGATCCAGTCCATCGGTGGCCGGCGCGGCGCCCTGGTGATCACGCTTGAAAATGGCCAGGTGTGGGAACAGACGGACGACAAAGGGGTCAATCCGCGTGGCCAGAAGGAAGCCCGCATCTACCAGGCCGCGCTCGGCAGCTACAAGATGAAGCTGGACGGCGGCCTGGCCTTCCGCGCCAAACGGGTGAAATAACGCCCAATCCCTGCCCGCCAGCGTCGTTTCGGCAGGAAACGCGGGGGCGGCTGTTGAACCATCGCAACCCTTTCGCGTATCCGGACGTATAAGACACGTCACCGGAAGGAGCCCTGTCATCGCCGGCGAGGTTAACGCGAAACAGACCGACGACCGCTCGAAGCGCGAAAAGCTGAAGCGGGCGATGCGTATCCGCTGGCTGAAGCGCGCGCGGCCGCCTGCCCTGTTCGTCCTGATTGGCGCGGCCATCCTGACTGTCCCGCACACCGGCCTGACGCCCGACTGGGAGAAGCTCGGCGACTGGCCGGATGTGCTGGCCTCCATCTGTTTCATCGCCGCCACCGGCTGGACCATCGGCACGCTGGTCGACGGGCTGATCAAGCGGCGTCTGGCCAAGCTGAACTTTCACGAGGCCGACAATCTGCAAGCCCGGAAATCCGCGACCCGCCTGGACGTTGTCCGCCGCATCTGGGTTGTCGCGGTCGGCGTGGTCACCGTCGCTGCGGCCCTGACGCTGATCCCGGGCGTGAAACAGTTCGGGGTCAGCCTGTTCGCCTCTGCCGGGATCGCGGGCATCGCGGTCGGCATCGCGGCCCGGCCGATGCTGTCAAACCTGATCGCCGGCCTGCAGATCGCCTTCACCCAGCCGATCCGGCTGGACGATGCAGTCGTGCTGGAAGACGAGTGGGGCTGGATTGAAGAGATCGGCCTGTTCTACGTCGTTGTCCGCATCTGGGACTGGCGGCGCCTGATCGTTCCGCTTTCCTATTTTATCGAACAGCCCTTCCAGAACTGGACACGGAAATCTGCGAACATCATCGGCAGCGTGTTCTGGTCGCTGGACTATCGCGCGCCGGTTTCCGAAATGCGGGAGAAGCTGGCCGAAATCTGCCGCGCGACACCGCTATGGGACGGTGATGTCGTGAACCTGCAGGTGACGGATACCGGCATGAACACAATCCGCATACGCGCATTAGCCAGCGCTAAGAATTCCCCCGACGCATGGGACCTGCGCTGCTTCATTCGTGAAAAGATGATCATCTGGCTTCAGGACAAACACCCTGAGGCCCTGCCCCGTATCCGTAACGAACTCGATACCCTGCCCGAGGGCGCCTTCGACGGGCGGGCAGTTCAGGCCGGGCGTATGGAATAGACGGCCGTCGCGGTCATCACGATCGTGCCATTGACCGTCGCCGAGCCCCCCGCGAAGAGGATGGTGCGGGTGCGCCGGTCGATACGGCTCTCGAAGCTGGCTTTCGAAGCGTCCTCGATCCGGGCGGAGACATCCACGGTCACCGAGACCAGGTCCACATGAGACGGCACGCAAAGCGTTTCGGCTGCCGTCCGGATGGCTGCCATCAGATCGAGCGCAAGTTTCTCATCCGCCTGAAGCGTCGCAGTCGCCGTCATGAGTGAATTTCCCCTGTTCGTTCGCCCTTCCATAAACAGGCAAAGCGCGAAGGGAAAGGGCCAGGCTGCCGGGAGGGTGATTTGGCGGCCTGGCCCTTGGGTAAATAGACACGTCTTGCTGGGGTGGGGGGACACCAGACGTATCGGGCCTGTTACGCGGCAATCCGGTGGCTGGATCACCCGGCTATGCAAGATTTCCTCAGGCAAAGAAAAGCCACCCGGTCAAGGCGGCGTTTCTTTTCGTATTTTCAGAGGCTTAAGCCGCCTTGGTGTCGCTGTCGTCGGCGGTGATGTTGCCATCGAGATCGGAGCCGACAAGGTCCCCCAGATGGCCGAAGCCGGTCAGGCCGTGGACCTCTTCCATATGGGCCGAGATCGCCGGCAGCAGCGCGCCGATATGCTTGTGGTCGAGACCGATGGCATGAAGCGCAGTGATCATCTCGCGCGCGACGCGGCGCTTGCCGCCCGGCGTCTGTTCAATCATGCGGGCGATTTCGCCGACCGGGGCGCCGAGCTCGCTGCCCGTGCGGGCTGAAAGTGCGCGTGCCCCGGGAATGGTCGTGAACATGGCTGTGGCGAAAGGCGAAGCCTGGCGTTCGGCGGCATTGAGCACGATACCGAGGGCCTGCTTGGCAATAGGGTCCGCAAGGCCGCTCGTTTTAGCGATGTGCGCCGTAAGATCATTCATCATTGGCGTAGGCACTCCTAAGATTAACGGCCTTGGGATGTTCCATTAACTCGCGACAGCCTTTCTGTTTGGTTACCGGATCGGTGAAATTCTGAAGATTGCAGCAGGGTCTTGTTAAGAATATCCGCGCTGCTGGCTGCGCGCTGATTTACGAACCAGCCCCGCATTGCCACTATGCGTGCCTGAAGAAGGGGCCAGGCATGATCCGGATCGGTATACTCGGCGCGGCGAAGATTGCGCCGCTTGCCATCATCGAACCGGCGCGGCGCCGGACGGACTGCCGGGTTGTTGCCGTGGCTGCCCGCGATGCCGGGCGCGCCGCCGCCTATGCCGAAAAATATGGGATCCAGCATGTGGCGGAGAGCTATGACGCGCTGATCGCCCGGGACGATGTGGACCTGATCTACAACGCCCTGCCCCCGAACCGGCATGCCGACCTCACCGTCGCCGCCCTGAAAGCCGGCAAGGCCGTGCTGTGCGAGAAGCCGTTCGCCATGAATGCCGACGAGGCCATGGCCATGACGCGCGCCGCGGAAGAAATGGGCCGGCCGCTGGTGGAGGCATTCCACTACCGCTTCCACCCTGCCTTCCTCCATGCGCTCGGCCACATCCGCAGCGGGCATGTCGGGAAGATCCTGTCCATGGAGGCGGCCTTCTCGGTGCCCATTCCCTACCGGCCGGGCGAGTTACGCCACACGCTGGAAACAGGTGGCGGGGCGCTGATGGATCTTGGCACCTATTGCGTCCACATGGTGCGGACCATGGCGGGCGCCGAGCCGTCGGTGGCCTCGGCCGAATGCCATTGCGACCAACCGGGCGTCGATATCTCGACTCACGCACGTATGGTGTTCCCGGGAGATGTCACCGCGTCGATCATGACGTCCATGGCGGAGACGGTCTCCCGTCGGCTGCAGCTGCATGTCGAGGGCACAAAAGGATCGCTGACCTTCAACAATCCGATCCACCCGTCTCACGGGCACAAGATCATCCTGCAGCAGCACGGCCAGCCGGAACGGACGGAGACCATCCCCGGTGACAGCACCTATGACCACCAGCTGGCACATATGGTGGATGTGCTCGCCGGGCGGGCCGGGCCACTGACCGGCGGCGAGGATGCCGTCGCAAACATGCGCGTGATCGACGCAATTTATCGCAGTGCCGGCCTCTCGCCGCGCGGCAGCAACGCGGCATCTTGAAAACCGCAAAAGCCCTTGATATCGGATTTCCATTGCAACAGGCGCTGAGCGCGGTCGCGTCACCAAGGCGAGGCAACCGCGGCGCAGGATAAGTCCTGTGCGCGAAGCCTTCGGGCAACCTCCAGGACTTTTAACAAGCCCGGAGTGAGCCAAATGAAAACCATTATTGAACCTTTCCGCATCAAATCGGTCGAACCGATCCGCATGACCACGCGCGAAGAACGTGCGGACCTGCTGAAGGCGGCGAAATACAATCTCTTCAAACTGCATTCCGATGACGTGATCATCGACCTGCTGACCGACAGCGGCACCTCCGCCATGAGCGCGGCCCAATGGGGCGCCGTCATGACGGGTGACGAGAGTTATGCCGGCGCGCCCAGCTTCTACCGGTTCGAAGCAGCGGTCCGTGACCTGATGAACTTCGAGCACATCATCCCGACCCACCAGGGCCGGGCGGCGGAGCACCTGCTTTTCAACCTGATCGCAAGGCCGGGGCACATTATCCCGTCAAACACCCATTTCGACACGACGCGGGGTAATATCGAAGCGGCAGGCGCCGAGGCGGTGGACCTGCCCATCGCAGAAGGCAAGGTCCCGTCCCTTGACCATCCGTTCAAGGGCAATATGGACCTGGACGCGCTCGAAGCCCTGCTCCGCGAGAAACGCGATTCTGTTCCGGCCGTGATGATGACGATCACCAACAATGCCGGCGGCGGCCAGCCTGCGAGCCTCGAGAACATCCGCGCCGCGGCGCAGATCGCCCAGCACTATCGCAAGTCCTTCTTCATCGACGGTTGCCGCTTTGCCGAGAATGCCTGGTTCATCAAGCTGCGCGAACCCGGCCAGCAGGACCGTAGCATCAAGTCGATCATCCGCGACATTTTCGAAGTCGCGGACGGCATGACGATGAGCGCCAAGAAGGATGCCTTCGCCAATATCGGCGGCTGGCTGGCACTGCGCGACGATGCGCTGGCCGAACGGGCCCGCACCCTGCTGATCCAGACCGAAGGTTTCCCGACCTATGGCGGCCTTGCAGGCCGGGACCTCGACGCCATTGCGCAAGGCCTCACCGAGATCATCGACGAGGATTACCTGCGCTACCGGGTACGGACGAATGCCTATATTGCCGAGCGTCTGGACGCGATGGGTGTGCCGGTGGTGAAACCGGCGGGCGGCCATGCCGTGTTCGTGGATGCCCGCGCCTTCCTGCCCCACATTCCACCGCTGGAATATCCAGGCCAGGCGCTGGCCTGCGCGCTATACGAGATGGGCGGTATCCGCGGTTGCGAGATCGGCACGGTGATGTTCGGGCGCAAGCCGGACGGCAGCGAGGAGCCTGCTCGGATGGACCTTGTGCGCCTCGCCATGCCCCGCCGCGTCTACACCCAGTCGCATGCCGACTATATCGTTGAAGTCTTCGAGGAGCTTTCCACTTCGAAGGACCAGCTGGGCGGTTTGAAAATCGTGAAAGAACCGCCGATGATGCGGCACTTCACGTCAGAGTTCGAGCCACTCTAGGCCGCGTCGCGGGCGCGTTCGATCCACTCTTCGACCTCTTCTTCCATGAAAAGGTCGTCTCCGCGGCGGACGCGTTCACCTTCCGGAGAGTTCAGGAATTCCGTGGCCAGAAGGAACAGGGTGCGCGCAGGCGCCTCAGCCAGTTCCTTGCTGGTGCGGATACCGGCGCCGACCATGATCTGCACGTCGTGCACGCGCAGGCCCGGCACTTCCATCATCAGCTTCGTCTGGTCCTGCCAGTCTCGCAGGGTTTCGGAGTCGATATAGTGGACGTCCAGCAGGAAAGCCGTCTCCTCGATATCGCAATCGAGCAGGTCGCCAATCGTGTAGATGCCGGCTTCTTCAAGACGCGCGGCCGTTTTCGGGCCAATGGACGGCGCATCGACGACCGGGTTCTCCCGCGTCAGGCCGGACGAGCGGACATGCGGTTCATCGTCGGAGGCGTCATCTTCTTCTGAAGCGGCAATCTCTTCCACCTTGTCGCCGGACTCCTCTTCGTCCGAGTCGTCATATTCCTCGGCTTCGTCGTCGTCTTCATATTCGGACTCTTCGTCGTCTTCTTCCTCGTCATACTCGTCGGACTCATCGTCCTCGTCGTATTCCTCATCATCCTCGTCTTCGTCGA
>NZ_AWFD01000009.1 GCF_000682735.1 Hyphomonas sp. CY54-11-8 | reverse complement strand
TGCGGCGGTGGGAGCAGGAGCCATCCACCCCATCTACAACACGGTAAGACCGCACAGCGCGATCGGGAATATGCCCCCGATTACACTGATGAATCACCTCGGCGAAGCCAGCCCGCTAAGGTGAGGAGGCGCCAAAAACTCCAGCCCCGAATGAGGGCACTTTTGGGAGCAGTTCAGAGGTGCCAAAAACTCCAGCCCCGAATGAGGGCACTTTTGGGAGCAGTTCAGAAGCGCCAAAAACTCCAGCCCCGAATGAGGGCAATTTTGGGAGCGGTTCACTTGCGACAGACTCTCCATTCAAATGCGGGACCAGACGGGGCTCAGGTCACCAGGTACAAAGAACTCTGCTCGATGGGAGACTACGGTGCCGGGCCGGAATTGAGAAAAGTCAACCGTGAAGGCGAGTTCCAGAGCAAACTACTGCAAGCATAAAGCCGCCTTTCAGGAAGGAACAGGCCAATGAAATTTTCCATCCTCTTGCCAGCAACAATGGCTTTGCTGTTGATGGCTGCTTGTAACAAGCCGGAAGCAAATCAGCCGACGAGTGAAGTGTACGCGCCTCAACCGGAACCGCCGAATGAGACATCAGGTTCCGGCTCGGGAGGGACTGCTGAAACGGTGGAGCCGGGGCTGCCGTCTTCAGAAGAGCCTGCCGCTCCGCCTCCGGAAGAAGAGCCCCTCCCGGATTCGGAAGGCACGGCTCCGGCTTCCGCGGAAACTTCTCCGCCTGTACCCGGCGACAGCGCGTCCCCCGCACCTGCTGACACATCGGAGGCGCCTGGTGAGGTTCCGCCTGATGGGCAAGAGCCACCTCAGGATTAGTCGCGGCAAGAGCCCGCCCCAAGGTAGATGTCTGCCCCGGCTTGGGGCAGCATCAATGGGCGCCGGAAATGGCGGCGAAAAACAAGTGCTTCCGGTCGTCAAAGTGCCCTGCCATGCGCACGAATGCATAGCTCACTGGCGCGCAACTGGCGCGCAAAATGCGGATTTTAACGTCATTTCCTGACAATCCATGATCTCGAGAAAACCCTAGTGCTCTGTAATTAAAGCATTTAGGTGATTGCCGTATTCTTGTTCCGATTTTTGTAATCAGAGGGTCGCGGGTTCGAGTCCTGCAGCCGGCACCATGCGGAGATATGTCCGACCCGGAGACATAGGTAACACTTTGTACCGGAGAGATAGGTTACACATTCGCTCCGAACGGGTTGTTGATGGTCTGCAGGGTTCTCTGCTCGAGGTCAATGTATCCGAGGTCATAGTGCATGAAGGTGACGAGCCAGATTCCGTCATCGACCTCCTTGATTCCGACCCGCTGACCGGCGAGCACGGTTGAGATGTTGATTTTCTTCCGATGCATGCAGATCCGGCCGCAGGCGGTTATCAGGACCTCGCGATCATGGAAGGGATAATCGATCTCCGGCAGGCCTTCATAGATCCGGGCTGAGGGTGTGTAGACCTCTGCCGGCGTTGCCATATCGAGCCCTTCATGAGGGCGCTCTGTGTTGTACTCGCTAACGAAGTCATCGAAGCGGACCTGCTGCTGGAGGGGATTGGCTGAAGCCGGCCGGGTGGTTTCCTGCTTGAGGGTCAGGTGCATACGCTCATGCCGGCCGTTCTGCTGCGGATGTCCGGGCTTGATGCGTTCGATGGCGATGCCGAGCCTCAGCCACCAGACCGAGAGTTTCGAGAGATTGTAAAGACCGTTGGGACTGGCAAACGGCACGCCATTGTCTGAGCGTATGGCCTTCGGCAGGCCACGCGCCCGGAACAGGGTATGGAAGGCTTCGATGACGGGCGCCTCCTTTGTGCCCTCCAGGGCCTCGCAGGCCAGGATGAAGCGTGAGGCACGGTCGGTGACCGTCAGAGGGTAACAGTAGGCCTGGTTGCCGAGACGGAACTCGCCCTTGAAGTCGACACACCAGAGGGCATTGGGAACCGAGCCGGCGGACAGGGCGGTTCCCAATGCCCTCTGGCGCTTCCGGCCAGCCTTCTTCACCAGGCCGTGACGGTCCAGAACCGCATGAATGGTCGAATGAGCCGGAATGCGTACATCCCCTGCCAGGCGACGCACCAGCAGTTCCCGGATCTTGCGGGCACCCCAGCTGGGCTTGTCTTTCTTTGCCTCGATGATCGCCCGTTCGATCGGGACGGGTAGCTGGTTGGCGTACCGCACGGGCCGACGGGAACGGTCCTCCAGGGCGATCAGCCCTTCTTCCTTATAGCGATTAAAGATCTTGTAGCCCGTCTTCCGGGAAATCCCGAACTCACGGCAAAGATCCGTCATCGACTCGCCTTCAAGCCGGCGCGCAACAAAGCGTAGCCTCTCGTCCATTTTTGATTGTTCCTTCCATGGCATCTCAACCTCCCGCCAAAGCGAGAAGTGTTACCCATGTGTCCGGTACAATCTGTCACCCATGTCTCGAGCCGCTCAAAAACACAACCTGTTTGCTGCCCCACACATATGCAGGTTCGGCTGCGCTGCGCGGGCGATTTCGCTTGTCGTGACTTCGCTCCAGGAGCCCACCCTCAGATTGTCTACAATATTGTTGACAATCTGAGGGTGGAGCGAAATATTTGGGCATGTCCAAATACGCCCTCAAACCGGATCCTTCGCCGAAGCCCTCGGCGATCAGCATGGTTCACGCCATTATCGAAGGATTGGAGGTTGGCGAATACATACCCGGCCAGCGACTCGTGGAAGCGGAACTCTGCGCACGGTTCGGCGTCGGCCGGCAGGCTGTGCGTGACGCCCTGCAACAGCTCCAGGTCCGGGGCGTGGTGTCCATCACCCCCAATCGCGGCGCCGCCCTTGTGACGCTCACGCCGCAACAGGGTGTCGACACACTCAAAGTTACCGAATTGCTGTTCGGCCTGGCGGCCGAAAGCGCTGCATGTGAAATTGCCAAAGGGGCAAGCAGCGACCGGCTCGCCTTCGCAACGGCCGAGCTGGAACGCCTCCAGAATTCCATGTCGCCTCGCGACTTTGTCACCGCGCGCCGTCAGTTCTACAGCGCGCTCGCCGCCACAGCGAACAATGACGAGCTGTCTCACCTGCTCGCCCGCGTACGGGTTCACGTTCTGCGAGCCCAGTACGGTTTTCTGAGGCTGCGCGGACAGCACGCCTCTGAACTTATCGCTGTCGGAAAAAAGATCCTGGAAGGCGACCCGGCCGGTGCAGGCAAACTGAGCCGGGAGCATGTCCGCAAACTACAAGAAACACTGAAAGAATATGAAAAGGGAGCATGAACGATGAGCTATGACGTGGTCATTCGGGGAGGAACGGTTTTCGATGGAACCGGAGGTGCTCCCTACACTGCAGATATCGGTATCCGTGACGGTCGCATCGAGGCGGTCGGATCCATCGATACCAAAGGCGATCGTGAGATTGACGCGTCCAACTACATCGTGACGCCAGGGTTCATCGACATTCACACCCACTATGATGGGCAGGTAACCTGGGAGAATCGGCTGGCTCCTTCTTCAGGCCATGGCGTAACGACTGTCCTGATGGGGAATTGTGGTGTCGGCTTTGCGCCTTGCCGACCTCACCAGCGGGACATGCTCGTCAAGCTGATGGAAGGCGTGGAAGATATCCCTGAAGTCGTCATGGTCGATGGTCTGCCGTGGAACTGGGAAAGCTTTCCCGACTATCTCAATGCGCTGGAAGATCGCGCGCTCGACATCGATGTAGCGACCCAGGTGCCCCACTCCGCCCTGCGCATTTTCGTGATGGGAGAACGTGCGGCCCGCAAGGAAGCGCCGACAGCCGAAGACCTGAAGCAAATGCGGGCGCTTGTCACCGAAGCCATCGCTGAAGGTGCGTTCGGTGTGACGACGTCACGTAACATGATGCACCGGACCAAGGCAGGCGAATTGGCGCCAAGCCTGTATTCGGAGACGGACGAATTGAAGGCCCTGATGGATGGTCTTGTCGATGCCGACGCGGGCGTCTTTCAGCTCATTCCGGCGCCGGATGGTGATGCCGAATCCGAGTTCTCATTGGTGCGTCAGGTCGCCGAGCATGGCCGCCGCCCCATATCTTTTACGCTTCTTGACGTTCCGAACCAGCCGGGGCGCGGCTGGCGAGCTGTGCTTGAAGCACTGGAAGCCGCCCGCGCCGATGGACTGAAAATACGCGGCCAGGTCGCGCCCCGGCCAGTCGGCATGTTCTTCGGTCTCGATCTCAGCCTGCACCCTTTCACCGCCCATCCGAGCTACAGGGAAATCGCCTCCCTGCCGCTGGCAGAGCGCGTCCGCATCATGCGTGATCCGGAGTTCCGCGCGAAGCTGCTTTCGGAAAAAGCCGACGATTCCAATCCCGTCACGCTGAACCTCATCAATGCGTTCCGCGCTTCGCATGAGTGGGACAAGACACCGAATTACGAGCCGACGCGCGAGGATCGCATTGAATCCCGCGCCAATGCTGCCGGTCAAACTGTCGAAGAGTATGCCTACGACCTCCTGCTGAAGGATGACGGCAAGCGGCTCTTCTACCTTCCCGCTGCGAACTACACCGAAGGCAATCTCAACGCTGTTCGCGAAATGCTGGGCCACCCTGATACAGTCATGGCGCTCGCCGATGGCGGCGCCCACTATGGTCTGATCTGCGATGCAAGTTTCCCGACCTATTTCCTGCAACGCTGGGTACGTGACGCCAAGGAAGAAGAGCGGATCTCCCTGGCCGATGCGATTGCGGAATTGACCTCACGGCCCGCCGACACGGTTGGCTTCACAGACCGCGGACGGATTGCCCCTGGCCTGAAAGCTGATCTGAATATCATCGATTTCGATACGCTCTCACTTCATGTCCCGACCGTAAATTACGACCTGCCGGCTGGCGGCAAACGCATGAACCAGCTCGCCGATGGATATATTGCGACCCTCGTTTCCGGTGAAATCACCTATTGGCAAGGCGAACAAACGGGCGTGCTACCCGGACGCCTCGTGCGGCGCGGGAAAGAGGCAATTTCAGTTTCGTAACTTGACGAGATCAATCCCAGGAAGTGAAGCGTGCCAGGCAGGCGTGATCGGTGATCTTTTATGCCCGCTTGGCCGCCTTCCCTGTGCGGACAGGCTTCTTCGGTTTGGGCTTCGGACTCACTTTCAGACCCTCAACTACGATATCGAGGAAGGCTGCGCGAAAGTCTGCGGCGGGTGCCTCTTCGCCGGGGGTTTCGCCGAACGCAATCTCCACCAGAGGCGCAACATTGAAGTAAGTGACAATGGCGCCATGGAGCAGCATCAGGATCTGGTGTGGCTTGTGGTTTTTGATCTGCCCACTGTCTATTCCTCTTTGAATGAGCCGGCAGAACCCGGTGTAGGACGTCTTCATGACCATGTCGTACAGCCATTCAAGACGCTCACCGCCAGCCTGCCCTTCCAGCAGGATGAACCGGCCTAGTTCGGGCCGCTGAATTGAAACATCGACAATGAGGCCGCAGAGGTACTGGAGCGCCTCGACCGGTTCCATTTGCTCGACAGTTTCCCAATCAGTCGGAATTTCCGATCCGATCTGGGCTGCCAGAGATTGGATTGCCGCGATCCAAAGCTCCGTCTTGCTGCCGAAATGATAATGGATGCTGGGTTGAGACACTCCCGCCGCAGCTGCGATCTGGGTCGTGCTTACGCCGTCATACCCGCAGGTCGAAAAAAGCTCGATCGCAGCCTCGAGGATCTGAGAGTACTGCTCAGTATATTTTTCTCGCTTCAACATTCATCAGACACTTGAATTGTTTGGTGATCGCAGAACCATACGGCCAGCCGTCCGAAAAAGAAACAGCGCCGAATGAAGAAGCCATGGGCCTTTCATCCGGCGCTGAAGGTGACCCGTCACGTTGGAGGATCCGTCTGATTGGGCAAGAGCCCCGCCTAGAAGGACTTTCGGACGGAGAGGTAAACGGTTCTGGGAGGATTGTACGCGCCCACGACCCCGGCCGACAGCAGGGGCTGAATGAACGAAAACACTTCATAGCGCTCTTCAAACGCATTCTTGACTTCAGCCCTGACTGACCATCCCGACAAGGTGTCGTTCAGTCCGATATGGAAGTCAGCCACCTGGTATTCACCCGTGCCACGCGGCAGGGCCGGGTTTCGGTGGAGTTGATTGGAACTGAAGGACAATCGACCGCCGGCATTGAGTTCCAGGTTTCCAGATATTGGCCGGATATAGTCTGCACCAATCATTCCACTGACTTTAGGTGCATCAGCGAGCCTGGTGCCCGTAGACTGGCTCTTGGCTTCAAGGAGGCCAATATTACCGTAGGTGGTGAGATTGTCCGTCAGACGGTATCGCGTTTCCAGCTCAAGCCCGTAAGTTTCGGCATCGAAGCTCTGGATGACGAACGCACCGGTGACGCCCACGTTCGGATCAAAGACCGAGTCCTGGAAATCTGTCAGATCAGTGTAGAACGCCGCGGCGCTCATCGTTCCCCGGCCGCCGGCATAACTCCCCTTGGCGCCGATCTCAACAGAGCGCGCGACTTCCTCAGGAATGATAAATGGCTCAGGCGTGAACGAGCCGCTGATGGTCGCATTGTTAAACGCTGCGCTCTTCGTGCCCTGCGCGAAGGAAATGTACGTCATCCAGTCATCATTGATGTCGTAGCTGAAATTCAGGCTGCCATCGACGGACGTATCATCCGTCGTTGTGGTCGGCACGACACCTGCGGCGTTGATCAGCGGATAGATCGAGATTCCTGCGCGCTGATCGACCGGCAGGAAGAAGTCGCCCGGAACTGAAATCGGATCAAGACCGATCAGGTCCAGCAGAGTAACGGAAAAGTCGGCTGTCTTTTCTTCGTATCCGATACGCAGACCACCGCTGACTGAAAATCTGTCCGTAAAATCATGCGTCATCAGGCCGAAAAGAGCATAGGACTCCAGATCCTGATCAAGCAGCGCATTGGACGTGCCCGCGAAGGCAAATCCACCGACGTCGACGCCGCCACTGATCGTGCCGGGCGAGAACCAGGTCTGCAGGCGGATCGTCCGGTCGAATGCCAGGCTCTGGTCCTGATACATGCCGCCAATGAATCCATGCCAGGAATCACCCGAGTAGTTCAGGCGAACCTCCTGGGTGAATTGCTCGAAATCCTCTTCGAACAGCTGGTACCCCTTGGGCTGTCCTGCGGCATCGCTGGAAGAATAGAAGATGCTTGAATAGTTGGAGTAATCCATCACCGAATAGGCGCTGACAGAGGTCAGCGTGAGAGTGTCGGACAGTTCCCAATCAAGGGTCAGGACGGCATCAGTACTATCTTGGGAATCGGCGTCGGCCGGAACGGAAACACCGTCGATGAACGTCGTCGTCGGGTTCAGATTTTTCTCATAAGGCCTTGTCGTATAACCGAAATAGGACACAAGCGCCGGGTTCAACACCTCCGTCAGCTGGAACGCGTTACCCGTCGTGTCCTGTTCCGAGTGCTGGAGCATGAAAGTCGCGGTCAGCGAATCCGTTGGCTCCGCGACCATGGTCCCGCGAACAATGTAGCGCTCGGTTGCCGGCACATCGTCTCCGCCGGCAAGGTTCTTCACATAGCCGCCCGTATCGGAATACTGGCCGCCGACCCGGAACCGCAATTTGTCACTGGCTGGAAGGTCCGCTGTCGCACCGACCGTGTAGCTTTCATTCTCGAATTCATAGCTACCGTAAACGTCGCCGCCGAATTCGGCACCCGGCTTGCGCGAGACAACGCTGATAGCACCGACGCTCGTGTTCTTTCCGAAGATGACGCCCTGCGCGCCTTTGATGACTTCCACCCGCTCCACATCGAACAAGGAGTCACGATATTGGCGGGCCCGCGGTTTGTAGACGTTGTCCACAAACAGACCAACCGACTGTTCAGCGGTCTGGTTAGCGTTGTTCGTGCCAATGCCCCGAATGACGATCGACGGCAGGTCGCCAGGCGACTGGCTAAAGGTCAGGCCGGGCACGTCCTGGGCAATTTCACTCACTTCCAGGATATTTCGGTCGGCGAGGTCCTGTCCACTCACGACCGAAATTGCGATCGGCGTTTCCTGCAGCGTGGTTTCGCTTTTTGTTGCCGTGACGATCACGACCGACTGCCGGCTCTCGTTTTCCTGGCTGGCGGGCGCTTCGTCTTCCTGAGCGACTGCCACCTGAACACCGGACATGGCCAGCATCGAAAGCACAATGGTGCTGGCACCAAACTTGGATCTATACATTTGACCTCCCTGGTCGCTCGGATTTTATCTGTGAGCTTTATCTGATAAGCCTATAAGCCTTTCCTTGCGGTCGCCAAGCCCCAATTACAAAAATTTTTTCCTCATGAATTGAGAGCGTCATTCTTCCTCCGTACGCTAACATTCATACAGTGACGGGTGATCCTGGCGGGAGGCCTGCACTAACTGTCCCGCCTTCACGCGGCGGAAACTTGTCGTTTGCCAAAACAGCTATTGATCCTGATCGATTTATCAGAATACTTGCACTCAATCCGCCCGCTCGGGGCCTCCCTTTCCATTCAGGAAGGCTGGCATGCCCGCTCAGAAGAGGCCCGGAGTTCAAGGAGGAATCTCATGTCTGCGGTGTCAGAGGCAAGTCATACCCGAAGCAGTTACTACCGATATTACGTGCTGCTTGTCCTGATGATCGGACAAACATTGAGTGTGGTGGACCGTGGCCTCATCTCGGTAGTCATGACGAACATTCAGAATGATTTCCAACTGAACGATACGCAGCTTGGCCTTCTCGGTGGGACAGCTTTCGCCCTGTTTTATGCCGCATTCGGCATACCGATCGCTCGCCTGGCAGACCGGACGAACAGAAAAAACATTTTCGCGGCAGCTGTTACGGTCTGGAGCCTGGCGACCGCTGCATGCGGCGCGGCCAGCGGCTTCGCTTCCCTGTTTCTGGCGCGAATGGGTGTGGGAATCGGAGAAGCTGGCGGCACGCCCTCCAGTCACTCTCTCCTGTCCGACTATTTCACAAAGGTGGAGCTCGGCCGGGCGATTGGATTTCTGTCCATGGGGGGCGCGCTCGGTGTCCTGGGCGGTCACCTGATCGGGACGGCACTCGTCGAGGCTTATGGCTGGCGGATGGTCTTCTACATCACGGGCGTCCCCGGCGTGCTGCTCGGCCTGCTCACCTATATCTCCATACGGGAACCGGAGCGTGGCAGGTTTCTTGAGTCCGGTCTGCGCCGCAGCGGCCAGGCCCCCTTGGGTGACACCATTCGGTCGCTGCTCCGCAACAAAGTCTATGTCGGAACGGTTGCCGGGCACACATTTGCACTGGTCACCGTGCAGGCGCTGCTCGTTTGGCTCTATCCCCTGATCGAGCGCAATTTCGGCATGCCCAAGACCGAGATTGGCGCCTATGCGGCCGGTGTGCTTCTGTTCTGCGCCATGCCTTCCCTGTTCATCGGCGGTGTCCTTTGTGATTTCATGGCCAAGCGCGACCTGAAATGGATGAGCTGGCTGCCCGCGATCTTCGTCGCTGCATCAATTCCCTTCTATTATCTAATGCTCGGCGCAAACTCACCATTGGTCTTTTTTGCCTTTCTCGGCGCCTTCAACATCTTCATCAATCTTGAAACCGCGCCCGTATTCGCATCGGTTCAAGCCAATTCCGACCCGTCCGAACGCGCCCTGGCTGTCGCCCTGCTCGCCTTTTGCGTCACGATTGTCGGGTATGCCATCACACCTGTTGTCGTCGGAACACTGAGCGACACGGTCTTTTCCGACATGGGGGAGCGTTCGCTGCACGCAGGGCTCGCACTTGTTGGCGTGTGTGCCCTGATTTCGATCTGGTGTTTTCACTATGCCGGCCGTCACGCAAACGACCCGATCTTACCGGTTCCATCAATATGAAACGAAATCATCATTGACGACATTTCCGGCGAACACCTATCAATCAGACTGATAAGTCTATCAAATTCGAGGAGAATCACATGGAACTCGTAAAAACCAAAAGCACCATCACCAGCTACGCTGCGCAGAAAATGATCGAGGCCGCCAAGGCCAAAGCCGAAGAGATGGGCAAACCCATGGTCATCGCCGTTGTCGACGATGCAGGCGCCCTCAAGGCCTATGAACGTATGGACGGCGCTCCATTGCTCAGCGTCGAAATCGCCCAGGACAAGGCCTACACCGCCATCTCCTTCGGCATGGCGACCCATGAGTGGCACGCATTCATCGAGAACGATCCGCCGCTGCTGCACGGCATCGTGAAGACCGACCGCCTTGTCGTTTTCGGCGGCGGCTATCCGGTATTCGTGAACGACGAACTTGTCGGCGGCATCGGCGTCAGCGGCGGTCACTATTCGGACGATATGGAAGTCGCTCAGGCCGGTCTCGCGGCTATCAGCTGACCCACTGGGCAAGGCCGCAGAAAACATAACATCCGGGAGGAACAGCGGATCATGGACTACCAACACCTGATACTTGAACGGGAAGGTCACATCCTGACCTGCCGGATGCACAATCCGCCCAACCAGACGCTCAACACCCAGATGCTCTACGAACTGCATGACATGCTCAATGCGGTTGAGCAGGACGAAGACCTGCGTGTCCTGGTCGTGACAGGCACCGACGATGTGTTCCTGCGCTGGATGGAACTGACCGAGATGCAAAGCCTGGCGCACGGTGAGCGACAAATCGACATCCCGTCGGTCATCAACGCCAACCACACGCTGGCCCGGCGCATTGAAGCCCTCCCGGTCGTGACGATTGCGGCGATCAACGGCAATGTCGGCGGGGGCGGCTGCGAGTTCTCGCTTTCCTTCGACTTCCGCCTGATGAAGGATTCTCCGACGGCCACTTTCGCCCTGCCCCAAAGCAGCTTCGGCCTCGTGCCCGGCGGCAGCGGCGCCTGGTTCGCCTTGAAATACCTTGGCCGGGCGAAGGCTCTGGACATCCTGCTCCATGGGGAGTTCCTTCAGCCCAGAACGGCACTGGAACTTGGTCTGATCTCCCGCCTGTATTCGGAAGATGAGTTTGACTCCGAGGTGAATGCCTTCGCGGAAAAATTCGCGGCTCGTGCGCCGCTCGCCATGCGCGGGATCAAACGCCTCATAAATGCCGGAACCAATCAGGACCAACTGAACTTCATGGCTGAGGAAGCAAAAGAGATCATGAAAATCATCGTCTCCGAAGACGCCCAACATGCGCTCGATATGTGGATCAGCAATCCCGATCCTGAAGCCTACAAACCCCAATTCAAAGGCAAATAGCCGATGAGTAGCCTGCACGTGGCCATGGACAAGGATTTCCACTGGCTCCTGAAAAACCACGCACACCGGCGTCCGGATGCTCCGCTCCTTCACTGGGAACCCTTTGAAGGCGACGCGAAGACCTGGACCTATGGCGCCTTCTACAAGGACGTGCGCCGCGTTGCGGCGGGCCTGCATGCGAAAGGGGTCCGCCGGGGCGACTTCCTTTTGCTACATGCGAACAATTGCCCGGAATTCCTGATTGCCTACCATGCCTGCGCAGCCCTCGGCGCGGTCGTGGTGACAACCAATCCTCGGTCGGCCGTCGAGGAAATGCGCTACTTCATCAGCCATTCCCGGGCGCGCTTTGCCATCACGCAACCTGAATTCGTAGACCTGCTCCGTGAAACGGGGCCGGACCTCGAATGGATCGCCAGTACAGAGCAAAACAGCGCCGAACCATCCGAGCCCGTACCGGCCGGCATCGTACCTTTTGACGACCTCTTCGCCGACGATACGGATTTCGAGATTGAGCGGAATGATCCGATGGCGCCGTTTTCCGTGCAATACACATCCGGCACGACATCCCGGCCCAAGGGTGTTGTCTGGACGCACGCCAACGCCCTCTGGGGCGCGCAGACGGTGGCCTCCCATAATTTGCTACGGGACATCGACACCGCGATCGTGTTCACACCGCTTTGCCACACCAATGCGATGAGCTGGGCACATTATGGTGTGCTGTGGTCTGGCGGCGCCATGGTGCTGCAGCCGAAATTTTCAGCCAGTCGCTTCTGGCCGACAGCGCTGAAACACGGATGCACCTGGGCCAATGTCATTCCGTTTGCGATGCAGGCATTGGCGACCCTGCCGGTGCCGGACGATCATGCATTCCGCTACTGGGTGATCGGCGCTGCAAACATTGGGCCCGTTGAAGACCTGTTCCGCATCACTTTTGTCGGCGCCTGGGGCATGACGGAACTAATCGCTCACGGAACATATACACCGCCTCAGCTCTCCAGCCCCGAACGATCCATGGGCTTGCCTGCCCCGGAATTCGAGCTGAAGATTGTTGATGAAAGCGGACAGGATGTGTCACACGGCGAGACAGGGCTTTTGAAGGTGCGCGGGGTTCCGGGCATCACCTTGTTCAAGGAATACCTCTACAATCCAGAAGCAACAGCGGGCAGCTTCGATGATGAAGGCTGGTTCGATACCGGGGACCGGGTTTACCAGACGGCGGACGGTCACCTTCGCTTTGCAGACCGTGCCAAGGACATGCTGAAGGTTGGCGCAGAGAATGTTGCCGCGTCCGAGATCGAAGGCGCTGTCATGCTGACAGAAGGTGTCCTGGAGTGCGCCGTGGTCGGCAAGCCTGACAAGATGAAGGATGAAGTACCGGCCGTGTTCGTCCGCGCTGCGGAAGCATCCGATGTACTGGCATCAGCGATCCTTGAAACCTGCCGCGCCCAGCTTGCGGATTTCAAGGTGCCTGTCGAAGTGATATTCGTGGAAGATTTTCCGCGTGCGGAACTGAACAAGATCGCCAAGGCAAAACTACGCAAGCTATTTGAGGATTGAAAAACCGCCAGTCTCAGTAAAAGAGACCGGCGGCCATTCGCCTTGAATGATCAGATTGGGCGATCAGATCCCTGGATAGGGAATATTGCGATTGTCGAGAGCTTCTGCGCCGAATTTCCCGACCTTTTGCTCCCGGGTACGTTGGACCCATTCATCGAGGTTCTTGCGCGCCTTGGGCCCCTGCTCCGTGGCATAATCCGCGTACGTTGGGGTCTTGGTGGTGATCTCCACCTGCATGCCGTTCGGATCATACATGTAGACCGACTTCAGGAACCCATGATCCACCGGGCCGAGGCACATGACGCCCTTTTCGTTGATCTTCTTCTGCCAGGCGAGCATCTCCTCTTCGGAGTCCACCTCGAAAGCGATATGACGGTCAAAGCTGTGAGCCGCCGCAAAATGGGCCGGCGTGGCGTTGGTTGGCTCATCGAAGAAGGCGATGAAGTCACCATTTCCCAGCTGGAAAAACAGGTGCATGAATGGCGTCGGCTCATTCGTTCCCGGAACATTTTCTTCGGAGAAAGCTATGCGTAGCGGCAGCCCGAGCACGTCCTCGTAGAACCAGCGAGTTTGCTCCGCATCACGGCAGCGATACGCCGTATGGTTGGCGTTATTCAGAATGTTTTGTGCTTCTGTTGGCATTGGCCCTCTCCCTGCATTCACTTGTGTCTTTGCCTTTTACCCGGGCCTGAACCCGCACGAAATCACTTCTGGCAATGCACTTAATATCTGATAGTTTTATCAGTTCCGACTGTCAACGTTTACCGCCCAAACTAGGAAGTGAGATTTCCCAGCCATGAACGACCCGAATGGAACCGCCACGAGATTCTTCGACGCCATCGAGCGGGCCAGCTTTGCAGAGATCGAGGAAATCTATTCCGACGATGTCGCCATCTGGCACAGTAATGATGACCAGACACAGGGAAAGGTCGACAATCTTGCCGTCCTGAAGAGCGCAGCAGGCCTGCTCAGGTTCCGATACCAAGTCCTTCACCGATCGGTGGAGGGTGATGTCGTTGCACAACACCACCAGCTCTACCTCACCCGTCGCGACAATGGCGCGGAAACGATGATTCAGGCAGCTATCTTCTTAAAGATTTCCAACAACAGGATTACGCAGATCGATGAATTCATCGAACAGTCTGCGGAGGAAAGAATAAGCAACCTCCTGGCGGACCAGTCTCGCTAAACGAGCGGATACTGTACCGGCAATTCCAGCATGTTCCGCCCGGTGACTTCACGGGACGCATCCCAGTCCCAGAAGGCATGCGAGCAGATCGTGTTCAGGTCGCGCCAGTAGCGTTGCAGAGGCTGATCGAGGTGATAGCTCGACGCACCGGCGTTCATCATCATAGCGTTCACCGACTGACGGCAATGGTCGGATAGAAAGGCGACCCGTCCCTTCATCGCGATCCGCTCATCCCAGGAGAATTCGCCTGCAGCGACGATCCCATCGGCACGTCGATAGACATCCTGCGCCATCTCTTGCGCGACCTGGGCACGGATCCCCATTTCACCCAGCATTATGTGGGCGTGCTGCAGGTCCTTGACCACAACGCCGGTAAAATTGCGTACGCGCCGGGAGATCATTTCTTCGAATTCCGCCCTGGCGCCCGCAACGCCGCCCGTTACGACCGGAACGATGGTGCAATAAGCCAACAGCAGGAACGGCGCCTGGTACAGCGGGTTGTCATGCAGGCTGGAGCCTTCAGTTTTGCCGCCGTTGAATTCCACAAGGTCTAGTGAGCGATGGTCCGGGACAAATACCTTTTCCACGGAGTAATCATTGCTGCCCGTCCCGGCCGCACCAGCGAAATTCCACGTGTCGATCATGTTCATTTCAGACGCCGGGATCAGGAAGGACCGCCCACTGTCGCCAACACGCCCACTGATCTGCACCCAGTCGGCATGCACAACACCTGATCCCCACACCGCTCGTCCACTGACTTCCCAGCCACCTTCGACTTTCCGCGCGTCCAGGTTCGGCGCGGTGGCGGCCGGCATTTTGACATAGCCGTGAGGAGAGAACAGTTCCTCCTGCGCCTGCTCGCTGAAGCGCGTCACATAGATATTGTGTCCCGCATAAAAGGCCGTGATCCAGCCGGTGGAGACGCATGCGCTGCTGATCGCTTCTATCACCTGCCGCATCGTATCGAGACTGGCTTCCGATCCGCCCCACCGTTTTGGAACAAACATCTGAAGGAGCTCCGCATCCGCCAGCTCCTGAAGGGTTTCGTCAGGCACATGACGCTGTCGTTCGGTTTCTGCGGCGCGCGCCTTGATCTTCGGGACCAGGGCTTTTGCGCGGTTGATCAGCTCAATATCGGTGGCAGGCATGAATGCTTCCTCGTCAAAATTTTGCGAAGGAATACCATTTAATGTCCACTTGTCTATTTATATTTTTTTGGATTTGGAAATTTTTGTCGCCTATAAGCGCCGAATGATGAACAAGACTGTGAAACGTGGAAAAGGCCGTCCTGCCGCCGGTGGCAAGCACGTCGTCGACGAAGAAAAGTGCATGGAGATTGCGCTCGAAACCTTTGCAGAATTCGGATTCGAAGGCGCTTCGGTTCGCGATATTTCCCGCAAGAGCGGCATCAGTCACAGCCTGCTCAATGCGAAGTATGGGTCAAAGAGAGACCTGTGGACCGCAGCCTTCGACTTTGGGATGGACCGGCTTTACGACCGCATGGCCGCCTACGAACAGACCGAAGCGCCTGAGGACAATCTTCCGGACCAGCTGCGACAGGTCAGCCTCAATTTCCTCATGGGACTCGTCGAATCGCCAACCATCTTCATGATCATGAATGCTGAAGGCGGACACCAAAGCGACCGACTGGACTACATAGTCCAAAAATTCTTCCACCAACGGAATTGGGCCTTCACGGACATTCTGAAAAAGGGCCAGAGCAAGGGCGTCTTCAAGAAGGTGAACCCTGTTGTCCCCTTTACCCTGCTCGCTCACGGCGCAGGCGCCATGCTGGCATTACGCCCCCTGATAAAGACCGTCGATCCTCGCCTGACTGCATCCGACCGGGCCGTGCAGAAGTCATTGGAGGACGCCGTCGATATCATCGTCACCGGTCTTCTGGCCGGGTGATGACTTCCTTGCCCGAACGCCGCCAGACATCATCCTCCTGAACTCGCTTTTAATTGACACGTGGTTATTTTTTCGTAGGCATGCATCGTCTGTGCGACACAAGGACGATGACCCGATGAGTGAGAACAACCATGAAAAGATTGCCGCCGGGCTTCGCGCCACGATGCGCCGAGTTGCCTCGACTGTGTCGATCATTACGACGAATCATAATGGTTCAGACTACGGAATTACTGCAACATCCGTCACCTCTGTCTGCCTGAGTCCGCCAGTCATTCTGGCGTGCATTAATCAGAGCACCAGACTTTATAATGCGGTATTGGCCGCCGGATATTTTACCGCGAACTATCTGGCCGACCATCAGGCAGGCATCGCTCAGGTCTTCGGAACCCCAAACACGCCGGACCGCTTTTCCACCGGTCACTGGAATCACGGCGAATACGGCCCCTTCCTTGTCGATGCCATGGGTGTCCTGAATTGCGAACTTTCTCAATCCTTCACGTTCGGAACACATTCCATCCTGATCGGAAAAGTCGTCAGAACCAGCGCACGGGAGGCGGATCCGCTTGTGTACTTCGAAGGTGAATTTTCCAGGATCGTGAAAGAACCACAAGCTCAGTAAGGCCCTGCCGACAGCGCTCGCGCTTACCGGCAGGGATTCCCCCTATTCCGCCGGTGAGGCCGCCGCCTCGTCCGCTTCCTGCTCTTCTGCTTCCAGGCGCCGGGCGACATCGCTGGGCGAGCCGGAGCCGCGCGCGATCAACGCATAGGCTGTCGGCACGATCAGTACCGTCACCAGCATGCCTGCCAGAACACCGGACAGGATCACCACGCCGATGGCCTGGCGCGTCTCGGCCCCTGCCCCGCTGGTCAGAATTAGCGGCACAGCGCCGGCTGCTGTCGTCAGGCTGGTCATCACGATGGGCCTGAGGCGCGTCAGCGCGGCTTCCTTCAGCGCATCGAGGAATTCCATGCCCTCATCGCGCAGCTGGTTGGCAAATTCCACGATCAGGATGCCGTTTTTCGCCGACAGGCCGATCAGCATGATCAAACCGATCTGCGTGTAAATGTTCAGCGAGTTGCCGGTCAGATAGATGCCCAGGAGCCCGCCCGCCAGTGTCGCCGGAACGGTCAGCATGATGATGATCGGATGGCGGTAGCTCTCGAACTGCGCCGCCAGGACCAGGAACACAATGATCATCCCGATGGCGAACACAAACAGGATGGAACTGCCGGAACTCTTGAAGTCCAGCGACTGGCCCTTGAAGTCGATCTGCGCCTCGGCAGGCAACACGTCCCGCGCAATCTGTTCCATCTGGAGCAACACATCCCCCAATGAGGCCCCATCCGCCAGCCCCGCTTCGATCGTGATCGAGCGGACCCGGTTGTAACGGTTCAGCATCGGGCTGTCAGCGATGCCGACGATCTGCACCAGGCTTGCCAGCGGGATCAGATTGCCGGATGTCGAGGACCGAACATAGATGTTCTGTACGTCATTCGGCGAGTTCTGTTCCGACCGCAGGCCTTCCAGGATGACGTCATACTCCTCGCCATTGTCGACATAGGTCGTCACCCTGCGCGAGCCGAGCATGGTCTGCAGCGTATTGCCGATATCGGCCACGGTCACGCCCAGGTCTGCTGCCCGGTTGTAATCGATCTGCACACGGTATTGCGGCTGGGTTTCCTTGTAGTTCCAGTCGATATCCACGACGCCGGGATTGTTCTCCCGCAGCGCCTGCAGGAATGTGTCCCGCCATTCGGTCAGCTGCTGGTAGTCCGGCCCGCCAAGAACGAACTGGACAGGCTTGCCGTTCCCGCCGCCAAGGCCCTGCCGCATGATGGCAAAGGCTCGGATCCCGGGCAGGTCGCTCAGCTTCCTGTTGATCTCGCCGATGATCTCGTTCCCCGGCCGGCGCTCGCCCCAGTCTGACAGGGACACGACCACAAAGGCCTGGTTGAACGCGTTGCTGCCAAAGCCCGGCGCCCGCACCAGCACGCGCCTCAGTTCGGGATTGTCCCCTTCGGTATAAGGCAGCAGCCGGCGCTCAATCTCGTCGACATATTGTTTCATATAATCGAACGAGGCGCCTTCCGGACCGCGGATCATGATGAAGAAGCTGCCCCGGTCTTCTTGAGGCACATATTCCTGCGGCACGGTCCGCAACAGGCCGAACGCGCTGGCAAACAACGCAACGAGCACAATCCCGACGGCGATCGGGCGCTTGATGAGTTGGTTCAAAAGGACGGAATACCCGCCCCGCAATTTCCTGAACCCGCCATCGATCAGATTCGGCAGAATTGAGAACACACCACGCGGCGGCGTCGGGGAAAGAAGCTTCGACGCCAGCATCGGCGTCAATGTCAGGGCCAGAATAGCCGAGAAGGAGACAGCCGCCGCAATCGCCAGTGCAAACTCCGTAAACAGACGGCCAAGATCGCCCTCAAGGAACGTGATCGGCACAAACACGGCGATCAGAACCAGCGTCGTCGCCACAACGGCAAAGCCCACCTGACGCGTCCCGCGGAAGGCCGCAACCAGTGGCGACTCTCCATACTCTTCCATGCGGCGGTGGATGTTCTCCAGAACCACGATGGCGTCATCCACGACGAGACCAATCGCCAGAACGAGCGCCAGCAGGGTCAGCAGGTTCACCGAGAATCCAAGTGCGAACAGGACGATGAATGTCGCCGTGATCGAGACCGGCACCGTAATGGCCGGCACAATGGTCGAGCGGAAACTGCCCAGGAACAGGAAGATCACCAGCGTCACGAGAGCAACGGCAATACCAAGCGTCACCCAGACTTCCCGGATCGACGCACTGATGAAGACCGAGCTGTCATAATTGACGACAATCGTCATGCCGTCCGGCAAGGTTCCATTCAGCTGGTCCGCCAGCGCCCGAGCCTCTTCGGCGACGGACACCGTGTTCGCCGTCGACTGTTTGACGACGCCGAGGCCGACCTGCGGGACACCATTCCCCCGGAACAGGTTCCGGTCTTCCTGAGTGCCTCGCTCAACCCGCGCCACATCACCCAGCCGGATGAGGTAGCCATCTGTCCCCCGTCCGATGACGAGGTTCGCAAACTCGTCGGGCGTCCGGAACGCCCGGTCGATCCGGACCGTATAGTTACGTGCGCCGGACTCGACGCTGCCCGCCGGAGCTTCGACATTTTCCCGCCTCAAGGCGTTCTCGATATCGGAAACAGTCAGGTTCCGCGCGGCCAGGGACCGGCGGTCGATCCAGACCCGCAGGGCATAGGAGCGGTCCCCGCCGACCCGGACGCGTGCCACGCCATCCAGCGCCGAGAAGCGGTCGACGAGGTAGCGGTCAGCATAGTCCGACAATTCCGGCGTCGTCATGTTATCGCTGGCCAGGTTCAGCCACATGATGACGTCTTCGTTGTTGTCGGCCTTCTGGATTTCCGGCGGATCGGCTTCGGTCGGCAGATTGTTCAGGACCGTCGAGACCCGGTCACGGATGTCGTTCGCCGCCGCATCGATGTCCACATTCACAGAGAACTCGACGCTGATGCTGGACCGGCCGTCCGTGGAGTTGGAATCGATAAACCGGATGCCGGACACACCGGCAATCTGGTCCTCGATGATGCGCGTGATGCGCGTTTCGACAACGTCAGCAGACGCGCCGGGATAATTGGTCTGGATGTTGACGATCGGCGCGTCGATATCCGGGTACTCGCGCAGCGGCAGCCGCATGAACGACACGATGCCGAAGATGACGAGGACGAGCGAAAGGACCGATGCAAACACCGGCCGCTTGATGGAAACGTCTGACAGCAGCATCGCGCTTACCGGCCGTTGGAGGCGCCAGGCGAGGCCACGCCACCACCTGTCTGCAGCACGGTGCGGTCACGCACGACAATCGGGGCGCCATCGCGCACGCGGATCAGGCCGTCGGTGATGATCTCTTCACCCGGCTCCAGCCCGGCGATGACTTCCACCTGGCCGCCCTGGCGCAGGCCGACCTGAATTTGCCGGCGCTCTGCCACCAGCTGGCCGTTCTTGTCAGTCGCAACATAGACGAAACTGTTCGGTCCGATCGGCTCGATCGCCTCTTCCGGCACGGAGAGCGCGCGGCGCGGATCGGCCAGCAGCGTCACTTTCATGAACATACCGGGCTTCAGCAGGCGGTCCGGGTTCGGGAGGATGGCACGCACGCGGATGGAGCGGGTGACCGGATCGATGCTGGCGCCAACCGTGTCGACGGTCCCGTCGAAGGACATGCCCGGCAGGTCGTCGGTCTCGACGCGCACATCCGTTCCCTTGCGCACCGAGCGCAGGAAGATGGACGGCACGGAGAAGTCGAGCTTCATCTCGCTGTCGTCGATCAGTTCGGCCACCACATCGCCGGCGCGGACATAGGAGCCGACGCTGACGAGGCGGAACCCGAGGACACCGTCGAACGGCGCCACGAGGACACGGTCTTTCTGGCGGGACTGGACGGCGCGCAATTGGGCATTGGCAGCATTCAGATCGCGCTGGGCCTCGTCGAGGACAGATTGGGACACTGTGCGCCCCTCGACCAGTTGCTTGGTCCGCTCATAGCGCTGGCGCGCTTCATTGGCGGTCGCCTCGGCGGCATCCACCAGGGCGGCCTGTTCGCCCTGGGCGAGGGAGAGCAGCGTCTTGCCCTTGGTCACCCGGTCGCCATCATCGAAATAGATGGCCGTCACGCGGTCGGCGACGTTCAGGGTCAGGTCAACGCTTTCACGGGCTTCCAGCGTGCCGAGGGCTTCGATCTGCATGGAGAATTCGGCTTCCTGCACGGGCGCAGTGAAGACGCTGGCAGCGCCCGGTCCGCGCTGGGCTTGCGCCGGCAAAGTGCCAGCCGTGAAAATCACGGCCAGCGCAGCTGCCAGGGCCGCGTGCCAGTGTCCGAAAATCCGGGTTTTCATTTCTACTCAATCCTGTCCGGCGGCATAAACCGCCTTTCCATATCCATTCGGGCCGGCCATGCATTGCACAACCAGCCTCCAAATCGCCCGTACCAGCAAAGATAGTCCAAAGTGACCAAAGTCCATACGCGTATTGTTGCAGCTGCACACATTTTCGTGAGATTGCGGCAATTACGGATTCAAAATTCTCTTAAAGGTTGCAGATGAACCCTTCTGTAAGCTTATACGGGCAAGTGATTGCTTTGGACGTGTTACTTTAGGAGGAATCGATGCTGGGCGGGATCGAAGCGGGTGGCACAAAAATCGTTTGTGCGGTCGGGAGCAGTCCTGACCAGATTTTGGCCAGCCAGGTCATTCCGACGGCAGAGCCCGCAATCAGCTTCCAGCAGGTCTGCGCCTTCTTCGACAAGGCCCAGGCCGTGCATGGAAAAATCGACGCCATCGGGGTGGCGGCCTTCGGCCCGATAGACATTGATCCCGGTTCCCCCGCCTACGGCACAGTGCAGCGCACACCGAAACCCGGCTGGGCTGGTGCAAACTGGGTGGACGGGCTCGGCCGCCTGCCCTGCCCGGTGATAGTCGATACGGACGTCAACGGCGCGGCGCTCGGCGAATGGCGGCTCGGCGCCGGGAGAGGACACGATACCCTTGCCTATGTCACCGTGGGAACCGGCATTGGCGCTGGCGTCCTGAAGAATGGCCGCTCCCTCTCTGGCGCGGGCCATTTCGAGATGGGCCACATCTACCCGCCGCACGACTATGAATCAGACCCGTTCCCCGGCCGCTGCCCGTTCCACAAGGATTGCCTGGAAGGCCTCGCCAGCGGCCCGGCGATCACTGACCGCTGGGGCATTGACCTGTCGCAAATGCCGGTAGGCCATCCGGCCTTCGCCCTGCAAGCGGGCTATCTCGCCCACCTCGCCGCAACGATCATCCTGACCCACATGCCGGACCGGATCATTTTCGGCGGCAGCGTCATGAAGGCGCCCGGCCTGATGGAGCGCCTGCGCGCCGCCACCCGCATCCTTCTGGCGGACTACCTGTACGGTGGCCCGGCGGGCGGCGACCTTGTCGCCTATCTTGTGCCCCCGGCCCTTGGCGACCAGTCCGGCGTCACCGGCGCGCTCGCCATGGCGGAGGCGCGCGCCGCCCATGCGGCACACTGAGGCGCTTAAAGCTCGCCCTTCAGGTCCTTCATCACGCCGGAAAAATCGAGCCCGGCATGGCCGCGCGCGTCGAGGTCGCCATAGACCTTCTCGGCCATCTCGCCGAGCGTGATCTTCGCGCCCGCCGCCACAGCGGCCTCATGCGCGAGCTTCAGGTCCTTCAGCATCATCGCAACGGCAAAGCCCGGCTGGTAATCCCGGTTCGCAGGCGAGGTCGGCACCGGCCCCGGCGCTGGGCAATAGGAGGTCATGCTCCAGCACTGCCCGGACGAGACCGACGAGATGTTGAAGAAGGTCTGCGCGTCGAGGCCCAGCTTCTCGGCCAGGTTAAACGCTTCGCAGGTGCCGATCATGGAGATACCGAGCAGCATATTGTTGGCGATCTTCGCCGCTTGCCCGTTCCCGCTGCCGCCGGCGTGGAAGATGTTCTTGCCCATGGCGTCGAGGATCGGCTTCGCCTTCTCGAAGGCTGACTCCAGCCCGCCAGCCATGAAGGTCAGCGTGCCTGCGTCCGCCGCTGCTGTACCGCCGGAAACCGGCGCGTCGACCATCAGGAACCCGCCCGCCTCGGCCTGCTTCGCCGCCTCGCGCGCGTCTTCCACAGCAATGGTGGAACAATCGATGAACAGCATGCCCGGCTTCGCATTCGCCGCGACGCCATCGTCGCCGAAATAGACCGACAGGACGTGCTTGCCCGCGGGCAGCATGGTGACGACCACATCGGCCGCCTTCACGGCGTCGGCCAGCGTCAGCGCAGGCAGCGCGCCATGCGCCGCCGCATCCTGCACGGCCTTTTCGTTCAGGTCGAAGGCATGCACCTCATGCCCCGCATTGCAGAGATTGGCACACATGCCCGAGCCCATGTTCCCGAGCCCGATGAATGCGATCTTGGCCATGACGGCCTCCCTTTGACTTTGTTCTTATTTGTCCTTGAAGTCCGGAGCGCGCTTCTCGACGAAGGCGCTCATGCCTTCCTTCTGGTCGGCGGTGCCGAACAGGCCTTGGAACAGGCGGCGTTCGAACTTCACACCTTCGGCAGTTGAGATTTCCAGCGCCCGGCCGACCATTTCCTTGGCGGCCATGATGGACGGAATGGAATAGCCCGCGATTTCCTTCGCCGCTTCCATCGCCGTGTCCATCAGCTTGTCATGCTCGACGACGCGGGAGACGAGGCCGATCCGGTCGGCTTCGCCGGCGTCGATCATGCGGCCGGTCAGCACCATGTCCATGGCTTTTGCCTTGCCGACGGCTTTTGTCAGGCGGATCGAGCCGCCTATACCCGGCGTCACGCCCAGCTTGATTTCCGGCTGGCCGAACTTCGCCTTTTCCGACGCGATAATCATGTCGCACATCATGGCCAGCTCACACCCACCGCCAAGGGCGAAGCCGTTCACCGCCGCGATCACCGGCTTGCGGCAGGCCGCGAACCGGTCCCATCCGGCGAAATAATCGTCGACATACATGTCGGAGAAGCTCTGCGGCTGCATCTCCTTGATGTCCGCGCCAGCCGCGAAGGCCCGGCCTTCACCCGTCAGGACACTGACGGCAATGTCCTTGTTCCGGTCAATCTCGCCAAAGACATGCGCCACTTCCGCCATGACTTCCTTGTTCAGCGCGTTGAGGCTGTCCGGACGGTTGATCGTAACCAGCGCAATGCGGTCGTTATGTTCGAAAGTGATCGTGTCGTAGGTGCTCATGAAATCCTATCCCATCGTTGGAATGATGAAGGCCTGGTCGCCGATGTCGCCTTCGGGCCAGCGCTGGGTGATCGTCTTGATCTTCGTCCAGAACCGTACGCCTTCCGGGCCATGCTGGTTCGTATCGCCGAAGGCCGAGCGCTTCCAGCCCCCGAAGGTGTGATAGGAGACCGGCACCGGGATTGGCACGTTGACGCCGACCATGCCGACATTCACCTGTGCCGCAAACTCGCGCGCGGCGCGGCCGTTCGAGGTGAAGATCGCGCAGCCATTGCCGTACTGGTGATTGGAGGGAAGCGCCGCGGCCTCTTCCAGAGACTCCGCACGCACCACCTGCAGCACTGGCCCGAAGATCTCTTCCTTGTAGGACTGCATGTGCGGCTTCACATTGTCGAACAGGTTCGGCCCGATGAAGTATCCGCCCTCGGCGCCCTGCATGGTGAGGCCCCGGCCATCAAGCTTGAGGTCAGCGCCCTCGTCCACACCCATCTGGATGTAGCTTTCCACTTTGGCCTTGTGAGCGGCGGAAACGACCGGGCCGTAATGCGCCTCCGGATCGGTCGAGACGCCAACCTTAAGCCCGCGCGCCGCATCCAGCATGCGCTCGACGAACTCATCGCCCGTCTTCTTGCCGACGGTCACGGCGACGGGAAGCGCCATGCAGCGCTCGCCTGCCGAGCCGTAAGCCGCGCCGACGATGTCCTTCACGGCCTGCTCCATGTTCGCGTCCGGCATGATGATGCCGTGGTTCTTCGCCCCGCCCATGGCCTGCACGCGCTTGCCGTGCGCCGTGCCGGTCGCGTAGACATATTGTGCGATGTCGGACGACCCGACAAAGCTGACGGCCTTGATCTCCGGATGTTTCAGGATGGCATCGACGGCCACCTTGTCACCATTGACGACGTTCAGCACGCCTTCCGGCGCGCCCGCTTCCAGCAGCAGCTCGGCCAGGCGCATCGGCACCGAAGGGTCCTTCTCCGACGGCTTCAGGATGAAGGTGTTGCCGCAGGCAATCGCCACGGCCGCCATCCAGCAGGGGATCATGGCGGGGAAGTTGAACGGCGTGATGCCCGCCACGACGCCCAGCGGCTGGCGCATGGAATAGACGTCGATGCCAGGGCCTGCGCCTTCGGTGTATTCGCCCTTCTGCAGGTGCGGAATGCCGCAGGCGAACTCCACCACGTCGATGCCGCGCTGCACGTCGCCCTTGGAGTCGGCAACCACCTTGCCATGCTCGGAAGACAGCAGCTCGGCGAGCTCGTTGATGTTCGCTTCCAGGAGGCGCTTGAATTCGAACATGACACGTGCACGGCGCTGCGGGTTCATGACAGACCAGGCCGGGAAGGCGTCTGCGGCATTCGCCACCGCCGCATCCAGTTCGCCTTCCGTCGCCAGCGCGACACGCGCCTGAACCTCGCCGGTGTTCGGATTGTAGATGTCGCCGAACCGGCCGGACGTGCCGGTCACGTGTCTGCCGCCGATGAAATGATGCACTTCGCGCATGGTGGACTCCCTTGAGTAATGACGGGAATGGATCCCGTGGAATTTTCACGGGCATAGATCCCTGACTTTGACGGGACCGTATAGTGCGCTTAATTTCAGGTAAATGGACAATATCGCAGCTACCAGCTGCGTATTTGCAGGTGAAAAGACAATGAATTGGGACGATCTCCGGCTGCTCCTCGATGTGAGCCGTCATCCGCGCCTGGCCGATGTCGCCGCGCGCACCGGCCTCGATGCGACGACGATCAGCCGGCGCCTGCGCAGACTCGAAACGGACCTCGGCCTTGAACTCTTCGAGCGCACGCCGAAGGGCCATCTGCTCACCCCGGCCGGGCAAGCCGTCGCCGACAAGGCCGAAGGGCTGGAACACTCCGCCGCCGAGATCGCAGGCCTGTCAGAAACCGAGGGCCCGCTCGCTGCGGGCCGCGTGCGCCTCGGCGTCACCGAGGGCCTCGGCAGCCTGCTGATCGCCCCAGCCATGGCCCGCTTCGCCGCGCAGGCCCCGCATATCGGGCTCGACATCATCGCCGTCTCGGGTTTCGTCTCGGTGCCCAAGCGGGAAGCCGACATGTCGATCATGCTGACACGGCCCAAGACCGGGCGCCTCAAGGTGCGGAAACTGTCGGACTATGTGCTGCAGCTCTACGCTCATCCGGACTATCTGGCCCGCAACGGCCGTGTGCGCACGGTGGCCGACCTCGCCGAGCATGACCTGATCGGATACGTCGACGACCTGATCTATTCCTCGCAGCTGCGCTATCATGAAGACATCATGCCGGGCCTGACGCCCCGCTTCTGCAGCCCGTCTATCGTCGCGCAGTGGCAGATGGCGCGGGAAGGCGCGGGCATCGCCGTGCTGCCGCACTTCATCGCCGGGCACGACCCGCAGCTGATCTCCGTGCTGCCGGAGGCCGTGCGGATTGAGCGCGCCTTCTGGCTGGCCGTGCACGAAGATATCCACGCCACCAGCCGTGCGCGGGCGGTGAATGCTTTCCTTGATGAGCTCTTCGCCAGCTCGACTGACCGCCTCATCGGCTCCGCCTGAGCCCCCACCTCCTGTAGGGGGAGGAGACACCGCTGCGGGGGATCAGCGGCTGGAGGTGAGGGCCTGGCGGGTCTTCCGGGAGGAAGCCTAGAATGCCGCGCGAATGCCGACGCGAATGTTGCGGCCTGGCGCAGGCACGCGGTCCTTCAGAACGCTGGTCGCGTAGCGGATCTCTTCATCCGTCACATTGCGCGCATCGACGAACAGCGTCGTGCCGTCATGACCAAAGCCGAGCGCGGCGAGGTTCAAATCCGCCCGCAGGTCCAGCTGCGTGTAGCCATCGGTCGGCAGCTCGCCCGTCGCGACATCTGTCTGATCATCCGCCCACGTCACATGCGCCCCGGCTGACCAGAGGCCCCAGTCCGCCTTCGCACCGGTATTGATCGTCAGCGGCGGCATCAGCGGGACGTTGCCGCCCTTGTCCAGTTCGCCCGAGACAACATCGATGCCGCCGTCCAGCGTCCAGTCCGCCTTCAGCAGGCCCTGCGGGATATAGGCCTGTCCATAAATCTCGGCGCCGGTGAAGGTCGCGTCTTCCTGACTGAACAGGTAGACTGGCAGGCCGTCGACCTCTTCGAGCCCTTCATAGAGGCCGGGCGCCAGATAGATGAATCCGTCGAACGACGTACGGAACAGGTTCACACCGAAGCTCGCATTCGCACTTTCCCAGCGCGCCGTCGCCTCGATATTCAGGCCCTTCTCCTTGTCCAGATTGACGCTGCCGACTTCATACTGTGCGGTCGCGAGGTGGGCGCCGTCGGCATAAAGCTCGCTCTCGTTCGGAGCGCGTTCTGTGTGGGAGACCTGCAGGCCGACAAACCAGCCATTGTCCCAGTGCTGGTGCGCACCGATGGAGGCGCTGAACAGGTCGAAATCGGTATCACCCGCCGCATTGCCACGCTCGGCATTCTCGACCCGCGCGCCGCCTTCAAGGCCGAAGCCGTTTTCCCAATCGATCGTCTCGTACAGGAACACGCCGAGGCTGTTCGAATCCGTCTTCGTGATGAAGGCTTCATCGCCAAACGCGTCCAGTGTCTTGTCGGTATATTGCACACCGACGGCGCCTTTCAGCAGGCCGATCTCGTGACTGGCTTCGACGCGCGCTTCAGTACCGTCGGTTTCATAGATCGTGCCCGGCTCGCCTGGCGCTTCGAACTCGGTGTGCTCGTAGTCGGCCTGCGAGACCGTCGTGGTGAGTTCCTTCAGGATGCCGGTATCGAACTTGATGCCGCCGCGGAAATCGTAGCGGGTCTGTTCCATGTCGATGAAGGGATTTTCCTCCGCGGCGACGCCGTCGCCTGCGTCACCGTCCTCATCGCCATGCTCATGGGCCGAGCCCGGCAGCCCGTACTGCGCCTGCTGCTGGCGCACGGCCACGCCCAGGAAAGCCTTCTCGCCGACCCACGATACACCGCCCGCCAATGACGTCGTCTGGGCGAAGGAGTTTTCCATCGTGCCGGAGGCGTGCTCCTCTTCCTCATGCGCCGGGCCTTCCTCGGCCTCTTCCATCGCATGCAGCTGCGCCGACTCGGCCATGCCCGGAATGTCATAATTTCCGAAGTCGCGGGCAGAGCCCGTCAGGGTAAAGACGAACGGTCCCTGCACCATCTGGCCGCGCCCGGCCACTTCCGTGCCTTCGTTGACGTCATTATAGGCGCCGAACATGTCGGCGGACTCCTTGCGTTCCGGCAGGACGTCCGGTAGCAGGCCGTCAATCACATTGACCACGCCGCCTATGGCCTGCCCGCCATAGGCCAGCGCCGCCGGGCCGCGCAGGATCTCGATTTTCTCCGCATCGATGCCGTCGGCCGCAGCCTGGTGGTCGGGCGAGGCGGCAGAGACGTCGATCACGCCGATCCCATTGGTCAGCACCTGCACACGTTCAGCCCCAAGCCCGCGCAGCACTGGCCGGCTCGCACCCTGTCCGAAGAAAGTGGTCGAGACACCCGGCTGGCGATCCAGCGTATCGCCCAGCGTCGGGCCCAGCGTCTCGATAATGCCTTCCCGGCCAATTGAGGTCGCATTGCCGATCAGCTCGCCCTCCAGCCTGTCGGGCCCCGGCGCCGTGACGATGACGGATTGCTGGCGCAAGTCTGTGTCTTCCGGGGCATCGGCATGGGCAAAACCGGCGAGGACCGCCGAAGAGGCAGCGAGAAGGAGGAGCTGTTTCATGAGGGAGGGAGGATCCACTTGCTGTATTGTTATACTATTGCATTATCGTATCGACAGCCAGCGTCAAGCTACCTTCCAAGGAAAGTCCCCGGGTTTCAGCAGCAGCGGATCTGGGCTAGGCGGGAGAGCATCGATGGTCACCGTGGCAATCGACCAGATCATGCTGACACCTCGCTGACGCACTAACAAAGGCTCCGCAAATCCCATGATGATCACGCTCAGCAGCGTCCTCACCCCAGACCAGGTCCGACAGGTCACCAGCCTCGCCTCCGGCCTCAACTGGCGGGACGGTGCCACCACCGCCGGCGCCGTCGCCCGTCAGGTGAAGCGCAACGAGCAGGCCGAGCTGGCCGGCGCCACCGGCACGGCCGCGAAGAAAATCCTGACCGAAGCGATCGAGCGCCACCCCGTGCTGCGCGCCGCCGCCCAGCCGCGCCGTTTCTCCACGCTGATGATCAGCCGCGCCAGCAATGGCGGCGGCTATGGCCGCCATGTCGACAATGCCTTCATGGGCACGGGCGACCGGCGCCTGCGCACCGACCTCTCCTTCACGCTCTTCCTCAGTGACCCGTCCACCTATGAAGGCGGCGAGCTCGCCGTTGACACGCCATCCGGCGAACATGTCGTGAAGCCGGAGGCGGGGGACCTTGTCCTCTATCCCTCCACCACGCTGCACGAGGTACGGCCCGTCACCTCCGGCGAACGCATCGTCTGCGTCGGCTGGATCGAAAGCGCTGTGCGCGATGCCGCCGCGCGCGAAATCCTGTTCGACCTCGAAAACCTGCGCGCCACGCTCGTGCAGCAGCATGATGCGCAATCGCCCGAAATGCTGACCCTGGCGAAAGCGATCTCGAACCTGCTCCGCCTATGGGGCGACGCCTGAGTCTGGTCGTCTATCGTCCGGTATAATCAAGATTAGTCACACCTGATCATGGCGTAGACGGATATTGGTCTGGAGTAATCCTTCCTGATTTGCATTACGCCCGATGACCAGCGGCCATCTGGGCGCCCGTCCCTCATGACGCTGCCATTGCGCCTGCCGCATCGCGCCAGCCCGCCCTCTGACTCTCCTTCTGCCGGAAACCCGGTGCGCAATCTGCACCCGAAAATCTGACCTTCCACCAACCGCCTTCACGAGCGCCGCACCTGCTGGGCGCAACGGCATGTCTGGACAAGTCCGCCGCAGCGCCCGACATTCGCGCCATGATTACAGGACCGACTTCACATTCGTTCATGTCGCAGCGCCTGCGGCTTCATTATGTCGACTGGGGCAATGAAGGCGCCCCGACGCTGATCCTGCTGCACGGCGGGCGCGACCATTGCCGCAACTGGGACTGGGTGGCCCAGGAACTGCGCGACGACTGGCACATAATTGCGCCGGACCTGCGCGGCCATGGCGACAGCGCCTGGTCGTCGGACGGGGAGTACAGCCCCCGCGCCAATGTCTACGACCTCGCCCAGCTGATCCACCAGCTGAATGTCGGCCCGGTGCACATCGTCGCCCACTCCTATGGCGGCAACATATCGCTGCGCTATGCCGGGATCTATCCGGACATGGTGAAGAAGCTGGTCGCCATAGAGGGGCTCGGCCCGTCGCCGCGGATGCTGTCTGAGCGCTCAACCGTTCCGCCGGACAAGCGCATGCGGGACTGGATCGAAAACAAGCGTGCCGCTGCCGGCCGCACACCGCGCAAGTACGCCACGCTGGAAGACGCCTACAAGCGCATGATCGAGGAGAACTCCTACCTGTCCGCCGAGCAGGCACGCCACCTGACCATTCACGGCATCAGCCAGAATGAGGACGGCACCTATTCCTGGAAGTTCGACAATTATTTCCGCGTGATGACGCCGCACGACATGCCGCAGGACGAACTGGAACAGCTATGGGCCAATATTAGCTGCCCGACCCTGCTGCTTTATGGCGAGAAAAGCTGGGCCTCGAACCCGCAGGAAGACGGACGGCTGAAGCATTTCCGTAATGCGCAGGTGAAGCTCTACAAGGATGCCGGCCACTGGCTGCACCATGACAAGCTTGATGAGTTCGTCGACGACCTGAAAGCCTTCCTCTAGGGATTTCCCTTGTGGCCTGACCATGGGTCACGACTGGTGCACGCGCCCGTCCCGGCTAGACTGGTGCGTAATGTATCAGGAGGAACACATGGCAGATCCGCTTTTCAGTCTTGAAGGCAAAGTCGCCCTCGTCACCGGCGGCAGCCGCGGCCTCGGCTATCAGATGGTCAAGGCTTTTGCCGAACGCGGTGCCGATGTGATCATCGCCAGCCGCAAGGTTGAGGCCTGTGAAGAAGTCGCCAAAGAAGTCCGCGCCATGGGCCGCAAGGCCCTCGCCATCGGCGCCCATTGCGGCAAGTGGGACGACATCGACCAGCTGATCGAGGCCGCCTATGCCGAATTCGGCCGCGTTGACATCCTCGTCAACAATGCCGGCATGGGCCCGATGGTGCCCAGCCACGAAGTGCCGGAAAACCTGTTCGACAGCGTCGTGAACCTCAATTTCAAAGGCCCTTACCGCCTCGCCGCCATCATCGGTGACCGCATGAAGAAGGCAGGCGGCGGCTCCATCATCAACATCTCCTCCATCGCCTCGCTGGTGCCGATGCCTCGCGTCGTTTCCTATGCCGGCGCCAAAGCCGCGCTGAATGCCATGACCACCAGCTTCGCCCGGGAATATGGCCCCGAAGTCCGCGTGAACTGCATCGCAGCAGGGCCCTTCCTGACAGACATCTCCAAGGCCTGGACGGAAGAGGCGCGCGAGACTTCAGACAACGCCCTCGGTCGCCCAGGCCGGCCGGAAGAGATTGTCACCGCTGCGCTCTATCTCGCCTCCGATCATTCCAGCTTCACGACCGGCTCCATCATCCGGGTTGACGGAGGCGCGTAATGTCATCCGAGCATCTGCTGGAACCGGACCTGAAGGATTTCTTCCTGTCCATGCCGCCCTTGACGCTGTCGCGGGAGGCCATGCCCGCCATCCGCGAAGCGCGCGAGAAGATGGCGATGGAGCAGATGCCCCCGCTGCCGCCGGAAGTTTCCATCGTGCAGGAACTGGCGCCCGGCCGCGATGGCGCGCCGGATGTGCGGATGAAGATCTACCGCACGCCGTCCGACCGCAAAGACCGGCCTGCCATCCTGCACCTGCATGGTGGCGGCTACGTGCTGGGCAGCCCGGAAAGCAATGCGCCGCAGCACTGCGCCTGGGCAAAGGGCATGGATGCGGTCGTCGTCGCACCGGCCTATCGCCTCGCGCCCGAGACGGCCTATCCCGGCAATGTCGAAGATGCCTATGCGGCGCTGGCCTGGCTCCACAGGAATGCCGATCAGCTGGGTGTCGACACATCCAAGATCGCCGTAGCTGGGGAAAGTGCAGGCGGCGGGCTCGCTGCGGCGCTCGCACTGCTCGTCCGTGACCGGAAGGAGTACAGCTTCTGCTTCCAGTACCTGATCTTCCCGATGCTGGACGATCGCACCACGATCCGCGCCGACCTCTCGCATGTGTTTGGGGAATATGTCTGGGACCGGGAGAAGAACCATTTCGGCTGGGCCGCCCTGCTGGGTCAGGCGCCGGGCGGACATGACGTCTCGCCCTATGCCGCCGCTGCCCGGGCGGATGATCTGTCCGGCCTGCCGCCGACCTTCATCTCGACCGGCGCTCTGGACCTCTTCACGGAAGAAGACCTCGAATATGCCCGCCGCCTGATGGCGGCCGGGGTGCCGGTGGAGCTGCATGTCTATCCCGGCGCGCCGCACGGCTTCATGTGGGTGCCGAAAGCGCGGGTGACGAAGCAATACGCCCGCGACGCCTGGGACGCGTTAGCGAGGGGGATCGGGGCTGCCTAGACGCCGGTGGCCCGGGCCTCGTCCGCAGTGATGCAAAAGACAAGGCTGGGCGGCGCGTCCGGCCAATCCTTCACCGTCTCGGTCTGACGCATGTTCAGCTGTTCCAGCGCCTCAATGATCTTCTGGTTATCCGGGCGGACAATGGCGTGAACCGCACCCGCGTCCAGCAAATCGAACGCCTCGTGGAAACTTGCCCGGCCAAGTTCCTGCCCATATCCCTTGCCCCAGGCCTCACGGGCCAGGCGGAAACGGAGATTGAACCGCTCCTTACCGTTGATTTGCCGGTAAGCCAGCCCGCCGAAGCCGATCACATGGTCCCGGTTCTCCACTGTTGAGACCGCCCAGTGACCGAACCCATATTTCCACCAATGGTCTTTGATGGTCTGGAGCATGCGCCGGCTGTCACTCTTGTCGACCAGCGGGCCAGACGGCGCATAGGCAGAGACCTCCGGGTCGCTGAAAATCGCGAAATGGCGCTTCAGATCATCCATTGTCGGTTCTCTGAGCGCCAGAGAGCCAAAGGTCGTTAGTTCACTCATGAACGCGGTTCCACATTTCCCGCCGGGATTTGTGGCTACAGTCCTGATGTCCGCAAAGCGCGGTGTCAATTTCAACTGAAAGGAAAACTGTGAATCGTTCTCAACGGGAGAAACGTCAGTCCTTCTTCAGGCCCAGCTCCGAAAGCACATCCTCGGTATGCTCTCCGATGGCCGGAGCCGGCGTGATCTCCCTCTGCGGCTGGCCGACGAACTGGACCGGCGGCTGCGTTTCCCAATAACCACCTTCCGTCGGGTGTTCGCGGCGCTGGAAGAAGTTCACAGCCTTCAGATGCGGATCGTCCTGAAGGTCCGGAAAATCATTCGCCCGTGCTGCCGGAATGTCGGCTTCGGCCAGCAGTTTCAGCCAGTGCTCTGTCGTGTGATTGACGAAATAGTGCTGCACGCGCTCCATCATGTAATCCATGTTGAAGAAACGGCCGCGCCGGTCAGCGATGCGCTGGTCCTCCAGCTCCTCCGGCGCACCCATCACCTCAAACAGCTTCACCCACCGCTGATCCACATAAGGCGCGATCACGATATAGCCGTTCGCCGTCTGGAGCGGCTGGCGGCACGGATCGACCTGACGCTGGTAGCAGAACGGACCCACTGCCGGATCGAACGCCGCCTCGTAGAAATGCTCCTCGAGCAGGAAATGCGTGATGCATTCGAACATCGGCACCTCCACATGGACGGCCTCACCGGTCCGATCGCGCTGGCGGAGCGCTGCCAACGTCGCATAGACCGCATGGAGGCCAGAGACCTTGTCGGCAAAAGCCGTCGGGATGAATCGTGGGCGCGGATTGCCATCCACTTTCGGCAACAGACTGGTCGCAGCGGAGAGGCCCTGGATCAGGTCGTCATAGGCCGGCCGGCCTGCATAGGGACCTTCCGATCCGAAGCCGAGGCAATGGACATAGACAATGTCCGGCTTGATCGCCTTCACTTCCTCGAAAGTCAGCCCCAGCCGCGCCACGGCATCCGGGCGGATATTGTGGATGAACACATCGCTGCGCTCGATCAGCCGGCGGATCGCTTCCTGGCCTTCGTCGGATTTCATGTCCCAGACGACCGATCGCTTGCCGCGATTGATCGTCATGTGGCAGGGACCCATATGTCGGTTGTTGGCAGACTTGCCCACATTGCGAAAATCGTCACCGCTGGCTGGCTCAACCTTCACCACATCTGCGCCCATATCGGCCAGGGTCTGGGTGCAATACGGCCCGAAGATCACCGTGGTCATGTCGGCAATTCGGATATCGGACAGCACGCTTGTTCCCGGCATGGGCATCTCCTCGTTTTTCATCTTCAATGGGACAGGCCGGAAGGCCTTGGCAAGGCCTGCCGCGCGGGGATTTCCTAAGGGAAACAGGTCAGGTGAGCAGGCCGACCGGCACGTCCAGAGCGTCCGACAAACGTTTGGCCGTTTTCAGCCCATACGGCATGCCACGCTCAATAGCGGAGATATGATTGGCGCGTATCCCGCTGCGCTCGCCCAGCTCCTTCTGGGTCAGCAACCGATACTGGCGCACAGCGCGAACCGGATTTTCGCCCTGATCGATCAGCTCCAGCACATCGGCGGGTAGATTTGCCGGGTCTGTTGCGCTGACTTCGCGGGCGAGGCGATCCAGAGTCTTTTCGAGCGACGCCACTTTCGCCTCAAGGTCCAACACCTTGATCTCAAGAGAATAAACGAGCTGAGGATCGCCAGACATATCGGAACGCCCCGTACCTTCGGGCCTTCCATATGTCTGTTCGTCAACGGTTTCTTGTCTGAGCCGTCAAACTTATGTGACAGTCAGGATGCCTGCATCAGATCAGCCGCGCCATGTGCACCAGCTGCTGCAGCCCGGAGATTCCCTGCCATCCAGTCAAGCGAGGTGTTCACACGCTCCACTGCATTGCGCTCTGCACTCAGCACGCTCTGCTCACCGCGCGGAAGATAGAAATAGGGGTTTGCCTCCCATAGGATGACACTGCCATCCGGACGGATGCTGTAGTCGACTGCCGCAAAGTCCAGCCCGAGCGCCTGCACGGCCTGAACAAGCGTTCTGGCATGGAGCGGATCGGTGTCAAAATAGGCCTTGTCTTCCCGGATCAGATCCTCGAGCAGCTTGCGATTGTAGCCCAAGCGATGCCCCAGGCGCCGGCGCGGGCGAGCCTCCCGCTTCAGCAGGCAATTCGACAGGCCGACCACAGTACCGGAAGCGAAGAACAGGTGACTCGGCATGACCGCATCACCGAACACGAAGGCGCGGGCCTTGTGGTGGTAACGAGAAAACAGGCTGGAGGGGTTTGCCTTGGCGGCACGGTATTCCGACCGGATATCGAACAGCTGGATGACCGCGACGGGAAACACGCATTCACGCGCCGCGCGTTCCACATCCGCCTCAGTTCGGACAATCCGGACATCCCGTTGGGCATGTTCGACATCGGATCGAAGAATACAGTTGCCGCCCAGTTCCTTGCAAACCTGCGCCAGGCTGGAGGGCCTGTTGACGATGCGGGCGCGCGCCGACGGCACGCGTTCCTGGTTCCAGATCGCGGACTGGCGTGTCTTCGCCGTATTGCTCAGCGCTTCGGGACTGTTGAGGACACGGATATTGGCGGCGCGGGCAGCATTGGCGATTTCGACCGCCTCGGCAAAGCAATCGGGATATTTCTCTTTTAAAGGATCGCCAAGCCAGAACATGACGAGGTCAACGCCCGATAGATCTGGCGGGTGTGAGCCAGTTTCATGACAGCGAATGCGCGCCGCAAGGTCAGGATCGGTTTGCCGGACGCGATCCATGAACACGCCGCCTGTTGGCACATCGCGGCCGCGCCCCGGTCCATGAACAACTGTGAGAATGTCGCCCTGCGTGCCCATCGTCCTGCTTGCGCCTTCCTGTGCCAATACGTTCCGGAACCCTGCTCCGGAGGCCTTTTGCCAGGACCATTCGCAACTTTCTTGCCAGTTGAGTGGCGACGACCGAATGGCGTGAACAGGCGTATTTATTGGAAATTACGGGATCATACCTGGTCCTGCCGGCAAGACTTAACCGACCTTAACCGAATCGCCGGCATGCTTTCGTCATCCCGGAATGAGGAGGCTGATATGTCCATCAAATGGGTTCGGCGGCGCGCACATGTCCGGCGTCTGGCATCGGGGGACTGTGTCCAGGTTGCGCCCAGTTGGGTGCCCGTGGAGGACAAGGGCGGCGATGCGAAGGGCGCATCTTTCCACTCGGCCTGCCCGGTTTGCGATGCCCCGATTCTCAGTCTGCGCATGCCAAATGGCGGCTGGGTCCATTTCGAACGGGGCATCGGCCTGTCCCGCCTGAAACACCCTTGCTTCTATATCGGCGAAGATATCGCGAATGTCCGCGACGAGGCGACCGGCGACCTGTTCGGCGACGCCTGAAAAGGAAATCGCGCAGGTGACGGGCACCTGCGCGATCCTGGCCGCCCTAAAGGGAGGAGGTCAGAAGGGCAGCGGTCTCATCAGGCCTTCACGTCCGTGAGGCGCAGATAGGGACGAAGGGTTTCCCAGCCCTGCGGGAACAGGGACTTGGCTTCCTCATCGCCGATAGACGGCGGAATGATCACCTTCTTGCCCGGGACCCAGTCTGCCGGCGTCGCGATCTTGTTCGCGTCACTGGTCTGGAGGGCGTCGATCACGCGCAGGATCTCGTCAAAGTTCCGGCCAACAGCCATGGGGTAGGTCATCGTCAGGCGGATCTTCTTGTCAGGGTCGATAATGAAGACCGACCGTACGGCCTGGGTGTCACTCTGATCGGGATGGATCATGTCGTAGGCCTGTGCGATCTTGAGATCCTTGTCGGCCACAATCGGGAATTCCAGATTGGTGTTCTGGGTATCGTTGACGTCCTCGATCCATTTGATGTGCTCTTCCACCGTATCGGTCGACAAGCCGAGGGGCTTCACATTGCGGGCGGCGAATTTGTCCGCCAGCTGAGCGGTGCGCCCCATTTCCGTGGTGCAGACCGGCGTGAAGTCAGCTGGATGGGAAAAGAAAAAGACCCAGCTGTCGCCTGCCCAATCATGGAAAGAGATCTCTCCTTTCTGGGTGGCAACGGTAAAGTCCGGGGCGATATCTCCGATACGCAATGACATGGCAGTATTCCTTTCGTGAAGTTGGCGATCTTTTTCCGGCTTCGGCCAGGCTGTTTACCGGGCCGCTTCCTAGAACATATGTGTTATATTATGTGACACTTTTCAAACTCATTCTGCCGATGCCTGCCATAGGTAGAATTTATGGAAAAACGCGTGGCGCGGACGACACTTAGAACCGGATTATTGTTCTGTTTTTTATAACTAATATTTGCAAGAACCGGCATTCAGAATAGCCAGAAGACGCTGATCCACGTAGAGTTACGGATTGACAATGCTCTCTGTGCCCCCAGAATAGTGTCAATAACTTTCACACTTTTATGTGTCATAAACAGGCTGGGTGGCGGACCAACCGGGAGGAAACAGGACACGTGCGACTAACAGCCTATACAAACTATGCGCTCCGGACGCTGATGTATTGCGCATTGCACCCGAACCAGCTGGTGCGTATTCAGGATGTTGCCGATGCGCATGGCATCTCCAAGGCACACCTTCTCAAGGCAGCGCGTCAACTGGGCCAGCTCGGTTATCTGGAAAATATCCGCGGCCGCGCTGGTGGCGTGCGCCTTGGACGTCCGCCGGAACGCATTATCATCGGGGAAGTCGTGCGTCATACGGAAGGCGATCTCGAAATCGTCGAATGCTTCAACCCGACAACCAATACCTGCCCGCTGATCGGTGTTTGCAAGTTCAGCACATTGTTCCGCGCAGGCCTGCGCGCCTTCTTTGCCGAACTCGACAAGGTGACTTTGGCCGACATCGTCGCCAACGGCCCGGTATTGCTTGAACGGCTGGAATCCAACCGGGAAGCTCTCGCGACAGGCTGCTAATCCGCCGCTTCATCCTTCACTTCGACGACCTTGTAGCTGCCATGGCAGGCGGCGCATTTTCCCATGATGCCACTGACGGCCAGCTGGATCTCACCCATCTCCGCCGTCATGGCCATGCCTGAAATATCACTGAAATCCTGACGCATGGATTGGCCGATAGCCCGGAAGCCGTCCGGGGCTTTCGCCTGCACGGCCTGCCCTTGACCATTGCCGCGGCGGAGGCCGTCCGTCACATCGCGGATGGTTTGCCGGTCTTCTTCGGCAATGGCCGTTTCGATGGCCTCCAGCCCCTGAAGGAAGCCCAGCATCTCGGCGCTGACATGGGAACGGTCGTCCGCTGTAAAGTAAAGCGCCAGGCGGCCATCGGCCGTGCGTTCCGGCCGCGCCGTTTCGGCCGCCAGTTCGCTGAGGTCCTCTTGCGTCGAGACAAATCGCATCAGGCCAATGCCCATGATCAGGCCGAAAAAGATCCAGCCAAAGGCCGCCCAGGCTCTCTTCATGATCAGTCGATCTCCAGATCGTTTTCACCGGCTTCGCCCATGGACACTTCATTCCACATCGCGTTGAGGATGCCGAAGGTCAGCGCAAGGCCGAGGCCAAGAATCCAGCTGAAATACCACATATCGTTTTCCTTCCGCTTGATAAGCGTGAACTAGTAAGTGCCGGGGGCGTTAGCCTCCTCCGTGGTCAGACGACCAAAGAGGACTTTGAACACCCAGGCCGTATAGGCCAGAATGATCGGAACAAAGATCACCGTCACGATCAGCATGATGAACAGGGTGAGATGGCTGGAAGAGCTGTCCCACACAGTCAGGCTGGCGTTGGGGTTGATCGAGCTTGGCAGGATGAATGGGAACATCGAGGTGCCAACCGACGCCACGATGCCGGTCGCCGCCAATCCTGAGCCGATCAGGGACAGCGACGTCTTGTTCCGGAGGCCAACAAAGGCCAGGGCCGAACCGATGAAGCCAAGCGCTGGCGCAAGGATCATCCACGGATACTTTCCGTAATTGGTCAGCCATGCACCTGCTTCCACCACGACGTCCTTGCGCAGCGGATTGGCGACACCGTTTGGATCCATGTCCGTCACGATACGATAGCCCATGCCGGTCACAGCGAGCCAGATGCCAGCAGCGGCATAGAACACGATGACCAGAAGCGCCGCGATCTGTCCGAACTTGGCCGCCCGGTTCATGACGTGACCGTGCTCAATCTTCACGACCAGCCACGATGCGCCATGGACCACCAGCATGGCGACGGACGCCAGGCCACACAGCAGGGCGAACGGGTTCAACAGGCCAAGCAGACCGCCGGTGTAAGTTGCCCGCAGCGTGCGGTCGATATCGAACGGGACACCCTGCAGCACATTGCCGAGCGCGACACCAAAGATCAGGGCAGGCACAAAACCGCCGACAAATAGCGCCCAGTCCCAGGACGTGCGCCATGTCGCGCTCTCCCGCTTGGACCGGTACTTGAATCCTACGGGCCTCAGGATCAGCGCGGCCAGCACCACGAACATGGCGAGATAGAAGCCTGAGAAACTGATCGCGTAGACGTAAGGCCATGCGGCAAACAATGCGCCGCCACCCGTGATCAGCCACACCTGGTGGCCTTCCCACATCGGGCCGATGGAGTTGATGACGAGACGGCGTTCCTTGTCGTTCTTTGCTACGAAGGGCAACAGCGAGGCGACGCCGAGGTCATAGCCGTCTGTCAGGGCGTAGCCGATTAGCAGCACACCGACGAGGCCCCACCAGAGGACTTTCAGCGTTGCATAGTCGAGAGGAAGCTCCATTGTCCTGTCCTCCTATTTGTCAAACTGGATGGTGCGCGGATGGGCCGGCACGGCGTCACTGTGGGTGTCGGGACCTCCGCCGCCTACACCCTGAGGCAGGATGCGTGCACCGGGGCCGAGCTTCACGGCGCGGATCATCAGGGTGATCTCGATCACGGCCAGCGTGCCGTAGAGGAGCGTGAAGCCGACCATGGTCATGATCACCTGCGTCGCCGACAGGCTGGAGACGCCCATGAAGGTGGGCAGCACACCGTCAATCACCCAGGGCTGGCGTCCGGTTTCAGCGAGAACCCAGCCAAGCTCCGCCGCAATCCACGGCAACGGGATGGAGTACAATGCCAGATACAGGAACCAGCGCGGAACTTTTCGCTTCAGGCTGACGAAATAGAAAGCCACGGCGAACACCGCGATGAACAGGAATCCGATCCCAGCCATGAGGCGGAACGAGAAGAATGACAAGGCCACGTTCGGAACCGTGTCCATGGCGGCCTTCTCGATCGTCGCACGGTCGGCAGTTGCCGGGTCATCGACATACCGTTTCAGGAGCATGGCGTAACCAAGATCCGTCTTGGTCTGTTCGAAGATCTCGCGCGCCTTGACGTCGTTCGGGTTGTCGTTCAGCGTTTCCACTGCTGTGTAGGCGCGGATCCCGTTTTCGATCCGGTCTTCCGCCACTGCGACGAGCGGCAGGATACCTTCCACTTCGCCATCCAGCGAGCGCGTCGCGATCAGGCCCAGCACATAAGGGATGTGAATGGCATATTCGGTTTTGTGCTCTGCCTGGTTGGGAATACCGATCAGTGTCAGCCCGGCCGGAGCCGGTTCCGTTTCCCACATGGCTTCCAACGCGGCGAGCTTCATCTTCTGGTTATCTGTCAGGGCATAACCGCTCTCGTCGCCAAGGACGACAACCGACAGGGCCGACAGAAGACCGAAGCTGGCCGCAACGGCCATCGAGCGCTTGGCGAGGCCGAGGTGCCGGTTCTTCAGAACATACCAGGAAGAAATACCGAGCACGAACACGGAGGCCGTCACATAGCCCGCGCTGACCGTGTGCACGAACTTCGCCTGCGCGACCGGATTGAACAGAACTTCCATGAAGTTGGTGACTTCCATCCGCATCGTGTCCGGATTGAATTCAGACCCGACCGGGTTCTGCATCCAGCCATTGGCGATCAGGATCCATAGCGCCGACAGGTTGGAGCCAAGCGCGACAAGGAAGGTGACCAGCCAGTGCGCCGGGCGGGACAGCTTGTCCCAGCCGAAGAACATCAGGCCGACCAGCGTCGCTTCCAGGAAGAAGGCCATCAGGCCCTCAATCGCCAGCGGAGCGCCGAAGATGTCGCCAACATAATGCGAATAATAGGACCAGTTCATCCCGAACTGGAATTCCATCGTGATACCGGTCGCAACGCCGAGCACGAAGTTGATGCCGAACAGCGTGCCCCAGAATTTGGTGGTGCGTCGCCACACCTCCTTGCCGGTCATCACATAAGCGCCTTCCATGACCACCAGCAGCATGGAAAGCCCAAGCGTCAGCGGCACGAAAAGGAAATGGTACATGGCTGTCAGCGCAAATTGCCAGCGCGACAGGTCAGCAACTAATAATTCAGGCATGGTCGTCTCCCGACCGCAAATCGGCGGTCTCTGGTCTACATGACGGCACAAATATGCCTGCCTTATTTAACAAACGATAGCGCAAAAAGTCGCATGCAATATAACACTTATAAGTCCTAATGACCCAATATGCCGGAAACCACTGAAATATCTGGGAAAAAGCGGACGCGGATTGTCCTGCAATCATGGGTAGGCAGATCGCAGCCGGCGGTCAGGCTTGGGCTTTCCTGTCAGCTGTTGGCGATGGCCGGCTGGATCGCAATCGCCTGGGGCATCGGACACAGCGTCGCTGCCATCACCGCAGGTCAGCCGGCTGGGCCCGGCCTGCCGATCGCAGCCGCAGGCGTCCTGTTCCGCGGTGTTTCAGGTTGGCTGGGCGACCTGCTGCTCGCCCGCGCCGGCCAGACTATGGTCACTTCCGCCCGCGCAGACATCTTCAAAACCCTGTCCGACGCCGGGGCCGGCTGGCTCGGCGGTGCTGACGCTGGCACACGCACGGCGCAGATCATTGACCGCACCGCAAAACTCGAAGGTTACGCCTCGCGCTGGCTTCCCGGCATGCGCCTCGCCGTTGCCGGGCCGGTAATCATTCTGATCGCTGTGGCGACGCAGACATGGCTGTCCGCCGTTCTTCTGCTGGTATCCGTCATGGTGTTGCCCATCTTCATCTGGCTGACCGCCAGCGAAACGGCGGCCCGGGCCAAGGCGCAACAGGCCGCGCTGGATCAGCTTTCCGGGGCATTCCAGTCCCGGGCCGCTCAATCCGGCCTGATACGGGCTTTCCGTGGCATCCGACGTGAGTCTGCCAAGCTCGAAGAAGCCTCCCTCCAGCTGCGCGACCGGACGATGTCCATCCTGCGCGTGGCGTTCCTGTCCACTGCCGTGCTGGAATTCTTTGCATCCGTCTCCATTGCGCTGGTCGCCGTCTATATCGGATTCAAGCTGTTGGGCGTTTTCCCCTTCGGCACGGGCGAAACTCTGACGCTTGCAGAGGGACTGACAGCGCTGATCCTCGCGCCGGAATTCTTCAGCCCTATCCGCAAACTCTCCAGCCTGCACCATGATCGCGCAGATGCGACCGCGGCTGCAGAGATGCTCTCGGAATGGCTGGCACACCGCGAACACCACCCGGTGAATAAACTGGCGCCGCTCCCCAAGGCCCCAGTCATCGTGTTCGATGAGGTCGCTCTTGGCTGGGGTGATGACCGCCTGGCTATCTCTGATCTCTCATTCGAAGCGCAACCAGGCATGGTGACCACACTCGCCGGTCCATCCGGATCTGGAAAATCCACGGCCCTGCTCGCCTTGATCGGCCGTGTCCGATTGGCCAGCGGACAGATCCGTGTCGGCCCGCATTCACTCGCACCCGGAGACAGTCTCGCAGATTCCATCGCCTATATCGGTCAGACGCCCTGGCTGATGGAAGGCTCGATCCGGGAAAACATTGCCATCGCCCGGCCGGACGCCAACCCTGTTGAGATCGAGGAAGCGGCGGCGCAGGCGGGCATTCTGGACTTCGCTTACGACAGCCGTGGCGGACTGGAGCAGACGCTCGCCCGATTTGGCGCGGGGCTGTCCGGCGGCCAGCGCCAGCGGATTGCCCTTGCCCGGGCTCTTTTGAGAAAAGCGCCGATCATCCTGTTGGATGAGCCGACAGCCCATCTGGATCCGGATGCAGAAAGGAAATTTCTTTCCAAGCTCGAAGACCTGGCAAAAGGCCGGACGCTTTTGGTGGCGACTCACTCCGACGCCCTTATCGCCGCTTCCGATGCGGTTATACGACTGCAGCCGCAACAAATGCCGGAGGAAGCCGGATGCTGAACCTCTGGCGCCTTCTCGGCCGGCCCGCGAAAATCCGTTTTGGCCTGACCCTGTTCCTCTCTGCCCTTGCCGGTGCATCGAGCATCGCCTTGCTTGGCCTGTCAGGCTGGTTCCTGACCGCTGCTGCGATCGCAGGCTCTGCCGGCGCGGGATATATCTTCAACCACCTCTATCCGAGCGCTGGCGTACGGGCAGCGGCATTCTTGCGTGTCCTGACGCGCTATGGCGAACAACTTGTCGGCCATGACGCGACATTGAGCCTGTCGGCGCGCTTGCGCCCCCAGCTCTTTGCGGCGAGCGCAGCCACCCAGCGGGGTTTCACCTCCATGCCAGCCCGTGAGCTCAGCACACTGATCGATGATGTCGAGGCAGCAGAGGCTGGATTCCTGCGCGTCTTCAGCCCGGCTGCGGCTGTCATCGCCGGCATTGCAGTCGCGCTTGGATTTGTCTTCGCAAATGACTGGGTCAGCGGGTTCCTCGCGCTTGGCGCCTTCCTGTGTACGGGCTGGATTTGCCCTGCCATGGCCGTCCGCCGGTCCCACCAGGCCGCCGAAGCTCATGCCCGACAGGCAGAACTGGCGCGGGAGCAAACGGCCCGTCTCGTTGAGAACGCCATTGAACTCGACATTCTTGGCGCCATCGGCCGTGAGACGGAAGCGGCGCAGACCGCACTGGAACAGCAGGTTGCCACCCGAGATGCCATCGAGGCACCCTACCGCAATCTCGGCACCTTCACAGCGACCGTCGGCCTTGCGCTGGCACTGCTCGTCCTATGGCGTGCCGCCGGAGCGCAGTCAGGTATCGCGATGGCAACCGGCGCAGCCCTCGCCCTCATGGCAGCGTTCGAGTCGACGGGCGCGATGCTGAAGATTTTCGATGCCCGTGCCCGCTCCGGCGTCGCGGCAAACCGCCTGGCCGCGCGCCTGCAGACAAGTGAAGCGAGTTGGGATCCTCCACTCGAAGCCGCACCTGTGCTGGACACGCTCTTCCCTCTCAAAGCGACCGGTCTCATGGCTCAGGCCGCGACCAATGCACCAATGATCGGCCCGCTGAGTTTTACATTGAAACCGGGAACGCTGTTGCAGCTGATTGGTCCATCTGGCAGTGGCAAGACGACGGTCGCCGAAACACTCATGCGCCTTCATCCGGTGTCGCCCGGCATGCTGCAATATGGCGATGTTCCCGCAGAGACTGCGCGTATCGCAAGCGTCCTGACCCATATCGCGATCAGTCCGCAAATGCCGGCTTTCCTGCCAGGCACACTCGGCGATCAGATGCGCCTTGCGGCGCCGGCAGCCTCGGATGACGACATCTGGAACGCGCTCCGCATCGCCTGTGCCGAGGCATTTGTGACGGCCCGGCCGGAAAGCCTGAACACCAGATTCAGTGAAGACGATTTGCCCTTTTCCGGCGGCGAATTGCGCCGCATCGGCCTCGCCCGCGCCCTTCTGACGAAACCTGAAATCCTGATCCTGGATGAGCCTTTCGCAGGGCTCGAGGCTGAACTCGCCCAGCGCCTTGCTGCAAACCTAGAAGACTGGGCAGCACAGGCACCCCGCGCCCTCATCGCACTGACCCACAAACCTTTGGATGCGCCGTTTGAAGACCTCGTCTCGGAACGGGTCTTCATCCAGTCTTGAGGTGCTCAGACTTCGTCGATCCGCGTTTTCGCCCGGCGCACGTTCAACCAGACCAAAGCGATCACGGCAGGCACGCTGACCGCTTGGAGAACAGGAACACTCACCACCGTATGCGGCAGCGATTTGATCAGCACACCAATCAGGCCGACGACATAGTAGGAAATCGCCGCGACAGAGAGCCCCTCGACAGCCTGGCCGAGATGCACCTGCTGGCGCGCACGCTTTTCCATCGAGACCAGCAAGGCCTGATTGTGTTCCTGCGAAGCCTGCTCCAACCGGGTCCGTGCCAACGCCATCGCTTCCGACAAGGTGACTGAAACATCTGCGATCCGACGGTCAAAGGCAGAAACGGTCTTGATTGCGGGCGCCAGGCGATGATCGACGAAGCCTTTCAGGGTCTGGCGCTGACCGATCGGTGCTTCGGCCAGGCTCTCCAATCGATCCGATACAATATCATAGTAGGCTTTCGACGCGGCCATGCGGTAACGGAGGTCGTCCCGCAAAGCACCAACTTCAGCAAGAAGCGCTGAAATCTCCCGGATCGTGTCTCCCAGAGTTTCGCCTTCGGACGCGCTCAAGGCGCGCATGGCACGCCCGGTCCGCGCTTCCAGGGACTGAAGCGCCGGCGTCGCTTGCCGAACCACCGGCAGGCCAAGAAGTGATGCCATCCGATAGGTTTCAAGATCGACCAGCCGCTTGACCAGCCTCCCCCGCGCAAAAGCGTCCTCGAATGCTCCAGACAATATATAAACGACCATCTGGTCTGCTCCGACCTGGAAGTCGGTCGCAACCTCCACCCCGGAAAACCGGGCAGCTCCGCCAAATATACGGCCTGGTCCGAAGACGTCTGCCATACCACTCCATCCGGCGGGCCGGATCAGTATCCGCGCTCCGGCCAACTGGCGCCCCGGACAGAGCGCGATGATGCTCAAGCTCTCAGTATCAGGCGGTCCTTCGCCCAGCCATGTGACAGAGACAAATTCTGTATGCCGCTCAATTCGCAATTGCCCGGCGGCAAGCTCCAGCACTTTGTGTCTGCAAGCCGGATCATACGGCGCTTGCCAGACTGCCGGATCTTCCGGCAAATCGTACAACACCCAGTTCCATACTTCAGCGGCCTCTGGCTCGATGGCCAGCGGCGGGCGCGCATGCGCCTCGGCCTGAATGCCGGCACGTTCCGGGTATTGTTCAAAGACCGGTCGGTTCGTTGTGCTCATCGAACACCTCCCCGGCCAGCCAAAGCAGGACACGCACCATGACGCCGACTGGCCGTCAGCTCATTTTACGTTTTTGTAAAATGAATTCTGAACGGCCGCCATGCGACGGATTGCGCAGAGCCCGGAAAATCAGGCTTTCGATGAATTTCGTATTCGGATCAAGCGCCGGATGGCCAAAGACATTCCCGTGTAAACGAGGACAATCGCGGCAATGGAAGCAAGCCCTGCCAGCGTCTGCCCGATGAGGCCATAGATCTCTCCGGTATGCACAAAACGTAGATAACGGCGGGCTTTCGACGCCGGGCTGGAAATATCACCAACTGGCGCCCCGATAAAACCGGAACCATCACGCGCGACACTCACGCTGCGCTGTTTCGACGCCTGGGTGCCATTGCCCCAATCGACCGCGAGCTCGAGCGTTGTCGCATTCGGCTCGGGAAGCGTAATGGAAACACGGCGCCAATTGCTGAATGGCTCAGTAGCCTGTGCGACCAGTTGATCAAGAGGCTGGACCTCCCCGGTCAGCACTGGTGGCGCTGCCGCAGCAGGCTGTCGCCCCGCACGTTGACCGCCTGGCGTTTCGCCGAATGCCGCATAGACCAGCTTGTTTGCCCAGCTGTAGGAGAAGACAGCGCCCGACACGATGATCAGGAAAAGTGGTACGAAGCTCCACGCCGCGAGTACATGGTGCCAGTTGTAGTGACGCGCCTTCGCATTTGTCAGGCCGCGCCGGAAAAAGAGCTGCATCTTCACCAGCGGCCACTTCCATTTGCGCGGCCACCAGAGCACAACGCCGGAAATCAGGAGCGCCCCAAAAATCAGGTTTGCTGCACCATTCACCGCGGCGCCCAATTCATTGCGCCCGCCTGTGAAAGCCAGCCAGCGATGAATGCGCATGACACGGCCGAAGAAGGCTTCAGTCTCTTCGCCCGCCCCATCGAGCACTTCGCCTGTATACGGATCAAGCAGGACCGAGTCCTGCCGCCCCTTGGACAGAGTCACAACATCCGAGGCACCCCTTTGAATTATCAAGGTATTTCCGGGTGCCCCACCCAGCGCCGCGGCCGCTTGTGAGAGCGCTTCAATACTCAACGGCTCAGCGCCGGCCGGCGCCTCAACAGCCGCGTTCTGCGCGGCGGCAACCATCTGGCGCTCATAGGTGAGCAGCACACCTGTTACAGACATCAGCAGGATCAGCGCTCCTGCCGCGAGCCCCATGACGAAGTGCGCCCAAAAGAAAATACGCCGCATACCAGAAGCCCCTTCATGAGTCCGTCTGCCAGATCTAACGACCCGGTAACATAAATCTGTCGCTGCTCACTGCATTGCCTCCGGCGCCTGCACCAGATGACAAAAGACCCCGGCGTGAGGCTCATGGGGACATTCCACTCAGACGCCGGAGTTGCCCCGCGGCCTACATCGGCAAGCTCAGCGGCCTAGTGCCGGTTTCTGGACGCGCAATCCACCTTCACGCTCACATCCTGGTCGCCGGAAATCTCGAGCATGGCCAGGAGCAATGGAAGCGCCATATAGGCTGGGTATTTTTCGGAAAGGCACATGCACCAGCCGGAGTCAGAGCCTGCTTGATGATCATCGGCCAGCTGCACGCCGATTTCCTTGCACTCCGACCAGAAGCTTCGCAACGCATCCCACCACCCCTTGGGTACAGGAATGTTCCCTCGCAGGACCGACTGCGCCTTTGACACAGGCACATCCTCATTCAATCGTGAGCTGATAATGTATACAAGATCCTCGGGCTGAATTCCGAGAAATTGCGCGCAAACCACAAAACCATAAGATGTATTCATGGATGTCCCCACAGCCATAATTAGAAACTTATTCGTGGGGATTGGAGTTTTCAACTATTGCGAAGCAATGTCTTGAAAATTCCAGGTCTCTGCATCCTTGTTGGTCATGTTCTGGAGCCGCACCGGCTCGCAAACCAAGCACAAATGGCCAAAGCCAAATTGAATACGGACCTTTTCCGCATAAGAAAAGCCCCCGAAATCCGCAAGGAAATCAGGGGCTTATTGGGTGCGGGAGGGCGCACCCCACAAAAGAGAAATATAGTAATTCCTTTTATTTCAGAGGGTTAGTGATTTCCCTGCACGCAACGATCATTCAAAGTTCCGGCAGGTGCTCGCTGATGCGTGCCAGAATATCGTCAAAGAGTGCAGGCTCCCTGTAGTAAAGCGCTCGTGACTTCACATAAGCTTCCGCGTACGCTTTTCGCGTTGCTGCGTCACTCAATAGAAAGGCTTCGTTCCTGGTGAGGTCCGGTTCATCTGCCTTGCGGAACCTTTTGGCCTTGTGGTCCTTGTATGCGTCTGTTCCGATGAACTCTTTCACCGAGGCGTCAGCGAGCAGGCAGTACACGTCATAATAGTGGCGCATGAAATTGACCGGCATATCGCCGTCCGCCTGCTGCTTGCGGAATTTCGTTGAGATGGTCTGGAGCTTTTCGACAAAAGTATAGCCCGGCTCATAGCAAGGCACATCGACCGCGCGGGTGTCGGTCAAGTCTGCAATCCCACTCTCGACTGCAAGTTCGTAGGCCCAGGATGAGATCGTACATGGCCGGTTCGGCGCCACCTGGTCGAACCCGACTTCGAGCAGGATGCCTGCCTTCAGCCCTTCTGGCAGTGGGTTCACCGACTCATACTTCAATCGAATGCCTGCGCCGCGATAGTGGCGTGTGTCGTCGAACTCTTCGTCGCGGACCACTTCGATAATGCCAGAAATTTTGATGGCTTCGGCCAGACCGTTGAAGAATTCGAGACGCGCTTTTACCTGCGCAGGCTTGTTGTGGTTTGGGCCATACTGGAGGTCGGCGTCTGGGTGGATCAGGATGTCGATGTCTTCCGAAAAACGGTCGATGAGGCCGTACCCCTTTGACAGCGAAGTTCCGCCTTTCAGCTCAAACCTGTAGTCAAGCTGCTGCAGTCCCCAGAGGCAATGCATCAACCAGTAGTCCTTTTCGATAAGGCCCGGATCGATAGTGTTGTTTCGCGCAGCAACAGCGATGAGGTCGGCAAAATCAGGCAGTTCGTGCAGAAGCGTCACGCGGCGGTTGTCTGATCAGGGTTCAATACAGGCTTGAGGAGCCTTGCAGCCCGCGCCGATCCGAAATCCTTCACGGCACGTGACAGTCGCGCGCGGTCCATACGTCGCGCACGCCTAAGTGCTTTGGGAAGTACCGTGGCCTTATCCTCGGGAAGCCGATCGAGGTTGTGCAACAGATCCACCAGGAGGAATTCTTCACTGAGGTTTGATGGCACAGACGTCCGCATGCGGAAATCATAGCGTTGACCATCCAGCTCGAAATGCCCGTGTCGTTTGCGATTATAAACAACTGGCTCATTGTAGAGCTGCGTCGTTCCCAATTCGAGGCTGTTATAGGCGTTTGGCCAAACCATAAGAAACCGGTCATCCCCCAGGAATGACTCAACCAACTTCTCCGGCTTGGCGGGTGCCTGCCCGAACCGGGTTTTTCTCGGAGCCATGTAGAGCCCTGCCCCAACTTTTTCGAGGCGTCCTTCGTCAAGCAGCTGTCCAACATGTCGATCGACAGCGTTTGACCAGGTCGCAAGCTCCTTGCGCCGGTACACCTGCCCGGGGCGCAATCTCCTTTTTAGTTTTGCAAGTGCTGTCATGTCCTGTCTCCATCACCGGCAATATAGGGGTCATGCTCCATACTATGCAACATTTATTATTAAAAATTCATGCACAATGAAGACAGAAATTACTCTCGGCACAGGCACAAGATCTCGATTTTAGTATGTTTTTTGGAATGAGAAAGTGGGTCCCTTAATCACCCGAACGGCACAGGCTGTACCGAACAAAAGGGTCTGGGGTCTAATTTATTTTTGAATTGAAGCTCGTACGCAGCAAACCAGGTTGCCCTTTCGCCAAGAGCCGACAGTGGATTTCCGAACCGCGAGTGACGCGCCTAACCCCAATCCCTGAAACCTAATCAATTCAACGCGTTATGGCGTCGAATTTTTCGCCTGTAGTGCAAAAAGTCTGCAATCTGTAGTGCAAACTGTGGTGCACTCCTTTCCTGTTTCCTGACTTCGACGCGGCCCATCCGCGCCATTCGTTTTGCTAACATGATTTGCCGCAATTGAAACAGCCTCCCAGGGTGCTGTCAGACGAATTCGAACCAGTCTCCGTTTTTCCCGGATGAGCAGGTCTCAGGCCGCGAGCAGCTCGCGCCATTCGAGAAGAGCGGCGTCACGTAACAATTTGAACCTGGCCCTGCTCTCGATATTCCTTTGATGATTGAAGTGATTGTACACAGACGAATGGATGGAGGCGAACTTTTGAAGACTTCGCATGTGCCTAAAGCGAGACATCGCCCGCTCTCGTCGCCGGAAAGGGAGGTGAGAATTTTCAGCTCGGTTGTTTAAATGTCGTCCAATTTCGCGACGGTGAGCATTTCCGATATCGCTCATGGCTGCGCCGTAGGAACGAAGCTTATCCGTGACTACGACCCGGGGGTTTCCATACCGCTTCATGGCTTTTCGCATAAATTTCAACGCAGAAGCCTTGTCGCTCGCCTTCGTCACGAATGACTCGAGAACTTCGCCTTCATGATCGACCGCACGCCACAGATAGTGAGTCTGCCCACGGATCTTTACAAAAACTTCGTCCAGGTGCCACTGCCACTGAATTCGCTGACGCATTCCCTCTGACCGGCGTTTTCGGATCTGATGAGCGAAATGGGTGCCGAACCGATCAACCCAATGTCGAACCGTTTCATGGCAAATGTCGATCCCGCGCTCATGTAGCAAGTCCTCAACATTGCGCAGCGAAAGCGGAAATCTGACGTACATCATCACCGCAAGTTGGATGATCTCGGGGGACGTCTTGAAATAGCGGAATGGCGATTGGGTCATTTTCCGACGCTAGACGCCCAGATTGGCCGCCTCAACCTCGATTCCCCTGACAACGCCCCTCCGAGGCTAGACGCTAGATTCGACTGCCTCAAACTCGTTTAATTTGACAATGCACGGTTCCTTTGACAATTCCATTCCCGATTTATGAGTGTGGCTCAGCCACGCCGTCCAACGAGTTCCCTGAATTTCTGGAAGGCTGGCGACCCGTCGAGCGCGGTACGATTCACGTCGGGAGAGTACATCAGACCAATTTTCCGTGTCAGGTCGAACCCGGTCAATCGAGCCTGCCAAACGCCTGGAGCACCGTGGGACTCCGGAACCACGGTCAAACCCAGGCCAGCCGCGACCATTGCCATGACCCTATCGTCCTGAGATGACCTGTATGCAAAAAACGGACGCACGCCGCGTTCAGTAAAGTATCGGCTTGTCTCGGATAGCGCTTCGCATTGGCGGCGTACGATCATGATGCTGTCGGCCAGGTCTTCGGCTTTCAGCACACTCTTGCCTGCCTGCGGATGAGTGCGCGGCAGGGCTGCGACATAACCTTCTTCAAACAGCACTTCTTCGCCAAGACGTTCCCCTCCCCTCTCCACAAGGGTCAAGGCAACATCGACGCGGCCGCGTCCGATACTATTCACAATCTCGCGTTCCGAACCGTCGACGACTTCAATGCGTTGCGACGGATCTGCGGCCAGCATCTGCGCGATGGCCGATTGAACAAGTGTGGAAGAAATCGTGTTGAGAATTCCGAGCTTCAGGACCTTGGAAGGCTGCACTTCCTGAATGGCGGCGAGAGACCGATTGAATTCACTTTCGATCCGCCGCGCATAGGGAAGGAAACGCGCACCGGCATCAGTCAGGTTTACCCGCTTGTTGTTGCGGTCGAACAAGCTTGCGCCAACCAGTTCTTCCAGCTTGGCAATACCAATGGACAGAGTCGGCTGGGCCACGTTCATTCGTTGGGCCGCACGGGAAAAATTACCGCTGTCGACGACAGCGAGGAAATAGCGGACGAGATAACGATCGATCATAGACAATGCTTATACTGTGGGGCCGTTTAATTCAATTTTTCCTATTTGATCAAATTTGCTAGTCCCTCGCAAAACACAGTCAGGGGCGCAGACACATGACGCTATTTGATTTCTCGCTCGGCGAAACGGTAGACATGATCCGTGAAACCTGCACGCGGTTTGCGCGCGACAAGCTTGCGCCGATCGCCGCCGAGATTGACCGGACCGATGAGTGCCCGCAGTGGGTCTGGACCGAAATGGGCGAGTTGGGACTTCATGGGATCACGGTTGAAGAAGAAGATGGCGGACTTGGACTGGGCTATCTGCACCATGTTGTTGCTATGGAGGAAATCTCCAGAGCCTCTGCCTCGATCGGGCTCTCCTACGGTGCCCATTCCAATCTCTGTATCAATCAGATCAGGCGCTGGGCAAGTCCGGACCAGAAAGCCCGCTACCTGCCAAAGCTGATTAGCGGCGAGTATGTCGGTGCGCTCGCCATGTCGGAAGCGGGTGCAGGTTCGGATGTCATGAGCATGATGCTGAAAGCCGAACAGGCGGATGGCGGATTCGTTCTCAATGGCAGCAAATTCTGGATCACAAATGGTCCCATTGCCGATACGATGGTCATCTACGCGAAGACCGATCCAGCGGCGGGTTCAAAAGGGCTAACGACTTTTCTTGTAGAGAAGGGTTTTGAGGGTTTTTCCGTTGCAAGAAAACTCGACAAGATGGGGATGCGAGGGTCCTACACCGGAGAGCTGGTCTTCCAGGACTGCTTTGTCCCGGATACGAATGTCATGGGTGACCTTGGTCAGGGCGCCGCCATACTAATGAGCGGTCTCGACTATGAGCGCACGGTGTTGTCGGGCGGACCGATCGGCATCATGCAGGCTTGCATTGATGCTGTCTTGCCCTATGCTCGCGAAAGGAAACAGTTCGGCCAGCCCATCGGCAATTTTCAGCTCATGCAGGCAAAACTTGCCGACATGTATGTCGCGCTGAATTCCGCAAGGGCTTATGTTTATGCCGTTGCTAACGCCTGTGACGAAGGCCGAACCACCCGATTTGACGCGGCAGGCGCCATACTGATGTCGAGTGAAAACGCGGTGCGCAGCTCGATGGAGGCAATCCAGGCGCTGGGCGGGGCCGGTTATACAAAGGAGTGGCCAGTCGAGCGATTTGCGCGAGATGCAAAACTCTATGACATCGGCGCCGGAACGAACGAAATCCGTCGCTTTCTCATCGGTCGGGAGCTCATGAAAGGATGAGCGGCGCCGTCATCAAGACACAGTTAAATCCGGCCGACACCGGGTTCGCCAGCAACAGTCGCCATAATCGTGAGCTCCGAGACCGCCTTCACGCCGATGTCGCTGACTTGGCGCGGGGCGGCAATAAACGGGCAAGAGAGCGACATACATCCCGGGGGAAACTCCTGCCACGCGATCGGGTCAGGCACCTGCTCGATCCTGTGAGCCCGTTTCTCGAATTGTCACAACTGGCGGCGTACGGAATGTACGGAGAAGACATCTCTGGTGCAGGACTGATAACCGGAATCGGCCAAGTTTGCGGCCGATCTGTCATGATCATTGTCAATGACGCAACTGTCAAAGGCGGCACCTACTATCCGTTGACGGTAAAAAAACACCTGCGCGCGCAGGAGATCGCGTTCGAAAACCGGTTGCCCTGCATCTACCTCGTCGATTCAGGCGGCGCGAACCTGCCACACCAGGATGAAGTTTTTCCGGACAAGGATCATTTCGGCCGAATCTTCTACAATCAGGCCAACATGTCGGCGCTTGGCATACCGCAGATCGCCTGTGTCATGGGAAGCTGCACGGCAGGCGGCGCCTATGTGCCGGCAATGTCGGATGAATCCATTATCGTTCGCAATCAGGGCACGATTTTCCTTGCCGGCCCACCACTGGTCAAAGCCGCAATCGGCGAAGTGATTTCAGCCGAGGAGCTGGGCGGCGGTGATACGCATAGTCGCAAATCAGGTGTCGCCGACCATCTGGCGGAAAATGATGAACACGCCCTCGCCATTGTTCGCGACATTGTGGCGACCCTTCCCGCGAACAGAAATGCGAACATCAATCTTCAACCTATCAGGCCGCCGCTTCATTCGCCGGAAGAAATATATGGCGTCCTTCCGCCCGACCTTCGGACACCATTCGACGTTCGGGAGATTATTGCCCGGCTCGTGGACGGCTCCCAATTCCATGAATTCAAATCACTCTATGGCGCGACACTTGTGTGCGGCTTTGCGCACATATGGGGAATCCCGGTGGCGATCCTGGCAAACAATGGCGTGCTTTACTCCGAAAGCGCACAAAAAGGCGCGCATTTTATCGAGCTTGCCTGCCAGCGCCGCATTCCCCTTCTTTTCCTGCAGAATATTTCCGGGTTCATGGTGGGGGGAAAATATGAAGCCGAAGGCATCGCCAAAC
>NZ_AWFD01000008.1 GCF_000682735.1 Hyphomonas sp. CY54-11-8 | reverse complement strand
GTGTTACCCATGTGTCCGGTACAATCTGTCACCCATGTCTCGAGCCGCTCATTCCAGATCGAAAATTCGGCGATGTATTTGCCGACGGTCAGCCGCCCTGCCCTGCCAGGGCACCGCGAACGGTTTTCAATGCTTCGCGCGGCTGGCCTGACAAGAGTATACGCACCGCTCGCAGGATATGCCGCCCAAGCCTTGGCATGAAGAAGTAAAGCGCCACAGGATAGACCAGCGCGCCGACTACTACCGTGGCGATGACATGAAGCAGCGGGTTCGCACCATCTGGCATAAAATCCATGAAGAGCCAAACCACCACGCCCATGACACAAGAGGCGAAGAAAGCGGAAGAACCGGCCACCAGCTGGCGAACAACGCTGAAGCCGACAACGCGCTGGATCATCCAGGTACTGAGGATGAACGTGATGACCTGTTTCGCAAGCAAGGCGAAAGCAATGGCAACCAGACCATACTGATAAGTAAGGGCGAGCAGCACAGATGTCGCGATAATGGATGTCAGAGTGATCCACGCGACGACATCCGGCCGGCCTACGCCACGGAAGACCCCCATCACAATCGCTGTGATGGGCGCGCGCAAGCCAATCACCATATAGATCTGGAAAATCGGTACACTCGGCGTCCACTGTTCGCCGAATACAACCGGTATAGCGACAGGTGCGACCACAAAAGCGCCCATGAAGGTCGGATACGCCAGCAACGCAGACATCCGGATTGCACTATCCATGGCCTGATGCAGATTTTCACGGCTATCCTGCATGGCCGACGCAACTGGCATTGCAACAGCGGCGAACGGTGCAATCAAGGCCTGGTTGGCCTGCTGGAACAGACGGGTCGGCAAATTGAACACGCCAACCGCATGGGATCCGAGTGTCATGCCGATCAGGGTTTTTGGCAGCATCTGGTCGAATGTCTGAAGGATATTCCCTGTGCCATTGACGAGGTTGAAATTGATCAGCTCTTTGAAATCCAGCCAGCTGGATTGCACTTTGGGCACCCATCGCGCGAAGAAAAGAAAACCGACCAGGCGCACGATGCGTCGGGACAGCTCCATTCCCACCAGCGCCCATTCGTTTCGCCACATCAGGGCCATGACGACCCCGATCACAGCGGCCGTTACGGTGCCAAGAATATCAACGATCGTGATTTCCTTGTATCGTAACTCCCGCCGCAACATCGCAGCCGGGACAGCAATTACAGCACCAATCGGCAGAACAGCGCCAGTAGTGATCAAAACCGGCACCACAGATGGCTCGCCGTAGGCCCTGGCGATCAGGGGTGCCAGAAGGATGAGCACTCCCCATGAGACGATCGAAAACAGGAACGACTGAAGGAAAACCGAGTTCAGATGTCCCGGCCGCAATTCCTTGCGCTGAACGAGGGCGTCACCCAACGTTCCGGATGCGATCGCATCCGGCAGGGTCACGATCACAAGCGCCATCACAAACACGCCGTAGTCGTCCGGCGTCAGGATGCGGGCGATAACGACGATTGAAAGCAGGGACCCGATCAGTGTGACCCAGTTTGCAATCGCGTTGAGCGCGACAGCCTGTCCAGCTTTTTTAAGCAGGTTAGGGCTCATGAAAAACTCCGGGCCATAACAGGTCTACCTTCCGGCATAGGAGGACGGAACCTCCCGAGGAGCGAGCCCGCTGGGCACACTCAGACGCAACACAAGTGAAGCAAGCCTGAATGCTTGTGAGAATTTCCCGGTTTGCAAGGAAAGACGGATGCGCCACACCATTGCCCGGGCGACAGCGCGCGCAATTTGAGCACCAACAGGCGACGATTGCTTGATATCAAAGAGCAGAGCACTCGCTTCTTCATCGATAAACCGCTCCTCTCCGCCATACTTCATCATCAGAGCCTTGCGCAGATCCGCAATCTCAACCCTGGCGAGCGGGTCGCCGGATATCGAGGCGGCGCTATGCAGATCCTTGCTGGCTTCCTCCCACATACCCTTCCTGATCATGACGACCCCCCGGCGAATCAATGCCCACCGGGTCATCCCCGTTTCGATCAGAGAGCAATCCGCTGGCAGGTATTTGCCAAGAGGAAGGGCCTTATCGATCCGGGAGAAAATTTCCCTGTCAAAGCGCCGCCAGTTTGAATCGCGGTCCGCTGCGTCCACCACATTGCTGGCGGTTCCGCGTGGCCGATTGTGTTGCCTCTGGTGGAACACGACGAGTTCTGTGGACGCGGGGCGGCCATGCTGGGCAAGCCGCAGCAGCATGTCGTAGTCTTGAGACCGGATCAGCGTCTCATCAAAGGGACCGACTTTACGGTACAAGGATTTCCGAACCAGCATGCCTGGCTGGTGCGCAAACATGTCGAGGAGCGTCTCAAAAAGAAAATCTTCCGGCAGGCTTTCGCTCCAGTAGCCTGTGTCGCTCCATTTCACATGACCGTTCGGCGCAATTGTAAATCGATCGTGCCGGCCGTACGCAAAGTCGGCCTCAGGGTTTGCTTCCAGAAGTTCAAGCAGGATCTCGAGCGCGTCAGGTTCGGCGATATCATCATCGTCGAACACCCAGATCAGGTCGCCTCTCGCAACTTCCAAAGCCTTGTTGAGCGCCGCCGATTTTCCGGCATTTTCCTGATTCAGGATTGAAACGTCATTTCGATAAGCTTTCAGGCGATCAATCGTGTCATCCGTCGATCCATCATTGATGACGATGATCTCATCCGGCCGCCTCGTCTGCGCCAGGATGGAATCCAACGCTTCCAGCAGCAACTCGGCCCGATTGAAGGTCGGAACGAGAACGGTGACCGAATTCGGGGGCATTGGTCTTCCTTCTGCTTGAGCGCTTTCCTGGTCTTCGGCCGTTTTCGACTGGCATCGGACTTGCTTGGGATCAGACTGAAAAGTGGCTCCGTCGTTGGTCTCCAAACCTGCAACCTGCATGCCAAACGGCACGAAACGCAGCGAACACCATCAAAGAGCGACAGCGGCGCAACCGAGAGGAGTTCGCATTGAAAATCGCGTTCTTTACAAACGCTTTTCCGATGATGTCGGAGGCCTTTATCGCGAACAGTGCGGCTGCCCTGGTAGAAGCCGGGCACGACGTTGACCTGTACGGAATCGGGAATGTCGACGCGACCGGACTTTCTGTTCCGGAAGTCGAACCCCTGCACCTCGAACAATCGACGATAAACATGCGTTGGCCGGACAATCTCTCTGATCGCTGGCGCAAGCTGCCCGGCACTCTGAAGGATTTGGTATCCCGGCATGGCATGGGCAGCCTGGTCAGAATGCAGCCGGGCATTTACCGGCGGACATTCCTGAACCTGTCCGCCGTTTACCAGGCCGCTCAGTTGCCGTCAGACGCGCATTACGACATCATCCACTGTCAATTCGCGCCGCTTGCAGAGCATGTCATAAAACACCGCCGGGCGGGTTTCCTGTCCGGTCACCTGGTTGTCAATTTCCGGGGATATGACATTTCCGAACTGGTTACGTCCCAGGGTGAGCATCTGTACGATCATATCTGGCCGGAAGCTGACGCCTTCATCTCAAATTCCGAATATTTCCGCCAACGCGCAATCGCGATCGGCTGTCCGGAAGACCGGATCAGCATCGTCGAGTCGGGCATGCGCCTCGAAAGCTTCCCATTCCAGCCGATTAGCGAAGTTTCCAATGGCGACATCCGGTTTCTCATGGTCGGGCGCCTGATCGAGCGTAAGGGATTTCACGTCGCTTTGGCTGCGCTCTCACGATACGCGCGGGCAAGCGGACGCGGCATCGCTGTCGACATAGTGGGTGACGGCGACATGCGTGCCGAACTGGAGCAACGGGCGCGCGATTGCGGGCTTGGCGAAGCCGTGACGTTTCATGGCGCTCAAAGTCACAAGGCCATCGCGGAATTCATTCGCCAGTGTGACGTTTTCCTCGCGCCGTCCATGACCTGCTCAAAAGGCAGCCAGGACGGACCCGTCAACACACTGAAGGAAGCGATGGCGATCGGCCGTCCGGTCGTGGGAACCCGTCATGGCGGCATCTCGGAACTCGTGATCGACGGTGAGACCGGCGTGCAGTGCGAAGAAGGCAGTGTCGATGCGCTTGAGCATGCCATCCACCGCATCCTCGGTATGCAGGCCCGTTGGCCGCAAATGCTCACCAATGCCCGCCAGGTCGTTGAGACCACCTATGCGCTGCCGCGAACGACCGATGCCCTGATCGACGTTTACAACTCCATTCTGATGCCCCCCTCCTCCACTCCCGGTGATGCTGCCGGTCTTGCAAAGGAAGCTGCCTGAAATGACTTCGACAACGAACACTGAGACCAAGGCCACCGTCATCGTCACCGCACGTGACCGGTTCAGTCTGGCGTCCCGCTCACTGAACAATCTCGTCGAGAAGACGACCGGTCCCTATGACCTGATTTATGTGGATGCCGGCAGCCCTAAAGCTGTTGCGGAAGAAATCCGTGCCATCTGCGAGAAAAACGGGTTCCGGTATCTGCGCTATGATCATTTTCTGGCGCCCTGCCAGGCCCGGAATATCGGTCTGCGCCTCGCGACGACACCCTACGTCGCATACTGTGAAAACGACGTGATGGTCTCTGAAGACTGGCTGGTAAACGCGGTGACCTGCGCAGAAGAAACCGGCGCAGAAGTCGTCCAGCCCCTGATCTGCCAGGGACTGCCCATGTTCACGGAAATTCACCAGGCCGGTGGTGACTTCGCAGAAGACATGGATGCGTTCTTCAATGGCACAGAGGAACAACATCGTCTCACGGACAGCCACCTCAAACACCAGGGCGAGAAGATCAAGGATGTCGACCTCAAGCGCACCGAAATTCAGGTGACCGAGGTTCATTGCTTCCTGGTACGGCGTAACGCCTTTGCGTGGCTTGGCGAGTTTGATGAGAACATGCCGTGCTCCAAGGATCATATTGATTTCAGCATCAATGTCTGGGCCAAAGGCGGCCGGATCATGCTGGAGCCATCCTCCGTCGTTTCCTTCTGTGTACCAAGCAACACATACGCTGTTGAGCCGATGGACCGCGCCTTCTTCATGTTGCGCTGGTCACCGGACTGGCAGCGCCAAAGCCTGAACCATCTTCAGAAAAAATGGAAACTGGAGAACGATCCGTACTTCAAGAACTATATGGGCAAGAGGGACTGGCGCTATCGCGCCGGGGTCGCCAAGCCGATCATCCGGAGTATTCCGATTATCGGTCGCAGCTACAAGGTGCAGCAGATTGGCGTCGAGCTGATTATGCCCATCCTGTATTTTATCGGCGCCCGGCTCGTAAAACAGCAGGCCCGGGACTATCAATCCTCCGGGCTGGCCACCTCGGAAAGTGAGCCGCAAGAAGCCATGAAGGTCAGCTCCGCAGCATAGCGGAAAGCTTCCATCAGACCGGATCGGTGGCAAACGCACGACAATGCGTTTGTCACTGATTTCTTGTTTCCAAAACCTGACCCCAATGAATTGGGGATGCGGGGCCGCAACATAGTCTTCAGCGCCCCAAATGAACGGGATACCGCCGAAACCGATTCATTGTTTAAAGGAAAATGGCGCACCCGGAGCGATTCGAACGCCCGACCCCCAGATTCGTAGTCTGGTGCTCTATCCAGCTGAGCTACGGGTGCCTGCCAAAAGGAAGGCGGACACATACAGTCAGCCCAAAAGGGATGCAAGCCTGTTTTCCCCGCCTTCTGCAGCAATATCGGATGAATTTATTCTTCGGTGTGGCCTGAGCCGTTCTCCCCTCCAGGCGGCAAATCATATTCCGGGCGATGGGATGAGGGTGTCTCAAGGTCCGGTTCGATTCCCGTTTCACCGGAAATCCATTCCGCATAGGCAGAAACGCGGGAATAAACGCCAGGACTGTCCTGCCGAGCGCAGCCGAGCCCCCAACTGACCACACCGATTTGCACGGGGCCCTCTTCCCATGTCCGCGCCACCAGCGGGCCGCCACTGTCACCCTGGCAGGAATCCGTTCCGCCGCTACCGGCACAGATCTGCAGCGCCGGATCAACGCTGACCCCGGCAAATTCCTGGTCCAGCCCGTATTTATCAATCAGCGTGGCAATTTGCTGTTTGCACGTCTCCGGGGCGACCGGCGGCACCAAGCCTTCCATCAGCGCGAGACTTGGCGCGCTGACGTGCCGCCCTGTCCGGTTGAAGCCTTCTTCCTGGCTGCCCTGTTCCTCTGTGTTCCCGTATCCGGCCACAACGACTTCGGTTTGCGCCGAGTCCGGGTCGGGTGCCCGGCCCGTCAACCCGTCCAGGCGGGAAAGCGGGCCATCCCAGCGCCCGACAATGTGAAGGAGGGCAAGGTCGTCCCCCAACTCGGCATGCCCGGACCGATAGCCTGGGTGGATGACGATCCGGTCTACCGGAAAGGATGCGTCCTTTGGCGTCTCCAGCAGCGTTCCTGCGCCGACAACGGCGTACAGCGGTCCGAAGCGCTTAAGATCACCCCGGTCATCCGGAAGGTATTGGGCGGCTCGTCCTGTTTCTGATTCAATCCGCACTGTTTCCACGCAATGGGCCGCCGTCAGGGCCCATTCCGGAGAAATCATCGAGGCACCGCATTCATGATAGATATTCCTGCCCTGCTGAGACTGGAGCGAAACGATACCCGGCCAGTCATCTGGATTCGCTTCACGTCCACCCACCACACAAGCCGTGGCAAGCGCCACTGCACCGAGGGCGAACCCCCATTTCCAGGTTGGTCTCATGCGGAAACGTCCTCCCCCTGCTTCGTCCCCTCAGGCCACTGCGCCGGACTGCCGCCGCGCCTCATGCACGCCGCGCGTAATCGCCCGGGCCAAAGTCGAGGCAGCTAACTCTCCGATCCGGGTCACAGTCAACGGGTCCGGAGCCGGCAAGGCTTCACTTGCGGTTGATAGCACGAATACCGCGTCTCCGTCGAAGGGTGCAAATACCGGCCGGATTGCACGGGAGAATCCCGATAAAGCCATCTGAGCAATCCGGCTGGCCTGGGCAGGCGTCAGCGGAGCGTCTGTTGCAACACAGGCGATCGTTGTGTTCTGGCCGAGGACCGGATTGACCTTCGCCGCACCCCAATCGTCCGGATCCATCGCGAAATCTGCCGGAGGCCGCACTCCGCCAAACTCACCGTCCAGTTCATACGGCCAGGCCCAATAAACGTCAGTTCCGGGCATCAAGACCGAACCGAAGGCGTTCACACACGCGAGCGCTCCAACGGTGAACCCCTCCGCCGTCACGGCACTGGCCGAGCCCGTGCCGCCCGGATGCTGGCCCGCGCGCGCGCCGTGCCCCGCCCCAGCGCGCCCGAGGTCGAAATCTTTCGAAGCGGTTTTGAAAGCCTCAAGGCCAAGCGCCGCATAAGGCGCAATACCGGTCCAGTTCTTGTCGCCCCCATTCGCCAGATCGTACAGAATGGCTCCGGGCACGATGGGCGTGGGCGGCACACCGGGCCGTTCGACCAGGCTGAACCCGCGTCCCGCCTCTTTGAGACCCGCCATCACGCCATCAGCTGCACCCAGTCCAAATGCGCTCCCGCCGGAAAGGAAAATTGCATCGACATGGTCCACCATTGCGCCAGCTGAAAGCAGGTCCGTTTCCCGAGTTCCCGGCCCTCCCCCGGCGACAGCACAGGCGGCAATCACGGGAGTGTCCGGCAGGATCACTGTGACACCTGTATCGATGCGGGCATCTTGTGCCTGTCCGACACGCACACCTGCGACATCAGTGATGAGATTCCGTTTCCCGGCTGCTGTGGCCATTGCAATGTCCTGTCGGTCTTTCCCTTTGGGATTCACTCTCTTAAGGTCCGCCGCGACTCACGCAAGCCAAGGACACTGCCATGAAGATCGCCCGCCCCCTCCTTGCCGCCCTCCTCCTGTCAGCCTGCGCGGCACCGAACGGGAAGCAGGATGTCTCGGCATCCGAAGCGGCTCAGAGCGCGGCAGACGCAGCCGCCAGCCAGACTTCGGAAGCGGCGCCGGAAGCCGTCGACGCAACTGCTTGGACCAAAGGCGCCATGGTAGCGGCGGCAAATCCTGAAGCCGTCGAAGCTGGTCTGGAGATGCTGCGCAAGGGTGGCACAGCGGTCGATGCGGCAATTGCGGTGCATGCCGCGCTTGGCCTTGTGGAACCGGAGAGCTCCGGCATCGGCGGTGGTGGTTTCATGGTCTATTATGACCATGCGAGCGACGAGATCACCGTGTTCGACGGACGTGAGCGCGCGCCGGCCGCAGCCACACCGGAATATTTCATGAAAGACGGCGAGGTGATGGACTACATCTCCTCCTGGCAGTCCGGTCGGTCGGTGGGCGTACCGGGCGCAGTCGCACTGTACAAATCCGCCCATGATGCTGCTGGCAAACTGGATTGGGACGAACTCTTCCAGCCTGCGATCAAGCTCGCCGAAGACGGTTTCGTGGTAGAACGCAAGCTCGCTGCCACGCTCGCCAGCGACCGCCTTCAACAATACGTCCGGCTCGATGATCTCCCGGAATCCTCAGCCTACTTCTATCCGGATGGCGTACCGCTGGCGGAGGGGGCGATCAAGACAAATCCAGCCTACGCCGAAACGCTGAAGCGCGTTGCAACCGAAGGCCCGGCCGCCTTCTATTCCGGAGAGATCGCTGAATCGATCGCCTATGCCGTATCCCACGACCCGTCCCTGCCAGGTGCAATGACGGTAGAGGACCTCGCCAATTATGAGGTCGCTGTCCGTCCAGCGCTCTGCGGTGTGGAGCCAGATGGCTACAAGGTATGTTCAGCCCCGCCGCCATCTTCCGGCGGCGTGACGCAGAACATGATCCTCGGCCTGTACGACCGGCTCAAGCCGACCAGCGAAGAAGACGCAACCGAGGAAGGTTTCCTGAAAGCCTTCGTTGATGCCCAGCGCCTGACCTATGCCGACCGCGACCATTATGTCGCCGACGCCGATTTCGTCCCGGTCCCGGCCGCAGAACTGATCGATCCGACATATCTCGACGTGCGCGCGACTGAAGTCTTCGCACCGGACGAGCATGCAACGCCGGGCGATCCGGGGATCGCACTCGGCCGTGGCCCGATGCGCCAGATGTGGGGTGAGGACCCGACTGATCATCGTCCGGGCACGACGCATTTCTCGATCATCGACCCGTACGGCAATGCCGTCTCCATGACGATGACCGTGGAATCAGCCTTTGGAAACTCGGTGATGGTTCACGGCTTCGTGCTGAACAACCAGCTGACCGATTTCTCGCGTGAGCCTACGAAAGGCGGCAAGCCGGTCGCCAACGCCGTTGCGGGCAACAAGCGCCCGCGTTCGTCCATGTCGCCGACGCTCGTCTTCGATCCGGATGGTGATCTGTTCATGGTCACCGGTTCGCCGGGAGGAAACTCCATTGTCGCCTATGTCGCCAAGACGCTGGTCGGTGTGCTCGAATGGGGCAAGTCGGCGCAGGAATCCATCGACCTGCCGAACATTATCGCCCGCGGCGATGTGGTTGGCGTGGAAGTCGACCGCGAAGGTGGACCGGAAGCGGCCGAAGCCCTGCGTGAGATGGGCTACAATGTCGAAGAACGTCAGGGCGAGAATTCCGGTCTGCATGTCATCATCGTGCGCGAAGATGGCCTGGAAGGCGGGGCGGACCCGCGCCGTGACGGGGTTGCACGCGCCCTCGAATAGACGACAACGCCTCATCTCCTATGGCCAAGCTCTATTTTTCCTACGCCGCCATGAATGCAGGAAAGTCGACGATTCTGCTTCAGGCGGCGTATAATTATCGTGAGCGGGGAATGGATGTCCTCCTGCTCACGTCGGCCCTCTACAAGGACGACGACGCCGGCCATATTTCGTCCCGCATCGGCATCAGCGCCGATGCCACACTGTACACGAACGAAACAGATCTCTTCTCCCTGGTGAAGAACAGGCAGGCCGAACACCGCATCGATGCGATCTTCGTCGATGAGGCCCAGTTCCTGACGAAAGATCAGGCCTGGCAGCTCGCCCGTGTAGCTGACCGCCTGGATGTGCCGGTTCTGGCCTACGGCCTGCGCACGGATTTCCGCGGCGAACTGTTCGAGGGCTCCGCTGCCCTGCTCGCGATCGCAGACTCACTGCGCGAAGTCCGTACGATCTGCGAATGCGGGCGCAAGGCGACCATGGTTGCGCGTCTGGGTCCGAACGGGAAAGCCCTGACCGAAGGCGACCAGGTCTCCATCGGAAAATCGGTCTATGTCTCGCTGTGCCGACGGCACTGGGAAGAAAGAATGGGGCGCCAGCCTCCCGCATAAGGCCGACCCGCGGGATCAGGACGCTAGCTGGGCTGTCAGCGCGTCGGCCAGCAATCGGCCCGATGGCGTCAGCGACAGGACGCCCTGGTCGAAATTGACCCAGCCCTGATCGACGAAGACGGCAATTTTTTCACGCGATACCGGCCTGCCGGACACGGCCTCGATCCGCGCCACGTCAATGCCGCTCGCGGGACGTAGCCCCATGGCCAGCAACTCCTGCGCGATCGCATTTGCATCCAGCCGCTCAGCATCGCCCCAGCCGGAGCCGAGCGCCTGGACATTGGCCATGTAGACTTCGGGGCGGCGGTGCGCCTCATAGGCATAGCGATGCCCGCTCACGGTCACGCGGCCATGCGCGCCGGGCCCTGCTCCGATCCAGTCCCCGCCCTGCCAGTAGATGAGATTGTGCACGGATTGGTATTCCGGCGACATGGCATGATTGGATACTTCATAGGCCGGCAATCCTGCCTTCTCCAGAAGATCCTGTGTCAGCTCGAACATGTCGGCCTGATCATCGTCGGGCATGGGGTTGATCTGGCCCCGCCCGACGGCAAGCCCAAACGCCGTCCCTTCCTTGATGGTCAGCTCGTAGAGAGACAGGTGCGGCATGCCCATGGCCAGCACGTCTTCCAGTTCGTTCTGCCAGTCATCCGTCTGCTGACCGGGCCGGGCATAGATCAGGTCGACGCTGACAGACCGGAACACGCGCATCGCCCGCGCAACGCTCGCCCGCGCGCCGTCGGCATCATGATCACGGCCGAGAAAGGCCAGCGCTGAATCGCGCAATGACTGGACACCAACGGAAAGCCTGTTCACGCCGGCACTTTTCAGGCCCGTAAGATCGGCCCGCATCACATCGTTCGGATTCGCTTCCAGCGTGACTTCCGCGCCCGGTTTCACACCGAACACATCATCCGCAGCTATCAGGATGCGCTCGACATCTTCTGGCGCCAGCAGCGATGGCGTCCCGCCGCCGAGATAGACAGAGTCCAGCGCGCCATGCTCCGGCATGCGCTGGCGGTGCTCGCGAATATCGGTGCAGATCGCGTCGACCAGCAAGGACGGATCACGGTCCTTTGCGGCATACACATTGAAATCACAATACGGGCAGATGCGCGCGCAATAGGGCCAATGCACATAGAGGCCAAACCCGAAATGCGGACCGAAAGGATGCAGGGCGTCGTCCGTCACGACAGAAGCGCCGCCTTCAATTTGCGGAAAGCATCGGCGCGGTGGCTCATCGCATGTTTCCGGTCCGGATCCATTTCGCCGAAGGTGATCGTTTCTCCATCGGCGACGAAGATCGGGTCATAGCCGAAGCCCTTCTGCCCTCTCGGCGGCCAGACAAGCTGTCCATGCACTTCGCCCTCGAAGACTTCCTCATGCCCATCCGGCCAGGCGACGGCGAGCGCGCAGACGAATTTGGCAGACCGGTCTGAATTGCCGGCCGCCTGCAGCTCTTGCTCCACCCGGGCCATGGCAACACCAAAATCGCGCGGCTCGCCTGCCCACCTTGCGGAGTAAATGCCGGGGGCTCCGTCTAGCAAAGTGACCGACAGCCCGGAATCGTCCGACAGGGCCGGTGCGCCCGTTTCGGCCGCCGCGGCCCGCGCTTTCAGCAGCGCATTGCCGGTGAAACTGCTCTCAGTTTCTTCAGGCTCTGGCAGGTCCAGATCAATAGCAGAGACAACTTCGAGACCCAAGGGCTCGAACAAGTCCTTGAGTTCCCTCACTTTTCCCTTGTTGTGTGTGGCGGCGATCAACCTGCCGGAGGACAGGGTGCGATGTGTCATATTTCGCCCTTCTGAAATGGTTCCATTCTTGCTTTCGTCACAAATTCCTATATCGTTATTCGGTAAGAGCTTGTAGAGAAGCAACGCTCAGTCCGGCATAGATCATCCAGCGGAAAGGATGAAGAGAAGAAGGCATGACAGGTAAAACGCGCAATTCCATGGCGGCGATCATGACAGTCCTCGTCACTGTCGTCATGTGGATGACGGCTGCCATCGGCGCCATCGTTCTCCTGGCCGGCGGTATTGAACTCGTTTCGATGCTCTCCGGGTCTCCCATCAGCATCGGCGCCATCAAGGTCGACGATCACGATATCTCCGTTCCCGAACTTGCCGCCGGCCTGGTCGGTGTGCTGGTCGTGGTCTGTGCGGTGGTTTTTGTGAGCCTCGAATTGCGCAAGATACTGGCAACTCTCGCGGCGGGCGATCCGTTCGTGCCGGAAAATGCCGTTCGCCTCACCCGCATCGCCATCGCAATCGCCATTACCCAGCTGATGCGGTACGTCATCGCCATCTTCGTGGGGCTGATGGTCACCGGTACATCGCTTGAATTTTCCGTTGACCTTATCGCCTGGGCGTCTGTGGCCGCCCTGTTCATTCTCAGCCAAGTCTTCCGGGAAGGCACACGCCTTCGCGACGAAGAAAAAATGACCATATAGGAGGGTAGCCATGTCTATTCGCGTAACCCTCGATCGTGTCCTGTTAGACCGCCGCATGTCCCTGACGGAACTGTCGGAACGTGTCGGCGTGACGCTCGCCAATCTTTCCATCCTCAAAACCGGCAAGGCGAAAGCCATTCGCTTCTCCACCCTGGAAGCACTGTGCCGGGAACTCGGCTGTCAGCCGGGAGACATCCTCATCTTTGACTCCGAAGATGACGGCGCCACCGAACGCGTCGCGGCGGAATAGCGATGCGGGACGGTCTCTACGATTCAGGAGATGTCGTCTCGATCCGCTTTGGCGGTGTGCTCAGACATTATGGCGTCGTGACTTCACGCGGGACCGTGATCTGCAATTCGCGCCTGCATGGCGGCGTGGTGGAACAAAGCTTCGAAGCTTTTTCAGCCGGACGTGATGTGCGCCTGCATGGCCGCTACAGCGATCTCGAAGGGTATCATGTCGAGCTGCGTGCCCGGCGCCATCTCGGCAAGGAATATGACCTGTTCGGGTCCAATTGCGGCCACTTCGTCCGCCACGCGCACCGCCGCAAGCCGACCCCGATGCAGGTCGCGACAGCCACCGTACGAACACTCGGCGACATGCTGGGCGGGCCGAAGCCGCGCTATTGAGCTGCCTGCTTAGGCGAGCGCCGCACGCTGGGCGGCGAACAGTTCGTTACAGCCCTTCTCGGCAAGACGCAGCATTTCATCCAGCTCGACGCGTGTCAGCGGACGCTCCTCGCCGGTGCCCTGAACTTCGATGAAGCCGCCGTCAGAACTCATGACAACATTCATGTCAGCCTCGCCTGCCGAGTCTTCCGGGTAATCCACGTCCAGAACGGGATGATCCTGATAGACGCCGACCGAGATGGCGGCGGCCTGTTTCACGATCGGGTTCGCCGGGATCACGCCCTCATCGACAAGGTATTTGCAGGCCAGCGACAAGGCGACAAAGCCGCCCGTGATGGACGCTGTCCGCGTGCCGCCGTCGGCCTGCAGCACGTCACAATCGATCGTGATCTGGTTCTCGCCAAGGGCAGCAAGATCGCAGACCGAGCGCAGTGAGCGACCGATCAGGCGCTGGATCTCTTGCGTCCGGCCGGACTGCTTTCCAGCCGCGGCTTCGCGTCGACCGCGGGTGTGCGTCGCACGCGGCAGCATGCCGTATTCCGCCGTCACCCAGCCGCGCCCCTGCCCTTTCATCCAGCCCGGTACCCGGTTTTCCCAGCTCGCCGTGCACAGGACATGCGTATTGCCGAACTTCGCCAGGCAAGAGCCTTCCGCATAGCGGGTCACTTCGGTCTCGAGGACGATCTCGCGCATCTGGTCAAAGGGGCGGCCTGACGGGCGGACGAGCTGGCTCATGGGGGACCTCCTGTTTGGTGCCACGCCTGATTGCGGGTTTTGCCGCACCTGTCTACACCGGATCGCCTAGGGAACAGAAAGCGGGGGTCCATGACCAGCGACATCACGATTGCGCGGGGTGCGAAGAAACTGCCTATCGGACAGATCGGTCAGCGTCTGGGAATTGGCGCACAGGACCTCATCCCCTTCGGCTACGACAAGGCAAAGATCAGCAGCCACTACCTGGCCAGCCTGAAACAAAAGAAGGATGGCAAGCTCATCCTGGTGACGGCGATCAACCCGACGCCGGCGGGTGAAGGCAAGACCACGACCTCCATCGGCCTCGCCGATGCGCTGCGCCGTCTGGACAAGAACGCCCTGCTCTGCCTGCGCGAGCCTTCGCTCGGCCCTTGCTTTGGTATGAAGGGCGGCGCCACAGGCGGCGGCCGTGCACAAGTCGTTCCAATGGACGACATCAACCTGCACTTCACGGGTGATTTCCACGCCATCACGTCAGCGCACAATCTGCTGGCGGCGATGATCGACAACCATTTGCACTGGGGCGCGGAAACCGGACTGGAACCGACCCGTGTTGCCTGGCGCCGTGTGCTGGACATGAATGACCGCAATCTGCGCCAGATCGTGACCGGACTTGGCGGCTCCGGCAACGGCTCGCCGATGGAATCCGGCTTCGACATCACGGTCGCTTCGGAGATCATGGCCATTCTCTGCCTCGCCAAAGATGCCCACGATCTGGAAGAACGGCTGGAACGGATCGTGGTCGGTTACAAGCGCGGCCGGGTGCCAGTCACCGCGAAGGACATCAGCGCTGTGGGCGCGATCATGGCGCTACTGCGCTACGCCCTGCTGCCGAATATTGTGCAGACACTGGAGAACAATCCCGTCCTCATCCATGGCGGGCCGTTTGCGAACATCGCGCATGGCTGCAACTCGGTCATCGCGACAAAGGCCGCGCTGAAGATGTCGGACTATGTCGTCACCGAAGCCGGGTTCGGGGCAGACCTCGGCGCCGAAAAATTCTTCAACATCAAATGCCGCCAGGCCGGGCTCGCACCATCTGCCGCCGTGCTGGTCGCTACTGTCCGTGCCCTGAAAATGCATGGCGGACTGTCGTTGAAGGAGTCTGCCTCTGTCGGCTATGGCGCGCTGGAAGCCGGGCTCGCCAACCTTGGCCGACATATCGAGAATCTGAAGAAATTCGGCGTGCCGGTGGTGGTGGCGATCAACCGGTTTACCTCCGACACATCCAGCGAGCTGGCAGCGGTTGAAGCCTACTGCCACGATCTGGGCGTGCCGGTGTCGGTCTGCACGCATTGGGCTGAAGGCAGCCGCGGCGCAGAAGACCTTGCCCGCAAGGTCGTCGAGACAATCGATACCAAGCCTGCAGAATTCAAACTGCTCTACCGGGACGAGGCACCCCTGCTCGAAAAGATCGAAACCGTGGCGCGTGAAATCTATCGTGCCGAAAAGGTCGAGGCGTCGGACAATGTCCGCGCGGCGCTCCGGCGAATGGAAGAGGCCGGCTTTGGCCATCTGCCGGTCTGCATGGCCAAGACGCAGTACAGTTTCTCCAACAATCCAAAACTGGTCGGGGCGCCGGAGAAACACGTTCTGCAATTGCGGGAAGTGCGCCTGTCGGCAGGCGCCGGATTTGTCGTGGGCATTTGCGGGGACATCATGACCATGCCCGGCCTGCCCAGGCATCCGGCCGCCGAGGGCATTTCCCTCAATACCGACGGCGAAATCGACGGCCTCTACTAATGTGACAGCTCCCTGCTCTGCCCGCAGAAATTTCATAATGGACCCTAATTAGCATTTTTGCTAATTAGCAGAAATGCAAAACGCTGTCTTCAAGGCCCTGTCCCATCCTGCCCGCCGGCAGATCCTGGCGCTTCTGCGCAAGGGGCCGCAGCTTGCAGGCGATCTTGCTGCCGAATTCGACACGAGCTGGCCGACCATGAGCCGCCACCTCGCCGTATTGAAGGACGCCGAACTGGTGACCGCCGACCGGCAGGGCAACCAGATCCTCTACCGTATCAACACCAGCGTCCTGGAAGACGCCGCCACCGCCTTGCTCGGCTTGATCGGCCGGGATGACGGTGATGACCCCATCAAGGAGGCAGCCGAATGAAACCCTTTGTCCGTAACGGTCTTCTGATCACCCTAGGGGCGACAGCTGCCAGCGTTGCCATCTCGGTGGCAGCCATCCATGCGCTTCCGGCCTCCGGAGAATTTCCAATCCATTGGGGGCCTTCGGGCGCCCCCGACCGCTGGACTGACCGAGCCGGAGCCATCCGCTTTCTCTGGACCCTGCCGGTGATCACGCTGGCGGTCGGCCTGCTAATGGCGGCCCTGCCCTCGATCGATCCGCGGAAGGGCAATATCGAAACCGGCCGGCGCGGCTATGTCGCGATCTGGCTGGCGGTCATGGTGCTGCTGACCTGCATCCATGGCGGTGTCGCCCTTCAGATGACCCGCGTCGGAGAAGCTGCCGAGGGATCCGGTCAGATGGTTCGCTGGATCATCGCTGGGGCCTCGGTCCTGTTCATCATCGTAGGAAATTACCTGCCCAAGACCCGGTCCAGCTTCTTCTTTGGCATCCGCACGCCGTGAACGCTGTCGTCCGATACGGCTTGGGAAAAGACGCACCGGGTGGCGGGGCCGCTGTTCATGGCAGCAGGGGCGCTGGGCCTTGCCGGGGCGTTCATTTTTGATGGTCTGCTACTGGCCGTCCAGCTGACCGCCTGGGTCGGGCTCGCCGCGATCATTTCGGTAATCTATTCCTATTTCGCATGGCGCAGCGCCCAGGATCGGGAACATGGCACCAACCTCACGGTGTGAGGCCTATTGAATGCGGGCCATCGGCCCCCTATCCATTTTGGTATGCAAACGCATCCGGACACACAATCGCTGATGCAGCGCCTCGACCAGCGCTCGCGGGACATTTTCCGCGAGATCGTCGAGGGCTATCTGGCGACCGGGGAACCTGTCGGCTCGCGCACCCTGTCCAAGGGCAGCATCGCCCTCTCCCCTGCGTCGATCCGGAACGTGATGGCGGACCTGACCGAGCTCGGCCTTCTGGACGCACCGCACATCTCCGCCGGGCGCGCACCGACCCATATGGGCCTGCGCCTCTTTGTGGACGGTTTCCTGGAGATCGGTGAACCCGCCCGGGCCGACCGCCAGACGATCGACGACCGCCTGAAATCGGCCGGCGCCGACTTCGAGAACGTGCTGTCCGAAGCCTCCGATATCCTTTCGGGCCTTGCGGGCGGCGCGGGCCTTGTCTCCTCTCCGAAGCGCGACGCCGCCGTGCGCCATGTCGAATTTCTGCCGCTCGGCCCGCGCGATGCCATCTGCATCCTGCTGACCGAGGATGGCGATGTCGAAAACCGCTTCATCCAGGTGCCCGAGGGCCTGCCTTCCACGGCACTGATCGAAGCGGGCAACTACCTCTCCACCCGCATGAAGGGCCGCACACTCGCGGAAGCGGCACAGGATGTGCGGGAGGAGCTGAGCTCCCGCCGTGCGCAGCTTGATGTGACTGCCGCCGGCCTTGTCGAACAGGGGCTCGCCCAATGGAGCGGCGAAACACCCGGCCGGGGCCGGTCCCTGATTGTGCGAGGCCGCGCAAACCTGCTGGAAGATGCCAAAGCCGCCGAGGATCTCGACCGCGTACGCCAGCTATTCAATGAGCTGGAGCGCCAACAGAACGTGCTGGATATCCTCGATACGACACGGGAAGCCGGTGGGGTGCGACTCTTCATCGGCTCTGAAAACCAGCTTTTCCCGCTATCAGGTTCAAGTGTGATCGTCGCGCCCTATATGGGAGGCGGAAAACAGGTCATCGGCGCCCTTGGCGTGATTGGGCCGACGCGGCTCAATTATGCAAGAGTGATCCCGATGGTAGACTATACAGCGAAGGTCGTGGGCGAGATCCTCTCCCGCCGCCGCGCCAAGGACGGAAAATGATGAGCGACGAAGCGAAGACTGAAGACACGGAATCTGTCGAAACGCCTGAAAACGCCGCCCCGGAAGAGGCGACGCCGGAAGATACGATCCTCCGCCTCGAAGCGGAAAAGGAAGAGATGCGCGGCCAGCTGCTGCGCACGCTGGCTGATCTCGACAACACCCGCAAGCGCGCCCAGAAAGAGGTCGCCGATGCGCGGGTCTATGCGATCGAGAAGTTCGCGGCAGACCTGCTCAGCGTCTCCGACAATCTCGCCCGCGCCCTCGCCGCCCTGCCGGACGGGGATCGCGACGCGCTCTCGGAAGCCGGCAAGAACCTGCTCGGCGGCATCGAGATGACGGAGAAAGAACTGCACACGGCGCTGGCCCGCAACGGCGTGTCCGTGATCGCGGCCCTGCCCGGCGACGCGTTCGACCCGAACCTGCACCAGGCCGTGGCGAACGTCCCCTCCCCGCAGGCGCCGGGCACGATCCACGACGTGTTCCAGACCGGCTGGAAGATCGGCGACCGTGTCCTGCGCGCCGCCATGGTCGCCGTCAGCGCAGGCTCCACGAACTAGACTTCGATTTTCAGGTAAACCGCTGAAGCATCGTCCCTGCGCTTGATGCGGGGGATGTCTTCGTGGGGCGTGTCTTCGAAGTCGCGCAGCACGCGGATCAGGGCGGGCAGACCCCGCTCAGACAGGTCCGCCATCAGGCTTTCCAACGTGTGCGTCGCGTAGGGCGAGATGAGCCGGTAGAGGCCGTCGCTCACCAGGCAGACTTCGTGGCCCGGTTTCACCGTCGCACGCTGGATTTGGAGGTTGCCGGCGACCGCCGGGCCTAGACCGAAAACACCTCCGACTTCGTTAGAGAGCCGCCGGCTCTGACGCAGCCAACCCATGCGTTCTTCCGGCGTCAGGGCCATCACGCGGCGGGCTGCGGCGGTCTCGTCTTCCACCTTTTCCGCATGACCGATCAGGCGCACCTCTGACCCGGACCGGACGAGCGCCATGCAGTCGCCCATGAAGACAAAAACCGCCTCGTCGCCCTGCAGCCACATCCAGATACCTGCAGCGATTGGCAGGGCCTCGCCCGGTAATTTCTCCAATGGAATCCGGCTTTCGGCTTCGGCGCGCTGACGCACATCAGCGAGGACGGCGGCGAAATAGGCCTCGGGTGTCTCGCCGCTCTGAGGCCCCTGCATCAGCCGGTCTGACAGGGCTTCGGCGATCCAGGCCGCGCCGCTTTCGCAGGCCGGGAACGGGCGCAAATCGGTCACATCGGTCGCCCCGTCCAACACCCAGGCGGTGCCTGCGGCAGCGTCGAATCCGGCCCGGTCATCACCTGTTTTGCCCGGCACGCCGGGGTCGTTCACCGTGCTGATGACTTCCAGCTGCATCGCCCCGCCTTTTCGTCATGCGCCTTCAGGTAGAGGCCTAGCACGGTTCGCCCCCGCCCGCACATGAACGCTTTGAGACGTTACCGGACGGGCGTGGCGCGGGCCCAGGCGCGTTCGTGCAGCGTGTAGGCGGCCGTCTGCACCAGCGGTTCGATCAGGCCGATGGCCAGCGCGGCGTGCCAGCTGCCGGTCAGGATGAGGGCCACCGTCATCGCCACTGACAGGTGCATCAGGCTGTAGGTCATCGTCTTGAACGCTTGCAATGACATCTGTTGGATAACTCCCGCTCCAGACCATGAAGAACACCAGGAACAGACCATGTAAGGACCATGAATAGCGCCTGTTCCACCGGCCAATCTGGCCCAAGTGCGAATGATTCTCAAATAAATCCTGCAATTCGCTGCCATAGGCGCGGTCTATGGCCGCAAAGCACAGCGAGACATGGAAAAGGCGTCGCAGGCCTCTTGTGACGCGTTGAAATTTCCCCATATCCCAGACCGAACGGGCGAACAGGTTCAAACCCTCCATTCGCCTACTCAAAACGTCACTTGCAGAGCCATCTGCCTTGCGGGGCTGCTAAGCAGACCGCGCGAAACTGGGCGGGTGGCGGCTAAAGGAGAGAGAGACACAAAATGAGTAAGATTATCGGTATCGACCTCGGGACCACGAACTCCTGCGTTGCCGTCATGGAAGGCGGCCAGGCGAAGGTCATCGAGAACGCAGAAGGCGCGCGCACGACCCCGTCCGTCGTTGCCTTCACCGAAGGCGGCGAGCGCCTCATCGGCATGCCGGCACGCCGGCAGGCCGTGACCAACCCGGATTTCACATTCTACGCCATCAAGCGCCTGATCGGCCGTCAGTTCGACGATCCGACCGCGCAGAAGGATAAGGCCATCTCGCCTTTCGAGATCGTCAAGGGCCCGAATGGCGATGCATGGGTCAAAGGCCGCGACAAGGACTACGCCCCGCAGGAAATTTCCGCCTTCATCCTCACCAAGATGAAGGAAACCGCAGAAGCCTATCTGGGCAGCGAAGTGACCCAGGCCGTCATCACGGTCCCGGCCTACTTCAACGACGCCCAGCGTCAGGCCACGAAAGACGCCGGCAAGATTGCCGGTCTCGAAGTGCTGCGCATCATCAACGAACCGACGGCAGCTGCCCTCGCCTATGGCCTCGACAAAGGCGAGAACAAGACGATCGCCGTTTACGACCTTGGCGGTGGTACGTTCGACGTCTCGCTGCTGGAAATCGGCGACGGTGTGTTCGAAGTTCTGTCGACGAACGGCGACACCTTCCTCGGCGGTGAAGACTTCGACCTTCGCATCGTCGACTATCTCGCCGAAGAGTTCAAAAAGGATCAGGGCATCGACCTGAAGACGGACAAGCTGGCCCTCCAGCGTCTGAAGGAAGAAGCCGAAAAGGCCAAGAAAGAGCTGTCGTCCGCTTCGCAATACGAAGTGAACCTGCCTTTCATCACGGCGGATGCGACTGGCCCGAAACACCTCAACATCAAGCTGACACGCGCCAAGTTCGAAACCCTGGTCGAGGACCTCGTGAAGCGCACCATCGCGCCGTGCGAGAAAGCACTCAAGGATGCCGGCAAGTCGGCTTCCGAGATCGACGAAGTGGTTCTGGTCGGCGGTATGACCCGTATGCCGGCTGTCCAGGAAGCGGTGAAGAAATTCTTCGGCCGTGAACCGCACAAAGGTGTGAACCCGGATGAAGTGGTCGCCATCGGCGCCGCGATCCAGGGCGGCGTGCTGCAGGGCGATGTGAAGGATGTGGTCCTTCTCGACGTGACCCCGCTGTCGCTCGGTATCGAGACGCTCGGCGGCGTGTTCACCCGCCTGATCGACCGCAACACGACGATCCCGACCAAGAAGTCCCAGGTCTTCTCGACGGCTGACGACAACCAGCCCGCCGTGACGATCAAGGTCTTCCAAGGTGAGCGCGAAATGGCCGCTGACAACAAGATGCTCGGCCAGTTCAACCTCGAAGGCATCCCGCCGGCCCCGCGCGGCGTGCCGCAGATCGAAGTGACCTTCGACATCGACGCCAACGGCATTGTGTCCGTGTCCGCCAAGGACAAGGCCACCGGCAAGGAACAGGTCATCACCATCCAGGCCGATGGCGGTCTCTCGGAAGACGACATCAAAGGCATGATGGCAGACGCTGAAGCCAATGCAGGTGCCGACAAGGCCCGCCGCGAACTGGTGGAAGCGAAGAACCACGCCGAAGCCCTGGTGCACCAGACCGAGAAGCAGCTCGAAGAGCATGGCGACAAGGTCTCCGAGGACGTCAAAGGCGAGATCGAGAAAGCCGTCGGCGAGCTGAAAGAAGCCCGCGAAACGGACAATCTCGCAGACATCCAGGCCAAGCATCAGGCCCTGATGTCGGCCGCCATGAAACTCGGCGAAGCCATCTACGCCAGCCAGCAGGAGTCGACCGCTCATGCTGACGCGGCAGCGGACGCCGCTGCAGATGGCGACGATGTGGTCGATGCCGACTTCGAGGAAGTCGACGACGACAAGAAATAATCCGTCAGATAACGGAAAAGACAAAGCCCGCCGGATCGCACCGGCGGGCTTTTCATTTGAGACTCAACTAGCAGTGTCCGTCAGCGCCCTCAGGCCTTGCCGGCATATTTGTCGGTCGCGCGGATCAACTGGTCGAGGATGCCCGGCTCCGAATATGCGTGGCCCGCCCCTTCGATGGGATAGAAGTCCGCTTTCGGCCAGGCCTTGTGCAGTTCCCAGGCCTGCCGCATTGGGCACGGCATGTCATAGCGGCCGTGCACGATCGTGCCGGGAATGTCCTTCAGCCGTCCCGCATCGCGCAGCAATTGTCCGTCTTCGAACCAGCCTGCATGAATGAAATAGTGGTTCTCGATCCGCGCGAAGGCGAGTGCAAATTCGGCCTCGTGGAACTGGTCCGAGGTGGACGGTTCCGGCAGCAGGGTGATGGTCTCCCCTTCCCACACGCTCCACGCCTTGGCGCAGCGCAGTTGCTCCTCCCGGTTATCGCCGATCAGGCGCTTGCGGTAGGCGGTGACGAGATCGCCGCGTTCCGCTTCCGGGATCGGGGCGATGAAGGCGTCGTACTTTTCCGGGAACATTTCGGACACGCCGAACTGGTAGTACCAGTCCATCTCCGCCTTGGTCAGCAGATAGATGCCGCGCAGCACCAGCTCGCTCACCCGCTCCGGATGGGTTTCGGCATAGGCAAGCGCCAGCGTCGAGCCCCAGGACCCACCGAAGACCTGCCACTGGTCCACACCGGCCATCTCGCGCAGGCGTTCGATATCCGCGACGAGGTGCCAGGTCGTATTGTTGTCGAGGCTGGCGAATGGTGTCGACCGCCCGCAGCCGCGCTGGTCGAACAGGATGATGTCGTAAAGCGCCGGATCGAACAGGCGCCGGTGACTGGCCGAACAGCCGCCGCCCGGCCCGCCATGCAGGAAGACAGCCGGCTTTGCGCCTTTTGTGCCGACGCGTTCCCAATAGACGCTGTGGCCGTCCCCGGTATCGAGGAAGCCGGTCTCGAAGGGTTCGATTTCGGGGTAAAGCGTGCGCAAGTCTGTCATGGCGTTTCTCCGGTACCAGCCCCTTCTCTAGATCAGGAGGCCGGTACCGGGAAAGCCATGGACTGCCGCTTAGTCGATGACGATGACGACCTTGCCCTGGGCCCGGCGTTCCGTCAGTTCAAGGATGGCATCGGCCGACTTCTCCAGCGGATAGGTGTTGGAGACGTGCGGACGGATCTTGCCAGCGGTGTAGAGCTCGAACAGTTCCTTGACGTTCTGCGCATGCGCCTTCGGATCGCGGGCCACCGCCGCGCCCCAGAACACGCCGCGGATGTCGCAGCTTTTCAAGAGGGTCAGGTTCAGCGGGATCTTCGGAATGCCGGCCGGGAAACCGATCACGAGGAAACGGCCTTCCCAGTTCATCGCGCGCAGTGCTGGCTCGGCATAATTGCCTCCGACGCCGTCATAGATGATGTCCACGCCGCCGCCGGAGATTTCCTTGATGTCGTTCGAGAAGGCTTTCATGCCGTCCTTGTCGAGCTCGCGGGCATAGACGAGGCCCTTGTCGGCGCCCTTGCCGAGGCAGAAATCCACCTTCTCCTGGCTGGAACAGGCCGCGATGACTTCGAGGCCCATCGCCTTGCCAAGCTCGACCGCCGCGATGCCGACACCGCCAGCCGCGCCGAGGACGAGCAGCTTCTCGCCTTTTTTCGGGTCCGCCCGGTCCTTCAGGGCGTAATAGGACGTGCCATAGGTCATCATGAACGCCGCCGCCTCGGCGAACGGCATGTCGTCCGGGATGGGCATCACGGAATGGGCCGCCGCGACGGCCAGTTCCGCCATGCCGCCATTGCCGATGGACGCCAGAACCCGGTCGCCGGGCTTCACATGGGTGACGCCTTCCCCGACTGCTTCGACAAAGCCGGCCACTTCGCCACCCGGGCTGAACGGACGCGGCGGCTTGAACTGATACATGTCCTTGATCATCAGCGAGTCCGGGAAGTTCACCCCGCACGCCTTCACCCGCACCAGAACCTGGTTCTTGCCGTATTCCGGCGAGGCGATCTCTTCGAGGACCAGAGTTTCCGGTCCGCCGACTTCTTTCGACAGCACAGCTTTCATGAGCGCGCTTCCCTTCCTGTCTTGTTGTTTGCTGCGCCAGACGGTAGCGGTGTGGCCTTCATAATCCAAGCCTGACGTAAGGGAGTATTACCAGCTATGGCGAGGAAATGGGCCATCGCCCTGCATGGCGGCGCCGGACCGGTTTTCGGGCGCGACTATTCACGCGAAGAAGCGCACATGGCCGAACTGCTGCGCGAAGGCGGCAAACGGCTGGCCTCAGGCGTGGCCGCGCTGGACGTTGTGGAGGCCATGGTCGCGGCGCTCGAAGAGTCCGGCCTGCACCTGGCCGGAAAGGGCGCTGCGCCCAATAAGGACGGGCGATATGAGCTGGACGCGGCCATCATGGACGGGCGTACCCGCAATGCCGGGGCCGTTGCGGCCCTCTCCGGCATCATCAGCCCCATCGCCGCTGCCCGGATCGTCATGGAGCGCACGCCGCACGTGCTGATCGCGGGCGAAGGCGCCTGGGCGCTGGCGACGGAATATGGCCTGCCAGAAGTGCGCGACCCCGATACCTATTACCAGCCGGTGGAAGAGCGCTGCCTGCTACCGGCCCGGGCCATGGGCACGGTCGGCGCGGTGGTGCTGGACCAGTATGGCGACCTCGCGGCCGCCACCTCCACCGGCGGGGTGAAGTCCAAGACCCCTGGCCGGGTGGGCGATACGCCCCTGATCGGGGCCGGCACCTGGGCGGATGAGCGCTGCGCCATCTCCTGTACGGGCCTTGGTGAGTATTTCATCCGCGCGGCCGCCGCTGCGGACGTTTCCGCCCGGATCCGCTATGGCGGCGCCTCGCTGGAGGATGCCGTGCAAGGCGCGCTGGACGATGTTAAACACCTCGGCGGCGAAGGCGGCATGATCGCCGTCGGCGCCGACGGAACGCTGATCACAGGCTCCAATTCCGGCGGCCTGAAGCGCGGCTTGATGGATGCCGACGGCCGGTTCGAAGTGGCAACCTTCGCATGATCGTCGCTGGCTGGATCGTTCTGGGCGTAACCGGTTTCACCCTGGTGCTGGCGGCGCAGATGCGGATGCTGATCTCGGTGTCGCTGCGCCGGGCGCTGGCAGAGAAATTCGGCGGTGACTATCGCGATGCCATCTACCGCGCCGCCATTGCGGCGGTCGGCACGTCGGCAGAGATCGGCGAGCACACCGCCTGGCTGGCTAAGACCTACCCTGCCCCGATCTCGCATTTGCGCCTTGCCCGGCGGGTGACTTATACAGCGCCAATGGCCATTCTTCTCTCTCTTGCCTATCTGCGCTTCATTGCGAGAGCATTCTGAGCCCATGCGCGGATATTTTGCCATCGGGTCGGAGCGGATCTCCAAGGCCATGAATCTCGGCGCGCTGATGCGGACGGCGAACGCGTTCGGGGCGAGCTTTTTCTTCTCTATCGACGCAGAGCATCGCCTGCGGGCGGCCTATGCCGCCGACACGTCCAAAACGGCGGGTCACATCCCGTACTACCAGTACGACACGATCGACGAGATGCAGCTGCCGCGCGGCTGCCAGCTGGTCGGCGTGGAGCTGACCGACGACGCCGTGATGCTGCCAACCTTCCGCCATCCGGTGCAGGCGGCCTATATCCTCGGCCCGGAGCGCGGCAGCCTGTCGCCGGAAACGATCGCCCGCTGCGACCATGTCGTGAAGATCCCGACCAAGTTCTGCATCAATCTCAGCCTCGCAGGCGCGATGGTCATGTATGACCGCCACCTCGCCCTCGGCGCCTATGCCCCGCGCCCCATCATGCCGGGCGGCGTTCCGGGAGATGGCAAGCTGCCGGGCTGACCCGCTCGCCTGAACCGCAAACAACAGCGGGGTTCATCCGGCGCTCACACCTTTTGTGCAAAGGTGCGGTTACAGAAATCGGCCGCCACAGCCACGTCATTCAGTTTGCCGAAGTTTGGCCTTAACTCTATGACACCTAGACTGGCGGCAGAAACCGAACCGGACGAGACGCTGTATAGAAGATGCATACATTTATGACCCCTTCCCTCCGCTTTTCTGGCCTCCGCTTTTCTGGCCTGCTAGCCGCCGCCGCTCTCCTCGCTGCCCCGCTCGCCTCAGCTGAGCCTGCAGCTGTGGGCCGCTACAAGGACTGGTCGGTCTTCACCGACACGACCGGCGGCGAAACGATCTGCTATGCGGCAACCCCGGCCACCGACAAGGCGCCGAAGAATGCCGACCATGGCGATGTCTGGTTCTATGTGACCAGCTGGAAATCCGGCCGTGCCCGCAACCAGCCAAGCCTCAAGGTTGGCTACAATCTGCGCGAAGACATGGCCCCGAAAGCGCAGGTCGGCCGGTCCAGTTGGACGCTGTTCGCCGTGGGCCGCGAAGCCTTTGCCGACGATTCCGACGATTCCCGCATCGTCACGGCACTGAAGAAAGGTTCGGAACTGCGCGTACAGGCCGTGTCAGCACGGAACACGCAGGTCGCCTATCACTTCTCGCTCAGCGGATCTGCCGCCGCCATCGACAAGGCCGCCGCCACCTGCCGCTAATGCCTCACTCCGGCAGAACGAATTTTTCCGGGTGCTTTCCTTCAGCATCGCGATAGTGCGCGACGATCTCGGCCATGTCTGCGCCGATGTCTTCGCCCGGCATCATCGGCCCTTCGAACCGCATTTCCCTTGTCCCGAAGTCCAGCACCGCGATCAGCATCGGCACACCGGCCGATTTCGCGATATGCCAGAAGCCGGTTTTCCAGTTTGCATTCGCATCCCGCGTACCTTCCGGTGAAATGGCAAGGTGGAGGGAGTCGGCCTGCTCGAAGGTTTCCCGCATCAGTGTGACGACATCGCCGGATTTCGATCGGTCGACCGGTACGCACCCTGCCCGGCGCACGAGCCCGCCGAAAGGGCCTGACACTAGCGAGGCCTTGCCCATCCAGCTGAGCTTCTGCCGATACCAGCCTGCTATGGCGAGCATCAGAAGGCCGTCGAAATTCGATGTGTGGGGGGCTGCGATCACGACCGACTTTGTCACATCCGGCCAGTCCGTCGCGACATGCCAGCCCGCCGCTTTCAGAAACAGCCAGGACATTCCCCGGATCCCTTCGGAAACGGCGCCGCGATATGGTCCGGATTTGCCGAATTTTCCGCGCGGGTTATGCACAGGGGCGTCTTCGTTGATCATGAGCGTCCCCTTGCTGGATATGTGTATAGACGTTCCGGACACAGAAGTCGCGTAGAGTCCGGCCGGAAAACGGCCAAAGAAAAAGGCCAGCCGTGTGCTTTGGCTGGCCTTTCCTTTATCTCACACCCTCAATAGGGTGAGGCAGCTTAGTAGCTGTCCTGCGTCACGGGCGTCAGGATGATCTCGACGCGGCGGTTGGCAGCGCGGCCTTCAGCGGTCGAGTTGTCGGCGATCGGCTGGGTTTCGCCCATGCCGATGGCGCGCATGCGGACCGAGGCAACGCCCTGGCTGACGAGGTAGTTCTGCACGGAAGCCGCGCGGCGCTGAGACAGCTGCATGTTGTAGTCATCCGGGCCATCCGAAGACGCGTGGCCAATGACGTCCACAGCCGTCGACGGATAGTCGACCAGCGTCGTGGCGACATCGTTCAGCGTGGCATAGAAGCCCGGTTTGATGGTCGAGCTGTCGACATCGAATGTGATGTTGGATGGCATGGTCAGCGCGATCTGGTCGCCCTGGCGCTCAACACCGATACCGGTACCAGCAGTCTGTTCGCGCAGTGCGCGTTCCTGCTTGTCCATGTAGTCACCGACGGCAGCGCCGGCGATGGCGCCCACTGCTGCACCGATTGCAGCATTGCGGCCGTCGTCCCCGCCCGCGAGCGTACCGGCTCCGGCTCCGAGGATCGCGCCGGCAGCGGCGCCGGTCCAAACGTTACGGCTGGGCCCTTCCGCACAGGCGGCGAGCATTGAGACAGCACAGACGGCAATGGCGAGACGTTTCATATTATCAGCTCCATATCTGGATCAGCCCACTTTTCGGGACGCGTATCAACGCGCGGCGGAGACATATGTTCCGCTCGTGGCTTTTTGAGGGCGATCGGATGAACCCCTTGTGAACCAAAGCTGTACTGGTGGTTTCCGCCTGTCACCCAACCGTGATATAGGCCCCGCGAAATGAAGATCGAACTGGACCTCTCCCGCCGCCCTGACGCGGTCCCTGCTGCCCCGTCTTCTCTGGCCGGGCTGAGCCTGCCTGCGCTGAAGGCGGAGATGGAGGCCATGGGCGTCGATCCGAGGAAATCGGGCATGCGCGCCAAGCAGCTGCGCCGCTGGATTCATCATTTCGGCACGCAGGACTTCGCCGACATGACCGATGTGGCAAAGGAACTGCGCGCCCAGCTGGCGGAACGCTACATCCTCAACCGCCCGGAAATCGCCGATCATCAGGTCTCGCGCGACGGCACACAGAAATGGCTGACCCGGTTCGGCCCCGGCATCGAAGGCGAAAGCGTCTTTATCCCGGATGTCGGCAAGGCGGGGGCGCTCTGTGTCTCCAGCCAGGTCGGCTGCACGCTGAACTGCACCTTCTGTCATACCGGTACGCAGAAACTGGTCCGCAACCTGACGGCTCAGGAGATCGTTGCGCAGGTGCTGATCGCGCGCGACGAGCTCGGCGAATGGCCGACCTCGACCGAGAACCGCCGCCTGACCAATATCGTGTTCATGGGCATGGGCGAGCCGCTCTACAATCTCGACAATGTCGCCGAGGCGATCGACACGATTTCCGATGGTGACGGCATCGCCATTGGCCGCCGCCGCATCACGGTGTCGACCGCAGGCGTGGCGCCGAAGATCCCGGAACTGGGCCACCGCACCAATGCCGCGCTCGCCATTTCGCTGCACGCGACGAATGATGACCTGCGCAACGAGATCGTGCCGATTAACCGCAAATACGATTTGCAGACCCTGTTCGACGCGATCCGCGCCTATCCGGACCTCAGCAATTCGAAACGTGTGACGTTTGAATATGTCATGCTGAAAGGCGTCAACGACACGCTGGCTGAGGCGCGTGACCTTGTCCGCCTGCTGAAGGGTGTTCCGGCGAAGATCAATCTCATCCCGTTCAATCCGTGGCCGGGCAGCCCGTATGAATGCTCCGACTGGGAGACGATCGAGGAATTTGCCGAAGTGCTGAACCGGGCCGGTTATGCCAGCCCGATCCGTACGCCGCGCGGCCGTGACATCCTTGCGGCCTGCGGCCAGTTGCGCTCTGAAAGCGTCAAGAAATCCGCCGCGGAAAAACGCCGCGAAGCGCTCGCGGCCGAGGCTGGCGACGCCGAGGCGTAAGAGACCGGGAAGCTTTCACCTCCCGGCCCGTTCCGATCATTCTTCGTCCAGCTTGCTGATACGCTCCTGCGCTTCGGTCAGGATGTCTGCAACGGCCTTGCGGCGGTCCAGATCCTCCGGGTGCGCCCGAACGGCTTCGCGCACGGCATGGCGCAGACGCCACATGGCCCCGCGCACGTCCAGCGGGTCTTCCGGCCGGTCGCTGTCCAGCAGGTCCGCCAGCCTCAGTTCGATCCGTGCCAACGTCGCGGCTTCGGCTTCGAGTTCGGCTTCGCCTTGCTCAGTCAGCCTGAATGACCGGCGCGATCCGTCTGCCTCGGCATGCACCCAGCCCAGATCCAGCAATGCTTCCAGCGCCGGATAGATGACGCCGGGGCTCGGCACATAGGCGCCGCCCGTGCGGGCTTCGACCTCGCGGATGATTTCATAGCCGTGGCGCGGCTCTTCCGAGATCAGTTTCAGGATCAGGAGGCGGAGATCGCCATGGTCGAGCGGGCGGCGGCGACCACGGCCACCGCCGGGGCCTCTCCCCTGCCCGCGTCCGAATCCGCGTCCACCTCGTCCCTGGCGCATGCCCCATCCCTTTCGGTCATTACAGCCGCCAACACAGTCTTCGCCCTGGTCGACAAAAATGTGCACGCCGGCACCGCGATTTGAATGTCTGTTTCGATATCTCATTTTGTGTCCTTTCGATATATCTGATCGGAATATAATTTAGATATATCGAAAATACAAGATATAGATATATCGAAAAATTTGAGACGGGCTGATAACGGGCTCTGGAAGGCGTTCAGGAGGATGGATAGGTTGCGCTCATGCGCACCTGGTCGATCTTCCTCTTGCTGATCCTGCTTCCCGCCTGCCGGGAGGAGACGGTGCAAGCCTGCGAGGCGATCCGGTTCGAGGACCAGCCCTTCACAGTCTGCCAATTTGCGGCGGACGATCCGGGCCTTGCCCTGTTCCACACCCATTCCGATGGCGCGCCGTTTGCGGACTTCGACCGTCTGGCGGACGCCGTCACAGTCGATGGCGGAGACCTCGTCTTCGCGATGAACGCCGGCATGTACCATGAGGACCGCCGCCCGGTCGGGCTCTATGTCGAGGACGGCCAGCAGAGCGCCCGCCTCATCAGCAATGCCGGGCCCGGCAATTTCGGCCTGCTGCCGAACGGCGTGTTCTGGGTGGATACCGAAGGCCACGCGCATGTGACCGAGACTCTGGCTTATGAAGCCCTTTCCCCCGGCGCGCGCTTCGCCACACAATCCGGCCCGATGCTGGTGATCGATGGCGCGCTGCATCCGGCCTTCAATCCGGGCGGCACCAGCCGCAAGCGCCGCAACGGAGTCGGCCTCAGCGCCGATGGCGACACGCTCTGGTTCGCGATCAGCGACGCGCCGGTGAACTTCGACACATTCGCCCGTCTCTTCCGCGACCGGCTCGGCACGCCCGACGCGCTCTATCTCGATGGCGTGGTTTCCCGGCTCTATGCGCCATCTCTCGGACGGGATGATGGCGGCACCGATATGGGTCCGATCGTCGCGATTGTGCGCAGCCCTGCCCGGAACGCGCGCTGATCTGAAAAAACACTGTCGGGTGCTGCACCGCAGCGCGTTTGGCTGCTTGTGCCTACTCGCCTTTGGGGATAGGGACTCGCCTCTTTCTAACCGGAGAGAGAGCATGCCCGGATCGGCGGTCGTCCTCTATGGACTCAAGAATTGCGACACCTGCCGCAAAGCGAAACGCGAACTTGAAGCTGCCGGCAGCAAGGTAAAATTTGTCGACATCCGTGACGAGGCCGACCTGTCTGCAAAGCTGCCGGTCTGGCTGAAGGCCGCGCCGGACAAGCTGGTCAACAAGAGCTCCGCCACCTGGCGCAGCCTGTCCAATGCCGAAAAGGCAAAGGCCGGCACGAACGGCGAAAAGGCCCTGCTCTCCAAGCATCCGACCCTGATCAAGCGCCCGGTCATCGAAAATGGCAGCGCCGTGCATGTCGGCTGGGGCAAGGACGTGCAGGCCACCCTGCTCGGCTGATGATTATGAGTATCACGATCCGGCAGGCCGATTACAGCGATCCCGCGGACGCCGCCGCACTGGTCGACATGCTGGACGCCTATGCGCGGGACCCGATGGGCGGCGGCAAACCGCTAAGCGCGCATACGCGCGACCATCTCGCCGCCGAACTGGCGACGCGGCCACACGCGGTGAGCTTCCTCGCTTTTGACGATGGCGCGCCAGCCGGTGTGCTGAATGCGTTCGAGGGCTTCTCTACCTTTGCCTGCAAGCCGTTGCTGAACGTGCACGATATTGCCGTCCATGCCGACCACCGCGGCAAGGGAATCGGCAGGATGCTGCTGGATGCCGTCGAGGCCGAAGCGCGCCGGCGCGGCTGCTGCAAACTCACGCTCGAAGTCCTCTCCGGAAACACCCGCGCCCGCAGCGTGTACGAAGCCGCCGGCTATGCGGCTTACGAACTCGACCCGGAAAAGGGCCAGGCGATGTTCCTTGAGAAGCCGCTCTAGTTTTTCTGTACACTGAATTACAGAGCGCCGCCGGAAGCACGATCCGTCTTGTCCAATCACTTTTATTGTGAACGCATAACCGTCCCGGCGCCCCTTCCAGACGGCGGGTCTCGGCCTATCTACCTGCGACGGGACCAACCCGCGGATGAGGAGAGAGATCATGAAAACTTCAGGCAATACAATTCTGATGACGGGCGGCGGATCGGGCATCGGCCGGGAGCTCGCCCGGGAATTTCATGCCCTCGGCAATACAGTAATCGTCGCAGGCCGCACCGCCAAAACCCTCGACGAAACCATTGCCGGACGCAGCGGCATGCACGCGCGCACGCTGGATGTTCAGGACGCCGCCGATATCGCCCGCTTCGCAAAGGAGCTGACCCGCGATTTCCCGGCGCTCAACGTGCTGTTCAACAATGCCGGCATCATGGCGAAGGAAGACTGGCTGGCCGACCCGGTGGATCTCTCCGTCGCAGAGGCCACCATTGTGACCAACATTCTCGGCCCGATCCGGCTAACCGCTGCCCTACTCCCGCACCTCAGGGCTCAAGCGACCGCGCGGGTCGTCAATGTCACGTCGGGCCTGGCCTTCGTGCCGCTCGCCCATACACCTGCCTACAGTGCCTCGAAAGCCGCCATGCATGCCTGGACGCAGTCGCTGCGCTACCAGCTGCGCGAGACGGCCGTCGAAGTGATCGAGCTTGCGCCGCCGGGTGTCCAGACGGGCCTCACGCCCGGCCAGTCAACGCGTGAAGGCTATATGCCGCTGAAGGATTTCATCGCCGAAACGATGGAAAGTTTCGGCATCGAAGACACGCCCGCGGAAGTCTGCGTCCAGCGCGCCAAGCTCCTGCGCGGCGCCGAAGCCGGGGGCAATTTCGACCAGGTCTTCAAGATGCTGAACGATTCCTATCAGGGCTGACGCTCCTTATTCCCGCCGGAGTGCCGGGCACCCGGCGGGGCAACCCGTTTCCAACCGGGCGTCGCAACAAATCTTCCATCTGGCCAAGGCGGTCCCTCCGGACATATAGTTCGTGATCTTTCGACTGATCAGTTCCGGGGGGAAATGATGAAACGACGCACACTCGCAGCCTTTGGCCTGCTTGCCGGCGCGCTCGCTGCATGTGGTGACCATTCGGTCATCGATGATGCCAAGGATGCCTATTTGGCGGAATGTCCGGGCCAGTCGCTTGGCAGGATCGTCAATGGCTATTTCATCAATGACTTTGACGCCAAGACTTTGTGGACCGCCTATCGCACCGACGATCCGGACACGGTACGCGTCACGGCAGAAGGGGAGATCCTCTATGTCGGCGTCAACACGGCCGCCACGCTAGAAGTTCTCTACAACGAGGCGCGAGATGAACTGTCGCTCTCAGGAGTGAAGTTCGGCGGCAAGGACCAGCCCCGCCCCTTCGCCGAAGCGCTCGTCTCAAACATGTGCGACAAGGCCAAAGGCCTCTGACCCGCTCTCGATGAAACTCAAGGCCTACAACAAATTCTGCGGCAGCCTTCCCCACGCGACCAGTGTCATCCAGTGGGGCAAGGCGACGGTGTGGAAAGTAGGCGGAAAGGTTTTCGCCATCGGCCGGGAGGAAGACGGCGACATGGTCTGCTCGTTCAAGGTCTCGGAGATGAGCTTCGACATCCTGAAAGAACAGCCAGGCTGCCGGGGCGCGCCGCATCTGGCGTCACGCGGCATGAAGTGGATCCAGCGCTACAGCGCGGATACACTTTCCGACGATGATCTTAAGGCCTATCTTGAAGGCTCTTACCAGCTGGTCGCCGCCGGCCTCACAAAAAAGCTCCAGCGGGAACTCGGGTTCCTCAAGGACGGCAAATAGACCTCAGCGCCGGCGGCGCGGATTGAGGTAAAGGTCTGCCTCCTGATGATCCAGCTCGCGCACGGCCCGGCCGCGACCGATCATTTCCACCTCGTGCGAGACGTGCCGGCGTACGGCGCCGTTGAAACGCAACATGGTGCAGAACATCTGCAGCACAGATTCCAGCGCCGCATAGGAATGTGCCGCGTCGAGCTTCACCATCCAACTGCCGCCAAGATTGATGATCCGGTGGTCCAGCGAACCGATCTTGCGGTTCTTGTCGTCATAGAGCGTGTAGTCGGCCCCGATGCCGATGACGTTCCGGCGCAATCGATAGAAGCGAGGACCTCGGGACGTCTCGATAAAGAAGGAGAATTTCTCAGGGAACAGCGGCCATTTCTGTGCGGACCGTTCCAGCTGGATCAGTTGTTTCGACCGTGACAGGTTGAGCGAAAAGGCGCTGACCGGCACGCCGCGCGCGCCGATGGAGAGCTGCAGCGAGCGGCCCATCATCAGTTCCATCGTGCCGCGCCAGTGCATGTTCTCTGAGAACAGCTTGATCACCAAGCGGCGCTTCATGTCTTTGCCTTCCTTCCACAATTCCTTGCGGTAGGCGACGATGCCGGAGCGTTTTCCGTCTTCGCGGATCTGGCCGATGATTTCCATATCCTTGGTGAACTGGTCAGACTCCGCCTCATGCTGGGTATGCTTCATGATCCCGATTTCGGTCAGGTTCAGGTCTGTCAGCCACAGATCGACCTTGAAACGTTGCCATTTGGTTGGCTTCGTCTCGGTCTTTGGGGCAGCAGCAAGGGCAGCATCGAAGGCCATGGGCGGATCTCCCGTCCGGGTGTTCAGAGTCTGCCACCAGACATGGACCAATCGGGTCGACAGAAGGTTAATGGAACTGCGGCGGCTGTTAATCACGGCGCAGGTGTGCCTGCCGCCTCATCCATGCCACAAAACCCCGGACATTTCGGGGACACCATGAAGACCAGACTGATCCGCGCACTCACGCTTCTCGCCCTTGCCACTTTCGCAACCCTTGTTCCTGCAGCCGCCGAATCCGCTCGGGCCTGCCCCGCCGGGGCCGAGCAGACGCTCTACGATATGGAAATGGCCATTCGGCAGGGGACGCAGACCGACCCGGCCGCAATCCTGGAACTGGCGGAATGGGCCATCGAGACCTGCCCGGACCGACCGGATGCGCAGGCCATCGCCTCCACCCTGTCCAGCGCCGTCATGGGCACCGCCACGGACCTGGACACGCTGGAGCGCTACATCACGCTGACCCTGACCGCGATCACGCAGAACGATTATGCCTGGAAAACGAAACAGAAGCCGAGCGTGCTGAAACAGCCAGATGGCAGTGAACAGACCTATTTCGGCTACAATGCTGCGACCACATCGCTGCTGAAATACGCTGTGCCCTATATGATCCGGCTGGCGGAGGCGGGCCGTGTCCATCCGGTGATTTCGGGCACAGCCTATGCGACCTGCCCCTTTGCAGATCATGCGGACTTCCGCCTGCAGGAAGAGGCAAACCTGTGGGATCGCACGATAAAGACAAAATACGAGCATCCGGGCTTTGGCTGGGCCGGGAACCGCCTGCAGTCGCTCTATGCCGCCTGCCCCGCCCACAAGCTGGAGCTCGATTTCTACCTTGCCCGCCTCTACGGGCAGGAAGTCGAACGCCTGACCCGTTGGGAGCACGTCTATCTGGAGAACATCAATTTCGGCAATGGTGGTTGGATCTGGACCAATCCGGCCCTGCCGCAGAAGACCTTCGATGACGACAAGCAGATGCGCGCGCAGAAGGCCGAACTGGACGCCATCGCCCGCCCGCTGGCCGAAAAGGCCCGGCCTCATATCGACGTACTGTTGCGCACGCCGGAAGACCAGATCCGTATTTACAATGACCAGTTGGGCAAGGTCCGCGACTGGGACAAGGCGGTCAAAAAGCTCGCTTCCAAAGCAGCGGAATAGACGAATAGACACCAAGGTGGGGCGCACCCTGTCTGAGCTTGCCCTCAGGCTTGCGGAAACAATGCCTCGTGCCGCGCACAGATGGCGGGCCACAACGCTTCCGCTTCCGGCTCGTCGATGTCGAATTCGTCCTTCAGCACATCAACCAGCTCAGCGCCTGACTGCAGCAGGCGCCTCTCCTCTGCGCCGGATTCGAGCCGGGTGAATACTCGCCCGCGCAGACTGATATGCGCACCCCCTGTCCGCCTCTGTGCTACAAGGTTCTGCACGAACACCGACCCAGGATTGCTCTGCTGCCAGTCGCATTTGTCGGCCAGCAAGGCTTCGTCGCAACGGTCAGGGTGGAAATCGAATGAGAACGGCTTGCCCAGCGTGTACTGAACCATGCGCCAATAGCCGTTCTCCAGTGGTACGAGTTCCAGATCGAACGGCACCTGCACGTCACTGCCCGGCGTAATTACCATCGGCGCAGTCTGGCTGCCGCCGAAGCCGACATCGACCAGATAGTCCTGACCATCCAGTCGGACCACCAAGCAGAGATGATTGCCGAGTGCGCCATCGCCTGTCGCCTCCCGCATCACCCCGCCCTCGACACGCCGGACGTCAAAACCGATCTCACTGAGCACCCATCCCAGCAGGCCATTCATCTCATAGCACCAGCCACCCCGGCGCCGGGTGACCAGTTTGTCGAACACAACCTCCGGCGCCATGCTGACCGGGCGCTTCAACTGCACATCGAGATTCTCGAACGGAATGGCACGCGGGTGCAGGTGGCTTAGCGCCCGAAGGGTTTCCAGATCCGCGGCTGGCGTTCCGTCATATCCGATCCGCGCGAAATAGGCATTTAGGTGCATGGCACATGCTCATCAAAGAAGGGTTATGTCGGGACGCGCACACCTTCCGTCAATACGGCTTCGCCCTTTCCAAGTCCGGCCAGATTCACTAGGGTGGCGCCATCCGAGGGGTGTCCTGACCGGAATGAGCCGGCAGGGCTGAGACTTTACCCTTTGAACCTGATCCGGGGAATGCCGCGAAGAGCGGCGTGGCCGGCGCGAGGGACGGAGCGGAAACCATGCAGCCGGTCGGCAACATCACCATTGCTTCTGCCTTTAATGGGCCGCCCAATTCGGGCAATGGCGGCTATGCGGCCGGCGTATTGTCCCGCCTGTTCGACGCGCCGCACATCATCCGCATCTCTGCCCCCATCCCGCTCGACACGCCGCTGCCCGTGACCCGTCAGGATCAGACCCTGGTGGCTGAGCACGAGGGCCTGCCGATCCTGGCAGCGCGGCCCGGCGACGTAACGCTCACCCCGCCTGCTCCACCCTCCATTGAGGCGGCGCACAAAGCCGCCGAAACCCCGACCTATTTCGGCGCGGGCGGCGTCTCCACCTGCTTCGTCTGCGGACGGAACCGGAAGGAAGGCGAAGGCCTGCACATCCATTGCGGACGGCTTGGCGACAATCTGGAAGCCGCGGCCGTCTGGACGCCGCATGCCAATTTCGATGACGGGCATGGCCATGTCCGCCCGGAATATGTCTGGGCGGCGCTCGATTGCCCGGGCGGCTTTGCCCTGCCCGAGATCGAGACGACTTATCTATTGGGGGAGATGGTTGCGGCGCAGCACAAACCCGTCCCGACCGGCGAGCCGGTGATCATCCATGCCTGGCATGAATGGACCAAAGGACGGAAACATTTTGCCGGAACCGCCCTGCACGCCGCCGACGGCACATTGCTGGCGCAGGCCGATACGCTGTGGATCGAACTGACGCTGGAACAGGCGGGAAAGCTGGTGTCATGAAGACGGCCAGCCTCCCTGTCCCCGCCCTTCCCGCAACAGTCGGAAACGTGTTTGCCACCTATCCAGCCCCGGCGCGCAAGCTGCTGCTCGCCATCCGGGAGATGATCTACGAGACTGCCACCGCCCTGCCGGAAGCGGGCCGGATCACCGAAACCCTGAAATGGGGCGAGCCTGCTTACCTGACCAGCGCCCCGAAAAGCGGCACGACGATCCGCCTTGCCTGGTCACCGAAACGCCCCGAAACGGCGGGCATATTCGTTAATTGCCAGACCACGCTGCTAGACGAGTGGCGCAGCCTTTATAGCGGCGTGCTTGACCTTGTCGGCAATCGCGAGATCCGCCTACCGCTCGGCCAGCCGCTTCCCAAAGACCCAATCCGCCACTGCATTGCCATGGCGCTGACCTACCACCAGAGAAAGCCTGCACAATGAACAAGCCTTCCAACCAGTCCGAATTCGCCACGCCGCAGGTCACCACCGGGCCGCTGCCCGCGAGCCGCAAGGTCTACACCCACCCCCTGCCCGACCTCGCCGTGCCGCACCGCGAGATCGACCTTCACCCGAGCGCCAATGAGCCGCCGGTACCGGTCTATGACACGTCCGGTCCGTACACTGACCCGTCGGTCACCATCGACGTGGAAAAAGGTCTCGCACGCACGCGGCGTGACTGGGTACTGGAACGCGGCGGCGTCGAGGAATATGATGGCCGCGATGTAAAGCCGGAAGACAATGGTGGTGCCAGCGGCAAACACCTCGCCCGCGAATTCCCGGTGAAGCACCGCCCGCTGCGCGGCATGGCGCGAATCGAGAAGACGGAGGTCACCTCCTCCCCCTGCTCGATGGATATGGATCCGCCACTGAATGACCGCGGCCAGCCCCTCGTCACCCAGTATGAATACGCCAAGGCCGGCATCGTCACCAAGGAAATGATCTATGTAGCGACGCGCGAGAACCTTGGCCGCCGCGCCGCCGTCGAGGGCGCCGCAGAGCGGATCGAACAAGGCGAAAGCTTCGGCGCGCACATTCCGGAATACATCACGCCGGAATTCGTGCGGGACGAGATCGCCGCCGGGCGCGCCATCATCCCGGCCAACATAAACCACGCCGAACTGGAACCGCAGATCATCGGCCGTAACTTCCTTGTGAAGATCAATGCCAATATCGGCAACTCCGCCGTCGCCTCCTCTGTTGAGGAAGAAGTCGACAAGATGGTGTGGGCGATCCGCTGGGGCGCGGATAACGTCATGGATCTCTCCACAGGCCGCAACATCCACAACACGCGCGAATGGATCATCCGCAATTCGCCGGTGCCCATCGGCACGGTACCGATCTATCAGGCGCTGGAAAAAGTGAACGGCGTCGCCGAAGACCTTACCTGGGAAGTCTTCCGCGACACACTGATCGAACAGGCCGAACAGGGCGTCGACTATTTCACTATCCATGCCGGCGTGCGCCTCGCCTATATCCACCTGACCGCGGACCGCGTCTGCGGCATCGTCAGCCGTGGTGGCTCGATCATGGCGAAATGGATGCTGGCCCACCACACGGAAAGCTTCCTCTACACGCATTTCGAAGAAATCTGCGACATCATGCGCGCCTATGACGTCTCGTTCAGCCTCGGCGATGGCCTACGCCCCGGCGCGATTGCGGACGCCAATGACGCCGCCCAGTTCGCAGAGCTGGAAACGCTCGGGGAACTGACGAAGATCGCCTGGGCCAAAGGTTGCCAGGTGATGATCGAAGGGCCCGGCCATGTACCGATGCATAAAATCAAGGTGAACATGGAGAAGCAGCTGCACGAATGCGGCGAGGCCCCCTTCTACACGCTGGGGCCGCTCACCACGGATATTGCTCCGGGATACGACCACATTACGTCCGGCATCGGCGCGGCAATGATCGGCTGGTATGGTACGGCGATGCTCTGCTATGTGACGCCCAAGGAGCATCTGGGCCTGCCGGACCGGGACGATGTGAAAGTCGGCGTCGTCACCTACCGCCTCGCCGCCCACGCGGCAGACCTCGCCAAGGGCCACCCTGCCGCGCAGGTGCGCGACGACGCGCTCTCAAGGGCAAGGTTCGAATTCCGCTGGGAAGACCAGTTCAACCTGTCGCTCGACCCCGAAACCGCCCGTGACTTCCACGACCAGACTCTTCCCAAGGAAGCCCACAAAGTCGCCCACTTCTGCTCCATGTGCGGCCCCAAATTCTGCAGCATGAAGATCACCGCCGAAGTCCGCGAATACGCCGCTGGCATGTCCGACAACGAACGCGCCGACCTCGAGAATCAAGCCGCCGCCGCAAGAGCGGGCATGGCGGAAAAGAGCAAGGAGTTCATGGACAAAGGCGGAGAGATTTATCTCTCGGAGAACGGTGAGAAACGCAAGGCGATTGACTAGCAAGCTTAGCAACTGTTATCCCCCGCACATTGCTGATTTTGCGGGTCAAGGGCGTTTCGCGTGCGGAGGGTTTCATCCTTGACCCACAAAATAAGATCTGACACCCGCAACGTTTCAACGTTTCGAGGCCATTGCGTCGCTCCACCAGCAGCGCTAATCCCTCCATCATGACTGACAGCACTTCACCGGACTCTGCTCGCCTCGACGAGCTTGAAATGCGTGTGGTCCATCAGGACCAGACGATTGAGGATCTGAACGCGGCCATCACGGCGCAATGGAAGCTGATCGACCGGCTGGAGCGTCAGGTCGCGCGGCTGGGCGAACGGGTCGCCGAAACCGAACAGGCAGTGAGCGAAGCGGCCCCGGCGAACTCGCCCCCGCCGCATTACTAGACCTTTCTACCGCCGCCCGAAGGGACTAGTCCACCGGGCCGTCGTTCCAGCTGTCCCATTGCATCTTCCAGACGCCGTCTTCGAGCGTCCAGAGAATCACGGCCTTGCCGCCGCCGATGGTTGTGCCGTCCGGCGCGAACAGGGTGACGTGGGTGCGCTCGGCGATATGGCCCTCGCCCACCGGCACGGCCTCGACCGTCTGGAGGTCCACCGATCCGACCGCAGCACGGGCCGCCGTCCAATAGGCGCCAATCGCCTCGGCGCCCACCTGGTCCGGCGCGTCGGGCGGCACGATGCGGCCATCGATCGTGTAGAGATCCGAGGCGAGTTCCATCGTCTCGCCCGCCGCAAACAGCCGCTCGAAATCGTCATTGCGGACCTCGACAATGGCGCGGGCCTCTTCCGCCATCATTGCGGTCGGCGGCGACACGTCGGCCACTGGCACGGACGCCGCCCTTTCGTCGACCACAACGCAGCCCGCCAGCGTCATGGCGGCGGCGCCCAATAGTCCCAATTTAAAGATTGTCATTTTCTCGTCCTCCCTGATCCTTGGAATCGACTGTCCGCGCGAAGCCGCGCCAAGTCAAACATTTCGGTCTTTGAAGTTCGCGCCCGGCTCCGCTGCGCACCGTCTGCCCTTGCCTCCCCGGCCCCAGGGTCTAGGGTCGTCCGTACAAAAAGGGAGGACACGCGATGGTTCGGAAACTTGCGATCACGGCAGCGCTCACCGGCGCGCTCATGGCGGCGGCGCCTGCGGCGCATGCCGGGCCGGATGAGTATCTCGGCGAGATCATCACGGTCGGGTTCAACTTCTGTCCGAGGGGGACGCTGGAGGCGGATGGGCGGCTGCTGCAGATCAGCGAGAACACCGCCCTCTTCTCTCTCCTCGGCACCCAGTATGGCGGAGACGGCCGGACGACCTTCGCCTTGCCGGACCTGCGGGGGCGCACCATCATCGGCGCCGGCCAGGGCCCGGGCCTTCCGAACTATGCGATTGGCCAGAAAGGCACCAGCGGGGCCCTGCCTGACAATAACAGGAACAGCGCCCACGCCAGCGACGACCCGCAGCCTTATCTCGCCCTGAAGCAATGCATCGTGGCGCAAGGCATTTATCCGTCGAGGAACTAAATCATGAAACGCGCCTTCAGGTCCGCCAGCCTCGCCGCCCTCTTCACCCTTTGCGCCGCGTCCCTGCCCGCCCTCGCCAGCGAGCAGGACTGGTCCGCCGACCAGCAGGCCATTGCCGACCTTCTCTCCAACGGGCCGATGGGAATCGAAACGGATTTCGAGGCGTGGGCGTCAGAGTATCACGACGACTGGACGGTCTGGTTTGCCGGTCAGGCCGAACCCCGCGCCAAGATCCCGCACATGCAACTCGTGCGGGACTATATCGACGGCGGCGCCCGAGTCGTCAGCTATGAGGCCGAATTCGCTGATATTGCAGTGCTCGGCGACACGGCGCTTGCCCGCTTCAATGCCACCGAAGCCCTGATGGAAGCCGACGGCACGCCGCGGACGGTGCGCTATGCCGGGACGGACTATCTCGTGCGCGTGGATGGGGCATGGAAAGTGCGCGCCACAACGGTCGCATTCCTGCCGGAAGACGCAGAGGAATAGACACCCGCCCGCAAAACAATTTGCACGCTGGGCGATCCCCTGTATCTCAACCTTATGGGACATTTCAGAAAACTCGCCGCCTGCGCGGCCATTGCCGCTGGTGGGCTGTCTGTGCCTGCCATCGCTCAGACTTGCCCGACGGGCGACGCGCTCTACGCCGCGTTCGAGAAGGACTATTCCAGCTCCAACGACACGCGCGCCCGCGCGATCCTCTACTGGCAGGACACCGGCGCCAGCGCGGTCGATCATCTCGGCAAGATCTACACCTCGCTCAGCGAATGCCGCAAAGGCCTCTGCAATACGGGCGGGGAAGACTTCCCCGAAGTCGCCGCTTACAAGCAATATTACAGCGACACATTCAAACTCGAGAACGGCTATTCCGACAAGCAGCCGGTCTATGCCGGTTTCGACGCGCCGCCGCCCGCCATGCTGAAATGGGCGGAACAGCGCCTTGGCTGCACGACCGGGCCGACGCGGGCAGAGCGCAACGCGCCTCCGCCCGCTCCAGCCCCTGTCCCGGCTCCGCAAATCATGGCGGCCGCGCCGCCGTCGCCGCAACCTGTTTCGCAGCAATCCATGGCGCCCCCCGCTCCTGTCTCCGCCTGCAATCTCACGCCGGAACAGCTGGAAAACCCGCAGGCATTCTCCGACAGGGACAACACACTCGCCGTGATCGCGTGGTGGGCCCTGAAGGGCAAACAGGAACTTCCCATGATCACGCGCCGCGTGGGTACTGACTGGGGCGCCCAAGCCTTCGGCCCATGGACCCGCACGTCCAAGAAAGTCAGGCAAGGCGAAACGAACGAGTATGGCGTCGCCTATGACAAGAAGATGGAGCGAGCCATCAAGAAGTACAAACCGCTACCGCTGGACCGTGTGCCGGAATATCCGCCACACGACGCGATGGTGGCAGCCATTACGCTTTACGGAGACTGTTTCGGCGAACGCAGCGCGGGTATCGACTTCGAAGAGATCGGCCTGGTGCGCGGTGACTTCACGGCCGAATTCTGCAACTCGGCCGCCGCCAGCCCGGACGTTGAACACTATGGTACGGCGGATTGGGCGACCAATCGCTGGGGCAAGGCCCAGCTGGAGTTCCGGTACGACAAGGCTTGCGGGTACGTCCCCGCCGTGGCGTATGAATTCGCTTTGAATGACAATGAGGCCGGCGCCGAAGCCGCCGAGTTTGCGCGCGCTGTCGCGGAAGAAAAACGACGCCAGTACGAGGCCGCCGTTCGCGGCAACAAAATGTTCCAGAAAGCCTATGAGGACGGCGCGGAAGCACGCGCCGCCATTGCCGCAGAAAAGCGCGCCAAACAGGCTGCAGAGCAACGGGATCGCCAGCAGGCTGCCGATGCGGCCTATAACAACATGATCAACCAGTCGCAGAACCAGATACCAAATGCTCCGCCTTCAAACCGCCGCGACTGCTACGATCAGGGCGACGGCACGGAGAAATGTTTCTACGACTAGGCTGGCGCCCCTTCCCGGTCCCTCACATTGGCGCCCATAATGCCGTTGGCGCGGCGGGCCTTGATGCATTCGAAGCTGCCCGCCCGGAAAGCCCGGCACGCTTCTGGCCGGGCTTCATAGACCTGGCAGACCGCCTTCCCGTTCGACAGGTCGAGGTGGACGCAATGACCGCAATCGAACTTTACATAGGTGCGGCCGTCTTCGGTAAAGAGGCTCTCAGGGGGCAGGTTGCGGGAAGTGTCCCAGGGCAAAAGCTGCAGATAACGCGGATTCCTGCTGAAACAGCAGGCGCCGCAGGACACGCAGTCAAACGACGGATTGGACATGTGAGGTGCAGAATGGCTCCAGCCACCCGTTTGTGCCTGTCGCAGCGGTCGGCGGCGGCGCGCGATTTACGCCGGAACCGCGTTTCCGGCAAGCGGGATTTTTCGGAGCCGCCTCCTCCCCTGCCCACATGAACTTCCTGTCATGCTTAAATCTCCGTCATCTGAAGATTAACAGCTTGACCCGAGGCCCGGCACAGCGCGTCATTCAGACATGGCGGGCGGTATCGTGATCGAGGAAGAAAAGCGGATCCTGGGCAGCATTGAAGCCCATGGCTGGTATGCCGTTCATCGCTACGACCCGGAACTGGAGACCCCGAACTACACGTACACGGTCGGCTTTTCGCAGACGCTGAACGCGCCGGAGTTCATTGTTTTCGGTCTGCACCGCGACGTGATGTACGACATGCTGGCCAATGTGTACGACCAGATCAAGACAGGCCGGAAACTGGAAGACAATCAGGTCTGGAAAGGCCTGCACGAGGATTTCGATTGCGTGGCGCGCAAAGTCTCCCACGCCGATGCGTTTGAGAAATACGCTGTGCTGGCCGACTGGCTATGGGCACGCAACGGACAGGGCGGGCATCCGGCACTGGTGCAGATCGTCTGGCCCGGCCTGCTGGACGGGCTTTTTCCCTGGGACAAGGGATGCCGCGATACGGTGAAGGAAGCGCAGCCGAAGCTGTGGCGCTGATCAGGCGTTCAGACGGGCAAACAGGGTTTGACGTAATGCATCGCGCTGGCGGCGCAGCTGGGCCATGTAGGCCCGGCAAGCCGGCTCGATGCCGCATTCGATATCCTGCAATTCCGCGGTGACGGCCTCATAGGCCTCGGCCAGGCGGACAAAATCCTCCGCCTCGGATTCCAGTTCCAGAATACGGTCGATAGCGTCCGGAAAGTCTCCGACGAGACCATGGGGCAATTGGGTCATCGGGCACCTCCTCCCGGGTTAGCTACGTCCTTTACACTGCCGTTTCTGACAGATGGACACTCGCCGCCCCATTCGGGATTCTACCTAAACCCGTGCACCATGGCCTTCGCCGGAAAGGCCTCAGGCCTTGAGCATGGCGTAGAGTTCGTCCTTCAGAGCCATACGCTGCTTGCGCAGCTCGGTCTGGTGCTCGTCGCTGGCAGGCTCCACGTCCGTTTCGATGCGGTGAATCTGGCGGTTCAGCTCGTGATACTCATCGGCAAGCTTCGCAAAATGCGCATCGCTGGTTTTCAGCGCATGGATCTTGTCGGCAAGATCCGGGAATTCTGCAGAAAGTTCGTGGGGCGTGTTCGACATGGATGTCCTCCGTTAAAATGCCGCGTCTTATTGCCATGTCAGACCGGCTGGCGAAATTGCCAATTGCGGATTCTACGTAGACGCTGCGCTCTAGGGGCCCGCGGCCAGATCGTCCGGCAGGCAGGCGCCGACCAGGCGGCCCTTTATCGTCACGCGCTGGGAGGCCACCGGGCCTGGGCTGCGCAAGGTGAACCGCTGCAGGAATTCGGTGGGCCGCGTTGGATCGACCTGAAGGATCCCGGTCCCGGTCAGCAGGCCCTCGGGGAATGTGCAAGCCACATCGAATGCTTCTCCGTAAGGATCTGCATGGACATTCGAAACGTAGCAGCGCTCATCGATGAAAGTGTCAGGCCGAATGCGGCGGGCTTCCTCCCCTTCCAGGCAGGCCGCCCCGCCAAAAGGCTCAGTCCAGGTATCCAGAAGCGTGCCGGTCCCCGGATCCTGCAGGCTGGTCTCAATTTCGGTGTTCACCGCATAAAGGCCGGGATCCAGCGCAGAGATGCCTTCTGCAGCCACCACGAGGGGCGACGCAAAGGCAAAAAGTAGGCTCAGGAGCAGTCCGGATCGCGTCATTGGGGTATCATATTGCAGGAATCGCACCGCATAAGGCCAGAAATCACTTATTTTTGCGCGCCAAATTGACACTTACGTCAACGTCAAACTTGCGAAAGCTTTTCAGTGCCTGTAGGCAACGCCCATCTATTAAGTCCAATCCCTCGAAACGTGTGGAGCGCTGCTCATGAAGGTCCTCGTGCCCGTCAAACGCGTGATCGATTACAACGTGAAAGTCCGCGTCAAGCCGGACAAGACCGGGGTCGATCTCGCCAATGTGAAGATGTCGATGAACCCGTTCGACGAAATTTCCGTCGAAGAGGCTGTCCGCCTGAAAGAAGCCGGCACCGCCACGGAAGTCGTCATTGTTTCCATCGGTCCGCAACAGGCACAGGAAACCATCCGGACGGCTCTCGCCATGGGCGGTGACCGCGGCATCCTGATCAAGACCGACGAAACGGTTGAGCCGCTGGGCGTTGCCAAGCTGCTGGCCAAAGTGGTCGAGGAAGAAAAGCCCGATCTCGTGATCGTCGGCAAGCAGGCGATCGACGACGATTCCAACCAGACCGGCCAGATGCTGGCCGCCCTGCTCGACTGGCCGCAAGGCACCTTCGCCTACAAGCTGGAAAAGGACGGCGATGCGCTGACCGTGACCCGCGAAGTCGATGGCGGCCTTCAAACCGTGAAACTGGCCCTGCCGGCCGTTGTGACGGTTGACCTGCGCCTCAACGAGCCGCGTTACGCTTCCCTGCCGAACATCATGAAGGCAAAGAAGAAGCCGATCGACGAGAAGGCTCCGGCCGACTATGGCGTCGATATTGCGCCGCGCCTGACGGTCGTGCAGGTCACCGAACCGCCGGTACGCCAGGCGGGTGAAAAGGTCGAGGATGTCGCCACCCTCGTGTCGAAACTGAAAACCGCAGGAGTCGTCTGATATGGCTGTGCTCGTTATTGCAGAACATCATCATGGCGGCCTGTCGGACGCGACCCACAAGGTCGTGACCGCCGCTGCCAAGTTCGGGGGCGACGTCGACCTGCTGGTCGCCGGTGAGAACGCCGCTGCCGTCGCTCCGGAAGCCGCCAAGGTCTCCGGTGTCCGCAAGGTGCTCCAGGCTGAAGGCGAGACGCTGCGCAAGCAGACGGCCGAAGCCATGGAAGCCCTCGTTGTGCCGCTGATGGCGAATTATGACGCGGTCTTCATCGCTGCGACCACCACGGGCAAGAACATCGCCCCGCGCATCGCTGCCAAACTCGACGTGATGCAGATCTCCGAGATCACCGCCGTGATCGATGCAGAGACCTTCGAGCGCCCGATCTATGCCGGCAACGCGATCATGACCGTCAAATCTTCCGACGCGAAGAAGGTCATCACCGTGCGCGGCACGTCTTTCGACGCAGCCGGCAATGACGGCTCGGCTTCGGTTGAAACGATCGACGCCCCGGCGGGCCCGTTCAAGTCGGAATTCGTTTCGGAAGAAATGGTCAAGTCGGATCGCCCGGAACTGGCTGGCGCCAAGCGCGTCGTCTCCGGCGGCCGTGCCCTCGGCTCCGCAGAGAAGTTCCAGGAGCTGATGTTCCCGCTCGCCGACAAGCTCGGCGCCGCTGTCGGCGCATCGCGTGCGGCTGTGGATGCGGGCTACGCTCCGAACGACTATCAGGTCGGCCAGACCGGCAAGATCGTCGCGCCTGAACTCTACATCGCCATCGGCATTTCCGGTGCGATCCAGCACCTTGCTGGCATGAAAGACTCCAAAGTCATCGTCGCCATCAACAAGGATGAAGAAGCGCCGATCTTCCAGGTCTCCGACTATGGCCTGGTTGCAGACCTGTTCGTCGCCGTTCCGGAACTGACGAACGCGCTCTAGGCGAACCGCGATCACCCAATAAGCGAAAAGCCCGGCCTGTGCCGGGCTTTTTGTTGTCCGGAAACAACATCTCCATCGAGTTCGCCATCGCCGCCCCCGCTCATCTGATGTGCTGACTTGATCTTTGACGCACTGCACAAACAGGATATGTCAGACAATTGACGAAAAGACTCAGGGCGAGAGCGGATGATTGAGCTTCAGACCATTGGCGTGATTGGCGCAGGCCAGATGGGCAACGGCATTGCACATGTCAGCGCTCTTGCCGGCTATGATGTCGTGATGACGGACATCTCGGAAGACGCGCTGAAACACGGCATGGAGTCCATCGAGAAGAACATGGCTCGCCAGGTCGCCCGCGAGCAGTTCAGCATGGATGAAATGAAAGCGGCCCTGGCCCGCATCAAGACGTCCACCTCGATCAAGTCGCACGAAAACGACGATCTGGTCATCGAAGCAGCCACCGAGAAGCGTGAAGTCAAGGAACAGATTTTCCGTTCCATCTGCGAAATCGTTCCGCCCCGCACCTACCTGGCGACCAACACCTCCTCCATTTCCATCACGCGCTTGGCGTCGACCACCGACCGGCCGGAAATGTTCATCGGCATGCACTTCATGAACCCGGTGCCGCTGATGAAACTGATGGAAGTGATCCGGGGCCTGGCGACCAGCCAGGAGACTTATGAGACGGCGATCGGCTTCGCGAACCGGCTGGAAAAGACGACGACAAACGCCGAAGACTATCCGGCGTTTATCGTGAACCGCATTCTCGTCCCCATGATCAACGAAGCGGTCTATACGCTCTATGAAGGCGTCGGCACGGTGGAAAGCATCGACACGGCGATGCGGCTCGGTGCCAACCACCCGATGGGCCCGCTGACCCTGGCGGACTTCATCGGCCTCGATACCTGCCTGTCGATCATGCAGGTTCTGCATGATGGCCTTGCCGACACGAAATACCGTCCCTGCCCCCTGCTCGTGAAATATGTCGAGGCTGGCTGGGTCGGCCGCAAGGTCGGCAAAGGCTTCTATGACTATTCGGGTGATGCACCGGTCCCGACCCGGTAATTATCTGTAAACAGACCTTTTCTGAGCATTACCCAGACCCGCACGCACGCGCCTCCCTTTGGTTGCGGAGATGGCGATGCGGTATGTATAGTTCAGGACATCCCGTAAAGCAGTATGGCGCCCTTGGGGCAAGCCGACGCATCAACCTGCGATCCTGAGAGGCCACCGAGCTGCGCCCCCAACACCGTATATTTTATTGCAGATACAAGCAGCGCGCATATGACGCCTGGCACACCGATATTTTGTTTGGACTTCATTTACCCGTTAAATTTGAAGACTTTTCACGTAACCTTCTGAACGCCAAAGTGGATAATCCGTAACCTGTCATTCACCATGCGGGCGTACTCCTTCTACCTAAAGGTATGATGGAAAACACAACAAATATGCCCCTCAAGGTTGAGTTTTTCCGGAGTTAATCCATGCAAAAATACACCATAAGTGCACCCAGCTTCGGCAGGCGCAACCGGATGCTTGCACGCTCTTTCACAGCAGCATCCCTCACCGCTATCGCCGCCGCGTTGCTCTATTCAGGCACCGCTGCAGCGGACCCCGCTGTCTATTTCAATGACGATGTGGCTGCCGGTATTCAGACGTTCGAAGACACGATCACCGCGGCCGACAATGCCTACAATGCGGACAATCCAGGATCCACGCAGACGTCCCATATCTATGAGTTCGACATTCTGAACACGACAGGAGACACGTTCCTGGTGATCGGTTCAGGTGGCGCTCCATCCGTCACGGTAAAGACGACCCGGAATGGTAGCCCCGCCGTCAATAACCAGAACGGCGACAATGGCAGCGACGGTTTCACCAACTGGAGCAACAGCCATGATGGAACGTTTGCCGGTGCAGAGGCACTTGGCTACACGTACCAGTTCTTCGAGTCCGACGGCACGACTCCGTTCTCCATGAACGCGCTCGGTACGATGGTGAATGACTGGGGCACCTGCTGTACGTCCAGCAACCCGACGCCCGATGGCGGCACGGCGAACGCCTCAGAGGTCTACCTACGTTTCGGCACCTCAAGCCCACTCCTCCTCGGCGGCATCTCGAACAGCATCGGCGGTACGGAACATTTTATCGGTGCGATCAACGACACCAACTTCTTCAACAAGGTCACGGTAATTGCGACCGGCAATGGCGAGTATTTCGGCGTTGGCGGATACCTGACATTTTCTTCGGTGGCGCTTAACAGCGTGCCGGCCGGTTCTTCCGTCGTGGACGGCAGCGGACTGGAAAATCCTTCTGCCCAGCCCCCTGCCATCCCGGACATTGACACCGGCAGCACCTATTACACCGCTGCGCAGCTTGGCGCATCGCAGGTGAACCCGAATTTCGTCGGCGGAACGCTGCAGTTCAACATGGATACGTTCGTTGGTGCGGACTTCACCGTCCAGTCCCAGGGCGGCACCATGGACACCGAAGGCAACATGGTTTCGGTCACCGGCGGTTTCACAGGTGTCGGCAACATGAGGAAAACCGGCAACGGCACGCTGATCCTGTCCGGAACGAACACCAATCAGGGCGGCTTCACCATCGAGGAAGGCACCCTGCGGGCATCGCACGACCAAAACCTTGGTGGCGGTCCGCTGACAATCGGAAATGCCACCTTCCAGTCGGGTGCAAGCATGATGTCTGCGCGTCAGATGATCGTGGAGCATTCCAACTCCCGCTTAGACGTTCAGGACCATGACGTTGAATGGCAAGGCGGAATTTCGGGCGATGGCACACTCAACGTGCTGGGGTCTGGTCGGCTCCTCCTATCGGGCACCAACACATATACAGGCGGCACCCACATCAAGGGCGGCTCATTGCTCGTGACCGGTGACGGCGCTCTGGGAACAGGTGCCCTGACCATCGGAAATGCTGCCTTCGTCACCGGGAATGACATGAGCTCGACGCGTCAGATGATTCTGGCCGACACCAACTCCACGGTGGACGTATATCAGGGCGCGCTGACCTGGGGAGGTGAAATTTCCGGAACCGGCGCGCTGAACTTCGCAGGTGCCGGCCGTCTCATCCTGAACGGTGCCAATTCCTACACGGGCGGTACCAACATCATGGAAGGCACCCTCGTCGGCTCAACGAACTCGCTTCAGGGCCAGATCCTGAACAATGGCATGATCGAGTTCAATCAGTCTACTGATGGAACGTTCGATGGCGCCCTCGACGGATCTGGCGGCCTGCGCAAGTTCGGTGATGGCGTCCTTCGGATTGCCGGTATTTCCCGGCTTGGCGGCAACAGCTATATCGAAGGCGGTGCACTGGACGTCAACGGCATGTTCGGCACGAACCTGCTGACCGTTGTCGATGGCGCTTCCCTGCTCGGCACGGGCGGTGTGGACGGCAGTGTTGTGGTCCTGCCCGGCGGCATGCTGAAGCCCGGCAATTCACCTGGCACCCTCTTCGTGTCCGGCGATGTCACGCTCAATGACGGGTCGCTCTTCTACACAGAAATCGACGGCCGCACCTATTCCGCGGCTGGCGGGGCGGGATCGTACGACCGGCTCGTTCTGACAGGTGAGGGCGTGACCTTCACGGCCAACGGTACGATCAATCCGGTCCTTCGGGGCATTTCGGGTGACGCAAACAATGATTTCGATGCTGTAATCGGTGACGTGTTCACGGTTGTCGTGGCCGACAATATAGCTGGCGCGTTCGACATGATCGACCAGCCGACTGCGGGCATTCCGGAAAATACCCGGTTCAACCTGATCTACAATCAGAACTCCATCCAGCTTGCACTCGTGGCACAAAGTCTCGGTATTCTGGCCCAGGAAGGTGGCCTGCGGTCGAACGCTGTTGCTGCAGCGACGGAGCTCGATCTGGCTACGGCATATGGTCAATCGACCGACGGTGTCCTCACCAGCCTGTTCTCGGACTTCAACGGCATGACGGCCTCGCAGGTCAATTCGGCCCTGGCGTCCCTGTCGGGTGATATCCATGCCCATGTTCTGGAAAGCATGGAATCCGTCATCGGTGGATCCGACAGCATGATCCTGTCTGCCGCTAAAGGCGATACCGGTATCGGCGGCGTCGATACCGAACTGAAGAACGGCATTCATCTCTGGTCGCGTGCCGAAGCGCGTGGCGCCAGCTATGATCCGGATGCAGCTGGTATGGGTTTTGATGAAGACGTGTACGGCATCACCATCGGCGCGACCTTCATCAACCGTCATGACCTGCGCCTCGGCGTTGCCGGCAGCTACAAGACCGCCGAGATCTATAATGATACGGCGAACGGTGCGACCAGCCAGATGATGTCTGCCTACCTCTATGGCAGCCGTGCGGTGACAACGCGCTTGACCCTGTCCGGTCTTGTCGGCCACACGCAGGCCGCGGTGAAAACCAACCGTACAACGGTGTTCCCGAATGCCGTCACCTATTCGAAATCGGACAAGCCGGTCTCGATGACGCATGCCCAGCTTGAAGCCCGCTACAAAACAGTCACCTTCGGAGAGACCAGCGTCTATGCCATCGGCGGCCTGCGCGCGGCGACCCTCAACGTTCACAAGTACGCTGAGGAAGGCACAGCCCTCGAGACGCGTCTGACCCTGGAAGGTGAAGGCCGCGATACGCTTCAGTCAAAACTCGGCGCGGAAGTCACCCGCAAATTTGCCGGGACAGACCTGGCCGTGTTCGCCGACTGGACCCGTGACCTCGGCAACGATCCGACCGTAGAGCGGAAGGTCTGGCTGGGTGACGCCGTCTGGCAAACGCAATCCACCGACCGCGGTCTCGACACCTACAATTACGGGTTCAGCGCCCGTCGCAAGGTGAACGACCGGATTGGCCTCGAACTGGAATACAGGGGCCAGTACAACTCGCCGAACTATGACGCTCAGCAGCTGATGTTCGGTGTGAACATGGTCTGGTAAGTCCTGTTCCTTCCGGATGGGGGCCGGCTGCGGGTGACTGCAGCCGGCCTCTGCCCGTTTCCGACACCTGTGGCTCAAAGACACGTCTCTTCAGCCAGACCTCCGTCCGCGACGCAAAGCGCCGCCCTCCCCCCAAACGGCGACAGCCATTGACCGGATGACTGCAGCAAAGCCTCTATTTGCGAACGATTATCATTTACATCTCAGACCCAATCCCGTAAATGCGACTCACTCGCAATCTCAAAAGGGGTCTGAAATGCGGAAATTTGGAAGTGTGCTGGCGGCAGCGATGCTGACGGCGGGGGCAGCCTATGCCCAGGATATGAGTGACGAAAATCCCGACGAACAACGGCTCGAAACCATCCGGGTCACGGGCCAGCTATCGGACTTCGGCGCGACCAAGACGACAACACCGATTCTGGAGACGGCGCGGTCCATCTCCATCGAAACCGAAGAGCAGTTTCGCGACAAGGGCGCGCTGACCCTCGCTGCATCCTTCGATTATGCAGCTGGCGTGGATGCCGGCACTTATGGACCGGCCACACGCGGGGATTTTGCAAGCGTCCGGGGATTTGACGCCGCTGAATACCGGGATGGCCAGCAGGTCCTGTTCGGTTATTACAATAACACGCGTACGGATATTTATGTCCTCGAACAGGTCGAGATCCTCAAGGGCCCGGCCTCGGTCCTCTATGGCAAGGGCACACCGGGCGGTATCGTCAACGCCGTGTCGAAACTCGCAGGGCCCGACAAGTCCAACGAAGTCGTCTTCGACGTCGGCACCAATGACCGTTACCAGGCCGCGGGCGATTTCAATGCGCAGCTTGCCGAGAATGTCTTCTTCCGCCTTGTCGGCGTCTACCGGGAGAGCGGCACCCAGGTCGACCGGGTCAATGACGACGCCACGATCCTGATGCCTTCCATCAGCTATGACAATGGCACCACCCGCCTGACAGCCATGGTGGAATATTCCGACCGGGACAGCGACACCTCCTCCCAGTTCCTGCCGCTTACAGGCACCGGCTGTGTCAGCGGCGATGTGACCATCACGCCTGAGATTGTCTGCGCAAATGCAAACGGCCAGGAAATCGATACCTCGACCTATCATGGGGAACCCGGCTTCAACCGCTACAATACCGACTCAATTCTGGTCAGCCTGCTTGGCTCCCATGAATTCACACCGAATTTCTCGGTCGACGGGATCTTCCGTTATAAGGACGGTGAAGCCGACTACTGGCAGTCCTATTTGGATTTCCTTGGCGCAGGGACGCCGCGCATCGACGCGGACGGCAACGGCACGCGCACCTTCTACAGAAACGAGGCCTCCTCCGAACAATCGGCACTCGATATTCGCGCGCGTTACACCTTCTCCACCGGTCAGCTGGAACACGAAGTCTTTGCCGGGGTAGCCTATCAGGACGTGACCACCGGCAGCCGCTACATCTATGCGGGCGGTATCGGCTCATTTAACGCTTATGATCCGGTCTATCCCGGCTATCCGGCCGCCTTTGACGATCCGTCCAATTTCTACGATCCGGGTGATACGCAGACGGAAGATTATGGCGTCTATATCAACGACCAGATCTCCCTGAACGCGTGGAAGTTCAATATCGGCGTTCGCTACGATGACACCGAAACCGTGACAACCTCAACCACTCAGTCGGACGATGCCACCTCGTTCAGCGTCGGCGCGCTCTATGCCTTCGAGAACGGCTTCTCCCCCTATGTCAGCTTTGCGGAATCCTTCGAGCCCGTGATTGGTCTCGACGGCTTCACCAGCCAGCCGCTGAAGCCGCGTGAAGGCGAACAGTGGGAAGCCGGTATCAAGTACCAGCCACCTGGCACGCGGACCTATATCACCGCGGCCTATTTCGAGATCGAGGAAACGAACCTCCCGAACCCGGCATCCATCATCGGCCAACCGGACAGCCAGCAGGAAGGGACCGGCACTTCCAAAGGTTTCGAATTCGAAGCCCTGACAACACTCGGAGACTGGTATCTCGAAGGCAATCTCAGCCTGCTCGATACGGAAACGCCGGATGATGTGCCGTTCGCCTCCATCGCAGAAGACCAGGCCTCGGCTTGGGTCCAGTACCAGCCGGAAGAAGGCCCGCTCTCGAACTTCAAGGCCGGTTTCGGCATCCGCTATCTCGGTGAAAACGAGAGCAACGGCATCGGTCTGGTAGGCCCCATCCGCGTTGTGACGGATGGCGTGGTCCTCGGCGATCTGCTGATCGGCTACGAGACGGACAACTGGGACCTCACCCTCAACGCCCGCAACATCATGGATGAGGAATATTACGGCACCTGCCTCGCCCGGGGCGATTGCTTCCCCGGTGAGCAGCGGACTGTGGTAGCGCGTGTCGCGCGCCGTTTCTGATCGATGGAAACGGCACTCCTAATCCGGGGCCTTGCGTGCCTCATGGCGGTCTGCGGCCTCTGGTTGCTGCAGGCCGCCTGGCGCCTGAGGACAGCGAATGGGTGGCGGCTGGCCGGTGGCTGGTCCGCCATCACGTTGTCTGTCATCTGCTGGGCTGCGACAAGTCATCCGGACAAGGGATCGGCGCTCGGCATCGTCGTCATCATGATTGCCGCGATGGCGGCGCTCAGCTGGATTTACGTGAAGGCTGACCGGAAGACAGCGCGCGAGGCCGCCGCACGGGTCACTGAGCCGGCTCCCGCCAGTCCACTTGAAATCCTGCGGAGCGTCGCTGCCGGTATCTTGCTGGGGCCGCTGGCCGGGCTGGCAGCGCTCGCCTTGTCGACGGCGGGCTTTGTCATGCTCAAGAAGTCGGGCGTGGAGCACACAGCGAACCTCGTCATGGCGATGTTCGCGTTTCCCCTCTTCTGGGCCTTGATAGCGGTTGTCGCTGGCGCGCACAGCCGCCTCTGGCGCAAAGGCGCGATTGTTATCGGCTCAGCACTTGCGCCCCTCGCTTACCTCAGTCTCTCCGTCTAAAGAGGAAATCATGGTAAAGACTCTCTGGCCCAAATCCTCCACCGTCCGGGTGGCCCGGTCTCTTGCCGCGCACTCTATCCTGGGACTGGCGCTTGGCGGCCTTATCTACATCCTGGCAGTGACGGGCACGCTGTCTGTCTTCAATCGGGAATTCCAGCGCTGGGAACAGCCGGTCGCGCCTGAGATGACGACGATCTCTCCCGACGCAGCAGCAAAGGCTGCCCGGACAGTATTCGAAAACGAAGACCCGGCGACCACGCACCTTTACATCAACTTCCCCCGGCCAGACCTCCCCCGAACGGTCATCACCACAGATACGCAGGCCTTTTTCGTCACCGCTGATGGTGATGTTGCCGGGCGAGAACATTTTCCGTGGACGCAGTTTCTGTTGGACCTGCACTATTACCTGCACCTGCCTCACATACTGGGCCTGACGGTGGTTGGGGCTCTGGGTGCATTCCTGATCGCGCTGTCCCTGTCCGGCTTTCTGGCCCATCCACGCATCTTCCGGGATGCATTCGCCCTGCGCCGCAGCGCGGACCGCGTCGGTCTGGCTGACCTTCATAACCGGCTAAGTGTCTGGACAGCGCCTTTCCACATTTCCAACGCCCTGACCGGAGCCATCCTTGGCCTGTCGAGCGTCCTGGCCTTCGCCATTGCGGCTGTCAGTTTTGACAATGACACATCAAAAGTTTTCGGCCCCGTCTTTGGAGAAGACCCCGCCGTGAATGAAGCATCGACAGAGCTGGCCGAGATTGCTGCCCCCCTCGCCTATATGGCAGAGACCTATCCGGACATCTCGCCCACCTATTTCATCCTCCATGATCCGGGTACAGCCGGACAGCACGCCTCCGTCATTGCCAGTCATCCAGACCGCCTGATCTTCGGAGACTATTATAATTTCAACGCCGACGGGCAGTATCTCGGAAACACAGGTCTTTCGGACGGTACAGTTGGCCAGCAGATTTCCGGCTCCGTTTACAATGTCCATTTCGGAAACTGGGGCGGGCTGCCCGTCAAGATTGCCTACTTCCTGTTCGGGCTCGCGCTTTGCACGATCATCGCCAGCGGCTTGAACATTTACTTTGTCCGCCGGCAGTCGCAGGGCCGGGCAGCGCCGCGGCTTGAGGCCGGATGGGTCGGAATTGTCTGGGGTACGCCCGCTGCACTCGCCCTCACCCTGCTGGCCTCGGTCAGCGGTGTCACCGAAGGTGCCGGCCTGGTGGCCCTGTTCTGGTTCCCGCTGACGGCGATCGTGACGGCTTGCCTGTTCATCGGAGACGCGCCCCGCTGCCGGCGTGTGATGAAACTGGCGGGCGCAATCCTGCTGGTCATTGGCACCTTTGTCCACGCGATCCGACATTCCGACGCACTCGGTCAGGCGAGCCTTATACCTGTTACGGTCTGCGCTATGGTGATTGCTGTCCTGCTGGCCGCAAGCACAAGGAACTCCCGATCAGGACGCCCGCGCACGCGGCACGCACCTGCAGAGTAGCGCTCGTCGGCTCAATCGAGTCGCTGGCGCTGAGCTGCACAGATTGCAAGCAGGCACATCTCCGGGTGCACGCCAGCGCGAATGACCGCTAGGCATGCGCGCTTGTGTGCGACATAAGTCGGGCAACCAAGACGTTTGGAGGTGTCATGTCGCTTCGACCATTTCATTTGGCGTTTCCCGTGCACGATCTGGACACCGCGCGGGAGTTCTATGGCGAACTGCTGGGATGTCCGGAAGGTCGCAGCGCGCCGGAATGGATCGACTTCGATTTCTTCGGCCACCAGCTCGTCGCCCATCTGGTTCCGGACTCCGCCAAGACCGGCGATCCGGGTAACAGCGTCGATGGCCACGATGTACCGGTGCCGCATTTCGGCGTCGTGCTGGAAATGTCCGACTGGCAGGAACTGGCCGACAAGCTCACCGCAGCTGGCACCGACTTCGTCATCGAACCCTATGTCCGCTTCAAGGGACAGGCTGGCGAACAAGCCACCATGTTCTTCCGTGATCCTTCCGGAAACGCGATTGAGATGAAGGCGTTTCAGGATCTTTCACAACTGTTTGCGCGCTGACTAAGAAAGCCTGCAATCCCCACGCGCCGCCGGACAAGCCGCTTGCGATGTCTGGCCGGAACGGGTGCCACATATATTGGCGGAGCTGTCCGGCGGACAACAACAATCGGGCAATCTGAAACTCGGCTCACAAGGATTGCCGCTTCTGCTTGAGCTTCTTCGCGAGGCGCATTGAGGTCGGGGCCTTCCCCTCACCCTCCCCCCTGTTGAAGACCTCATTATGAAACGCAGACAATTCCTCCTCACCGGGCCGGCCTCGGCGGCTTTGGCGCTTTCGGCGTGTGCCTCCCAACCCAGTTCTGCAGCAGCGCTGCCAGCAGCTCCGCCCGCACCGCCGCCGGAACATACGCCCACACCGCTCAGCGATACGATCTATTCGGGCGACCGTCTGGCAGGCTCGCCCTTTGCCTCCCGCTCCGTCGTCTGGGGCATGAATGGCGTAGCGGCGACCTCGCATCCGCGCGCGACGTTGGTGGCCATCGACATTCTCCGCAAGGGCGGCTCGGCGGTCGACGCCGCCATCGCTGCCAACGCAACACTTGGCGTGGTCGAGCCGACGGCGAACGGCATTGGCGGTGATGCCTTCTGCCTCATGTGGGATCCGGCGCTCGGCAAGGTCGTGGGGCTCAACGGGTCCGGGCATTCGCCGGCTGGCCTGTCGCTCGATACGCTGCGGGCGAAGTCTCCGCGCGGACGCGTCCCCTTCCACGGCGCTGCAGCGGTGACCGTGCCGGGCGCCGTCGATGCCTGGTGGACCATGCACCAGCGCTACGGGAAACTGCCCTGGAAAGACCTGATGCAGCCTGCCGCAGACGTCGCCGAAGAAGGCATGCCGATCGGGCTGATGATCGCGGACCGGATGAAAAGCGACATGGCCGGTTTCATGCGTCCGAATTCCGGCATCGAGGAAATCGAAAATATCAAAGCCGTCTACTACACACGCGGGCGCACGCCGAAAGCAGGCGAAATCGTCCGCAACCCTGACCTTGCCCGCACCCTGCGCATGATCGGTGAAGGTGGCCGGGACGCCTACTATGACGGCCCGATCGCCGACACGATCGAAGCTTATTTCAGGCGCATCGGCGGCTGGATGACACGCGAGGACCTCGCCGCCCAGCACGCCAGATGGGTGGAGCCGAACGAGGTCGACTACCGCTCCGGTGTCACGGTCTACGGCATGCCGCCGAACAGCCAGGGACCAACCACGCTCCAGATGCTCTCTATCCTGAAAAATTTCGACATGCGCGATGCCGGCCTCATGTCGGCCCTGTCGATCCATCTCCAGGCTGAAGCCAAGCGGCTCGCCTTCGAAGACCGGGCTCGCTGGTTCGCCGATCCGGACTTCGCCGAAATCCCGATGGACATGCTGCTTTCGGATTCCTACGGCATGCAGCGTGCGTCCCTCATCCGGCCGGACCGGCCGATGGATCGCGCCTTCCCGGGCGATGCCCCGAACCAGGGCGGCACGACCTATCTGACGGTCAGCGACTCAAGCGGCATGATGGTCAGCCTGATCCAATCCAACTATGCAGGCATGGGCTCCGGCCTGATGCCCGACAGGCTGGGCTTCAGCTTCCAGAACCGTGGCGCGGGCTTCAGCCTGCAGGAAGGCTCGCCGAACCTGTATGCCCCGCGCAAACGCCCTTTCCACACGATCATTCCGGGCTTTGCCACGAAGAATGGCGTGCCATGGCTGGCGTTCGGCGTCATGGGCGGTGGGATGCAGCCGCAGGGGCAGACCCAGATCATCCTCAACATGGTCGACTATGACCTCGACCTTCAGGCGGCCGGCGATTGCCCGCGCTGGCGCCATGACGGCTCGTCCGAGCCAACCGGCGTCTACACACCCGGCCTCGGCACGCTGAAGCTCGAAACCGGCGTACCGGAAACGACGAAGGCGCTGCTCGCCAAGATGGGCTGGACCGTTGGCGGCACCGATGGCGGCTTCGGCGGCTATCAGGCCACCATGTTCACAGGCGAAAGCTACGGCGCGGCCAGCGAAATGCGCAAGGACGGCCTCGCCCTCGGCTACTAAGGCCACCTCCACCTCACTCGCGCTGGGTCTGGAAAGTGGCGATCCCGGCGAGATTCGAACTCACGACCTACAGATTAGGAATCGGAATCAGGGGGTGCTAGGCATTGTTGGATTTTGAAAAAAGCCAATAAAAACCGACCCTATTATGTCTCCAATTGATACACTTTGCTGGGTCAAGCTCAAAAAAGTTACCGTGGTTACCACGAAGCGAGCTTATGAACTGTACAAGGATCGCTCACTTTTCGCTCGATTTCGCAAGGCTCATGCCGCTTCAGGAACCCGCACCCCATTTCCCAAACGGCCGTCAGGAAGCTGTACCCACAGGAATGTTGGAGATCAGCCCCTCCCATCCAGCACCCTCACTTCGGCCGCCTCAATTCAGGCTTTCGCCCCTACGCCCTGTGTTCGAGCGGCGATCTGATCGCATATATCTTGGTGAGATTTTCGGTCTATTCGATATTTCGAGTAGAGCCATACTGTGAGCAACCACACAATTGAAATGATCGGACCGTAGAGGAGCCCAAGGTTCCATACTACGCCCTCCGATACCGCCCCAACTTTCGCAGCTTCGGGAAACGAAATCATCTCTAGTGCAATCCCGCTCAAAGTCACACCGATAGCGGCTGCCCCCTTATTCGCAAAGGAACGCGTCGCGTACAGCGTCGCTTCTCGCCTGTTACCGGTCAAAAGCTCATGCTCGTCGGCTAGGTCGGCATACATTGAATTGATGGTTGTCAAAATCGTAAGCCCGATGAAGCCAACCAGAAAATAATTCAGGCCTACCATCCAGACGATGATGCTATCTCCATTAGCGGGAAAGAGGTTTGGGAAGAACAAGCGACCGCAAATAAAGATGTTGAGATTGACAACGGACAGAAGCGTCGTGGCGATAAGCAAACGCTTTTTGTCCAAAAGCTTGGCAAGGGGCCGAACGACAACAAGCGCTGTTATGGCCCCGCCAAGACTTGCCAGTGGCATATAGGCCATCGACTCTGTCGTCAGGTTCCAGAAATGCAGACCGATATATGCTGAATAGCTCTGATCCATGTTGACGGCCATGACATAGATGAAGAGACCGAAAAACACCGCACGAAATGAGGGGCTTTTCGAGAGCCTGAACATCTCACCAAATATTGAAATGAGATTGACATTCAGCGCCCCCTCCGTTTTGCGAAGCAATGGCACGATATTGAGTGTTCCGAAGAAACATACCGCCATCGCCAGGAACATCATTATGCCACTGACCAGGCCAAGCCAAAAATATCCATCGGGATTTAGCAAACCAGGATCGTATAGATCCGTGGTCGGAAACAGAAACTTGTAGGCAAGGAACGTGGTCAACGCTCCCACAACAACGCGGAACCCGGAACTGACCGCAAAGAGCCCAGTTCTTTGTTCATAACTTGGCGCCATTTCAGCCCCAAGCGCCAGATGCGGGATATCGTACAATGTCAGCGCTATTCTTGCTGAAACCGCAAAGAACAATAGCCAAGTGAAATAGCCGAAATCGCTGAGACCCTTGGGTGGATTAAAAAGGAAGAAAAAGGTGACCGCCAGCGGAACTGCGGCCAGGGCGAGATAAGGGTGCCGTCTGCCGTACCGTGTAGATGTTCGGTCGGACAATTGCCCCACTAGAGGGTCGGTGATCGCATCGACGATAATTGAAAGACCTAGCGCCAACCCCACCAGCGTGCCCGGCACCCCCAATAGTTGCTGGTAAAAGAAAAGCAGGAACGTACCGTAGGCCGTGCTTTTTATTCCGTCTGCTGATGCACCCGCGCCATAACTAATTGCTGTCAGTCTCGACAATTTACGAGGGCGAGCACCTGCCTCTTTCACAGAATCCGTCACACGACTCATTTTCAGACTTTCTGACCAAGCAGCAAAACGAATTGTTGCCCGCTGTGTTGATCCCTATCGTGGATCCCCCCTTGAGGATATCGCCGAGGAAATGAAATCTTGAGCACATTTTGCTCAGGGATTGGGAAGACCTTCACAGATGACGCATTGACACCAAAGATTTGAGATATGGAATTGGGGTTCAGCCATGGCGCACCGCACACCCTTTCGAATTCTGCATCTCCATCTAAGAATATGTCTACTGTCACCCAGAATGGACCAGCATTCTTGGACCTAACATGTCGCGCGATGTCTCGAAGCGTCGTCATTGTCCGCCCTCTGTGTATTCCATGCGAAACAAATCCAGTGGGTCATCGACGGTCACGACATGGTTCATGGCAAATTCATAGACCGGCCCCCTTGGCGTCTCCGCTGGTGAATAGGGAAACGCAAAGCTCGGCATGGGTGCCGAGGGATCCCCGGACCAGTGAAGAAGCGCAGGATTGCAGGCCCTGGCGATCTGGAGTGAAAGTTCTGAAGTCTCCGCCGTCACGAGCACCATCAGTCCGACTTCGAAAGGAACACCCGAGCCTGGAGGCCAGTTGCCACCTAAGCCGTTCCAGCCATATGGCCGAAAGTCGATGTCATACTCTTGAGAGGACACATTCATATTGTCCCGGATCCAGCTAGCGCAGACCTCCTCGAGGCTGGACAGCCACTGATCGAATCTCTCAAGGACCTTGGGCTCGCGGATGCAAACAAAGCTCATGGTCTGATAGCCGGCGAGACGGGCGGCTTCGAGCTTAATTGTATAGCTTGTGGTTTCGGCGAAAGATCCGGTAACGCGAACTCGGCGGTGATCCAACTGCTCATATTTCGCTCCGGACGCGTCAAGAATGACGCCCGGCTCAATCAACCGGAAAGGATCGGAATTTTCATACAGCATGTGCGCGGAAACAGACGCCACCGTGCACCGATTGTCGATGTGCAGTGGTTCCACTTCGAATCCGGCAGAGGTAACAGTAATCATGACACCACCCAACCTTAAACGCTCCGTACAAACACTTCCGCACTCCGCAATTTTGGCAGCATGCCAACTCGCGCCAGTTGGCAAACCTTTCATCAAAGGCACGCAAGCAAGTACCGCGGTATCTGTTGCGCGACCGCAGAGAATTATCTGAGCACCGTCCCTGATGGCCTTCTGCATCGGCTCGGCCCCCTGCAAACCCACTATGCGGATACAGGACTCAATTTCCTCCTTGGTGAGCGGTAAACTTGGAGGAAGTGGTCTGACCTGGCCCCGCGCAAGCCGGTCAACCAGATCGGTAGCCCGGATTTCAGAATAGATCTTGGCAATCTTTGCTGTTCGCCCGATTTCAGTCAGTATTTCTCCGCAAATATCCGCCACATAGTCGACCCCCGCATCGGTACCCGCTGATCCGCAGCTTCCGATAATCAGCGGAATGCCCGCATCAAGCTGTCTCGGAATTATCTGCGCGAGGTCTCTCCTCACAGCTCCCCGTGTCATCTTTGAGTGGGTGGTAGCAAGGAAATACGGGCCAGAATCCGTCGACCCAGCGTCGACGGCGACTGCATCGGGCCGCATCGAAAAGCCACGCTCAATTGCTTCCTCAGGGCAGCCGGACCCCAGCATACCTGTGGGCACAAGAATTTTGCAGCTTTGCATTTGTTATCAAATCCAATTGAGAAGCCCGTCTGAAACAAGGACCTCGGGTTCTTCGAAATTGGGAAGCAACTGGTCAGTCCGACCGGAAGGCCGACCGGGCTGATGATCCTCCCTGACTTTTTTAGACTGATCGGTGATCAGCTTTTTCAGGATAGTATCCGATCCCGCCGCGGCGCCGTGTCAGAAACTTGACACTAAAGACATCTGCTTCGACCCGGAGAGCGCAGCGCGATCAGAAAGCCACCACTCATCTGTGGCAAACTTGCTGGCCTCTCTGATCGTTGATCGTATAGACTTTCACCAAGCCGCTTAGAGGAGTCCATTCGACAGTGCGCATCGTCTCCGATCAGAACTGGATCGCGGCCCTACCCGACCACGCCCGACATGAATTACTTCAGGCGATGAAGATCATGAATTTCGAGCGCGGTGACGTGATCACTCAACCCGGGGAAAGAGCACGTCGAATTCATCAGCTGCGAACCGGGTACGCAAAAGTGTATGTGGATACACCTGACGGCAGCCAGGCCATCCTCGTACTGTACCGGCCCGGCAATTGCTTCAGTGAAACTGCCGTTATCTCCGACCGCTGCAACAATCATGTAACGGTCGCCGCCACATCCTGCGCAGTCGCGGCGATCGACCGAGATACATTTATGCGGCTTTACGAGAAGCATCCTGAGATACCGGACCTCCTGTGCAGGAAGTTTTCCAATGTCATTACCAGTATGCTTTCGTTTCGCGTGACTGTCGCTGCCTCGCCCATCCGCAACCAGATTGGCGTCCTGTTCAATAACTTGCTGACCTATTGTTCGGAAGGCACTGAAGGATCAGCCCGCCGTATCACCGCACCAATCACTATCAAGGAAATCTCCGCCATCCTCGGCGTCTCTAGACAAACCATCCATAAGGAAATTCAGTATTTCAGGGACAGCGGGATCCTTGAGCGTGACAATGATGAGTGGCTCATCTTGTCCCCTCAATCGCTTCAAGCTGTGGCCGTCGCCATCGACTGAGCCAATCCCGAATGCTCGCATATTTTTTTAGTGTCATTTTCTTTACACGCTCGTCCAGCCATCAGCGTGTACCTTCCCTGAAACAATCAAGCCAACATCCCATCGAGGACTTGGCTCAAGGGATGGAAAATGAAACAGGTGTCACCCCCGCGGGAGGACCCGGCTCGCGAAACATGCTCAGGTGCAGCGGATGCCAATCGACGCGCGCTCGTTGGCGGCTCTGTGATGGGTATTCTTGCATCGGTCATCGGTTCTAACGGACTGGGATTAGCTCAAGCTCAGACCATCGCAGCATCGGGCGGGCCTGCTAGTGACATTAGCGACCTTTGGCCGGAAATCGATTGGATCGAAGACACAACGCTTCGCTCTCAAGTCATTGCCTGCTGGGAGAGCGCTTTCCGGCTGAGTACATTGCATCCAGCAGATCTATACAACATTCCGTTTTCGATAAAGATCCCGGGCTGTCCAGTGAGCTTCAACGCCCACAAGCGGTGCGTGGCAATTGTTGCATATAAGTCCGCCAAGGAAATGGCGGGCCTCTTCGGAGCTGCGCTACCGATCAACTTGGATGTTGTTCTTGCCGGCGCCATTCTCGCAGATGTCGGCAAGTTGCTGGAATACGAAATGCTGAATGGCAAGGCAGTCATGAGCTCACATGGCAGGCTGGTGAAACATTCCGTATCCGGCGCTCATCTTGCGCTGGATGCAGGACTGCCAGACTCCGTTGTACACATCGTTGCGACGCATTCAGGAGAAGGTGATCTGAATGAACGGTCTACGGAATCGTGGATTGTTCACCATGCGGACTTCATGTGCACCGATCCGTTTATCGCAATTGCAAAGAAGCAATTGGCGAATCGCTAGCCCGTCAAGCTGACACGCAGTGACACGACAATATCCAATAAAATTCCAGGGAGGAAATCTATGACAACTCATTATGGTAACGACCGGCACTCTGCCTATCGACGACTGTCCTACGGCGTAGCGTTGTCAGCGCTGGCGGTAGCCTGGGCCGCAGCTCCCGCCCTCGCTCAGGAAAAGGAAGATGAGGAAGCTTTCCTCGACACGGTTATCGTGAACGCGCAGAAGAAAAGTGCGGGCGAAGCTGCCCAGGATGTCCCGATCGCGCTCACTGCATTCAATGCCAATACAGTTCGTGCAGTACTTGCCGACGATCTGCGGGATGTCGGATTTTATTCCCCAAACACCCAGCTCTATGAGACGTCATTGGCTCCCGGGACAGCTTCCTTCGCCATTCGCGGCCTTGGTACGCCGGAATCCACCGCTTCTCTCGATCCAGCTGTCGGTTTGATCAAGGACGGAATATTTTACGGGCAACGTTTTGGATCCTTCCTCGAAACATTTGATGTGGAGTCGATCGAGGTTTTGAGGGGGCCTCAGGGCACGCTTTTCGGCCGAAACGTTACTGGTGGCGCGGTCGTAGTCCGCACACGTCGCCCTGGCTTGGAAGCGGGGGCCACGGGTCAGCTTCGCAGCGTGATCGGAAGTGATAACCGCCTCGATGTGATGGGGTATGTCGATGCGACGCTCATTGAAAACAAACTCGGGATCATTCTATCTGCGGCTGGATTGAAATCAGACGGCTACGTCGGCAATCTCAATGCGATCGGAGGGACGCTTGGGGACAAGGACATCAAGAACTACCGCGCTGCAATCAAGTATGATGAGGATGGTGTCGGTGACCTGACCTTCATCGTCGAACGCAATCAGAATGACAGCGATACAGCTCTCGCGATCGATCCGACCTATTCTGCCGGCTATTTCACAGCAAACCGCAATTCTGACAATCAGGTCGATATCACTTCGACAACCTATGTTCTCGAGGCGAACATCAACGCCCCTGGGGGTCTTGTTACCGCTGTTGCAGGGTATCGAAACACAGACTATGGCGACAATGGGAAAAACGACCTGGACGGTGGCCCGACGGCAAGTTTCGAAACCCGGGGACGGATCAAACATGACCAGACCAGCCTTGAATTGCGTTATGCAACCCAAGGCCTGTTTGAATCACTTGACTTCACCGTTGGCCTATTTGCGATGGACCAGAATCTCGACCTCGTAGAAGCACGGTTCCTCGGCCCGCCGCTTGCGCCAATTCAAGTGATCCAGGCTGGCGCGGCACAGCAATCTACTCGCTCCTATGCCCTGTTCGGTCAGGGCGACTACTATGTCAACGATCAGTTCACGGTAACTCTTGGCGCGCGCTACACTTACGAAGAAAAGGATTTCAATCTCGCTCCGCGCTCCACAGGTGGGTGCAACTCTGCGCCGCTGTTCGGCACAGACACGCTACCTGCTCTAGCTGATTGCTCGTTTACCGGTGAAACAAGCAAGGACTGGAGTGACTTTTCCCCAAAGCTTACCCTAACCTGGACGCCTACTGATCAATTCCTGGCATTTTTGACTGCATCGAAAGGGTTTCGCAGCGGTGGATTCAACAGCCGCGCGACCGCTTCAGGTTTGGGTCTCGATGGGTTGCCTATTCCATTCGATGAAGAGTCCCTCAAAAGCTACGAAGCGGGCTTCAAAAGCGACTTCTGGGATGGCAGGTGGCGTCTGAATGGATCTTTGTTCTTCAACCAGGTTGACGGACTTCAGCGGTCTGTGACTGGACCGCCTCCGACACTTGCGCAAACGGTTCTGAACGCAGGCAGCGCTGATATTAGTGGTATCGAAATTGACACGTCTGTCGCCATGTTTCGAGACGGATTTGTGGATGGCGACTCGCTCATCTTTACCGGAAACTATGGCTACACCAATGCGGACTACACTTTCTTTGACACCGATGGCGATGGCATCTCCGACGCCGATCAGCTGAAGTTCAGCAAGGTCTCACCAGTGACCTATGCTGCAGCACTCCTGTATCGGACACCGGTCGGAGGATACGGTGATATCCGAGCAAGGTTGGCATACCGCTACGAATCCTCTTCGGAATCCACCGCGGAAAACGACCGGGCAAAAATTCCATCCGTAAAGGAAATAGATGCCAGCGTCGGATTTACCTCAGCATCTGACAAAATCAGCGTGAACCTTTTTGTGAAGAATGTAGACAATTACAAGTCCTTCTATCACTTGCTGCCGATCATCAATGACACGATCTACCCGAGCCCGGGCACGTCGAGCGGTTTGGAGATGGTGTACAAGTTCTAGGGTATGGACACCCGAATATCACTCCCTGAGAGGAGTATACTGCGCGTTCCTCAAATGACCTGTGCCGGAGCCCTTGTGCTCCGGCATTTTTTTGCCGAAGGAGTATGCGCACATACACTCTCGGTACTTGGGACAACGAGCACAAGAACTCTGGTCAGTCCAAACAGGCGCCTGCCGAGGCCTGCACCTATCCCCGGGGAGGATCTCAAGCAGCTTGCGGAGCGCGTCACAATCTGAACATGTGACTCTCAGCAGAACATATTGTCAGTGAACTGAGCCGCAGCGAAGGCCCGGGCAGATCCTTGACTATCTCGTCCAGCAGGAGCGAGACGAAGTCGTGACAGGCGACGTGCGTGAGCCTACGGAACGTGCTGCCTAAATTCACAGCCTATTTTACCACACACAACTTTTTGTTGCTTGGTGAGTGCCTCAGCCACCTCAATACAAAGTCATGTCTGGACGCATGAGAGAGGAATTTTGTGGTTTTCAGTGGTGCATCGTGAAGCCGCGTGAATTCCCGGGCATCTCCAGGTAACTCAATGCTTTCGTTGCTCTTTTCTGATCGACTAAGCTGTGCTGGGTTGCCCCTACTCACAGTATGAGGAGTAGAGTGCATGCCCGTCCCCCGTGACCACTTTCCCGAAATCGAGGATATCCTTCAGGACAATCCCGGCTGGCTCGATGAGGCCATCGACACGCCTTCGGTATCTCGGCTGACCGGCGTTCCGGTCTGCACGCTTGCCACCTGGCGTTGCCGTGGCGGGGGGCCGCCCTTCCTGAAGCTGGGCTCGGCTGTCCGTTACCGCCGGCGCACCGTGTTCCGCTGGCTCGCCGAATGCGAGAAGGCCCAGAACCCGCCGAAGCGGCCGCCCCCATGACTGGTAAAACCAGGCCCCTTTCGATCCGCCTCGCCGAGTCGGATATCGAACAACTGACCGTACGGGCTCGCCGCATGTCCGGAACCCCGACGGGCGTCGCACGAGAGCTTATCCTGTCGGGCCTGACAGACGGTGATCCGTACACGCAGGCCGAACGCCTCTTGAAGATCGAGCGAAGGCTCGCAGCTCTGTCCCAGGACCTCAATGCAGCTTCGACCACAATCGACAAGCAGTCCAGCGCGCTTGGACGCATTGAATCCATGTTCGAGCAGTTGCTCCTTGCTCTCAGCGGCCGGACTGCCGGTTGAGGATCGTACCATGAGACACCTCAAGCCCGTCCTCTTCACCTTCGCAGTCCTGTTCGGCGCAACTGCTATCGGAGCCTACAAGCTCGGCTTCGAATTCTACCCACCTGGCACCTATACCGATGAGGGCGTCTACGCTCGCCACGACAGCGCGTTCATGGCGAGATGCGGCAAAGCCCGGATCACCTCACTCATTGGCGACCCTATCGGATCTGCCGACTGGCCGAGATGCCGACGCATCCTCGACCACTATGGAACGACCTGGCAATTCATGCTCCGGCACAATGCCGTCGCGGTTTTGACGGGACTATCACTCCTCGCCCTGATCGGCTTCATCCGTCAGACGATGACCGCCCGCCCACCCCCCAAAGTCATTCGTGGGCGGAAGCACCTTGCAGGCAGGACCGCGCGACGAGCGCTCCAATCGCTGTCAAAACGCGAGTGTCGCCGGTCTGGATCCGGGCTTGAGTTTCCGCCCGGCATTCCCATCAGCCGCGACCGTGAAAGCCGTCACTTCCTGATCTGGGGCAGTACCGGCGCAGGTAAGACCACCGCCATGCTGCACCTCATGCTTCAGGCCATTGAGCGAGGTGACAAGGTGCTGGTGCTCGATGTCAAAGGCGACATGACCTCGAAGTTGCCCAGGATCGGCAATATCATTGCGCCTCATGACGCTCGCTCCCTGCAATGGGACATTGCGACCGACTGCCAGACGCCTCAGGAAGCGCGTGAGCTCGCGGCGCGGCTCATCCCTGAAAGCCGGTCCGACCGTATCTGGTCAGACGCAGCGCGCGAGATCCTGACTGCCTGCGTTATCTCGCTCCAGGTCAGACATGGCCGTGGCTGGGGTTGGACAGACCTCCGGAAGCTGGTGGTCGCGGATGCGGATGCGCTTCTCGGTATTGCCGAAAGCTACCACCCCGAAGCGATCCAGTTCCTGAAAGAGCCAAGCAGCAAGACGACGCAAAGCATCATCTCGACCTTCAAGGCTCATATGAACGTGGTGAGCGTCCTCGCCGAAGCCTGGCCAAACAGTTCGCGCGGGCGATCCTTCTCTGTCCGCGACTGGCTGCGCCATCCGTCCTGTCATCCAATCGTGCTGCAGCATGACGGACGCTTTCCACAGCTGACCAAGGCCTGGCTATCCGGCATCATCGGCCTTCTCGCCTCCCACGCGGCTTCACCAGCCATGAAGGAAAACCCGGCACGGCGTACCTGGCTCTTCCTCGACGAGTTTCCTCAGCTCGAACGCCTGCCCCATTTCTCGACCCTGCTGGATGTTGGCCGGTCCAAGGGCATCAGCGTCGTGCTCGGTGCACAGGACCTTTCCCAGATCCGCAACACGTACGGGCATGACCAGGCCGATGCCTGGATCGGCATGATCGGCACGCACATCATCACCCGCATGAACTTAGGGCAGAGCGCCGAAACGACGAGCCGGTTGATCGGCCAGCAGACCGTCGAGTTCTACCGCAAGAGCGAAACACGGTCAGGCGGCCAAATTTCAACAAGCTGGACAAAGGAGCGGGAAGTTCGGCCTGTCATCACACCGTCCGAACTGTCGGACAGGCTTGGCGCATTCAAGCAAGGTGTTCGCGCGCTCCTCATCGGACCCGGCGAACACGCCTACGAGATCACCCTCCCCTATCCGCAGCTCAGCGAATTGCGCCCCGCCAGTGTGCTCGCCGACTGGACGACAAGACCTGCGCGGGAGCTTGCGCCGCTGCCTGACGCACCAAACAGCTTCCTGACTTCGATCCTGTCGCCGGAAGTCGCCCAGCGCATCCGGAATACATTCTCCCGGGAACACGACACCTGATGGTCGCATCGATCTCCGCCCGGAAGTCCGTTGCAGCCGCTGTCAGCTATTTCAAGCATATGGCTCAGGACGAATACTATACTGGCCAGGGCGAGGCCGAAGCAGATGGCGAATGGGACGGCAGAGGCGCTGAACGGCTCGCGCTTGAAGGCCCCGTCTCCAAGGCGGATTTCGAAGCTGCTCTGAATGGGCACGATCCGAAAACCGGCACACGCCTCACCCAGATTGGAAAGTCGCACGCTCCCGGCTGGGACATGACATTCTCGGCCCCAAAATCGGTGTCGGTCATGTGGGCGCTTTCATCCCCTACTGAACGCGCCAGGATCGAAGCTGCTCACCGTCAAGCTGTTCATGCCGCCACCACCCATCTCGAAGACCTTCACGCATTCACAAGGCGCGGCAAGGGCGGCGCGATCCGCGAGCCCGTCGCCGGCCTGACGATTGCTCGTTTCCACCACCACACGAGCCGTGATCTCGACCCTCAGCTTCACACCCACGCCTTCATCTTCAATCTGGCGCCCCGACGTGACGGAAGCTGGGGCAGTCTCGTCAGCCGCAATCTCTACAAAGCCCAGAAGGAAGCCGGCGCCATCTACCGCGCACACCTCGCCAATGGACTCGAGCGCGATGGCCATGCCGTGGAGCGCCATGGCACGAGCTTCCGCCTTGCCGCGATCCCCCGCGACATCGAACGCGCCTTTTCGAAGCGCAGGCAGGCGATCGAAAGCGCGGCCGACACCTATGGCTACCGTACGGCCAAGGGGATGGAACTGGCAGCCCTGCGCACACGGCAGGCCAAACGGCCAAGGGAACGGACGGCACTGTTCCAGGCTTGGCAGGCGGAAGCCAGAACGCTCGGCTTCGATCTCGCCAGAGCACACCAGCAGCAAGCGCAGGTTGGCGCTCCAGCCCGCCTCGGTCCGATACCTGGTGGAGAAGCACGCACACGATCGCCAGCCCGCCCCTTGCCCTCGGTGCAGCAAATGATCAGCGCCATCGCGCACGCGTCACGAACTTCATCCAACATGCAAGGCGTGCGGATCAGCCTGCGTCAGAGACCGGGCGAGCGTGAAAATGAACACGAACGCTGACGTATACGCATTTCTTGGGTGTATCCGCCCGTAATCGTTGAGCTGTGAGCTGATCTCCGAACATTTCGTAATCGCTAGCAGAGGCTTCCGTACACGGCTTTTCCGGACGAGATCTCCTTTAGCTGTGGGTGTTTGAGACTGGATCGCTCGGCGGTCTGTCAGCATCGAAGGTGCATGGGGTGTGAACACCCCTCCCCCCTTCTTTACTTCTACCGCTGCAGAGGTTCAGTTCCCTGACTCAGGATATCCAGAAACTTCCCGTAGACGAAAATCTTGTTACGATCCTTGCCGGTGATTTCCCGGACAATGCCCAGTTCCTCCAGCAACGCAAGATTCCTGAGCGCGGTCGGAAGGGACATGCCCGTCGCTTCTGTCACGCGCGTCGATGTCGCGATTGGTCGATTTTGTAGAAGCGCGTGGATAGACAAAGCCGAAGCCGTCGACCGGCCACTTTTTTCGATCGTGACGCGGTCATCCTTGAAGAGTTTGACGATCGCTTGCGCTGCATCGGTTGCTTGCCGGGACGTCTCAATGACGCCCTGCAGGAAGAACTCAATCCAGTCCTCCCAATTCCCGGTTTCGCGAACCGATTGCAGCAATTCATAGTACCGAGCGCGATGGGTCTTTAGATAGAGACTGAGATAGAGCAGCGGATCGCGCAGAATACCCTCGGCGCAAAGTATCAGTGTGATGAGCAAGCGACCGAGCCGCCCGTTGCCGTCAAGGAAAGGGTGGATTGTCTCGAACTGCAGATGAGCAAGCGCCGCCTTGACGAGGACGGGAAGCCGGACGGTTTCGTCGTGAAGGAAAGTCTCAAAGCGGCCGAGGCAGTCTGCGAGTTTGTCTGGCGGCGGCGGCACGAAAACGGCATTGCCGGGGCGGGTGCCGCCGAGCCAGTTCTGGGAGGTCCTGAACTCACCAGGATTCTTGTTACCGCCGCGCGCATTGTTCATGAGGTGCGCGTGGATTTCCCGTAGAAGCCGGAGCGAGAGCGGCAGATCGTTCAGGCGTGTGAGCCCATAGGTGAGCGCAGCAACATAGCAGGAAACTTCTGTTACATCGTCGAGCGGCGCGCCCGGGGCCTCATCCACTTCGAAGAGCAGGAGGTCCGAAAGTGAAGATTGGGTCCCCTCAATCTGAGATGACAGGACGGCTTCCTTGCGGACATACATATAAAGGAAGAGCGAAGGATCCGGCAGAATCATGCTCATGCCGTCAAGCCGGCCGAGCGCGGTACTCGCCTGATCAAGCAAGGGGTATAGGCGCGTCATGTCGAGAGGCGGATCAGGCGGCAAAGGCGCGGGAATATAGGCGCGATACCGTTCCTCGCCGACCGAACTGATGACATATTCGCCGAGACGATTGTTCTTAGCCTGATCTGTCATAATAACGAAAATCGACCATTTTGTTAGTTGCTGAGTGACAAGTCACACGAATGAAAGCAGACGTCAAGCAACTAATATTTTTGGTATTTTTTGTTATTTAAGGCTACTGAGCGACAGGGTTCCCTGTCGCTCAGCCTGGTACCTGAGACTCAGTCCTGTGCGTTCCAGACGATCATGTCGCCGCCATTCCTGCCTTTAACCGCGCCAGGCTCTTTGACATCGAAACCCCTGCGCTCAGTTGGTCCATGACGCGGTACCTGAACCGGTTCCCGATGGCCTAGGCAATCGACTGACGCAATCACAATTCGGCAACTTGAAATCACACAATGTGATCGCAAGCGGTCATGAGGCGGATGACGGTCGCTGCCACGAGCGTTTGCAGAACATGACCTCGTGATGGTGCCTCACCCTGCTCAATGCGGCTCTTTCGGCGAGGCGTGCGGGCGACCGCTTAAAGCACACAAACGAAAGGTGACGGCACCTGCAGGTGCCGTCACCGCTGCGATCAGTCCTTCGGGTTCCAGAGTATCACGTGGCGGCCTTTCTTGCCCTTCACGGGCGCGAGGTTCGCATAGACCTTGCGGGGCCCGATGTTCGGGTCGGCAAGTGTCAGGGAGACGTATTCCCTGCCGCTGGACTTTGCCTTGACGATCCAGCCGCCGCCAATCTCGGTCCGAATCTCGCCTGCGAAAATGCGATAGTCCGGTTGGGCGTCCACCATCTTCTCGGCATTCCTCTCGATCTGGATGGGCGCCGCAAGATTTATCATTGCGAGATTGCCTTCGAAGCCGGTTGCGGTTTCGCGGACGTAGCCGAGTGCGTTTGCCATGGGGTGTTCTCCTTTTCGTTTGCGTGGATGCCGAGCGGGAACTTGCACGTCCCTGTCGACGCCCGACCGAAGGGACGGTCTGGAAAGGCCCAGAACCCGCAGGGGCAAAGCGAAGCGGCGCACCGGCAGGTGCCCGCGAATTTGCCTCGCGATGAATGCGTGGAACGCGCAGAGGAAATTCGTGAGCACTAGCCGGTTTCAGGGCCGGGCCGGGCCGTCCAGGTCAGAAGGCAAGAGACAGGGACGAACGAGACGGAAAGGCTGCTCGGCCGAAAAGAAGCACCGGACAGCCCGTTGTCGCCCCGTCAGCGGCTCCAGAACACATGCACCTCGTCGAAGCCGAGCGTGATGGCGAACACGTCGCCGTTCAGCTCGAGATCCCGGCCCATCGCGGCCCAGTCGATATAGTATTCGAGCGCCTTCGGGATTTCCGTTCCGGTCTCGCGGGTGAGTTCCTCGGCAAAGTCAGCAAGGGAGCGATATTCACCGGCATAGTTCTCGAGCGCCGCGCAGGCCTCATCCAGACTTTCGCCGAAATGGCCGTAGAGCTTTGCACCAAGGCGCCCATGTTGCTCGATGAAATCGGCAAGCGCACACACCAGGTCGAAGCTCGCCCATTCAGAAATCCGGCACCCTTCGAACCCCTCGTGGTCATGAATCGCGTACTCTTCCGCATCCGGTTCCGGCGACGCGGCAAGCATCGCGCGCACCTCTTCCCTCACCTCTACCGGTTCGCTCGCCTCGATCCACCGCCCATGCAGGTGTCCGGCATTATAGGCGGCAAGGCATGCCACATAGATTCGGGGGCGTTCCGGCCGGCGGGGCGTTGCCATCTCTTGTGTCGTGCGGATCGTCATCTCATCCTCCTTCCCGCCCTGTCGCTTTTCCCGGCAAGACGGGAGGGGGCGGCGGAGGTCGCGGCAGCCGGCGCGCACAAGGACTGGCTGCAAGGGGATCAGGTAAGAGGCCCCAGCCACCCCGACGCCCCCTAAAGCCCGCCGCCTTGCAGCCAGGCCGCGCGCCGGCACACGCGCCGTCCGCCCCCGACCGGCTTTCCGGGAAAGCACTCCAATGCCCGTGACACGACGCAACCGACTATCCGACCGCGCCTACGACCCCCTCTGCCCCGCAGCGAGGAAGCGCAGGCGCGGCGACACGCCGGCGAGCCCCCGCAGCGCGCCGCAACGCGGCGTGACCGGAGACGAGCCGGGCAGGAGGCGGCCCACGATTATCGGAACATCGAGACGATTTGCTCATCGCCTCCGAACAGACCCCTCGTCAGAGGGGCGTTCGCACAAGGAGACGATCACCTGGAGGCCCCACGGCGGATCCATCGCTCAACACGCTTTAAAGTGCCGCCCGGATCAGCCTTGATGTCGCACTCCCAGACGACAAGGACCCTCCAGCCCAGCGTCTGCAGCGCAACGATGTTTCGCTGATCGCGCGCGACATTCTTCTCGAACTTGTCGAGCCAGAATTCGGTTCGTGTCGACGGCGTGGTGGCAAACCTGCAGCCTGGATGGCGATGCCAGAAGCAACCATGCACAAAGACAACCGCGTTCCACCTGGGAAGCACGATATCGGGTCGACCAGGCAATTTCCGGTCGTGAAGTCGATAGCGCAAGCCGAGGGCAAAGAGCCCCTTCCGAAGGGCCAGTTCCGGCTTTGTGTCCTTCCCCCCGATTCCGGCCATCATTCGGGACCGGACTTTCGAAGAAACTACATCAACCACCGAATTTCCATCCTGGCGAGAGACGCCAAATTGTATAGACTCGGCAAAACGCCGGAGGCCTCGAGACTTGTCCGAATCATATCACGTCATCGATCTGTTTGCAGGGCCAGGCGGCCTTGCTGAAGGGTTCTGCGCATCTCGCGCCGAGGATGGCTCTCGGAGATTCAGGATTTCGCTTTCGGTCGAGAAGGATGAGGCAGCCCACAAGACGCTATTGCTGAGAGCCTTTCTTCGGCAATTTTCCGACGCCTTTCCGGATGAATACTATGACTGGCTTAACGGCAATAGCGAGCAGCCCGACTGGGCGACCCTGTATCCAGCCGAGTGGAAAAAGGCGCGAGAGGAAGCGCAGTGCCTCGAACTCGGAAAGAAGGCCGCTGATCGCATCATCGACGAGCGGCTCGATACAATTGTTGCAGAAGCCAACGACCGCTGCATCGTGATTGGCGGACCACCCTGCCAGGCCTATTCGCTGGCCGGACGCTCCCGAAATGGGGGAAACAAGGAATACAAGCCCGAGAAGGACCAACGCCATTTCCTGTATCGAGAGTACATCCGGATCCTCGAACGCGTGAATCCGGCCTTGTTCGTCATGGAGAACGTCAAGGGCATTGTCTCGTCCAGTGTCAATGGACAGGTGATCGCCTCTCAGATTCTCGAGGACCTTCGGAATGCCGGATCGAGAGGAACAGGCTATCGCCTGGTAGCTCTGAATGCCGGGGACCGGCTGTTCGACCAGTCCGATGATCTTGCCATGAGGGATTTCCTCGTTAGAGCCGAGGACTGGGGCCTCCCGCAGGCGAGACACCGCGTCATCATTATCGGTATCAGGAAGGATCTGTGGAAAGCCGACTCCGGTATCGGTCTCAGGCATTACCCGCCAGCAAGCTCCCAGAATGTCCTGAAGGGGCTTCCGCATCTGAGATCGGGCCTCAGCAAGGAACCGGACAGTCTCGAGAACTGGCGCGGGGCGGTCGAGGCCGCCTACCAGGTGATAATTCGGGAGACGGACAAGACCGATCCGAAGTTGCACGACAAGGCTGTGGACCGTCTGGAGGCGTTCAGGGCCAGGAACGCGGAGCTTGATCGAACCGAACAAGGCGTCCCCGGCGTGTCGAAGCGGTGTCCGGAAGCACTCGCAAACTGGATACTGGACCCTCGTTTGAAGCGCACCCACAATCATGAGGCCAGAACACATATTCGCTCCGACCTCAGCAGATATCTCTTCGCCTCGGTCTTTGCGCTCGTTCACATGCGCTCGCCCAAGGCACACGAATTCCCGAAGTCTCTTTCGCCCAATCACGGAAACTGGACGTCCGGAAACTTTTCCGACCGGTTTCGCGTCCAGCTCTGGTCGCGTCCCTCGACCACAGTCACGAGCCACATCTCCAAGGATGGGCACTATTTCATACACCCGGACCCCCTTCAGTGCAGAAGTCTGACTGTGAGGGAAGCCGCGCGACTTCAGACCTTTCCGGACAATTACGTGTTCCTCGGGAATCGAACGCAGCAATACGTACAGGTCGGCAATGCAGTCCCCCCTTTCCTGGCCCGGAACATTGCCGACGTGGTCTGGAACCTTCTGCAAGGAGCCGACTCGAGAGAAGAAAACCTGACCGAGCGGGTGTCTTCAGGTTCCCGAAGCAAGGCGGCGTGACGCTGGCGGCACGGCCCAATCGCTGCAGGATTTCCGGACAATCGATCGCGCATGCGGAAGATGCTTCAGGATAGCTGTCCAGCAATCTGTCTTCTTTGCCCACTCGCTTACATTGGACAAACCGCGACTTGAACTTGTGAGCTCTTCGTTCACGACTTCCGCAAGGCTCGCTATGACGAACGAGAGCGAATCCGGAATGCGCTGTGCCTGCCAGAGGGCTTCCACATCGAGCTGCAGATCTTCTGCGCCGAGGGCGTGGGAGAGCAGCGCATTGGCATAGTTGACGATGTTGGCGCGATAACCGCCTTCGTACCAGGTTTGCGCCGACACGATACGCTCGCTGGACTTGAAGATGATTGCCCTTGCAACGGCCTGCTTGAAGTACTGCTCGTCGAACCGATCGGCGTCCTTCTTCCATTCCTCGCCGATACGAACAGCGTAGCGGGCGAAGTTCTTCTGGGCCCCGAGGTTTACGCGCACAGGGTCATCGTCCCAGATATTGTCGTACTTCGCCAGATCCGTCTTTCGAAGAAGCTGGCTCTTGGGATTCTGCTGAAGGAACACCCGCTTGCCGCGCGCGTCGAGCCGTGTCTGTTCTTCTGCATACTGCCCTCGAACTCGCTCGTAGTACCATCTGGTCTCGGTCTGCTGCCCGGGTGGTGCGGGAGCCCAGAGTCTTCTCGAAAAGGACTCCATCCGAATGTGGAACGGGTGGTTTGCAAAGAAGTCCGCGGCATTGACCGTGTTCTGCGTGTTCGCATATTGCGAAATCCTGGGCACGACCTCCTCGAATCTGCTTTCGTCGATCACCGTCAGCTTCATCTGGACAAAGACCTTGGACAGATCGGCCTTGTCCTTCCTGCGCGCATGAAACAGGGATGCGGTTGTCTGACCACCGTTCACTATCTGCAGGTCACGTATGGCGCGCACTCTTGTCGTGTCGCCGTCGGCTTCGACATCTACCGCAGAGGCCGTTGCGGTAATGCCGTTATTGTAGGCGAAGAACATGCCCGGATCTTCCAGGATCGTATCCCGAATTCCGCGATTGGCCTTGTTGGTCGCCTGAAGAAAGGCACGAACATTCTGTTCGAGCAGTCTCGCGCCGTAGCGCGCATAGAGGTCTGCCAGGACGGAGCCCGGAAGCGCCAGAAGATAGGATTTGTAGACATCGCTCTCAAGGTGCGCCGACAGGCATGGGATTGGCCCCGTTGCAAAAGTCCCGAAGTCGATCTCGATGGCTTCCTTCTGATTCCGGGAAGTCCGGAGCCGATGCAGGCGACTCATGTCCCAGATATGAAGCGCGACGGGCGTTGCATCCTCGTTCAGCGACAAATCGATCGATTCAAAACGATCGCTCAATTGCCTTTCCGAAAGGACGTACAAGCGAACCCGCCCGAACTTGCCGCCTCGCTCGTGGATGGCTCTTGATACCGCATAGACTTCCGAAGTCTCTTCCAGGGAGCGATGCAGCTCACCCGAAAGGGATCGCGAAAAGAAGGATGTCAGGCGTTTCACGAACGTCGTCACTTCGGTCCGTGTAAGTGTCTCGAGAGCAGAGCGTTGATTGAAGTCCGCGATGAAGAGATCGAGGCCTTCATCGGAATTGAAGCCGAACCCGTCGACCTGAACACCGCGTATATTCGGGGAGATGCAGGTCTGGAGCTCCTCGATCTCGTCGCATTCCTCGAGTTCACGGCCGAACGCGTTCAGGAACTCGATCTTCTCGAAGTCCTTGTTCGCCGCGGCAGAGGCCAGGACTTCCTGACGAAATTCCTCGAACGTGTCTTCTACCTTTACTTCACTCATCGGCTGGTTCCGGTATTTCCGAGATTCTGAATGCTGAAAGCTGTGCGAGATCCAGTGTGTACTGGACGTCCGTTGTCGCTGGAGGCAGCCGATCCGGCACGAGCGCTGGAAAGTCTTCTGCGACCTCGAAGAAATCGGTCGCATCTATCCGGAATCTCGGCGCGTCGTAGTACGGCAGTTCGATATAGCGGGCTGCGTCCAGCCGGTTCTCGAAGAGATTGATGACCTCCGATGGGAGGATCGATCTGGTAGCCTTCACAATGTCGTTCAGTGACTGGCCTCTTGGTGATTCATTGTCCTCGACCAGATGAACCGCAGCGAGATAGATGGGCCGATCGACCACCTGCAGCTGGACTTCGGACGAGATCCTGACTTTCGCGCCTTCTGCACCACCCCATGATTTCACCTCGATCATCTGGTTCGGGAGACGAAAATCCTGGGGAGCCCTCAATGGTCCTTCCCAACCCTTCACCACCTCCGTCGCCGAACGCTTTCGATCGGCAACGAGGTATCGAACGATCTCGAGCTCTGCGACCAGTCCTCGAATACTGTCCGTCGACAGAAGTCGGCGCCCGTCTCGTGCAAGGAAGCGCTGCCAGCGCTCCAGTCTTCCAAGAAAGGACAGCACGGCCTGCCGTTCATCTGTCAGGTCTTCGATACAGTCTGCGAGATCGTCGCAAAGACTTGCAAACAGTTCCTCGTCATTTGCCTCGCGAAGCGCCACGAGCAATCCGTACGAACGGCTTTCAGAAAACATCTGATGATCGAGGGTCAATCCCTGGATTTCAGGCAGTCGTCTCAGCAGGTCGGGATAGTCGCGCTCCATTTCCAGCATAAACGCCACGTGCCCATCCGCGTGTCGACCGAACAATGTGCGGATCGGCGAATCGGAACGCCTCAGCTTCCATGTATAACCGGCAGCTGGCGGATGAAGCTGGTCCCAGTGACCCTTCATGCCGCCTCCCCCGAGTCGATCGCTGCATCATCCCGATCGTAATCGTCCTCCTCGTCGGCAGCATCGAATTGTTCGCTTTCCAGCTGCTTGATCATCACCTGGTTCAGGACGTACTCGACCGTGGAGAAGTCTCCGGTCGCGGGAAAGCTCAGACCAATGGCAGGAGCGCCCTTGAGCAACTTGTTTTCATCAGACTCCACCAGCGGGTTCTCGAGGTCGATCAGATGAAGCATAAGCAGCGGCGCACCCCTGACACTGACATGACGGGTATCCCTGTCGGTCCATTTTTCTCGATCACGGGAGGCGGCGACCTTCATTGCGGCATCCATCTCCTCCGAGTTAAGGCCGGCGCTTTCGTCTCCTGTGCCGGCGACGCGCTGATTGTTGGTGACGAAGAGGCCGCCTTCGATTTCCTTGAGCTTGTCCTCGCTCGTTCCCGCACTGCGTGACTGGTGGACCATGTGGAATTCGCCAAAGCGGGTGGAATCGCTCTTGCCTCCCGCGTTGGCCAAGGAAACAAAGGCGATGTCCCATACTGGAAATCGTTCCTTGATGAGAGAAAGATACTTCCGGGCGCTCATCAGCCTCTCGGCACTGTGGGCATGCACGCGGAAATCGGCGAGGAAATCATTGACCACGTCTGCCGGAACTCCGCGCCAGACCCGAGATGCCGGTCGCTCACCTCCCCTGACCAGCTGGTCGGCATGCTCGTCGACAAGGAGGGAGTGAAGCCTTTCGAACAGCGCCCTGTTTTCCTCGTGTGGCTTCTCTGCCCTAGACAGAACATATGTCTCGACGAGCTTTCCATCATAACTGACGCTGACGGTTCGTGTTTCGGCGGCGCGCATCTTGTTCATGGCGGTAACTGTCAGACTGTCCGGATGGGATTCCACCATCAGCCCGAATGTGCGGGGAGTTGCATTCACCCTGTTCATTTCCTTGATGCGATCACGCAATTCCTCGGAAGCTTCCGAAATGTGCGTGTACCAACCGATAGAATCTGGTGCCAGCCAGACGCGGCAAAGATCCTCGTAGCCTGGGCGATAGCCGAACCACCTCCCCATCTGCAGCAGCGTGTCGTACATCTTCGTGTTTCGGTACATGTAGCTGATCGTCAGCCCCTCGATTGTAAGACCTCGAGAAAGGCTGAGGCCGCCGATGGCAATCACGTTGAGCGCCTCGCCACGATCGGAGAATTCCGCGTAGTTCAAGCCATCAGGTGACTTGCTGTTGACGACCGCCGTCACGACCGAGCGGCTGGCATCGGGCAGGAAGGTCAGAACCTCCTTCCAGTCGATTCGGGCCTCGTTGAACTTCAGCGTTTCGAAAGTCGATCTGATCGCTGCCAGATGAGGGTTCCTGTCAGCGATCTCCTCGGGCATGCCCGCGCAGGCCAGAATCGCGTTGCGCAGCTCCTCCAGATATTCCGTGACTTGCCGATCGACTTCTCGCTGGACATCCACGAAGCGCGAGACATTTATCAGCATCGAGCAGTGTTTCTTCTGCTGGCCACGTGCCGTTCGTATGGCACGGACCAGCAGGAAAGATCGAATTGCCTCCTTCAGAGACTTGGGCAGTTCGGAAAATTCGTGCGTCTTTGCGTGCTTGAGAGGAATGATGTCTTCACAATCCGAAATGGCCTTGATGTGGCGGGCCTTCGAATTGTCATCGAGGAACAGGCGCTCTGCTCCGAAATAGTTGTCCGGCGCATCGAGACAGTGAATGAAGTGCTCCGGAAACAGATCCTTGCGGGACTCCTCATCATAGGCTTCGGGGTTGATGAAGATGTTCGCAAAAGGCGTTGCCGTATAACCGACATAGCAGCTCTTCCGGAACAGACCGAGCAGATTGCGAATGAGCCTGTTGGTTGTTGTCGGCTTCAGCTCGGGCTTGTTTGTATTGATCGACGCATTGTCAGCCTCGTCATCGATGAACAGCATTGGAATATTGGCAATCTGCTTCTGTCCCGGGTCCCGATTGAAGTCCACGAGCCAGTCGTTCAGGGCCTTGAGCGTCGAACGGTTCTTCTTGATCACGACGATGACAGGCTTGCTCCAGTCCTCGAGCCCGCTGCGCAGCGAAGTGGCAACAGCCTTCTTGAAGTCATCGGCGGTAGACGTCAGCGAAACCGGGCGCCGGTGGTCGGGATCGACCAGGCCCACGCCGATCTTCGAGGTGCCAGTCTGTGCCTTGAGCTTTTCCTTTCGTGCGGGGTCACTGACCTCTCCGACAAACCCCTCGTCCACGCGCTCCTGCGTCTGACGCCGTAGATTGTTGTGAATCCCGGCAACCACCACGATGAACTTGTAACCCGCGTCGGCGGCACGAGCGACCAGTCCCAAATAGTTTGCCGTCTTGCCGGACTGCACATGACCGATGACAAGTCCTCTTCGGTCCCAGCTGCCTTCGACATCCGGATCCTGAAGGTAACCGACAAGGCGTCGGGTCACGCCCCCAAGAGTATCTGCAATTCTCGGAGACCATCCGTCCTGCCGGAGAAATTCCAGATAGGAATCGGAATATTTCCATTCGATCGACCGATGCGACAACCACTTGGGGTCATGCGCGGCATCGGGTCCGAGGAGAGATACCCCTTCGCCCATGCGGTGCGATATCTGCTCCCGGGCCTGGAGGACGATGGACTCGATATCGACGTCGAATTCAAAGGCCTCAGCAAGTCTTCGCGCTGTTGCCTCGAGTTCCGCTACCGCAGGCTGTTCTGTCCCGCTTTTTCCGAACTTCCCGACAAGTGCTCGAAGCACCTGTTGCGCTTCCCCGTCATCGAACATGATCCAACTCCTGCTCAGGCCGCATACAACTCAAGGGCGACGGCCTCGATCACTTCGATATTTCGGCCTGCGAGTCCAGTCGACAGGACAAGTCGGGCGAATTCCCGCGGCTCCATTTCGCGGTCCGGATCGAGCACCGATTTCAGCTCGGCAATGACTTCACGCTGCTTGTCGGTACTGTCCGGCGCCAGGGACACCCGCTTCGGATCGTCGGCGAAGTCCGCATAGAGCGCGTCGACCGGCAGAGCGGCCCCAAGAGCGGACAATGCAGCGCGGACCGCGCCCTCGTTCTCCGAATCCGCACCTGCGATCGCTGCTTGCAGCAGGGGATGATCGAAATCGGGCGCATAGGAAATGATGCCATCACGTCCTACGGTGCGTATCCAGACAGGGGAAGCATCCGCCTGGAGCATCCGCTCTCCCCTTCCCCGATGGACCCGCACACTTCTGCCGGCAATTCTCTCGATGATCCTCTTGAATCTGGCGCGAACGGCTGGGGGTGGGTGAGCGCGCGACTTCTTGATGTCGATCGTCCAAAGGGCGTCAAGCGTAGAGGGAAAGTCGATGCGGACGCGCGCCAGTTTCGTGGCTTCACCTTTCGGGATCATCCGGAACCAGTCACCCCATGCCATCAGCCGCCCGTTCCGGTAGACATACGCTCCCTGGTTCGAGAGAAAATCGCTCCTGTCCTTGTAGTACCGCCATGTCTGCGGCGAGAGCTTGGAATGGTGCGGCAAGATGTAGGGGCGGATCTCGATCGTCTCCCCGCCTATGGACATGCGTTCGACCGGCAATTCCTGCGTTGCGGCCTGCCCTCTGCAAAACGGATCGAATGCCTCTACGGCAATCCCGTTTACGTGCAGCTTGAGCTTTCTGCGATCTGCCGTGTCGCCATCGATGAACCTATGAAAGACGAGGGAAAGGTGTCGCTGAAGCCCGACCAGCTTTGCGCTCAGCAGGTCTGACCGGGCCTCGCCATCGGTATCCTCTGCAAGACGGTCCAGCTTTTCGAGAAGTACCAGGGTCCCGGTTTCACCAAGCGTTTCCAGCCAGGGAAGGTTCTGGATATCGTCGGGCTCGGGCAGCGAGAGGACCCAGTCGTCTTGCTCGGCCAGTTCGTCGAG
>NZ_AWFD01000007.1 GCF_000682735.1 Hyphomonas sp. CY54-11-8 | reverse complement strand
GCCTCATAGAACCGAAAAGGCCGCCCAATCCGGGCGGCCTTTTTGCTTTGGGGTGGCTGGTCACCAAAAACGGCTTTTCGCTGAGCCTTCCGGCTTGCGGTGGCGGGGAGTTTCGGGCAAACCCTCACCTCGCCTGAAGGGGTATAGCTCAGTTGGTAGAGCATCGGTCTCCAAAACCGAGGGTCGCGGGTTCGAGTCCTGCTGCCCCTGCCAGGCAAATTTCCTGAAATCGAGGACCGGACCCACCGCGTATGCGGTGTGTAAGCGCCTGTCTGTGCATTCCACAAAAATATTGCCTCGCCACGCTCAAGCGTAAACGAGGTGTGAACGATTTCTGGTGAATTGATCAGTTCCTGTGTCATCCGGCGCACCCGTCAATTCCAGCCAGAAAGGCGATCTTTCCATGCCTGCAAAACCCCGCACATCTGCCGTCCCGTCGATTGCGAAACTGATCGCGACGGAACTCGGCATATCCGAGCGCCAGGTCGAGACTGTGATCGAGCTCCTCGGTGAAGGGGCAACAGTGCCTTTCATAGCCCGCTACCGGAAGGAACGTACGGGCGGGCTGGACGACACCCAGCTGCGGGCGCTCGCAGAGCGGCTGGATTACCTGACGGAGCTGGCAAAGCGCCGTGACACGATCCTTGATGCCATCCGCCAGCAGGACAAGCTTACGCCGGACCTGGAACGAGAGATCATGGCAGCCACGACGAAAGTGGCATTGGAAGACCTCTACGCCCCCTACAAGCAGAAGCGCCGGACCAAGGCGACGATCGCTAAAGAGGCGGGCCTCGAACCGCTGGCCGAGCGCATTCTTGCCAACCCCGCGGTTGCGCTGGAAGCGGAAGCCAAAAGCTTCGTTTCCAAGAAGAAGGGCGTCGAGACACCGGACGCAGCCCTTAGTGGTGCACGCGAGATCATCGTCGAGAAGATTGCGGAAACGCCGCGCCTGACCCGCAAGATCCGGGAGACTGTCTGGAAGCAGGGCAAGCTCGGGTCGTCCCTCGTGAAAGGCAAGGAGGCCGAAGGCGCCAAGTTTGCCGATTATTTTGATTTTGATGAGCCGTTCGAGAAGATGCCGTCGCACCGTGCGCTCGCCATGCTGCGCGGACAAAAGGAAGGTATTTTGCGGATCAAGGTGAACGTACCTCACACGGATACGCGCCATCATCCGGCCGTGCGGGAAATTTGTTCCGAATTCGGCTTTGCAAAGAAAGGACGCGCCGCTGATGAGTGGCTGATTGAAACGGCGGAAGCGGCCTGGAAGAGCAAACTGGAGCCGTCCAGCTCGCGGGAGTCCATCAACCGGTTGAAGGATTCGGCCGATGGCGAAGCGATCCGGGTCTTTTCCCGCAACATGAAAGACCTGTTGATGGCTGCACCGGCTGGCCACAAGGTTGTCATGGGGATCGATCCGGGTATCCGGACGGGCTGCAAGGTCGCGGTCGTGGATTCGACCGGCAAGTTGATCGATACGGCGACGATCTATCCGCACGAGCCTAAGAAGGATTGGACCGGCGCCCTGACGACGCTGGCTAAGCTCTGCAAGAAGCACAAAGTGGAACTCGTCAGTGTCGGGAATGGAACCGCCGGGCGCGAGACCGATAAGCTGGTCGCGGACCTGTCGGACAAGATGCCGGATCTCGGCCTGACGCGCCTGATGGTTTCGGAAGCGGGGGCGTCTGTCTATTCGGCCTCGGAACTGGCAGCGAGAGAATTCCCGGACCTCGATGTCAGCATCCGCGGGGCAGTCTCCATCGCGCGGCGCCTGCAGGATCCGTTGGCAGAACTGGTAAAGATCGAACCCAAAGCCATCGGGGTTGGCCAGTACCAGCACGATGTGGATCAGGGCCAGCTTGCAAAGTCGCTCGACGGCGTGGTCGAAGACTGCGTGAACGCAGTGGGTGTGGATGTGAACACGGCCTCGGCCTCATTGCTTTCCCGTGTTGCGGGCCTCAACGCGACGATTGCGTCGAATATCGTGGCTTACCGGGATAAGAACGGTCCGTTCAAATCGCGCAGTGAACTGAAGAAGGTACCGCGCCTCGGCGCGAAGGCTTTTGAGCAGGCGGCTGGCTTCCTGCGCATCATGGATGGTAAGAACCCTCTGGATGCCTCGGCGGTCCACCCGGAAGCGTATCCGGTTGTTGAGCGCATCGCGAAGAAAACTGGCCGGAAAGTGGCCGCCCTGATCGGCGATAAGGCCTTCCTGTCGAAGCTGAAGGCGGAAGACTTTGCCGACGATACATTCGGTGTGCCGACCGTGAAAGACATTCTCAGCGAACTGGAAAAGCCAGGGCGTGACCCGCGTCCGGAATTCAAGACAGCGACCTTCAAGGACGGTGTTGATACGATGAGTGACCTTAAGCCGGGTATGCGACTGGAAGGAGTCGTCACCAATGTGACCGCTTTCGGGGCGTTCGTGGATATCGGCGTTCACCAGGATGGCCTGGTTCATATCTCCGAACTGGCCGACACGTTCGTGAAAGACCCGCACAGCGTGATAAAGACGGGGCAGGTCGTGGATGTTGTCGTTCTGGAAGTGGATGCCGCGCGCAAGCGGATCGGCCTCAGCATGAAACGCCAGGGAGCTCAGCCGGCGGCGAAGCTGGGCAAGGCGTCGAAGGCGCCTGAACGGAAGCCATCCGATAGTCCGTTCGGCGTATTGGCCTCCCTTCGGTAGGGGTGGACGGCGCCAGGCCCTTGCGGCCTAATGGCCCAATTGGCGGGAGGCGCGGTTGAACGGCACGGCGGATCTGGAAGGTGAGTACGACCACATCATTGTGGGGGCTGGCTCTGCTGGTTGCGTCGTGGCCAACCGCCTTTCTGAATCTGGTAACCGGCGGGTTTTGCTGCTGGAAGCGGGCGGCCGCGATAACTGGATCTGGTTCCATATCCCGGTAGGCTACCTCTTCGCGATTGGGAACCCGCGGTCCGACTGGATGTTCGAGACTGTGGCGGAGCCGGGCCTTAATGGCCGCAAGCTGAATTATCCGCGCGGTAAGGTCCTGGGCGGGTCGTCCGCCATCAATGCCATGATCTCGATGCGCGGGCAGGCAGCGGACTATGATCATTGGAAAAGCCTCGGGCTTCCAGGCTGGGGATGGGACGATGTATTGCCCGTTTTCCGGCGGATCGAGGATCATTTCCTTGGCGAAAGCGGCGTACATGGCACTGGTGGAGAGTGGCGTGTCGAGGCGCCACGTGTTCGCTGGGACATTCTGGATGCCGTGCGTCAGGCCGCACAGGACATGGGCGTTGAGCCGGTCGGCGACTTCAACACCGGGGACAATGAAGGCTCCTCATATTTTCATGTGAATCAGAAGGGCGGCGTGCGCTGGTCGGCGGCGCGGGGGTTCCTGAAGCCCGCCATGTCGCGGAACAATCTGCGCGTCGAGACAGGCTGCCTCACTGACAGGCTGGTCTTGGAAAATGGCCGTGCGACCGTGGTGGAATTCGTGCAGGAGGGCGAGCGTCGGCGGGCCAGATGCCGCGGAGAGATTATTCTCTGCGCCGGGTCCATCGGATCTGTGCAGGTTCTGCAGCGCTCCGGTATCGGGCCGGGAGAGGTGTTAAAGGCAGCGGGTGTGGCTGTTCAAGTGGATCTGCAAGGCGTCGGCCGGAACCTGCAGGACCATTTGCAACAACGTGCCATTTACAGGGTCAGCGGCGCGCGAACGTTGAACGAGACCTATCACAATCTGTTCCGTCGTGGCCTGATGGGGCTCGACTATGCAGTACGGCGGCGCGGACCGCTCACCATGGCGCCGTCGCAGCTTGGTATTTTTACGCGCTCGGATGCCGGACGGGCGCGCGCGAACATCGAGTTTCACGTTCAGCCGCTCTCGCTCGACAAGTTCGGGGACCCGCTGCATCGGTTTCCGGCCATTACGGTCAGCGCGTGCAATTTGCGTCCGACGTCACGGGGCGAGATACGTATTGCTTCGCCGGATCCTGCGGCGAAGCCGATTATTGCACCGAACTATCTGTCTACGGAGGAAGACCGGAAAGTCGCTGCGGATGCGATAAGGGCGACGCGGCAGCTTATGAAGCAACCGGCAATGGCTCGATACTCACCGGAGGAGTTTCTGCCCGGCCCTGCCGTTGGCGATGACGATGCTGCGCTGGCCAAAGCGGCCGGGGATATCGGAACTACCATCTTCCATCCGGTCGGTACGGCGAAGATGGGACGGCCGGACGATGCAGATTCCGTCGTGGACAAGGATTTACGAGTCATCGGCGTGGAAGCCTTGCGCGTGATCGATGCGTCCGTCATGCCAACCATCACATCCGGCAATACCAATACGCCCACCATCATGATTGCAGACAAGGTTTCCCGGGAGATGACGGCATGAGCCAACCAGAACAGCCATGGTGGCGCGGTGCAGTGCTGTACCAGATCTATCCGCGGTCTTATCTCGATACCAATGGCGATGGTGTGGGTGATCTGCAGGGGATCACCCGGAAGCTGGATTATATCGCGTCGCTCGGTGTGGACGGGATCTGGATCTCGCCTTTCTTCGCCTCTCCCATGAAAGATTTCGGCTACGATGTCTCAGATTATTGTGCCGTGGACTCCGTCTTCGGGACGCTGGACGATTTTGATCGGCTTCTGAACCGCGCCCACGGGTACGGGCTGAAGGTCGTCATCGACCAGGTTTACGCTCACACATCAGACCAGCATGCCTGGTTCACGGAGTCTCGCCAGAGCCGGGACAATCCGAAGGCGGACTGGTATGTCTGGAAGGATCCGAAGCCCGACGGCACGCCTCCCAACAACTGGCAAGCAGTGTTCGGCGGGGCCGCGTGGACATGGGATGCGCGGCGTCAGCAATACTTCATGCATAATTTCCTGCCGGAGCAACCTCAGTTGAACGTGCACAATCCGGATGTGCAGGATGCCTTGCTGGGCACCGCGCGTTTCTGGCTGGACAAGGGTGTAGATGGCTTCCGGCTGGATGCGATCAATTTTGCCATGCATGATCAGGCCTTCCAGGACAATCCGCCCTGGGATCCAACTGGCCGGACGATCACCAGACCGTTTGATCTGCAGCGCCGCGTCTACAATCAGTCCCGGCCAGAGGTGCCGGGATTTCTGGAGCGGGTTCGAAAGCTGACGGACGAATACGGCGATCGTTACACCGTGGCCGAAGTGGCAAGCGATGATCCTCTTCCCACCATGCGCACCTATACAAGGGGCGATAAACGGCTGACGGCCGCCTACAGCTTCGATTTCCTTTATGCTCCAACGCTCACAGCCAAGCGTGTGCGACGGTCGCAGGGAAACTGGGTAGGATCGATAGAAGAAGGCTGGCCGTCATGGGCTTTCTCGAACCACGACGCTCCGCGCTGTGTCAGCCGTTGGTATGACGGGGCGGAGCGTCCCCGGTTTGCAAGGTTGACCAACGCGCTTCTCCTGTGCTTGCGGGGCAATCCGATCCTGTATCAGGGCGAAGAACTGGGCCTGACTCAGGTGGATGTACCCTTTGAAGCCCTGCAGGATCCGGAAGCCATCGCAAACTGGCCAAGAACGCTTGGCCGTGATGGCGCGCGGACGCCAATGCCTTGGAAGCGAGCGGCTCCGCATGCGGGATTTTCCTCGGTTGAGCCCTGGCTGCCGGTTGGGCCGGATCATCCTGATCTATCGGTTGGCGTGCAGGACGAAGACCCGGACTCGGTCCTGAACTTCACCCGAAAACTCCTGGAAGTGCGAAGAGGCAGTCCGGCTCTGAGATGGGGAGACGTAGAATTTGTGGACGGCCCAGTATCCTTGCTCACCATGATCCGCACATGCGAAGAGGAAACGGTGACCTGCCTGTTCAATCTCGGTGCAGAGCCCGTTGAGATACCGGAGTCGGCGGATCTTTGCGGCACGGTGCTGTCGCAGACCGGCAGCACGATAGATTTGCAGGCGAGGACCATGCCACCTTACACATTCGTGATCCTGAGGCGCTAAGTGCTGCCTGGGAAGAAGATCACGTGTAATTCATCTGAATTGTTGGGCGTTTTGGGGATGATGCATGATTCCGTCGTTCCAGAGTTTTTCAGCGCGTCCAGATTGCTCTAACAAGAATACAGGAAACCCGTTTGCCAGCCTCTCCAAAGGAGCTCGACATGGCCAAATTCATACCGGTCGACCCCTTCGACATCGTCATATTCGGGGGAACGGGGGATCTTTCCCGCCGGAAGCTCCTGCCTGCACTCTTTCATAGATGGCTGGATGGCCAGATTCCCGAAAACAGCGCGATCGTAGGAACGGCCCGCTCTGATCTTGATGACAAGGCCTATCGGTCAATGGCGCGGGAAGCCTGCGAGAAAGCGACCGGTGAAAATTGGGACGACAAGGAATGGAAAAAGTTCGAGAAACTGATCCATTATGTCTCGATTGACGCCACCAGCGCCAAGGCAGACTGGCCGCAATTGAAATCCAAGCTGACGATGGATGGTGACCGGGCCTGCGTCTTTTACCTGGCCACGGCGCCCAGCCTTTATGTCGACATCTGTAACGCCCTTGGCCGGGAGGGCCTCGCGACAAGCAACACGCGCGTGGTGCTGGAGAAGCCGATCGGAACGGATCTTGAATCAGCCCGGACGATCAATGATGGGGTGGGCGCGGTTTTCTCGGAGCGGCAGGTATTCCGGATCGACCATTATCTCGGCAAGGAGACGGTACAAAATCTGATGGTGTTGCGGTTCGGGAATATCCTCTTCGAACCGCTCTGGTCCCGGAACTATATCGACCATGTCCAGATCACTGTTGCCGAAGATCTCGGCCTGGAAGGCCGGGCCGACTACTACGACCGCTCTGGCGCATTGCGGGACATGGTGCAAAACCACATGTTGCAGCTCCTTTGCCTCACGGCAATGGAACCGCCAAACCAGCTCGAAGACGACGACGTCCGTACCGAGAAGATCAAGGTGCTCAATGCGTTGATGCCCATTCACGGCGAAGCCGCAAAGAAGCAGACTGTGCGGGGTCAGTACAAGGCCGGCATGAAGGGAGGCGAAGCCGTAAAGGGGTACGCCGAAGAGCTTTCAGGGGATGAGAAAAGCACCACCGAAACCTTCGTGGCGATCAAGGCCGGGATCGACAATTGGCGTTGGGCGGGCGTGCCGTTTTACCTGCGCACCGGCAAGCGCATGTCACACCGGCATTCGGATATCGTGATCCAGTTCAAGAAAACGCCGCACTCTCTGTTCGGTGAAGGCAATGACATGGCCAACAGGCTGGTCATCCGCCTGCAACCTGATGAAGGCGTACGCCTGTTTGTGCAGATCAAGGAGCCCGGCCCCGGCGGTCTGCGCGTAAAATCCATGCCGCTCAACCTGTCTTATGCGGAGAGTTTCACGGTCCGCTATCCGGATGCTTATGAGCGTTTGCTTATGGATGTGGTGCGGGGGAACCTGTCCCTGTTCATGCGCAAAGAAGAAGTCGAAGCCGCCTGGGCGTGGGTCGACTCCCTGATCGAAGCCTGGGAACAGGCGGGCGATGCGCCGGAGCCTTATCCTGCCGGAAGCGATGGCCCACTGGCCGCAGCTATGCTGATGGACCGCGACGACCGCGCATGGTGGGAAGGCCTCTGACCCCATGAAGCATGAACTCTCTCGCTTCGAAACACGCGACGCCGCATTGGATTTTGCCGCGAAATTTGTTGCGGGAGGAGTGGAGCGCGCCATCGCAGATCGGGGGCGAGCGGATTTCATGACGTCCGGCGGTTCGACGCCGGGCCCGCTGTTCGATCGCCTGTCTGGCTGGGCGCTGCCGTGGGAAAGTGTGAGCGTCGGTCTCGTCGATGAGCGTTGGGTGTCGACGGAGAGTGATGCTTCGAATGAGTCGCTCGTTCGGACCCGTCTGCTGACAGGAAAGGCGGGCGCGGCGGGGCTGGTGCCGATGAAGACCCGTGCCGCCAATCCGCACGACGCAGTGGCGGATCGCAACGCGGCTTACACGCCGCATTGTTCACCCATTGATGTCATACTTCTCGGCATGGGCAGTGACGGCCATACAGCCAGTTGGTTCCCAGGGTCCAAAGGTCTTGAGAGTGCGTTGTTGCCTTCGAATGGGGAATTGATTGCAGCTATTGATGCAACCGGATGCCTGATTGCGGGTTCCCATACACAGAGGCTGACATTGACCGGACCAGCGGTCACCTCGGCGCGCATGGCGTTGATGTTGTTGTTCGGCAATGAGAAGCTGGATGTTCTCGAGCGCGCATTGAAGGCAGATCCGATGGAAATGCCTGTCCGCCATGCCATCGACAAGCTCGGTCCGCGTCTCACAATCATATGGGCCCCCTAGATGACCAAATTGCATCCGAAGATCACCGAAGTCACAGAGCGCATTCGCCAGAGATCAGCTGAGCCGCGCGCTGCCTATCTTGAAATGATCCGTTCACGGCGCCCGAAAGGGTTTGCCCGGCAGCGTCTGACGGAAGGCAATCTGGCACACGCCTCGGCCGGGTGCGCCGTGATCGAGAAAACCCATCTCCTTGGCGCAGGCTGGCCGAACATTGGCATCATCACCGCGTACAACGACATGCTCTCGGCCCACGCACCGTTCGAGCACTATCCGGAACTCATCCGTGAAGCCGCCCGCGAAGTGAATGCCGTGGCACAGGTGGCAGGCGGTGTTCCGGCCATGTGCGACGGAGTTACGCAAGGCCAGCAGGGCATGGAACTGTCGCTATTTTCACGGGACGTCATCGCGATGGCATCTGCGGTGGGGCTCAGTCATGACGTGTTTGATGCCGCCCTTCATCTTGGCGTTTGTGACAAGATCGTTCCAGGGCTCGTGATCGCGGCACTCCGCTTCGGCTGGATCCCATCTATTTTCGTGCCTGCCGGACCGATGCCGTCCGGGCTCCCGAATCCAGAAAAAATCCGTATCCGTCAGTTATTTGCAGAAGGCAAGGTCGACCGCAGCGCTCTGTTGAAAGCTGAGGCAGAAAGTTACCACGCGCAGGGCACCTGCACCTTCTACGGTACGGCTAACTCCAATCAGATGTTGATGGAGGTCATGGGCTTCCATTTGCCGGGGGCGGCTTTCACCAATCCCGGTACGCCGCTTCGCACGGCGCTCACAAAAGCCGCGGCCCATCGGGCGGCAGAGATTACGGCGCAAGGAGACAGCTACTTGCCAGCCGGCGAAATCATCGACGAGCGCTCCATCGTCAACGGCATCGTCGGCCTGATGGCGACTGGCGGTTCAACCAATCATGCCCTGCATATTCCAGCCATGGCAGCGGCAGCGGGCCTCATTGTCACACTGGAGGATTTTGCGGAAATCAGCCATGTCACACCGCTCCTGACACGGATCTATCCGAACGGGCCTGCCGATGTGAACCATTTCCATGCGGCGGGTGGCATGGGCTTCCTCGTCCGCGAACTTCTGAGTGCCGGCCTGCTGAATGGTGACGCGCAAGGTGTGGCAGGGCCAATCTCCGGCTATTCGCATGAGCCGTTCCTGGATGGGGACAAGGTTTCCTGGCGCCCCGCTCCAGAAGAAAGCGGTGATCTGGAGATTATCCGGCCTGCGAGCGATCCGTTCTCTGCCGATGGCGGTCTTCGCCTGATGACCGGACCTCTCGGCCGTGGCGTATCCAAGGTCTCTGCCGTGAAACCGGAGAAGCGTGTCCTGGAAGCGCCAGCGGTCGTGTTCGAATCCCAGGAAGCCTTGAAAGAAGCGTTTGAAGCCGGTCGGCTGGACCGTGATATTGTCGCCGTTGTCCGTTTCCAGGGACCTGCGGCGAATGGAATGCCGGAACTTCATAGTCTGACACCTCCGCTCGGCGTGCTGCAGGACAGAGGTTTCAAAGTCGCCTTGGTTACGGATGGCCGTATGTCCGGTGCGAGCGGCAAAGTGCCATCCGCCATCCATGTTAGTCCGGAAGCTGCGCGCGGTGGCCCGCTCGCGCGTGTCCGCGACGGCGACATCATCGTTTTCGACGCAGAGAGAGGAACGTTGGATATCAAGGTAGACCCATCCGAATTTGCAGCGCGCCAACCGGCAGAGTTCCGGCCGAACGCCTCGTCTGTTGGCCTCGGCCGTGAGATGTTCTCCTATTTCCGTCAGATGAGCGGAACGGCTGACAGTGGTGCCAGCCAGTTCGCTTTCGTATCTGAGGAGGACTGATCCTTGGCAGAAAGAATTCTGGTCGGTGACGTCGGGGGGACTAATGTCCGCTTCTCCATTGCTCACCGACAGGACGGAAAGATCGTTGCCGATAAATTCGAAAAGTTCGCCGGCGATGATTTCCACCAGTTCGAAGAGGTGCTGAAGTCATATCTCGATCGCTCGAATACGCGTGTAAACAGGGCATGTTTCGCCTTGGCAGGCCCTGTGCAGCATGGTGAGGTCACCCTCACCAATCGCGGCTGGCATGTGTCCGAACAGAAACTGCAAAAACGTTTCGGTTTTGAAGATGTTCGCCTGATCAATGATTTCACTGCAATGGCGCGCGCCGTGCCGGAGTTCGATCGCGCACATTTCGAGAATATCCTGCCCGGCAAGCCAGAACCGGACGCGCCGATTATCGTTGCCGGGCCGGGCACCGGGTTCGGCGTCGCCACGCTCATACCTGAAGCCGGTAACTGGCATGTGTTGACAGGCGAGGGTGGCCATATCGCTTTTGCGCCCCGCACCGATATTGAATTCCAGCTGACTCAAATCCTGCTTCGGAAGTTCGGCTATGTTTCCAATGAGCTTGTTTCATCCGGCACCGGTCTGCAGCCCGTGCATGAGGCGTTCTGCGAAATCTATGATCGCCCAGTCGAGGATTTATCGCCTGCCGAGATGCGCCAGCGCGCCGATGCAGGCGATGAGATGTTCTACCAGCTGATCCTCGTGCGTGCCTGCACTGTGATGGGTGCAGTGGGTGACCTGGTTTTGGCAAATGGTGCGCTTGGCGGTGTTGTACTGGCTGGCGGCGTGACTGAGCGGATCGCGGATTTCCTGCGCATGCCTGAAGCCATAGAGCGTTTCCATGAGCGTGGTCCGATGAGCAGCTTTCTCGAGCATTGCCCCGTCATGCTGATGAAAGATCCGCAAGCGCCGCTGATTGGTGCGGCCGCCTTTTACGAGCAGGAGCAACGCAAATGACGCCTTCTCTCAATGAGCTGAAGCTCGCAGCCGCCAAGGCGCCGGTTGTGCCGGTGTTGGTGGTCGGTTCGGTCGAGCAGGCCGCGCCGCTCGCGAAGGCATTGCTGGATGGTGGTTTGACCATTGCAGAAGTCACACTTCGCACACCAGCGGGGATTGGGGCGATTGCGGCGATGAAGGCGGCAGCGCCGGAGCTGTTGGTGGGGGCCGGGACGGTTCTGAACGGCGACGATGTCCGCAATTCGCTGGAGGCGGGGGCGGACTTCCTTGTCTCGCCGGGGATGAGCCATGGGCTGCTGGCTGCGCTGGGCAAGCACAAACCATTGCTGATCCCCGGGATCGCGACGGCGAGCGAGGCGATGAGCCGTCATGAGGAAGGCTTTGAATTGCTGAAGCTTTTCCCGGCGAACATTGCTGGCGGCGTTCCAGCCCTCAAGGCGCTGGCCGGGCCGCTGCCGCATCTTCAGTTCATGCCGACGGGCGGCGTCAGCGCCGACAATGCGGGTGACTACCTCGCCTTGCCAAATGTCGTGGCGGTTGGCGGTTCCTGGATTGCCACCAAGGCTGACGTCGAATCCGGCGACTGGGCAGGCATTTCGCGCAAAGCCAGAGAGGCGCTAAGCGCGATCAGTTCATGATCAGGCCATGATCATACCGGACTAAGCCGGATCAGTCCGGACTTTCAGACGACTATGAGCGACCGAAAACGCGCTCAAAAATCGTGTCGACCTGCTTGAAGTGATAGTCGAGGTCGAAGAGGTCCTCGATCTGTTCCTTCGTCAGTTTCGCCATGACGTCTTCGTCCTTCTGGAGCAGTTCCAGAAGCGGGCCTTCTCCGCCCCAGGTCTTCATCGCGTTGCGCTGAACCATGCGGTAGGAATCCTCGCGGCTGTTTCCGGCTTCGACGAGGGCGAGCAGGACGCGCTGCGAATTGTGCAGGCCGCCCATGGAGTTCAGCGTCTTGAGCATCCGCTCCGGATAGACGACGAGGTTTTCGACCACACCGGCGAGGCGATGCAAAGCGAAGTCGAGATGGACGGTGGCGTCCGGGCCGATGCCGCGCTCGACGGAGGAGTGCGAGATATCGCGCTCATGCCAGAGGGCGACGTTTTCGAGAGCCGGGGTCACGGCGGAACGCACGAGGCGGGCAAGGCCGGTCAGGTTTTCGGTCAGCACCGGGTTACGCTTGTGCGGCATGGCGGACGAGCCTTTCTGGCCGGCCGAGAAAAATTCCTCAGCTTCCAGCACTTCCGTGCGCTGAAGGTGGCGCACTTCGGTGGCAAGGCGTTCGACCGAGGAGGCGATCACGCCCAGCACAGCGAAATACATGGCGTGACGGTCGCGCGGGATGACCTGTGTCGAGACGGGCTCGATGGCGAGACCCAGCTTTTCGGCAACGTGCGCTTCGATTTTCGGGTCAATGTTAGCGAAGGTGCCGACAGCGCCGGAGATGGCGCAGGTGGCGACTTCTTCCCGGGCGATCAGCAGGCGTGTGCGGGCGCGCTGGAACTCGGCATGGAAGGTGGCGAGCTTCACGCCAAACGTGGTTGGCTCTGCATGGATGCCGTGGCTGCGCCCGATGGTCGGGGTCAACTTGTGTTCGAAGGCGCGCTTCTCAAGAGCGGCCAGCACACGGTCGATTCCGGTCAGCAGCAGGTCTGCGGCGCGCACCATCTGCACGTTCAGGCAGGTATCGAGCACGTCGGAAGAGGTCATGCCTAGGTGCAGGAAACGGGCAGGCTCGCCAACATGCTCCGCGACATTTGTCAGGAAGGCGATGACGTCATGCTTCACTTCCCGTTCGATTTCGTCGATCCGGTCCACTTCGAAGGCGGCTTTCTCGCGAACCGCGGCCGTGGTGCCTTCCGGAATGATGCCGAGATTTTCCATCGCTTCCGCAGCGAGCGTCTCGATTTCAAGCCAGATGCCGAAGCGGGCTTCAGGAGACCAGATGGCGGCCATTTCGGGACGGGTATAACGAGGGATCATGCGCGCATTCCTGAGTGGTTCGGGCCGTATGATGAGGGCCTGTTTGTTCGCGCCCCTAATACGCCGAACCGGCTGGTTTGCCACCCCCTGTGACAGGAGGCCCCGGTTCAATGGAATGCGCTGGATGCGCATCGTATTGGTGAACGGTGTGGCCGAGTGTTTCCGGGTAGGTTAGGTAGAAAGTGGCCTGCTGTTTCCAGAAGGAAGCAGTTTTCAGGAAGGGGACATGGAATGAGCAGAATTCTCACCCTGTCGGCAGCATCGCTGGTGCTTGCGGGAGTGGCGACAGCGCAGGGAACCGGAGACTATCCGGCCGACGCGGAGCCTGGATCCTGTTATGCGCGGGTGCTGATCCCTGAAACCTATGAGATCCAGACCGAACAGGTGCTGGACCAGCCTGAACATACCGAAGCCCGCGTCATCCCCGCGACGTTCGAAACTGTCGTGGAGCGGGTGCTGGTGAAGGAACAGGCGCTGACTTACCGGGTGGTGCCGCCGGTCTACGAGATCGAGACCGAACAGTTGCTCATCGTGCCGGAACAGACCGAAACTGTCGTGATTCCTGCAGAATACGAGACATTTACCGAGCAGGTTCTGATCCGCCCGTCTTATATTACCTGGAAACCGGGCACCGGGCTTTTCGGCCGGCAGCAATCCGGCGAGGACAATATCACCCCTGCCACGGGTGAAGTTCTGTGCCGCGTCGAGGTGCCCGCCCAGTATGAAACCGTCACGCGAACACGCCTGAAATCGCCCGAGCGTGTCGAGACCGGGGTGATTCCGGCCCGTTTCCGCACTGTTGAGCGCCAGGCGCTGCGTGAGCCCGCCCGAGTGATCGAGGAAATCGTTCCGGCCGAATATGAAGAGGTCGAAGTCCAGCGCCTTGTGACGCCGGAACAACAGGAAACGATCGTCGTTCCGGCGACTTACAAGACAATCGAAATAAAGACCGTAACAGGTGGCGGGACCGTGGAATGGCGGGAAGTGCTCTGCGATTCCAATGCAACCAAGGCGAAGATTGCCGAAGTCCAGCGCGCCCTGGCGTCAAAAGGCTACAAGGTACAGGCTGACGGCGTATTCGGCCCCGCAACGCTGGATGCAATGGAAGACTGGCAGGAAAAGAACGGCCTGCCGGTGGGGTACCTGACCATCAGCACTGTTGAGTCGCTGGGTGTTTCGCCCGACTAGCGGGAATTTGGGGGCAGGGCTGCCTTCCGGACGGGCAAACAGGGCCATTAGCCGTGACGCACAGCCGCACATCGGGCCTCGTGAGGTGGCCGAATGCAGACTTTAAGATAAGTCTCACCGTTATGTGGCGTGGATGTGTTGCGTGGATGGCAAAACCGTCCTAATCCGGCGCCAGCACAGGCTAGGAGGCCCTCTCTCATGTCGGACATCGAACGGCTGGCGCTCGACTATCTACCGGTGATCATCTTTCTGGTGCTCGGTGCAGCGATTTCGGGCCTTTTCATTGTCGGTTCACTGCTGTTGGCACCATCCGAACCCGACCCTGAGAAAAATTCCGCCTATGAGTGCGGTTTCCCCGCTTTCGACGATGCCCGCATGAAGTTCGACGTCCGGTTCTACCTGGTCGCCATTCTTTTCATCATCTTCGACCTTGAAGTGGCCTTCCTGTTCCCGTGGGCGATCAGCCTCGGCACGATCGGTCTGGTTGGCTTCTGGTCGATGGTCGTCTTCCTGGGCGTTCTGACCGTTGGCTTCATCTACGAATGGCGCCGTGGCGCGCTGGAGTGGGAATAATGGCCGAAGAGTTCAAGACATATGCGCTGGGCGGCGCCCGTTCGGGCGTCGAGGGCGGTTTCAAGCCCGGACAGGACGATCCGTTCTATTCCGGCCTGTCCGACCAGCTGGCCGACAAAGGCTATTTCACTGCCGCCGCAGACGACCTGATCGCCTGGGCGCGCACCGGTTCGCTGATGTGGATGACCTTCGGTCTCGCCTGCTGCGCAGTTGAAATGATGCACGCCGGTAACCCGCGCTACGACCTTGAGCGCTTCGGCATGGCGCCGCGCGGTTCACCCCGCCAGTCGGACGTCATGATCGTCGCCGGCACGCTGACCAACAAGATGGCTCCGGCCCTGCGCAAGGTCTACGACCAGATGCCAGAGCCGCGCTACGTGATCTCGATGGGCAGCTGCGCCAATGGCGGCGGCTATTATCATTACAGCTACAGCGTCGTTCGCGGCTGTGACCGGATCGTCCCGGTCGACATCTATATTCCGGGCTGTCCGCCCACCGCTGAGGCTCTCGTGTACGGCTTCCTGCAGCTGCAGAAGAAGATCCGCCGGGAAGGCTCGCTGGAGCGCTAGGGGAAAGACATGTTGGACCAGGACGCCATCGACGCCCTCAAGGATCTCGGCGAGCATATCTCCGCTTCGCGCGCGGATGCGGTGAAGAGCTTCCACATCAATATGGACGAGCTGGTCGTGATGGCCGAGCGCGACCACATTGTGGGCCTGCTGCGCTTCCTGCGCGAAGACCCGCAATGCGATTTCGAAACGCTGGTCGACATTTGCGGCGTCGATTATCCGGAGCGCGCCGAGCGTTTCGAAGTGGTCTATCACCTGTTGTCCATGCACCTGAACCACCGCGTGCGGGTGCGCGTGTCGACCGATGAGGATACCGCTGTGCCGAGCGCCTGCGCCGTGTGGCCGGCCGCCAACTGGTTCGAGCGCGAAGCCTTCGACATGTATGGCATCCAGTTCGCCGATCACCCGGACCTGCGCCGCATCCTCACCGACTATGGTTTCGAGGGTTATCCGCTGCGCAAGGACTTCCCGCTGACCGGCAATTACGAAGTCCGTTACGACGACCTCGAGAAGAAGGTGGTCTACGAGCCGGTGCAGCTGGTTCAGGAATTCCGCAACTTTGACTTCCTCTCCCCCTGGGAGGGCATGACGTCCCAGATTCCGGGCCAGATCCCGGGCGACGAGAAAGCGACGGAGTCTTAAGACAATGGCTGACACCGCTCACATCTCCGAAATGGAGGACCGCAAGTTCACGCTGAACTTCGGGCCCCAGCACCCTGCAGCTCACGGCGTGCTGCGCATGATCCTCGACCTTGATGGCGAGATCGTCACGCGCGTCGACCCGCACATCGGCCTCCTGCATCGCGGTACCGAAAAGCTGATCGAATATAAAACCTACCTGCAGGGAATGCCGTATTTCGACCGGCTCGATTACTGCGCGCCGATGAACCAGGAGCATGCCTGGTGCCTGGCCATCGAGAAACTCCTGGGCATCGAGCCGCCCCGCCGCGGCAGCCTTATCCGCGTGCTCTATTCCGAGCTTGGCCGTATCATGTCCCACCTGCTGAACATCGGTTCGCAGGTGCTGGACGTCGGCGCGCTGACGCCGATCACCTGGGCCTTCGAAGAGCGTGAAAAACTCTGCGTGTTCTACGAACGCGCTTCCGGCAGCCGGATGCACGCCGCCTTTTTCCGCCCGGGCGGTGTCCACCAGGACCTGCCGCAGGCGCTGCTCGACGACATTTCGGAATGGTGCGAGCAGTTCCCCGGCAAGCTGGACCAGCTGGAAGGCCTCGTAACTGAGAACCGCATTTTCAAGCAGCGCAATGTCGACATCGGCATCGTCGATGAGAAAACGATCATGGACTGGGGCTTCTCCGGCGTGATGGTCCGCGGCTCGGGCTATGCCTGGGACCTGCGCCGCGCGCAGCCCTATGAGTGCTACTCCGAACTCGACTTCAAGATTCCGGTCGGCAAGAACGGCGACAATTACGATCGCTATGTCTGCCGCATGGAAGAGATGCGTGAGTCGACCAAGATCATGCAGCAATGCATCGACATCATGAACCGCGAAGGGCCGGGACCGGTCCTCCTGAAAGGTTCGAAAGTCTCGCCGCCACGCCGCGCCGAGATGAAGAACTCGATGGAAGCACTGATCCATCACTTCAAGCTGTACACGGAAGGTTTTCACGTTCCGGAAGGGGAGTGCTACGCCGCCATCGAGGCACCGAAGGGCGAATTCGGCGTGTATCTCGTGTCCGACGGCACGAACCGGCCGTATCGCGCGAAGATCCGCGCGCCGGGCTATCCGCACCTCCAGGCGATGGACCACCTGTGCCGGGGTTACATGCTGGCTGACGTGTCCGCGATCCTCGGGTCTCTCGACATCGTGTTCGGGGAGATCGACCGGTGAGCACGTCGTCAGGACTCGTTCAGCGCCAGCTGGATGCCTATAACCGGCAGGACATTGAGGCTTTCCTCGAATGTTACACCGAGGACGCCGTGCTTGGCGGCCTGAACGGTGACATCACGCAGGCCGGCGTCGAGGAAATCCGCGCACGTCATCTGGAGCTGTTTGCGCAGTTCCCGGAAAACAAGGCGACAATCGTCAACGAGATGGATCTGGGCTCCACCGTGATCCTTCATGAAGACGTGACGCGCGCTCCGGGCGGGGACCAGTTCCAGGTCGCTGCGATCTACACGATCCGCGATGACAAGATCGCGCGCGTCGACTTCGCGCGGGGGACGGCTTGAGATGTGTGTGAACGCAGCCAGAGATTTCGTGCCCAGCGCACAATTTATTCATCCGTCTCAGGATGAAACCGAAATGTATTTTGCAGGAAGGATCGAGTAGTGGCACTGCGCCGTTTTGATCTTGAGGCTGGTGGCGACACGTTCGCCTTCAAGCCGGAAACGGAAGAGAAGATTGCGTTCTGGCGGGGCAAGTACCCGGCGGACAAGCAGCGCTCGGCCGTCATCCCCATGCTGTGGCTTGCCCAGAAGGACAATAATGGCTGGCTGTCCGAGCCTGCCATGCGCGAAGTCGCGGACCGGCTGGAAATGCCCTATATCCGCGTCTACGAGGTCGCGACCTTCTACACGATGTTCCGCCTCCAACCGGTCGGCAAATTCCACGTCCAGCTCTGCGGAACGACCCCGTGCCAGCTGCGCGGAGCAGAGAAGCTGAAGGAAGTTTGCCAGAAGGAAATCGGCGACATCATGTACGTCACCGACGATGGCCGCCTGTCCTGGGAAGAGGTCGAGTGCCTCGGCGCCTGCGTGAATGCACCGATGGTGCAGATCAATGACGACTATTACGAAGACCTGACGCCAGAATCCCTGTCGCAGATCCTCGGAAAGCTGAAGAACGGTGTCGAGGTCCAGCCGGGCCCGCAGATCGACCGCGTGAACAGCGCGCCGGAAGGCGGTGCTACGACGCTGACCGATCCGTCCCTGTTCGATGGCAGCAAGAACTCGATCTCGACACTGCCGAACCTGCCATCCGCAACGCCCGCAGAGGCGGAAGCCGCAGGCAAGCCCGACGCTGCGCCGCCGACCAACACCAAGCGTGAAGAGCCGACGGCTGGCAAGACGACGCTGATCGACGGCAAGAAAAAAGACGGCGAGGAATAAGCGATGTTGCAGGACAAAGATCGCATCTTCACGAACCTGTACGGTCTTCATTCGCCCGAACTCGACGCGGCGAAGAAGCGGGGTGCGTGGCATCTCACCAAGGAAATCCTGGACCAGGGTCCGGACTGGATCTGCGACCAGATCAAGGCGTCCGGTCTGCGTGGCCGTGGCGGCGCCGGCTTCCCGACCGGCCTGAAGTGGACCTTCATGCCGAAGGAATTGCGCGACCGTCCGCACTACCTCGTCGTGAACGCTGACGAGTCAGAGCCCGGCACCTGTAAAGACCGTGAAATCATGCGCCACGATCCGCACCTGCTGATCGAAGGCTGTATGATCGCCAGCCGCGCGATGCGCGCGCACAAATGCTACGTCTACCTGCGCGGCGAATACATCAACGAGCGTCACGCGCTCGAGAAAGCCGTCAAGGAAGCTTATGAGGCGAAGCTGATCGGCCAGAACAATGTGAACGGCTGGGATTTCGATCTCTACGTCCACCATGGCGCCGGTGCCTATATCTGCGGTGAGGAAACCGCGCTGCTGGAGAGCCTGGAAGGCAAGAAGGGCCAACCGCGCCTGAAGCCGCCATTCCCGGCCAATGCCGGTCTCTATGGCTGCCCGACCACTGTGAACAACGTCGAGTCGATTGCTGTCGCCGGCACGATCCTGCGCCGCGGCGCCGAGTGGTTCGCTGGTTTCGGCCGCCCGAACAATACGGGCACCAAGCTGTTCTGCATCTCCGGCCACGTGAACAAGCCGTGCAATGTCGAAGAAGAAATGTCGATCACCTTCCGTGAGCTGATCGATACCCATTGCGGCGGCATCCGTGGCGGCTGGGACAATCTGAAGGCTGTGATTCCGGGCGGGTCGTCGGTGCCGATGGTGCCTGCCGAGCAGATCATGGACGCCTATATGGACTTCGATACGCTGCGTGACCTGAAGTCCGGTCTCGGCACGGCGGCCGTGATCGTGATGGACAAGGACACCGATCTCATCAAGGCGATTGCCCGCCTCGCTTACTTCTACAAGCATGAATCCTGCGGCCAGTGCACGCCGTGCCGTGAAGGCACCGGCTGGATGTGGCGCGTGATGGAGCGCATGGCGAAGGGCGAAGCCGAGCATGACGAGATCGACACGCTGCTGGACGTGACCAAGCAGGTGGAAGGCCACACGATCTGCGCCCTAGGTGACGCAGCGGCCTGGCCGATCCAGGGCCTGATCCGTCACTTCCGTCCAGAAATTGAAGACCGCATCAACCAGTACAGACTGCCGCGCGCCATGGTGCAGGGCGCAGTCGTCGCGGCGGAGTAGGGGGCCATGTCCGATCTGTTCAAAATCAATATCGACGGCAAGGAAATCGAGGTTCCAAAGTCCTACACGCTGATGCAGGCGTGTGAGGAAGCCGGCGCCGAGATCCCGCGCTTCTGCTATCACGAGCGCCTGTCCGTGGCGGGCAACTGCCGCATGTGCCTCGTGGAATGGGAAGGCGCGCCGAAGCCGATTGCGTCCTGTGCGCAAAATGTCGGCGACATGCGCCCCAACCGCGATGGCTCTGCGCCGAACATCCGCACCAAGGGTCCGTATGTCGAAAAGGCCCGCAATGGTGTGATGGAGTTCCTGCTCATCAACCACCCGCTGGATTGCCCGATCTGCGACCAGGGCGGCGAGTGCGACCTGCAGGACCAGGCGGTGGCCTATGGCCGTGCCGGCAGCCGCTACGAAGAGAACAAGCGCGCCGTTGAAGACAAGAATATGGGTCCGCTGGTCAAGACGATCATGACCCGCTGCATTCAGTGCACGCGCTGCGTCCGCTTCGTCGCCGAAGTCGGCGGCGTGGAAGAGATCGGCATGATTTCGCGCGGCGAGAGCGCCGAGATCACCACCTATCTTGAGAAAAATCTGACATCTGAACTTTCCGGCAACGTGATCGACCTTTGCCCGGTCGGCGCGCTGACCTCAAAGCCTTACGCGTTCAATGCGCGCCCGTGGGAGCTGCGCAAGACGTCCTCCATCGACGTGATGGACGCCATGGGCGCCTCGATCCGCGTTGACGCCAAGGGCGACGGCGTGATGCGCATCATGCCGGAAGTGCACGAAGACATTAACGAGGAGTGGCTCTCAGACAAATCCCGCTTCGTGTGGGACGGTCTCGCCCGCCAGCGCCTCGACAAGCCTTATGTCCGCGTCGATGGCCGCCTGAAGCCGGCAACCTGGGCTGAAGCTTTTGCGGCCGTGAATACGGCGCTGTCGAAGCCGGCAGAGCGGATCGGCGTCGTGGCTGGCGACCTGATCGAGGTTGAGCAGGCGAAAGCCGCGCTCGACCTGTTCCGCTCGCTCGGCGTGCAGAACACAGACTGCCGTCCGGCAGGCGCCAAGTACGGCACGGATGGCGTGCGTGAGCATTACATCCTGAACCCGACGCTGGCCGGTGTGGAAGAGGCGGACGCGTTGCTGCTCGTCGGCGTCAATCCACGCGTCGAAGCAGCTGTCTGGAACGCCCGCATCCGCAAGACCTGGCTCTGGGCCGACCTGAAGGTCGCCCTGGTCGGCGAAGCCGCAGACCTGACCTATGATTACACACATCTCGGCAACAGTGCTGACGCGCTGGCCAAGGCCGAGACCGCTGAGTTCCTCAAAGGCGCCAAGCGCCCGATGATCGTGCTCGGCGAAGGCGCGCTGCTGCATGAGGAGGGCGACGCTGTCCTGGCCGCGGCGATCAAGCTGGCCAATGAGACCGGCGCGATTGCCGATGATTGGGCAGGCTTTGGCGTGCTCCACAATGCAGCTGGCCGCGTTGGCGCGCTGGATGTCGGCTTCGTGCCGGTCGAAGGCGGTCGAGCAACGGCTGACATTCTTGGCGGCGGCATGGAAACGATTGTCCTGCTCGGCGCAGACGAAGTCGACCTTTCCAAGACATCGGCCGCAACGGTCATCTATGTCGGCTCGCATGGCGATGCGGGGGCCAGCCGCGCCGACATCATCCTGCCGGCGGCAACCTACACCGAGATGGCCGCGACCTTCGTGAACACCGAAGGCCGCGTGCAGGTCACCTCCAAAGCGGTCCAGCCGAAAGGTGAGGCACGCGAAGGCTGGGCGATCTTCCGTGCGCTGTCTGACGTGATGGGGAAGACCTTGCCTTACGACACGGTCGACGCGCTGCGCGAAGGCCTGCGGGAAAATGAAGTGTTTGCGGGGATCGGCTACGCGCCAGGCGCGGCAGGGGCTGAGGCACTGAAGGCTGTTCCGGAAGCGGCTGGCAGCCTCTCCAGCGCACCGTTCAAGCCGGTGATCGGGGACTTTTATCTGACCAATCCGATCGCCCGGGCATCGAAAACCATGGCGGAATGCTCTGCGCTGGCGACAGCGCTGGACACTCCGGTAGCAGCGGAGTAGGGCGGGCGCCATGAGTAACTACATCGAGTCTATGGGACAGTTTTGGGGCCCCTTGATGGTCCTCGGCCAGATCGGCCTGTTCACGCTGGTCCTGCTTCTCTCGATCGCATTCCTGCTTCTGTTGGACCGCAAGGTCTGGGCCGGCGTGATGATGCGGAAAGGCCCGAACGTGGTCGGTCCGTTCGGCCTGCTCCAGTCTTTTGCGGACTTCGGGAAGTTCCTCCTGAAAGAGATCGTCATCCCGGCGGGCGCGAACAAGTTCGTCTTCCTGTTTGCGCCGATCCTGACCTGTACGCTGGCCTTCGCGGCTTGGTCGGCCATCCCGGTCGCGCCCGGCACGGTCAGCGGCACCAGCTGGGTGATCTCGAACCTCAATGTCGGGATCCTCTACCTCTTCGCCATCAGCTCCCTCGGTGTCTACGGCATCATAATGGGCGGCTGGGCCTCGAACTCGAAATACCCGTTCCTCGGCGCGCTCCGTTCCGCGGCCCAGATGGTCTCGTATGAAGTCTCCATTGGTTTCGTGATCATCACGGTGATCCTGATGGTCGGCTCCATGAATCTGACCGACATCGTCAACAACCAGGATGGTGGTTTTTGGTACTGGCACGTCTTCAGCTTCCAGAACTTCCCGCTGATCGTGGTGATGGTGCCGATGTTCGTCATTTTCTTCGTCTCGGCCCTTGCTGAAACGAACCGTCCGCCTTTCGACCTGCCGGAAGCGGAATCCGAACTCGTTGCCGGATACCAGGTCGAGTATGGCTCCACGCCGTACCTGCTCTTCATGCTCGGCGAATACCTGAACATCGTCCTGATGTGCGCGATGATGACGATCCTGTTCCTCGGCGGCTGGCATGGCCCGGTTGCCCTGGGGGATGATTTTGTCCGCGACCACCCGTTCCTGACCAGCTTCTCCGGGCTGTTCTGGTTCATGTTCAAGACCTTCTTCTTCTTCTTCCTCTTCGCGATGGTGAAGGCCATCGTGCCGCGCTACCGCTATGACCAGCTGATGCGTCTTGGCTGGAAGATCTTCCTGCCGACCTCGCTTGTCGCCGTTCTCGTGGTTGGCGGTTATGTCGCTTACATGGGAGTGCAGTCATGAGCCTCGCGCAGACCATCCGCGGCGCGCTGCTGACCGATTTCCTCGGGGCCCTCTGGCTGGCCACGCTGGAAATGTTCCGCCGCAAGGCCACCGTGAACTATCCGTTCGAGAAGAACCCGCTGTCGCCGCGTTTCCGTGGGGAACATGCGCTGCGCCGTTACGCATCGGGTGAAGAACGCTGCATCGCCTGCAAGCTGTGCGAAGCAATCTGCCCCGCACAGGCCATCACCATCGAGGCCGAACCGCGCGAAGACGGCGCCCGCCGCACGACGCGCTATGACATCGACATGGTGAAATGCATCTATTGCGGCTTCTGTCAGGAAGCCTGCCCGGTGGATGCCATCGTCGAAGGGCCGAACTTCGAATTCGCGACCGAAACCCGCGAGGAGCTGTTCTACGACAAGGACCGCCTGCTCGCGAACGGCGACCGCTGGGAACGTCTCATCGCGAAGAATTTGGAACTGGACGCACCCTATCGCTAGGGCGCGCCGCTAATGAGTAACCGGGACGCCTGATCGTCCCAAACACAAGAGGGGTCAGAGGGCTGTGGCACTGATCGCATTCTACCTGATGGCTGCGGTGACGCTCGTGTCAGCGCTAATGGTCATCATGGCGCGGAACCCCGTCCACTCCGTGCTGTGGCTGATCCTCGCCTTTTTCTCGGCTGCGGGTCTGTTCGTCCTGATTGGGGCGGAATTCATCGCCATGCTGCTGGTCGTCGTCTATGTCGGCGCCGTCGCGGTGTTGTTCCTGTTCGTCGTCATGATGCTCGACGTGGACTTCGTCGAGCTGAAAGACGGCACACTGAAATACTGGCCGTTTGCGATGCTGGTTGGCATCGTGTTCGCGGCTGAAATCGTCATGGCTTCGGTCTTCGGCGTGCAATCGCTGCCGGACTCCTTCGACGCTGCACCGGGGGCTGATACCAACGCGGAAGCCATCGGACAGGTAATGTACACAGAATACATGCTGTTGTTCCAGCTGGCCGGGATCGTGCTGCTGGTTGCGATGATTGGTGCCATCGTCCTGACGCTGCGCCACCGCCCACATGTGAAACGCCAGAACATTGCCAAGCAGACGTCGCGCCGCCGCGGCGATGCCTATGAACTGAAGGACCCCAAGCCGGGGCAGGGGATCTGATACCTATGGAACTCGGGCTTTCCCATTATCTCGCGGTGTCGGCCGCCCTGTTTACGATCGGGGTGGTGGGTATCTTCGTGAACCGGAAAAATATCATCGTCATCCTGATGGCGATCGAGCTGATCCTGCTTTCGGTGAACCTTAACCTGGTCGCCTTCTCGGTCTTCTCCGGTACAATCGCCGGACAGATCTTCGCCATGCTTGTGTTGACGGTTGCTGCCGCTGAGGCTGCCGTCGGTCTTGCCATCCTGGTCGTCTACTTCCGGAACCGCAGAGATATCTCGGTCGAGAACGTAGACCTGATGAAGGGCTAGGACGGTATGCTTTCTGACGCGCTTCTCCTTTTCATCGTCCTTGCGCCCGGCCTCGTGGCGCTGACGGGTCTGTTCCACAAGATTATCGGCGACAAGATCGTCATGTACGCCACCACCGGCGTTGTGCTGACGGCGGGTGCCCTGTCGCTTTTCCAGCTGTTCGCCTATGCCGCCGGAGTGGGTGGTCATGGCGGCGATGCCCATGGTGCCGCCGAACATGGCCATGCCGTGACGCAGCACATCATCACGCTGATGCCGTGGATCCATGTTGGCGACTTCCAGGCTGACTGGGCCATCCGTGTCGACACGCTGTCCATCGTCATGATGGCGGTGATCACCGGCGTGTCCGGCCTCGTGCACCTCTATTCCTGGGGATATATGAGCGAGGAGCCGCACAAGGCGCGCTTCTTCGCTTACCTGTCGCTCTTCACCTTCGCTATGCTGATGCTGGTGACCGCTGACAACTTCATCCAGCTTTTCTTCGGCTGGGAAGGTGTGGGCCTCGCATCCTATCTGCTGATCGGCTTCTGGTACCAGAACAAGGCGCCGAACGACGCCTCAATCAAGGCCTTCGTCACCAACCGTGTCGGCGACTTTGGCCTCGCGCTTGGCATCATGGCTGTGTTCTGCATCTACGGCACGGTTGAGTTCGCGCCCTTCATGGAAGCGCTGCGCGAGAACGCCATGGTGACCCCGATTGCCTTTGCAGATCCGGCGCCAGCGCGCGAAGTCATCATGAACTTCCTCGGCTACCGTGTCTGGGCGGTCGAAGTGATCGGCGTGCTGCTGTTCATCGGCGCGATGGGCAAGTCGGCCCAGTTCTTCCTGCACGTCTGGCTGCCGGACGCCATGGAAGGCCCGACGCCGGTTTCCGCCCTGATCCACGCCGCAACCATGGTGACCGCGGGCGTCTACCTCGTCTGCCTCCTCTCGCCGTTGTACGAATACACGCTCGTGGCGGCCGGCATGATCACGGTGGTCGGCGCCGTCACCGCTCTCTACGCCGCAACCGTCGGCATGGCGCAGAACGACATCAAGCGCGTCATCGCATATTCGACCTGTTCGCAGCTCGGTTACATGTTCTTCGCGGCAGGTGTCGGCGCCTATGAGGCGGCGATGTTCCACCTCTTCACGCACGCCTTCTTCAAGGCCCTCCTGTTCCTCGGCGCAGGTTCGGTGATCCATGGCATGCACCATGAGCAGGACATGCGGAAAATGGGTGGCCTCGCCAAGTTCATGCCGCTGACCTACGCAGCCATGATGGTCGGTACGATTGCTATCATCGGTCTCGGTGTTCCGCACACGAAGCTTGGTTTCGCCGGGTTCTTCTCGAAGGATGCGATCCTGGAGAGCGCCTTTGCGGGCGGTGTCGAACACGTTGCCTTCGGCCAGATGGCTTTCTGGTTCGGTATCGTCGCGGCCTTCCTGACCAGCTTCTATTCCTGGCGCCTCATCTACATGACGTTCCACGGACCGAGGGCTTCGGAAAGTGCTCATGATGATCACGCTCATGCGGCACAGGACGCTCATGATGACCATGCGCACGACGATCATGGACACGACCACGATCACACGCCGCATGAGAGCCCTATGGTCATGCTCATCCCGCTCGGCCTGCTCAGCCTGGGTGCGATTTTCGCGGGCTTCTTCTTCTATGATTACTTCGTCGACCATTCGAACGAAGCCTTCTGGGCCGGTGCGATCTATCGCGCCTCGGAGAACCATGTCCTCCATGCCCGCCACGAAGTGCCGGAATGGGTGATCTACGCGCCGCTGATCGTGACGCTGGGCGGCTTCTTGCTGGCCACGATGACCTATTTCTTCAATCGCGGCGTGGGCAAGCGCATCGCCGACACTGGTGGCCCGCTTTACTCGCTGTTCTACAACAAGTGGTACTTCGACGAGATCTACAACGCGACGCTGGTGCGTGGCGCGGCCTTCCTCGGCAACATCTTCTGGAAAGCTGACAAGAAGGTCATCGACGGTGTTGGCGCTGACGGCATGACTGCGCTGACCCTGTTCAGTGCCCGTCGCCTGTCGGCCATGCATACCGGCCGCCTGTATCACTATGCATTTGTAATCATTGGCGCAGCTCTCGTCTTCGGGGCGCTTATGTGGCTGAACGCCGGAGGGGCAAACTAATGGGCGGTTTTCCCATTCTATCGGCGCTGACCTTCCTGCCGCTGGTTGGCGCACTGATCATCATGGCCGTGCGCGCAGCGACGGCTGGCAGCAGCTCGTCCGAGTCCGCCAATGAGGGGCGCACCGCGCTTCTGGCTGGCCTCGTCATTTCCGGCGCGACCTTCCTCGTTTCGCTGGCGGCGTTCTTCTATTACGATCCGTCGACGCCGGGCTATCAGCTGGTTGAACAGCATGTCTGGTATCAGTCGATCAGCTACAAGCTGGGCATTGATGGCCTGTCACTGCCGCTGATCCTGCTGACGACGTTCCTTACGCCGATTTGCCTTCTGGCCAGCTGGAATTCGATCCACACGCGGGTGACGGAATATGTCGTTGCCTTCCTGGTGCTCGAGACCTTCATGATCGGCGTGTTCACCGCACTCGACCTGGTCCTGTTCTACATCTTCTTCGAAGCCGGCCTGATCCCGATGTTCCTGATCATTGGTATCTGGGGTGGCAAGGACAAGATCTACGCCGCGTTCAAGTTCTTCCTCTACACGCTGCTTGGCTCGCTCCTGATGCTGGTCGCGGTTGTATACATGTACATCACGGCCGGCAGCTCCGACTTTGAAGTGCTTGAGAAGTTCGCCTTTGATCCGCATGTCCAGACCTGGCTATGGCTGGCCTTCATGGCGTCCTTCGCGGTGAAGCTGCCGATGTGGCCGGTCCACACATGGCTTCCAGATGCGCACGTTCAGGCGCCGACGGCGGGTTCGGTCATCCTGGCAGGTGTCCTGCTGAAGATGGGCGGCTACGGCTTCCTGCGCTTCTCGCTGCCGATGTTCCCGGATGCGAGCCAGCTGTTCCAGCCGGCCATGTTCGCACTGGCTGTTGTTGCCATCGTCTACACATCGCTGGTCGCGTGGCGCCAGACAGACATGAAGAAGCTGATCGCTTACTCGTCTGTCGCGCATATGGGCTTCGTGACGCTTGGCGTTTTCTCTTTCACCGAAATCGGTGTGCAGGGCGCGATCTTCCAGATGATCAGCCACGGCTTCATCTCCGGCGCGCTCTTCCTGATCGTCGGCGTCGTCTACGACCGCATGCACACCCGCGAGATCGCGGCCTATGGCGGCCTCGTTCACCGGATGCCGGTCTATGCGACCCTGTTCATGCTGTTCACGATGGCGAATGTCGGCCTGCCGGGCACGTCGGGCTTCATCGGTGAGATCCTCACCATGGTCGGCGGCTTCCAGGCTTCGACCTGGGCGGCAGCTGGCGCTGCGCTGGGCGTCATTTTCTCGGCTGTCTACATGCTGACGCTCTACCGGCGCACCGTGTTCGGCCAGATCACCAATCCGGAGCTGAATGAACTCAAGGACATGAACCGGATCGAACTCGTTACTATCGTTCCGTTGGCGCTGCTGACGCTGCTGTTCGGCGTCGCGCCCAACCTGATCTTTAACCTGACCGAGGGCGCTACCCAGAGCATCCTCTCGCTGATGGCCGGAGGCTGATCGCCCATGCTCGACTTCACTGCCATGACCCTGGCGATCGGGCCGGAACTCTGGCTCGCCGCCACAGGCCTGCTGGGCGTGCTGCTCGGTGCGCTGCTCAAGGACAGCTTTAACGGATTGTCGTTCAAGTTCGGGGCGCTCGTCCTGTTCGTTGCCGCTGGTATCGCGGCTTTGACCTATCAGGGCGGCGAAGCCTTCAACGGCCTTGTAGAAACCAACACGTTCGTGAACTTCGCCAAGATCGTTTCGTTCATTGTGGGCGGACTTGCGCTTGTGATGTCAGAAGGCTTCCTGAAGCGTCACGAGACGGCCCGCTATGAATATGCGTTGCTGACGATCTTTGCCTCGCTCGGCATGGGCATCATCCTGTCTGCGTCGAACCTGATGACGCTCTATATGGGTATCGAGACGCTCAGCCTTTCGTCCTATGTGCTCGCCGCGTTCCATCGCGATTCCGCGCGCTCTTCGGAAGCGGGCCTGAAATATGTCATCCTCGGCTCGCTGGCCTCCGGTATGCTGCTCTACGGCGCATCGCTGGTCTACGGCTTCTCCGGCACGACCTTCTATGCAGGCATCGCCGCGGCGGATCTCTCTGTTGGTCTGATGTTCGGCATGGTTCTGATGATCGTCGGCCTGGCCTTCAAGGTCTCGGCAGCCCCGATGCACGTCTGGACACCGGATGTCTATGAAGGTGCCCCGACACCGGTCGGTGCATTCTTCGGTGCCGCGCCGAAGATGGCTGCCATGGTTGTGTTCGCCAATGTGATGTTTCAGGTCTTCGGCGATGCGATGGACCAGTGGCAGCTGATCATTGCGATCATCGCCGGCCTGTCCATGCTGATCGGCGCCTTCGGTGGCCTGACGCAGACCAATATCAAACGCCTGCTGGGCTATTCCTCGATCGCCAATGTTGGCTATGCGCTGGTCGCCGTGGCCGCGGGCAAGGAGCTTGGCGCCGGTCCGTTGCTGACCTTCATGACGCTCTATGTGGTTTCTTCGCTTGGCCTGTTTGCGGCTGTGCTTTCGATGCGCCGTCAGGGCGGCATGGTTGAAGGCATTTCCGAGCTGGGCGGCCTTATGAGCAAGCGCCCATTGCTTGCCATCGCGCTGTCGGTCCTGATCTGGTCCGTAGCCGGCCTGCCGCCGTTCGGCGGGTTCCTCGGCAAATGGGTCGTTCTGGAAGCAGGTGTCAGTGCAGGGCTCTACCCGCTGGCGATCATCCTCGTGCTCGCTTCGGTCGTGTCGCTTGGCTACTATCTGCGCCTGATCAAGATCATGTGGTTCGATGAGCCGACAGAACGCTTTGAAGCCATCGATGGCTCCGTCTCGCTGGTCGTGCTGGCTTCGTCCCTGTTCGTGATCGTGTTCATGATCTTCTTCTTCCTGCTGAGCGGGTGGACAGATCAGGCCGCGCTGGGGATCACGGCTTGAACCAAGCCTGGCCCGTCCATCGCTTCGATACGATAGACAGCACCAACACTGAGGCCCGGCGGCGGGCCCAGACCGGCGCGTTTGAGAATTGCTGGATCCTGGCAGACGAACAAACGGCGGGTCGGGGCAGGCTGCAGCGCAACTGGGCCTCGCCCAAAGGCAACATCTTCACTTCGGCGCTGTTCCGCGAACCGGGTGGCATCCAGGTCGCGTCTCGTATTCCATTTGCGGCGGCGCTCGCGGTCAGCGACACCGCGCTGGAATATGCGCCGGGCGCGGATGTGCGCGTCAAATGGCCCAATGACGTACGTGTGAACAAAGCCAAACTATCTGGCATCCTGATCGAAACCGGGCAGGACGAGCAGGGGCTCTGGGTCATCGCGGGCATGGGCGTGAACGTGGCTCAGGTGCCGCCTGAGGCCGGGCAGGCAGCGACTTGTCTTGCGGAGCTGTCAGGCCAGAAAGACCTTGATCATATTGAAGTATTTGGTTCCCTGACCCGCCATTTCATGACCCGGCTGGCGCAGGCGCGAGAGGGCTTCGGACCAGTACGGACCGACTGGCTGAAGCGCGCCGAGGGGCTGGGCAGTATGGTGCGGGTCTCGCCTGGCGGTGTGCCGGTCGAAGGCGTGTTCGAGGACATGGCTGCAGATGGGGGGCTGATCCTCAGATTGCCGGATGGATCGCGACAGACCATAAGGGCCGGCGATGTACATCTTATTGGAGAGGTCTGACGCGGATGCTGCTCGCTATCGACGTTGGCAACACGAATACGGTCTTCGGTATCCATGACGGAAATGCATGGGTGAACCAGTGGCGTAGTGCTACCGACCCGACAAAGACTGCAGACGACCACGCCGCCTGGCTGTGGCGGCTGGCGGACATGCACGGGGCCGATCTCAGCCTGATCAATGGCTGCGTGATCTCGACCGTTGTGCCTCAAGCCGTATTCAACTTCCGCAACCTTGCCCGCCGCTACCTGCATGTGGAGCCGATGTTTATCGGCGACCCGAGCCTGAAGACGGGTATGGAAATCCGCATCAAACGGCCGGAGCAGGTGGGGGCCGACCGGATCGTCAGCGCGCTTGGCGCACATAAGCAATATCCGGGCAATCTGATCGTGATCGACAGTGGCACCGCCACAACGTTCGATGTCGTCGCGGAGGATGGCGCGTTTGAAGGCGGCATCATTTCTCCGGGGATCAACTTGTCCGTGAAGGCACTGCACGATGCCGCTGCGCAGCTGCCGCGCATCGCGATCCAGCGCCCCCCGCAGGTGATCGGACAGGATACCATCTCGGCCATGCAGTCCGGCGTGTTCTGGGGTTATATCGACCTGATCGACGGGCTCGTGAACCGGATCAAGGAAGAGTACGGCAAACCGATGAGCGTTGTTGCCACCGGCGGTGTGGCTTCCCTGTTCGAAGGCGCCAGCGAGACAATCGATCATTACGACCAGGACCTCCTCATTCGGGGCCTCCTGGAAATCTATCGTCTGAACAAATAGGACCTCATGCCCGATAAAGCTTCCTCCCGGGACGAACTCGTCTTCCTGCCACTTGGCGGTTGCGGCGAAATCGGCATGAACCTCAATGCCTACGGGTTCGGCCCGCCGGAAGCGCGCCGCTGGATCCTGGCGGATCTGGGCGTGACGTTCGGCAGCGACGATACGCCGGGTGTTGACCTGATCTGTGCGGATCCGGACTATCTGATTGGCGAGCATATCGACGCCGTTTTCCTGACCCACGCGCATGAAGATCATATCGGTGCCGTCGGTCTGATCTATCCGCGCCTTGGCATCAGGGCGCCGATCTATGCGACACCGTTCACAGCAGAACTCGTCCGTTCCAAGATGGAAGAGCGCGGTGTCGATACGGGCGCTCTGAAAGTGATCTCGATGGGCGGCAAGGTTCAGGCTGGGCCGTTCGAAGTGACCTACGTTACGCTGACGCATTCCATTCCTGAGCCCAACGCGCTGGCCATCCGCACACCTGCGGGCCTGGTCCTCCATACAGGCGACTGGAAGATCGACCCGGATCCGCAAATCGGTTCGACAACGGATATTTCCGGTTTGACCGCACTTGGCGATGAAGGCGTGCTCGCCATGGTCTGCGATTCCACGAACGTGTTCGAGGAAGGCGAGTCCGGATCTGAAGAAACGGTCCGTCAGGGACTTGTGGAACTGATCGCGCAGCAGAAGACGGGTGCGGTCGCCGTTACGACGTTCGCGTCCAATGTGGCACGCGTGAAGTCCATCATTGATGCTGCGACGCAGGCAGACCGGCACGTGTGCCTCGTCGGGCGCAGCATGCACAAGATCACAAATGCCGCGAAAGCTGTCGGTATCCTGCCGCCGAAACTGGAGTTCGTGGACGAGAGCGAAGCAGGTCATTTCCCGCCGGAGCACATCCTCTATCTATGCACCGGCAGCCAGGGTGAGCCGAGGGCAGCCCTGTCCCGTATCGCGCGCGGTGACCACCGTCACGTGATCCTTCGGGAAGGCGACACGGTCATTTTCTCTTCCAGACAAATCCCTGGGAACGAGAAAGGCATCTTCGAGCTTCAGAACGGTCTGGCCGAAAAAGGCATCCGTGTGATCACGCCGCGCATGGTTCCGCAGAAGATCCATGTATCGGGTCATCCGTGCCGCGACGAACTGCGCCGTATGTACCAGTGGGTGCGGCCGCGCATTTCCGTGCCCGTACACGGCGAACGCCGGCACATCATGGAGCATGCAGCCTATGCGCGCTCCCTTCAGGTGTCCGAGGCGATCACGCCGCGCAATGGCAGCCTTGTCCGCCTTGCGCCCGGGCCGGCTGAGATTCTCGACGAAGTGCCGAATGGCCGACTTTTCCTGGATGGCAATCAACTCGTGCCGGAAGGCGCGCAGGGGATTCAGGAGCGCCGGAAACTGTCGTGGAATGGTGTGGTTTTCGCGAGCGTCTCGCTCGACGGACACGGCAACATTATGGATGGGCCCGTCGTGGTCGTGAAAGGCTTTTCAGAGCCTGACGGTCGGCTCGCAGACGAAAGCCTTGAAACTCTCGAAGAGGCGGCCGACATTGCTGTCAGCAATATGAAACGCAAGGACCGCTTCGATGACGATGCGGTCGAGCGGGCCATCGGCCGCGCGCTTCGAAAGGCCGCAGAGACAGCCTGGGGCATGCGCCCGATGATCGAAGTCGTTGTTTTGAGGACCTGAGTATCATGAGTGAATTCAAGATCGGACCGTTGAACCATGTTGGCGTGGCCGTGCCGGACCTGGAAGAAGCCTGCGAAACCTATCGCACGCTCTACGGCGCGACGGACATCACCACCCCCTTCGACATGCCGGAACAGGGCGTGAAAGTCTGCTTCGTAAACCTGCCCAACAGCCAGATCGAGCTGATCGAGCCGCTGAACGAAGAGTCCCCGATCCACAACTTCATCCAGAAGAACCCGAAGGGCGGCCAGCACCATGTCTGCTTCGAGGTGGACGACATCAATGAGGCTGTCGAAGAGATGGGCAAACGCGGTGCCACCGTGCTCGGCAAGCCTCGCATAGGCGCCCATGGCACGATGATCATCTTCGTTCACCCGAAGAACTCAAACGGCGTCCTGATCGAACTGATGGAAAGCCCGAAAGGCGCTCACTAATGCAATTCATGAGTGGGCTGGTCGTCTTCACGATCGCCTGGTGGGTCTGCTTTTTCACGGTCCTTCCCATTGGCGTCAAAGGCCAGTGGGAAGACGGATCGACGATTGAGGGAACCGAAGAAGCAGCGCCCAAGCACCATATGGTTGGCAAAAAAGCGCTGTGGGCCACGATGGGGGCGGTTGTGATCACGGCAATCGCCGCGGTCGTCGTGCCACGCCTGCTTGCGCAATAGGTGCCCCTGCGGCTAGGTGAGCCGCGTTTTACAACAAGTCCCCGGGGATTCGATGCGGCTTTCCAGATACTTCCTGCCCGTTTCCAAGGAAGCGCCGGCAGATGCGGCCATTGTCTCGCACAAGCTGATGCTGCGCACCGGCATGGTGCGCCAGAACGGGGCAGGCATCTACACCTGGCTGCCGCTGGGCTTCCGCGTCCTGAAGAAGATCGAACAGATCGTGCGGGAAGAAATGGACCGCGCTGGCGCTATCGAGCTCCTCATGCCGACGCTGCAGCAGGCCGACCTCTGGCGGGAATCCGGCCGTTACGACGATTATGGCAAGGAGATGCTGCGCATCACGGACCGGCACGACCGGGACATGCTCTACGGCCCGACCAATGAAGAGCTGATCACCGATGTCTTCCGCTCTTATGTGAAGAGCTACAAGCAGCTGCCGCTGAACCTGTATCACCAGCAGTGGAAGTTCCGCGACGAAGTGCGTCCGCGTTTCGGCGTCATGCGGGGCCGCGAATTCCTGATGAAGGACGCCTACTCCTTCGACCTGACGGAAGACGGTGCCCGCGTCGCCTACTACAAGATGTTCTGTGCTTACCTGAACGCATTCAGCCGCATGGGCCTCACCGCCGTGCCGATGCGCGCCGACACCGGCCCGATTGGCGGGGAACTCAGCCACGAATTCATTATCCTGGCCGATACAGGTGAAAGCGCCGTCTTCTGTGACAAGACGCTTCTGGATATGGAGCCGCCGGGGCTGGATCTCGACTTTGAGGGCGATCTCACCGGCGAAGTGGAAAAACGCACGCAATACTATGCGGCTACCGAAGAGATGCACGACGAAGCGGCGTTCGCCGCCATTCCGCAAGACCGTCAGGTCTCCGCGCGCGGCATTGAAGTCGGCCACATCTTCAATTTCGGCACCAAGTATTCGAAGCCGATGAACGCCGTGGTTCAGGGGCCGGATGGCCAGATGGTGCCGGTCCAGATGGGCAGCTATGGCATCGGCGTCTCTCGCCTTGTCGGAGGCATCATCGAAGCCTGTCATGACGACAACGGCATCGTGTGGCCGGAATCGGTTGCGCCGTTCCATGTCGGCCTGATCAACATGCGCGTCGGTGACGAAGGCTGTGACAAGGCTTGTGGTGATCTCTACGAACAACTCGAAGCCGCTGGCATCGACACGCTGTATGACGACACGGATGACCGTGCCGGCGCCAAGTTCGCGCGGATGGATCTCATCGGCCTGCCATGGCAGCTGGTGATCGGCCCCAAAGGCCTTGAAAAGGGCATAGTTGAAGTCAAGAACCGCAAGACCGGCGAGAAGGTGGAGTTGCCTTTCGCTGAAGTCGTTGCAAAGGTTACGCCCGCATGAGTCAGGCCGCTGCGCCATTCGGACGTCTCGAACGAACCCTGGCCTGGCGGTACCTGCGCGCCAAGCGTGAGCATGGCGGCGCGAGCCTGATCTCGATCATCTCCTTTGTCGGAATCTTCTTTGCTGTTGCGGCGCTGATCATCACCATGTCGATCATGAGCGGTTTTCGCGCGACGCTGCTGGACGCGCTGCTGGGCGGCCAGCCGCATGTCTATGCGGTCGTCAATCAGTACACAGAGGCCGAAGCCGAAGCGCTTGCCGACAAGATCCGCGAGATCCCCGGGATCACGAGTGCATCGCCCTATATCGAAGAATACGTCCTCGTCACCGCCAATGGCCGCAAGACCGGCGCCGTCGTCCGCGCGATGCGCAACGAGGACCTGTCGACCCTCGCATTCCTGAAGGACCATGGGCAGGCCGCCATCGATGCGGGGTTCGGAGTCGGCAGGAATGGCGGCAATACGATTATGATGGGCTCTTTCCTGGCGGCGGGCCGGGAAGGGCTGGGCGTCATCCCCGGTGATAAGGTCGAGATCATCACCACCGGTACGAATGCCAGCGTCATGGGCGCCACGCCACGCTCGAAGGCCTATACGGTGGGCGAGATCTTCTCCACTGGAAGTGTCGAGCTCGACATGGCTTATATCTTCATGCCGATGGACCAGGCGCAGATCCTGTTCCAGTCCAAGGATCACTATCAGATGCTGGATATCCGGCTGAAGGATCCGGACAAGACGCAGGAGGCGATGCAGGCCATAGCGCTCGCCACCGGCAATGCTGTGCGCATGTATGACTGGAAAAGCCAGCGCGCGGCCTACCTGAACGCCCTGAAAGTGGAGCGTACCATGGTTCGCCTGCTTGTCATGGTGATCATGGGTATCGCCACGCTGAACATCATCGTCGGCGTTGTCATGCTGGTGAAGAACAAGACCCGCGATATCGCGATCCTGCGCACCATCGGCCTCGGCCGGGGCGGGGTGCTGCGCGTTTTCCTGATGGTCGGGACCGTGCTCGGTACGCTCGGCGCGCTGCTCGGCATGACGATCGGCGTTCTGTTCATCCTGAACATCGGCGCCATTGAAGCCTTCATCAATCTGTTCATGGACGGCGGCAAAGTGTTTGACGCGGAGACTTACGGGCTCGCGCACCTGCCGGCGATCCTCGACTGGGGCGACGTGTTCAGCACGGGCCTCTATGCCCTCGCCATGTCGGCCGGTGTGTCCCTTATCCCGGCCTGGTGGGCCTCCCGCCAGGATCCGGTCAGCGCGTTGAGGTTCGAGTGATGACGGCCCCCGTGCTCGAACTCTCCGGCATCAACCGCGCCTACAAGACGGCGGCGGGGGAGCTGAACGTGCTGTCCGGTGCGGAGCTGAAGCTGCAGGCGGGTGAACTGGTCGGCCTGATCGGCCCGTCAGGCTCCGGCAAGTCCACCCTGTTGCACACTGCCGGACTGCTGGAACGGCCAGAGGCGGGCACCGTGCTGCTGGATGGCGTCGATTGCCTGAAGCTGGACGACAAGTCCCGCACCGCGCTGCGCCGCTCCAAGATCGGCTTCGTCTACCAGTTCCACCACCTGCTGCCGGAGTTCAACGCGGCGGACAATGTGGCCATGCCGCTGATGATTGCAGGCGTCAGCCGCAAGGCCGCCCGCGAGAAGGCCTCGGAACTGCTGGCCGAAATGGGCCTCGACCACCGGGCAGACCACCAGCCGGGTCAGATGTCCGGCGGGGAGCAGCAGCGAGTCGCCATCGCCCGGGCGCTCGCCAACACGCCGCGTCTTGTCATCGCCGACGAGCCGACGGGCAATCTCGACCCCGCGACGACCGAACGGGTGTTTGCCACCTTCATCAAGATGGCCCGGGAAGAGGGCGCCGCCGTGCTTGTGGCGACTCACAATCATGCACTGACGGCCCATATGGACCGCGTTCTGACGCTGGAAGACGGAAAACTGGTTCCCTACGAACCGGAATAAGCTGTGAAAACCGGGCATTGCTGTCTGGTCTGGCGAGGGTTGGCCATGCAGTTTATCCTCCCCTGAGGAGAGATTGCCTTGCCCGAGTCGCCCTTCATCCATCTGGCCATCCGTTCCAGCTATTCGCTGCTGGAAAGCATGATTTCGCCCAAGGACGTGAAGGCCTGGTGTGAGGAGCACCTGGTGCCTGCGGTCGCCATCACCGACCGCAACAATCTGTTCGGGGCGCTTGAAATATCCCTCACGCTTTCTGGAGCTGGTATTCAGCCCATCATGGCGTGCTGTTTCGATGTTGTAGAGGACGTGCCAAGGGCCGAGCCGTCGCGCCTGTCGCTCTATGCCCAGAACGAGACAGGCTACCGCCGCCTGATGTACCTGTCGTCGCGCGCCTATCTGGACGCGGCGGACGGCGTGCCGAAACTCTCGCGCGCACTGGTCATGGAACAGACCGACGGCCTGATCGTGCTGACCGGCGGCGCCGAGGGTGAGGTCGCAAAACATCTGCTCAAAGGCCGGGTGGCAGATGCACGGACGGAACTGTCCACGCTGGCGAGCGCCTATCCGGGGCGGTGCTATGTCGAGATCACACGCCACGGCACGCCGGATGAACGCGCCGTTGAAGAAGGACTCATCCAACTGGCCTATGAGCTGGAGCTGCCTTTGGTAGCGACGCATGATGCGCGCTTCATGAAGAAAAGCGACGCGCAGGCGCATGACGCCATGATGTGTATTTCCAATGGCGAATATCTGGGCCAGCCGGACCGCAAGCAGGTGAGCGCCCAGCAATACTTGAAATCGCCTTCGGAAATGCGTCTGCTGTTCGCGGACCTGCCGGAAGCCATCGAGAACACGGTCGAGATCGCCCAGCGCTGTTCGGTGAAGGCCGAGACGCATAAGCCGATCCTGCCGAACTTCTCGAACGAAGGGCGGTCTGAGGCAGAAGAACTGCGCAAGCAGGCGCTGGAGGGCCTCGAATTCCGCCTCAAGGAAGCCGACCGGCTGTATGCCGAGCGTGAGACATATTTCGAACGGCTGGACTATGAACTCGGCATCATCGAGCGGATGGGGTTCCCGGGCTACTTCCTGATCGTTTCGGACTTCATCAAATGGGCCAAGGATCAGGGCATTCCGGTCGGGCCGGGCCGGGGCTCCGGTGCGGGCTCGCTGGTTGCCTGGGTTCTCCTGATTACGGACCTTGATCCGCTACGCTTCGATCTTCTGTTCGAACGCTTTCTGAACCCCGAACGTGTTTCGATGCCAGACTTCGACGTCGACTTCTGTCAGGAACGACGGGGCGAGGTGATCCGCTATGTTCGCGACAAGTATGGTGCGGACTCAGTCGCCATGATCATCACTTTCGGTACGCTGCAGGCGAAGGCTGTGGTGCGCGATGTGGGGCGCGTCATGCAGATGCCTTACGGTCAGGTGGACCGTCTGGCGAAGCTGATCCCGTTCAATCCGGCCAATCCGCCGAAGCTTCAGGAAGCGATCGACGACGAGCCGAAATTCTATGAGGAGATGGACGCCGATGAGCGCGTTGGCGAACTCCTCAAGATCGCGCTGAAACTGGAAGGCAAATACCGGAACGCAGGCACACACGCCGCCGGTGTCGTGATCGGTGACCGGCCGCTCGTGGAGCTGGTGCCGCTCTATAACGATCCGAGGGCAGACCTTCCGGCCACCCAGTTCAACATGAAATATGCCGAGATGGCCGGACTGGTGAAGTTTGACTTCCTCGGCCTGAAGACCCTGACAGTCATCGACCGCGCCCTGAAATTCATCCGGCGGGACGGCAAGGATGTCGGTCCGGAATGGAAAAGTCTGGACGATCAGGACACGTACGACATGATGGGCGGCGGTGACACGCTCGGCGTCTTCCAGCTGGAAGGCGCGGGCATGCGCGATACGCTGAAGAAGGTGCGTCCGCACAGTCTTGAAGACGTGATCGCTATCATCTCGCTCTATCGTCCGGGCCCGATGGAAAACATCCCGGTCTATATCGAGGGCAAGGAAAATCCCGAGGGCGTCCAGTACGCCCACCCGGACCTGAAGCCTGTTCTGGAAGCCACGTATGGCGTGCCGGTCTATCAGGAACAGGTCATGCGGATGGCGCAGGAGATTGCCGGCTATTCGCTCGGCGATGCTGACCTGCTGCGCCGTGCCATGGGTAAGAAAAAGCTGGAAGAGATGATTGCCCAGCGCCAGCGCTTCGTCGAGGGCGCGGCAAAGAACAAGGGCATGGAAGCCCCGCTGGCCAACGAAATCTTCGATACGATGGAGAAGTTCGCAGGCTACGGCTTCAACAAGTCCCACGCCGCGGCCTATGCCCTGATCGGCTATCATACCGGCTACCTGAAGCGCCACTTCACGGTGGAGTTCCTGGCCGCCTCGATGAGCCTCGATCTCGGCAACACCGACAAGCTTGCCGCCTTCTTCCAGGAAGCCAAGCGGCTGAAGATCCCGGTCATCGCGCCGGACGTGAACAGCTCGACTGCTGACTTCGATGTGCGCGATGGGGCAATCGTCTACGCGCTGGGTGCGCTGAAAGGCGTTGGCCTCGAAGCGATGAAACATGTCGTGGCGATCCGCGAGCAGGACGGCCCGTTCAAGGACATCTACGACTTCGCCGAACGGGTCGATCCGAAGCATGTGAACAAGAAGGCCTTCGAATCCCTCGCCAAGGCGGGGGCGTTCGACTGTTTTGACAAGAACCGGGCGCGCGTGCTCGCCGGGGCGCCGATGCTGGCTCAGATGGCGGCAAGTGCGGCGGAAGACCGGATGGGCGGCCAGGGCGGCCTGTTTGGCGATGCCGAGCCAGCTTTGCGCCCGGTCCTGCCGTCGGCCAAGGCGTGGAATGGCCAGCAGAAGCTGGATGAGGAGTTTCGCTCCATCGGGTTCTACTTCTCCGGCCACCCGCTGGACGATGTCCTCTCGGGCCTCGACCGGGAGCGTATCACCCTCGCAATGGAGATCGAGGAGCGGGCTTCGGACGGCAAGCCTATCGAAATGATCGGAATCGTGCGCCTGCGCTCCGACAAGCCGGCCCGCAATGGCGGCAAGTTTGCCTTCCTCACCCTGTCCGATCCGACGGGCGAGGTTGAGATGATGGTCTTCCCGGAAACCCTGTCCCAGAATTACGACCTGCTGCAGGTGGGCAACGCTGTTGCGGTGACTGTTGGGGTGAAGCGGAACGGGGAAGAGATCCGCCTCAATGCCGAAAGGGTCCTGCCACTGGAATCGGCCCGTCTCAGCCGGGGCATGGGGGCGTTGAAGGTGCGTCTCGCCGTGGGGGCCAATCCGGCGGAGATCGCGGGCGTGGTCGGTCACCTCGCCAAGCTGCCTGATACCGAGCGCGGTGACATTCTGGTCGAGGTGCCGCTGGAGGATGGCCGGCTGGTGATTCTGAAGCTGCCGGCGACCTACACGATCAGCCTGAAAGCCCAGCGGGCATTGAAGGACGTGCCAGGCGTGGAGCGTGTGGAGCCCCTGAAAGCCGCCTGATGCTCCATCTAGGGCATGCCGGGTTCATGACATAGTCCAGTATAGTCATGAAATGATCACCTGAAGTCCTGCCAAAACAGGCCTCAGACCGCTTGCCCGGCAAGGGAATATCTGTATAAGCCGCCTCATCTTAAACCAGTTCACGGGTGCATCCGGTGCTGCGGGCCATTGGGGTCCAAAGTTCCACCCGTGACGGCCAACCGGATGGAGACAATCGATGGCCCTACCTGACTTCACCATGCGTCAGCTGCTCGAAGCTGGCGTTCACTTCGGTCACCAAACCCACCGCTGGAACCCGCGTATGAAGCCGTACATCTACGGCGACCGCTCCGGCATTCACATCATGGACCTTTCCAAGACTGTGCCGGCTCTGCACCAGGCACTGCTGTTCGTGCGTGATACGGTGGCCAAGGGCGGCCGCGTTCTGTTCGTCGGCACGAAGCGCCAGGCCCAGGAGCCGGTCGCTGAAGCCGCGCAGCGCTGCGCCCAGTACTACATGAACCACCGCTGGCTCGGCGGCACGCTGACCAACTGGTCTACCGTGTCCAACTCGATCAAGCAGCTGCGCGAACTGAACGCGATGTTTGAAACGGGTGGTGGCGCCGGCCTGACCAAGAAAGAGCTGCTCGACCTCGAGCGCCGCCGTGAGAAACTCCATAAATCTCTGGGCGGTATCGCTGACATGGGCGGCCTGCCGTCGGCCATGATCGTGATCGATACCAACAAGGAAGCCATCGCCGTTCAGGAAGCCCGCAAGCTGGGTATCCCGGTTGTGGCCGTCCTGGATACGAACTGTGATCCGGCAGACGCCGATTACGGCTTCCCGGGCAATGACGACGCTGCACGCGCTATCTCGCTCTACTGCAACCTGTTCGCCGATGCCGTTCTCGACGGCCTTGCAGAATCCTCCGCCGGTCTCGGCATGGATCTGGGCGAGCTGGAAGACGTTACAGGCGTTGTGGATGCTGATGTTGCTGCAGCAGACGAAACGGCTGACGAAGCCGGCGCATAAACCGCACCGGTACAATCGAGACTGAGGGAATAAAGCTATGGCTGAGATTACAGCTGCGCTTGTGAAGGCGCTCCGTGAAAAAACGGGCGCAGGCATGATGGACGCCAAAAAGGCGCTTGTCGAAAACAATGGTGACGAAGCGGCGGCCACCGAGTGGCTCCGTGCCAAGGGCCTGTCCAAAGCTGCCAAGAAGTCGGGCCGTACGGCCGCTGACGGCCTGGTGGCTGTGCAGGTTTCCGAAGACGGCAAGTCCGGCGCAATCGTCGAACTGAATGCCGAAACGGACTTCGTTGCCCGTAACGAAAAGTTCCAGACCGCTCTGGCCGGCATCACCAAGGCAGCCCTGAACACCGACGGTTCCGTCGAGGCTCTTGCTGCCGCGCCATCGCCGGATGGTGAAGGCTCTGTCGACGACCTGATCAAGCGCCTTGTTGCGACGATTGGCGAGAACATGACCCTGCGCCGCTCCGCCAAACTGACGGCTGAAGGCAAGGTCGCTTCCTACATCCACAACGCAGAAGCTCCTGGCATGGGCAAAGTGGGTGTGCTGGTCGCGCTCGACGGTTCGGGTGACCTGGACGAAATCGGCCGCAAGGTTGCAATGCATATCGCTGCCACGTCGCCGGCTGCTGCAACGACAGACGAGCTGGACCCGGCCATCGTCGAAGCTGAAAAGCGCGTCCTGACCGAGCAGGCGCGTGAAAGCGGAAAGCCGGACAATGTTATCGAGAAGATGATCGTTGGCCGCATGCAGAAGTTCTACAAGGAAGTCGTGCTGGTTGAGCAGCCTTTCGTCATGAACCCTGACCAGACGGTTGGTGAGTTCCTGAAAGGCGAGGGCGCCACACTGAAAGGCTTCGTCAACTTCAAGCTCGGTGATGGCATCGAGAAGGAAGAGGACAACTTCGCAGATGAAGTCGCTTCCATGACAAAAGGCGCCTGATCAGGCTTGCCTTTCCGCCCGCAAGGGGCTTTGAACATCCCGGTCGCCCATGACAGGCGGCCGGGAATCTTTTAGGAGGCCATAAGGCTTCCAGCGAAGGGAAAATGACGATGCCGAGCGGGGATCCCGAGACAAGCAAACTCAAGTACAAACGCGTACTGCTTAAGCTGTCAGGGGAGGCCCTCATGGGCCCCGGCCAGTTCGGAATCGATATCCCGACCTGCGAGAAGTTTGCCAAGGCCATCAAGGGCGCGCGCGATGCTGGCGCCGAGATCTGCCTGGTCATCGGCGGCGGTAACATTTTCCGAGGCGTTGCCGGTGCCGCGAAGGGCATGGAGCGGGCTCAGGCAGACTCCATGGGCATGTTGGCCACGGTAATGAACGCCCTCGCCATGCAGAGTGTTCTGGAGAATATGGATGTGCCGACCCGCGTCCTGTCTGCGATTCATATGGAAGCGATCTGCGAGCCCTACATCCGCCGCCGTGCCCAGCGCCACATGGAGAAGGGCCGGATCGTCATTTTTGCTGCGGGAATCGGCAATCCGTTCTTTACCACAGACACTGGCGCTGCCCTGCGCGCCATTGAGATGAACTGCGATGCCTTGCTGAAAGGCACGCAGGTGGATGGCGTCTACACGGCCGACCCGAAGCTGGATGCCTCCGCCACCCGCTATGACGATGTGTCCTATCAGGAGTTGCTGGTGAAAGACCTTCGTGTGATGGATTCTTCTGCAGTCAGCCTGATGCGTGACAACAACATCCCGATCGTGGTGTTCTCACTGAAGGAGGAAGGGTCGCTTCTGAAAGTGCTGCACGGTCAGGGCACCTCGACGACAATTACGAACAAGGGAGCGTCTTCCAAATGAGCTATGACAAGAAAGATCTCGAGCGCCGCATGGAAGGCGCACTGACATCGCTCTCAACAGAATTCAGCGGCCTGCGCACCGGTCGTGCATCCGTGAACCTGCTCGATTCCATCATGGTGCCTGCCTATGGCTCGACTGTTCCGCTGAACCAGGTGGCGTCCGTGACAGTCACCGATACGCGAATGCTGTCTGTGAATGTCTGGGATAAAGCTGTCGTCGGCGCTGCAGATCGCGCGATCCGGGAGTCCGGCCTCGGTCTGAACCCAGTGGTCGATGGCCAGAACCTTCGCCTGCCGATCCCGCCGCTGAATGAAGAACGCCGGAAAGAACTTCAGAAAGTAGCAGGCAAGTATGCCGAAGCGGCGCGCGTCGCGATCCGCAATATTCGCCGCGACGGCATGGATAGCCTAAAGGCGATGGAAAAGGACGGCGAGATCAGCGAAGACCGGCACCACGCCCTGTCCGATGAAGTCCAGAAGCTGACCGATATCTATGTCGCGAAAGTCGACGATGCGCTGAAGGCCAAGGAAGCGGAGATCATGCAGGTCTGATGTCCGGTGAACCCGCCCCCGCTTCAGAGGGCGCCGGGGCACAGGGGCTGCCGGGGCCGCAGCATGTTGCCATCATCATGGATGGCAATGGACGCTGGGCAAAGGCCAGGGGATTGCCGCGTGCGGCAGGCCATGAGCGCGGGGTTGAAGCGTTGCGCCGGACGGTCGAGGCCGCACCGGAGCTTGGCATCCGGTATCTGACCGTTTTCTCGTTCTCCACCGAAAACTGGCGCCGTCCCGCGGCGGAGGTCAGTGCGCTGTTCGGCCTTTTGAAAGCCTATGTACAGCGCGACCTCGGCCGGTTGAAGCGGGAGGGGGTCCGGATCCGCGTCATTGGACGTCGGCAAGGTCTGCCCACAGATATCGCGGAGCTCGTCGACAAGGCGGAGCGGGAGACAGCCGAAAATTCCGATTTCTACCTCAACATCGCATTCAACTATGGTGGCCGGGAAGAGATCCTCCGTGCTGCGCAGAAGCTCACAGCGGCAATCCAGAACGGTGAACTCGAAGCCGAAGAAATCGATGAGACCGCATTTGCCAAGTTTCTGGATACAGATGGCATTCCGGATCCCGACTTGCTGATACGGACCAGTGGAGAATACCGCTTATCCAATTTCCTTCTTTGGCAGGCTGCCTACGCCGAATTGATCTTTACGGACGTGCTCTGGCCGGATTTCGACAAGTCTTCGTTGGAACAGGCAATCGCAGACTTTCGGAATCGGGAACGCAGGTTCGGTGCCGTGACGTCGGAGCCGCACTGATGGGAGACTGGACCCCCCGGGAACTCAGATTTTCAAATCTGGGGCTGCGGCTGATATCATCAGCCATCCTGATCCCGCTCGGGCTGACCGCAGTTTGGTCCGGCGGTTGGGGGCTGGCTGTGGCTTGCGCGGCGGCAGCGGGCGTCATGGCCTGGGAATGGGGGCATATCAGCGGTTTTATCAAACCCATGCTGCTGGTCGCGTTCGCTGCGTTGGCGTGCCTGGCACTTCCTCTCAGCAATTCAGGCATCGCGCTGGGCGTAATTCTCGCTGGAGCCGTCTTTGCGGCGATGACAGCGAAGGGTGGCTGGAATCACCGGGGCAGCGCTGTGTTCGGTCTCGTCTACGTGACCTTGATGCCAGCATCCTTGTGGTTGCTGCGGGAAGGGCCATGGGATGGCCGGTCTGCTGCGCTCTATTTCATGTCATTCGTCTGGGCTTCCGATGCGGCGGCCTATTTTACGGGCCGCGGGCTCGGCGGTCCGCGGCTGCTACCGAAAGAGAGCCCGAACAAGACCTGGAGCGGCGCGATTGGGGCTGTCGTTGCGTGTGTTGTCTGCGGCATCGCAGCGGCCGACATCCAGCGTGTGCCCTTTGCGGGCTGGATCCTGGCAGGCCTCTCCATTTCCGTGGTGGCGCAGTTGGGTGACCTTTTCGAAAGCGGCTTGAAGCGGCGTTTCCGCGTCAAGGATTCCGGATCGATCCTTCCTGGGCATGGCGGAGTTATGGATCGCGTCGATGGTCTTGGTGCGGTTGCCTTCATAACCGTACTGGCTTTCCACATTGCGCCTGACCTGCCGGACATGCTTGGGCTGCAGGCATGACTTCCAGGCGTGCTGTTTCTGTTATGGGATCGACAGGCTCCATTGGGTGCTCGGCGCTCGATGTCATCCAGTACGAAAATCAGAGTGGCGGCGCCGGGTTCGACGTCATTGCCCTGACGGCCGGTAGTAACGTTGAGAAACTGGCAGAGCAGGCGCTCGAATGCCGGCCGCAGATCGCCGTGATCGCGGATGAAACGCAGCTGCCGATCCTGAAGGACCGGTTGGCCGGTAGCGGAATTGAAGCTGCTGGCGGTGCCGCGGCCGTGACGGAAGCGGCAACGCGGCCTGCCAGGGTCCTTGCGGCGATTGTTGGTGCTGCGGGGCTGGAATCGACGCTGGCGGCCGTTCAGGCAGGCAATGATGTGGCGATAGCCAACAAGGAAAGCGTCGTCTGCGGCGGTCGGCTGATCCTTGAAGAAGCCAGGAAGGCCGGCGTAATGGTCCTGCCGGTGGATTCAGAGCACAGCGCGATTCACCAATGCCTCGGTGACGGCAAGTCGCTGGAGCGGCTGACCATCACGGCCTCAGGTGGACCGTTTCGGACGGCGACGCTGGATGAGATGCGCACCGCCAGCCCGGAAGCGGCCGCGGCGCATCCGAACTGGGCCATGGGGATCAAGAACTCGATCGACAGTGCCACTTTGATGAATAAGGCTCTGGAGCTGATCGAGGCGGCTTATCTGTTCGATGTCCCAGCCAATAAGATCGATGTGATCATTCACCCCCAGTCGATTATTCACGGCATGGCGCACTTCACGGACGGATCGGTGATCGCGCAACTCGGCGCTCCGGACATGAGGACACCAATCTCGTACGCTTTAGGCTGGCCGGATCGTGTTGCGACCACGGTGAACCGGCTCGACCTTGTGTCCCTCGCAAAACTCGATTTTGAGGCGGTGGACGGTACAAAATTTCCTGCGGTGGACTTGGCGCGTGAGGCATTTTCCGCCGGTCCGGGCGCTACAACGGTATTAAATTGCGCTAATGAAACCGCCGTTTCTGCATTTATTGCGGGCCAATGCGGGTTTCTGGACATAAGCTGGGTGGTAAAGGAAGTGTTGAGTCGCTTCCTTTCCGGCAATATGGCCGGAATGGCATGTAGTTCGCTAGAAGAGATCGGCTATCTGGACCGGTTCGCGCGTTCTGCGGCTGGAGACGTCTTGAAGCGGGCCCCGGGTGGTGGGGCGGAGGGTAGTACGCTTGGGTGAGTTGCTGAGCCAAGGTCCATTGTTTCTGGCTTGCCTCATCTTCATGATGGGCATCGTGGTGATCGTCCACGAATATGGTCATTACCTTGCCGGCCGTGCTTTCGGGGCGGCTGTCGAATCCTTCTCAATCGGTTTTGGAAGTCCTCTGTTTGAACGGAAGGACAAGCGCGGCACTCGCTGGCGCATCAACTGGATCCCGCTCGGCGGCTTCGTGAAGTTCGCCGGCGAAGCGCAGACTGCGGGCGATATCGGCAAGATTGAGGGTGGCCTCGTCGGGCGGCCTTATCCGGAACTCAGTGTTGGGCAGCGCTCGCTTGTCAGCCTGGCCGGGCCTTTCGCCAATTTTGTGCTCGCCAGCCTCATATTTGCTCTGATGATCGGTACCTTCGGCCGTCCGAATGTGGAGATCGGTATCTATTCTGTTGAAGAAGGCACCCCCGCCGCAGTGGCAGGGATGGAAGCTGGAGACATCGTCATATCAGCCAATGGCAAGGCTGTGAAAACGGCCAGCGATATTCAGCTGGCCGCGATACTCAACCCCAATACGCCAGTCGACTTCGTGGTTCGCCGCGGCGACACGGAGCAGACCCTCACCGTTACACCCAAGGAAGTGGTGCGTGAGAATGAAGTCGGCCAGCAGGTGCCCCAAGGCACTATCGGTGTAAAACTGGCCAGCGTCAGCGTTCAGGAACCGACCCGTTACAATCCGGCAGAAGCACTCGGACAGGGTGTTATCCAGACCGGAAAGACACTTGAGCAGACTGTCACCATGCTCAGCCGGATCATCACCGGACGTATGTCGATTCATACAATGTCCGGACCGGTCGGGATTGGCGATGTGTCACGCCGAATCGTGAACCGGGTGTGGGCACAGGAAGATGTCTCGGTTGGCACGCGTGTGTCCGAGCTGTTCTGGATGCTCCTTGGAATGTGTGCATCGATCTCCGTGGGGATCGGCTTTTTTAACCTATTGCCGCTGCCGGTGCTGGATGGCGGACACCTTGTATTTAATGCATACGAAGCCCTGACCGGCCGCCATTTGCCGGAAAAAGTGCAGGAAGTGAGCCTGACATTCGGTCTCATCCTGTTATTGGGGATGGTCGTCGTCATCACATGGGGCGATGTCATCGAAACCGGCGTTTTCGGCGGCGGGGGCGGCTGAGCCGGCCGGATCAGGGACTAATCAGAGAGTTAATTCGACGATGCGTAAGTTTCTTGCAGCGACCTTCATGGCGACCAGCGTCTTCGCGCTTCAAAGCGTGCCGGGCGTTACCGGCTCGGCTCAGGCGCAGGAAGACAACCGGTATGGGGGAACGATCCGTTCGATCGTGGTCCAGGGAAACAGGCGTATCGAAGCACGGACCGTCCAGTCATATCTGTTGCTGGAACCCGGGGATGCATTCGACCCCAACCGCATCGACCTGTCGCTGAAGACGCTGTTCGCGACCAACCTTTTTGCAGACGTTTCCATCGATCGTCTTGGCGATGACCTCATTGTCCGTGTTGTTGAGAACCCGATCATCAACCGCGTGATTTTCGAGGGCAACAAGGCACTCAAGGAAGACAAGCTCAAGGAAGAGATCCAGGCCGAGCCGCGCGGTATCTTTACGGCAGCGCGGGTGCAGAACGATGTGCAGCGTATTCTCGAGCTCTACCGCCAGTCGGGCCGTTTTGCTGCAAAGGTCGAGCCGCAATACAAGCCGCTGGAGCAGAACCGCGTCGATCTGATTTTCCAGATCACGGAAGGTCCGGTCACGGGTGTCCGTTCGATCAACTTCATCGGTAACGAAGCCTACTCGGACTCCCGTCTGCGCAGCGAAATCGTCACCAAGCAATCCCGTTTCTGGCGCTTCTTCAGCTCCAACGACAACTACGATCCGGGACGCCTGGAATACGACCGCGACCAGCTGCGTCAGTTCTATCAGAACAACGGCTATTATGATTTCCGCGTGACCTCGGCAGTGGCCGAGCTGACCCCGGACCAGAAAGACTTCTACATCACCATGACGGTGGATGAGGGGCGCCAGTACGATTTTGGTGAGGTCAAGGTTGAGACAGCGCTCGAAAAACTGAACGCCAAAGCCCTTCGCGCCGCGGTGCCGATTCAGGAAGGCGCGCTGTTCAAAGGTGACCTGATCGAAAGCACGATTGACTCCCTGACCTATGCGGCGGGCATTGCGGGTTATGCGTTTGTCGACATTCGTCCGCAGCTCGATGTGAACCCGGATACGGGCCGCATCGACGTGACCTTCGTGGTGGACGAAGGCCCGCGTGTTTACATCGACCGCATCAACATTGTCGGAAACACGCAGACACTGGACCGCGTGATCCGCAGGGAACTGAGAATTTCCGAAGGCGACGCTTTCAACCGGATTCTTCTGGACCGTTCCAAGAACCGTGTGCGGGCGCTCGGCTACTTCAAGGAAGTCGAGATCGAGGAAGTTGCAACGGATGAGCCTGACCGGACCGTGGTCAATGTGACGGTTCAGGAGCAGCCCACCGGCGAACTTTCGTTCGCCGCGGGTTTCTCTTCAGTCGACTCCTACCTGATTGACCTGTCTGCCAGCCAGCGGAATTTGCGTGGACGCGGGCAGTCGGTTGTTGCGCGTGTTTCTGCGTCCAGCCGACAGCAGGTTCTGGATCTTCGCTTCACTGAGCCACGCTTCCTGGACCGCAATCTGTCTGCCGGCATAGACATGTTTGCGACCCGACAGGACTTCGGCGACATCTCCTACTTCACCAGCGACACTTATGGTGCAGGCGTTCGCCTGGGTTTCCCGCTGACCGAACGCATGCAGCTGGGGCTCAGCTATCGTCTGCAGTATGACGATATCGACGTGACGGATGTGCCATATCTGATCGATATCGCGACGGGGCTACCGTCGACCCGTGTTATCCAGACTGCCGGTCAGGACACTCCGGACGATACCAGCGACGACCGTTACCGGACAGCGGGTCCTGATGATGCCATAGAGGGTCAGGAAGTTGTTCTTGACCGGTGCGACCCGTCTTATCTTTTCCGGGAAACGATCTGCCGGTCCGAGCGATCTGATCTCTCCAGTATTCTCGGGTATCAGCTTTATTGGGATCGCACCAACGATCCGATTACACCAACCCGCGGATTTGATTTCTCCCTGAGTCAGGATCTGGCAGGTGTTGGTGGTGACGTGCACTATCTACGTACAGAAACGCGGGCATCTTTCTATCGCGGTATCTGGAAGGGCGTTGTGGCCAGTGCACGCCTGTCTGGCGGCTATGTCTTCCCGCTGGAGAATGGGGAAGGCATTCGGATTAACAATCGCTTCTTCCGGGGCGGTTCGACGTTCCGCGGATTTGATGTCGCTGGCCTCGGCCCGCGGGAGATTCTCCGAGTGGTCGATCCGGCAACTGGTGAGGTCGTTGCCACCCGGCGCCTGAACGCGCAGGGCGGGAATGCCTATTATCAGGGTACGTTCGAACTGAGTCTGCCAAATGTGTTCCCGGAAGAGTATGGCATCAAGAGCGCACTCTTCATGGATGCCGGTTCGCTGGGCACGCTTCGTGGTCCGGACAAAGCTCCGACCATTTTCACGATCGACCCGAACACGGGTTTGCCCGCTGCGCGGCTTACCAAGGATGCGGCATCGCTGCGAGCTTCAGCGGGCCTCAGCGTATTCTGGAATTCGCCGTTCGGCCCGATCCGCTTCGACTTCTCTCAGATCCTCCGCAGCGAGGATTATGACCGGACAGAGACGTTCCGGTTCTCGACTTCAACACGCTTCTAATCGCAAGCCCCCAGAATGGAGACTAGCATGTCCCACCTCAAGAAACTCCTGTTTGCCTTCGCATTGCTTATCGGCAGCGCCGCTTTCACGGCGCCTGCGGCTGTCGCGCAAGGCAGCAATGTTATCGCCATCGATGAAGTGAAGATCCTTCGCGACAGCAAAGCTGGCAAGGATATGGCGACCAAGCTCAACAATATCGAAACGCAAATGAACGGCGAACTGACGCCGGAACGGAACACGCTTCAAACGCAGGGTAAGGCCCTGGACGCGAAGCTGTCTGGAAAGACGCGTGAGCAAGTCAATGCCGATGCGGCTCTGGTATCCGAACTGAATGGCTATCAGGCGAAGGCAAACGCATTTGCCGCCAAGGCTCAGCGCGCATCCCAGGAATTCTCCCTGACGGAACGCGTCGCTCTGGCGAATTTCAACAAGGCGCTTGAGCCGGTTCTGCTTCAGGTCATTCAGGAAAAGAACGCTCAAATGGTCGTTTCCAAGAGCTCTGTAGTCTACACTGCCGACTCCATCGATGCGACGGCTCTGGTGATCCAGAAACTCGACGCTGCGACGCCGACCCTGACGGTTACGCGTCAGAAGATTCCGGATCAGCCGGCTAATCCGCAGTAACGGAGCATATCGTGACGGTCGATCCGCGGTTCTATGCGCCATTGGGGGCTTTGACGCTTGGCCAAGTAGCGGAATTGACCGGCGCGGCGCTTGATGGGGATGGCGACCTGCGTGTGACGGGTATCGCCTCTGCCGCAAATGCCCAAGCGGGCGATCTTGCCTTCCTGGATGGCGATGGAAAGTCTGCTCCCGAGATTTCGGTAAATGCCGGGATCTTCATGACGAACGAAGCCAACCTGAAATATGTGCCGGAAGGCGCGGCAAAACTGGTCGTGCCATTGCCCCGCTACGCCCATGCCGTCGCAGCGTTGGCGATGTACCGGCCGCGTCATCTGGACTGGACGGGTGATGCCCGTATCTCGCCTGATGCCCAGGTGCATGAGGATGCGCGTGTTTCTCCAGGGGCGGTTGTCGGGCCCGGCGCCGTCATAGGCGAAGGCACTTGGATCGGCCCCAATGTCTCGATCGGTCCGGGCGTTCAGATAGGCCGGCACTGTCAGATCGGAGCAAATGCCAGCGTGTTCTGCGCACTGGTTGGCGATCATGTGACGCTGCTGGCGGGGGCCCGTATCGGAGAAACCGGTTTCGGCGTGCTTGCTTCTCCTGACGGCCAGCGTGATGCTCCCCATTTTGGCCGGGTCATCCTTCAGGATCATGTCTCCATCGGCGCCAATACATGTATTGACAGAGGCGTCTTCGAAGACACGATCCTCGGTGAGCGCACCAAGATCGATAATCTTTGCCAGATCGCGCACAATGTCGTTTTCGGTCGGTCCGTCGTCATGGCCGCCTTTGGCGGCATCTCGGGTTCGGTCCGGGTCGGCAGCCAGTCCATGCTGGGAGGACGTGTCGGTATCGCAGACCACGTTGAGGTCGGCGAAGGTGTCAGTCTCGCTGCGTCTTCGGGCCTTTTCCGCAATATTGAAGACGGTGAAACCTGGGGCGGCACGCCGGCGAAACCTATTCGCCAGTGGATGCGTGAAGTCGCATGGTTGCAGAAACAGGCAAACCCGAAGAAAAATAGCTGATCGGCGCTTCCTTCGCGCTGAAATTCAGAGAAGCAGCCATGCCGACACAGATTCATCCTACCGCGTTTGTTGAAGACGGCGCCCAGCTGGGCACGGATGTCGCGATCGGTCCGTTTTGCCATGTCAGTGCAAATGCGAAGATCGGCGATGGGTGCAAGCTGCACTCTCATGCAGTGGTGGCAGGTCATACTCGTCTTGGCCGCAACAGCGTGCTTTTCCCTCACGCGACGCTGGGCTGCAGTCCACAGGTGATCGGGTTCGAAGACACGCCGGAGTCCCGTCTTGAGGTGGGCGAGAACTGCACCTTCCGCGAATATGCCACTGCCCACGCGGGCATGCCAAAGTTCGGTGGCCTGACGAAAGTCGGTGATCATTGCTACATCATGATTGGTGCGCACATCGCTCATGATAACCAGATCGGCAATCACGTTGTCATGGCGAACAATGTATCACTGGCCGGACACATCGAGGTGGGTGACCATGTCTGGTTTGGCGGACTCGCGGCGGTACACCAGTTCTCCCGCATTGGACGGAATGCATTCATCGGTGGCGGCGCAATTGTTGTCGAAGACGTGATACCTTTTGGGTCTGTCGTGGGAAATCATGCCAAGCTTTCCGGCCTGAACATGGTAGGCCTCAAGCGGCGCGGTTTCGACAAAGGCCAGCTGATGCAGATCCGCGGTGCTTACAAGGCAGTCTTTTTCGGCGAAGGTCTGTTCAAGGACCGCCTTGCCAAGGCTGCGCTGGATTTTGCAGACCAGCCGCTCGCCATGGAACTTATCTCCTTTATTCAGGCAGGCGGAGACCGGCCGATCTGCAAGCCGGCCTGATCGATGACCGCGCCGCTGGGACTGATTGCAGGGCTGGGCGAACTTCCGGTCGCCATTGCCAGTAACGCTGTCGCAAGCGGGCAGGGAGTCTATGTTCTCCGTCTGAAGGGCTTCGAAGAGCCAGCCCTCGCCGAATATCCGGGTGCGGTAGTCGGTCTCGGAGAAATCGGAGGCGTGATCGAACGGCTGAAGTCCGCTGGCTGCAAGGATGTCGTCTTTGCGGGGATTGTGAAACGCCCGAACTTCAAGGACCTCAAGCTGGACATGCGGGGCGCCATGCTGCTGCCCAAAGTGGTCTCAGAAGCCCGCAAGGGGGACGACGCCTTGCTCAAAGTGCTCGTCAGGGAATTCGAGAAGCATGGCTTCAATGTGATTGGCAGCGAAGAGGCCAATAAAGCGCTGCTCGCACCGGTGGGGCTGATTGCTGGCCCTGAGCCAAATGAAGAGAATCTGGCGGATATCAGGGCCGCAGCGAAGGTTGCGTCTGCGACAGGTGCGCTCGACATCGGGCAGGGGTGCGTGGTCTGCGATGGGCTTGTCCTCGCCGTCGAAGCGCAGGAGGGCACTGACGAAATGCTGAAGCGTTGCGCCGCGCTTCCGGAAGCCATTCGGGGAAAACCGGACGCTCGCCGTGGTGTGCTCGCAAAGCGCCCGAAACCAGATCAGGAGCGCCGAATAGATCTGCCGACTACTGGCGTTTCTACAGTGGAGCTTGTTGCTGCCGCCGGGCTCGCTGGATTGGCGGTTGAGGCAGGCGGGGCTTTGCTGCTGCGGCGCGCCGACATGGAAGCTGCGGCCGACCGGTTGGGCGTTTTCATCTATGGTTTTAAACCGGACGAAGTTTCGTGAAGCCTTTGCGCATATTCATGGTCGCGGGAGAAGCCTCCGGCGATTTGCTGGCCCGCGAAGTGGTCGAAGAGATCCGTCGGAAGACGTACGATGTGGAGCTCGCGGGAATTGGCGGCAGGGAACTCGCATCCGTTGGCATTCACTCGCCTTTTGATATTTCACCCCTTTCCATTCTTGGTTTTGCTGAAGGCATTCGGGCCTATGGTACCGTCGTAAAGCTGGCGGATGCCGCGGCTGATGCCATTATTGCGTTTCAACCAGATGTTGTTGTGCTTGTGGATTCGTGGGGATTCATGTTGCGGGTCGCACAGCGGGTTCGTGCGCGAGCACCAGACATAAAGCTGATCAAACTCATTGGACCCCAGGTTTGGGCAACTCGGCCCGGCCGGGCGAAGACGCTGTCGGCGACAGTGGACCATCTGCTTTGCATGCATGACATGGAAGCGCCCTATTATGAGCCGTTTGGCTTGCCGACGACCGTTATCGGAAATCCTGCCTTGTCGCGGAACACCCCGGGAGATGGGCAGAAATTCCGCGCCGCGCGTGGCCTTGGAAAGGACGAAAAAATCTGCCTCGTTCTGCCGGGTAGCCGGCGGAGCGAACTGGCCAAAGTCGCCCCAGCGCTGCTTGAGGCTGCGAAACAGGTTGCTGCAGCTGTGCCGGGCGTCCGTATTATCGTTTCACCAGCTGCAAATATGGCTGAGGCGTTTGACGAGGCGTTTCCGGATGTGTCTGGCTGGGCTGAAGTGCTGCGCACGCCAGAAGAACGTTATGATGCCATGGCTGCAGCAGACTTGGCTTTGGCGTGTTCAGGTACCGTGACCAGCGAACTGGCAATGCAGGGTACGCCGATGATCGTGGCGTACCGGACGGGTTGGCTAACCTGGGCGCTTGCGCGCGGACTGCTCTACAAGAAGCAGCATATCACGTTGCTGAACATCGTATCAGACGATCAGGAAATCGTGCCGGAATTCGTCCAGACTCGGCAGAAGCCTGAGCTGATCGCGGATACCGCGATCAAATGGCTGAAGTATCCGGAACTTCTGGACACGCAGAGGCAGGCACAGAAGGAAGCCCTTGCGCGAATGCAAGGTGGCGGTCACTCATCTGCCGAAATTGCCGCCGACGCTATTTTGTCAGTGGCTCGACGGCGGGCTGTGATCCCGCAGGAATGAGAAATCTATAGATTTCTTGAGGTGCCACACCCAGCCGCCTTCGAGAGTAAGCCCAAACTTTTCTGCCACGGCCCGCTTTTGTCCCAAGCTTACCAGCTTCAGATAATCGGTTTGCGGATGGTATTCAGCGAGATCTTTATCCTGCGAAAATCGGCGGATGTTCTCCGCAATCACAGGGCCGGCCCGAACTGCGAACACGCCAGCGGGCGGTAGAGATTTGGGCTGGAAATACGAGGTGTCGCCAGCCGCCCAGATATGGGAGTGACTGATGGAACGCAGGCAGGCATCCACCTCGATACGTCCGTTGGCAGTTTTCAGACCGGTGTGGGCCACCCAGTCGTGTGGGGCAGACCCTGCGCAGTTCACGATGAAAGCGGTCGCGATTTTGGCGCCTGTCGAGACCGTGACACAACCATTCTCAATGGCTCGAATGCTCGTTTGCAGCATCAGGTTTATGCCGTAGCGGCCCAACGCACGGTAAAGTTTCCGACGTAGTGCGGCTGCACTGGATGCGGCAATTTCATCACCTGGATCGATCAAGTGAATCGCGGGTGTGGTGATGCCTTCCTGCAGAAGACGATAGTGGATGGCGAGCGCGACTTCGATGCCTGCCAGTCCGGCCCCGGTGACGATGATTGTGGAAGGAGTGGATCTGGCCTTGATCTGTTCCAGTGCAGATTCCCATTTCTGCAGAAAGGGTGCGATTGGCCGGACCGGAATAATCGCGCCATCACTGCCGGTGACGTCCAGTGGGCGAATTCCGGACCCGATATCCAGGCTCATCACGTCGAATGAAATTGACTCGCCTGATCCCAGGATAGCTGTCCGGGATTCTGGATTGATCGCAGCTATTCTGTCCTGAATGAACTGGGCGCCAATGGCTTCGCAAAGCGGCTGAAGTGGAACGCCAATGTCGTCAGCTTGCCAGTGTCCGGCGATCACGCCAGGTAGGGCGCCGCTGTACAGATTGTGTGTAGATGGTGAAACGAGAGTCAGCCGGGTCTCCGGCTGCGGCGGGTTGTTCGCCAATTGATGCAGCGCGACGGCGTGCGCGTGACCGCCACCCGCCAGCAGGATATGGCGTGGCTCGCCGCTCAGCGTGCCCACCATGACTGCAATGCACTGGCTATGTTAAGCGAGGTTTCGCGCGCTGCCCCCGGCGAGCGATAGGCGACAATGGCAGAGCCTTCCAGGGCGCCTTCATCCAACGGATCCATCGGCCAGCGGGCACCCGCCACGAAACAATCGTCTAGCTCTGTCAGGTACTCTCCGAACTCGATTTCCCGTCCGTCTTTGAAGAGTGGCAGCCACAGAATAAGGATGCCCTTCGGCCAGCGCTTGAGGGCGCGCGGGGTCCACAGGGCCAGAGCGTCGATGTCACGGCTGGTTTCGTAGCTCGGGTCGACGAAACAGACGATCTGTTCATTGCTGCGGGGGGAAAGCTTGAGTGCGCCCGAATAGCCATCGGCATGCTTGATTTGCAGCCGGTCGTCCTCGCCCAGGGCTTTGACGAGTTCCTTGTACTCGGTTGGATGTTTTTCAAACAAGATCATGCGGGTCGATGCGGGCAGCAATTGCTGCGCAAGCGCTGGAGAACCCGGATAATCATTCACGCCACGTTCTCTGACGAGGTCTAGCCATGGACGGACAGGTTTGGGTGAGCCTTCGTCGAGGAGCGACAGGATGCCGTCGAGTGCTTCTCCGCCTTTTGTCGATTGTGCGCTATTTAAATCATACCGTCCGCGTCCGGAATGCGTTTCAACATAAAGGATGTTGGTCGATTGCTTGGCGGTAGCGCTCAATATTGCATGAAGTACGGCATGTTTCAGCACGTCCGCGCGATTGCCTGCGTGAAAGCCGTGCTGGTACGAAAGCATGCTTGAATGGTTCCAAAGTAAATTGCCCTCCGCCGGTATGATCCGGCGGAGGGCGATCGATCAGTTTTCGCCGAGGCTGGCCTTGCGGGCTGCTTCAAACTCGTTGCCAGGATACCAAGTCGGCCAGGCATCGGATTGGGCGATGGACTTGCCGACTTCGAAGAGCGCGGTGACGTCTTCCACATTGCCGGAAAGGTCCCAATCGTCAGTGTATTCGTCCATGGGCTTGTGGTAGCGCTGCTCATTGTAGGCCTGAGCGATTGCCTTGCCTGCAGCGATGCCGCCATCCACCTTGTCCTCACCGCCATCGGCATACAGCATCGGTACGCCGCGCTTGGCGAGCGAGATATGGTCCGAGCGATAGAACGATCCGGCTTCCGGTTTGGGATCCGGCTTCACGACCCGGTCTTGCTTGGCGAGGTATTCTGTCAGCATGTCTTCCAGTTCCGAAGCGCCATAACCGACCACCACCATGTCATGTGTGCGCCCAACCGGCAGGGAGCCGTCCATGTTGATGCCGGCAACAATCTTGTTCAGCGGCACAGTCGGATGTTGCGCGAAATACTCGGAACCGAGCAGTCCGGACTCTTCCAGTGTGACAGACAGGAACATGACAGAGCGGTCGACCGATTGCGCCGCCATAGCTTCAGCAATTTCCAGCAAGGCGGCAGCGCCGGTTGCGTTGTCTACGGCACCGTTGAAGATCTGGTCCTGGTAGAAGTCCTCGCCAGGAGCTCCGGTCTTTTCGCCGGACTTCTTGCCGAGGTGATCCCAGTGAGCCGTGTACAGAACATACTCGTCCGGTGTGGTCTGGCCTGGGAGTACACCGATGACATTGTGGCTGGTCAGGGGTTCAATCTTCTGGGTGATCGCACCCTGAGCCTTCAGTCCGGTGAGCGGCACCGGTTTGAAGCCGCGTTCCTTGGCGGCATCCTTCAGCGTCTCGTAGTCGAGCCCGGCAGCCTTGAAGAGTTCTTCGGCTTTATCGCGGGTGATCCACGCTTCCATCGTGGTGCGGTCCTCACCACCATTTGCGCGCACGAGATCCGATTGAGCGCCTGACCAGGAGTTCGCGACCACGTCCCAGCCATAAGCAGCAGGCGCTGTTTCGTGGACGACGATCGCAGCAGCAGCGTTCTGGCGGGCCGCTTCTTCATACTTGTAGGTCCAGCGGCCATAATAGGTCATGGCCTTGCCTTTGAAGAGGTCTGGGTCCTGTGTTGCAAAGCCCGGATCATTGACCAGGATGATGACCGTCTTGCCGGTGAAATCCTGATCGTCGTAATCGTTCCACTCATATTCCGGAGCGACCGCGCCATAACCGACAAAAACAACATCGCTCGGGTCGAAGGAAAGCTCGGTCGCATTCTGGCGCTTGGTCCAGATTACCGCATCGTCTTTCAGTGTGGTCGGGATCTCCGTGCCGTCTTCTGACGAGAACGACAGATAGGATTCAGATGGGTCGATGGTCTGGTTCACCATCTGCACTTCCTGAAGATAGCTGCCATTGGCTGCGCCAGGCTTTAGCCCAATCCGGTTCATCTCGGCGGCAATCCAGTCAGCTGCAGCTTCGCCTGTCGGCGTACCGGGACCCCGGCCTTCAAACGTATCGTCTGCGAGAGTTTTGATACGGACCGCCAGATCGTCGGCCGAAATGTCTGCGACCGTACCTTCCGGAAGCGGCATCAGCAGGTCCGGTGTCGCTGCAGCTGCATTGGTTTCTGCTTCGGGGGTGGTGTCGACCTTGGCGGCTTGTTCTCCACAGGCGGTCAACGCCAGCAGGGACGCTGCCAGGAACAGCTTCTTCATGAGATTCTCCGTAACAATCCTGTTAGGAGGGGTTTTGCACGTGCCCGGGCGAGGGGCAAGCTTGTGCCTCATGGGAGCGGGATCCATTCCTCTTCGTCGCCGGGAACCGTTGGAAAGCGGTCAGATCCACCCGAGCTGACCGAATGTTGCCAATCCTGTTTCGCCTGATCGATAAGCGTCTGATCGCTGGCGACGAAATTCCATTCGATTTTGCGTGGCCCATCCATGGCCGCGCCGCCGCAGATCACACCTTTCGTACCAGGCTCCAGCCGAATGGCGACATCGATGCCCCTGGCCAGTACGAGCATCTGTCCTTCGCCGAACGTCTCACCGCCAATCACAGCACTGCCGCTGACGAGATAGACTGCCCGCTCTTCGGCGAGTGTGTGTGGAAGGATCAGGTTGGCGCCTTCATCCGCCTCGAAAGCCACGTACAGGATTGGCCATGGGAACTGCACGGGTGAGACTTTTCCGAATGCCTCACCAGCGAGCACACGCATGCGCGCGCCTCGGTGATTGAATTCCGGTAGCGCATCGGCCGGATGATGGTCGAAAGCTGGTGGAATATCCTCATGGGTCTTCGGCAGCGCGAGCCAGGTCTGAAGGCCGTGCATGCTCTGACCTGCCTCCCGTTCCGGGGCTGGGGTTCGTTCCGAGTGGACAATGCCGTGTCCGGCGGTCATCCAGTTCACTGCGCCTGGGCGAATGACAAGATCTGTTCCGAGGGAGTCCCGATGTTCTATCGCGCCTTCGAACAGGTAGGTGACGGTAGACAGACCGATATGCGGATGCGGGCGCACATCGAAGCCTTCACCGGGCGCGTATTCCACGGGTCCGAAATGATCGAAGAAGACGAATGGACCGACCATGCGTTGCGCATGGAAAGGCAGCACCCGGCGAACACGGAAGCCACCGCCCAGATCGCGTGCTCTCGGTTCAATTCTTCGCGAGATTGGTTCGCTCATGCTCAGGACTCCTTTTCGCGGCCACATTCCCCCTCAAATATGGACGCATGAGCGATGATCTCCAGTCCCTGATTAATGAGATACGCCGGTGCCGCCTATGTGAGGCGGAAATGGAACGCGCGCCGAACCCCATTTTCCAGCTGTCAGCTGACGCCCGCGTTCTGGTCGCAGGTCAGGCTCCCGGCAATCTGGCAGACACGACCGGCACACCGTTCAACGATCCGTCTGGTGACCGTCTGAGAGACTGGATGGGCCTGTCACGGGAGGAATTCTACGACGCCAGCCGGATCGCGATCCTGCCAATGGGGCTTTGCTTTCCGGGCTATGATGCCAAGGGTGGAGACCTGCCGCCCATGAAGCGTTGCGCTGAGGTCTGGCGGCAACGGGTTCTGGAACAGCTTTCCAGGATCGACGTGGTCTTGCTGGTCGGTGGATATGCCCAGCGCTGGCATCTTGGGCGCCGGGTCGAAAAGACACTGACAGCGACGGTCGCGAACTGGAAATCCTATGCTGGCGATCGCATTTTCACCCTGCCGCATCCAAGCTGGAGGAATACCGCATGGCTGAAGCGCAATCCCTGGTTCGAGGACGATGTGCTGCCCGACCTGCGGAGCGCGGTCCGTTCGGCCTTGTCCGAAAGCTGATCGTGCTGGCAATGCTGGCCGTCAGTGCCTGTGCAACGCCAAAGGTTCAGGAACCGCTCTCCATGACGCAAACCGTGACACCCGAACTGAAAGTGGAAGAAAACAAGTTTGTGTCGTTCGACGGCGCCGAGCTGGGGCTGACCTATTGGCCGGGGCAGGAGGCCGGAGAGGCCGCAGGACATGTTGTGGTCGGCCTGCACGGCATGAACGATTATGCGAACGCGTTCCACATGGCGGCGCCCTATTGGGCGTCGAAAGGCGTGACGGTCTACGCTTACGACCAGCGCGGCTTCGGCCGTTCGCCTGAGAGAGGAATCTGGCCTGACGAAGACCTGATGCGGGAGGATTTTCGAACGGCGGTGGACCTCGCCAGGCAGCGTCACCCTGATGCTAAGATCACGGTGGTCGGAATTTCCATGGGTGCGTCGGTGGCCATGTCGGCGTTTGGCTCCGATTTACCGCCAGCTGCCGATCAGTTTATCGCGTCCGGACCTGGCCTGCGGGGCTGGGGCGCAATGAACCTCACCTACCGGACCAGCCTCTGGCTGTCTGCGCACGTCAGGCCGGGCTGGATCGTTCAGCCGCCGAGGCGTTTCGTTCGGATCGAACCCTCGGACAATATCGAGATGCTTCAGCGGACTTGGTCTGATCCGCTGATGATGCCGACCAATCGCATTGATCAGGTCTATGGGCTTGTTTCGCTGATGGAGCGGGCACATGAACGCGCCCCGAACCTGCCAGCAAGCTTGCCGACGCTCATGTCTTATGGAGCAAATGATTACGTTGTGCCGGCAAAGGGGGTGGAACGAACCGCGAAAGTGCTGCCGTCGCATGTCAGGACAGTCTACTATGAAAAGGGGTTCCACATGCTGCTGAGGGACCTTCAGGCGCAAACGGTACATGACGATTATCTGGCGTTTATGCTGGATCCGGCCGGTGAATTGCCCAGCAAGGCTGCTGAATGGCCGTTTCGCTAAGGCTTTCCACAGCGGAACGCCTCTTGCAGCACTGCCTGCGTGGACAAATATCAGTCATTCTGCCAGTTCTGGCAAAGTAGAGATTCCTTTTTTCGACGCCCGAGGCCCGACTTATGTCAAATTCGTACCAGACTGCCCTCAACCTAGTCCCCATGGTGGTGGAGCAGACCAGCCGTGGCGAACGGGCGTTCGACATCTTTTCGCGCCTTCTGAAAGAGCGGATCATCTTCGTGACCGGTGGTATCGATGATGGCATGGCCGCCCTGATTACAGCTCAGCTGCTGTTTCTCGAATCGGAAAACCCGAAAAAAGAAATCGCCATGTATATCAATAGCCCCGGCGGTTATGTGTCGTCTGGTCTGGCGATTTATGACACCATGCAGTTTATCCGGTGCTCGGTGTCCACAGTCTGTATTGGCCAAGCGGCCTCCATGGGCTCGCTTTTGCTCGCTGCTGGCGAGGCAGGGGCTCGTTTTGCCTTGCCAAATGCCCGCGTGATGCTCCACCAGCCGTCCGGTGGCTATCAGGGCGTTGCGACGGATATTGAGCGCCATGCCGAAGAAATCATTGATCTTAAGCGGCGCCTGAATCAGATTTACGTCAAGCATACCGGCCAGGACTACGACGCAATTGAGCGGAAACTGGATCGGGATACCTTCCTCACAGCTGAGGAAGCCCAGGAATTCGGCATCATCGACAAGGTGTTCGAACGCCGGGCCGTAGAGGATGACAAATAGATCGCGCGTCCCCGCGTATTGCGGCCTGGCACTTGCAGTGCAGGCCAATGCCCATATTGTTCTGTTAAGGAACTGGGTTTGGGCGCTTAAAACCACGTTAAGCCTTAACCGGCATTGAGGAAAGCATGACCAAACAAACCGGCTCAGGCGACTCCAAGAACACGCTTTACTGCTCGTTCTGCGGCAAAAGCCAGCATGAGGTGAAGAAGCTCATTGCTGGTCCGACCGTGTTCATCTGTGATGAATGTGTTGAACTCTGCATGGACATCATCCGCGAGGAAAACAAAACCTCGCTGGTCCGCTCTCGCGAAGGCGTCCCGACACCGCAGGAAATCTGCGACGTGCTTGACGACTATGTGATCGGACAGACCTATGCGAAGCGCATCCTGTCGGTTGCCGTGCACAATCACTACAAGCGCCTGTCTCATGCTGGTAAAACGGATGGCGTAGAGCTGTCGAAATCCAACATCCTGCTGGTCGGCCCGACGGGTTGCGGCAAGACACTGCTGGCCCAGACGCTGGCGCGGATCCTGGATGTACCGTTCACGATGGCTGACGCGACGACGCTTACTGAAGCCGGCTATGTCGGTGAGGACGTCGAGAACATCGTCCTGAAACTGCTCCAGGCGGCTGACTACAATGTCGAGCGCGCCCAGCGCGGCATCGTCTATATCGACGAAATCGACAAGATTTCCCGCAAGTCGGACAATCCGTCCATCACCCGCGACGTGTCGGGCGAGGGGGTCCAGCAGGCGCTTCTGAAGATCATGGAAGGCACTGTCGCGGCCGTACCGCCGCAAGGCGGACGCAAGCACCCGCAGCAGGAATTCCTGCAGGTGGACACGACGAACATCCTGTTCATTTGTGGCGGTGCGTTTGCTGGCCTCGACAAGATCATCTCTGCGCGCGGCGAAGCGGCCTCGATTGGCTTTGGCGCACCGGTGAAAGATCCGGAAGGCCGCGGCGTGGGCGAGATCCTGCGCGAAGTCGAACCGGAAGACCTTCAGCGTTTCGGCCTGATCCCGGAATTCATCGGCCGTCTGCCAGTCATTGCCACCTTGGAAGATCTCGATGAACAGGCACTGATCCAGATCCTGACCGAGCCGAAGAACGCACTGCTGAAGCAGTACCAGCGTCTCTTCGACATGGAGAATGTCCAGCTGACCTTCACGCCGGATGCGCTGACGGCCGTGGCCCGCCGCGCCATCGTCCGCAAGACCGGTGCACGGGGGCTGCGTTCCATCATGGAGAGCATTCTGCTCGACACGATGTTCGAACTGCCGAACCTGCGCGGTGTCGAGGAAGTCGTGATCAGCGGGGAAGTGGTCGATGGCAATGCCGAGCCGCTTTACGTTCACGCCAAGAAGAGCCAGCCAGAAGCTGGCTGACCTGGTGTCTCCAGACGACAGAGTTACAAAGCCCCGGTCGATGGACCGGGGCTTTTGTTTTGCGCGATTGGTTCCTGAAACGGTAAGGGCCGGTACCTTTCGGTACCGGCCCGGCCTTCCCCCGTGTGTCGGGTGATCTGATCGTCTGAGCGATCAGTATTTGTAGTACATGTCGAACTCGACCGGGTGCGGGTGGAGCTCGTACTTCATGTTTTCTTCCATCTTCAGGTCGATGTAGGCATCGATCTGATCGTCGTCGAAGACGCCGCCCTTCTTGAGGAACTCACGGTCCGCATCGAGGGAAGCAAGAGCCTCACGCAGCGAGCCGCAGACCTGCGGAATGGCTTTCGCTTCTTCCGGCGGCAGATCGTAGAGGTCCTTGTCCATGGCGTCGCCCGGATGGATCTTGTTCTCGATGCCGTCGAGGCCAGCCATGAGCAGGGCTGCGAAGGCGAGGTATGGGTTCGCCATCGGATCCGGGAAGCGGGTTTCGATGCGCTTGGCTTTCGGGTTGTCGCCGAAAGGAATACGGATCGAGGCCGAACGGTTGCGAGCCGAGTAGGCCAGCATGACCGGTGCTTCGTAGCCCGGGACCAGACGCTTGTAGCTGTTGGTGGACGGGTTGGTGATCGCGTTCAGAGCCTTGGCGTGCTTGATGATGCCGCCAATGTAGTAGAGGCAGGTCTCGGACAGGCCTGCATACTTGTCGCCGGCGAACAGCGGCTTGCCGCCGCTCCAGATGGACTGGTGCACGTGCATTCCGGAACCGTTGTCCTTGTACATCGGTTTCGGCATGAAAGTCGCCGTCTTGCCGTAGGAATGCGCAACGTTCTGGATCACGTATTTGTAGAGCTGAAGTCGGTCAGCCATCACGGTCAGGGTCGAGAATTTCAGACCGAGTTCGTGCTGTGCCGGAGCCACTTCGTGGTGATGCTTTTCCGGGTCGAGGCCGATGTCAGCCATGACCGACAGCATTTCGCTGCGCATGTCCTGTTCGGAGTCGATTGGCGGAACCGGGAAGTAACCACCTTTCGGGCCCGGGCGGTGGCCCATGTTGCCCATCGGGTATTCCTTGCCCGTGTTCACAGGCAGCTCAGTCGAGTCGAAGGAATAGCCGGTATTATGGGGCTCAACGCTCCAGCGCACATCGTCGAAGACAAAGAACTCCGCTTCCGGACCGAAGAAGACGGTATCGCCAACGCCGGACTGCTTCACATAGGCTTCGGCTTTCTTGGCGGTCATCCTCGGGTCGCGGTTGTAGGCCTGGCCGCTGATTGGATCCAGCACGTCACACATCACGGCGAGTGTGGTTTGCTGGAAGAACGGATCGATAATTGCGGACGCTGTGTCCGGCTTCAGAAGCATGTCAGACTCGTTGATGGCTTTCCAGCCAGCAACCGAGGAGCCGTCGAACATCTGGCCATCGATAAAGAAGTCGGCGTCAACCATGTCCTTGTGGAACGACACGTGCTGCATCTTGCCGCGCGGGTCTGTGAAACGAAGGTCCACGTACTGGACGTCTTCATCCTTCATGATCTTCATGAGGTTTTCAGCCATTGGAAATGCCCTCCATCAATAATTTGCTGAATTTGTTTGTGTGTCTGGCCGGATCAAAGTGCGGTTTCGCCGGTTTCGCCGGTACGGATCCGAACTGCATCGATAATATCGGAAACGAAGATTTTGCCATCGCCGATCTTGTCGGTGTGAGCGGCTTTCTTGATCGCTTCGACGGCACCGTCAACGGCACTGTCAGCCAGCACGATCTCGATTTTGAGTTTCGGCAAGAAGTCGACCACGTATTCGGCGCCGCGATAGAGTTCGGTGTGCCCCCGCTGACGACCGAATCCTTTCGCTTCGATGACGGTCATGCCCTGCAGGCCAATCTCCTGCAGCGCTTCTTTCACATCGTCGAGTTTGAACGGTTTGATGATTGCCTCAATTTTTTTCATGGCCCGTGTTCTCCCAGCCGCTGAGTGTCTGTCTGTAGACTCCGGTAGGCGGCTTCCCGTGCCTAGGCGAGACATTCATGCGTGTCAGGTGGCGTGAGGTTAAGGCGTGGTCGATTTTTGTGCGGCGTTGCTTCAAAATTGGTCAGAGGTTTTCAGGCTGGCACGACTGTTTGCAAATATTCAGGCCGTTGCGGATCCGGGGGGATGTGCTGTGGCGCCGGTGGATCGCAACGTAAACAAGTGGCCCGTTTGCGAATCCCTGCGCGCAGATTTCGGTCCGCAAGGACAGCGCGAGGTTCTGCTTCGCACCGCTCAAGGCATAGGCACCTGAGCGAAAACATCGGAGTCGCGTGGTCGGCAAGCCGCCGATCACGTTTCGCGGATCAGGAGAGTTGGCGTGCGATCCGCGGGCCTCGCACCTTAACAATTGCGGGTCCGTGGTCTATCAGCGGTCCTGCAAGCAATGGGATGAATCCAAAACACCGGTTCGCCCGACAAGACCGAATTGAGGGTATCAGCATGATCTATCTCGTCCGTCATGGCGAAGCGGCGGCGAGTTGGGGCAACCACCCCAATCCGGGGCTCAGCGAACTTGGTCACAAACAGGCAGAAGCGGCTGCGGCGACTCTTCTTGACCTGGGCGCGCGTAGCGCTGTCAGTAGCCCTATGCAGCGGTGCCGGGAAACCGCGGCCGCGTTCGAGCGCCTTGCGGGCGTAACTGCGCAAGTCGAGCCGGTTGTTTCGGAGATCGAGACGCCAGAAGGCGTGGGTGATCGCGTGGAATGGCTGCGCGCCTATATGGCCGGCACATGGGATGCCGAGGGCGCTGAGCATGATGCCTGGCGCAAGAAGATTGCTGCGGCACTGGCATTGCTGCCGGACAATACAGCGGTCTTTTCCCACTTCGTCGCAATCAATGCCGTGATCAGCCTGATTGATCAGGACACCCGGACGACTGTGTTCAAGCCTGGTCACTGCTCCATCACCAAGGTCGATTTCAGTGGTGCGGTGCCGCGCGTCATTGAATACGGAAGCCAGGCTGCCACACGCGTGCTATGAGCCCGTTATGGGCAGACCAATACTCACACCACAGGAAATGCAGGCCGCCGAGCAGGCGATGTTTGCACAGGGGCTCGACAGTTTCGAGCTGATGCAGCGCGCCGGCGATGCCGTCGCCGAATTTGTTCATGCGAACTGGCCGGAAGGCTCCATTCAGGTCCTGTGCGGACCGGGCGGGAATGGTGGCGACGGCTTCGTGGCGGCCGCAAAGTTGTCGAAGCTTTGGCGGGATGTGAAAGTCTATTCCATGGTGCCGGTCGCCGAGCTGACGGGTGATGCTGCCAAGGCGGCAGCCCTTTGGGAAGGCCCTGTCGGCACGCTGGAAGATGCGCTTGAGGCGCCACATGATCTTGTTCTGGATGGATTGTTTGGTGGCGGCCTGTCCCGGCCACTGGAAGGTGTCGCGGCACAACTGGCCCAGCGCGGTGGTCGTGTGATCTCTATCGATGTGCCGTCGGGCATCTGTGGCCTGCGGGCAAAACCGTTGGGGCCATGCTTCATCGCTGAAGGCACAATCACGTTTGCCGCGCTCCGTCCGGCGCATGTGCTCCGTCCGGCGTCTGCCTATTGCGGCAATGTCCTGGTCGCCGACATAGGCGTGACGGTGCAGACGCGGCTGATGGAGAATAGTCCGATGCTGTGGCTCCGCTTGTTGCCGCAACCCGGCATGGCGGATCACAAGCATAGCAGGGGGCACCTGAAAGTCCTGAGTGGCGGCGTCTCATCAACGGGCGCAGCGCGGCTGGCGGTGCGGGCGGGCCTGCGGATCGGCGCCGGGCTGGCGACCTTGTTGACGCCGCCATCGGCGCTGATGGTCAATGCCAGCCAACTGACGGCCGTGATGGTGAAGCCTGTCGATGGCACCGAAGAGCTCTCCGGCGCGATCCAGACGGCTTCGGTTGTTATCGCCGGCCCAGGGGCAGGGATCACGCCGTCGACACGCGCCAATGTGGAGACAATTCTGAACGGGCCAGGCCGTGCCGTGCTTGATGCTGACGCGCTGACTGTGTTTGAGTCACAACAGGATGAGCTGTTCAAACGTCTCCGCCCAACGGACCTGCTGACCCCGCATATCGGCGAGTTCAACCGCCTGTTCGGGGATCTGCTGGAGACCGCGACGAACAAGGTCGAGGCCGTGCGGCAGGCTGCGTCCAAGACCGGGTGCACCGTGCTCCTGAAGGGTCCGGACACAGTGATCGCGCAGCCGGATGGCGGTGCCGTCGTCAATATTCACGCCACGCGCTGGCTCGCAACGGCGGGCTCGGGCGACGTTCTGGCGGGCTTTGCAGGTGGCCTGATGGCGCAGGGAATTGACACGCTGGTCGCGGCTAGCATGGCGGCATGGATTCATGGCGAGGCCGGGCGGCGCGTCGGGGCGGGTCTGATTTCGGAAGACCTTGAGCGTCAGGTGCCTGACATCCTGAGCGCGCTGCACGGCGAGATTGGCTGATCCAGGGTGTTGGATAAGCCGCCGCTCAGGCAATGAAGAACACCATGAATACACCATGGTAGGACCATTTATAGCGCGCCTTCCGGTGCAGTGACCCGTTGTGCCCGCGCGCGCTCTCGCTTAAGGGTTCCGCCGGAACGCGGATGTGGCGGAATTGGTAGACGCACTGGATTTAGGTTCCAGCGCCGCAAGGCGTGGAGGTTCGAGTCCTCTCATCCGCACCATTTGATCGTTTTGGTTGCACCTTCTGCTCAGAACGCTCGCTCCAAATACTCCTGCAATAACTGGTAGATGCGTTTAATTACGTGCGGTTGCCTGACCAACCGGCGGCGTGCTACGGAATTTTTGGGACGAACCATAGAATGTGGGGCGGGGTAGATTATGAAATGGTCAATCGAGAGAACGGAATGGCTTCTGGCCGTTCTGGCCCTTGGGCTGGGACTTCTGACCGTGATCGGATTGCTTGGCCGCGGGCTTTGGCTCGACGAGTTCTGGACGCTCGCCTCGACCAGACCAGAACAGAGCTGGGGCCAGTTCTGGATGATCATGGCGAATGAGGTTCATCCGCCCCTTCACTATCTTCTGATCCAGATTTTCGAGAAACTCGGTGTCACGGATGTCGGGGCCCTGCGGGCGCTGAATATTCTGGGTGTGCCGCTGGTTCTTGGCGCTGCATGGTATGCTTATCGGCAGAAGGCGCTCGACCGAGGACAGATATGCGTACTTCTCGCGCTCTATGCCTCATCGCCGATGTTCCTGAGCACTTTTCCGGACCTGAGGGCCTATTTTCTGGTCTTCTCTTCCGGCATTGCCGTCGCCGTACTGGCGCGGGTTCTTCTCCAGATGGAGCTGCGTGAACAGCGGTGGGAGTGGCAGCCATTGCTGTTCTGGGGCCTGTCGCTCGCGATCTTCGTGAACCTGCACTATTTCTCGACTTTCATGGGCGGGCTTATGACGCTCGCACTGATTCTGGTGAAGCGGGGCCGGGGTGTCGTGCCTTTCCTTTGTGTGAGCGCGGCTGCTGCGGTGCCGGCCGTGTTGCTATTCATAATCCAGAGTCTGTCTTCCGGTCCCGACATCATCGACTGGATTCAGACGGGCCGGATCGACGCAATTTTCGTTATGATCGACGAGATCTGGTCGGCGGGTGCCAGGAACCTGGTCGCATTCGGGCTCTCGGTGTATGTCCTGCTCCTGCTGCTGGAGCGCCGCCTGAGCTGGAAGGACGTTCGCGACCCGCTTGTCCTGATCGCTGTCCTGATCGGATTTTTCGGCTTCCTCGTGTTGGCCAATGCTGTCCGGCCGCTCATCATTGACCGGTACCTGATTGCAGCGGGGGGATGCATCATCACCGCGCTGGCACTGCTGGCGGGAGGACCGCAAGCGCCGCGATGGTCTGTGATCGCGGTCTGCGTGTTTGCGCTCCTGTCCCAGGGGCGCGCAATCTACAAGGACACTTATGACAAAACGGGCTGGCGGGCAGGAGCGCAGACGGTTGCCGGATTGTTGGAGGATTGTCAGTCTTCACGCATTTTTACCGAGCCTACGAGAAAATCTGAGGCCGACTATATGATGACACATGCTGTCCGGTATGGCCTGGAATATTATGCCAGCCGCAACGGCTTCTCGTTTGAAGAACTTCAGAAGGGCGACACCGTGCCAGCGGCCGGGAAGTGCCCGAACATTATCTGGTTTGAGCATGTCCTGGATGCCGATGCCGGACGGGAAGACTTCCTGGCCGAAATCGAACTGGAATTCACGGGGCGTGTGGAGATGCTTCGCGCAGAAAGATCTATGATCCTCATTAATCGTGGCGCAGAATCCTGAAGGTCCGGCATGTGCAGATCTGTGAATGCATCCTTTGTGTTCCGGTCTTCTTTGAACAAAGAAGTCGGGTGAATGCTGTGTGTCCCCGGCATGGAAATTGCGCTAATATCGGCACGATAACAGGGCGTTGGAGAAGATTTCCATGAAATTGCTCGATGTCCTTCCGATATCACCGCGATGGCGCCGAATAGCCCTGGTCCTCCTGCTTCTTGCCGGCCTTGGCTTCCTTCTGATCTGTGCGGCGGCAGTCGGGTATTGGGCCGGAAAGAACAACACGCTCGAAAAGGTGAATGAGAAGATTTTTCAGCCGGCGCTGGCGCGCTTCGAAGCGCCCGCGGCTGAAGATGTTGTCACCTGGGAGACGATCCAGACGCATTTCTTCCCGCTTCAGATTGCCCGCATCAGCCTGTCTCCGAACGGCAGTCCAGCCATCTGGGCGCTGGAGGAGGTTGATGGAGACATCCTGTATGTCACACGGCTGGGCGAATTCGGTTACCTGGACAGGCAGAACAGTCTCCACCGGATCCAAGGGCTGCATGTTCCGATGGGGCTGGAGGAGTTGACGCAGTCGGAGCTGTTTCAGGATCCGATCTTTCAGCTGAGCGAATTCCGGACCTTCGACCTGTTGAGCATTCCGGCTGGCGGGAATCTATATGACCTGTATGTCAGCCATCACCGCTATCGGAATGGATGTTTCGAGGTCGTGGTGTCGCACACACAGTTGGCGAAGGATGATGCGGGCGTACATGCCGTGTCCGGAGCGTGGGACGAGATTTTTTTCACGGACCCGTGCATCCCGGTCAAATCAACCGGAATGCGCCTGGCAGGACATGAAGGCGGTGGACGTCTTGCGCGTCTGAACGGGGACACGTTGCTTCTTTCCCTTGGCGCGCATCAGTTCGATGGCGTGGACGGACCGTATCAGGTTGGCCAGGATAACAAGAACGACCTGAGCAAGATCATCGAGATTTCACTCAAGGATGGCAGCCACAGTTTCTATGCGCGCGGATTTCGCAATCCGCAAGGCCTGCTCGTCGCCAGCGATGGAAGGGTTTGGGAAACAGAACATGGTCCGCGTGGCGGGGATGAGGTCAACCTGATCCAGCAGGGTAAAAACTATGGATGGCCGATTGCAACGTATGGCACAAACTATGGTGCGGTTCCTTGGCCATTCAATCCGCATCCCGGAAAGCAGGTTGGTTTCGAACGCCCGCGGTTCGCCTTTGTGCCGTCGATCGGGATTTCCAATCTAATTGAACCCAGTGCGGAAGAGTTTCCCGAATGGGACGAGCATCTTCTGGTGGCCTCGCTTGCAGGAAATACGCTCTACGCCCTGAAAACGGAAGGTGACGACATTACCTATGCTGAGCCGATATCGATCGGCGAACGTATGCGGGACATCATTTCCCTGTCAGATGGGCGCGTCGCGATCATCACGGATTCCGGCTGGCTCATCTTCATACGCAATGGCGACAAGCACCGGGATAAAGCAGCTTCTTTCGAGGTTGCAAACCTGACCGAGCGGCCAAAATTGCAAGCTGCAGAATCTATCCCAACAACGGCAGAGGTTACGGGAAGCCGGGTGTTCTTCTATTATTGCGGGACGTGTCATACAACAGACGGCAAGACGCTTGTTGGTCCTCCGTTGAACGGTGTTCTTGGGCGGCGTGTTGGTTCTGTTGCAGATTATCCGTATTCGGCCGCGCTGGCGGATGTGAAGGGCCGCTGGACACCTTCGCGTCTGAGAAAGCTGCTCAACCATGACGGTGCCGGGTTCGATGAATCGGCCATGCCTGCCGTCAGTCTTTATAAAGATCAGTTTCAGGCACTGGTTGCGTACCTCCACACGACTGAAGCAAAGTCGGCTGAAGACAGGCTGGAGTAAGAGTGGCCGATATCGGGATCAGGCGGATGGCAGCAGTGGAATGGATCAGGAAACAGTGGGACGACCGCCGGATGCGGTTCCTCGTCTTTGCGGCTGCATTGCTGGCGGTGTCGCTGCCGCTGAATTACCTCATGCTTCGCCTGACCGGTTGGTCGGCCTGGTGGCCAACCTATAGGTGGCTGCTCGGCAATGCCGGGGAATCCGGGGACTCCTGGCACGTCATGGCGATTGCACTCGACTGGATCCGCAACAATCCGGACGGCGGCCTTTACGAAGCAATCTTCTTCGAAGGGCAGAACAAGTTTCAGTATGCGCCGACAAGCCTGTTACCGCTCGCAGCATTCGAAGCATTGGGCATAGAACCAACGGTTGGATTCCTGAACGGGGTGAACCGGCTTTTCATCCTGGTGACAGCTGCGGCTGTCTCGGGCCTGGTCCATGTTCTGCTTGGACGGACGGAATTTCGGATGAGTCCGCTGCAGAGGGTTTTGGCCGCCGGCATGTCCGGTGCGGCCGTGCTGGTCTTCTATCCGGTCATGATGGCCTACAATCTTGGACAGCTTCAGGTGTGGATCAACATGCTGTTCGTGCTTGCCTGTCTGGCCTGGGCGATGGACCGGCGCGCGTCTGCAGGGGTCGCAATCGGATTGATCTGCCTGCTGAAGCCGCAATTCGGCCTGTTTCTGATCTGGGGGCTCCTGAGGAAGGAGTGGCGCTTTGTCTTCCCGCTCTGCATCGTGGGCGCGGGCGGGCTCCTGATTTCAATCGGCCTGTTCGGATTCATGAACCATCTGGAATACATTTCCGTGCTGCAATTCCTGTCACGGCATGGAGAATCCTATTGGGCGAACCAGTCCATGAATGGACTGTTGCACCGTCTGGCAGGCAATGGCGTCAGTGACTGGGAGGCAGGCGGTTTCCCGCCATACTCACTCATTGTCTATGCAGGATCGATGATCGCCACGGTCGCCATACTGGTGCTGGCGCTCCGCGTACGGCGGGGTGAAAGGGCGATGGCATCGCTGTTTGATTTCATGCTCGCTGCACTGGCTTTTACCGCAGCGTCTCCGATCGCCTGGGAGCATCATTATGGCGTCATGGCACCGATGTTTGCGGCGCTGTTCGTCATGGCGTTGACCAATTGGCGGCAAAACCCAAGCCAGCGTCCGCTCCTGATCGCCTTTGTGGTTTGCTACCTATTCGCGGCCAACAGCTTTGGATTCACGCGAGCCTTGGACGGGGCACCGCTGAATATAGCGCAGTCCTATCTTTATTTCTCTGCGTTGGGCGTGCTGGTCCTGTTGCGCCGGCTGGCCAGCGACCCTTCCGCGAGCCAGATAAGCAAACCGTAGAGCAGCAGACCGGCCCAAAGCAGGTGGGATGATGCGACGCCGGCGATGATGCCCGGCAGGCGCCCGGTTTCCGCATGGCCGATCCGTTCCGCCGGCATGGCGAGGACAAACGCAGCGAGCGCTGAGATTGCCGGCCAGGTCAGCAGGTCTTCGTTTTTCAGACGCGAATAGACGACAGAGAAAGCCGGTATCAGCCAAGTGTAATAGTGCGACCACGACACTGTGCTGGCGATGCAGATGAAAGCCAGCAACAGGGAGATGTCCATGTCTTCACGGTCATCAGCGCCGCCTGCGCGTCGAGACACCCAGACACCAATTGCGAACAGGATCAGGGTCAGTCCAAGGATGACAGCTCTGGCAGATCCGGGAAGGGCGTGAGGCTCCCAATCCAGATAGGAGTCCGGTCCGAGCATGAACCGCAATGTGGCGGCCGCCAGGGATTGCGTGTTGAAGCCTGGCATGGGCGCGCCCGCATATTCACGGAAGTTGCCGATCCACAGGGCATGCATGTCCCAGCCGAACACCAGTAACGACAAGGCCAGAGTTCCGACGCACATTCCGAGACCGCCAGCGACCACGCGCCAGCGCTGGCGCAGGGCAAAATAGATCCCGATCAGGAGCAATGGCGGCTTGATGATGGCCGCGGCCGCAAAGACGATTCCAGCCAGATAGTCCCGCCGGGCACGGGACAAGACCAGCCCCCCGATCAGAGCCAGAAGCAGGATATGCGACGTGTTCCCTTCGCGCACGCTGTAGAGCATCGGTCCGAAGCTGGACATCACGAAAAGGCTTAATGCGGACACCTTGCGGTCGAAGCGGAAGTGCCGGCAAATGAGCCACCACGCCCCAATCATGGCGGCAATGCCTGCCAGCAGGAATGCCAGGGAAGCCATGTCATCCGGCAACAGGGCAAACGGCGTGAACAGATAGGCGACGATGGGCAGGTTCACGAACCCATGGGCGCCCAGCTCGATTTCCGGCCTCAAGGCTTCCGGCCCGCTGAGCACTGCCTGACCCGCGGCAAGATATGCGTCCGTAAAATCCTCGAACAGGTGTGGAGGTTCACTGATGGCAAACACGAAGGACGCCATCAGAGCGGACAGAATAGCGGTGATTGCAAATACCAGCCGGGCTGGCATCGCCGAGCGCGAGAGGCGCCAGATGATGGCCATGCCCAAAGCCGTTCCGAAGAGTTGAGCGAGGCTCAGTAGAAAAGTCGTCATTCTGTCCCTATTTACCCATCGGCGCCCCGGCAGCCAGGCCCCGTGTAGGGTATTAACCTACTTGCGTCATCCAGCTTCATGGACGCCTCGGGTTTGCCGCTTTTTCAGCAATCGTGATCTGTCTTCAATCAGATCGCACAATTCCATAGAGTTATGGTGTCATTCGGCAGAAAAATATAATACAATCATGATGTAAACCGCTAAAATTGGAATATAATCTGTGGCGGACGGGTGCAATCAGTGGGGCGATTGTGCGCGGTGACCTCCATCCGTTTCGGGTCTCCTAAAGGCGGCAGCAAAACGAGAACTTGGTTAATACCGGAGAAGGCGAACACCGGAACCGGCATCGAAATTGCAGTCGATCAGAAGATGAAAACGATCACTGCAGGCTGAATTGCTTAGTTTGGATGGAGTCAGCATTCGCGGCATTCGGGAATGTTCTGAAGTTGGATGCGGGGACTGCCGGTAGGCATGTAGGGGCGTAGAGTTGGCAAGTCTGATCAAAACACTGAACTCCAGATCGAAGCCGCAGGCCCAAAGGGCTTTATTCTGGTGGGGTGTGCTACGCGTTCCCGCAATCATCCTTGTGCTATATTTCCTCCGTCAGCTGGTCGCTGCGCTGCCGGTTTTTGACGGTGCCTCTGTAACCCTTCGTGTCATCGATATTTTCAGTGTTCCAGTATCGCGTGCCATTCTGCTTGTCGGATTGATTGCGGTTCTTGCTGCGCTGGTTGCCGGAACCAGCCGGCTCAAACCGTATACTGGCTATGGCTTGTTGATGGGCGCAGTGCTGATCGTCGAGGTGTTGCTATTCGAATGGTCTGGAACGCCGTTGAAGTTCGCAGCGATCCCCCTCCTGCTCGCGGCGACCAACTTCCTGCCCGAACAGGTAACCCGGCATTGGGTCACCCACCGCAACATGGCCTTGGCAGTCGGCGTAACCGAAGGCTTGCAGGTGCGGCAACATTTGCAGTGGCTCGGCAGATTAGCCAACGCGCCGCAATCTGTTCTGCCGGCTATACAGGCAACGGGCTGGGGGCTGGCGATATTTCTTGTCAGTGCCAGTACCTTGTTTTTCGTCGAAGGCAGGAAGCTTGTGTCTCTGGAGCAGTCGCTTCGTATGCCCGACAGCGCAACAGTTCTTATGCGGGGGGACATCAATGGCCTGGCGATCCTTCCAGGGCAGCGCCGACTGAACGTCACGGGGCACAGTATCCAGCATGTTCTGCAGATCGATCTTGATGATCCTGAGGCTCCGCCTGCAACTTCTCCGGTAGATACAGGCGGGTCGCAAGGGATCACGTTTGATCCGGGCACCCGGGAGCTGATCCTCTTCAATAATTCGACAAAGCACCTGCTGTTTGTGGATGCGGATACGCTGGAAGAGCGCCGTTGGGTAAATGTCAGTCATCTCGCCGACGGCGACCCGTGGGCATCAATCGATCCGATTTCCAACACCATCGCGCTGGTTTCTGAAGCGGATGCGGACAATGGAGTGGCCTTCCTGCTTTTGGACCGCGTAACGGGAGATGTTTTGGATACGCGCGATATAGATGCCGGAAATTTGCTCAAGCACCCGAACAAACCTTGGCTCTATATGAGTTTCTTCCGGCGAAATCCGGAAGTGCTTGTGTACGACATGTCACAAAGGGAGATCATCAAACGAGCATCCATTCCGGCCCGCGTAGACCGTATGGCTCTGATCGAGGAGACGAACGAGCTTCTTGTGACATCGCCGGTTGCGTCCGAGATCCTTAGACTGAATGCAGACACGTTGTTGGAGCAGGGCGTGCTGAAAGCGCCGTTCGGTGTCCGGACACTCGCTTTTGATCCAAAGCAGAAAATCCTTTTTGCCGGAAGCTTTACGACGGGCCAGATCAAAATGATCGACATGAACGACAACCATACGATCGGCACTGTTTACCTCGGGCCATGGCTACGTTCCATCGAGTTGGATACAGAGACTGGCACAGCGTTCGTCTCGTCAAATGGGGCTCTGTACAAGTGGGTCTACGACCGTGACAGATGAGCCTCTGCAGCAGAAATTGATACCAAAGGAGGGCAGTGCGGTTGCCGCACCGCCGTCGGTGTTGTCCGGGCATATTGGTGCGCTTGATGGTATTCGTGGCCTCGGCGTTCTGCTCGTGCTCCTGCATCACTACAGCGCAAGTAGTCGGGCGTTCGGGTTTGATAATCCGATCCTCAAACTGAGTGAGATTGGCTGGTCTGGCGTTGATCTATTCTTCGTCCTTTCGGGCTTCCTTATTACCGGCATCCTCTATGACTCGAAGGGTAAGGAAAAATACTTCGTCAATTTCTATGCGCGACGTACACTGAGAATATTCCCACTCTATTACCTGGCTGCCATCTTGGTCATCACGCTGGATGCATTCTGGCGCTATGACATGCTCGCGGATCAAAATCCGCTATGGATCCTGATGTATGCCGGCAACTTCCAGATGGCGCTTAAGGGAGGTGGAGGGATTCTCGATCATTTCTGGTCTTTGGCGATCGAGGAGCAATTCTACCTCGTTTGGCCAATGATTGTTCTTGCGCTTACGCGAAAGCAAATCATGCTTCTGGCGGTAGCTTTGATCGTGATTGCGCCAATCATCAGGGTTCTTTTGGTGGCGAATGGTGTGCCTGCCCTCAGCATCTACGTACTTACACCCGCTCGTATGGATGGGCTTGCATTGGGAGCTTTGATCGCTTTGGCAGTTCGCGGTCCGGGTGGCTTGGCAGCGCTGGTGCCCTGGGCCTGGCGGCTTGGGGGGCTTGCGTCTATCGGCTTCGTCACTTTGGTCTTGGTGCGCAGTACGTTCTCGCATGCGGATCCATTGATGCTTACGGTTGGCATCTCCATGCTGTTGACGATCAATGGGTGTCTTTTAATTCTGGCGATCACATTCCAGCCATTAAGAGTGGTAATGGAAACGCCGATCATGCGCTGGCTGGGCCGGTACAGCTATGGGCTATATGTCTGGCACCCGATCGTTAATGTCACTTTGCTTCATTCTCCGCTTACAGAACGGTTCGGAGAGTTGAATGCATTTCAATCGATCCTGCTGATCGGCTCTGCGTTCGGGCTAAGTGTGCTGGCCGCGGTGCTGTCTTACAAATTCTACGAGACGCCGTTCCTTCGACTTAAAAAGCATTTTCACTAGGTGTGGCCCGGGATTTATGAGTGATGCGATGACCACGACACAGGAAGCGGCCACCACGGCAGTCAGTGCTGACATGGTACGAATGGTGGATGCTGGCACTTTGATTTCGATCGTGGTGCCGGTCTTCAATGAGGAGGAATCGGTTCTCGCGTTCATCAAGGTGGTCGGACCGATACTGGAAGGCACCGGCGCGAACTGGGAGCTGGTGTTCGTCGATGACGGAAGCAGCGATCGGACAGTCGATATTCTGCTCGCACAGCGGACCACGGTGCCGCAGATTAAGATCGTGAAGCTTAGCCGGAATTTCGGCAAGGAAGCTGCGCTCGCTGCCGGGCTGGATTTTGCGTCGGGTGATATGGTGGCGGTCATGGATGTTGACATGCAGGACCCGCCTGAGCTGTTGGCGCAGATGATCGCGCGTTGGCGGGAAGGATATGACATTGCATATGGCCGACGCGTTCAGCGAGACAGTGACGGCTTCCTCAAGCGGCTGACGGCTGGCCGCTTCTACAAGCTCTTCAACAGTATCAGCGATGCGCCGATCCCAGACAATGTTGGCGATTTCCGCTTGATGGACCGCAGTGTTGTCGACGCCTTGAACAAGCTGCCTGAACGCGTGAGATTCATGAAGGGTCTATTCGCTTGGGTGGGGTTTAAATCCATCGCGGTGGACTATGAGCGGCCCGCACGGCTGGCTGGGCAAACGAAGTTTCGTTACTGGCGCCTCTGGAACTTTGCCCTTGATGGCATCACGTCATTCTCGACGGTGCCGTTGCGCATCTGGACCTATGTCGGCTTGTTGATCGCATTGGTATCGTTTGTCTACGGCTCATACATAATTATGAGGACCGTGATCTTCGGTGTGGATGTGCCAGGTTATGCGTCGCTTCTGGTGTTGATCCTGTTTCTTGGGGGTGTTCAGCTGATGGGGCTCGGCATCATCGGGGAGTACCTCGGAAGAGTCTTCTATGAGGTGAAGCAACGACCTTTGTATTTGGCTGAAAAGCTCTACGGCTTTGAGAGAGATTGAGTTGAAGCTGGCAGACGTCCGCGAACTGTTCCGGCAATTGGTCACATTCGGTGTCGTTGGTGTCGCCGCGACGGTTGTTCACTATTTTGTCGCTTTGGCCGCATCTATGTTTATTCCGATCGTATTTGCGAACCCGGTCGGCTTCCTTTGTGCGTTCTGGGTTTCCTATTTCGGTCATCTGCACTTGACGTTTCAGGTGTCCGGCATGTCGAAAAACCACCTTGCACGCATCGCAAAGTTTTTTGCCGTTGCACTGGCCGGATTCCTGGTCGGGCAGGGCGCGCTGGTGGTTCTTCTGTCGAAAATTCCCATGCTTGCTGACTGGCAGGCGCTGATGCTTGCGGTGGCGATTGTGCCGATCACCACATTTGTGATTTCCCGGATCTGGGTTTTTAAAGATTCATCGAGCTGACGGATCACGATCCGCATTGCGGTTGAGACTGCTCCGGAGATTTCCGGAAGGTGAAGGCCTTGTGGCCGAGGTAATTGATGACCGCGCCGATACCGATGCCGGCCATGTGTGACGCGCCGGGGGCGAAGTGCTTGTAGGCATCCGGCCACCATGGGCCGCTGCTGAGGATCAGCGCGCTGAGCACGGTGATGATGCCTGCCGCAATGTTGACGCCGATGAAGTCCCGGATCTGCAGCCAGAGCGAGCGCGTTGATCCGTGAAAAACGAGGTTCCGGTACAGGAAGAAGCCGGCAACCATGCCGATCGCGGTCGCCAAGGTGACGGCCGCTGCATAAGGCATGAACATAGACAAGGGAAAACGGACGACCCAGTTCAGGAACGCGGCAGATCCGCCGGCGAACAGGAACCGGATGCGTTGGTCAGCAAACAGACGATTCACAGTGGAACTCCGAACCAAGCAAGGCCGAAACAGACCGCAGTCAGGCCTGCATAGGCCATGCAGACGCGGTCTTTGACGGCGAAGAATACCGGGTCGTCATCCAGCTCACCGCGTTGACAGAAGATCCAGATGCGGCTGGCGATCAGGAAAACCAGTGGCGGCAGGAACCAGAGCCAGTCACCATTTTTGATGAAGATCTGCTTATGCGCGTCTTCGATGATGTAGAGCGTCATGACGAGCACAGCGGCGATAGAACTCGCAACGCCGGCGGCCAGAACCAATGGCAAGTCTGAGGCGCGGTACCCGCGTCCATTGATCCAGAAACCGCCCTTGTCGATCACCCGCGCAATTTCGGTATGGCGCTTGGCGAACGCGAGCGATGTGAAAATGAACATCGAGAATACGAACAGCCAGGGGGAGGGGACAGCCGCCACAGTGACCATGCCTGCGACAAGCCGGAGTGTGAACAGGCTGCCCAGCGCCAGCGCGTCCAGAATGACTTTGCGCTTCAGCCACAGGGAATAGGTGAGCGTCACCACCACATAAATGAGCACCCACTGCAGGACCTCAGGGCCCGCGAGCAGGGCCAGGGTCAGTCCGGCGGCAAAGCAAACGAATGCCCCGGCCACGCCGACAGGCAGAGATAACGTACCACTCGCGAATGGTCGGCGTTTTTTGGTCCAGTGCTGCCGGTCGTCCTGCAGATCCCAGATGTCATTGAAGACATACGTCGCTGAAGCGGTAAGGGACAGCGCGAAGAATGTCATTACGAGAGGGAGAATTGTCGAGGGGTCGGTGATCCGGCCGGAGAGAACTGCCGGAACTGCCACAAGAATATTCTTCGCCCATTGATGAGGGCGCAGGCACTTTATGAAAGCCTTCAGCACTTTCGGACGCGGGAATTCCTGCACCACGTTCGAAACTTTTTTCGCCTTGCGTACCGTCGAGCTGGACGCTCCGACCGTGATCGCGTTTTGAGCGTGTTTCCACACCGCGACATCTGCGGGGCTGTCCCCGGCATAGTCAAAGCCCTGGGGAAAGCGTTTGGCCAGGGTTTCACCCTTGGCTTTACCCTTCAGGTTGCCGGAAGAACTGGTCGCCAAAATTTCGGAAATGAAAGGGAACTGATCCTTGAAGAGGTGCGCTGTCTGCTGATGCGCGGCTGTGGCGAGGACAACCTTGCGACCTTTCGCAGACTCCTGCTCGGCATAGGCGACGACATCCTCGTTCAGCGGAAGCGTGCTGGGGTCGAGGTCGACAGCTGCGGCGAGCCGTTCTTTCAGGGCCACACGTCCGGAGAAGACCCAGGCGATGAGCGTAAGGATGCCAAGGGGGTTATAGCGGATGTAGGCGAGTGCCTGCTCAATGAGGGAATCCGTCCGCAGGAGTGTGCCATCCAGATCAAGTACAAGAGGTGGAGCTTGATCGCTAAGCGTTTCAGCTTGTGGCGCATCCACTTCATGGAATTGCATTTTGTTGTCCCCCGATCGGACCTGCCAGATGTTCGAACCATTCATGATCATGAAGAGTCCGGTGCGTCCCCGCTCCCCTTCGGCGGCCACGCCTGCAATCTATCGTTAACTTTCTAGTCTGTAATTCGGGTTCACCTGATGGGAGTGTTTTCCTGTTCGCACGCGCAATAAATCTAGCGTCAGGCGTTATCTTGCCCATTCAATAGGCCGAAAATCGCCAGATGCACGCGGAATTGCTATTTTTGAACGAGATTCGTTCTGCGCGATCACAGTGGCCTCGAGGTGCAATTCCACGTGGCTGCAGCTGTTCGTTCCTCCCGCTGCGAAACCCGCAGAACCCGCGTGGACAGGGCGTTTTCCGTGTGACATAAGCCGCCCCTTCAGACACAGATCAGAAGGCTGCCGGATGGGCATGACCGGGCCTGATCGCCAGAACGGATGAATGAACCGATGGAAGTGACCCAGACCAAGGCAGAAGGTCTCAGCCGCACCTTTGCCGTCAAGGTATCTGCAAGCGAACTGCAGTCGAAGCTCGACGCCCGGATTGAAGAAATCCGCCCGACCATGAACCTGAAGGGCTTCCGCCCGGGCAAAGTCCCTGCGTCCCACGTGCGCAAGATGTTCGGCCGCGACCTGATGGGCGAGATCATCGACAAAACGGTCAATGAAACCAACCAGAAAGCCATCGAGGACGCAGAACTGCGCCCGGCCGGTCAGCCTGATGTGCATCTGGAAGGCGACATTGAAGACGTCGTGAAGGGCGAGGCCGACCTTGCCTATCACATGCATGTTGATGTCATGCCGGAATTTGAGCCGGTCGACGTGAAGACCATCAAGGTTACCCGTCCGGTCGCCGAAGTGGCTGACGAGCAGGTCGACGAAGCGCTGAAGAACCTTGCCGAACAGAACAAGCAGTATGAGCCGCGTGGCAAGACCGCCAAGGCGAAAGACGGCGACGCGGTCGTCATCGACTTCGTCGGCAAGATTGATGGCGAGCCCTTCGATGGCGGCACCGCTGAGCAGCAGACTGTCGTGCTCGGTTCCGGCCGTTTCATCCCGGGCTTCGAAGAGCAGCTCGTCGGTGTGAAGACGGGCGAAGAGAAGAACCTCGAAGTCAGCTTCCCGGAAGACTACCCGTCGAAAGATCTGGCCGGTAAGGCTGCAGTCTTCGAAACCAAGGTGCACGAAGTGCGTGCGCCGAAGGAAGCAGAGATCAATGACGAGTTCGCCAAGGGTCTTGGTCTTGAGTCTCTGGAACAGCTGACGGGTCTCATCAAGGACCAGCTGAAAGGCGAATTGGACCAGGCATCGCGGAACAAGGCGAAGCGTGACCTGCTGGACCGCCTGGACGAAGCCCACAGCTTCGATCTGCCGCCGAACATGGTTGAAGCCGAATTCGGCCAGATCTGGGACCAGCTGCAGCGTGAGATGGACGCCGGCCGTGTCGACGACGCCGACAAGGAAAAGTCGGAAGACGACCTGAAGAAGGAATACCGCGAGATCGCCGAGCGCCGCGTGCGCCTTGGCCTTGTGCTCGCTGAGATCGGCCGTGTGAACAATGTGCAGATCACCGAGCAGGAAGTGCAGCAGGCCCTGATCCAGGAAGCCCGCCAGTATCCGGGCCAGGAGCGTCAGGTGATCGAGTTCTTCCAGAAGAACCCGAATGCCATGGCCCAGCTCCGCGCGCCGATCTATGAGGATAAAGTTGTCGACTACATCCTCGGCGAAGCGGACGTGGCCGACAAGACGGTCTCCCGCGAGGAGCTGTTCAAGGAAGACGAAGAGTAGGCTTCTTCCAACCTCACGAAAATTTAACGACGCCGGGCCCCAGAGCCCGGCGTTTTGCTGTTTGGCGAACTGTTCTCGGGCTGTGGGAGCGGGTTGGTAAACCGCCTATTAACCGAGCCGGGCGAAGGTGCCTCGAATCGTTAATGAGGGGTTTCGGTTCCTATGAGCGTACAAGCCATCCGGCCGCAACTGACAGAGCAGGATATCCATCGCCTGATGAAGGGCGAAACGCCCGAGCAGCGCGCGTCGGTGGCGCACCGGCTGTGCCGTCGTATCGCGCTGGACGTGCTGAGCGAGGAAGAGCGCAAATACGCCGAAGAGATCATGGCGATCCTGGCGGATGATGCAGCAGATCTCGTGCGCCGCACGCTGTCCGTCACGCTGCGCAATTCGCCGATTCTGCCGCGCGAGATCGCACTGAAACTGGCGCAGGACATTGAGGCCGTTGCTATACCTGTGCTGCAGGATTCGCCGGTCTTTACCGAAGAGGACCTGATCGAACTGGTCCTGTCCGTCACTGCAGCGAAGCAGGCCGCAATTGCGGCGCGGGACAATATTTCCGTCACGCTGACAGAAGTTATTTCCGAGCATGGGCAGGTGGACGCTGTCCGGGCGCTTGCCTCGAATTCCCATGCAGAATTCACGGACCGGGCTTATGACGATACTCTGCGCCGCTTCGGCAGCGACGAGATCGTCCAGAAGGGCCTGATCCGCCGGGAATTCATTCCGACCCATATCGCCGAGAAGATGGTTTCTCTGGTCTCCGGCCAACTGTTCGACATGCTGGTGAACCGCCATGAGTTACCGGCACAGATGGCAATCGATTTAGCTGCCGGTGCGCGCGAGCGGGCGACGATCGATCTCGTCGAACAGGCCGGGCGCTCGAACGATCTCGTGCGTTTCGTGTCCCAGCTGAACCTGAACGGCCGACTCAGCCACTCGTTGATCATGCGTGCGCTTTGCTGCGGGCAGATGCCGTTTGTGGAGCATGCGCTGGCGGAGCTATCGGGCGTTGCGCACCAGCGCGTCTGGCTGATGATCCATGATGCCGGGCCGCTCGGCCTGCAGGCTGTGTTCGACCGGGCGGGCTTGCCGCGCAAGATGCTGCCAGCCTTCAAGGCTGCTGTGAACGTGTTCCACGAGACCGCTTATGATGGCGGGACGAACGACCGGGCCCGGTTCCGTGCCCGCATGATCGAGCGCGTGCTGACGCAGTTCCAGGCGATCCCGAAGGACGACCTCGAATACCTGCTCGAGAAGTTGGACTATTATTCCGAGATGGCGGCCGCCGAAGAGGCAGACAACGCCGATACGGACGCCGCTTAAGCGTCTGCGCGCAGGCGCGTTCCGGCGGAGATACCAAGGCGGGCCAGCTCGTCCGCATCGCGCCAGTTGGCGTTTTCGGCAATCACGAGAATGCCTGCGCCAGCAGCGGTTTCGCAGACTTCCATCAGGAGGTCGCAGTCGAGGTTGCGGGCATCGACGCGGAGCGTATCAATCAGGAGGCGCATGCCTTCGGCCAGCGGGGTCTGCCAGGATTTGCGCATGTCGACGGATACGCGGAAGCCATGACGGCGGAAATGGGCCACGCGGCTGGTGCAGTCGGCAGCATCGCCGGCAAAGGCCGTATCGGTAAACTCGATGCAGAATTCCTGCTGGCAGAAAACGCTGCGGCGTACGCGGGCATCGCAGGCGAGGGCTGTGTCCGGGTTGGCAAGGGCTGCGACAGGTGCCGGGACGATGATCGGGCGGTGATCATGGTGGAATTCATGCGCAACGCTGGAGATTTCGCCAATCCGGTCAGCGACCCATTTGGCGGAGTTTGTTTCGCTTTGACGGGCACGGGCCGGGCCGAAGGAAGGGCCGTCTTCGAAACAGAAGGGCAGTTCCGCCGTCATGCCGAGCGCGTCGCCCGTGGCAAGATCCAGGACCGGGTCGAAACGGACGGCCGGCGTTGGGATTGTTTGGACGGAAGGATTGGCCCAGGTCTGTTTCATAGTGTCCCGCTCGTGTGCTGTGTTGGTCTTGCCTTCCCTAGGGGCTGAGGCTGAAGATCACGCGTAAGAACAGAGGCACATTTCGATAAAATTTGCCCGATAGGGGGAACCACCATGGAAAAGAAGCCCGCAGAACCGAGACTTTCCGCAACAATCCTGATGCTTCGCGATGCCGCGTCCGGTCCGCCGGAAGTGCTGATGGTGAAGCGTCATTACGAGATAGACTTTGCGGCCGGCGCGCTGGTGTTTCCGGGCGGGAAGGCGAGCGCGGACGACTCGCGGACGGAATGGGATGCCTACACGGACGGCGACTATGGCCCGGTGCAGCAGGATGCACGGATCGCGGCTGTACGCGAGGCTTACGAAGAAAGTGGCTTGCTGCTCGCGCGGCCCGCCTCAGCGCGTGGTACGGGAGCACCGTTGGTGGGCGCTGACATCGCCGACAAGCTGGCGCCGCATCGTCACGCTGTGGACAGGGGTGAGATGAGCTTCCTGGAACTCATCCGCGAACACGATCTTGTTCTGGCGCTCGACAGTCTTGTCTACTTCGGCCACTGGATCACGCCGATCATGATGCCGAAGCGCTTCGACACGCATTTCTATATTGCGCCAGCCCCGGAGAACCAGGTGGCGGCCCATGACGGGCGCGAGACGACAGATGCCGTCTGGCTATCCGCCGAAGAGGCACTGGCACAGGAAGCCGACGGCCGGGCGACCATTATTTTCCCGACACGGATGAATCTGAAACGCATGACAATGGCGACATCTGTTTCCGACGCGCTGGCGCGGTTTGGGTCCATGGACGTACCGACCGTGTTGCCGAAGCCCGGCAAGGATGATGACGGAAATCCCTGCCTGTTCATCCCGGATGTCGAAGGCTATGGCCAGACGGTGGAATTGTTGTCCAACGTAAAGGTCTGATTTAGTCCGTTACAGGATGAATTTGGACAGGTCGGCATCGGCGGCGAGGCCACTGACGCGCTCGTGCACATAATCTGCCGTGATGGTGATCGTTTCACCCTTCTTTTCCGGGGCTTCGAAACTGATTTCGTCCAGCAGGCGCTCCAGAACGGTCTGAAGGCGGCGGGCGCCGATGTTTTCGACACTGTTGTTTACGGCTTCTGCCAGGTCTGCCAGCTTGTCGATCGCGGCGTCCTCAAAGACGAGGGTCACGCCTTCGGCGGCCATCAGGGCTTCGTATTGGCGGATGAGGCTCGCTTCCGGCTCGACCAGGATACGGCGGAGATCGTCGCGGGTCAGGGCATCCAATTCAACGCGGATCGGCAGGCGCCCCTGAAGTTCCGGCAGCATGTCCGACGGCTTCGAGACGTGGAAGGCGCCGGACGCGATGAAGAGGATGTGGTCCGTCTTCACCGCGCCACGCTTGGTGGAGACGGTCGTGCCTTCGATCAGAGGCAGAAGGTCACGCTGCACACCTTCACGGCTGACATCAGCGCCGCCGCGTTCTGATTTGGCAGCAATCTTGTCGATTTCGTCGAGGAAGACGATGCCATCCTGCTCCACCGCGTTGACAGCTTCGCGGGAGATGGATTCCTCGTCCAGCATCTTGTCGGCTTCTTCGTCGAGCAGCGGTTTGTAGGCCTCCTTCACTGTGGTGCGTACGCGCTTGGTGCGTCCGCCCATGGCTTTGCCCAGCATGTCGGAGAGATTGATCATCCCCATCGAGCCGCCCTGGCCGGGCAGGTCGAACATCTGCATCGGACCGCCGGTCTCTGGCATGTCGATATCGACTTCCTTGTCGTCGAGATCCCCGTCACGCAGCTTTCGGCGGAAGACTTCGCGGGTGGAGGATTGCGCCTCTGCGCCGACGAGAGCATCCAGCAGGCGCTCCTCGGCTGCGTCCTGCGCGGATTGCTGCACACTGGCGCGCTTTTGTTCGCGGATCATGCCGACGGCGCTCTCAACGAGGTCGCGGATGATCTGTTCCACATCGCGCCCGACATAGCCGACTTCGGTGAACTTAGTGGCTTCGACCTTAAGGAAGGGCGCATTGGCGAGACGCGCGAGGCGACGGGAGACTTCCGTCTTGCCGACACCGGTCGGCCCGATCATCAGGATGTTCTTCGGCGTGATTTCGCCTTGCAGGTTTTCCGGGGCCTGCTTGCGGCGCCACCGGTTGCGCAGGGCGATGGCGACCGCACGCTTCGCACCAGTCTGGCCAACAATGTGGCGATCGAGTTCAGCGACGATTTCGCGGGGGGTGAGTTCAGTCATGTGGTCTTGTGATCCGGTCAGATGTCGAGCGTTTCGACCGTGAAATTGGCATTGGTGTAGACGCAGATATCGGCAGCGATCTGCATCGCCTTGCGGCCGATCACTTCGGCATCTTCCTCATAGTCGATGAGGGCGCGCGCTGCGGAGAGGGCGTAATTGCCACCTGAGCCGACGGCGACGACGTCATGTTCCGGCTCCAGCACGTCGCCGGACCCTGTGAGCACGAGCGTCACTTCCTTGTCGGCCACGATCAGCAGGGCTTCCAGTTTCTGGAGGTATTTCTCGGTGCGCCAATCCTTTGCGAGTTCAACGGCGGCACGTGAGAGCTGGCCATTGTGGCGTTCGAGCTTGGTTTCCAGCCGTTCGAAAAGGGTAAAGGCGTCGGCTGTCGCTCCGGCGAATCCTGCCAGTATCTTCCCGTCGGCGAGGCGACGCACCTTGCGGGCGTTACCTTTCATGACGGTCTGTCCCATGGACACCTGGCCGTCGGACATCATGACAAGTTTATTGTTCTTGCGAACGGCCAGAATGGTCGTGCCATGCCAGCCGGGTGAAGTGCTATCAGTTGCGCCAGTCATGCCGGAGATGTGGACGCAAAGGTCGTCTGGTGCAAGGAGTCGGATGAGCCGTAATGTCGGCACGTTTTGTCACATAAGTGTCGCGGCACTCCAGTATGGGGAGCACAGCTGACAGTTGAACGGGGACTGGATGCTCTCGCAATTGGGCCACCTGCCAATGGACTTCCTGCTTCTCGCGGCGGCAGTGACTCTTGCGTCCTTCGGATTCATTGCCGGACGCCTGCGGGCGGAGCAATTCTCCTTCCCAGGAGACATCCATCCCAATTCCCGTCCGAACGCGCACGGCTATTTCGTTCTCATGTGGAGTCTGGTGCCCGTTGTGCTGGTGGCGCTCGGCTACATTTTCTTTGGCGAGGGCACATCCCGCGCCATCCTGCGTAGCGAACTGCCGGACGGGTTTTCGATCCTCACACCAGGTGAGCTGACGACCTATCTCGACACGGTGGCCCGAGCGGGCCGCATTCCGGGCTTCCTGAGCGGTGAGCACGTCTTCGACACGGTCACGGAGCGGTATGGCGAAATCCGCGGGACGGTGAACATTTTCACGTTGGTCTTTGCGCTGGCTCTGTCCATCGCGGGCATGTTCCTCTCCCGACGCTGCCTGTCGCCCGGGTTCCGGGCCCGCCAGCATGTCGAAAGCGGCATCGAATGGTTCCTGTTCCTTTGCGCAGCGCTCGCTATCGCCACCACCGTCGGCATTGTCGCGTCGCTCGTTTTCGAGAGCCTGCGCTTCTTTGCCGAAGTGCCGTTTTGGGACTTCCTGCTGGGAACGCGGTGGAATGCGCAGACGAGCGCAGAGTTCGGCGCACTGCCCTTGTTCTTCGGCACTTTCATGATCTCGTTCTTCGCGATGATGGTGGCGGCGCCAATTGGCCTGTTCGCAGCGATTTACCTGTCCGAATATGCGAGCGGGCAGGTGCGGGCGATCATCAAGCCGGTCCTGGAAGTGCTCGCGGGTATTCCAACTGTTGTTTATGGCTTCTTCGCCCTGCTGGTGATTGCGCCTGCCGTGCGGTCTGTGGCGCTGTGGATCAACCAGCTGGTGATCGCTTGGGGCCTGGCGGACGGGGCCGTCCTTGCCGCCCAGCCGACCAGTGCGCTCGCTGCCGGGATCGTCATGGGGATCATGGTCATCCCCTTCGTTTCGTCCCTTTCCGATGACGTGATCCGCGCTGTGCCGCAGTCGCTCAGGGATGGGGCATATGCCATGGGCGCGACCAAGGCGGAGGCGGTCCGCCAGGTCGTGGTGCCGGCGGCGCTGCCGGGCATCATCGCGGCGCTGTTGCTGGCCGTGTCCCGCGCCATTGGAGAGACAATGATCGTTGTCATGGCGGCCGGGCAGCGCGCGCGGATATCGCCCGACCCGACCTCCGACCTTACGACCATCACCGTCCAGATCGTGTCCTTGCTGACCGGGGAATCCGAGTTCGACAGCCCGAAGACGTTGTCGGCCTTTGCACTCGGCCTTGTTCTTTTTGTCGTGACGCTGTTGTTCAATCTCGTCGCCATCAATGTCGTGAAGCGGTTCAGGGAAAAGTATGAGTGATCCGGCCGTCTCCCCATTCGCCAATGAAAGGGCGTTGAAACGGCTGCGCCGGCGGCGGGCGGCTGACCGGCGTTTCAAATGGTATGGACGCCTGGCCATCGGTTTTGCGCTCGCGGCGCTAACGTTGTTGCTGGCCTCGATCACGACCCAGGCCATGTCGGCCGCGACCTATCATGTCGTGTCGTTCGATCTCGACCTGGACAAGGAGACATTCGGCGGGCTCAAAACGGACGATCCGCCGCCCGTGGACAAAGTGTACGGACTGGTTCGCGCTGACCTGTTGGCGCAGTTCCCGGAAACAGCCAGAAATCCTGTGCTGCGCCACGAGCTGTCCGCGCTGGTTACCCGGTTGGCTGTCTTGCCTGTCGCTCGGGAGATCGTCCGTAATCCGCGGGAAATTGGCATGACCCGTCAGGTCCAACTGCCCTTGTCGGACGATCTCGACCTCTACCTGAAAGGCGCCAACGCCCGGCATCTGACCGTGCCGATTGGGCGCGTCGGTGCAGAGGAAACGAATGGCGTTTTGACCCTGACCGGCGAAGGCGCCTTCAAACGCCTCATTGCTGCGGCATCGCTGGAGGGTATGCAAATTCAGGATGCGCGAAGTACCGGATCCATCCTGATGACGGCTGGCCAGTCGACCCTGAAGCTCTCAACGCTGGACCCGTCGCGCATTAAAGGTCCGCTTCTGACCGGGAGCCTGCAGGATTTCCGTACCCATCCGGTGCGCGCGCGCCTGATCACGTCGCCGGAATCGGAACGTACGGTCACCGACAGGCAGATCGCCTGGCTGCTGGCCTTGAAAGCCGAAGGCCGGGTGTCCCGTGTGCCGCATTGGAGCCTGTTGACCCATACGGACAGCACACAGCCGGAACTGGCCGGTACGCTGGCGGCGATTGTTGGTTCGCTGCTGACCCTGCTGGTCACGGCATCACTGGCCATCCCGATCGGCATTCTGGCATCGATTTATCTGGAAGAATTTGCGCCCCGGAACCGGGTGACCGGGTTGATCGAAGTGAACATCAACAACCTCGCTGCGGTGCCGTCCATTGTGTTCGGCCTGCTGGGCGCGGCAGTGTTTCTTGGCGCTTTTGGTCTACCGCGATCAGCGCCTGTCGTTGGCGGACTGGTGCTGGCATTGCTGATCCTGCCGGTTGTGATCATCGCTTCGCGGGCTGCCCTGAAGGCGGTGCCGCAATCGATCCGTGACGCTGCTCTTGCCGTAGGCGCGTCCCGCATGCAGACCGTTTTCCATCATGTCATGCCGCTGGCGGCGCCAGGCATGCTGACCGGGGCCATCCTGGGCATGGCGCGAGCGCTGGGTGAAACGGCGCCGCTGCTGCTGATCGGTATGGTCGCTTTCGTGGCGGAAGTTCCAAATGGTCCGACGGACGAGGCGACCGCGCTGCCGGTGTTGATTTATTCCTGGGCGACACAAGCCGAGCGGGCCTGGGAGCCAATGACGGGCGCAGTCATTTTGATCCTGCTCGTCTTCCTGATAGCGATGAACGGCGTGGTTGTTTTCCTGCGCAGGAAGTTCGAGCGGAGATGGTGATGGACGATACCCTCGGGAACGGTACGACGATGGAGAAGGGTGTCCTGCCGGACGCGCCGGAGACCTCCGTGCGCATGTCGTGCCGGAACATCAATGTCTTCTACGGAGAGAAGCAGGCGATCTACGATGTCTCGCTCCAGATTGCCGACCGGTCTGTCACGGCGCTGATCGGGCCGTCTGGTTGCGGCAAGTCCACTTTCCTTCGGTGCCTGAACCGGATGAATGACACAATCGAAGGCTGCCGCGTGGAAGGCGAGATCATGATGGAGGGGAAGGATATCAACTCTCCGGTCATCGATCCGGTCCTGTTGCGTTCCCGTGTCGGCATGGTGTTCCAGAAGCCGAACCCATTCCCGAAGTCGATCTATGAGAATATCGCTTATGGTCCCCGTATCCATGGTCTTGCTCAAGGCCGCGAGGATATGGACGAGATCGTGGAGAAGAGCCTCCGCCGTGCGGGTCTCTGGGAAGAAGTGAAGGACCGACTCAATCTTGCCGGGACCAGCCTTTCCGGCGGCCAGCAGCAGCGGCTCTGTATTGCCCGCGCGATTGCCGTGCGGCCTGAAGTTATCCTTATGGACGAGCCATGCTCCGCGCTCGACCCGATCGCGACGGCGCGCATCGAGGAGCTGATCGACGATTTGCGCAAGCGCTATTGCATCATCATCGTGACCCATTCCATGCAGCAGGCTGCGCGCGTTTCTCAGCGTACGGCCTTCTTCCATCTCGGCGCCCTGGTGGAAGTGGGTGACACAGACCAGATTTTCACAAGTCCCCGTGATCGCCGGACTGAAGACTATATCACGGGACGTTTCGGATAAGACGCCATGTCAGACCATATTGTATCAGCCTTTACCGAAGAACTAGAACGTCTGTCTGCAGACATTCTACGCATGGGCGGAATCGTTGAGGAGATGATCGTCGATTCCTGCCGGGCCGTTCTTCACAATGATCTGGAACTCGCAGCCGACGTCATCGAGCGTGATCCGCAGGTCGACCGGATGGAGGCTGAAGTCGAGCGCCAGATTGTCAGCCTGATCGCGCGGCGACAGCCCATGGCGCACGATCTGCGCTCTGTCTTCGCGGCGCTGAAAGTTTCCGGCGAACTTGAGCGGATCGGCGACCTGTCCAAGAATATCGGCAAGCGCGCGTTGAATCTGGACGCAGCGGTTTTTCCTGCCATGCGCAGCGGCGTTGCCCGGATGGCGGGGCCGGTATCGCGACAATTGCACCAAGTGCTGAACGCCTATGCATCCGGTAATGCAGCTGAAGCAAAGGCTGTCTGGGAAACAGACGATGAAATTGACCAGCACTACAACGCCCTGTTCCGCGAGATGCTGACCTACATGATCGAAGACCCGCGTTCGATCAGCGATGGGGCGCATATGCTGTTCATGGCGAAAAATCTTGAGCGGATCGGCGATCACTGTACCAATATCGCCGAATTCGTCTTCTTCCAGATCACGGGTGAAAACCTGGTGCAGCAGGACCGCCCGAAACTTTAAGCACCCGAACGGTGTTTGCCAGGAGTATGACATGAAACCTTACGTGCTGATCGCAGAAGACGAGAGCGCTGTCTCGGAACTGCTTCAATACAATCTGAAGCGCGAGGATTATGAGGTCGCCATTGCCCATGATGGCGAAGAGGCCTTGCTGATGATGGAAGAGCGGGCGCCTGACCTGCTATTGCTCGACTGGATGCTGCCAAAAGTCAGCGGCATCGAGGTCTGCCGCCGGGTGCGCAGCGGCGGGGTGAACCCGAACCTTCCGATCATCATGCTAACAGCGCGCGGCGAGGAAAGCGACCGCATCCGCGGTCTTGATACGGGTGCGGACGATTACGTAACCAAGCCGTTTTCAACCACTGAGCTGATGGCGCGCGTGCGTGCTGTCCTGCGCCGGATCCGTCCGGGGTTGCGGGATGACAAAGTGGTGGTGGGCGATATTGAGATTGACCGTGTCGAGCACCGGGTCATGCGCAATGGAAGCGATATCCATCTCGGACCGACGGAATTCCGGCTGCTCGACTATTTCATGCAGCATCCGGGGCGGGTGTTCTCGCGCGAGCAGCTGCTCGATACGGTGTGGGGCTCTGACGTCTATGTCGAGCTGCGCACAGTGGACGTGCATGTGGGGCGCCTGCGCAAGGCGCTCCGGCAGAGCGGGGGTGACGATCCGATACGGACTGTCCGCTCTGCCGGCTATGCGCTCCGGGCTGACTAGAAGAGTTCTTCCAGAAAGAGTTTGAGGCTGGCGAAGCTGCGCCGGTCCGCATCGGCATTGTAAACCGTGCCCATGTCCATGTTGTTAGCGCCCAGGGTTGTGAAGGCGTGATAAGACTGGCCGTGGGCATGCATTTGCCAGTCGGCACCAGCGTCGCTCATTTCCTTTGCAATGGCCAGTACGTCCGCCGGCGGAGCCATTGGGTCCAGCCAGCCATGTTCGATCAGGACCTTGGTGCTGATCTTCGGTGAGGGAATGTTGTCTGCCGGGTTGAACAGACCGTGGAACGAGGCGACACCCAGCAGATCCATGCCGGCACGGGCCATATCAAGCACGCACAGGCCGCCGAAGCAGAAACCGATGGCGGCAGCTTTGGAAGCGTCCACGCCCGGCTGTGCTTTTGCTGCGGCAAGGCCGCCTGCGAGGCGCTTCTGCAGCTCGGCGCGATTGCCGACCAGCGGGTTCATCAGGGCCTGGTTTTCCTCGACGGTCGTGCCGCGCTTGCCCTTTCCATAAACGTCCATCGCGAACGCGGCATAGCCAAGTTCGTTGACGACGCGGCCCGCTTTCTGGATCTCATTGTCCCCAAGACCGCCCCAGGCATGCGCGATCGCCACGACAGGCAGGTTCGTCTTGCCTTCGGGGGCAAGAAAGTAACCTTCATAGGTCTGGCCATCCACGGTGTAGTCGACTGCGCTCATGTTGAAATCCTCTCTTTCTGATGGGGCATTCATAGAGACGCAGCGCCACGCCAATCAAGGGCAATGGCGATTAGTATGCGGATTCTAGACTTTTTCCTTATCTTTGGCGCCATGGACAAACCCATCAGGAGAATTTCCCATGGCTAAAGACAAAAAAGCGAAAGCCAAGAAGGCAAAGAAATCCGACGCTCGCGTAAAGGCGGAGCAGGTCGGCAAGGCCATTGAGGCACAATCGGCCGAGATGGCTCACAAAATCTGGCTTGCCGGCGTTGGCGCCTATGGCAAGGCCTATGACACCGCGCTTGCGAACGCGAATACGTTCAACAAGCAATCGACCGAACTCTTCGAAGAGTTGGTGAAGCGCGGTGAAAAGATCGAGACTGACGTGAAAGCCCGCTTCGCAGACGACGAACGCGTTACCAAGGCGACCAAGTCCGTTGCAAAAGCAAACGCTGCGGCCCGCCAGTTCCAGGCTGAAGCCTATGATCGGTTCGAAGCACGCATGGAGCGCATGCGCGACCTGCTGGGCGTGAAGCAGATGAGCGAACGCACCTCGAAAATCGCATCGAAGATCGAGAAGCTCGAAGACGAAGTGGCCGAGACGGTCGCCAAGTCGAAAGACCGCTTGAGCAAGGTCGACCTGAAGGCCCGTATCGCGCGCCTTTCAGCCGAGATCGAAGCTGTAGCCGGTGAAACCGGTGCAGACATAGCCAAGACGGCGAAGAAGGCTGCCGACAAGACCTCCAAGGCCATGAAGGCCGCCGTGGCTGCGCCGGAAGCTTCTGACGATCTTTCGCAGATCACTGGCGTTGGCCCGGCGATGGTGACAAAGCTGAACGATGCAGGCATCTACAGCTTTGCCCAGCTGGCCGCCATGAAGAAAGCCGAAGCTGAAGCGCTGGACGCGAAGATCGGTGCCCGTGGCCGCGTGATCCGCGATGAGTGGGTGAAGCAGGCCAAAGCGCTGGCGAAGAAGTAATAGCAGAATAGTCAGGCAGGCGGCTGAAGTGTCGCCTGCAGCTACTTCTTGTTCGCTTCATAGTGCGAGATCATGCGTGAGAGGGCATCGAAACCATTTTCGCCCATGTAGGGCACGATCAGGCACATGACCTGGAACACGGTCTTGTGGATCAGGGCTGCGCCTTCAAGGTTGCACCGGTTCATCGCATCGGCTTCCAGCCAGAATGTCAGTGACATCATGATCTGGTCGGTCAGGGCGTCGCTTAGTCGGGGGTCGATAGTCAGGACTTCGGCCTTGCCCAGATCTGCCAGCACATTGTGGATCGTGGTGCGCTGCTCGGCAACCAGAGACCTGAAACGGCTGGCAAGGTCCGGATACCGGTCCAGCAGGACGCCAAGGTTGCGGTAGAAGAAACGAAAATCGTAGATTTCTTCAAGGATGATGTAGAGATAGACCCAGTTGTCCTCAATCGAAGTGACCCGTCCGCGGGAGCCGCGCAGGATGACCCGCATCTCTTCCTCGAAGGCATCGAACAAGGCCCGGATGATCGCGTCCTTGCCCTTGAAATGGTAGTAGAGATTGCCCGGGCTGATGCCCAGCGCATTCGAGATGTCGACAGCCGTTTGCTGGGCCTCTCCTTCTTCATTGAAGAGAAGCAGGCTGACATGGAGGATGCGATCGCGTGTCTTCATCGGTTTGAAGACGGAGTTTGACACGTAATTCTGACTATGGAACGAATTTTCTTTCAAAGTTTACAAGTAACTCTTTCCTCCAATGAAAGAGAAAAAAGATAAACAAAAGCCAGCGGGCGGCGAATACATGCTCTCTGGCAGTCTCGGGGAGGGACTGATGACGACGCCGAAGGATGAAATCGCCCGAAGTGCAGCAGAGACGACGCTTGCGCTGAACCCGCTCATGGGCGGGATCAACCGGGAAGAATTGCTGGGCGCCGTGGCGATGATGCTGCGCTCGACGATGACAAATCCGATTACCAGCGCGAAATCCGCTTCGAAGATCGCGAAAGAAAACGCCGCAATCCTGCTCGGCAAATCCCAGAGAAAGGCCGATCCGAAAGACCGCCGCTTCCGCGATCCGGCCTGGGAGCACAACCCGTTCTATCGGCGCGGCATGCAGGCTTATCTCGCGACGCAGGAACACCTGAATGACTGGGTGGCCGATCTCAAGATGACGGAACTTGAGCATGCGCGGGCGAAGTTCGTCATGGGTATGATCACCGACGCGCTGGCGCCGACCAACTCCCTGATCGGCAATCCGGCGGCCACCAAGCGTGTGGTCGACTCCGGCGGGCTGTCGCTGCTCAAGGGGTTGAAGAACGCCTATAGCGACCTGACGAAGAATGGTGGCATGCCAAGCCAGGTCGACAAGCGGCCTTTCAAGGTCGGCGAGAATCTCGCCGTGTCAGAAGGGCAGGTGATTTGGAAGAACGAGATGCTGGAGCTGATCCAGTATGCGCCGACAACTGAGAAAGTTCACCGCACGCCGATCCTGATCATTCCGCCTCAGATCAACAAGTATTATGCGATGGACTTGTCGCCGGCGACGTCCATGGTCCAGTTCCTGCTCGCCATGGAGCAACAGACATTTGTTGTGTCCTGGCGAAACCCGAAGCGCGAGAATGCCGACTGGGGCATGCAGGAATATGTCGATAGCCTGATCCAGGCGAGCGAAGTCGTCCGCCAGGTGACGAAGTCGAAGAAGATCAACGTTTCAGGCGCCTGTTCCGGCGGCATCACGACCGCGACACTCGCGAGCCTGTTTGCCGCTGCGGGTGATGACCGAATCAATTCGATCACCTTCATGGTCTGTGTGCTGAATCCACAGAAAGAAGACAGCGAGCTTGGCCAGATCGTTTCCGATGGCAGCCTCGAAATCGCGCGGGCTTATTCAAAGAAGAAGGGCATCCTGAAGGGCGACGATCTCGCGCGCATGTTCGCGTGGATGCGACCAAACGACCTGATCTGGAATTATGTCGTCAACAATTATCTGATGGGTGAAGATCCAGCACCGTTTGACGTACTCTACTGGAACAATGATTCCACCAACCTCCCGGCACAGCTGCATTCTGATTATCTGGATATGGGGCTGAATCAGCCATTCGATCATCCGGGTGAATTCGAAGTGGCCGGGCACATGTTGGACATGTCGAAGGTGAAGGCGGATGCCTTCATTGTTGCCGGGCTGACGGACCATATCACGCCGTGGAAGGCCTGTTACCGCACGGCAGGACTGCTAGGGTCGAAGAATATTGAGTTCATCCTGTCTTCGAGCGGGCATATTCAATCGCTTCTTAATCCCCCTGGAAACCCGAAGGCGAAAATGTTCCGCAACTCGACAATTGCGCCGACTGCGGATGAGTGGGCCGCTGGTGCGGCAGAAGAAGCCGGTAGTTGGTGGCCCGTCTGGGGCGAATGGCTAAAGGCGCGCTCGGGTACAGTTAAAGCTGCGCCAAAGACTTGCGGGAACGAGTCTTTCCAGCCTCTTTACCCGGCACCGGGCCGTTATGTCTTCGACGAATAGTCCGGGCGAAAAAACAAAGAAAGTGTCAGGCATGCCGGAACCACGCCCACAAATCACGATGCAGGATGTCGATGGCATTCAGCTGCGGACAGCGTTCTGGCCGGCAAAGCTGGCAAACGACAACCTGCCGCTGTTGTTCTTCAATGGTATTGGAGCAAACCTCGAGCTGACCCAAGGTCTGGGCGACATGTTTCCGGACCGCGACATCATCACGTTCGACGTACCGGGTGTCGGCAAGAGCCCGGTGACGCAATGGCCTTACAGGCCGTGGATGCTCGCCCGCTGGGCGCGTAAGCTGCTGGACCAGTTCCATATCGATGCCGTCGATGTGATGGGCGTGTCGTGGGGTGGGGCGCTCGCCCAGCAGTTCGCCTTCCAGTACCGCAACCGTGTCGGCAAGTTGATCCTGTGTGCGACCAGCGCCGGCATGACGATGGTCCCGGGACGTCCGAAGTCGCTGTCCAAGATGGTGGACGCGCGGCGTTACACCGATCCCGAATTCATGCGTGACAGTTTTAGCTCATTGTATGGTGATGCCGTAGACGGAGAAGTTGGCAGGCACATTGACAATCTGCTGCCGCCGCATCCGCGCGGATACTTTTACCAGCTTCTGGCTTTCGTTGGTTGGTCCAGCCTGCCGTTCATCCGTTTCCTGAAGATGCCATCGCTGGTCATCATGGGTGACGAAGATACGATCGTGCCGGTGGCGAACGGGCATATCCTGAAGCTGGGCCTGCCGAACTCGCGCCTGCATGTTATTGAAGGGGGCGGACACCTGTTCCTGGTGTCCCGAGCTGCCGAAACCGCAGACATCATCCGTGAGTTCCTGGACGCAGAGGAATTGCTGGCTGAGGCTGCCTGAAGCGCTCAGGCGCTTTCGATTTTCAACGCCACACGCGCTTCAAGCGCTTCACAGACGGCATCGGCGATGGACTGGCCATCGCTGCCCTGGCCAATCGAATTGAAGGCGGCACGGCAGGCTTCAACATGAAGATTGATGAGGGCGGCGTTCTCACCGGGCTTTGTGTCGCCAAGAAGGCGGCTCAGGGACCCGCAAAGCCGTGCAATGGCCGGATATCCGTACGAGTTCGCGGCGCCCTTGATGTTGTGGGCCGCGGTAAAGACGGCGCGGTAGTCTTCCGACGTGGCGCCCGTTTCACGCGCCACGCCCCATGCGCGGACCAGCTCGTCGAGATCTCCCCGCATCCATGTTTCGAACTGGCTGGAAAGCGAGTCTACGGCATCTTCGGCAAGACTGCCGAGAATTTCGGTCCCGAGGAGATTCGGATCGTGCGTCTCGAAGGATGCTTCTGAAGAATCTGAAGTCTCGATGGCCTGGACCGGTTCGGATGGTTTGATCACGCGGCTGATGTCGATGGTGACTTCGGCGGTGGTGGCAGTTGTCGATTTGCGCCGGGTCGGCAGGGCGGTCAGCAGATTCTTGAACATTGGGCACTCCTGAGCGCTCAATAAGCCGCCCAAGCCTTAAAAATGTCCTAGGAAATCAGAAGCCGAACTGCTCCCGGAGAATTCTCTCGTCGAGGGCGTGGCCGGGATCGAAAAGCATCGTAAGCCGTTTGCTGCGATCAGCTTCCACCCGCACGGTTGCAATGTCGCGAACTTCCTGATTGTCGGCGGCGCCGGCAACCGGCCGGCGATCCGGTGCGATGACCTCGATCGTGACTTTTGCATCATGACGAAGGAGCGCGCCGCGCCAGCGGCGGGGGCGGAATGCACTAACAGGGGTGAGGGCCAGCAGGTTCGCCCCAATCGGTAGGATCGGGCCATGGGCCGAGAGATTGTAGGCAGTCGAGCCTGCAGGCGTGGCAACCATGACGCCGTCGCAGGAGAGTTCCTCCATGCGAACCTTGCCATCCACCGTGATGCGCAGGCGGGCCGTCTGGGCCGTTTCGCGGAACAGCGACACTTCATTGATCGCAAGAGCCGTATGTTCCTGCCCGTGGATATCCGTTGCCACCATGCTGAGCGGTATGATCTGGGCCCGTTCTGCCGCGTTTACGCGCTCAATCAGGTCATCTTCCTTGTATTCGTTCATAAGGAAGCCGATTGTGCCCCGGTTCATCCCATAGACGGGTTTGGAATCCCCAAAGCGGCGGCGCAGCGAATCCAGCATCGCGCCATCCCCACCCAGCGCGACAATCACGTCGGCATCAGCCTCGCTGTGCTGTCCGTAGCGCTGGACGAGCGTGGGCAGGGCAGACTGGGCTTCTGGGCGCTTGGAAGCGAAAAAGGCAAATCTGAGTGTACTCATCGCGCCCATGTGGTTGAGGTTCCGCAGCGGCGTCAAGGCGTCGCTTTACACGTGGTCTTTCAACTGTGACGGAGGCGTCAGCTTTGGAGTGGCGAAGTTGAGGCTTTTGGGATAAGTTGCGGCCGCAGAACAAAGGGAGCAGAGACATGGCCGATGGCAACCAGACAGCCGATATTCGTGGTTCAGTGAGCGCTGAGGAATGGCAGGCGCGGGTGGATCTCGCGGCACTTTACCGCCTGACTGCGATGTATGGCTGGGACGATATGATCTTCACCCACATCTCCCACCGCGTGCCGGGGCCTGATCATCACTTCCTTATCAATCCATATGGCTATTTCTTCGAAGAAATCACAGCATCGTCTCTTGTGAAGGTCGATCTAGATGGAAACGTCGTCCAGGAGACCGAGTCCATGATCAATCCGGCGGGCTTCACGATCCATTCCGCTGTGCATGCCGCACGTGACGACGCGAAAGTCGTGATGCACGTGCATACGGACCAGGGCGTCGCCGTTTCGGCCCAGAAAGAGGGCCTGCTGCCGATCAGCCAGACAGCACTCGCTGTACGGGAAGACGTTGCCTATCACGACTATGAAGGCATCGCGCTTGATCTCGACGAGCGAGAACGCCTGGTGGCCGATCTCGGCCCGAAGAAGCACTCCATGATCCTGCGCAATCACGGCACGCTTACCTGCGGTGAAACCGCAGCAATCACGTTTACGCGCATGTTCTTCCTCGAGCGCGCCTGCAAGATGCAGATCATGGCGCTGTCCGCGGGCCGTGATGGCGTGCTGGAATGTGATGACGGCCTTCAGGACAAAGTGGCCGGGCAGGGCGGCATGACTGAAAACAGCAATGGCATGTCCATGCTGACCGAAAAGCTTGTCTGGCCTGCACTTCTTCGGAAACTGGACCGCGAATATCCAGGCTACGACTCCTAAGTAGTGTCCCGGATGCGACAAAAACGGCGAAAGCGCTATCAGCCCATTAAATGTCGCGACCGAAGCGTCTAAGTAAACTTCCCAGAGCTTATAAGGGATAAGCAGATGAAACACCTGAAGGCCTTTGAGGATGCCCTCGGCACCATTCATTCCGAGGGACGCTACAGGGTCTTTATTGACCTGCAGCGCCACAAGGGGCGTTTCCCAAAGGCCACCGCCCGGTTCGAGGATGGTGAGCGCGAAGTCACCATCTGGTGTTCAAATGACTATCTCGGCATGGGTCAGGATGATGATGTCATCCAGGCGATGCACGAAGCGATCGACAGCTTTGGTGCCGGCTCAGGCGGTACGCGCAACATTTCCGGTACGACGCGGTTCCACGTCGATCTGGAGCGGGAGCTGGCGGACCTGCACCAGAAGGAAGCAGCGTTGCTGTTCACGTCCGGCTACGTGTCCAATGACGCGACCCTGTCAACGCTCGGCAAGATCATGAAAGACCTGATCATCTATTCCGATCAGCTCAACCATGCTTCGATGATCGAGGGGATCCGCCGTTCGGGCGCCGATTACCGGGTGTTCCGCCATAATGATGTGGACCACCTGCGCGCCCTGCTTGAAAACGACGATCCGGACCGTCCGAAAGTGATCGCTTTCGAAAGCGTCTACTCCATGGATGGCGATTTCGGCCGCATGAAGGAAATCTGTGACCTGGCAGATGAGTTCAATGCGCTGACCTATCTGGACGAAGTGCATGCTGTCGGCCTTTACGGCAGCCAGGGCGCTGGCGTTGCCGAAATGCTCGGTCTGTCCGATCGGATCGACATTATCGAGGGTACGCTCGCCAAAGGTTATGGCGTGATGGGCGGTTACATCGCTTCCAAGGCGACCGTGATCGATGCCATCCGTTCGATGGCGTCCGGCTTCATCTTCAGCACGTCAACTTGCCCGGTCATGGCGGCAGGAGCGTTGGCCAGCATCCAGAAGCTGCGCTCCGATGAAGGCCGCAAACTGCGCGCCATCCATCAGGCCAAGGCCGCAGAGCTGAAGCAGAAATTCCGCGATGCGGGCCTGCCGGTGATGGAATCTCCGTCGCACATCGTCCCACTGCTCGTGGGCGATCCGGAGCGGTGCAAGGCCCTGTCCGACACGTTGCTGTTCGATTTCGGCATCTATGTTCAGCCGATCAATTACCCGACCGTACCGCGTGGCACCGAGCGCCTGCGTTTTACGCCGAGCCCGGTGCACGACGCCGTCATGATGGACGAACTGGTCGAAGCGATCCTTGCCGTCTGGAAGCAGCTGGGCCTCGACAAGGCCGCCTGATCGACGTTGAGCCATCTGAATTCAAACGGAATAGGCGCCTTTGGGCGCCTATTTCTTTTTCTTGCCGAGACCGATGTTCTTCGCGTGCTTTGAGCGCAGTTTGGCATAATTCGGTGCGACCATCGGGTAATCGGCCGGTAGGTTCCACCGTTCCCGATATTCCTCCGGTGTCATGGAATAGCGGGACCGCAGGTAACGGCGCAGCATTTTGAGCTTCCTGCCATCTTCCAGGCAGATCAGGAAGTCCGGTGTAATGGATTTCGAAATCGGAACCGCGGGCGAGAGGGCTTCGGCATTGTTCGAATCTTCCTCGGACAACGACAAGATCGCGTCATGTACGGACCGGATCAGACCGGGCAGGTCGGATGCTGGAACTGTATTGTTGGAAACGAAGGACGAGACGATCCCTGTCGTCATCCCCAGCACGTCAACCTGCTTCGGGTCACCCATCTTGCCACCACCGTTATTTTTATAATGCTACGGTAATTCAAAACATAATGTCACGAAGAACGCGGTAAGACCAGAAGATCATAAGTATTAGCGCGCGATTACCCTTATTACATCAAACAAGATTGAGAAAATCTGCCGACTGTTATGCGGGATTGTCCAGTTGCGAGCGCGCGCCTCTGCGCGTAAACAGCGCACGGAAAGCAGGAGATTCCCATGGCAGACACCGCCCAGACGCAACGGTTTGATACCAGCGGTTTCTTTTCGACCGGTCTTGAAGAGAGCGATCCGGAAGTTTTCGCCGCGATCGGCAAGGAACAGGGGCGCCAACAGCACGAAATCGAGCTGATCGCTTCGGAAAACATCGTCTCCAAGGCGGTTCTGGAAGCGCAGGGATCCGTCCTCACCAACAAATATGCCGAAGGCTATCCGGGCCGGCGCTATTATGGCGGATGCGAATTCGTCGACATTGCTGAAAATCTCGCGATCGACCGCGCAAAACAGCTCTTCAATTGCCAGTTTGCCAATGTCCAGCCGAACTCCGGCAGCCAGGCCAACCAGGGTGTTTTCCAGGCTGTCCTGAAACCAGGCGACACAATCCTCGGCATGAGCCTCGATGCTGGCGGTCACCTGACGCACGGCGCACCCCCCAACCAGTCGGGCAAATGGTTCAATGCCGTCCAGTACGGCGTGCGCCGGGAAGATGACCGCATCGATTTCGAACAGGTCGAACGCCTGGCCAAGGCGCACCGTCCGCAGATGATCATCGCAGGCGGCTCTGCCTATCCCCGTGAAATCGACTTTGCCCGCTTCCGGGCGGTCGCTGACGAAGTTGGCGCGGTGTTCATGGTCGACATGGCTCACTTTGCTGGTCTCGTGGCAGGCGGGGCGCATCCGAACCCGCTCGACTATGCCGACGTGGCAACCACCACCACGCACAAGACGCTTCGTGGCCCGCGCGGTGGCATGATCCTGACCAATGACGAGAAGCTGGCCAAGAAGATCAATTCGGCGATCTTCCCCGGCATTCAGGGTGGCCCGCTGATGCATGTCATCGCGGCGAAGGCTGTTGCCTTTGGTGAGGCGCTGCGTCCGTCTTTCAAAGAATATGCTGCGCAGGTGGTCGTAAATGCCAGAGCCATGGCCGCTGCGGCGAAAGCCAGCGGACTGGATGTTGTCTCTGGCGGCACGGATACGCACCTTGCGCTGATCGACCTGCGCCCCAAAAAGGTGACCGGTAAGGACGCTGAGGCCGCACTCGGCCGTGCATTTATCACCTGCAACAAGAATGGCGTGCCGTTCGATCCTGAGAAGCCAACGATCACCAGCGGTATTCGCGTCGGTTCACCGGCTGGCACCACGCGTGGCTTCGGAGAAGAAGAATTCACCCGGATCGGCAACTGGATAGGCGAGATCGTCGATGCCGTCGCGACGGGCGACAGTGCGTCTACGGAAGACCGTATTCGCGACGAAGTCAAAGCGCTGACGGCGCAGTACCCGATTTATGGTGGCTTGGGAGGCTGATCCGGTTTGCGTTGTCCTTTCTGCGGATCTGAGAACACATCGGTGAAAGACAGCCGCTCGGCTGAAGACGATACCGCTGTGCGCCGCCGCAGGGTCTGCGAAAGCTGCGGCGCCCGGTTTACAACATTCGAGCGGGTGCAGCTGCGCGAAGTGACGGTTGTAAAGCGGGACGGCAAGCGTGTGCCGTTTGACCGGGAACGTCTCGCAAGGTCGATCACGATTGCGCTGCGCAAGCGCCCGGTCGACCGTGAACAGATCGACCAGATGGTTTCAGGCATTCTGAGGAAGCTGGAAAGCGCTGGCGAGCCGGAAGTTGCCTCCAACGATGTAGGTGAGCTGGCGATGGAGGCGCTGCGCATGGTCGATCCGGTCGGCTATGTCCGCTTCGCCAGCGTCTACAAGGACTTCCGTGATCCGAGCGATTTTGCCCAGTTCATCGAAAAGGCCGCGCTTGAGGACGAAGAGGACCTCGAAGGCGAATGAGCGGCGTGCGGGTCACGCTGAAGCTCGCCACTTCGCTGGACGCGCGGATCGCCCTTGCCGATGGGACGAGCCAGTGGATCACATCCAGTGAGTCCCGGGCCCGGGGGCACCAATTGCGTGCTTCGCACGATGCCATCCTTGTAGGCATTGGTACTGTTCTGGCGGACGACCCGCTGCTCACCGCGCGCACGGTGCCCCTGCCGAAGAAGCAGCCCGTTCGTATCGTGGCGGATTCCAATGGGCGCACACCGCTCAGCTCCCGCCTTGTGCAGTCGGTATCGAGCGGCCGCGTCGTGGTGGCGACCAATGGCCAGCCGCAGGATTTCCTGACGCGGAGCGGCGTGGAGATCTGGCGCTGCGGTAACGGCGTACGGATGGATGTACAGGATTTGCTACGCCGGGCATCCGCGGAAGGAATTTCTTCGCTGCTGATTGAAGGCGGCGGAACGTTGGCTGCAAGCTTTATCCGCGCTGGTCTTGTTGATGAAATTGCCTGGTTTGTGGCGCCAATCCTGATTGGCGGCGACGGCTTGCCAGCCCTTGGGGGACTTGGCCTTCAGACCCTGTCGGATGCGACACGGTGGAAACCTGTCGCGACGGAACGCATTGGGGATGACGTTCTGAACACTTATGTTCGTTTTTAGCAAAAGTCGCCTGAAGGTCTTCCCATGTTCACAGGTCTCGTCACCGATGTCGGCACTGTCCGGAAGGCGGAACACCGCAACGGCTTGACGCGGTTCGAAGTTGAAAGCGGTTACCCGCTGGAAGACATCGCCATGGGCGCGTCGATCATGCACTCCGGTGTTTGCCTCACCGTCGTCGATAAGGGGCAGGGTGAGCGTGGCGCCTGGTTTTCCGTTGAGGCCGTGCCGGAGACGCTCGCGAAGACGGTGCTCGGAGAGTGGAACGAAGGCGCACGGGTCAATCTGGAGCAGAGCCTGAAACTGGGCGATGAGCTGGGCGGACATTTCGTCTTCGGCCATGTCGATGGCGTCGGCGAAATCGTCTCCATCGAGCCGGAGGGTCAGAGCCGCCGGATCACGATCCGTCCACCGGCTGATCTGGCGAAGTATTTTGCGACCAAGGGGTCCGCCGCGGTGAACGGCGTTTCGCTGACCGTCGCGGATGCCTTGCCGAATGGCGACTTCCAGGTCGCTGTTATTCCGCACACATGGGAGGTGACCACGCTGGCTGATCTGCAGCCGGGCAGCCGTGTGAACCTTGAGATAGATATGCTGGCACGCTACGTCGCCCGCATGATTGGTGCTGATGCACCTGAAGGGCAGTGAAACAATGTCAGACGAGTTCAAGCACGCGATCTCCTCGATCGACGAGATCATCGAAGACGCCCGCAACGGGCGCATGTTCATCCTTGTGGATGCAGAAGACCGCGAGAATGAGGGAGACCTGATTATCCCGGCAAATTTTGCGACGCCGGAACAAGTCAATTTCATGGCCCGTCACGGCCGGGGCCTGATCTGCCTCGCCATGACACAGGAGCGTGCTCATACGCTGAATCTCGACATGATGACCCGGAACAACCGGGAGAGCATGGGCACGGCCTTCACCGTTTCCATTGAGGCGAAGGAAGGCGTCACGACAGGGATTTCCGCGCATGACCGTGCGAAGACTATCGCTGTCGCTATCGACCCGACCAAGGACTACGATGATATCGTTTCACCCGGTCACGTTTTCCCGCTGGTCGCCAAGGATGGCGGGACGCTGGTCCGCGCGGGCCATACGGAAGCCGCTGTCGACATTTCTCGCATGGCCGGCCTCTATCCGGCCGGTGTGATCTGCGAGATCATGAACGAGGACGGCTCGATGGCTCGCCTGCCGGACCTCGTTGCCTTCGCGCAGCTCCATAATCTGAAAATCGGTACCATTGCCGACCTGATCGCATGGCGCCGCCAGAATGACCGCTTCCTTGAGCGCCGGGTCGAGGCACCGCTGGAGTCGGCCTATGGAGAAGGCTTCCGGACCGTGTGCTTCCGCAATGTGCTCGACAATTCCGAGCACATCGCCATCGTTCACGGCACGATCAAGCCAGACTCCACCACGCTGGTTCGCGTCCACCGCACCGACGTGCTGGCAGATATCCTGGGCGAGCGCGGTCCACGACAGGGCCTGGTCGAACGTGCGATGCGGATCATTGCCGAAGCGGAAGAGCCAGGCGTGGTCGTGTTCGTAAACACGATGCAGGCGAATGCCATTGCCGAACGCCTCGGTCTGAAGACGTCGACACCGAAAGACCCGACCTCGCCGCTGCGCGAGTACGGGATTGGTGCACAAATTCTGCGGGAGCTCGGCGTGCGCAAGATGATTTACCTGTCCGATACGCAGCCCACCCGCGTTGCAGGGCTTGACGGATACGGCATGACGATAGAGGGGTGGCGCCGCCTCAACGAGGAGACAAACTGATGGCTGACCGGGTCCTGGTAGCGGTTTCGCACTACTATAAACATATTTCCGAAGAGATGCTGGCTGGCGCGATGGAAGTGCTGGAAGCTGCCGACGCAAAAGTCACGGTGATGGAAGTGCCGGGCGCTTTTGAGCTGCCGGGTGTGATCGCCATGGCGGCAGACTCGGGACGCTTCGATGGTGCGGTCGCCTTGGGTTGCGTGATCCGCGGTGAGACGACCCACTATGACTATGTCTGTGGCGAGAGCGCGCGGGGCCTGATGGACCTGATCGTCAATCGCCGGCAGGCCATTGGCTACGGCATTCTGACCGTCGAGAACGAGGCACAAGCGCTGGCACGTGCCGATCGCAAACGCGGCAACAAGGGTGCGGACGCAGCGAACGCTTGTCTCTCCATGATCAAATTCCGCAAGGAACTCATTCGTTGAGCGATCAGAAGTTTCCATTTGAAGTCACACGCGCGCGCCGGGCTGGTGCGCGCCTTGCGGCGGTGCAGGCGCTCTATGCGATGGAGCAGACCGGCAAGTCGGCGCGCGAGACCATTCGTGCCTTCATGGAAGACAAACTTGGCATCGGTCCGAATGAGGAACCGGTGGAAGAGGCCGATCCGGATCTTTTCAAGTCCATCGTCAATGGTGTGGTAGACAATCAGGCGAGGGTCGACAAAGCGATCCTGAAACGCCTTGCATCAGGGTGGAAGCTGACCCGCCTAGACGCCACGATGCGCGCCTTGCTCCGCGCAGGCGCCGCTGAGTTCATCGTGCACCAGCATCTGTCCCATGCCGTGATCATGGATGAGTATGTGTCCCTCGCACACGACTTTTTTGAAGAGTCAGAGGCAAAATTCGCCAACGCCGTGCTGGACAATGTCGGGAATGATCTGCGCGCCTAATCGTGCGCGCGTGCCCAGGCCCTGACTTCATCGACAAAGAGCGTAGGCTTTTCCATCGCTGCAAAGTGGCCGCCTTTCGGCATGTCACGCCAATGCACGAGATTGTAGGCTCGTTCGACCCAGCTTTTTGGTGGGGCCGTATAAACCTTCTCTCCCGGGAAATTCGCAAACCCGGTCGGTGTCTCACAGCGAGCACCTTCCGGCAGCTGCACACCGCCTTCCTGGAATAGGGCGTTGTAATACCAGACGCTGGTCGCGATCGCATCATTGACGAGGTACAGCATCACATTCGTTAGCAGCTGGTCTCGTGTGTAGACGGAGTATAGGTCACCTTCACGCAGGTCTGACCAGCCATGGAACTTCTCGATGATCCAGGCAGTCGTGCCAACCGGAGAATCCATCAGCGCCATGGCGAGTGTCTGCGGCTTTGTCGCCTGCTCCATGAAATAGGCGCCTTCGGCTTGCATCGCGCCCTGCATGTTGGTCAGCCAGTTCGCTTCTTCCTCCGTGTTCGGAGTAGGCGGTGTCGGACGGAAACCAATCATGTTGAGGTGGATCGCGCGGCACCCGCCATTCTTGTCGTGCGCGCCATGGTTCAGGCCTAGCCAGGATGTGACAAGCCCGCCCCAGTCTCCGCCTTGGGCAAGATAAGATTTGTAGCCGAGCACATCGCGCATAAGCTCATCCCACAGCGCCGCGGTTGCGCGTTGGCCCATGGGAGAGGCGGGCTTCTCCGAGAACGCGTAGCCAGGCAGGCTGGGGATCACGACATCGAATGCATCGGCTGCGTCGCCACCATGGCGGGACGGGAAGGCGAGCGGTTCGATGGCGTCCCAGAACTCGAAGAACGAACCCGGCCAGCCATGGGTCAGCAATAGCGGGCGCTTGCCTTCGGCTTCACCCACAACGTGGACAAAGTGGATTTCCATGCCGCCGACGTCAGCCTTGAAGCTCGGGTACTTGTTCAGCAGGTCTTCCTGCACGCGCCAGTCGTATTCGTTCAGCCAGTACTTGCAGAGTTCCTGAAGGACGGGCGTCGACATGCCATACGCAAAGCCCTTTTCATTTTCGGGTGCCGGAAACCATCGATAGGCTGCAACCCGCTCCCGGATGGCGGCGAGCTTTGCGTCGGAAACGGAAATATTGAACGGGCGTACCTGGCTCATGAGTGTCCTCCTGACCGTCGGACCCTATCGCGAAGGTGCAACTGGCGCGAGCGGTTACCCGGCGTCAGATTGAAAAGCTTGTCCCGCAGCCGCAGGCAGCCGTTGCGTTCGGATTGTTGATCTTGAACGCTGCGCCGATCAGTTCGGTCGAAAAGTCGATCTCAGAACCGTTCAGAAATTCGAGGCTCATTTCATCGATCAGGACCTTGGCCCCGTCGCGTTCAACCAGCAGATCGTCCGGATTCTCCTCTGAGGCGAAATCGAACTTGTATGAGAAGCCGGAACAGCCGCCTCCCTCGACAGAGACGCGCAAAAAGTCTGCGCCGTCCTGTTTGGCCAGAATCGCATTAATGCGCTTGGCAGCCGAAGCGGTAAGGGTCACATCAGGGGCAGTCGTCGTGCTCATGACCCATAGATAGGGACGTTTGGACCAATGGAAAAGAGAGCGGTGTATGCAACGCGCCATGAAGACAGCCGGGGCCGGTATCACGATGAAGCTCCGTCTGCCACGCGCACGCCCTTCCAGCGCGACCGCGACCGCATCATTCACTCCACAGCTTTTCGGCGCCTGAAGCAGAAAACGCAGGTCTTTGTGGCGCATGAAGGTGATCATTTTCGCACGCGTCTGACCCATTCTCTGGAAGTGGCGCAGATTGCCCGCAGTATTTCACGTACGCTGGGGCTGGATGAGGACCTGGCTGAGGCCATGGCGCTGGCGCACGATATGGGCCACCCACCGTTCGGGCACGCTGGTGAGGATCAGCTGGACGCGTGCATGGAACCATTTGACGGTTTTGATCATAACGCCCAGACGCTCCGCGTCGTCACGCGGTTGGAAGTGCGCTATCCGAATTTCGACGGCCTAAACCTGACCTGGGAAATGCTGGAAGGCTTGGTAAAACACAACGGCCCGTTGATAGATGGCGATACGAGCGCCGCCGATCTCCCGGCCGCATTCCGGGAGTTTTCCCGCATTGAAGACCTGGAACTTGACCAGTTCGCGGGGCCGGAGGCCCAGGTTGCGGCTCTGTCAGACGACATCGCCTACAATAATCACGACATTGACGACGGCATTGCCGCGGGCCTCTTCACGATCCAGGAATTGATGGAACTGCCCATCGTGGGAGATGTTTTCCGGGGCGTTAAAGTTGAATACCCACATCTGACGGACCGGATGGTCACATATGAAGCGGTGCGCCAGCTCATCGGTGTCTGGATCAACGATCTTGTTGACGAAACCCGGCGCCGGGTGAAGCGCCTTCAGCCGGCGAGCGCAGCGGAAGTCCGCGGTCTGGGTGAGCCGCTAGTGGGGTTCAGTGACGAGCTTGCTGACAAACAGCGGGCACTCAGGGCCTTCCTGTTTGAGCGGATGTACAAGCATTACAAAGTGAACCGGATGCGTTCGAAGGCGAAGCGGATCCTGGCAGAGCTGTTCGAGGGGTTCACTTCAGAGCCGCAAACGCTCCCATCGCCCTGGCGGGAAGATGCCTCGCAGGCGGATGCGTTTCGCCGGGCCCGCATCGTTTGCGATTACATCGCGGGCATGACCGACGGCTATGCCATTGAGGAGCACCGGCGCCTCTGTGACCTCAGCCAGCTGGGATGAAGGCTGGGACCTACTGCAAGATTTGAGGAAATCCCTGCCATCGCCCTGGAGCTATGGGCTGCTGTTCAATTGCCGTTAACGAAACGAGCCTAAAAATTAACCTCAGGAAACAAGCCAGAAGGGACGTTTCATGAGTCGCTACCGGTACGGCGCCGATGAGGCCTCACCATTCGAAGATGACTATCGCGGGTTCGACATTCGCGACGATGAGACCGCGCGTGGACCATTGATCCTGGCGCTGGCGATCGGCGTGCTGCTGGTGTTCGGCGCGGTCGTCTGGAACACATACCGTCAAGGCGTCCGGTCCAATGGAGGAGGGTTGCCCAGCGTGATTGCCGATGCGCAGCCCTACAAACGTATTCCGGATGAACGGGGAGGACTGGAAGTCCGCGATACCGACAAGCGCTTCTATGACCAGATGGATGCTTCCGAGCGCATACCGGACCTGGCAAATCTCGATGGCGGCGACGGCTCGGACATGCTGCAGGGCGGTCCGCCCATTGATTTGCGTCCGACGGACGATGAGGTGGATGGCAGCGATCCGGACAATGGGATGCCGAACTCGGTCGCCGATGAGGTAGCTGAACTGGCCGATCTCAGCCGGCCTGACCGGGGGATTGAGTCGGAGGCGCTTGCGCCGATGCCAGCGCCGCGCGCGCCACTCCCGCCGCCGCGTGAGGTCTCACCACAGTTCGCCTTCAGCGAAGGGGGGCAGTACCTCGTGCAAGTGGCAGCGTTTCGTACCCAGGATGCTGCTGAGGCCGCATGGCGCAAATCTGCGTCTGAGCACCCGGATCTCTACCGCGGTGCCGGAAAACGCATCCAGCGGGCCGATCTGGGCGCCAAAGGTGTGTTCTACCGCTTGCGAGTCGGCGGCTTTAGCCAAAAAACAGAGGCAGACGCCTTTTGCGATGCGCTGAAGGCCGAAGGCGACAACTGTATTGTGGTGACCGGATAGTGGCGAAGGCCTGTATCCTCAGCGTTTCAGGCTCAGTCCTGACACCAGGTGAAGCGGACCTGTTCAAGGCGCAAAACCCGTGGGGTGTGATTCTCATGGGCCGTTCGTGCGTGTCACGTGATCAGGTGCGCAGGCTGGTGGCGGACATCTGGGATTCGACAGGCCGGAAAACGTTGATCTTCATCGACCAGGAAGGCGGGCGTGTGGCGCGGCTAAAGGCGCCGGAATGGCCGCTGTTTCCCCGCGGCGCGGACTACGCTGCGATCTATGAAAAGGACGCTGAGCTAGGGCGAGAGGCTTGCTGGCTCGGCCACAGGCTGATTGCATCGGAACTCGCGAGTTTGTCGATCCACGCCGATTGCGCTCCGGTTGTCGACCTGCCGGTGCCAGGGGCGCATGACGTGATTGGGGACAGGGCGTTTGGCGCAGAGCCGGAGCAGGCGGCGGACCTTGCCCAAGCCGCTATGGCCGGTCTGCACGCTGGCGGGGTAGCGAGCGTGATCAAACACATTCCCGGGCATGGCCGGTCCATGGCAGACAGCCATTTGCAGCTGCCACGAATAACCGCTGGGGACAATGAGCTGTCGAAAGACTTCGATGCCTTCTCCCGAGTCGCTGATGCGCCGATGGCGATGACAGCCCACATTGCTTATGAGGCCTACGATCCCGGTAAGGCAGCAACAGTGTCCCGCTACATGATTCAGGAGATCATACGAGGTCGAATCGGGTTTGATGGGCTCCTGATGACCGATGATCTGGGGATGAGGGCACTTGGCGGCAGCCTCGCTGAACGCGCGCACGCGTCGATCGCGGCGGGTTGTGATGTGCTGCTGCATTGCTCTGGGTTTCTCAAGGATCCAGCAGACATTCTCGCCGAAATGACGGAAGTGGCGGAAGCCGCCCCTGTTTTGGCAGGGCGTCCCGCGGAGCGTGCCGCTGCTGCTGATGCCATCGCGCAGCAGGCCGAACCGATTGAACCGGCCAAGGCCTGGCAGCGGTTCCATGAGCTATTCCCGAATGTGGGAGCGGCCGAATGAGTAGCGATTCTGTCACAATGGAGACTCTCTCTTCCGACATGGAAGAGGCTGACATCCAGGACATTTTCCGCGTCGATGTCGGCGGATATGAAGGCCCGCTGCATCTGCTGCTGGAGCTTGCCCGCCGTCAGAAGGTGGATCTCCTGCATCTGTCCATGTTCGAATTGGCCGAGCAGTATCTCGTCTTCATTGAGGACGCGAAGAAGCGCCGGATGGACCTCGCAGCCGACTATCTTCTGATGGCGTCCTGGCTGGCATTCATGAAGTCTAGACTTCTCCTGCCAAAGCCGGAAAAGCCGGAAGAAGACGAACCGACTGGCGAAGAGATGGCTGCGCGGCTTGCTTTTCGTCTGAAGCGGCTCGACGCCATGCGCGATGCCGTGAAAGAGCTGCAGGGCGGGCCGATATTGGACAATGTCGTTTTCCTGCGTGGCACGCCTGAGCAGCCCAAAGTGATTCGCCACACGGAATGGAATGCCAGCCTGTACGAGCTGACGCAGGCTTTCGGTTCGATCAGGGATCGGCGCGAGAAAGAGCGCCCGCACGTGATCGAGCAACAGCTGGTCTTGCCTCTGGAACTTGCCCGTACGACGCTCAGGCAGCTTCGCGGACAGCTCGCGCAGTGGTCTTCACTTGACGAGATCAGCCTGACCATGACGGATGTGGACCCGGAGTTGCCCACACGCTCGGTCACGGCCAGCGTATTCTCAGCGGCGCTGGAACTTGTACGCGACGGCGAGGTCGAAGTCCGGCAGGACACCCATTTTGCGCCGTTGTACCTGCGGAATGCGCAAAGCCACCCACAGGGGGGCAGCCATGCAGATGTTTGAGAAGATTGAAATGAACGACGAAACGTCAGCCGAGAAGAAACCGAGCGCGGTCACGCAGCTCGCGCTGGCTTTCCGCCGGTCTGAAGAAGCGCTGCACGAAGACATGAACGAGGCGCTGGCTGAAGGCGTGCGCCGGGCTGAGGCTGTTCTGTTCGCAGCGGGTGAACCATTGTCGGCAACGCAGATTGCGGAAATTCTTCCGCACGGTGTTGAAGCCGCTGAAGTGTTGATGACCCTGCGGGCGCTTTATGTGAACCGGGGGGTGAACCTGGTCGAGGTCGCCGGCAAATGGCGCTTCCAGACAGCGCAGGACCTGTCTTATCTCTTCGTGGAAGAGCGCCAGGTTCAGAAGAAACTCAGCCAGGCGGCGCTCGAAACCCTGGCGATCATTGCCTACGGCCAGCCAGTCACGCGCGCAGAGATCGAAGCGGTTCGGGGCGTGGCGGTTTCCAAAGCCGTGATCGACACGCTGATGGAGACCGGCTGGATAAAGATTAAAGGCCGGCGCAAGACGCCGGGCCAGCCACTGACCTATGGGACCACGGATGCGTTCCTTGAGCATTTCGGCCTTGAGGGCCTGAGCACGCTGCCGGGCAAGGCAGACCTCGAAGCAGAAGGTCTGCTGTCGGATGTCATTCCGGCTGGGTTCCAGATGCCGGATGAGGAGGCGCTCAGCGAAGAAGAGCTGCTTGTGGACGCGGGCGGTGATACCGAAGAGATTGAATCCTTCGTGACCGATTTCATGGATGATGGTCGGGATGAGGAAGAAGTTGAGGCGGAAGCTGACGCTGAAACTGAGGCAGAATCCTTCCCGGAAAAGCCTGTGGAAGACGTCAAGGCTGACGAGCAAGAGGATGACGGAATTAGCGTCTTTGCCTACACGCGGGCGCCTGTCCGGACTGCCGAAGATCAGGACGAATTTGACCGCGACGATATCAAGGCGGCCGTGATGCGTCTCCGCAAGGAAGAGCGGACGCCGGAGCAACCCATTTCCGAATGGAATGAGGACGACTAGGTTTAGGCAGTCACTTCAAAGCGGAACCGGCGTTCGTCGCCGAATAGTCCGAGGATGTCCTCTTCCTGCGTGCCGCCACCAATGTTGTGAATCACATATGGGTGGCCGGCAGACGTTCGCTTGTCCGACACGATTCCTATGTGAGGCAAGCGGCCGCCCAATCGCATTGTATACAGATCACCCGGCTGCCAGCCATCCAGCGCTGCGGGCAGGGGCAAGTCCACGCCCTGGCGTTCGAAGAATCGTTCGAGATTAGGTACTCGTCTGTGATCAATGTTCCGGTCTGGACGGCTGAGCCCCCAGATTGCTGGATAATCCGCAAACGCGGTTTTCATATCATCGTGGACGAGTTTCTGAAGATCCACCTCGAAAGCATCCCGGTAGGCGCGGACAACGACATCGGTGCAGACGCCGGTCGACCGGTCCACATCTCCCATGGGGTAATCGAGCCGGACATAGGCCGCGTCATAGCTCTGCGTCACACCAATCTGCTGGCGGGCCGCTTTTGAGAGGCGCGTGGCGAAGGGAAGCGATCGTTCACCGAACGTCTGCGGTAGCAGGGGTAGTGCAAGCGTGGAGACGAGTATGGACCGGCGCGTGTACATACGCCTAACAGATCATCGAGTTCCGGCAGGAATGCGGCGGAATCTAGAAACCGTGAAACTCGGCGATTTCGTCAATATCGGTCCGTTCGGCCCGCAGAGAATTGACCGGGTGGGATTTGTCCGGCTTGCCGACAGCAACGCCGCACCAGATCATTTCAGTCGGCGCGAGGTTGAAGTGCTCCTTCAGGGCAGGGCGCAGCACGCCCCAGCATTCCTGGAAGCAGGTGCCCCAGCCACGTTCTTCAGCCAGCAGAGCGAGGGTCTGCAGGTACATGCCGGCATGGCCCCACTGGCCGTGGCCCATGCGTTCATCAATCACCAGGAAGATGGCGAGCGGCGCCCCGAAGAAGCGGAAATTGTTGGAGAACCAGGCGAGGCGGGCCGCACGGTCTTCGCGGGGAATGCCGAGGGCTTCGTACATCATCTCGCCGACGCGGCGCCGACGGGCTTCATAGGGTTCCCACAGGTCTTTCGGATAGATCGGCCGGTCCGTCTTCTGGCCGCGTGGGTCTGCCGCCAAGATTGGCGCGGCCATGGCGATGACGTCGTCTTTCGCCTGGCCGGTCACGGCGATCGTACGCCAGGGCTGGACGTTGCCGCCGGACGGTGCGCGCTGGGCCTGGGTTAGCCATTCGCGGACTTCGGCTTCGGAAAGCGCGTCGGGCAGGAAAGCCCGGGTGGATATGCGCTGGTCGACTGCTTTGGAAACGTCCATGAAAAACCTCCCGTCAGGATCTGACGGGAGGTCTAGCGGCTTATCGCCGGGTCAGCCAACAGGCTTCTCGCCCAGACTTATTTTTTCGGGTGCAGGATCACCGGCATCCAGGTGTAGCCATGCACAAAGGCGCCTGAGGTGTAGGACGGTTCGTCCAGCACTTCGATGTGCTCGAAGCGCTCCATCAGTTCCTGCCAGAGAATCTGCAGCTGCAGTTCACCCAGGCGATTGCCGACGCAGCGGTGGATGCCGAAGCCGAAGGACAGGTGACGGCGGGCATCTGCACGGTCGATGATGTAGTCGTTCGGCTTGTCCCAGAAGTCCTCATCCCGGTTACCGGAGATGTACCACATGGCGACCTGGTCACCCTTCTTGATGAGCTTGTCGCGTAGCTGGACATCTTCCAGCGCGGTGCGGCGCATGAAGGCCAGCGGCGTTTGCCAGCGGATCGTTTCCGACACCATGTTCGGGATCAGGGACAGGTCGCCCTTCAGCTTTTCGAACTGTTCCGGATACTTGTTGAGGGCCCAGACAGACGCCGTCATCGTGTTGCGGGTCGTGTCATTTCCACCGACGATTAGCAGGATCACGTTGCCGAGCAGTTCCATCGGCGTCATGTTCTTCGTCTTTTCGCCGTGCGCGAGAAGGCTCATCAGGTCGTGCTGTTGCGGGATCGCCTGACGTTCCTGGAAGATCTGCATGAACGTAGTCAGGCATTCCATCATTTCGCGGCGCCACTGTTCTTCACCGCCCGGGCAGATATCCGGATTGTGCATGTTGGTGACGACGTCTGACCAGCGGGTCAGCTGACGGCGATTTTCGAACGGGAAGTCGAAGAGCGTCGCGAGCATCATCGTGGTGAGCTCAATGGAAACCGTATCGACCCAGTCGAACGGCTCGCCAACCGGAAGGCTGTCGAGGAGGCCCTGCGTCCGCGAGCGGATCAGCGGCTCATACTCTTTCAGCATGTTCGGCGCG